>NZ_CP034842.1:0-1339207 GCF_004006635.1 Fusobacterium necrophorum subsp. necrophorum | reverse complement strand
ATTCTAAACGTATTTTTTCATTTTCTTTGTTCAAAAAAGAAATCTTAAAATTCATGTTATAATTTCCTTAAGAATAAAATACCTTCTAGCATGTGTTATCTGCTATCCAAGCTTTTATACTGTTTATTTGTCTTCACCTTCATCTTGTGCCCAAGATTTTGAGCTCAATACAATTCTTCATTTCCAGTTTTCTTCCGAAGTCTTGATTCCTCTTTTCATTCTATCTCTCAGACTTCCTATCCATTCATAGCTTGCCGGAAGCAACAAAAGAGTCAAAAAGGTTGAGAAAGTCATTCCGAACATAACGGAAATTCCCAGTCCTTGATAGACTTCACTCCCTTCTCCCAATCCCAATGAGAGAGGAAGCATTCCAAAGATAGTGGTAAGGCTTGTCAATAAAATCGGACGTAAACGAAGACTGCAAGCTTTTTGAATTGCCTCTTGTCGGGAATTTCCTTTCTTTTCTTCCTGCTGAATAAAGTCCAGTAAGACAATGGCATTGTTTACCACAATTCCAATCAACAAAATAATTCCAACCATAGCTACCGCATCCATGGTATGTCTTGTAATCAAGAAACCAAGAATCACACCGACCAAAGCAAATGGAATACTTCCCATGACAAGGAAAGGAAACAATAAGCTTTCAAATTGGGCTGCCAACAGAGCATAAATCAGAAATAGAGAAAGAAAAAAAGTAAGCAGTAAATCTTTCATCATCTTCTGCATTTTTTCAGCCTCTCCTCCCCAACGATATTGAATGGAGGAGTCCTGATTTTTTTCCTGAAAAATACGAACAAACTCCTTCTGAATCTTTCGCATTCCCCGTCCCGCATCGTTTGCATAGAGACTCACTCGATACAGTCTATTTGTTTTATCAATGCTGAGAGAATGTTCGCTTTCCTGAAAATCTACTATTTCCTGTAGACTCACAAAGGATTTTTCAGCTATTTTTACTTTCAGATTTTTTAATTGTTCCAAAGATTTTCTGGCTTCTTTCGGAAGTCGAATCAATACTTCCACTTCTTCATTTCCGTCTTTGATGCTGATGCTGTTGTTCCGATCGCCTCCCAGTAGAAAATAACTGATACTTTGCTCCAAGTTTCTGACATCTCCTCCCAAAGCTTCCAATTTTTCTCTGCGAAATAAAATTTGTATTTCTTTTCCACCGGAATCCAGACTGGAGCTGATATCGGAAATTCCTTGTATCTTCGGAAGTTTTTCCTGCATTTGATAAGCAATTCGTTTCAAACTCTCCGGTTGCGTCCCTATCATTTGAAATTCCACATCTTTCTTCGGTTTCCCTTTCGCATATTCATAGAAAAAAGTGCTTCTGATATCGGGAATTTTCTCTATTTCTCGACGAACTGTTTCCACCACCTCGAAAAGACTTTTCTCTCTTTCTCCTTTCGAGCCAATGTCAACATTTAAAGAAATGGTTCCTTCCCGTTTTTGAAGAATGGAAAAGTAACTTTTCGTATGTGCTTCCTTTTTCACAATATCTTCCATTCTCCTCCTCAATTCTTCTATTTTCTCCAAGTCACTTCCTTTCTTAAATTCCGCTATCACAGAATAGTATCCGTAATCCTGTTTCGTCATAAAGGCGAATCTGATATAACGAAGCCCCGCTCCGATAATGAAAAAACTCAAAAAGAAAGAAGCCAAAACCATTCTTCCTCGATATTTTAAAAAGAATTTCAAGATTTTCTGATATATTTTTTGGACTCTGCGAAAATATTTCCCTCCGCTTTGTAAGAGATTTCTTCTGTCAAAGAACTGAGCGGATAACATGGGAATTAAGCTAAGCGACACGATAAGGGCGGCAAGATTGGAAAAAATAATCGCCCAAACCATCTCTTGAAACATTTCCTTCATAATTCCTTCCGTGAAAACAATCGGAAGAAAGACGATGACACTCGTGAGAGTGGAGGCAAGAATCGAAGAAAAAACTTCTTTTGTTCCGATAAAAGAAGCTTTTTTCACATCTTTTTCCTCTTCCTGAACATGTCTATAAATATTGTCCACGACAACCACAGCATTGTCTGTAAGCATTCCCACTCCGATAGCAAGCCCCATTAAAGAAATTAAATTCAAAGTGGCGTTCATTCTTTTCAACAGAAAAAAAGTAATCGAAATTGCGAGAGGAAAAGCAATTGTGATAATCAAGGTGACCTTTTTATTTTTCAAAAAAAGCCAGAGAAAAAGACTTGCTAAAAGCAATCCCTGCAAAGCACTTTTTCCAACGGTATAAATTGATTTTTGAATACTGTCTGCGGAATCAAATATCTTTTTATATTCCATATTGGAGGGCATGGTCTTTTTCATTCTATGAAGAAGTGTCATAATCTTTTGATTGATTTCCACAGTGCTTCCGTCCGCCGATTTTGAAATGGCTATTGTGGTAGCAGGATTTCCGTTATGAAAGCCCAGATTGATGACATCCTCTTGAGAAATGACCACTTTGGCAATATCTTTCAAACGAAGAGTATTTCCATTGGCATGAAGAATAATATTTTCATATTCTGAAACAGTTTTTAACTCTCCAAGAGCTTGAATCATGTATTCTTCTCTTCCATTCATCAGAGTACCCATAGGAAAGACCACGGAGGATTCTCGTATTTTTTGATAAAGCTCCATAGGACTTAGATTAAAGTTCGCCAATGTAATCGGATTTACTTGGATTTGTATCTGCTTTTTAAGAGCTCCTAAAATAGTCACTTCCGCAACTCCGGGAATGCTTTCCAAATTAGGTTTTACATGCTCTTCCAGATAGGAAGACAATTCTTTTTCATTCGGAGAAGTAAAGGTCAAAAAGAGAGTAAAGGCTCCCGTTCCCATCTCCATTTTTTTCACCAATGAATTTTTGGCGGAATTCGGTAAGTCATTTCGAATTTGAAAGATTTCCCTTTGAATTTCCATGACCTTATTCTCGATATTCGTCCCATATTCAAATTCGACAGAAATCAAAGAATTTTCATAGCTGGAACTGGAAGAAATATTCTCGACTCCCTCGATGTTCGGAAGTACTTTTTCAATTTTATTACTGATTTGTTTCTCCACATCCTGTGCGGATGCTCCCGGCCAGTGTGTTGTAATTTTTACCACAGGGTATTCCATATTGGGCAGCAATTCCGTTTTCATATCGAACAAAGAAAAGAGTCCTAAAAGAAATAAGCTTAAAAAAATCATACTGACGGCAATCGGTTTTCGTATCGAAACTTCTATCCATTTCATAGCTCTTCTCCTTTCTTCGTTTTTCCTTCCCCCATATGAGTTTTCCTCTCTTCTCGTACTTCCTCTCCATCCTGCAAACCGAATAATCCTTTTACGACAACTCGATCTCCTTCCTGAATCTCCTCGGAAATGATTTCTGTATATTCTCCGCTTTCAGCTCCTGTTTGGACTTCGATTCTGACTGCCTTTCCCTCCACAATTTTGAAAAGATAGGGGATTAAATTTCGAATAAAAATTGCTTCCTTTGGAACGGATAAAACCTCTTTCCTTTCGACCGGCAGCTGAATGGAAGCATACATACCATCCTTAAGCTCTCCTCTTTCGTTCGAGAGTAGCAATTTTGTCATAAAGTTCTTTGTATTTGGCTCCGCTATCGGATTGATTTCTTCTATCGTCGCCTCATATTCCTTCCCCAAACTTTCTACCCACAGCTTTACGTGACTGCCTTCTCCCAGCTTGGAAACATATTCTCCCGGCAATCCGATGTAAGCTTGCATCTCACTATCGTTCAAAACAGTGAAAACCTCTTCCTTCGCTTTGACATAATTGCCCTCCTTTCCGAATAAATTTCCAATCACTCCGCTAATATCCGCCCGTCTTTGTAATTTATCATAATCACTTTTTGCACTTTGGAACAAAGCTTTTGCAGCCTCGTACTGTCCTTTGGCTGCCACATATGAATTTTCATAATTCACATACTCCAAATGAGATACCAGAGCTTTCTCATACAACTGCCGAAATTTACGATAGTTTCCCTCTGCAATTTGATAAGATAATTTTGTACTTTGTAAATTTGCCAGAGCTTGTAAATAGGAAGCCTTGGTTCCCGCATCCGAAAAACGTATGACCAAGTCTCCTTTTTTCACAAAATCTCCATTTTTTTTATAAATCTTTTCAATGCTTCCTCCCTTTTCCGTGCTGTGTCTTACCTTTTCTTTCGGCTCCAAAACGGCATCTGATTCAAAAGTTTGGAAGAGTTCATGGAATGTGATTCTTTCACTGACAACATTTTTGACAGGAGTATTCACTTCCTCCTCCGTTTTCTTTTCACAGGCTGTCCACAAAAATATTCCGAGCAGCAATCCCCTTATGATTATTTTCTTCATAGCTTCCTCCTATACTAACAATGATTGATAATATTCAAATGCATAATAATACTCCAATTCTGTTTGATAATAGCTGACTTTAGCTTCTCGCAACTGTTTTTCGGAATCCAAATAATCTACTACGGAAATCAGACCGGCATCATACTTTTCCTGTTCCATTTGAAAATTCAATTCTGCCGTTTCCAAAGCTTTCGTTTTGGAGTCTCGCAAGATTTCCAAACGACATAAGTCCAAATAAGCCTTTCGAAGTTTCAAGCGAAGAGAGTCTTCTACTTCTTTTTGGGAAAATTCTTGTGCCTCCTTTTCCAAAGTCGCAACTTTGTAGCTATCATATTCCCTTCCAAAAGAGAAAAGCTTCCAACGAACTTCCACACCGCCAATCCATTCCATGTCTTTCCTACTTTGATTGAAAGTTCTTCTTTCTCCCACATTTTCATAACTTGCAAAGAGATTGATTTCAGGCAACATTTCTCCCGCTCTTCCCCTTTGCTCCGCTTTTGCAATTTCCAGTCGATATTTTGCCGACAATACCGACATACTTGTTTCCATTGCCTGTTTCCTATCCTTTTCAAAATCAATCTTGGCACTGCATTGCTTGGGAACAAAAAATTCCTGAATTTCTATTTTCTCATCCTTAAAAAGTCCCATTTGAATTTTTAAGTTTTCCATTTGCACTTCTATCTCATTTTTTGCCTTCTCCATTTGAGATTCTACCGATAATAGATGATATTCCGTTTTCAATAAATCTGTTCTTGTAATCAGTTGCAGCTCAAGTTGTACTTTCTGTTTTTCATATCGTTGCTCCAATTGTTTTTTTGAATATCTCAAGGCTTCCAATTCCTTCTTGGCTCTTATGATATGAGAGTAGATTTGAATGGTTTTTAATCTTGTTTCTATTTTTTTCTGTAGATACTCTATTTCAAAAAGACTTTCATAATACTTTGCTCCTTGTATTTCGGCAACAATACTTCCTCCTTGAAAGAGAGGCTGTGTAAGAGTAACGGATTGACGATAGCCTATCTTTTCTCCTTGCTTTTCCGTTCTGTTTTTTGCCTGCATTCTTTCATATTCACTTTGCTGATAGCTTCCTGAATATACAAGGCTTGGCAGAGCTTTTTTTATGGCTTGCTTTGCTTTAATTTTGGAGGAGAGGAATTTTTTTTCAGCAATTTGCACTTCTCTACTGTGCTTCAAGGCTCTCGCAATCGCTTCCTCCAGAGTGATCTCTCCGGCAAACAGGACAGTCCCTGTTAAAAAAAATATGGCTGCTATTTTTTTCATCATTTTCTCCTTTCTCCTTTTTAAATTTGAATAAATATTCAATATTTAGCCGAATTTTTTTACTTTTACCAAAGTTGCTCATCCTATCTTTTTTCCTTTTTTCATGAAAGGAGATACTGTTTCTACAATACCCCCGCTCTTTCAAAGTATGGATCCCTCATACTGTGCTTTCCACAATTTTGCATAATAAGCATTTTTTTTCAAAAGCTCTTCATGCTTTCCTCTTTCCAGCAAGTTGCCTTTTTGAAATACAAGAATTTGGTCGGCTTTCTGAATAGTCTTTAAATGATGAGCAATCACAAGAACCGTTCTGTTTTTAGCAAGTTCCGTGATAGCATCCTGTATCAAAGATTCATTGATAGGGTCAACGTTGCTTGTCATTTCATCCAGAATTAAAATTGGGGCATCCTTAAGAAAAGCTCTTGCAATAGATATTCTTTGTCTTTGCCCACCTGAAAGCAGCCCTCCGTTTTCTCCAATATCCGTTTCATATCCTTTCGGCAAACTCATAATAAAGTCATGTATTCTTGCTTTCCTTGCCGCTTCCATGATTTCTTCTTTTGTTGCTCCTTTTTTCCCTACTCTGATATTTTCTTCCACACTATTATCAAACAACTGTACATTTTGCATAACAATACTGATACGATCCAAAAGTTCATCATATGGAATTTCTCTTATATCAATTCCTCCAAGTGTAATTTTTCCTTTCTCTACATCGTAAAATCTTAACAGCAGATTTGTTATAGTCGTCTTACCTGAACCTGATTCTCCAACAAGTGCTGTCATCGTGTTTTCATCAATATCAAAGCTCAAGTTCTCCATTTTGAACTCATCTTTTTCATAAGAAAAATCAATATTTTCAAAGGCTATATTATTCCTCTTTGGAATAATACCGTCTATCTTATCCGGTATGACATCTGCATATAAAATTCTTCCTAATCGTTCATAAGAATCTACTGCCGAGATATAATACATATAATGTTGTTCCATCGAGGCAAAAGGCTTATAGAACTCCTTTGAAATCACAGCAAAGATAAGAAAATGAAATATTTTCAGATTACCGTTTATTACCAATACAACTCCCGATATAAGAAGCGATAAATATCCCATATCAAGTAAAAATCCGAATATGGATAATTGTTTTGCCTTAAATCTTGAAGCTGCTTTGCTTGTTTCTCCAAATTTCCTTGTTCTTACTGTCAGTTCGTCATCTAAACTTTTATTGTTAGAAAAGCTCTTTAATACAGGTATCCCTCTAACATATTCCACAAATAAACTGACCATATCCAAAAGAGCGGAATTATTTTTGTTCTCGATTTTCTTGGACTGATTTATGCTCATCGCTAAAAATACAAGTGCAATAGGAACAGATACTGCCATGATCAGTGCCGACTTTATATCAATGCTTGCAAGACCGATGAATACTACTATCGCTATTAAAAAATCTCCAAACATTCTTGACCACATATGCCCCACAACCATAGACATATTGTCAACATCCTTATGAAGTATTGTATTTATCTCACCAAGTCTTTCCTTGCTATAAAATCCTAAACTGAATTTTTTCAGCTTAATAATCATTTGTTCTCTAATCTGCTGAACAATATCAAAACCCGCACTATGCTTTTTCATATCCGCAAGCATATTACAGATGCCTTTGAATACAACAAGCACTGCAATCGCAATAAAATATTGATATAGTCTTTCTAAACTTGTTCCGTCAAAGATTTGGAAGAGGATAGAAAAGACAATAACAATCATAGCGATGGAACTTAGTCCATAGAGAGCAAAAAATATGCTTGATATGACTAAATCTCTCTTGCCTATTTTGGTAAGCAGTTTTAACATCTCCCTAAACATTTTCTGTTATCACCTCTTTCAAATTCCATCTGTCGACCTTGTTTTGAGCTTCCACCATCTCACGATAAAAATCACAACGCTTCATCAGTTCTTCATGCCTTCCTGTATCGAGAACAAGCCCTTTATCCATAACAATAATTTGATCCGAATTTCTAATTGTATTTAAGTGATGAGCGATGGTAATGACAGTTTTGTTCTTACTTAAATCGTCAATGGCTTCACTAATGAACTTTTCATTCTCACTGTCCACTGCTGCCATTGCTTCATCCAGTATAAGAATAGGGGCATTTTTCAGTATCATTCTGGCAATGGAAATCCTTTGTTTTTCCCCTCCCGAAAGTTTCATTCCCATTTCTCCAATTCTTGTATCATATCCATTTGGCAATCTTTTTATAAAATCATGGCACCTCGCTTTCTGTGCGGCTTCTATCACTTCTTCTTTCGTGGCTCCCGCTTTCCCGATAGCTATATTTTCAAAAATACTGAAATCAAAAAGAATAACTTCCTGCTGAACACTTCCTATCAAGGCGGATATACTCTCCTGAGTATACTTCTTTATCTCTTTCCCTCCTATCTTAATCTCTCCGCTATCGACATCCCAAAATCCCATCAGTAAATTGGATATGGTACTTTTTCCACAACCGCTTGCTCCCACGAAAGCATTCAGACTATTTTTCTTAAAAATAAGATTGATATCTCTTAATTGAAAACTATCTTTTTTATATGCAAAGTTCACATCTTTCAATTCTATCTCCCCAAATTCCAAGCTTTCCTCTCTCTTTTCTTTTGGAAGAGGAAGAAGTAAAATTGTTCCGATTGCCTTGAGGGATTCTTTAAAAACAATTGAAAAATGTTGTAAAGTAGCAGTCTTGCTTATAGAGGCGGTAAATGCAGAAGATAGTATAATTGCCAGAATAAATTTAGCTGTTGTTATATCTCCATGGTAAAGAAAGATACTTCCCAAAATCATAACGACAACCACTCCAATTTCCATGAAAATATCAATGAGTCCCATGGGAATGGTAACGGCTCCCATACTTTTTTTCACCCAATAAACATACTCTCTTGCTGTCTTTAATGTTCTTTCACTGATTGCTTCTTCTTTTGCAAAAGCCTTAAGCACGGAAATATTTTTCACATATTCCATCAGTTCTTCTCTCATTCTGTTTTCATGATTAAAATAAATCCCGAAATTTTTATTCATCGTATTCTGAGAAAGAACCTTTACCAAAAACATCAGAGGAACTCCGACAATCATTCCAAGTGCAAGGCGGAAATCCACAAAAATCATCGCTATCAAAATAATACTTGGAAGAAGGGTCACTGACATGATTTCAGGGAGACCATGAGCGAGATAAATCTCAACCTGTTCCACATCGTGCTGCATAATATTGGTCAGTTCTCCGGTATTATGTTCTTTGAAAAATCCTAAATTCAGTTTCTTCAGATGATTTATTATATTCAGTCTAAGCTTTGTCAGTGTTTCATAAGCCTTTTCATGTGCAAGTTTTGTAGAAAAATAAGAAAACATTCCTTTTAACAGAAAAGATAGACACATTAGTGAAAAAATATATTTCAGCTTTTCTATTTTTATATTCTTCGTAATTAAAAAACTGATTAAATAAACAAGTAATACTTGCGGTATTAAGTCAAACACTATTTTGAATCCTAAGGTTAAATTGGATAAAGTGTTTTTGCCGACAACATTTTTTCTGAATTCCTTTTCAGACATACTAAGCTCTCCTTTCAAAATTGAATAATATTGAATTTAAATTCATTTTTATCTCTTAAAATAAGGGGCTCTCTCAGAATACGTACTGTATGCTGCACTCTAATCTTGTGTCCAAGATCAGGGGGACAGTATTTTGAGATAGCCTCCTATAGTGAGAATGATAAGATCTATAACATTGCTTTTATGATATTTATTTTGATTATATTATAAGGATTCTACCCCTTTATAATAGCATTGTGCCATCAGTTTCAACATATTTTTAGCCCACTCTTCGCTTTGATAGTGCCTTGCTATCTCAAGCAGTCCTTCTGTGAAATTGCTTGCCAGAATATGGGCGAGCATAGGATTGTATTTCTCTTTGCCTTGCCTTTGAAAGCTGACTTCAATATGTTTTTGCATTTGTGCAATCAATTCATCCTTTGCTTTCTCATGCTTGGTTCCTGAACTCTTATCCATCAGAATAATAAGCTTTTTACGTTCTTTTAATAATTCATGAATATATTTTTCTCCGACTTCATCAAATCTTTCCGATGCCGTTCCCTCTTCCAAAGCTTCTTCTTCTGCAAAAGCGGGAGCAAAATTTAAATATACGGAACTTACAATTGCCTCAAACAGTTTTTCTTTGTTTGGAAAATAGGTATAGATAAGAGCGACAGGAATGTCGGCTTCTTCTGCAATCTCTGTGAGCTTGGCACTTCGATAATCTTTTTCATAAAACACTTTTTCCGCTGCACTGAGAATCCTATTTTTCACTTCTTCCTTTAAAACTTGAGCCATAACACACCTCTTTTTCTCTTTTACAAATCCTTTACAAAATTGAATTCCTATTTAATAATAAATCTTTATTCATGATTTGTCAAGAAATTTTCCATAAATACTATTTTAAAAAACTATTCTTAGTATACTAAATTCTGGAAAAGAGAGAGTGTAGAAAAAAGACTGTAAACAAATATATTTTGTCTACAGTCTGAAGAAACTATGAAGACTTCCTTGTGTGATATTGCCTTTGTTAGAAAATAACTCTTACACCTAAACCTGCTCTTTTATTCTTTCCTTTGCTATCATATCCGATATTTGCTGTAATTCCATATCTTTCATTCTCCAATCCAAGATTTAAATCCGTACTTAGACTTCCTCTTCGATCTTCTTTTTCTCCTCGGATATGAAACCAGTCCGCATTTGTATAGGCTACTCTTGCTTGGTTCTTTCCCTTTGCAACTCGTCCTAATTCATTGCTATAAGCAACTCCTACTCTTGCTGTCAAAGCTCCTCTTGTGCTTAAATCATGTTTGTATCCTGCTTCCACTCCAATTTCCGGTTTTACGGAATAGTAATCATTCGCTTTCACTTCCAGTCTCACTTCTCCGTTCTTTTCTTTGATCTTTTGGAATCTTCCATACTCTACTTTCAATTCTCCATATGGTTTTACAAAAGTAGATTCACTGGTTCTAAATGTCTTGCTGACTTCATTTGTTAGCGCAAGTCCATAAGTCCAGTATCTTGATTTGGCATGGAAGATCTCATCCACTACCAAATATCTACGATGCATTCGGTTTCTTCCTACAAACATTTCTCCAGATATGGTCCAGTTCAAACTATTGTTATGATCAAAAGCAGTCGATTTGAAGACTCCCCATTTTGCTTGTAGCATTTCTTCTTTCGATTTTCCAATGTCTTTGAACTTAAATTCATGATGAATCAAACCTGCATACCAACCGGTGGTATTCCCAAGTTGCACCGTTTCCTTTTCATGTAAGTAAGCAACTCCTTTTGCATGCGAGCTATAATCCATGACTCCAGCAGTATCCGTTTTGTATTCTCCTCGCATTCCAAAAGCTTTGATTTTGTTGGAATCTTTTGACTTGGTATCCCATTCTTTCTTGAGATATTTCAATTCTTTGTCTAAGATGGAAGCGGTTGCTTGGATTCTTTGTTGCACATTGGCATATTGATGTCCCATCATTTCATCAAAAGCTTGCACTAGTAATGTTTGTTCATTTTTTCCTACTCCGTTTAATTTATTAAAAATTTGTTTTTCAGTAGAGCTCAAAGAATTCATATCATAGCGTTGTTCCAATCCATCTGAGAAATTATATGTATTTTCTGTTTTATCGGTAAAAGAAGTGTATGGAATTTTTGCCATAGCGATTCCTACTATTTCTCCATGGTTATCTAAAACAGGTGTTGCCATCCAAGTTAAAGAACCTGCAAGAGATGTCAATTTAAAGTTTCTTCCTTGGATTTGATTTAGGAAAGGTTTTATAACCTCATCTTTTACAAACCATTGCTTTGCATTTGTTTTTTCAGAGTATTCTGTTCCAACAATTAATTGACTATTGATTGGAGGAACCCCGCCATCAATATCCATTGGTTTGGTTCTACCTAAGGTATCTACATAGAAACCAATATCAGATAGACTAAGATTAGGACCTATTAATTTTTCTATCTCAGCTATTTCTTTCTCGGAAACTGGTTGCCCATTTCTTGAGAATGTAGGCTTCCCATCTTTAACAGTAATTTTAACGCCTTCATAATCTTTATCCGTTCCACTAGCCTGACCTATTTCATGTCCACTAGGATCTGATATAATTTTACTGTTAATTTGTTTTTCTAATTCACGAATATCACTTTCTGAAACATCTTTCCAGCTAATTCCATAAGTTCCACTTCCTCTTACTTTAATATTTCCATAGTTTTTGATTGTTGCATATTTTTCTATATTACCATTTGTATCTCGTTTTCCACGAATAACAACTCCATAACTATTGTTTGCATCAATTTCGATATTTCCATGGTTTTCCAAAGTAGATCCATTCATAACAGCAACTCCAACAAGTCCGCTTACATTAGTATTTACTTTTCCATTTTTACCAGCATAAGCTTCTGTTGTTCTGATATCTCCTCTATTTATAAAAGTAGCTCCTTCATCGACATAAACTCCTGTCATACTTTGAATTTTATCAGTTGTTGTTGCTTTACTTCCATCTAAGTAAATTTTTCCATTGACTGTATTTTCAACAGTAGTTCCCATACCTTTTCCATACATAGCAATAGATTTATTTCCAAAAACTCTAATTTCTCCATCATTTACGATATGTCCACCATTGTCAGCTGCCATCCCTATTCCGTAAACAATCTTGTCTTTGTCATCATATATTCTTCCTGTTGCCAGATCAATATCATCTGTTTTTCCTACAATAATGACTCCGTTTTGTTCATTTGTTGCAATAGATCCGAGAGCATAAATTCCAAGATTTCCTTTTCCGTTTGAAAAATCAAGAGTTCCTGTATTTTTAAAAATTCCTCCATTTTTAATATAGAAAGCAACTAAACGATCGGCCCCATTAGAATTAATATTTCTGTTGTTTGTAATATTTGCTTTTCCTTGTGAATATAAGAAGACACTGTCACTTTCCAAGCTTACATTTCCGGTATTGGTATTTGTATATTCATTTGCAATATCTGTGCTGTTATTTAAAATGAAACCATATGATTTTTTTCCGACTTTAATGCTTCTTGCCTTATCTTCTATTTTTGTTCCGTCCATTCCATAAATTCCTACAGGTTCTGTATTTAATCCGAGAGAAGAATTGTGAGAATCTATTGCCAAATCTCCTGCAAAAGACATTTTTCCGTTTCCTTTATAGATTCCTATTCCTTGATCTTTGACATGGATTTTTCCGGAACTTATATTTACATCAGCATCTACTGTAGAATAAATTCCAATTGATTCCTTTCCTACTGTAATATCTCCAACAGTATGTGTAATGCTTGAGCTTCCATCTGTAGTATAAATACCAATACTTGGATTATTAACATCTGTAGAATCAACTACATTGATATTTACACGATTTTCAAAAACATTTTTTCCTTTTAAGAATACTCCTAGAGCTCTCTTGCCGGATAAATTCATTTCTCCCCCATTTACAATATTTTGTGACGAACTTACATTAGAATAAATACCGATAGAATTATCTCCTGACAGAGAAATCTTACTTTTGTTTGTCAATCCAGAATCTATTGCCAAAATTCCTTTTGCTCCTTCTTTATCGCTTACGATGTTTTTAGCTTCGGAAATAAAGTTTATCGCATCTTTTAGATATAGTCCATTAGAATTTTTTCCTAATGTAATTGAATTCATTCCCGTTAAAACTGAATTTCCTTCTATATAGGCTCCTGTATACCCATCTGCAACTATCATATCTACTAATGTTCCTGTTCCATCTAATTTTGCGGTACTATTTTTTAAATACAACATTGTATTTTGAGTAGAAGATAAATTTCCAAGGTGAGAAATAAAATCGGAATTTTCCAAATAAACTAATACTCCTTTATTTTGAAAGTTTACTACTCCTCCTGTTAGCTCAATTTTAGAATTCTTTCCATAAAAAGCGATTCCATCTCTTCCTACTGTAACATCAGAATTATTTGTCAAATCCGTATTTTCTGCATATAAAGCAACTGAAGGACCATTATTGTCTTTTTCTCCTACAGTAATATTTCCTGTATTTTCTACTTTATTTTTATGAGAACTATCTTTTCCTCTACTATATAATCCTACTGCAGAATTTTCTAATTTAATATCAATCTTGTTTTTCATATTTAAAGGTCGAGCAGCTTCTTCATTTATTGCATAAATTCCTATTGTATTGACTGCTCTAGTATTGGCTTCTATTTTCCCCTCTAAATGATGAATATCTGTTGCATTTTTTAAATAAATTCCGGTTGAACGGCTTCCTAATTCTATTTTAGAATTATCTGTTGTAACAATGTCAAGTTTATTAGGATTTCCATGTGCATCTTCATAGGTACGAGTATCATCTTTAAAAATACCATAAATACCTGTGGAATTTTCCCCAAGTTTAACTATTCCAGAATTTTTTGCTCTAGCTGATTCCGTATAAATAGCCGTCGATTTTTTAGAATTCAAGAAATTTATAGTTCCTTCACTTACTATTTCGAAATCCGGATTTTTCCAAGCAGAAAGTGGTGTAGGAGCAACCGAATTTTTTATTCCTTCTGCCATAAGACCTATATTTTCTTGAGTAGTATAGGATCCATCATCTACAGCCTTAACTTCTACTCCGGCAGATATTGCAGTTTCGCCGTTGATTACATGTGTCAATACCATTCTTGGTTTTAGATTTTTATTGGCATCAATATAAGCTCCCCCTTCTTCGGAACGAACTTCTTCAGCTGAATTACCATTATTTTTAAAATTCCAGTTATTAATATTAATAGTAGAACCTTTTTTCCCATAAACTCCAACACCTTGAATATTACTTCCAATTAATTCAATTGTTGCATTCCCTCCATCAAATATTGTTCCTTCAGAAGCAATTGCAACAACTCCTTTTGTCCCCTTTAATGTAATAGTATTAGAGCCTAGAGTGACTTTTCCTCCTGTCGTACCTTTTTTCTTTGTGATAAAAATTCCTGTTCCCGCAGCTGTACCATCTCCAATTTCCATATTTCCAGTGTAATGAATATTACTGTCTTTATCAGCAAAAATTCCTACGCCATTTTTACCGGCTATAATAGAAGTTGCTATATTATAAGGAGCTCCGGCTGTTCCTTGTGCATCTGCATAAATTCCGATTGCATATTTTGATTTATCACTTGAAGAAATTGCATCAACAGTATTTCCCACTTTTATTCCTTTTGTATAAGATTGAATATCAGTATTCCCTTTTAATAATAAACCTATTATTCCATCTCCAGTTCCTCGAGTTGTATAATCTAATTTTGAAGTATTAGTATCTAATTTTGCAATATCTGTTGTTGAATTTCCTTGTAAATATACTCCTACTCCATATCCTGTAATTTTTCCGATATCAGTTCCGGCTAAAGCACTGTCTTTTCCATTTATATAGTAGGCAACTCTGTTTTGATTTACAGTCCCTAAGTTAATTTTTGCACTTGCTGTATCGGCAACTTTTCCTCCATTTGAAACATACACAGTTGAAGAACCATTTGTATCAGTGGAATCTTTTAAAGTAATTGTTCCGACTTTAGAAATATTTGCTTTAGGAGCATAGATTCCTGCCGATTTTTGAGAGTTAACATTGATGTTTCTTTCATTACTTAATATTATATCATCTATACTTGCAGCATCATTTTTTGCATACATACCTACAGATTTTTTTGTATTTACGTTGATGATTCCTTCATTTTTTACATTTGCTTTTTTCCCTGCTTCTGCTTGTGCAAACATTCCTATTAATGATTCATGTACTGTCGTTCCATCAGATTTTCCTAAGTCAATTGTTCCAGAATTTTTCGCATTATCAGAATGCCCATTATTTTTTGCAAAAATTCCAACAGCTTCTCTATTTTCTAAAGTGATTATTCCAGTGGATGTATTTTCTCCTACTCCGCTTCTTTTACCATTGCCATTATCACGAACAAAAATTCCTACTCCACTTTCAGCAGTTACTTTTATTGTTTTATTATTCCTAACAGTTCCGGAATCTTCTCCTAACATTCCTAAAGATACTTTTCCATCAACATTTATTGTATCTTCATTTGTAGCAATAGAATTTACATCTTTCACCAACATTCCTATTCCTTTTTCTGCTATCAAGGTAATAGTTTTATTATTTGTAATATTGGCAGACTTTTGCCCCAACATTCCTATTGATTCTTTACTATTTACATTGATAGTACCTGTGTTTATTCCAGTGGCTTTCTCCGCTAAAACACCAATATTTTTTTCATTCGTTGCTGAAGCAGTTAAATTAATAGTTCCATTATTTTCAGCTTTTACTTTCTCTTTTCCAACAGCTGCTGATTCATTTACAACCATCATTCCGGCTGATGTTTTTGAATTAATATCAATATTATTTTTATTTGTCAATGTTAAATTAGCAGTAGAAGTTGTTACAGCTGCCTTTACCTTCCCTAGCATAGCTGCTGATGTTTCATTATTAGCTTTGATAGTTCCTGTTGTGCCATTTGTTCCGGAAACTGTGCCTCCAGTAGAATCGTCTAATTCTACCAATATGCCTGCTGATGTTTTCCCTTCAGTTGTTATATTTTTCTTATTGGTTGCATTTGTATTTTTAGCATACATTCCAGCTGATGTTTCTTCTTTTGTTGTTATAGAACCATTATTTTCAAGGGTTCCTTTATCTCCTAACATAGCAGCTGATGTTTTCTTTTCCGTTATAATAGTTCCCTGATTTTTTGCAACAGCTGCATTTTGACTGGAATACATTCCCACTGAATTTTCTTCTTTTAAAGTAATCGTTCCTGTCGTATCATTTAATAAAGTTGAATTATTGCGACCGAATATTCCTGTTGCATTTTTTCCCTCTAGTGTAATAGTTTTTTTATTCGTTGCTGTTGAAGCATCTCCTGCCATTCCTACTATATGCTCTTTACTATTTCCGGTTATAGTTCCTTCATTTACCAATGCTGAAGTTACTTCCCCATACATTCCTGTTGAGTATTTAGTGTCTAAGGTAATACTTCCGGTGGATGTATTTGTAGCTTTTGATGCATTTAAAGAAATTCCTGCCAAACCTTCACCGGCACTTGTAGGTGTTGCATTTTCAGTTTTAATAAGTCCACTATTTGTTATAACAGAATTATCTTTTCCTATAATTCCTGCGGTTTTTATTGCAGACAGCATTATTCCATTGCTTTCACTTCCTGAATTTGTTACGGAAGATTTTTCTACTAAAATACCTGCTGAGGATTCTTTTTTCACTTCAATTTTTCCGTTATTCATTACTGTGGATTGTGCATTATCTTGAATACTTTCATTCTTTGCATAAATACCCACTGCTGAGTTTTGGTTCATGGTAATTGTTCCGGAATTTTCTGTAGATAATTTTTTTGTTCCATTTTCTAATAAAGAGTATATACCTGCTGAACCTGCTTTTGAAGTTCCACCTATATCAATAAGTCCACTATTTAATATCTTTTTATCCGCCGTTGAACCGGAATTTAATTTTGCATAAATACCTATTGATTTTTCGTCCTTAATAAGAATTCCTTTTGATGCAGCTCCACTATTAGTCACATTAGCATTCGTAGTATACATTCCTACTGATTCTTTCTTTTCAAGATTTATTGTTCCTACATTTTTGATATCTCCACCGGAACTTAACATTCCTGTACTGTAATTTGTATTAACTTTGATTTCTCCATTAGCATCATTTTTTGCTATGGAAGAATTATCAACGGAAATTCCTACCAATCCATCAGAAGAGTTTGAAACCGAATTATTTTCTAGTAAAATTCTTCCAGTATTAATTACTTCTGATTCTTTAGTTACTAAAATTCCTGCTGATTTTTTTCCGGTTATTTCAATTCCATTATTTCCGGTTCCGGAGTTTTCTATTTTAGATTTTTCTCCTGTAACACCAATAGAATTTTCTTCATTCATTTTTATCAAACCACTGTTAGTTGCTATGGATTGCGTATTAATTTGACTACTTTCATTCTTTGCATAGATTCCTGCTGAGGCTTTTTGAGCTACTTCAATTTTTCCTGTATTTTCAGTAGTTAATTTTACACTTGATCCTTCTACTTTAGAATACATACCTGCTGATTTTCCATTTCCATCAGCCTTAATATTGATATTTCCTTCATTTTTTGCCTTTTTATCAACACTTGACACTGATGTTAATTTTGCATACATTCCCACTGAAGTTTCTTTATTTACGATAATTTCAGAAGTATTTCCTAAATTTTCCATATTAGAATTTTCTGCATATATACCTGCTGATGAAATCCCTTTTAATTCTATTTTACTGGTGTTTGTTAAATTAGAGCCAACACTTCCTAAAATTCCAACTGCATTTTTATTATTCATTGTAATAGTTCCACTATTTTTTCCAGTAGCATAAGATGTATAAATTCCTATACCCTTATCATCTCTAGTAGATATAAGGGTACCTTTATTTTCAACTACTGAAATAAAACCACTTACCCCTGCACCTCTAGTTGCAATAAGTCCAACATTCGTATTTGTTTCTAATGTCTTTCCATTTGCAATTTCCACAGATGAACCATCATTTGCTATTAAAACAGCTGTTGATGCAGCATTTCCATTTGTTATTTTATAATCTCCATCTAAAATAGCTTTTGCCTTTAATGTTGCATAGAAAAGACTTGCTCCTTCTCCAAAAGCTGTAACATTAATTTTATCATTTGAGTTATTATTCAAATATTTACTTAGTAATAGCGAGTTTGTAACATTTTTATTTCCATTTAAAAGTCCAAAAGTTGAATTTTTACCTAGTTCTACATTTAAAGTCTTTCCAGTTTCAATTTCAAATGTACTATTAAATTTAGTAGGATCAGAAGAATATAAACCTACCGCTCCTTCTCCTATTTTTAAATTAGAATTTATTCCGAATTTTACTTTAGCATCTCCATCTGAGTATACTCCAATTGTAGTTCCTCCAGATTTACTGTTAGCTAATTCTATTGGGGCTTTAATATTAACTTCTCCTGTCGTATTTTTTACATAAAATGCAATAGCATTACTTCCTGCAATTACTTTCCCTGAATTATGTTCTAATTTATAATTTCCTTGGGCATAAATCCCTATATTTCCTGTCCCATCTAAATTTGTATTAGAATTCTCTGGAGTATTTACATAAATATTTCCGGTATTCGTAAAATTCATTTTATTTGAAGCATTTGTTCCATCTAAAACCACGGCTTTATTTTTCTTTTTTGCAGAAGTTACTTCTATTGTTCCACTGTTAGTAAAGTTATCTTCTTTTCCGTAAAATCCTATTGAATTTTCGGCATTATCTTTTACACTTATTGTTCCACTACTTTTTGAATCTCCACCTTTTATCATAGCAAAACCGACAGAATCTTCTCCTGTTACATTTATTATTCCTTCATTTACTCCTTTTCCATGATTAGCTTTATCAGTAGTATATATTAAATCATCTACTGTAGTCCCAAATTTTGAAGAATGTGCAGAGTTGCTCACCACAAAACCATAGTTTTTCTTTCCACCTACATTAATAACAGAATTAGATTTTGCAGTTATATCTCCACTTCTTTTTAATTTACGGTCTACATTAGAACCTTTATTTACTCCATTTTCAGTCAATTGTCCTTTATTTAAGTCAACTTCTGTATCTCCAACTAAGGCTCCTATACTTTGAGTTGCATGCTCTCCTAAACTTATATTCCCATTTATCTCAACTGTTTCAGTTCCAACTAGGCTATTTGCAGTATTTCCTGTTCCACTATTATCAATTAAGGTGTCTTTTTCCCCTACTCTTACTGGCATAGTTGGTACTCCGGCAAAAACTCCAACAGCTTCTTCTACTTTATTTGTACTATAAATTTTTGAAGCTGAATTTTGTAAATTTGAAATACCTGTTTCTTGATTTACTACTTTTGTTCCTATATTAATATTTCCATCAATCTTTACTTCTTGAATTTCTTGAAGTAGACCAACTCCTATACTATTATCACCATTAATATTTATATTTCCTGTATTATATACTCCGCTTGTGTATTTTGAATCAGCTAATGCAGATCTACCAATTTCTCCTCCGGGTAAAACTCTTACTCCATCATAGATTCTTTCTGATTTTAAATTTTCATAATCTGAATACCCGTCAACAAATAATCTTTTAGGAACCCCTTCATTGAAAACAGTTACTATTCCAAAACTTCCACTAGCATTAAGATTTATATCTTTTTGGTTATCAGCCTTCATTAAAACTCGACCTTTATCTCTACTTGTTGTTCTGCTGTTGATTTGAAGTGGTGCTGCATCCCAACTTTTTGGTTGCCAGTTATGAGGATCTTCCGGTTTTAATTGTATTCCTGCACTGGATGGTGCATTTAATGTAATTTCTCCCTTATTTACCATATTAGTCATTGTTGTATTATTAGAACCATCAGCATTATTAAATCCAAAAGCAATTTGCTCTTTATTAGCACTACTTCCAGATTTTGCTGCTCCTATTATTTTCCCAGAATTGTATATATTAGCAATTAAAGGAGCTGATGCACTCCCCTGATGGGTTCCTTGTAAATCTATTCCAACATTTTGTGATCTTTGTAAATTAATTGTTCCCTTAAAATCTACTTTTATTCCTTCTTTTTGAACTTCATCCACAACCATAGCTCTGTTATTTTCTGCGGTAACATTAATAACTTGATCTGCTGGAATAGTAGAATCAACTGTATCTCTTGTTAAAGATACATAATTTCTATTTGCTAATTCCGTAACATTTATTGTTTTAGGCCAAGAAGCTTTCCATCCTTGATGTGCTGTTCCATAACTATCATCTTTATCACTTGTATATTGTAAAGAATCTCCACCTGGAGCCACTGTAAAATCGACCGGTTTGACAGTCAGTGACACAACATTTGGTGCTTCAACACTGTCAGGAGTAGTTATCGTTAATGGAGTAATACTAGGGGGAACTACACTGATATCAATTGTTGGAGCGCTTGGAGAACTCGGACTTGTTGGTTCAACTGAAATAACTGGTGGCACCGGTGCATTTGGTGCTGTTATTGCTATACTAATTACCGGTGCATTTGGTGCATTTGGTGCATCTGGTGCATTAATAGTTAAAGGACTAATATCAACACTTTCAACATTGGGAAGGAGTATCTCAGGAGGATCCAAAGGCTCATTTACTTGTGGATTTACAACTGGTGCTTCCAAAGTTTGTACTCTTGGTTCTGTAATATTTAAAGAAATCGCTTGCTTAGTAACTTCCTTCGGAGAAATATGAGCGAGTATTTCTATTTCATTGGTTGGTTCTTTCAGATCTCTTAAATCTACTAAGCCCCAACTTCTATTTCCATTAGTTCCCGAACTAATGGAAGAATCTTTTTCTATTGTTACTCCTCCTGAAGAATCACTATTTGCATTTTGCCAAGAAGATATATTTTCATTTCCTAGTGTAATTGGGCTTCCAGTTGGTCCATTGCTTGCTGCAATATTCATTGCATTTTTCACTTTCCAATTTTCTCTTGTATATATCCCATTAAAAATATATTTTTTATCTTTATCTCCTCTTCCCCTATATCTTCCTGTCCCATTGTTAGAAAAATAATTTATTCCAAATTGCCAGGAAGACCAAGGTAATTTTACTACTTGATCCCCTTGTTCCATTAATTGGACTAATTCTAATTGAGTACCTTTTAATTTCTTGCTATTCTCTTCCTTGATTCGTCTTAGCATTTCACTTAGTCTATCCGTGGATAAACCTATTTCTTGTTTCGTTGCTACGATCGTATTGACTTCTTCTGTAAAGGCATTCATTCCTAACATGACATATAGTAATACGAGACCTATGGAAAAGCTTATATTTTTATTTCTTTTCGCTATCCATCGCAGATTTTTTTCTACTTCTCTCAATTGATTCTTAACCATAATGCTCCTCCCTAATTCATATGATTCTGTTATTTTATACTATACTTATCCTTTAACATATAATATCAATATTGTTTTTTTATTATATCACAATATTTTTATTTTTGGAAGTAACTATCTTTATTTTTTGTTTAATTATAATATATTCGTTTTTTTATAATGCTCCCTCTTAAAATAATTTCTGTATTTTTTATCAAAACTGATTTTATGTTTTAACATAGAAAAAAGGATTTTAAAGATTTTGTTTCCAAAATCTCTAAAATCCCTTTGAACATTTCATTAGAAAATAACTCTTAGCCCTAAACCTGCTCTTTTATTCTTTCCTTTGCTATCGTATCCGACATTCGCTGTGATTCCATATCTTTCATTATCCAATCCTACATTTAAATCTGTTTTGATATTTCCTCGTCTATCTTCTTTTTCTCCTCTAATTCCGAACCAGTCTGCATTTGTATAAGCAACTCTTGCTTTATTCTTTGCATTTGCCATCCTACCCAGTTCATTTTCATAAGCGATTCCCAACTTGGTACTTAAGAAATTTCTTCCTGACAGTGATGTTTTATGAATGAATTCTCCTCCTATTTCCGGTTTTACAGAAAGATAGTCATTCGATTTTACTTCTAACCTTATCTCTCCGCTCTTTTCTTTAATCTTTTGGAATCTTCCATATTCCGCTTTCACGCTTCCATAGCCTCTTAGACTAAAGTTTTCGCTCCATCGAAGTGTTTTACTCAATTCATTCTTTAGCGCCATTCCATAAGACCAGTATCTCGATCTTGCTTGGAATATTTCATCTACCACTAAGAATCTTCTATTCATCTTATTGTATCCTACAAACCCTTCTCCGGATATAGTCCAATTCAAACTATTGTTTTCATCGAAAGCTTTTGAATGAAATACTCCAAGTTTTGCTTGTAATAATTCTTCTTTCGATTTTCCAATATCTTTGAATGTATTGGTATTATGAACCATACCTGTGTACCAACCTGTAGTATTTCCTAATCTGAATGTTTCCTTTTCTCCAACATAAGCTACTCCATAAGCATTGCTCTTGTAGTCAATGATTCCTGCTGTATCTGTGGAGTATTCTCCCTTCATTCCAAATACTTTGATTTTATTCGAATCCTTTGAAGCAGTTCTCCATTCCTCTTTCAAGTATTTAAATTCTTGATCCAGTATTTGTCCTGTTGCATGGATTCTTTGTTGTACATTCGCATATTGATGTCCCATCATTTCATCAATAGCTTGGGTTAAAATAATTTGCTCATTTTTTCCAATCGAATTTAATTTATTAAATACCATTTTTTCTTTTGAAGCAAGTGTATTTTTATCATATCTTTGTTCCAAACCGTCCAAGAAATTATAGGCGTTATTGCTCTTGTCAGCATATTCTTTGTAGTCTGTCTTTGCCATTACAATACTCTTAAATTTACCAGTTGCATCCATTTGTCCAGGAGCTGCTGCCCATGTAAGAGAACCTGAAATGATATTCCATTCTTCAATTTGTGGATTATCTTTAATTGCTTTGTTGTATCTCTCTAAAATATTTTCTCCTACTTGGATTTTTTTGGCATTTGTGTATTCTGCTGCTTCCGCTCCTATAATTAGGTCTGCTTTTTTAAGATTACTTAACGAACTTAATCCTTCTATTGGATTCGTAAAGTTTACTCCCGAGGTATCAATATACATTCCTATCTTAGAAGCCGCCCCTAAATTAGTTCGTCCAAGGAATGGATTTTTAGAATGAGCTATATTTCCTAAAGGATTTGCCGGATTGATCTCTACTGTCGCATTTGGATCAGAAGTTTCTGTATTGACAAGTGTTGGATCCACAGGAATTCCATTTACTTTAATTACAGTAGGTGTAGTAACTCCTGGTTTAATTTTGAATTTAACATTTCCAAATTCCTTATCTCCTCCAGGAGTAGAAGTTACATTATGAACTTTCTTATTTCCTGTTCCATTATCCTCTATTGTTCCTGTTACTGTACCGTCAACAGCATAAGGTTCTGCAGTTCCACCAGCCGCAGTAATAATCCCTTTAGAATTATTAGATTGAATGCTAAACTTTCCATAATTCTTAAAAATGGCATCTCCTGTTACATAAGCACCTATTGCTCCATCTGCTCCAAGCTCTAAAATAATTTCTCCATCTTTTGCATTTTCTCCATATGCTTTATCTGCTATGAACATTCCAATTCCGTTTTTAGCTTTTACTATGATTTTCCCTTTGTTAATTGCTCTGGAACCTTGACCAGCTGCATACATTCCTATTGAATTTGCATCCGTTACTTCAATGACCCCTGTTGCTTCATTTATCACATGACCAATCTTATTCTTTGCAGCATTATCTTTATCATAATATCCAGCTGCCATTCCTATACTGTATAACTCTTTTTCCACATCCGTTTTTCCAGTTATAATTTTAGCATAGTTTTTGGCTACTCCATTTGTTCCACTTTGATATGCACTGTAAATCCCTACATTTCCATATCCATTTGAAAAATTAATATCTGCTCCTGCCTTATTTTCAAGATTTCCTGCTACATAATATCCATAGTTTAAATCTCCTATGGAAGCAATTTTCGTTTCTCCATTAATCGTTCCAGTCGTGTCTGTACTGTAAGTATAAATCGAATCCCCTTTCAAAGAGACTGAATTCAATTTATTTTGTAAAGTATTTCCACTTCCTCCTATTACAAACCCGATAGAACCTTTTCCAATGTCTAAAGAAGTCAGACTGTTAGTAATAGTTCCGTTTATTCCTTTATAGTAAACCCCCACTGCTTCTTTATTTTTACCTGATGTTTCTCCTATTTTTATTTTTGAACCATTTTTCAGCTCAAGATTTCCACCTTGTGAGAAAATTCCAATTCCTGCATCTCCAGCTTCAAGAGAGGAAGCATTTTCCAAAGTAACTGCATAGCCATAAATTCCTATCGAATTTTTTCCTGCCTTAATATTCTTTTTATTTACAACTTTAGCAGAATCTTTGACATAAACTGCTACACTTTGATTTTTACCTTCTATACTATCTCCTACTTCAATATTGCCATCATTCTCAAAAGTATGTGCCGCTCCATCTGCATAAACTCCTATTGAAGAAACTCCTGTTAAGTTTATTGTTCCTGCATTTTTAAAATTAGCTGCAGATGATTTTTTAAATACAATTCCCTTTGCTTCTTCTTTCTCGCTTAGAATTTTTCCTGTATGACTTATCTTATCATGATCCCCATTTTCTTGATAAATCCCTACTGTGTTTTTACCAATCGTTAGCTCTGCATCATTTGTAATAGCACTTCCTGCTCCTTTTGCATAGAGTGCTGCTCCATTCTCCCCTAAAATAATTGCTGAATGATTCTCAACTCTTGCTCCATCTTCTACATAAGCCCCGACGGATTTATTCCCTAAAATAATTGTTTTTCCAGCAAGTGTTTTTACCTCCGGATCTGCTCCTTTTGTTCCTTTCATGTAAAAAGCAACATTTTCACTCCCTGTCATATTAATGTTGGATCTCCAATCTACTGTCGAATTTTTTCCATTTACAAGGGTAATTTTATTTCCGGATAAACTTTTATCTTTGTTTTGAACCAAACTGGAATTATTTAAAGAAAAATATGAATATCCTCCATTTGGTGCAACCATTGTTAAATTTTCTATTATATTAGAAGAAGTGATATCAAAGGTTGTATCAGTCAAATTAAAAACAGAGTTTCCACTTCCACTTACTGTAACTTTTGAAGTGAAATTTAAAGTTCTTCCTGTTAAATTCTTTAAATTAAATGCAATTGCATTTCCGGATAAAGTAATATCTCCAGAAGAAGTAATATCAGAACCATCTGCATTCAATGCAACTCCCTTTTTCCCCATTTTAAGGCTTCCAGTATTCTTTACTGTACTGTTCTTGACATCTATTCCTATACTTTCTTCAGCAGAAGAAAAATCAATAGTTCCAGCATTAGTTATTTTGGAATCTGCAATTCCAACAATACTAGTATCGTTATGTGCATACATTCCAAAAGTTTTTTTCTTTCCATCAACTGCCGTAATATTTCCTTTATTTTCTAAAGAAATTTTCTTATCTCCTAATGTAGAAGCCCCTAATTTATTTGTCCCAAATAAAGCAACTCCTTCTTGACCTACTTTAATAGAAGCTCCATTATCATTTAATACCTTAGAACCTCCTGCTCCAAAGATTCCAATCCCTTTATTTCCTGTAACTTCTATTTTTCCTTGATTTGTCAATGTTGCAAAATCTCCAGCCATAGCTGTCGTTGTTTTTTCATTTCCTGCAGTTGTAATGCTATTTCCACTTAATGAAATGCTTCCTTTATTAGTAACTATGATATCATTCAAAGTTCCTTTTTCTGAACCTTCATCAAAATTTCCTTGGAACATTGCCATTTGTCCATCTTTTGTTCCTGTTATTTTTTGATTTTCTTCCAACATCATTTTAGAAGATAAAAAATCAACCTTATAGAAATCATCAAGAGGTTTTGTCCCTGTTCCATCATTATCTAAATTTACATCTTGATTAATGCTTAATCCTCCACGGTAAACGGAATACACTTTATATTTCCCTGTTCCTGTAGCAGATTGAGCTAAAGTAACTTTATCTCCTAGTGCAGTCGTCAACGAAGAGGCTCCTACACTACTCAAATTCATATTTCCACCTTGTGGTTTATGTAAAATCAAGAAAGTTCCGCCATCATCTAATTCTACTTTAATTTTATTGCTAGTACTAGAACTTCCCGAAAACATTTTATTTAAAAATTCAGGAACTCCTGTTATTCCTCCTTGTTCGGTTATTGTTGCATTTTTTAAGTAAAACCCTGTTCCACCTTTTTTCACTGTAGCTACGATATTACCCGATTCTAAAGAAAACTTTCCTGTATCTTGTGTAGGATTTGCCGATTCATAATTATAAAAAAGTAATCCCCCATCCTCTGCTATTAATTTAAGTTTATTACCACTGTTATTTAACTTAATATTCGATTGATCGGAATATAATCCTACTGCACCATTTTTAGCAGTTATTGTTCCTCCCGATAAATTTGTTTCTACTCCTGAGCTTCCCTTTGCATAAATTCCTATGGATTGTTTGCCATCTACTGTAACAGAAGCATTGCTATCTCCCATCGTAAAATTCCCTACATTGTATACTCCTGTTGCATTTTCACTGTTGACATTTATCGTTCCATCGTTCTTAGCTTTTGAATTTTCCAAAGAGGCAATTCCGATAGAATTGTTAGAATTAGGCATTAAATTAATATTTTTCGAGTTATGTACAAGTCCGCCTTTAGTAGCTAACATTCCATAATTATCTTTTCCTGTGATTTCAATTTTAGCATCGACTCCCTTATTCTCTGCCTGTGCTCTTTCACCACCATTAGCTAACATTCCTACTGCACCATTTCCAGAAAGAGTAATATTTTTTTCATTAATAACAGTAGTCTTTTTTTCTGAAGTAGTCGCATATTGATCCTCAACCTGATCAGCTCTCATAGCTACATTCAATTTATATTTTCCACTAGCATCTTTCTCAGCATTTGCTGAAACATTTATGTCTCCTTTATTTGTCATATCAGAATCAATATTTACATACATTCCAAGAGAATTTGAAACATTATCTGTTATATTTATAATACCTTCATTTATAGCTTTTCCCTTATCAAGACTTACTTTATTTTTAACAGATTTATCTACCATTAATGCCATAGCTGCTGAGTTATCTGCTTTGTCCTTACCCTCAGGGTTTCTTCTCAGTGTTATTGTTCCTGTATTTTTCATTTCTGCTTTTGAATCAGAATGAGCAGCCAATTTCATTCCATAACTTTCTGCCCCACTTAGTAATATATTTCCACCTTGTAAATTTAGCATTTTAGCATATGTTACCATACGATCATAATTACTATCACCAGCTTGTTTAGGAAGATAAATATACATTCCAATAGATCTTTCTCCTCTAAAGTCAATGATCCCTGCATTTTGTAATTGCTGACTTTCAATTTTTAAACTTCCTCCCCAACCTTTTCTACTATTTTCTTCGACTTGTGCTATACCTACTTTATATCCGACATAGCCATCTGTGCTTCTTTTTATTTGATAAGTTTCAGTTGGACCATTAATTGTTAAGTATTTTCCAACTCCTTCTCCAGAAGTATCGTATTTCATATTTTTTATATAACCATCATCTTTCTCTGTTTTATCTGTTATAGTACCACTATTTAAAAGTGTTGCTCCATTTTCTTGAGAAACTAATCCCAAAGTAAGTATTCCTCCAAGATTTACAGTTTTTCCACTGCTTATTTCAAAAGTATCTGTTTCTCCATGATTATCTATTTCCCAAAATCTAGAACCTCCAATAAAAAAATATTGATGATTTTTATCAGTTCCTTCTGAGTTAACAACAAGATTTGGAAATTCATTCCCAAAATTATAAGAATTAAAATTATAAGTATTGGAATCTCCTTTATCTGGAGCAGGTAAATTTTTGGTATCTGTTTCCTTATACATTTTAAAAGCATAAGATTTTTCCGCTAATCTATTATTTCTCCATGTATAATGCAGAAAG
The DNA here is from genome assembly GCF_004006635.1 of Fusobacterium necrophorum subsp. necrophorum. Taxonomy (NCBI): domain Bacteria; kingdom Fusobacteriati; phylum Fusobacteriota; class Fusobacteriia; order Fusobacteriales; family Fusobacteriaceae; genus Fusobacterium; species Fusobacterium necrophorum. Next base: position 1,311,047 of record NZ_CP034842.1, on the reverse strand, counting down.
GTCTTTATATTTTGTTGACTTTTATTATCAGTTGAATCCAAAAATCCATCTTTTGTAGTTTGTCTAGGTGTAATATGATCACTAATACAACCTTCATTACAATCTGCCCCTAAAACTATTGCAAAAGTAGGTGGTACTGGTAAATCAGGGGGATCTATTTTAGGTGCCACCGGTGCAAATGAAGGTATCTTAATTTTGGGAGCAGCCGGTCCTTGCGGTGGTGTTGGTATTGCTCCTGGTGTTGGTGGATTAATACTAATTTCACCAACATGAACATCAGGCGCTTTTTTATCTATTGCTTTTGGTCTAATTGAGGCACTTATTTGAATTCCAAAAGGTTTTTCTTCTACTCTTTTTCTAGTTAACAAACCATATTTTTCTGTTTCCCCATTTCTATTATTATTTATTGCAGATTTAGGATCTCCATTTCTCCATTCTCCTAATTCTACTAATAGTTCTTTTAAGACTTCTTCTTGTTCTGGTGTTTGTGGAGAGGCTGTTCTTCCAAAAATACTCTTACTTCTTGTAAAAATCCCTTCATAAGGATATTTCTTATTTTTATCTCCTCTCCCTTTAAAATGCCTTCCTCCATTTGCATATACATAATTTATTCCGAACTGCCAAGATGACCATGGTGATTTGACTACTTGGTCTCCTTGTTCCATCAATTGGACTAATTCTAATTGAGTGCCTTTTAATTTTTTATCATTTTCTTCTTTGATTCGTTTTAGCGTTTCGCTCAATGTATCCGTAGATGTTCCAATCTCCTGTCTGCTTGCCAAGAATGTCTTTTTCTCTGCTTCCATCTTTTCTATTTCTTCTGAAAATGCATTCATTCCCAACATTAAATATAGCAATGCCAAACCTATGGAAAAGCTTATACTTTTATCTCTTTTCGCGATATACCGTAGATTCTTTTCCACTTCCTTTAACTGATTCCTAATCATAACTCCCCCTCATTGATTGTATTGTCTTTTTATATTATTTCTTCTCTTTAATGTCTGTAATAAATTTTGTCTTTCTTGAAGAATTAGTTTGGGATAGTTAAAAATATTCTTTACCACAGTTGATACTATTAAATTATTACTGTTTTTTTATACTATCCTCAAAACTATATAATATAACATTATTTTTTTTATTATATCACAGTAGATTTATTTTTTGAATAAATTTTATTTGATTCTAATCTATTTATTTTTCCTTTCTATTTATCATTACTAATATTCAATAAATATAATTGCAAATAAAGAAAATATTAAAAATTACTTTCGTTATTTTTTATTAATTTTTTCTAATTTTTATCAATATTTTAAATATACTTATAGTAATTTTTGTTATTAAATAAAACCATATACAAATGAATAAGATAACAAAATACGAGCTTCGGAGATGCAAGCTCGGCTTTCAAAAATCAACTAGCTCTCTATCGGAAAAGCGTTACTATGACGATTTTTTTTTAGCAGTACATTTCTTCAGGAGAAATTGTAAGTTTCTTATTGAAAAAATTCCAATGCTTACAAAAGTTTTCAAAACTCGCACAGAAGAAGCCCTAACAGTATATAAAAGAGGGAGAAGTCTAAAAGATTTCTCCCCTTACATAGCAATTTATTATTTTGTTTTTTTCACCAACACGATTTGACAAAGAATCAAAAGAAAGAATAGGAATTCTTTAGAAAATAACTCTTACACCAAGCCCTCCTCGAACCTTATTTCCTTTGGTATCATAGCCAATGTTTGCTGTCACTCCATAAGCTTCATTATTCAAGCCCAAATTCAAATCTGTTCTTAGATTTCCTCTTCGATCTTCTTTTTCTCCAGGAAGAGCAAAATAATCAGCATTCGTGTAAGCTACTCTTGCTTTATTTTTAGTATCTGCCACTTGACCTAATTCATTTTCATAGGATACACCGAAACTAGTTTTGAAAGAAATTCCATTTCCAAATTGATGAAGATATCCGGCTTCTACACCTATTTTTGGTTTTACAGAATAGTAATCATTTTCTTTTACTTCTAAACGAATTTCACCATCTTTTTCTTTAATTTTTTGGAATCTTCCATATTCCAGTTTCAATTCCCCGTAAGGTTTTATGAAAGTAGATTCCCCTGTTCTAAATGATTTACTTACTTCATTGTTTATTGCAAATCCATAACTCCAATATTTTGATTTCGCATGGAAAATTTCATCTACTACCAAATATCGTCTATTCATTTGGCTTCTTCCTAAGAACATTTCTCCGGAAATAGTCCAATGTAAGCTATTATTATGATCAAACGCCATAGATTTAAACATTCCTAACTTTGTTTGATACATTTCTTCTCTGGACTTTCCAATGTCTTTAAATTTGAATTGATTATGGATAAATCCTGTATACCATCCGGTGCTATTTCCAAGTTGGAATGTTTCCTTTTCATGTAAATATGCTACCCCTTCTGCATGATTTTTATAATCTATAACACTGGCAGTGCCGGTATTATATTCTCCTCTTGTTCCAAAGACTTTTATCTTATTGGAATCCTTGGAAGGATTACTCCATTCACGCTTTAAATATTTAAACTCATTGTCTAAAATATTTCCTGTTACTTGGATTCTTTGTTGTACATTTGCATATTGATGCCCCATCATTTCATCATAAGCTTGTGTCAAAAGAACTTCTTCATTCTTTCCGATACCATTTAACAAATTGAATATTCTTTTTTCAGGAGAATTTAATTCATTCATGTCATATCGTTGCTCCAGACCATCTGTGAAATTATAGGCATTATCTGTTTGTTTTACAAAGGAAGTATAAGGAATTTTTGCCATTGCTATTCCTGTGATTTCTTCATTTGCATTTAAAATTGGTGTTGCCATCCAAGTTAAAGACCCTGCCAAGGATTTCAATTTGAAATTTCGTCCTTGAATTTGTTCTAAAAATGGTTTGATGACTCCTTCCTTTACATGCCATTGTTTTGCATTGGTCATTTCAGAATATTCGGTTCCAATGATTAATTGGCTATCAATAGGAGGTGTTCCCCCGTCCAAATCGATCGGCTTTGTTTTTCCAAGAGTATCTACATAGAAGCCAATGTCAGATAAACCAAGATTGGATTCTTTTCCAATCAATTTTCCAATTTGTTCCACTTCTGCTTCAGGAATTTCAATACCATTTCTTGAGAAAATCGGCTTTCCATTTACAACAGTAATTTTAATTCCTTCCAATTCCTTATCCGTTCCTGCTGCTTGTCTTATTTCTTGATTTGGTGGATCAGAGGTAATTTTTTTGTTAATTTGAGCTTCCAAAGCCGCTATTTCTTCCGGTTTTACATCCCTCCAACTGATTCCCCAAGTTCCTTTTCCTCGTACTTTAATTTCACCATAGTTTTTGATAACCGCATATCTTTCAACATTTCCAGAAGCATCTCTCTTACCACGAATGATAACTCCATAACTGTTGCCCGCATCAATTAAAATTTTTCCACCTGCTTCATTTATTAAGGTAGATCCGTTCATTACGGCAACTCCTACCAAACCGTTTACATTTTCATTGACTTTTTCATCTCGTCCTGCATAAGAATCTATTGTCGTAATCAGTCCTTTGTTTGTAAAAGTAGCTCCATTGTCAACATAAACTCCTGTCATACTTTCAATCTTATTGCTATCTGTTGCCTTACTTCCATCTAGGTAAATTTTTCCACTTTCTGTATTTTCGACTATAGTTCCAAGACCAGAACCATACATTCCAATAGATTTATTTTCAGAAACTCGAATTTCACCTTCATTGGAAATTTTTCCTGTATTATCAGCAGCCATTCCAATTCCATAAACAATTTTGTTTAAATCGGTGTAAATTTTTCCTGTAATAGGATCAATATCATCCGTTTTCCCTACAAGAATCGTTCCTTTGTTTGTAGCTTTTCCACCCGGTGCATAGATTCCAAGATTTCCTTTTCCATTTGAAAAATCAATAATTCCATTGTTTGTAAACTCTCCTTTCTCTTTGATATAGAAACTAATCAAACGATTTGCTCCATTGGAAGAAAGATTTCTGTTATTTGTGATCTTAGCTTTTCCGGAAGAATATAAGTAAGTACTTTCATCAGCCATTTTTACAGTTCCAGTATTAGTATTTATAAATGTATTGATTTTATTGTCATCGGTATTACTTAAAATAAATCCATAAGATTTCTTTCCTATCTCAATCTTAGAGGCTTCCTCTTGAATTTCTGTTCCATTGACTCCATATACTGCTACCGGTTCTGTATTCTCAACTTGAGAAACATGAGCTCCAACTTCAATCTCTCCTTTTAAAATCACTTTTCCATTTTGTTTATAAATCCCAATTCCCTCGTCTTTGACCTGAAGTTTTCCACCATTCATAGCCACATCAGCTTCGACTAGAGAATAAATTCCAATGGATTTTGAGCCAACTTCAATATTTCCATTGCTATGGGAAATCGAAGATTTTCCTTCTTTTGTAAAGATTCCAATACTTGGTTTTGTTACATCAACAGAATCTTTCACATAAATATTAGCCTTATTTTCAAAAGTTTGTTCTCCTTTTAAGAAAATTCCTAACGTTTTTTCTCCTGACAAAGTCAGTTCTCCTTCATTGACAAAATTTTTCAAAGCTGTTGCATTGGAATAAACTCCGATAGAATTATTTCCACTTAAATTTATTTTTGTTTTGTTTGTCAAGTCAGAATCCAAAGCTAAAATTCCTTTTGCACCCTCTTTACCACTTGTAATTTCTTCAACTTCTGAGGTAAAAGTAGCATTTTTTAAGAAAAGTCCATTTGAATTTTTCCCTAACTGAATGGTTTTTACTCCATTCAGGCTGGAACTTCCTTCAATATAGGCTCCTGTATATCCGTCTGCCACTGTCATATTTACATTACTTCCTGACCCTGCAAGATTGGCTTTACTATCCTTTAGGTAAATCATTGTATTTTCTGTAGAGCTTAAATCTCCTAAATATGAAGTAAATTCAGAATGATCTTCCAAGTATGCTAAAACTCCTTTGGTACTAAAATCTACACTACCTTTTGCAGTGATTTTCGCTCTTTTTCCGTAAAAAGCAATTCCATCTTCTCCTACTTTTATACTAGAATCTGTTTCTAAATTTGTTTTTTCAGCATAAAGTGCTACAGAAGGATAAATCTTACCTCCAGCTGTAATCTTCTTTCCTACCGTAATATTTCCAGTATTTTTCACAATATTTCTATCTGCTTCATTTTCTCCTTTTCCACTACTGAAAAGTCCAACAGCTCCATCTCCTAAAGTAATATTTGCTTTATTGTCCATATGTAAAATTTTATCTTTATTTTTTACATAAATACCTACATTCTTAAGAGCATTGGAAGCAGAAGTAATACTTCCACCTAAATTTGTTACTTTTTCTGCATCTACAAAATACATTCCGGTAGATTCATTTCCCAATTCAATAACAGATTTCGTAGTTGCCTCTACTTCTACCTTATTCGTAATTCCTGTAAGTGCAGGACTGCTAGGGTCATATTTTGCATAAATTCCGGTAGAACTTTCTCCGACTTTTATGCTTCCATCATTTTTAACTCTAGCTGATTGGGCATAAATTGCTGTAGACTTTTTGGAATTGGAGAAATCAATTGTTCCATAATTTTCAATTTCAAAATTAGCATCTTTCCAAGTGATTCCCGTAGGAGGCGTTGCGGAGTTTTTAACTCCTTCTGCCATCAATCCTATATTTTCTCTTGGATTTGGATCAGCTAATGTAGAATCTTGCACTGCTTTTACTGTTTTTCCACTTTCCAGATAAGTTTCTCCATTGATAACATGACTTAATACCATTTTCGGTTTTAAAGTTTTTTCTCCACTTGTAGGATTAATAACAAGTTGTCCTTCCTTTAGACGTACTTCTTCCGCTTGATGTCCTTTATTATTAAACGTCCAGTTATCCACTTTGATGACAGAACCTTTTAATCCATAAACTCCGACTCCGGAACCATTTAAATTGATCGTTGCACTTCCTCCATCAAAATGTCCTTCCTCAGAAACAATAGCAACAGCTCCTCCATTTCCATTTAAAGTAATACTTCCACTTCCTAAAGTCACCTTACTTGCTCCTAGGCTTCCACTCTTTTGACTGATGAAAAATCCTGTTCCCGCAGTAGTTCCATCTCCTAATGTCATACTTCCATTGTATTGAATTACACTTGCTTTATCTGCAAAAATTCCAACTCCTTTTGCTCCTACATGAATTGTTGTCGGAATCTTATATGGATTTGTATCCGTTCCTTGCTTATCTGCATAAATTCCAATGGCATATTTTGCTTTTTCTGATCCAGAAGCATCCACAGTATCTCCTACTGCAATTTTTTTGTTGTAGGCAGAAATATTTGTGTCCCCTTTTAGTAATAAACCAATCAGTCCTTTTCCTTTCTCTGGAGAAGAAGTATAATCCAATTCCGGTGTTGTTGCTGTCAAAGAAGCAACATCTATAGCAGAATTACCTTGTAAATATACTCCAACTCCATAACCGGAAATGTCACCAATTTTTGTCCCTTGTAAAGCACTGTCCTTTCCATTTACATAATAGGCTACTTGATTTTGATTTTTCTTTCCAAGTTGAATCTTAGCTCCATCTGTTGTTACTTTTCCGGCTTTTGATACATAAACAGCAGAAGAACCATTTGCAGCCTCGGATAAAATAATCGTTCCCACTTTAGAAATATTTGCCTTTGGAACATACATACCGGCAGAACCTTCTGTATTGACTTCAATGCTTCCTTCATTGGATAATTCCACATCATCTACAGAAACAGCTTCATTGATTGCATACATTCCTACAGACTTTTTGGTATCAACAACAATCTTGGCTCCACTTGCATTTTTTACAGAAGCTTTTTTATTATTTTCCGCCTTTGCAAACATTCCAATCAAAGATTCATAACTTGCTCCTGTTTCTCCCAAACGAATGATTCCATAATTTATTGCTGAACCTGTCTTAGAATTATTAAGAGCAAAAATTCCGACTCCTTCTTTGTTCTTTACATGAATTTCTGCACCATTTTTATTTTCTCCGATTCCCGTATCGGATACAAAAATTCCAACTCCTTTTTCTGCAGAGACTTGAATTGTTTTTTCGTTAACAGATTTTCCATTTGCCTTTGCCAACATTCCAGAAGATTCTTTTCCCTTTGCAAGAATGTTTCCTTTGTTTGTTGCAACAGTATTGTTGTCTTCTGCCAGCATTCCAATTCCTTTTTCTTCTGATAGAGTGATTGTTCCTGCTGCCTCATTTGTAATCATTGCTTCCTTTTTTCCAAGCATTCCAATAGATTGTTTTCCATTGACCTGAATTTCTTTTTCATTGACCCCTATTGCTTTATCTGCAAACATTCCAATGCTTTCTGTCTTATTGTTTGCTAAAGTGATGATTCCAGTATTTTTTGCAATAATATTTTCTTTTGGGAAATTTGCTTCTTTATTTTCTACCATCATTCCAACTGACTTCTCAGAATTTACAAAAATGTTATTTGAATTTTGCAAAGATATTTTAGCACTTCCTCCTGCTCCATTTGCTACCTTTCCCAACATACCGGCAGAAGTCTTTCCTTTCGTTGTGATAACTCCATTTGAAGTGTTTTCTCCCGTAATATTGGAATTGTTGTCACTTAATTCTACTAAAATTCCAGCAGAGGATTCCCCTTTGCTTGTAATATTTTTTTCATTAACAGCATTCGTATTCTTAGCATACATTCCGGCAGAAGTCTTTTTTTCTGTTAGAATTTCATTCGTATTTTTTAATTTTCCTTTTTCTCCAAACATCCCGGCAGAAGATTCGCCTTCCGTTTTAATGTTTCCTTTATTGATTGCCTCTGTCGAATTATTTTTGGAAAACATACCTACTGATTTTTCTTTTTTAGCTGTAATTTTTCCATTCATATCATTTAATAATGTGGAATTGTCTTTTCCAAACATTCCTGTAGAATCTGCTGCTTCCAAAAGAATTTCATGACTATTCGTAAGAGTGGATGAATCTCCAGCCATTCCTATAGCATACTCTTTTGTCGCTTTGATACTTCCCTTATTAGATACATCAGAAGAATTTTTCCCGTACATTCCTGTAGAATATTTGGTATCTAAATTTATTGTTCCGCTTGCAGTATTTTCTCCTTTGGATTTATCTAAGGAAATTCCAACCAATCCCTCAGAGGCAGTAGCTGGAGTAGCAGTTTTCGTTTCAATTATTCCTTCATTCTTAACTTCAGACTCGGCTTTTCCTATCATTCCTCCGGTACTGTTTGCTGTTAAGATAATCCCTTCTCCAGAAGCAGTTGCAGTATTTCTTAAGATTGATTTTTCTCCTATCATTCCAGCTGAATTTTTTGCACTAATGGAAATTTGTTTACTATTTATGGCTTCTGATTTCTCTTTTCCTTGTCCGGATTTATTAGCTGCATAAATTCCAACTGATTTTTCATGTCCAACTGTAATCTCTCCCTCATTTTTCGTAGTTAATTTTCCGCTTCCATTGCCATCCAACAAAGCATAGATTGCAGCAGATTTCCCGTCTATTCCCGTTCCTAAAGTATTTAAAAGGATCTTTCCGGTATTATGAACGGTTTTATTCTCAGATTTAGTTAATTTCGCATAAATTCCAACTGATTCTTTTTCTTTCACTTCAATACTAGCTGGATTTGTATTATTTACATCGGCATCTGTTGCAGAAATAGCAACGGAATTTGTTTTCTCTAAAAGAATATTTTTTTGATTGGAAACCTTTCCTCCCTTACTTGAAATTCCTGTACTGTATTGAGATTTGACATTAATGTTTCCAGTATTTTCCGCTGTGGAACTTTCATCCACTGAAATCCCAACAAGTCCTTCTTGAGCAGATGTTACAGAAGTAGCAGCAAGCTCAATATCTCCTCCATTGGAAACTTTCGAATGATCTGTAGCTAAGATTCCGGCAGAAGAGGCTTCTTTTACAAGAATTCCTTTAGGATTACTTGAAGCACTTGGATTGTTACCACTATTAGAAACTTTTGATTTTTTACTGATAATTCCGACAGATTTTTTACCCGTCGTTTCAATCAATCCTGTGTTATTGATTGTAGATTTTTCTGCAGTTTGGCTACTTTCATTTTTTACATAGATTCCTGCCGAGGAATTTTGAGCTATTTTAATATTTCCGCTGTTTTCTACTGTAAGGCTTTGGTTTGCAGAATTTTCTAAAGTTGCATAAATTCCTGCACTTCCAAAATCTGAACTTCCCGAAAGAGCAAGAATTTCTCCTTCATTCTTTATTCCTTTTGAGGAAATAGATCCTCCAGTAATCGTCCCATACATTCCTACAGAACTATTTTTCAATAACTCAATTTTTCCACCTGTTTTTTGAGTAATATTGGAATCTTTTCCATAGATTCCTACAGAAGATTGTTCATTTAATTGAATGTTCCCATTATTTTCCAAAGCAGATTCTTTTTCTCCCAAAATGGCAACAGATTCTTTGGAATATGTTTTAATCGCAGCATTTGCAGCATTTTTAGCTGTTGCAGTTGAAGCATAGAGTCCAACTCCTGACTCTCTCTTAGTAAAAATCTGTCCTAAATTTTCTGCAGTAGCTTTTTGTGTTGCAACCAATCCTATATGAGTATCGGTATCCAAAGTTTTTCCTGCCGCTACTTGCACTTTTGCTTTTTCCGTTCCTACTAATATTGCTGTTGATTTATTGTTTCCTGAGTTAGATATGGAATAATCTTCATTTAAAATAGCAGTTACTTTGTTTTTTGCATAAACTAAACTTGCGCCTTCTCCAAAATTAGTAAGATTAATTTTTTCATGTGCATTCTTGTTTAAAAATTTCCCAAGATTTACAGAGCTATCTATATCGGAAGAGAAAAACGCAAAAGTAGCATTCTTTCCTAAAGAAACTTTTAAATCTTTTCCACTTTCAAAATTAAAAGTATTATCGAATTGGGAAGCATTGGAAGAATACAATCCCACAGCCCCTTCTCCAATGTCTAATTTAGAATTTTCCCCAAAATTTACTTTGGCTTCTCCATCTGAATAAACTCCAATGGTTGTTCCTCCATCACTTTTAGATAATACAATAGGAGCTTTTATAGTAACAGTTCCTGTATTCTCCTTAACATAGAATCCAATATTGTTGGAACCTACTTCCATATTTGCACCAGTATTGTGCTCAAATTTGTATTTTCCTTGAGCGTAGACTCCGACTTTTTCTTTTCCTTTTACAGAATTTCCAGTAATTATTTTCCCTGCATTAATAAAATGGACATTTGCTGTATTTTTACCATTTAGAACAATGGCTTTATTTTTTTCGCCTGCTGATGTTACATTAATTTCTCCACCCGCTTGATTGGTAAATTGATCTTCTTCTCCATAAAATCCAATAGAATCTGTTGCATTTCCGGAAACAAGAATCTTTCCGCTGTTTTCAGAATGTCCTCCTTTAATAAGAGCAAACCCGACAGACTCTTTTCCTGTGACATCAATTGTTCCCGCATTTTTTCCACGCCCATGTTCATTTTTCTTTTGAGAATATATCAAATCATCTACTTCTGAACCAAAAGTTGAAGAGTGTGCAGAGTTATTTACCACAAATCCATAGTTTTTCATTCCACCTATTGTAATTTTAGAAGAAGCTTTTGCAGTAATATCTCCACTTCGTTTATACTTTCGATCTGTATTCTGAGTTCCATTCACTTTTCCTGCATCTAATGTAACTTCTGTATCCCCTATCAAAGCACCGATACTGGAACTTGCAAATTCTCCTAAAGTAATGTTTCCTCCTAATTCTATGGTTTCTGTTCCAACAAGTTTGCTTGCAATATTTCCTCCATTTCCATCTACAATTAAAGTATCCTTTTCTCCTTGTTTTACCGGTTTGGTTGGAACTCCTGCAAACACTCCAACTGCATTTTCTACTTTATTTTTATCATTTGTATTTAAATTAGATATTCCATCTTCTTGATTTGGATCTTCTTTTCCTACATTGATATTACCATCCACTTTTACTTCTTGAATTTCTTGAAGCAATCCAATTCCAATACTATTATCTCCTGAAATAGTAATTGTCCCCGTATTGTAAATTCCACTAGTATATTTACTATCTTCAAGAGCTGAACGCCCAATTTCTCCTCCCGGGAGAACACGTTCTCCGTCGTATTCTCTTTCTTTTCGTAAAGTTTCATGACTGGATTGATAACTACTAGCAAATAAATTTTTAGGAACACCTTCATTGAAAACAGTGAGTATTCCAAAACTGTTACTACCTTTAAGATTAATATCTTTTTGATTATCTGCTTTCATTAATACTCGTCCCATCTTTTTATCTGTGGCTTTTTTAGTAATTTGTAACGGAGCTGCAGCCCAATTATCCGGTTGCCAATAATGAGGATCTTCCGGTTTTAATTGAATTCCCGCACTGGAAGGAGCATTTAACTCAATTGTTCCTTTATTAATCATATGCGTCATTGTAGTATTTCTAGAGGCATCAGCATTATTAAATCCAAAAGCAATTTGATTTTCGTTAATAGCATTATTGTGTTTAGCTTCTCCAATAATCTTTCCGGAATTAATAATATTTGCAATACTGGGTGCTGTTTTAGAACCTGTATGTGTTCCTTGTAAGTCAATTCCTACATTTTTCTTCCTTTGTAAATGAATCGTTCCTTGAAAATTTACTGTAATCCCATCCTTATTTACTTCATCAACAACCATTGCTCTGTTATTTTCTGCAGTAACATTGATTACTTGCTCCTTAGGAATTAATGAATCTTTTTGATCTCTTGTTAAAGACACATAATCTCTGTTTTTCAATTCAGTCACATCTATTGTTTTAGGCCAACTGCTCTTCCATCCTTGATGATCATCATCACTTGAATACTTTAAAGAATCCCCTCCCGGATCCACAGTAAAATCTACCGGTTTTATTTCCGGAGATTTAATTTCTGGTGGAACGACAGTTGTCGGTTTTTCAATAGACAATGTTTTTATTTCCGGAGAAATAATACTAATAGTAATATTAGGTGCTGTCGGTAGCGTTGGTTCTCCTGGTTGTACCTCTATATTTGGAGGAATCGGATCTCCCGGGGCTGTAATTGGAATACTAATAGTCGGAGCCCCTGCCGGTTGAGGAGCTTCCGGAGTTCTGATTGTCAAGGCTGAAATATTAACAGGCTCTACCTCCGGAATTGTTATTTGAGGTGGATCCAAAGGAGTATTCACCTTTGGATTAATTTTTGGAGCTGTTAAAGGTTCAATACTAGGTTCTATAATATCAATATTAACAGCATTTTTCTTTACTTCCTTTGGAAAAATACGAGCCAACACTTCAACCTCGTTAGTGGGTTCTTTCAAATCTCTTAAATCTACTAATCCCCAACTTCTATTTCCATTAGTTGATGAACCTATTGAAGTATCTTTATCTATTGTTATTCCACCACTTGAAGAATTATCAATATTTTTCCATGAATGTTGAGAATCACTTCCCGGAGTAATAGGATGTCCATTTGGTTTTTTCCCTTCAATCGAATCTAAAGCATTTTTTTCCTTCCAATTTCCTCTGGTGAAAACTTTATTATAATAGTATAAGTTATCTTTATCTCCTCTCCCTTTAAAACGGCTTCCTCCATTTTCATATACATAATTTATCCCAAATTGCCAAGAAGCCCATGGAGATTTAACAACTTGATCTCCTTGTTCCATAAGTTGAATAAGTTCTAAATTAGCTCCTTTTAATTTCTTCTCATTTTCTTCTTTGATACGTTTTAGCGTTTCACTCAATGTATCCGTAGATGTCCCAATCTCCTGTCTGCTTGCCAAGAATACCTTTTTTTCTGCTTCCACCTTTCCTATTTCTTCCGAAAATGCATTCATCCCCAACATTAAATACAGCAATGCAAGGCCTATGGAAAAGCTTATACTTTTGTTTCTTTTCGCAATATATCGTAGATTCTTTTCCACTTCCTTTAACTGATTCCTAACCATAACTCCCCCTCATTGATTGTATTGTCTTTTTATATTATTTCTTCCCTTTTAATGTTTGTAATAAATTTTGTCTTTCTTGAAGAATTAGCTTAAGATAGTTAAAAATATTCTTCACCACTGCTGATACTATTTAAATTATTACTGTTTTTTATACTATCTTTAACACTATATAATATAACATTATTTTATAATTATATCACAGCAAATTTGTTTTTGGAATAAATTTTATTTGACTGTAATCTATTTATTTTTCCTTTCTATTTATCATTACTAAAACACAACAAATATAATTGTAAACAAAGAAAAAATTAAAAATTACTTTTGTTATTTTTTTATTAACTTTTTTCTAATTTATAGATATGTTTTAAATATGATTTTTATATTTTTTGTTATTAAATAAAACTATAGATGAAAAAATAATATAACAAAAACCGAGTTTCAAAAATATAAGCTCGGCTTTCAAAAAATAATAGTAGAGGATATCCATGTGAAAATACTTTTATAAAAAGGGACTCTCTCAAAACTATTCCTTTTGAGACAATCCCTTCTCTGTTTATTTCAAATCAATTTTAAAAGTTTCGCTTTCTTTGTCAAAAGTAAGAACATATGCAGTTTCTGCCTTAACATCGACTTCTACATCCACTCCTCCTGTACTTTTCGTAACTGTTTTGTACAAAACTCCCGGTCTTGTGGAAGAATGTTCCACCGTCAACACATTCACTCCCGGTTTACAATAGACCCCATAGCCTTTCATTTCTGTAAAGACAGCAGGATCTTCTCCATTCACTGCAAGGATTTGCGTTTGACTTTGTACAATAAGCCCCTCATGACTTACATAAATCTTAGCTGCATTCGGATATTTTATCAAATATTCTCCGACTACATTTTTGTTCTTCTTCCTCATAAAAAACCATATTCCAATCCCAATAATCCAAATGGCAATAGGAATCAATATCATTGTTGGCATTCTTATCACTCTCCTACTTTTAATATTATCGGCTCTACCCCGACTAATTTTTGTAAATGTTTGTACATTCGTTCAAACTGATTTCTTCCCAAAGGTTCACAATCGATGCTTTCTCCATTGATAGTCAAATCAATCACAGAAGAATGCCCTAACTTCATATGATAAGTTAGCACTGCATTCTTTAACTGATATTCTTTGATAAGTTTTCCCTTCTCATAATAACTCATCGTTTTTCTATCATCGTCTATGACAAATTTTATATTATCGGAAAAAATAGTGATATATAAAATGGAAAGAAAAATAAGAAGGCTTATTATGATAGTAAGCATAAGGGAAAGAAAATTTCCAAGCAAAAGGAACAAGAAAAAAGTAGCAGCGGGAGCTGATAAAATCCCGACGATTAAATTTCCTTTTCCTCTTTTATAGGTCGTCATGTCTTATTCCCCCTTTCAGAAATAAACTCTTTCCAAAATTCAATAGAATCTTGAAATCATATAAGATTACTAAAAGATACACATTTAAGTATACTTTATTTTTCTTTTCATTTCAATAGTAATTTTTCTCTTTTCCCTTACACTGCAAAGTCTTTCAGCAGTAGAGTAGCTCCTAAGGCAAGCAAAACGCTGGCTAAAGTTCCCACCAAATATTTTTCTGCAAATTCCTTATCATCTAACTGCCTGAAACGAGCAATACTCTTTGCAGCTAACACAAAACCGATGGCTTCGTATTGACTTTGCAAGAGAAGAATCACAATTAAAACTCTCTCCAGTTTTCCTATCATATTTCCCGCTTTTGTCCCTGAGTCTTCTTCTGTTTCCGTAGATAACAATAAAAACATTTTTTTTATAAAAACGGAACTCGGAGTTAAAATAACTAAAAATAGCAAGATATAGGAGACTATTTCTCGAAAATGAGGCATAGCTTCTATATTTTGATAATAGAGATTCGTATGTTTCTCTAAAGAGAAATAGCAAAGTACAAACATAAGAATGGAAATATGTAAAATCTGGTCAAGTAAAAAACTGAAAAAAGGAAAACTTGGATGTTTAAGAAGCAATTTAGCTTCTACTTTCTCTTTCCCGACATCAATAACAGCATGAGAAACTGCAATGATAAAAAAAGACTTCCAAGAGAGAGAAATTCGAAATAATAAAAGATATGTGATAAAGAAAACAAGGGAATAAATCGCAGCATGGAAAGAAAGCACTTTTATAGAGTGTTTCTTTTTTTTTGCCATATTTTTCGTTTGAAAAACATAGTCCGCTAAAATATGAGAAATCAAAAAAAGAATCAGTATCATAGCTTTTCTCCTTCCAAATCTTTTAGTATTTGTAAAATGGCAAAACTCAAATTTCTCATTTCATAGATATTTGCCGATTTTATGCTTTTTTCCGTACTTTGACGACTAGTTTCCAATAATTCGGACAATTGGGTAGCCAGTCCTCTTTTTTTCCCGGTTTTGATATAAAAGTCTTCTTCCCCTTCTTCCAGATTTATGAGCTCTATTTTCCAATTTTCTTGTTCTGAATTCTCAAGAAATTCTTTCACTTTTTCTTTTGACAGAATATTATTTGCAGAGATTGGGTATAGGAATTCCGTAAAGAGAGTAAGTTCCGCTTGATATTTACTTTGTTTGCTCTGCAATGTTTCATAGGCATTGATAAGAGCATTGATGACTCTGTCCTCTTTTCTTTTGGAATAAAATAAAGTGGAGTATTCTAAATTTTTCTTCGCCTCCTCGATTGCCATTCTGGCATAGTGATAAGCAGGACCGTCCTGAGCTGTTGAACTGGAAAACTCCAATCTCACATTCCAAGCTCCCATTCCGATTCCGCTATGCAATTCTAAAGGATGAGTCAACAATTGAAAAAAGCGAAAATACAAATAAGCGGCTGAGGGGGAAGAAAAAAGTCCCTGTATTTCATCTCCTGCACTAAATTCAACCTCTTTGCTTAAGGAGTTGGTAAATAACTTGTTTAATTTTTGCATGGTCTTAAGTATCTGCTGTTGAATTTGATTTCTTGCTTCTATGGAATAGGTCTTTGAGTTTTTTAAATCTATCATCAGCGCTGCATAATCTTTCATCTTTTTCACCTCAATCTATTCTAGCATGGAGAAGAAGAAAAAGCAATCATAATAGATTGCTTTTATAAAAAGAAAGCAAAAAAGATTGCTTTATTTAAAATACAAAAACGGATTTTTTTCATTTTTTTCTTTTGTTGCAAGGGAAATTTTCCATAGAAAAGCCTTGTAAATATTTTAATAACTTGTTATAATAATAAAAAATATTCTTATCATAGAAGAAAAAGTATAGTAATAAAAAATTTTTTAATAAAGAAAAAATGTAAATTTGCAGCCATTTTTTTAGAAAAACAGACGTTTTAAAAAATGGAAAAATTATGAAAAGAGCACAGAATAAAATATAAAAAAGGGGAAGAGGAATGGAAGAATTTGTAAGCCACAGAAAAATAGGAATTAGTAAAAGTATTCTCCTATGTTTAGGAGTTTTGTTTCTTTATAATTTTATAGAAGGTTTTGTTTTGGGATATGCGGAAGCAGCTATGTCAAAAGAAGCCTTTGAACGGACAAGCTACTATTTTTTCGATAGCATTGTCTGTGCTGTTTTATGTTTTTTATTTTTCTTTCTATATATGGGACTTCGTTGGGATTTTAAGCAAAGTAAGACAAAAAGCTATCATCCCTTTTGGATATTGTTACAAAGTATTATTATTACCTTAGGAATTTCCGGACTTACAAATTTATGGTTGGATTTTTCCTATTCACAACTTTCTCATATTCCTTTTGTTGCCAGCAGTATCAAAAGTTACAATGCAACTTGGGAAGGTATTGAAAAAGAACCTTATCTTTACGTCCTTTTGGCTGTGATAGTTCTAGGACCTATTGTAGAAGAATTTATGTTTCGAGGAATTATCTTTCGAGTCTTGGAAGAACAAAATGTTTATCTTGCCTTGATCTTATCTTCTCTTTTTTTCGGTTTATGGCATATGGAATTTATTCAAAGTGTCTATACCGTATTTTTGGGTTTTGGCACTGTTATTGTCTATTTTAGAACCCAGTCTATTGTCTATCCCATGTTCATTCATATTCTATACAATTTTTTGTCCACTCTCCCTCCCGTCTGGGATAATGATATGCTTTATTCTTGGCTTAATAAAATAGAATTCTATATGATTTTACCGAGCCTTCTTCTATTGTTTTTTATGATAAAATCCAATAAAAAAAGAGTCTTTTTATATTAAAAATAAGCTTTCATAATCTCGGCGGGATTTACTTCCGGTGTTTCCTGATAGGAGTAAATTGTTTCTCCGTTTCGTCGAAAAATTTCAATTTCATCAAATTCTTTGCTGAGATAAATTTGAGAGACATTTTCCAAAATGGCAGAAACCACTTTATCATGGTGTGATTTTGCTGTCATTCTGGCAACCATTCCTCTTCTTTTCATCTCCGCATAGCGAGACAAAGTAGCTTGATAAGAAAGTTCCGGTTCCACACAAAGGACTTGTAAAACAGTTCGATACCCTTGTTTATGGAATAATTTACTTGTATTTAAAGGAACTTCTTTTCCTCGCAAAGTGCCTTCTATAATGGTATGATATCGATTTTCGGCTGCAAAATCAATCAATTCTCTTACCATTTTTCCGGAGAAAGAAGCGGTATGTGACACATAGTCTTCTCCATATTTCTCTAATAATTCAAAATATTTGGGATGATCTTTTCTAAAATCATCCCCATTGATACTGATGACATTTCCAGCCAATTCTAAAGAAATTCTTCGTACCATCCCCGATTTTCCTGCTCCCGGTTGCCCGCCCAGGATATAAGCAGTGGGATTTTCGTTTTTTTGTTTTCCGCGAGATAAAATTTCTGCCGTTTCCTGCAAGATTTCTTGAAAGCTTCTATTTATTGAAGGAATTTCCAGTTGTTTTACCATTTTTTGTAAAAAAAATAATGTTTCTTCTGTTTCCAAAGCCATTTCGAAATCTTCCGCCATAAAAACATGATTATATAAAGAAATACTTTTCTCTTTTAACAAAGAAAGTGTGTCATCCTTATGAAGATTTGGAAAAGCGGCGGTATAGCGTTTTAAGTCGGAAAGAATTTCTGCCGCTTGTTCTCGATTTATTTCAATTTTTTCAGTCAATTTGTGAGAAAGATATTTAGTTTTCATATAGACTCCTTTTTCTTTTTTACTAGCTCCATTATAACATGTCTTTTGAAAAATATATGAAAATTGTTGCGAGAAAATAAAAAAATGTGATAAAATACATTTAAAATTTAGTATTTTTAGGAGAATATTGAATTGACATATCAAAATTACAAAAAGAACTCTTTCCGAGCAATATCAAGAAATCAGAGAAAAGAGAGGGACAAAAATGAAACAGGCATTACAGGAATCATTCTTACTAGAATATGGATTTTGTAAAAAGGAGAATTTTTACTATTACAAAACTTTTCTATCCGATTCTTCTTTTTTTCTGGCGGTTTATTATTATATTCAAAAGAAAGAACTTGAGGTAAAAGTTTATGATTCTTTGCTGAAAGAAGAATATTTTCCCTTCTACATCAAAAATTATTCAGGACATTTTTTAGTAACCTTACATGAGGAAGTCGATCATATTTTGGAAGACATCATTCAAAAATGCTCCATGAAAAAAGAGAAAATCCGCAAAATTTTAGAGTTTGCTCAAAAAAAATACGGAAGCATTCCAAACTATCCTTGGAAAGGAGATCCGAATTATTGTACCTTAACAAACTCTAAAAAGAAATGGTATGCCTTAGTTATGAAAGTCTCTCCCAAAGCAATTGGACTGGAAGGAAAACAAAAAATTTATCTTTTAAATTTAAAGCATTCTCCGGAAAAGATTCCCAATCTCATCGATACTAATAGAGTGTTTCCCGCCTATCATATGAATAAAAAACATTGGATTACCGTGAATTTGTCCTCTGATATTAGCTGGAATGCAATCGAGGAATTGATTCAAGAAAGCTATGACTTGGTAAATTCATAAGAAGTTTTCCTCCTCAAAATTATTTCATACTTGTTAAAAGAACCGGCTTCTTATCATTTCATAGATAAAAATATATTGAATACTTTCCGAAAATAGAGTATTATAGATGAAATAAAAGAAAGCGGAAAGGAAAGAGGTGTTGTTTTTATGAGATTGGAAACGAAACGATTGTATTTACGAAATTGGACGGAAGAGGATGCAGAAGCTTTGTATCATTGTGCTAAAAATCCGAAAGTGGGACCTATGGCAGGTTGGCCAGCTCATCAAAATGTAAAAGAAAGTTTGAAAATTATACAAGATTTACTCCTGACTCCTTATACTTTTGCTCTTATTTTAAAAGAAAAAAATGAAATTATTGGAAATGTTTCTCTAAATATTGAAGAAGAAAATCCTTCTTCTGCAGAATTAGGATGTTGGATGGATGTTCCTTTTTGGGGACAAGAACTGGGAGTGGAAGCCTTACAGGAAATCATTCGACTTGGATTTGAAGAATTGAAATTAAAAGAACTTTGGGTCTCTCATTTTGAAGAAAATCAGCAGTCATGGCGATTGCAAGAAAAATGTGGTCTACGATTTCGTTATAAAAAAGAAAATGTGGATTGTCCACTGATTCATGCCGTAAAAACAAAATATTTTAATTATATTACAAGAGAAGAGTGGATAAGAGGCAAGTAAAATCTTCAATAGAAAAAAGCAAAGGAAATCAACTATGATAGGAAAGAAAAGTACAGTTGAAGATAAGATTTATCCTTCTATAGAACTTTATGCTGAAAAAATAAATTTAGAAACAGGTTCTAATATAAAAAGTAAGGGGAGAAGCCGGATATCTTCATCAATTTGGAAATGAAATTTCTTTCAAAACTAGTTTCGGTGTATCCTATGAAAATGAATTAGGTCAAGTGCCAGATACTAAAATAAAGCAAGAATAGCTTACACGAATGCTGATTATTTTGCTCTTCCTGAAGAAAAAGAAGATTGAATTCTATTTATATACTATTTTCTGTTCTACTTTACCTAAAATATTTTCTTTTATGAAAAATCCTCTTTTTATCCATTCCTCTCCATTAGGACCGTAACTCCAAATAGTGTGTTTTTTACCTGTTTTTTCACGAAGAACAAGTCTTGTGCCATACCATAAAACATAAAAGTATTTTTTAAATTCTATAGTTTTAATTTCTCGTAGGGGAATAATATTCAAAAAACCGTCCCAATTCACAAGATATTCCTTCGTAAAGACATAGCAAACAGTTTTTTCCTGAATATTGTTTATGGCAAAAATTTCTTCTCTACTTGCACAATCATAGACTTTTCGAAGCATTGATATATTGTGTATTTTTGCCAACAAACTTTTGATAAAAAGAAAAAAACAAGGGAAAGATACAAGTAAATATAGATAAATATGGCTCCATACATTTTCCATAAATTCCAAAGCAAATTCATCGGAAAAATAGGAACTATGAATTGCGATAAAAGTAATAACAGCAAGAATCGAGATAGAAAGAATTGGAAAAATAGAAATTGCCAAAATGCGTTTGGTGGAAAGTTTTTGATACATTTTAAAAAAATCATAGGCAAAAATTTCCTTTTCTTCACTAATTTCTCCTTCTTTAGTATAAAAAAGTCTTAATTTTAGAATATTTCGAATGCTTGCAAGAGCTGTGATAAACAAAAAAACTCCCATAAAAACCAGAAATAGCAATTCCTCAAATGAGGAAAATCTCCAGTTTTTTTGCATGGATTCCTGTATTTGTTGAAAGAAAAAAATGCTTAACAAAATAAAGATAAGGAGATTCCATATGATAAGACTCCATAGATTGAATTTACTTCCTTTTTCCTTTTTATGTTTCTTCATATTCATAATCTTTATATTTTCCCTCCTTGTATGATAAATACATAAATATTTATCTTGTATGGTTGTTACTACTGCACTTTCATTGTGTGATTTCGTATTGAAACTTGATTTATTGAAACCTAAATTGACTCCAATATTTGCATAGAAATTATTACTTGATTACATAACTTCTAGGTCAGAGAAAAGCCGAATAAATGATATTTTATCTATTCAGCTTAATTCTCCTTATTCTATCAATCCATCATATCTTTCTTTATACTCAAACATTTCCATTCCTTTTGTCCCTAACTCTAATGCTGTTGGCTTTTCTGGGAAGGTGTATTCAACTTTATTCCCATTCTCATCTTTAAATAGTGAATCACCTTTTCCATCTTTCATTTTTAAATATATTGTATATTTATTTTCAAAAAATTCAAATCCAATATTATTATATTCATTAACTACTTTTAAATTAGAAGAACAATTAAAATACTGTTTACACCATTGTATAGTAACTTCATCTTCAATTTTTTCATTATCACTTTCATTTAATGCCCAAAATATAAATTCTCCTATTTTTTCACTGTCTTTTTTATTTAAATAAGAAATTATACCATAATCTTTCACTTGAATTAAACCTATTTTACTTCTACCTGATAGTAATATCATCATTCTAAAATCTTGTTCTTTTTTCTTTATATATTGTTATTGATACATTCATTTTAATCCTCCTATTTTAATATTACTGCCTCTACTTTTATTCCATTTTTACCAGCTTCTTCAACAAATTTTTTCAAATTTTCCATTTGTGATTTATTCAATGGTTCATTATTTATTACAATCTTTAATATACGATTTTCTATGTCTTTATTTTCTAATTTTACTTTATCCAATTCATATTTATCAAAATCTTCTATAACTCTTTCATATTTATTTAATACATTGTTTAACCCTGAACCACTTGTATATGTCTTTGAAGTCATATCTATACTTTTTACACTTGTTGCTGTTTTAGTTACATCATTATAGTTATCATATGTTTTAAATGTCTTTCCTAAATTATTTCTAAAGCCTCATCTATAGCTAATCCTGTTTTAGTTGTTCCATCTACTTTAAAACCTAGATCTTTTACCTCTGACTTTATTCCTATTCTTTCTAGTTGAACTTGTGTTATTGGTCTTCCTGTTATTATAGTAAGCATCTCCTAATCTTTTTACTCTATCCCATGTTTCTTCATAACCTACTCTTTTATAGTCTAAAATTTTCAAACTATCTATTCCAAATCATTGCTAAAATTACATTGAAAATGCTTTTATTTCCACACTTTCATAATAAATAGATATATTATCTCTTTTTATTATAAAAGTTTCATTTGTTTTTAAGTCTTTCATATAAATATCTATATAAAATCTTCCATCTTCTAATGAGTTATGTATTTCAGCATTTTTCCCTAAAATTTCTAATAAATCTTTCTCAATGGAAAATTCTTTTTTAAAAATTCTTCTTCCATTTTCATAAAATTCTTTAACACCAAAATCTTCTAAATCAATTATTTTCTTATTAATTTCTATTTTTTCTATATTCTTATTTTTATAAAATAATTCAACTTTTTCTAAATTTAAATTATCTTTAATTTCATATAATTCAAATAAAATACTAGCTCCATAAAGTAAATTAACACTTTTAATTTCTGGATATTCTTTAAAAATAACTTCTTTTTCTCTATTTTCTTTTTTTAGATTTTGAATATTATAACTATTTTTATCAGTATATCTTACACACATAGTAAAAAAGAAAAGGAAAATAAAATTTATTAGTACTGATAAAATAAATAATTTTTTTCTCATTAATTTCACCTCTACCTTATGATATTTGTTTCAAGAAATTTTTTATATCCTGTATCATCTCTATATTGTTCATAGAAATTTGGAGTAACTAAATATTTAAAAATTTCCTTATATCCAACAGCTTTATAGCCTCTGTTATCACTCCATTTCTTTATACCTTTATAATTAATGGATACTAAGGTTCCCTTTGTGAAATATGATAATCTATTCATAAAAGTTGAATCATCATTTACACCTGTTCCAAAAAATAAATAAGTCCCTATATCTACTACTCCATGTCCAAATTTATCAAATTTTCCTTCATCAGATTTAGGTTCTTTAAGTCCATAAGTAATATAGTTACCTGTACCTTGATTTTTAGTATCTTTCACTATTTCACCATGAAGATTAATAACAACCTCTTTTCCAGTTTCATATTCAACTTTCTTTTTATTCTTCATATTATCATCTAATATTATCTTACCATCTTCTATAAAATTATGAAAAACAGCTTCTTTATCATCAACATCTTCAAAGTTTCCATTTTCTATTTCTGATAAATTATTAACTCTATTTTTAGCTTGAAAAACTAAATAATTTATTTCAGCTCTATAATTTCCTTCCAAAAAATCATCATATGCTTCCCAATCTACAAAATAATTTTCTCCTTTTTCTTCTGATAATATTTTTTCAACTTCTTTTCTTTCATCAGCTGTTATATATTTTCTATTATATGATTCTAGAGGATTTTCTATCATTTTATTCCCAACATTTTCACCAAAGTTAGTATTTGAATAATCTTTTCCATCACCTACTATTCCTATGGCTTTATCATTCTTACTATATTGGTCTTTAAAGAAAGCATTTGTGGGTCTTCCTAAATTCTCTAAACCTTTTTCACTTCCATCAGAAACTTTCTTTTGTCTTCCTTCTATCTTTCCTATAATATGGCTTTGCTCTTCTGCTATGGTTCCTATCTGCCTTTGTCTTATTTCCTTCCGATTTGCTATTGATTAGAATATGATGGATTCCTGTTTTCTCATCTACATAGGCTGTTCCAGCTTTTATATACCTATTTCCATCTTTATCAATTCCAATTAATTGTGGGGAATTACTTGGGTCTGTATAGATTACTGTTACCGGATAGCCTAAATCTTTGGAGACTCCTTCAAAGGCTTTTGCGATATCTTCTTTCTTTTCCTTCATTTGCAGGTAGTTTTGTTCCTTGGTTTCCGGCAAGACCCACTACAGTTCCGGTGTAAACATTGGCTACATTCACAAGCCCGCCTATGCTATCTCCCAATTTCATTTGTTTCAAGGAATCTATTCCTTGTTTCGCTCTATCCAGTGCGGGTGATTTTATTCTTACTGATAGATTGATTCCACTGCTCTTTGTTGAGCTTTCTACATCATGAATATCTTTTCTTGCACCATAGGTAACATCTCCATGATTTATACTTATTTGTCCATGTATTAAGTTTGTTGCTGTGATTTCTGCACCTTGATTGAGTACTGTGCCATCTCCTAATACCAGATTCGATTTTGCATTCGTTACATCTTTTTCTTTTAACTTACTTTCTGATTTTCCATAACCAATAGAAAATCCTCCACTTCCTATACTTCCACTGAATCCTTTTTTCTTTTCTTCCAGTGAATATCTACTATGAAGTTCTGTGGAATCTGTTTTTAGTTTTCCTCCTACAAAGCTGTCTTTTCCTAGTACTAAATTACTTCCTACCAGGTTGACATCTCCTTTTATTGTTCCTTTCCCTTCTACAGAAAGACTTCCTGCTGAGTTTTCTTCCTTATGTATCGTTTCTTTCTTGGAACTTGATTTCAAAAAGCCTTTAGAAGATATCTTATTTACCATATCTTCTTTCTCTACTTTTGATTCTATATGTAATGTATCTACCTTTAAATCAGCTGTTTTTGTTACTACTGCGGAACCTGATATATTTAAATTATTAGCTGTTACATTTAAGTTTTCTGCTTTTACATGAGAGCCTATATTTCTTTCCAATCCATAGTAGTTATATTGGCTATCATCTTTTCCAAATGTTTGTTCTCCCCTGACTTCTTGGGATTTCATATTCATGTCATTGACTACATGTATATTTAAATTTTTTGCTTGTGTGATAGCGCCTATACTTGTATAGTTATTTGCAAGCATATAAGAATTACCATGAGACATGATTTCGCCTACGGAATCTATTTTTGTGAATTGACTTCTATCAAATTCTCCATTATGAAATTCTATGTTTTCTACGGTACTCTTATTTACAATATCTCCATTGACTGCTACTAGATTTAGATGTTCGTTTCCTGAGATTCTTGCGCCTATATTATTGATATTATTTTGTGCAAGGATGGTTGTTTTATTTCCCCTTATCTCAGCAAGTTGATTGCCTAATGTTCTATTCTTTACCTCTTTTGCTTCTACATAAGTATTTCCATAGCCACCTATGAATCCTGTATTTTCTAAATTACCGGTTCTTACATACGTGTTTTCTGTCCCTGTGATTCTACTTCTACCATCTGTATTTAGATTTTTTAGAGTATTTTGTGATAAGTATACTTTTGGTGCCAAGACTTGTATCCCATTTACTTCTTGATACTCATACCATACAATATCTTTCTCCAGTTTTGCTATTTGTTCCTTAGTTAATGCTTTTCCTATGGTTAGGTTATTTTTCTTGGCTTCTTCTGCTGCATTGTCTATGAGTTCTTTTACGGATAGTTCTTTTCCATGTAAAAATCTTGTTCCCAGTTTTTCTGTGATACTTCTATCTATCAGTTCATTTTCATAGTAAGCATCTCCTAATCTTTTTACTCTATCCCATGTTTCTTCATAACCTATTCTAGTTAAGAAGTAATCACTTCCATAGAAACTTTTTTGGTTTATATATTTTGGTCTTGTTTCTAATAGATATTTTGAGGTTGGAGATATATTTTTAATAAATAAAGCACTGGATAAACTGGAATCCATATTGATCGTTCCATTTTTTATAATTTCCTCTATCCCTTTTGTACTGGCTGCTATTTCTCCATTGGTACCACTATTTCCATTATATATAGTACCCTCTGTTCCAACATTCCCATATTTTTTTAGTTCTTCCTTTACATTTATTTGATTTAAATTTTCTATATTTTTATTAGCAGTAACTGTTACATTCGTGTTCTCTTTTTCTATCCCTTCATTATATGGTTTTCTTTCCACTATTATTTCTTTAGGAGCCTTATCTCTTATTATTTTACCATTTGTATCTTCAATTTCATGTTTTACAATACTTGTTGGATTGATGACTACATGTTTTCCTTCTATTATACTTGGAGAACCTGTAACATAGGCGTATCTTCCCACATATTCTGAAATTTCATCATATTTTGGTCTTTTTCTCAATCCACGCCTTTCATAAACTTGCTTTCCATTTTTATCTAATACAGGAACTTTTTTTATTACATAATCATTTTTAAAATCTCTGGTGTAAGTAACTTCCATTTTTACTTTTTTCCTAGGTTTTTTTCCAGTACGTTCCAATTTGATGTACATACTTTCTTCCCCTGTTTTTACTTTTACTTTTTCCCCAATGCTTACAATATTTTCAAGTTTATTGGCATCTATTTTTACTGTATTTCCTGCTGATATGATAGAATCTTGATTGAAAACTTCACTTGCCTTTCCCCCATCTTTTCCTTCTATTATTACATTTCCGCCAGCAAATACTTTTCCATGTTCAGTTTCGCCTTTACTTCTTACTTTTTCTTTTAATGGAATCGTTTGTATTTTTGCACTTCCTGTTTTTTCTGTATGTCGTCCTTCATCTCCTAAATATCTTTTCATATATTCCGTATATTCTGGAAATAATAGAGATTTATATTGATCCTTTTCTACTTCTTTTGTTATTCTTTCATATGCTTTTCTTTGTTTACTTCTTATATGTCTTCCTGCATGACCATTACTTCTTTTAGAAGCCTTATCGGAGTTTCTTCTTTTCCAATCATCAATTTGGTCAGCTTCTATGATTTGTCCATCCCAAGTTTCATAATAGCTTTCATATTGATCTAAGTCTTTTACTTCTCCGATATTTTCAAATGTATCTGTTTTTATCTTTATATTATTAAATGCCTTTATGGTTCCTACTTCATTTCCTACTTTATCTGCTGTTAATTCTATATCATTTCCTAAAAGTTCCGATTTTTTATTATTTTTAATTTCTTGCGCATGAATTGCTAATTTTTGTCCAGCAAAAATAGCTTTTCCTGCCTTATTGTCTACTTTATTCTCTGCTGTTAACGTGACATTTCCTGCTGCTGAAATTAAATCATGATTTTCTATATTTTTCCCATTTACACTGACTGTTCCAGCACTTAACATACTATTATTTACAACATCTCCTGCTGCTCTTACTGTAAGAGTTAGCGCTGATAATGCTTTATGATTCGTAAAATTGTTACTCGCAGTGATCGTTGTTAGACCTGTCCCAGTCGTTTCTCCATCATTTGATATATTTTTTCCACTGATAGTTAATTTTTGCGCACCATGCAATTTACCAGTTAAGTTTAAATCCTTTGTGCTTGCAAGGCTTACCTCATTTCCTATGATTTCTCCGGTATTATCATATTTTCTATTCTCTTGCATTTCGATGATATTAGAAGCTATTTTTTTCGTATTCGTAATGCTGGAATGATTTAGCAATACTTTTCCATTCGAAGCAATATTCCCACTATTTACAAGATTGGTATGATTGGCTACAATATCTTTCAGTGCTGTTATTTCATTCGTGTTTGTTATATTTTGTGCATTAGAAAAAGTAATATTATTCCATGATACTATTTTTCCATCATTTCTTATATCCGTTACTTTTGTAGAAATATTATCCGCTTTCATACTTCCACTATTTGTTAGTTTCTTTCCTGTGACATCAAGATTTACACTTTCTATCCTATTTGTGTTTTCAAGATTTCCAATCACAGTAAATGTATCGCCTGAAGCGATTGTTCCGGTATTTGTTACATTCTTTGTATCCATTTTTTCTTTAACAATTATTTTTTGATGATTCGTTAAATTCTTCGTAGTAAAATTTTTATTTGTTACAATACTCCCATTATTTGTAGTATTTCCAGTCACCGCTATATGATCCATTGCTTTCACTTCGCCATCATTCATGAAAGTCCCATTCACAGTTACTTTACTATTTGTTACCATATTCCCTGTATTTTCCAATTTAGAGACTGTAATATCTTTATTTGCGCTTACTTTTTTTTCGTTTTTAATATCTTTTGATGTAAAAGAGCCATTGGTTAAGATCGTTCCTTTATTTAAAACATTATCTATCACTGAAATATTTTCAACGGCCTGGATATTCCCAGAGTTTGTTAATTTTCCATTGACATTTAAATTTTTAGCTGTTGCAACATTTCCTGTATTTCCTAATTTACCTATATGAATATCTTTGCTTACACTGATTGTTTTTTCATTTTTTACCTCTTTTGATGTAAAAGAGCCATTGCTTAGAATTTCTCCTGTATTTAGAGCATTCTCTTTTACTACAATATTCTCTAATGTTTGAATTTCTCCGCTATTCGTTAAACTTCCATCTATGTTTAATTTCTTGTTGGATATTACTGTCCCGGAATTTTCTAGCTTAGCTATAGTAATATCATCTTTTGACATTATTTTATTTGTTGTTTTGACATCTTTTGCCGTAAATGAGCCATTGGTTACTATTTCTCCACGGTTATCTACATTCTTTTTTACAGTGATTCTATCAGCAGCTTGGATTATCCCACTATTTATTACATTTCCTTTTATATCTACTTTGTTATCTGTTGCCACGATTCCAGCGCTTTCCAATGTATCGACTGAAATTCCTTCTTTGGCTATTAATTTTTTTGTAGTAACGGTATCTTTGGCTGTAAAGGTATTATTCGTTACTATCTTTCCTGTATTCTTTGCATTTTGAGTTACGGATATTTTCCCAACGGCTTGAATCCCTCCACGATTTGTTAAAGTCTTTGCATTTAAGTTTTCGCCTGTTATGATATTCCCTTTGTTTTCTAGATCTGTCTTCACGAAAATATTAGCAGAAACTTCTATTCTTCCACTATTTACTAAATTAGACCTTACCTTTAAATCTTTATTGGTTGCTATATCTCCTGAATTTTCCAATTTATCAGTAGTAATCCTATCTTTCGCTATTAGTTTTTTAGTTGAAATAGTATCTTTTGCTGTAAAAGAATGATTTGTTACTATCTCACCTGTATTATTCACATTTCCTGATACTAAGATAGTATCCATAGCTTGTACTTCTCCACGATTTATTAAATTTCCTTTTACATCTAATTTGTTATCTGTCGCTATGATTCCTGCATTTTCTAATGTATTAACAGAGATTCCTTCTTTGGCTATTAATTTCTTTGTGGAAATGGTATCTTTAGCTGTAAGGTTTTTATTTGTTAGAATTTCTCCATTATTTGTTACATTTCCTTCCACTTCAATGTTATTTGTCGCTTGTATTACTCCAGTGTTTACGAGAGCTTTTGTTTTTATTCCTTTTTTTGTATATATG
Organism: Fusobacterium necrophorum subsp. necrophorum; assembly: GCF_004006635.1. Taxonomy (NCBI): domain Bacteria; kingdom Fusobacteriati; phylum Fusobacteriota; class Fusobacteriia; order Fusobacteriales; family Fusobacteriaceae; genus Fusobacterium; species Fusobacterium necrophorum. The sequence continues at coordinate 1,281,848 of NZ_CP034842.1, read as the reverse complement.
GTTGCACTATTTTCAACGGTTCCATTTAGATTGATTTGTTTGTTTGCTTGAGTTCCAAATCCACTAAGCTTTATACTATCAGCCTTTATGTTAATATCCAAGTCAGATTGCGCAAGTCCTGTTTGTTCATAGTCTTTTCCTTGAATCTCGATTCCTTTCCCTTGTACCTTATTTACCTTTATTTTTCCATCCGCCGTGATTTCTAATCTCTTATTTTTAGACACAATAAAAGCATCCGAATTGACTCCGGCTCCTTTCTCTGTGCTTATTATTTTGATTTGACCTGCATACATCCCTCCAAGTTGAGAAGCATCGATTGCCACCCCTACAGGAGTGCTTGATGCCCTCTTCTCTATATTCCCATCTTTATCAATCTTATTCGAACCTGTAATAACTTTTACCTCTGCATTGGCAACTAAATTCCCAGCAAGTTCTAAAGTTTTAGAAAGGAATTCTACATAATTGGCATTGCTAACATCCAAACCTTTAGGACCTATCGCAATCCTTCCTGTTTCCACATCGATTCCAACAATATCTCCATCTTTTAGACTAACTTTCCCTGTAGTAGTAGTGAAGTTTTTAATATTGATAGTTCCACCATTGTTGATATATAGCCCATTTTCATTACTTAGAATGACATCTACTTTCTCTCTACTTAGCGCTTCTAAATATCCTTCTATTTGAGAACGATTGGAACCATTCACTTGTAGGACAATTAAATTAGCTGCTTGATTAGGTGCTAAGTTAGGATTGGCATGAATGAGACCTGCGAGATGAGATCTTCCAACATTATCCGCATTATTTAAAACCTGCCCTTCTTTGCCTATGTTATATTCCAAGAATTCATTTACACTTATTCCACGATGATTAGGAGTGGATACATTTACTATTGGCACTCCTGTATTAGATTTATCAAGTTTTGTATTGTGGTTTGCATTTGGGTCTACAATTAGATTGCTTGCAAATAGTTCAGTCATATGAAAGATTAAGAATAGTATCGCTATAGCTTTTTTTAAAAATCGATTTCTCATTTTCATTTCTCTCTCCCTTCGTAAAAATCTTATTCTAACAGAGCTAATCCGTTCTTTGAAAGTCAATCTATTCGTTTCTTCTTCTTTTTTTAGCAGAAAAAAACACAGAAAAAGATAGACTAAAAAAATATATAGCCATCTCTTTTTTTACAATTCATCTATGAAATCGCATACACATATTATATCTTTTTATCAGTATATTCTATTTTTTCTTTGATAGCAAGGAAAATTTTTAAATCTCTTTGATTCTTTAAACGAGTTGCATTTGACTTCCGTAGATTTTCTCATTTTCGACAGAGAATTTTAATTATCCGAGGGATTGCGCAAATCAACCCAAATTTTTAAACAATTTTTTTAATTTCATAAGCATATATTTGGAATGTTCGCATTCTTTTTTGTGCTGCTCAAAAAGAAAAACCGATTTTATGTTTTAACATAAAAAAAGCCGATTGGAGATTTAAAAAATCTCTTCCAATCGGCTGATTTTTTCTGTAAAATAAAGTTACCACACCTAAATTTACAGAAAGAAGGCGATCCTATGTTAAAAGACCTATTCCTTACCTCTAATTTACCACATATTTTACAAAATATCCAACCTTTTTTTTCTCCTGCGCATTTTCTCCACCTCATAAAATCTTTCAATGCTTTTTTACTTTGTGCTGATTATCAAAAAGCTTTCGTCTCTTTTGCTTGTCCTCAATGTGGGCTTACTCATAAATTCCCAATTACTTGTAAAACTAGACTTTGTCCTACCTGTGGATATAAATATTCTAAAGTCTGGGCACAAAAAATAACAAATGAACTTCTAAATGTTCCTCATAGACATCTACTCTTCACAATTCCTAAGGAATGTAGACCTTTTTTTTGCTTAGATCGTTCTTTACTACACAAACTTACTTTAGGAATCAAACAAATCTTTGATTATCAGTTTCAGAATACTCATAAAAAACGAAAAAGAAAAAAGAAAATTGGGAAATATTCCAAAAACTATTTTACAGAATCTGATATTGTACACTATGGACTCATAACTGTAATTCATACCTTTGGCAGAGACTTAAAATGGAATCCTCATGTGCATGCACTCATTTCTTTGGGAGGATTTAATAAACGTTTTGTATGGAAAAAATTAGACTATTTTCATGTAGATGTCATTGCGAATCAATGGAAATTTATCGTCTTACAACTCATTCAATCCGGAAATTATCAAGATCCCATCTGGAAAGAAAAAGCAAAACAAGTAGCCAATAAACTCTACAAAGAAAATGCACGACTTTTTTTCTCGGTGGGAAGACAAGAAGTCAATTCTGCGGAAGGACTCTTGAAATATCTAGGTAGATATCTTGCGCGTGCTCCGATCGCTGATTACAAAATCGTGAATGTTACAGAAAAAGAAGTAACTTTCTTTTTTCATGATTTGGCAAATCACAAAAAAAAAACATATATCACCATGTCTCGAGAAAAATTTATTCAACAAGTATTGATTCATCTTCCCCCAAAACATTTTAAAATGATTTCTCGTTTTGGTTTTTATGCGCGTAGAAAATCAGATACTTTAAAAATACATATGGCATTCTTACAAAAAAAGAAAAAGAAGAATCCTTTTTCCTTTTATGTCAACTCCATGCTAGAAAATTTTCAAATACATCCTTTCCTATGCCCAAATTGCCATATCCCCATGAGGAAAAAAGAACTTTACATCACGGTACGCTGGTATGGAAGAAAAATTCACATCTCATATCTTTCCAAAACCTAATATTTCATTAGGTTTTTTCGCGTGCAAAAAAATATTTTTTCTTTTTTTTCATCTTTTTCCTTCTTCAACTCTACATTTTTTTTAAACATTTTACTCCTTCTTTCCATTTATAATTTCCTAAAGAATAAAAAAAGCCGATTGGAGATTTAAAAAATCTCTTCCAATCGGCTGATTTTTTCTGTAAAATAAAGTTACCACACCTAAATTTACAGAAAGAAGGCGATCCTATGTTAAAAGACCTATTCCTTACCTCTAATTTACCACATATTTTACAAAATATCCAACCTTTTTTTTCTCCTGCGCATTTTCTCCACCTCATAAAATCTTTCAATGCTTTTTTACTTTGTGCTGATTATCAAAAAGCTTTCGTCTCTTTTGCTTGTCCTCAATGTGGGCTTACTCATAAATTCCCAATTACTTGTAAAACTAGACTTTGTCCTACCTGTGGATATAAATATTCTAAAGTCTGGGCACAAAAAATAACAAATGAACTTCTAAATGTTCCTCATAGACATCTACTCTTCACAATTCCTAAGGAATGTAGACCTTTTTTTTGCTTAGATCGTTCTTTACTACACAAACTTACTTTAGGAATCAAACAAATCTTTGATTATCAGTTTCAGAATACTCATAAAAAACGAAAAAGAAAAAAGAAAATTGGGAAATATTCCAAAAACTATTTTACAGAATCTGATATTGTACACTATGGACTCATAACTGTAATTCATACCTTTGGCAGAGACTTAAAATGGAATCCTCATGTGCATGCACTCATTTCTTTGGGAGGATTTAATAAACGTTTTGTATGGAAAAAATTAGACTATTTTCATGTAGATGTCATTGCGAATCAATGGAAATTTATCGTCTTACAACTCATTCAATCCGGAAATTATCAAGATCCCATCTGGAAAGAAAAAGCAAAACAAGTAGCCAATAAACTCTACAAAGAAAATGCACGACTTTTTTTCTCGGTGGGAAGACAAGAAGTCAATTCTGCGGAAGGACTCTTGAAATATCTAGGTAGATATCTTGCGCGTGCTCCGATCGCTGATTACAAAATCGTGAATGTTACAGAAAAAGAAGTAACTTTCTTTTTTCATGATTTGGCAAATCACAAAAAAAAAACATATATCACCATGTCTCGAGAAAAATTTATTCAACAAGTATTGATTCATCTTCCCCCAAAACATTTTAAAATGATTTCTCGTTTTGGTTTTTATGCGCGTAGAAAATCAGATACTTTAAAAATACATATGGCATTCTTACAAAAAAAGAAAAAGAAGAATCCTTTTTCCTTTTATGTCAACTCCATGCTAGAAAATTTTCAAATACATCCTTTCCTATGCCCAAATTGCCATATCCCCATGAGGAAAAAAGAACTTTACATCACGGTACGCTGGTATGGAAGAAAAATTCACATCTCATATCTTTCCAAAACCTAATATTTCATTAGGTTTTTTCGCGTGCAAAAAAATATTTTTTCTTTTTTTTCATCTTTTTCCTTCTTCAACTCTACATTTTTTTTAAACATTTTACTCCTTCTTTCCATTTATAATTTCCTAAAGAATAAAAAAAGCCGATTGGAGATTTAAAAAATCTCTTCCAATCGGCTGATTTTTTCTGTAAAATAAAGTTACCACACCTAAATTTACAGAAAGAAGGCGATCCTATGTTAAAAGACCTATTCCTTACCTCTAATTTACCACATATTTTACAAAATATCCAACCTTTTTTTTCTCCTGCGCATTTTCTCCACCTCATAAAATCTTTCAATGCTTTTTTACTTTGTGCTGATTATCAAAAAGCTTTCGTCTCTTTTGCTTGTCCTCAATGTGGGCTTACTCATAAATTCCCAATTACTTGTAAAACTAGACTTTGTCCTACCTGTGGATATAAATATTCTAAAGTCTGGGCACAAAAAATAACAAATGAACTTCTAAATGTTCCTCATAGACATCTACTCTTCACAATTCCTAAGGAATGTAGACCTTTTTTTTGCTTAGATCGTTCTTTACTACACAAACTTACTTTAGGAATCAAACAAATCTTTGATTATCAGTTTCAGAATACTCATAAAAAACGAAAAAGAAAAAAGAAAATTGGGAAATATTCCAAAAACTATTTTACAGAATCTGATATTGTACACTATGGACTCATAACTGTAATTCATACCTTTGGCAGAGACTTAAAATGGAATCCTCATGTGCATGCACTCATTTCTTTGGGAGGATTTAATAAACGTTTTGTATGGAAAAAATTAGACTATTTTCATGTAGATGTCATTGCGAATCAATGGAAATTTATCGTCTTACAACTCATTCAATCCGGAAATTATCAAGATCCCATCTGGAAAGAAAAAGCAAAACAAGTAGCCAATAAACTCTACAAAGAAAATGCACGACTTTTTTTCTCGGTGGGAAGACAAGAAGTCAATTCTGCGGAAGGACTCTTGAAATATCTAGGTAGATATCTTGCGCGTGCTCCGATCGCTGATTACAAAATCGTGAATGTTACAGAAAAAGAAGTAACTTTCTTTTTTCATGATTTGGCAAATCACAAAAAAAAAACATATATCACCATGTCTCGAGAAAAATTTATTCAACAAGTATTGATTCATCTTCCCCCAAAACATTTTAAAATGATTTCTCGTTTTGGTTTTTATGCGCGTAGAAAATCAGATACTTTAAAAATACATATGGCATTCTTACAAAAAAAGAAAAAGAAGAATCCTTTTTCCTTTTATGTCAACTCCATGCTAGAAAATTTTCAAATACATCCTTTCCTATGCCCAAATTGCCATATCCCCATGAGGAAAAAAGAACTTTACATCACGGTACGCTGGTATGGAAGAAAAATTCACATCTCATATCTTTCCAAAACCTAATATTTCATTAGGTTTTTTCGCGTGCAAAAAAATATTTTTTCTTTTTTTTCATCTTTTTCCTTCTTCAACTCTACATTTTTTTTAAACATTTTACTCCTTCTTTCCATTTATAATTTCCTAAAGAATAAAAAAAGCCGATTGGAGATTTAAAAAATCTCTTCCAATCGGCTGATTTTTTCTGTAAAATAAAGTTACCACACCTAAATTTACAGAAAGAAGGCGATCCTATGTTAAAAGACCTATTCCTTACCTCTAATTTACCACATATTTTACAAAATATCCAACCTTTTTTTTCTCCTGCGCATTTTCTCCACCTCATAAAATCTTTCAATGCTTTTTTACTTTGTGCTGATTATCAAAAAGCTTTCGTCTCTTTTGCTTGTCCTCAATGTGGGCTTACTCATAAATTCCCAATTACTTGTAAAACTAGACTTTGTCCTACCTGTGGATATAAATATTCTAAAGTCTGGGCACAAAAAATAACAAATGAACTTCTAAATGTTCCTCATAGACATCTACTCTTCACAATTCCTAAGGAATGTAGACCTTTTTTTTGCTTAGATCGTTCTTTACTACACAAACTTACTTTAGGAATCAAACAAATCTTTGATTATCAGTTTCAGAATACTCATAAAAAACGAAAAAGAAAAAAGAAAATTGGGAAATATTCCAAAAACTATTTTACAGAATCTGATATTGTACACTATGGACTCATAACTGTAATTCATACCTTTGGCAGAGACTTAAAATGGAATCCTCATGTGCATGCACTCATTTCTTTGGGAGGATTTAATAAACGTTTTGTATGGAAAAAATTAGACTATTTTCATGTAGATGTCATTGCGAATCAATGGAAATTTATCGTCTTACAACTCATTCAATCCGGAAATTATCAAGATCCCATCTGGAAAGAAAAAGCAAAACAAGTAGCCAATAAACTCTACAAAGAAAATGCACGACTTTTTTTCTCGGTGGGAAGACAAGAAGTCAATTCTGCGGAAGGACTCTTGAAATATCTAGGTAGATATCTTGCGCGTGCTCCGATCGCTGATTACAAAATCGTGAATGTTACAGAAAAAGAAGTAACTTTCTTTTTTCATGATTTGGCAAATCACAAAAAAAAAACATATATCACCATGTCTCGAGAAAAATTTATTCAACAAGTATTGATTCATCTTCCCCCAAAACATTTTAAAATGATTTCTCGTTTTGGTTTTTATGCGCGTAGAAAATCAGATACTTTAAAAATACATATGGCATTCTTACAAAAAAAGAAAAAGAAGAATCCTTTTTCCTTTTATGTCAACTCCATGCTAGAAAATTTTCAAATACATCCTTTCCTATGCCCAAATTGCCATATCCCCATGAGGAAAAAAGAACTTTACATCACGGTACGCTGGTATGGAAGAAAAATTCACATCTCATATCTTTCCAAAACCTAATATTTCATTAGGTTTTTTCGCGTGCAAAAAAATATTTTTTCTTTTTTTTCATCTTTTTCCTTCTTCAACTCTACATTTTTTTTTAAACATTTTACTCCTTCTTTCCATTTATAATTTCCTAAAGAATAGAAAAAAGGATTTTAAAGATTTCGTTTCCGAAATCCCTAAAATCCTCTTGAAAATTTCATGTTCTACTCTTCATCAACGACATTTGACAAAGAACTACTATTATTTTGTTGCTTTGAATTTTTTAATTTCTTCTGTCAATAAAGGAAGTACTTTGTGAACATCTCCTACGATTCCTAAATCTGCTACAGAGAAAATTGGTGCATATCTATCTTTGTTGATGGCAATGATAAATTCTGATTCTTCCATACCTGCAACGTGTTGGATTGCTCCAGAAATTCCACATGCGAAGTAGATAGAAGGTCGAACTGTTTTTCCTGTTTGCCCAACTTGTCTATCGTGAGGCATATTTCCGGCATCTACTTGTGCTCTTGATGCAGATACCACTCCACCGATTTCAGCCGCTAATTCTTCTAATTCTTGGAAGTTGGATTTGTGTCCTACTCCTCTTCCTCCAGATACTAAAATCTTCGCTTCTGAAATGTCTACTTTATTTCCTTCTTCTTTTACAACATCTAATACTTCTACTTTTACCTTAGAAAGATCCAAAGTTACCGGATAGTCAACAATTTCTCCTTTTCTTGCAGTATCTTTAGGCATTTTCTTCATAACTCCAGGTCTTACAGTAGACATTTGAGGTCTATGATCCGGACATACAATGGTTGCCATTAAGTTTCCACCAAATGCAGGTCTTGTCATCCATAAAGATTTATCTTCTGCAATTTCTAATTTTGTACAGTCAGCAGTCAATCCCGTTACCATTCTTGAAGATACTCTCGGTGCTAAATCTCTTCCAATAGTAGTTGCTCCAAATAACACGATTTCAGGTTTTTTACTATCAATCACGGATTTAAATACTTGTGCGTATTTTTCAGTATCGTATATTTTGTAGTCAGCTCCTTCTACTACATATACAATGTCGGCTCCATATTGAATCAATTCATCAGCAAGACCTTTTACATTTTCTCCAATCAATACAGCTGATACAGTTTTTGTATCAATATCTTCAGCTAGTTCTCTTGCTTTTCCTAATAATTCAAGAGCAACATTTTGAACTTTCCCATCTCTTTGTTCTGCGAATACTAGTATTCCTTTATAATCACTTAAATTCATTTTCTTATCTCCTTTTTCTGAGTTTATCCTATTAGATTACGAATTTTTCCTTTAATTTGTCAAGAATCAATTGAACAGCATCTTTAGTATCTACTTCATGCAATTCTCCGGCAGCTTTTGCTCCCTTTGTAAATGACTTCTTAACTTTTGTAGGTGATCCAGCCAATCCAACAATTTTTTCATCGATATCAATATCGGCAAATCCCCAAGTAGTAATTGGTTGATCGAATGCTTCTACAATTCCTTTTACTCTCATATATCTTGGTTGGTTAGCTTCTGAAAGAACTGTTACCAATGCAGGTGTTTGCACTTTCAATAAATAGTATCCGTCTTCTACAACTCTTTTGATTGTTAAAGATTTATCCGCTTCATCATATTTCATTTCTTTCACATAAGAAACTTGTGGAAGTCCTAAATGTTCTGCGATTTGTGGTCCTACTTGTGCAGTGTCTCCATCAATTGCTTGTCTTCCGGCAATGATTAAATCACATCCGTCTTCTGCTGCAATTTTCTTTAAAGCGGCAGCAATTGTGTTAGAAGTTGCTAAAGTATCCGCTCCTCCGAATTTTCTATCTGTAATTAGGATTGCATTATCCACACCCATTGCATAAGCTTCTCGTAAGATAGCTTCTGCTTGTGGAGGTCCCATAGTTACGACAGTAACTTTTGCTCCGTATAAATCTTTTAATTTTAATGCTTCTTCCAATCCAGCTTTGTCATCTGGGTTCATAATACTAGGTACTCCATCTCTGATAAGAGTCCCTTTTACTGGATCTAGTTTAATTTCTGTTGTATCTGGAACTTGTTTTATACAAACGACTATTTTCATCTTTAATATCCTCCAATTTCACTATGATTTGATTTTATTATTTTAATAAGTTTCCTGAGATTACCATTCTTTGAACTTCTGAAGTTCCTTCGTAAATTTCAGTAATCTTAGCATCTCTCATCATTCTTTCTACTGGATATTCTCTTGTATATCCATATCCTCCAAATAATTGAACTGCTTTTGTAGTAACTTCCATTGCAGTTTCTGCAGCAAATAATTTAGCTCTTGCAGCATCTACTGTATATGGTAAGTGATTTGATTCCTTCCATGCAGCTTTATACACAAGAAGTCTAGCAGCTTCTACTTTTACTTCCAGATTTGCTAATTGGAATGCTGTATTTTGGAATTTAGACAAAGCTCTTCCGAATTGCTTTCTTTCTTTTACGTATTGTACCGCTTCATCCAAAGCACCTTGAGCTAATCCTAAAGCTTGAGAAGCAATTCCGATTCTTCCTCCGTCCAAAGTCATCATAGCAATTTTAAATCCTTTTCCTAAATCTCCTAGTAAATTTTCTTTTGGAAGTCTTACATCTTCAAAAATCAATTCACAAGTTGCAGATCCACGAATTCCTAATTTCTTTTCTTTCTTTCCAATAGAGAATCCCGGAGTTCCGGCTTCAATAATGAAAGCGGAAATTCCTTTTACTCCCTTAGATTTATCTGTCATAGCAAAAATTACATATACATGAGCATATCCTGCGTTTGTAATGAAAATCTTTGATCCGTTAATAACCCATTCTTGTGTTGCTTCATCAAAAACAGCAATGGTTTGTTGTCCACTTGCATCTGTTCCTGCGTTTGGTTCTGTCAATCCGAAAGCTCCAATCCATTCTCCACTTGCCATCTTTGGTAGGTATTTTTGTTTTTGTGCTTCTGTACCGAACTTCAAAATAGGCCAGCTTCCTAAAGAAGTGTGTGCAGAAACAACAACCCCAGTTGTTCCGCAAGCTTTTGATAATTCTTCTACTGCCATAGCATACATCAAATTATCTCCACCTGCTCCACCATATTGTGTAGGAATAGGGATTCCCATAATTCCAATTTCAGCCATTTTCTTAACGGTTTCCACTGGGAATCTTTCTTCTTCGTCTAATTCAGTTGCCAAAGGTTTTACTTCTTTTTCAACGAATTCTCTTATCATTTGTCTAAAAAGTTCATGTGTTTTAGGTATATTGAATTCCATGTCTTTCCTCCTAAATTATTTTAATTATATAAATACCTATTCTATTTATATCATAAATGTTTTCTATAAGTCAAGTGTACAATAGAATTTTTTTTATTTTTTTTCGTCTTTTGATACTATTTTTTTATTTTATGTTCTTTTTTTTATCACAAAGTACAATTTTATATTTTGAACCTTCCCTTGCCATAGTTCTCTGGAAAATTTCTATCCTCCTTAGCATTATACATAATTTTGTAGAACGTAGATAACCACGGGAACAATAATTACAGATAATAAGGTGGAAAGCACTAAATATTTCGATGCAAAATAGACATTCCCCTTGTATTCCGTCGCTAAATTTACCATCATGGCAGCTCCCGGCATTGCTGCTGTAACCAAGACCACAATTAAAAAATCGGTATTTGCCATAAATCCTTTCAATAAGAACCAAAGAATCAAAGGAAAAACTAAAAGTCTGAAAAAGCTGAAAAGATACAATTTTGTTTCCGAAAATACTTCTCGAAACGGGATCATGGACAGATTTACTCCAATGACAAGCATAGATAAGGGAGTTGTAATATTTCCTACCTGTCTACTGATTTCCAGAAAAAATTCAGGAAGTGAAAAATGAAGCAAATACAATGCTAAAGAAATCACGGAAACTACCATTCCGGGATTGCACAATTTTTTCCAATCAAAATGGTAATCTTCCACATCTTTTGTGATACAATGCATACCGTAGGTATAGAGATAGAGTGCATTGACAATGTTTAAAATCGCCGCATAAAATAGATATTTATTTCCAAAAACGGATTGAATAATAGGAAAGCCCATGAAACTATTATTATTAAAAACAGTCATAAAACGATAAATTCCTATTTCTTCATTCTTTGCCCGGAATAAAATCGGTAGAAACAAAGAACACAGAGTAAAAAACCCGAAAAATAAAAATCCTACTCCAAAAATAGAGAAAATTTCTCCATAATTTTGAATAGGCGGCTGTGAAAAAATAGAAAAAATTACCATACAAGGAACGGTAACATTGGAAATTAAAATAGAATATCCCCGATTATGCTCCAAAGTAATGAGTTTTGCCTTACAAATCCAATATCCCAATGCTGAAACACAAAGTAAAAGTAGCATTTTTTGAATGATGATCCACATAATGTTTTCCTCCTAATCTTTCTTCACTTCTTATATACCTTAGCTTTTCGGAAAAGTCAACCGAATTCTGTTATCTATTCCTATTTTTTGTTCCAATTTCTTAATAATTTTCTAAAAAATATGCTATAATAAGGTAACGAAAATGTAATATCATAAAGGAGTATACTGACTGTGGAACAAGAAACGACCATCGATTTGTTAAAAAAAGGCTTAAAAATTATTCAAAGAAATGATTGCTTCCATTTTTCTTTGGACTCTTTACTCATTTCTGAATTTATCAAAATCAATAAACGGAGTAAAACAATTCTAGATTTAGGAACCGGGAATGCAGCCATTCCCTTATTTTTATCTTTAAAAACGACAGCTCAAATCTATGGTTTGGAGATTCAACAAATTTCCTACGACTTGGCAATCAAAAATATAGCCTTAAACCATTTGGAAGAACAGGTTCACATCCTGCACGGAGATATGAAAAATTGGGAATGTTTCTTTTCCAAAAATTCTTTTGACATCGTAGTATCCAATCCTCCCTTTTTTGAATTTCATGGAAACAAATCCCTCTTAAATGATTTGGAACAATTGACCTTAGCAAGACATGAAATTTCAATCACTTTGGAAGAATTGATTCAAATTTCTTCTATTTTGGTGAAAGAGCACGGCTATTTTTATTTGGTACATCGTGCCGATCGACTTGCTGACATTTTGGAACTTTGTCGAAAATATAAATTGGAACCGAAGCGTCTGCAATTTTGCCATACCAAGCGAAAAAATAATGCAAAAATTCTCTTGTTGGAAGCAGTAAAATATGGAAAGGCATCTCTACAGATTCTTCCTCCTCTGTTTGCCAATAAGGAAGAGGGAGGCTATTCGGAAGAGATTTTAAACATGTTTGAACATAAAGGAGGAAAGCATGCAAGAAGCTAAAATTCTTTCTCTTGCAAACCTAACAGGAAAAACCTTACTACAAAGCGGAGCGGAAACGTCTCGAGTAGAAAATTGTATTCAACAAATTTGTAAACATTTTGGACTTCGAGCTCAAACTTTTGTCAGCATTACCTGTATCATTACTTCTGCTAAAAATAAAGAAGGAAGCCCTCTTTGCTCTGTAGAGAGGGTCACTTCCATTTCCAATAATCTACATCGTATCGATCAAATTCATGATATTTTATTACATTTGGAAGAATATAATGTCGACAGTTTGGAAAAAACGATTTATAAAATACGAAATTCTCAAATACACAAGTTTTCCACCCTAGTCACCGCTTATTTTTTTGCCGCTTTTTTCTTTTGTTTATTATTTAAGGGCGGTCTTATGGATGCTGTTATGTCCGGTATCGGTGGAATTTTAATCTTTTACATCAACCTTTTTTCTAAAAAATTGAGACTCAATCCCTTTTTCTTTCATACCATGGGAGGTTTCTCCTGTACCTTAGCAGCTTATCTTTGGTATAAATTACATATTTTGACTTCCGTTTCCTATGCGAGTATCGGAACCATTATGCTATTGGTTCCGGGACTCGCTCTTACCAATGCCATTCGTGATTTGGTTGCCGGTGATTTGTTATCAGGAATTTCAAGAGCCTGTGAGGCACTTTTGATTGGAACGGCTCTTGCCACCGGAGCCGGATTTGCACTCTTTTTATTATTACAATGGGAGATGATGTAAATGTTAAACTATACTTTGGAAGTCTGTTGGGCCCTACTTGCAACCCTTGCCTTTTCGATTATTTTTCAGGTCGCCGGAAAAAGACTCATTCTCTCCACCTTAGCAGGAGGAATTGGTTGGGTTGTCCTAAGTGTCGCCTTACATCATTTCCGATATTCTTCTGTTACCAGTTTCCTTTTTTCTGCTATGTCGATTACTATCTATGCAGAAATTGTAGCAAAAAAAATGAAGACCACCGTTACTACGACATTGATTCCCGGCTTAATTCCCTTGGTTCCCGGAAGCGGTATCTTTTTTACCATGGACAATTTCGTACAAGGAAATTACAGCAAAGCTGTTGACTTGGGTAGAGAAACTTTATTTGTCACAGCGGCCATTACGATTGGAATTGTTTTTATTACCAGTATCTCTCAGATTATTATACGAATATTAAAATACAAAACAATTCTTCAAAAGTATCAACACCATCACAAAGCACACAAACATAAAAAATAAAAGGGTCATCTCATTTTTTGAGACGACCTCTTTTTCTCTTTAAAATTTAAATCGAGTATGTTTACGGTAATATTCATCATTTCCAGCAATGAATAGGACATGATGATTTTTCAGCTTATCAATGACAGCAGTTATCTCCGATTTTGGTAAAACAGGACAACCCCAACTTCTCCCTAAAAAGCCATAAGTTTTCAAGTATTCTTCTTCTGCAAAATCTCCTCCATGCATGACAATTTTTCTTTCTTTCGCATTGGAATTGATGTTATCCTCCAGTCCTTCTAACACCAAAGAATATCCGTATTCTCCCTTATAGGTATCCTTGGTTAAATAAAATCCTAGGGAACTTTGCATGGAATTTTTATCATTAGAAAAATGCAAAGCCATTTCTAATCCGCTATTTTTGGCATGAGACACATAGGTTTGTGTTTCAATTTTATAATGTTTCATATCCAAAAGAAAAAATCTTTTTTCATTAGAGGGTTTTGTATAATCAACAATGGCAAAATAATCCGAATTTTTATTTCCTATCATTAAGTATCCCAAATATCCCTCTTCAAAAATCTTATAATCCAATTTTCCTTGCAAGTCCAATTTTTGATAAATTTCTTGAATATTCAGTGGCTTTAATGGTTTTTCCATTTCTTCTATTTCTTCTGCCCATAATATACCTTGTAATAGTAATAAAAAAATAAGAATATACTTTTTCATAAGACTCCTATAACTTTTTACGCAACATATCCATTTCAGATAACGGAATATCCGTTATTATTTTCACAAAAGAATTAGGATTTGCCTGTTTGACTTCTCCCTCTTCTCGCCCCTTATTCCACAACAACATTTCCGGCATAACAAAGTCTCGAACCGAAATTCCCGGACTGATAATCTCCAAAGTTTCTCCTACAAACAATCGATTTCGAATGGCTAAGATATATTCCCGCTCTGAAATTTTTTCTTCCACTTTTGCTACCAATTGATGTGTTTGACTGTAGGAATTTCGATTATTATAATTTTGCCCGTCCGTTCCCGGATTTCCTTTATAGAAACCGTCTGTATAACTTCGATTGGAAGTTGCTTCCAATTCTTCCTTCCATTGAGGGTTGTATTTATAATTTCCGGAATAAAAACTATCTAAGGCATCTCGATATACTTTTACCACATTTGCCACATAGAAAATTCCTTTCATTCTTCCCTCAATTTTCAAAGAATCCACTCCCAATTCCAAAATTTTATCAATGAATTCAATGGTACATAAATCTTTCGAACTGAAAATGTAGGTCCCTCTTTCGTCCTCATAGACAGGCATATATTCTCCCGGTCTGGTCTCTTCCACCACAGAATACTTCCAACGGCAAGATTGTGCACAATCTCCCCGATTGGCATCTCGTCCCGTCATATAATTACTCAACAAACATCGACCGGACACGGACATGCACATGGCTCCATGCACAAACACTTCCAATTCAATGTCAGGAACTTTTTGGCGAATTTCCAAAATATTATCCAAAGAAATTTCTCTCGCCAACACTACCCGTTTCGCTCCCATGTCTTTCCACATTTTTACAGATCGCCAGTTGGTATTGCTTGCTTGGGTGCTGACACTGATTGCCAAATTGCTGTTTTCTTTGACTACCTGAAATACTCCTAAATCAGCAACAATGACAGCATCTACTCCAATTTTTTCCAAAAATTTTACATAGTCCGGCAATTGTTCCAACTCTTCATTGTGAGGGATAATATTCAAGGTTACATAGACTCTTTTTCCCCTCTCATGAGCATATTGTACACACTCTTCCAATTCTTCATCTGAAAAATTATTACTTCCGGCCCTCAAATTAAACATCTTTCCACCTAAAAACACGGCATCCGCTCCATAATGGATGGCTGTTTTCAGTTTTTCCACATTTCCTGCAGGAGCTAACAACTCTGCTTTTTTCACTACTATCATTTCCTTTCTATTCTCTAATCCACCCTCGTGGTAAAATTGGCAAACTTTGTCAATTCATGGAAGAAACGCAATTTGACCGTTGCTGTCGGTCCATTTCTTTGCTTTCCAATAATAATTTCTGTGATTCCGGCATCCGGAGATTCCGGATTGTAATAATCATCCCGATATAAGAAAATCACGACGTCCGCATCTTGCTC
This sequence comes from Fusobacterium necrophorum subsp. necrophorum, assembly GCF_004006635.1. Taxonomy (NCBI): domain Bacteria; kingdom Fusobacteriati; phylum Fusobacteriota; class Fusobacteriia; order Fusobacteriales; family Fusobacteriaceae; genus Fusobacterium; species Fusobacterium necrophorum. The sequence continues at coordinate 1,266,041 of NZ_CP034842.1, read as the reverse complement.
GATGGCTCCTGATTCCCTTAAATCAGATAACATCGGTCTTTTATCCGGTCTGGATTCGGGAGAACGAGATAATTGAGAAAGTGCAAGAATCGGAATATCCAATTCTCTTGCTAAGCTTTTTAAAGAACGGGAAATTTCTGAAATTTCCTGTTGTCTACTCTCACTTCTCGCACTGCTTCCACGAATCAATTGCAGGTAGTCAATCACAATCATATCCAAATCCTGCCTACTTTTTATTTTTCGAGCTAAGGCTCTAATTTCCAAGACATTGACATTCGGAATATCTGCAATTGTAATATCGTAATTTCCTATAATATCCGTTGCCGCTCCTAATCTTCCCCAATCCTTGCTGTCCAAATGACCGTTTCGAATTTTACTCAAAGCCACTCCTGCTTCAATTGACATAAAACGTTGATATAATTGTTGTGTTGACATTTCCAAACTGAATACCAAAATACTTTTATTTCCCTTTTTCGCCGCATTCAATACCAAATTTAGGGCAAAAGCCGTTTTTCCCATTGCCGGTCTGGCTGCAACGATGACCAAATCAGAGGGATTCCAGCCTCCGGTATCTCGATCCAAATCGGAAAATCCTGTGGTCACTCCGACCGTTTCTCCTTGATTGGCTTCAATTCGTTCCAATCTGTCAAACTCAATTTTAGCAGCTTCCCGAAGACTGATAATTTCTTTTCCTTTTTTCTGTTGATCCACTTTTAAGACAATGGATTCCGCTTCATCCAAAATATCTTCCGCGTCCCTGTCATCTCGATAAGCAATTTCCGTAATCTTTCGTCCTGCTTCTCCCAAACGTCTTAGAATTGCTTTTTCTTTTACAAGTCTTGCATATTCTTTCAAATTGACAGCTGAAAAAGAATTTTCCAAAATATTGGAAAGTTCTTCGTGGATTTGTTCCTCCGTGAATTGATGCATTTGTAACAATTTATTTTTAATCAATACCATATCAATTTCATTGGATTCTCTGTATACTTCCAACATAGAACGAAAAATAAGGGAATATATATTCTTGTAAAAGTCTTCCGGAGAAACAATTTCCAAAACCTCTTCAAATAAATCCGGTTCTACGAAAATCCCTCCTAAGATTGCCTGTTCCGCTTCCAAACTATGAGGAACTTTACTAATTTCTTCCAAGCTTTTCATATCCTCTCTCCATCTCTATTTCGCGACTGCTACTACTCTTACTTCCGCCTTAACTTCCGTATGCAGTCGAACCAAGGCAATATGTTCTCCCAAAGCTTTGATATTACACTCAATTTTCTTTCGATCAATGTCTAAATGAAAGGTTTCTTTAATTCCCGTGGAAACTTCCTTATTGGTAATCGCTCCGAATAACTTTCCGTTTTCTCCTGTTTTCACCGCAATTACTACTTTTGCGGATTCCAAAGCTTTTTTCACTTCCACTGCCTTTAATCGATCTTCTTCCGCTCTCTGTGCTTCTTTTTTCTTTCGGTTTTCCATTTTTCTTAATTCTTCTTCGGTAGCCAAAATCCCTTTTTTATTCTTGATTAAAAAGTTATGGGCATATCCGTCCGATACACTTATTATTTGCCCTTTTCTTCCTTGTCCAGCCACATCTTCTGTTAAAATCACTTGTACTTTTGCCATATGTCCCTCCTAAATCTTCTTCTATTTTTTTCCAAAGTCCCCTATTTTTTTTCTTGAATAATGTTCCAACAACAGAATGATTCCTCCAAAGATAAAAACCGCATTGGGAAATTCAATTGCCAGTAAAAAAGAGGCTCCGTGTAAAATCCATGCAAATCTTTTAAAATAATCCGCCAATAAGTCATAAATACTTTTAATTCCATACCATAGTAAAATCGCCTTTGCCATTTCGCCAAAATTATGGATATAGATATTTTCTATCCGGAATACATTTATCATAAGGGAATATACAATATAGGGAACGGTCCAAACATAATGCAAACTCCACTCTCTATATTTTTTCATGCCCACCAATGCCAAGTAACAAAAAAATACAGTCAACATCATATACTGAAATATCATACTGGGAAAATAGCCGGCAATATATTCATGAATTCCTTGAATTTCTGCCTGTGTCAATTGATAGGCCTTCTGATAGATTCCTAACACCAATTCGTATTCTTTTTGATATTGCTTATGGAAAAAATTCCAATAAAGTCCCAACATAGCGGTGGAGCTTAAAGCCGTTATCACAATCTGATTCATATCTCTTTCTTCTTTTCCCAACAAATAAACAAAAAAGAAATACCACAAACTGATAGAAAAAGGAAGTACAAAATACACCAAACATAATTCCTTTTGAAACAGCCACAACAGTATCAAAATGACAAGGTGTAAAAGAATGCTTCTTTGTAAACCCCATTTCGCCAAATTTTTGATTTGATACGTCGGCAGTGCAAAAGCTATCAAGGGAAAACTTAAGGACAGAAAAAAGAAGCCCAAGCTGATAAGAAATGCTAATATCATGAAATAATCTCCCCTCCAAAATAGTTTAAAATTTTCTTTGTAACATGATTTTCCCGTTTTTCCTCACTCGCAACTGTGAGTACCCGTAGTTTAAACTTTTGCTTCCACTCCTCTTCCAATACTTTCAACAAAATAGAAGAATATTGTTTCTCTTCCATTTGTTCTTTGGAAAATAAATTACTTTCTTCATAGCATAAGGTCAAAACATTGTCCTCTAAAGAATGTAAAGTTGCTGTCGACAGATATACTCCCATAGAAATTTTTTCTTCCCTTGCCTTGTCTATAATCTCTTCCCAACGATTTTGAATTTCTGCTAGAGAAATTGAGGTTTCCGTTTTCGCAGTTTCCAAGAAAACTTTCTTTTTTTCCACAGGAACTGCTGTCGACTCGCGTTTCTGTAATTTTTCCACTAAAACATAGGCAACCAGACGTTTATCCTCTTCTAAACGAAAAATATTCAGAACTTCATAAATATTTTTTATGATAAACAATCCTTTTTCTACTTCCAACTTCTCTTTTTTGATTTGATTCTTAATAAATTTTGCAAAATCCTTTAAAAAAGCTTCCATGTCCACGGATTGAAACCAAAGCTCATCCAATTCTCGTAGAATTGTCTTCTTTTCCTCCTGTAATAGACAGTGTAGAAATTGTTCCATCTTCTGAATGGGCGTCATTCCTAATATTTTTTCACTCTCTTCCAACGAAATTTTCTTTTCGGAAGAGCTTACAATCAATCTTTCCAAAACGGAAATTGCATCTCTCATACTCCCGCCGGAAGCTTCATAGATTAGCTCTTTTACCTCTTCTTCCATTTCCAAGTTCTCTCGACTTAGAATGTATTGTAACTGATTTCCCATATCTTGTAAAGATAAAGTTTTAAAATCATATCTTTGACATCTCGAAATAATGGTCGGTAAAATTTTATCCGGTTCTGTGGTAGCTAAGATAAATATCACATGAGCCGGAGGTTCTTCCAAGGTTTTTAAGAGAGCATTGAAAGCTTCCTTGGTCAGCATATGAACTTCATCGATGATGTAAACTTTTTTCTTTCCCTGACTTGGTTGATAGTTAATTTTCTCTTTCAATAGGCGAATTTCATCAATTCCACGATTGGAGGCCGCATCAATTTCTACCAAATCCAAGAAACTTCCCTCTTGAAAGGAAGTACAATTTTCACAAACACCGCAAGCTTCTCCGTCTTCTTTCGGCTCCAAACAATTCACGGATTTTGCAATCAATCTTGCTATTGTTGTTTTTCCAACCCCTCTGGGACCTGTAAACAAATAAGCTTGTGAAAGTTGATTGTTTTTTAAAGCATTTTTTAAGGCTCGAACAATCTCTTGTTCCCCTGCAACCTCCTGAAAACTCGAAGGTCTATATTTTCGATATAAGGTAATATACATTTTTTACTCCAAACCATAGTTATTCATTTTTGTTCTCAAGGTATTTCTTGTAATTCCTAAAATTTCTGCCGTTTCCACCTTTTTTCCATTGGTCATTTCTAAAATTTGATGAATCAATTCTTTTTCCACTTTCGATATAATTTGTCCATAATAATCTTGAGAGTTTTCATTCTTGTAATATTGAATTTCCTGGCGTATCCATTCTTTCAAGGAAAGCTCTCCTATTCCTGCCTTCGTCATGACTTTTTCTCCTAACACGGTGCTTGGTAAATCCTCCAACAAGATAGAATTTCCTCGACAAAGTGTCATAGCGGATTTAATCGCATTTTTCAACTCATTGACATTGCCGGGCCAGTCATAACGCATAATTTTTTTGAGAGCAGGACGACTCATTCCACGAATGTTTGTATTTAATTCCAGATTACATTCCGTGATATAATGATCCGCAATAAAAGGAATGTCATTTTTTCGATTTCGTAACGGAGGAATATGAATTTCCACAACTCTCAATTTTCGATATAGCTCTTCAATAAACTTTCCTTGTTGAATTCTCAGTTCCAAGTCCTCACTGGTACTGGTAATAATCCTTACTTTACTTTGAATGGAATCTTGTCCTCCCAAACGGAAAAATTTTTGTTCTTCCAAAAGATATAAAATTTTGGACTGCATATCCAAACTCAAAGATTCGACATTTCCTAAATGTAGAATTTTCATTTCTTCCTGTTCCAAAATTCCTTTTTGATTAAAATTCGCTCCTTGAAAAGCTCCAATTTCATAGCCGAACAACTTTCTTTCTATCAATTCCCCACGAAAAGAATTGCAGTTAATACTTAAAAAGCCTTCCTCCGAAACATTACTCAATTGATGAATTGCCTTAGCAACACTGGTTTTTCCCGTTCCGCGTTCTCCCACTACCAAAACGGGAACATCATTTCCTGCAACCTTTCCTATCATTTTATACAGTTCCATCATTTCTTTACTACGTCCAATCAGTTTATCTCCGATTTTTCGATTTTTATCAATCCGTTCCGCCATGATCTTATAATCTTTGACAGATTTTTCAATGCTTTTGACTATTGTCGAATTTTCTTCCGGTTTCAAGATATAATCGTAGGCTCCCGCCTTAATACTTCCCGCTACCACTTTGAGATTGGAAGTTTCTCCCAAGACGATAATGACCCCTTTCTTTTGAAACTCCGAAACCTTTGCGATTAAATTCATCAAATTGTCATCCTTCAAATTTTGCTCCTCAATAACAATTGCTTCATATTTTTTGGTTTTCACACAATCCATAAAATCAACAATGTTATCTGCAAAACTCAAGTTATTTTCAAAATTGTTGGACAGCTCTTCTTTCAGCTCAGCATCTAATCGAAACCCCAATAAAATCATTCTCTCACCCCAAGTATTATTTTAAATGAAAACTATATTTTAATACAAAAGTTCCTCCAACGGATCTTCCTTTTTTTACCAATTTCACCTTCCATGTTCTTGCCACTTTGGAAATGGCTTCATTGATTTCCGGAACTCCGCTTCCTTGCTCCATTCGCACAGAAATGACCTCCCCCAATTCATTCACCGTAATCAACAAAATGACGCTTCCATTTTTTCCGGTCTTTTTAGCAATTTCCGGAAAATCCGGTTCCGGATTGCTTGGATTCCATTGAATGACTGCCGTCCCGTCTATCACTCCCATTCTCGAACCGCTGGGAAGTCCTTTTTGTCCGCTTGCCTTAGATAAAATTTTGTCAATATCGATTCCAATCCCATTTTTTGAAGAAGTTTTCTTATCAAAACGCTCCATATTCACAGAAGGATTTTCTAATTTCGGTTTGGAAATCATTTTCTTTAAATCTGCTAAGTTCGGCTTTTTTATTTCTCCCCTCTCTTCCACTTTCTCCTCTGTCTTTGTTTCAGCTTCGGTTTCCTCCTCTATCTCTTCCAATTTTGGCGGTTCCGGTAATTTCGGTTTTTCCACATTGGCAGGAGTCGCGTCGCTACTGGAGCTTCCATCGCTCTCAAAGACATTATTATTTTCCGATGCTATCAATCCGATTTTTAATGTCTCCACCTCTTCAGAAGGCTTGGGTAAAGTCATAGATAACAAAAATAAAACGAAAAAAGAAAGTCCTAAAGAAAGGAGAAAACAAGGAATATCTACTTTTTTCATTTTCTCCTCCCTCTTTATTTTTGATATGTGGTATCAATATTCAAAGCTTCGGCTCCTGCTCCTTTTGCTGCAGTCATCAATTCCACAATATAGCCGTGAGAAAGACTTTTGTCTGCAGAAATCACTACTTTTTTATCTTCCGTCATACGAAGTTGTTCTTCCAGACTGGCCTGTAATTTCTCCTTAGGAACAGAAATTTTCTTTTCTTTTCCGGCTTGTTCATAGGATAGATATAAATTTTGATTCTTATCTGCGAAAATTTGTAATTTATGAACTGCCCTTTCTTCCCGGATTGCAGATTTCGGCAAATCAATTTTGATTCCTGACTTATTGTCAAAAGTCGTTGCCAACATGAAAAAGATTAGGAGTAAAAATACCACATCTATCATGGGAGTCATTTCCAGAGCCAACTCTCCCGCTCCTCTTCTTTTTTTTCTTTCTATCTTCATATTATCGCCTTCTTTTATCGTCGGAAGTAATTCAATAATTCCGTACTGGATTGTTCCATATCGCTTATGATAGTGTCAATTTTTTTGTTATAATAATTATAGAGGATCATTGCCGGAATTGCTACAAAAAGTCCTCCTGCTGTCGTATACAAAGCTTCCGAAATTCCTTTCGCCAATACGGCAGGATCTCCTGTTCCATACAGTGCAACCGCTTGGAAGGCTTTTATCATTCCGGTTACGGTTCCCAATAGTCCTACCAAAGGAGCCACATGAGCCGCTACGGAAATAAGCCACATATTTCTCTCCAAATGTCGTAATTGCTGAATCGCTACTTCCTTTCCTTTTTCCTCCAAAGCTTCCAAACTTTTCTTATTTTCTTTATACCCATAGATTAAAATGGCTTGTAACACCCGAGCGGAAGAAGATTTATTGCTGTTTAAATGTACAATTGCTTCTTTGATTTTATTTTTTTCCAACATATCTTTTAATTTTTTATTCAAATTTGCAATACTATTCTTTTCTCGAATCATAAAATATACGGTTCTTTCTAAAATAGCATATAGACCGAGTACTCCCAATGCAAAAATAAACCACATTAAAAGTCCTCCAATTTTCATGAACTGCATCTTGATCCCCTCTCTATTCTCCTGTAAAAAAATCTTTTATTTTTTGCCAAAAACTTTTCGGTTTTACTCCCGCTGCCAATTCTTCTTCAATTTTTAGAGTATCATTTTGTACTACTTTTACTTGCTGTTGTTGCTCTTGCAAGGCCTTTCCGGTAATTTTAATGGAAGAAGATTCCAAATCTTGGTTTTGTAATAATAATTCCTGTGTGTCCAATTCCTTTACTTCCAAGGTTTGTTCATTTTGAGCGGTAATTCCTTTATCCAGTACATTGCCGGTTGTTGTTCCTTCCGTTTCTGTCGTAAGCTCTCGTATTTCTCCTTCTGCCAATGCCAAACAAGAACAGATAAGAAACAGCCCCAACATCATCTTTTGTTTTTTCATTCTTTCACCTCAACTTGCTATCTAAAAAAATCTTGATATTTTTTTGCCTTTGCAGCATCTTGTTGTTTCAAACTTTCATAATATTTTTTTGCCTCTTTCATATTTTCTTTTTCCAAAGCGAAATATAGCAATTTTTCCAAAGCATAGACTTTGATTTGTTTTTCTTTGACTTTCGACAATTCTTGATATAGGAAAAGATACGACTTTTCATCTCCCAGCTTTTCAAAAATTTCTGCCGCCTTTGTTTTGGCTTGTACTCCATATTTTCCCGGATAAGATTTGTATACCGCTCGGTACAATTTCAAAGCTTCTTGGTCCCTTCCCTCCATGCTGTTTAAATTTGCCAGCTGATACAATACAAAATCTTTGTTTCCGGCTCCTCCTAAAGAATTGGCTGTCGTATAATACTGTTTCGCTTTTTTCCAATCTTTTTTTGCATACCAGTAATTTCCTAATTGCAGATTTGCATAATCTTTGTACTTTGCACTCTGCAATAATTTTTCATACTCTTTTCTCGCCAAGTCCGATTTTTTTTGAGAATCATAGACTTTTGCCTGATAATAAGCCTTATCTTCCGGACTTTGTACCTGACTGACATAGGCTTGTGCATTCTTTACTTTTTTATTTTGAATGCTTTCTTCCAATTTTTTCTTCGCCAAATCCGACTTTAAGTTCTTATCCAAAGAAGAGAGAGTTTCCACAAAGGAACTGTTCGGATAATCTCTCATAAAATTTTGTTTTTCTTCCACAAAAGCAGCTTGATTTCCAAGCATTGCCAAACAATTCGCATACCAATATCTCGCCTGCTCCGCATAGCTTCCATTCGGATAAGTTGTGAATAAATCTTGGAAACGATTAGCTGCTTCCTGATATTTTTTTTCATTATAATAGGTATCCGCAATTTGAAATTTTCCGTATTCTTCAAAACCTGCAATATCAGAAATTTGTCTGTTGTATTCTCTCGCTTTTTCATAATTTCCAAGTCTGAAATAGCTTAAAGCCACTTTGTCCAACACTTCCTGTCGTTCCTTTCCACTTGCAAATTTTGATAAATAGGACTCTCCGACCTTTGTCACTTCGGAATATTTTTCCATTAAGAAGAAATTTCGAACTCGATTTAATTGAATCTTTGGAATTTCGGAGTTTCCTTCTTCCAGTTTAGATAAGATTTGATAAAAATATACCTCCGCCTGTGCATGATCTCCGCTTCCCATAGCAGCAATTCCTCGAAGATATTGATTTTCCTTTCCTTCCGGCACTTTGGAAAGATATTCTTCCATTTCTCCATAACGTTTTTCTTTTAAAAGAGCTACCGTTAAAGCCTGTGTAATTTCCAAATCATAGTGTTCCTGTAAATAATTTCGATAGACTGCTATCGCTTCCTCCGTTTTTCCTGCTTTATAGTAGGCTTCTCCTACCGCCTGTGTAATTTCTTTTCGAAATTCCGTATCCGTCGGATAATATTTACGGTAGTCCGCAAAACGTCTTGCCATGTCGTCCAAATCCATTGTCTTACTATCCATTAGTATAATACGAAATAAATTTTCTTTTTTCGGAGTAATGGCATACAAACGTCCGTAATAATCTTTCGACAAACTGTATTCTCCCAATTCATAAGCGGCATTGGCAATAATTGTATTGATGTTGTCATTATCCGTCTGTGTGACAACGACACGTTTCATAATATCTCGATTGTCTAAAATTCTTTGATAATTTTTCAAACGATATTCAATTGCAAAAATATGATAAATAGCCTGATTGTAATAATCCGTAGAACGTAGCTGTTCAAAAGCCTGCAAAGCCTCTTGCAAACGGTCTAATTTATATAGAGAATATGCTTTTCCGTATAATAATCTCGGATCCTTCTGTTGATTGCTCTTCGCATACATCTCCAAGGCTTTTTGATATTGTTGTCTGCTGACATACAAATCTCCTATCATGGTCATCGCTCGGTTGTATTCCGGAGTTCCTTGCAATTTTAATAATTTTTCTTCTACCTTCGCAGCATCTCCTTGATTGCTGTAAATCTCAATCAAGGTCAAAATTGCCTTTTTGGCATACAAACTCGTGGAATCCTGTTGGACCAAAGCCTCCAATCGTTGTATCGAGTCGGACAGTTTATTTTCTTTGTAAAGCATGGTTCCATATAAATATTCTACCAAACTTCGATTTTTATGTTGTTCCACAGAACTATATTCCAACAGATATTTTTTAGAAGACACGAAGTCCTCCTGATTAAAATAGGCTAAAGCCGTATTTAAAAGAGATTCTGCATAAAAATCTCCTTTTTTATGAATCGGAACTGCCAAAAGTTGAATGGCTTCCTGATACTTCATTTTTTCCATGTACTGAATGGCGGACTCATAATGAGCCTTTGCATAGAAAGAACTGCTTGGCTTAATTTGAGTTAAGGCAAAACGATTTTGATCCTGTTCTCCCAGAGCTGCATAAATTCTCGCCAAATAGTAGTAGGTTTCATTTCGAGTACTTCCACTCGGCTCCATAGATAAAATGGCACGAAATTGCTCTCGTGCTTTGCCATAGTCTTTTTGAATGAAGTATAGTTTTCCCACTTGATTTCTCATCTCTAAAATTCTACTCGAAGATGGGTAATTTTTGATATATTGAACGGATTGTTGTAAAGCAGCGTCAAAATTTCTTTCTTTATACAAACGATCAATTCTTTGAAAGTCTTCTCTCTCCCCCGAAAAACTTAATGTTGTAAGTAAAAAATATATTCCTAACGTTGATACTTTTTTCTTCAATGTCAGACCTCCTTATGCTAAAAAATTTCCCACTTTATTATAACACATTTCTAATAAAATTTCTCTCTCTTATTCTTTTTTCTTCTCCCGAATCACTTTTTACTTCTTTTCATAAAAGAAAAGACCGATTTCAAAATATTCTATTTTCAATCAGTCCTTTTCTGTTTATTTTTCCCTTGCTATTTCTAATATCCTATGTTTCTTTTTGCTCTGAACCTCTCACGACTAAAGTCACGAGGTTCTTAAGTACTATTCAGTTTCTTTTGAATATCTAGTATTCAAACACTAGCTAATTTCCTTAAGACTTTCATGAACAAGTTCTCCGTTGAGAACATTCACATCCTGTTGGCTCGGTTCAAAACCATTTTTTTATTTTAAAATCCCATACATTTTAATGTTTTTACACCACTTTTTTTTATTCTTTCCATTTCTTTATTATGCAATTTTACAAAATTTTTAAATTCTTTTTTGGCTTTTTCTATATTCACTTCTTCTAAATTTTCTTTTACATTTTTTATTAAAAATGCTGAATACAAATCTCTTTGTATTTTATTTCCTACTATTTCTACCCATCTTTTAGATAGACTTTTCTTTTCATATTCATTTGTTTCATGATTTAATTGGCTTGCCTTTACTTTAAAAGTATTTACCTTTAATATATTTTTTCCAATATATCCTAATTTTCTATCTATGATTTCAAGCAATAATGCAGGTGCTCTATCAGATAATGATTTCCCGAATCTTTTTTTCTTTTTAAATTTTCCGGTTTTTTCAGATATTTCATTTTTTTTACTTCTTTTCTGTAAACCTTTAAAACTCATATTTTCAACCTTTACTATTGTTCCAATTTCTAGTATACTATTTGCTAAAATAGTATGAGATTGTTTCCTTTTCTCTGCGATTTTTCTCTGTAGATTAGAAAGTTTTAACTGTGTTTTTAAATAGGAATTACTTGTTTTCCATTTTTCTTTATTATTACTTTTTATAGTACCATCAGTATTATATTTATTAGGATTATTTGCTCTTCTCTGCCTATCTAATTTTCTTTGTAGTCTTGTTTTTTCCTTTTCATTTATTCCAATATTTTCTGCTAATATTTGTAATTTAACTTCCTTATCGCTAACGATTGCTATTGTTGATGTTCCTATATCGATTCCTATTTCATTTTCTTCTCCAATTTTATGTTTTTTAGGAGGTGTTCCCTCAAAAGTTATTTGAACATAATATTTATTTTTTCCATTTACAACTCTTTTAATCAGCCTACAATACAGTAACTTATCTAAAAAACAACTTTGTGAATATTTATCATTCTTGTTTATTATTACTGGAATCTTTAATCCCAACCAAGATATACAACAATCTTCTTTAAAAAATCTAAGCCCTGTTATATTTCCTTTCTCTCTAACAGAATAGAAATCTCCATAACTTTTAAAATATACTTTTTTAGCTTTACCATATTTAAGTTTTTCATAAGTCGCAAAAGCTCTTTCAGCTAATTCTTGCCCCATTTGAGAGCCTATATTCTTTTTAAATTTTTGTGTCATATGTTTCATATACTTGTTTAATTCAAATTTAGATATGAAATATTTTTTATCTAATTCTTTATATCTTTTTGATTGTTCCTTTTTATCTAAATTATTAATTTCTTTATATTCAAGAGAATTTAGCATTTTTCTATGTCTTTTAAGAATTTCACAAAGACAAGCATTATATATCATTCTAGCAATATTTAATCTTTTTTCTAAAATATGTTTATGCCAAAGTTCAGTTTTTAAAGCCAGTGTTAATACATAATTTGCCATAACTCCTCCTTTTCATTTTTCTTTTTGAGTTTGAATATATTTTTTTATTTGTTCTTCTGTATTTTCAGAAACTGTTGCAACAAAATAGCTAGGATTCCATAAGTGCCCGCCCCATAATTTATTCTTTATCTCAGGATATTTTAAAAACAGTTTTCTTGCAGAAATCCCTTTGAATTTCCTCAAAATATTAGGAATGAAATGTTGTGGACTACACTCAATTAATATGTGAATATGGTCTAAATGTGTTTCCATTTCTACTATTTTTATATTATTTTCATTAGAAATTTCAATTAGTAATTCTTTTAAAGTTCTTTCAATATCATCGATTAATATTTTCCTTCTATATTTTACACACCATACTATATGATATTGAATTGAGTATACATACCCTCTTCCAAAATTGATATTTGCCATCTTTTATCACCTTTTTTTATTCTACCATATGTATTTAACTATTTCAAATTTTTTGTAAACAAAAATATGCCATTCATCTCACGACTAAAGTCGCGAGTGTTCTGACATAATTCATAAATAAGACTTGGTCCTGTCTAAATCCAATACCAAATCCGGATTTTCCTCTTTCAGTCTTTCATACAGCAGCTTAATATTTTCCGGATTTTCTTGAATTTTTTGCAGCTCTCTTTCTGTAATTCCTACCAGTTGAATAAATTCCACCCTACCATAGAGAGTATCGATTGGAGAAATTTCGGTATCCGGGACTGTTATCAAAGCGGTAATCTCGGATTTTCTATCTTTACAAATGGAAGTTCCGTCTCCTGAAATATATTGAAATTCTTCAAAAAAAGCATTATTTTGAAAGGTATAACGAGCTAAATTGGATAGCATATCAACCGCCCACATACATTCTTTCTCTTCTTTTTCTTTCAGTTTGACAGTCATTTCATAACCCCATTTGCTGTATTCTCCGCCTAGAGCTTCCTCTTCCGCATACAATTCACTCATCCCGAAAGTAAGTAAATGTTTGTATCCTTTGGGAGATTGACACATGGAATATCCGTCTAAATACTCGTTTCCTCCAAAAGCGGCACGAGATGGAAGCAAGGTTCCAAAATGTGTCGGTTTTTGTCCTCTATATAATCTATCGAAGCTCTCCTCAAGGGCATCCCAACCGGGAGCCCAATCTTCATTCTCTTCCCATTTTTCTCTAAACTCTTCTAATGTCATCCTGATCCCTCTCATTTTTTCTTTTCATTGTATCATACTCCCGCAAACATTACTATGAAAAAAGTTTTCTTTCATTATATTCTTTTTTAGGAAAATGTGCTAGAATAACCTCAATACCTAGTAAGCATTATTTGTGTATCTTTTACACAATTTTAACAATATATTCTGCTATTTACAATCATTTTTAAGAAAGATAAGGGAGGCTGAAACATGGTAGAAGAAAACATGAAATATTTGGAACATTTAATTGGAAGAACCCCTATGTTGGAGTTGGCATTTGATTATAAAGGAGAGGAAAGAAGAATTTTTGTAAAAAACGAAAGCTATAATCTGACCGGGAGTATTAAAGATAGAATCGCTCTTTATACCTTAAAAACGGCTTATGAAAAAGGAGAAATTACAAAAGGAGCTCCTATCGTTGAAGCAACCAGTGGAAACACGGGGATAGCTTTTTCCGCTATGGGAGCAATTCTGGGACATCCTGTAATTATTTTTATGCCGGATTGGATGAGCGAAGAAAGAAAACACTTGCTTCGTTCTCTGGGGGCAGAAATTGTCTTAGTGAGCAGAGAAGAGGGAGGCTTTTTAGGTAGTATCGAAAAAACGAAAGAATTTGCGAAAAAGAATCCTAATACCTATTTGCCGAGCCAATTTTCCAATCCATATAACAGTGATGCCCATTACTACGGAATCGGTCGGGAAATTGTCGATGAAATGAAACATTTAGGCTTGACGATTGACGGATTTGTCGCCGGAGTCGGAACCGGTGGAACAGTGATGGGAATAGGGCGAAGAATTCAGGAAAATTTCCCGAATGCAAAAATATGTCCCTTGGAACCTTTAAATTCTCCCACATTATCTACCGGATATAAAGTGGCAAAACATAGAATAGAAGGAATTTCAGATGAATTTATTCCGGATTTGATTCACCTGGATAAGCTGGATTCCGTTATCAGTGTAGATGACGGAGATGCTATTGTCATGGCTCAAAAACTTGCGAAATGCGGTTTAGGAGTTGGAATCTCCTCCGGAGCCAATTTAATAGGGGCATTGATGTTGCAAAATAAACTTGGAAAAGATAGCATTGTTGTCACTGTATTTCCCGATGATAACAAAAAATATTTAAGTACCGATTTAATGAAAGAAGAGCCGATAAAAGAGCATTTCTTATCCAAAGATATTTCTATCAAGGGAATCAAAAATGTTCTTCGATTTTAAAATGGAGTCCACCTTTTTCTAATTCTTTTAAGTTTTTCAGTCACAACTTTAAAATATAGGAAAAAGTCTTATAAATTGTATTCTGTATTTAAATCGTCCATAAGTTGTGGATAATTCAAACAATAAAGAAGTTGCTGAACATTTACCTAATTGATTAAAAGAAAAAGCTTGGATAAATTTGAAGCGTCATAAACGGGGAGGGATAAAAGATGTCAATTGAAGCTGTGAAAAAACATTTAGAAAAATTTGGTTTACAGGATAGAATAAAAGAATTTAAAGAATCCACAGCAACTGTAGAAGAAGCCGCAATGGTTAATTCTTGTGAACCTGCCAGAATAGCGAAGTCCTTATCATTTCTCATAAAGGATATTCCAACTATTATAGTAGTTGCAGGGGATGCAAAAATCAATAACCAAAAATTTAAGGCTACATTTAAAACGAAGGCTAAAATGATAGCAGGAAATGATGTTGAAACACTAATAGGTCATCCGATAGGCGGAGTTTGTCCATTTGCTGTAAAAGATAATGTAAAAGTTTACTTGGATGCCTCAATGAAAAGGTTTCGAACTATGCTTCCGGCTTGTGGAACTCCCAATAGTGCGATTGAACTTACTCTGGAAGAACTTGAAAAAGCTTCCAACTACATTGAATGGGTGGAT
The DNA here is from genome assembly GCF_004006635.1 of Fusobacterium necrophorum subsp. necrophorum. NCBI lineage: Bacteria > Fusobacteriati > Fusobacteriota > Fusobacteriia > Fusobacteriales > Fusobacteriaceae > Fusobacterium > Fusobacterium necrophorum. The sequence continues at coordinate 1,250,913 of NZ_CP034842.1, read as the reverse complement.
GTTTGCCAAATTTAGAAAAAAAGACTGTTGTAACAATACATTTACAACAGTCTTACTCTTCTCAACTTTCCTTTTCTTCCTCTTCCGTGCTTTCCTCTTTTTTATTCATACTCTTAGCGGTTTTTTGAATTTTTTCAATTCCTTTTTTTGTGAAATCCGTTGTTGTATTTGCTGCATTTCTGAAAATATCTTTTAGAATTTCCCCATCGTCGGTATTGAAATCATCAATTTTTTGATTCGAATCCAAATCAAGATACGGTGCCTCTCGAAATCCAAGAGAAGAGGAAAATAAAACAAATGGAAATTTTAATCTTTCTGCATTGTATAATTCTGCCGCTGTATTATAATCATCTCTTCTTTTCATAATTAAATCCTCATTGGTAGTGATTTTTTGAGATAAATCCAAATAATTTTCATTTGCTTTTAATTCCGGAAAATGAACAGACAAACTTTTTAAATGGGCAAGTGACTCGTTACTGTCCTTATAAGCAGTCGAAAAATCCTCACTTGTTTTGATAAAAACCAATTTTTCATGATTTGCATAACCTTTGGCAATATCCATCAACTTATTGGTTAATTCCACCTTTCGAAAAATGGCATTTTTAATATCTGAATTACTTGATTTTACTCTTTGAGCCAAAGCTTGCAGTCGATTATAGGATTTGATAAATCCAACTCCTATTATTATCAAAATAAGAACAATCAAAAACATTCGTCTTCCTCCTTCATTATAAATAATACACTACTGCAATCATTATATATAAAAATGAAAATAAAATCAATATTTTTATCTTACAAATAAACTAAAATCTTATTACTCCATTCTAAATTTACGAAATTCTTATTTTTAACAAGAATCCTTTTGTTTGCAGTTCTGATATACTACTATTTTATCGCTTCCTTAAAAACAAAAAAGGATTTTAGAGACTCAATTTCTAATCTCTCTAAAATCCTTTTAAAGATTTCATCTTCTATTTTCCGTCAATCCAATTTCACGAAGAAGCCTTTTTTACTTTCCTCGTCATATTTATCAATAGCTCCTTTTATCGTTCTTCCAACAGTTACCCAAGCCCTTTGCACCGATTTTTCTGCATTTTTTTCATAAGAAGACGGAAAACGTTGAAAAGATTCCGTTGAAATAGTATTAGAACAAGTAAATATACTTGCTATTCCACATATAACAGCGTCTATTTTTTTCATTTACCTCATCTCCTTTTTCTCTTTCTTTATTTTTATGATAACACATTCTTTATATCAGTGTCAATACAAATCTCGATTGATGCGGTGTAAATTCAATAGTAAATGTCACACTAAGATAAATATTTTGTAAATTCCTCCACATGCATTTCTTTTGAACTTTTCCCATTTTAAAGTTATAAAATAAAAGAAAAAATGACGATTTCCTATTTTCTCTAATCGTCATTATTGCATGTCTATTTTATTCCCTTTTCTTTCTTAATATATTTTGTCGAACGACCGCTACCTACCTGCCTTATCTTTTCATTGTCCTGTAATTCTTTTAAAGCTCGTTCTATTGTCCTTTGTGATATATATAACCATTACATCATATTTGGCTATGAAAAATCAATAATGACGAGATTATTCTCGCCATTATTCCCATTTTGGCATATTAAATAGTTTGATAATTCTCCAAATATATACCTATCTCCTTCATTTATTTGAATTAATATATAATTTTCAACTGGTCTAAAATAAGCTTATACTTATCCTGTGCAGATAAGCAGGTATCCCGTAACCAACCTTTTTCTTTTTTATACTCCCGCAATCCTCGATAATAGAATAATTTATGTTCTTCATCAAGGATAAAAGGAATCATGTTATGCGCTAGACATTCCTTGAACATAAGCAATCTTCCCACTCTTCCATTTCCATCTTGAAAAGGATGAATCATCTCAAACCTTGCATGAAAGTCAATAATATCCTCCAATGTAATATTTTGTTTCTTTTGATATTCTTGGAGCAAAAATTGAATATCAGAAGAAACCTGTTCTGGCGAAGAAGTAACAGTATCTCCGACCATATTAGGAAGTGCTTTATACTCTCCCACTTGAAACCATTCTTTCTGACTGTCAGAAGTATTTGTTTTCAGTATTTTATGAATTTTTTTAATTAAGTCTTCAGATAAAGGCTCTTTAGCATGAAGTAAAATGTAATCAAAACATCGAAAATGATTGATCGTTTCCGTTATATCATCTACAGAAATAAAATTACTTCCATCCGCTAGAAAAGTATTTGTTTCAAAAATATGTCTCGTTTGCTCTTCTGTCAATCGACTTCCCTCAATATGATTTGAGTTATATGTAAAATGGACTTGTGTATAATGATAAAGTCTTCCTCGTAAATTCATTTTTTTCTCTTCCAATAAAATATCCAATATATTTTTCTGTTTCATAATCTTCTCCTATACTTTACACACTATATTAAGAATCATTATTGGAATACACATAATTCCTGCCCTAGTGTATATTATCCATATTTCATTCGCTAATTTTAGAATACCATATGTTGTATATCTTTTCAATGTTTTATATTTGTCAAAATATATCTCGGTTACAAAGGTCTTTCCTCTAATCTTTTTTGTTAGAATGCCGTCAGGTTTTCGGGGCGTGGCTTGTTCTTCATGGGTCTGTGTTTCACTGCTTTGTACTTTTTTAGTTTTCTGACATTTAGTCCTATTTTCAACTGTAACGCCCAAAAAAGTTAGACAAATCTATTTCATATGTTGATTTAAGGATTGACTTCTGTAAGAAGCAAGAATGAATCCTTTTAGTTTTTCAGACTCATTTACCTTCTTTTCTGTTTTTTTCTTTGCAATTGTTATAGTTTTCTTCTTCCTTTCATTTTTCTTCGCTATGACATTATACCCGTTTTCGACATATTTTGTAATCCAATTTTTTAATAATCCGGTACTCGAAAACCGTATTCCAAAGAAACAGAATTTATAGAATGCTTTTGAAGTAAAACTTTTTCTATCATTTCTATTTTTAATTCTTTTGAATAAACATAATTTTTACCATTTCGTAAGATATTGTATCCATGTATTTGAAGAAGGGAAAGTAAGCAATTGATATTGGATTCCCAAATGGAAAATCTCTTTGATAGAGAAGAAATTGTTTCCATTTGTTGTCTGCGCTCATAGATTTCTATTTTTTGTTCCCCTGTTAATTTTGACATAAAAAAAGCCGATTGCAGATTTTAAAAAAATCTTTTGCAATCGGCTCTCTTTTTCTGTAAAATTTAATTGCGAAAAAAAATACAGAAAGGAGCTACTTCTTATGATTAAAGAAATATTACTCTTAACTAATCTAACACATATCTTCAATTTTATCAAGTCTTTTGTTGCGCATGAACATCTTGAATTTATCAAATTTTCTCTTGATAAATTTTTACTTTGTAGAGATATTAGCAAAGGTTTTGTTAAATATTCTTGTAAAAAATGCGGTCACTTTCATACTTTTCCTATCTCTTGCAAATCTAAACTCTGTCCTACTTGTGGTTTCAAATATTCTTCTGTTTGGGCTTCTAATATGCAAAGAGATATTCTTAATATCCCTCATAGGCATGTTCTTTTTACCATTCCTGAAGAATTAAGAATGTTTTTTTGTTATGATCGAACTTTACTTAGAAAACTCGCTGAAGCCGTTAATGAAATTTTTAAATATCAGTTTCACAATATTAATAAAAAAACTCAAAGAAAAAAGAAAATTCCTAAATCTTCTCCTAATTACTTTACTGATACTGATATTGTTCATTATGGGCTTGTCACAATTATTCATACCTTTGGTCGTGACCTCAAATGAAATCCACACATCCATGCGCTTGTTTCGCTGGGTGGGTTTACTAAAAAACTAACTTTTAGAAAATTGGAATATTTTCATGTTAATTCTATTGCTAAACAATGGCGTTTTTTAGTACTTGATATTGTAAAAAATGGAAACTACTCTGAAAACATTAAGAAAAAAGCGCTCAAATCAGTTAGAGAACTATACAAAAAAGATGTTCGCCTATTTTTTAATGTAGGATCTACAGAACTTAATTCAACTGCCGGAATCATAAAGTATCTTGGAAGATATCTTGCGCGAGCTCCAATTGCAGAATATAAAATTGTTAATTTTAACGATAAAGAAGTTACTTTTTTCTATCAAGATTTAGCTGATAATAAAAATAAAAAATATCGCACAATGCCTATTGATGAATTTGTTCAACAGATTCTTATTCATCTTCCACCTAAAAACTTTAAATCTATTTCTAGATTTGGGTTTTATGCTAGGCATTTAAATTCTAAACTAAAAAAAGTTATTCTTAATTTTAAAAAGAAAAAGCAATTTGAACTTTCTTTTTATGTGAAATCTTCTTTAGAAACTTTTGATATTAATCCTTTTATTTGTCCTTTTTGTAAGATAAAGCTAAAAGTAAAAGAATTATTTTTAACCTCCCTCTGGTCTGGGTATGAAATTCATAAAATATATCCTTAATTTTCTCTAATTTTATTAGAGCTTTTTTGCATTCAACAATTTCTTATTTTTCTATAACTTTTCTATAATTTTACTCTTAATTACAATTTATATTTCCGTAAATTCTTTTTTTTATTATTTTCCTATCTCTTTAAATTTATACTTTCCTATATAATAAAAAAACTGCACCTCCCATCTTGTGTCCAAGATTTTGGGTGCAGTACACTATAACTCACTTATTTTACGGCATTATTATTTTATAACAATCCATCTTCCTTCGGTTAAACTTCCTTGCCTGTAAATCTTATTCTCTTTTTTCAATTTTTCTATATCCCTTTTTATGGTCTTGTCGGATACATTAAATTTATTGCCCAATTCCATAATTGTAACTTTTGGATTAATGTTCATTTCTTCTATAATGAACATTTGCCTGTCTTTAGCCTTCAATTTCTTTGGGACATTCTTTGGGACATTCTTTGGGACATTCTTTGGGACATTCTTTGGGACATCTCCAGCGTTATAATTTCTGTTGTATAAGGTGAGTATTACTCCATTATCCGATATTTTATATTCCGGTTTTTTATCATAATCTTCGTAATCTTTAAATATTCGCCTAACCCCTGATGCGTAATTTTCTATAAAATCAGCTTTATCAAGAGCATCCACAAGGATTTGATTTCTTTTTGCTGTCATTCCGTCTTTAATATCCTCTACAGTTAATCCGTTCGGAAGTGAACCCGGAGAAAATATCATTACTCTGTCATCATAATATTCCACCTTTATATCTCCGCTCAAAGAATAATCTCTATGACAAAAACAATTACATATTGCCTCCCTCAATGCTCTTTTAGGAATATCTTCATACTCATCTCTTTGTGGTTTGCCTGTTATGATCACTTTCTTTTTATTTGATAGATTTGAGAAGTATAAAATATCATCCAATTGCTTCATAATAGAACCGGTAAATTCTTTTTTATCTAAGAATATTGATACATCAGTTCCTTGGAAGACTGCAAATTTACTGATAGTTGGATTTTGATCACTAAGAAACAATGCTGCATTGTTGTATTTTCCATCGGTATTCAATAATGAAGACCCCTTCGAATCAAACTCTATGTCTTTCTCCTTTAATTTCATCCTCACATATTCAAATGTCAAATTTTGATTTTCGGATAATAATTTTTCATATTCCTCCGATTTGCTGGCTATCATCATTCTTTGTATTTCTTCGTAGTTTGCAAGCCTTTTTGTACTCCCTACTCTAATATACACCCCTTTGGCATTAAATCCTTCTCCGTCTTTGTAATAATATGGCTTATTGGTTCCTTTTTTGACAGATATAGTAAACACTTTATCTATTTTTATTTCAATCAAATTGACAACACTTGGGTAAAATGCACTGAATATCCAATTACTGATGATTTCTTCCCACTGCTTGTATCGTTTTTCGCTATGCTCTATTTTATTTCCATCATCATCTACACCAAGTAATATAGTTCCACCGTGTGAATTAAGGAAGGATACAATTTCTGCTTTTAATTGATTTGGCTTTTTAGGAATATCGGATTTATATTCCAACTGATTGTTTTCCATGTCATCCCCCTTTCTTGAAAATATTTTTTTAAAATATTTATTGCAATTTTTCTTAATATTATTATATATTATACTACATTTTCTGATTAAAATATAGCTCTAAAGCTTTCTCTAGAACCTCTTCTACTTCTTTTTTTGTTTCATCGTGAAAAAACTTTTTGTAGACACTCTGAGATAGCTTGATATTCTGATACTCTTTCATCTTCGGTTTTTTCAAATTCAACAAGTATGTTGTAAGCAGCTCTTGATTCAGCTCTTGCTGTCTGTTCATCAGATGAAGTGCTCTAGCATCACTTGGTTTTAAGGTTAATTCCATTTCTTCAGATTGCTGATATAGATATTCCTGTATCTCTTTGGGAATATAGGATAAATCTATTTCCATTGTCAGTCCTATTTTTTCATATCAGCTCTTAAGGACAAGTGCTTTTTCTGTCAGAAACAAATCGGAGAAAGAACACTGCATAAGGTTAGTTTCAATTATAATAGTATCTTCTTGTCAAGCACTCAAAGCCCATTAAAAACGATAACTAAATCCTGCACTGTAAGTTCTTCCCGGTGCAGGTGTTGCCGTTCTGGAATCTTGTCTTAAATAGTACTTATGATTGAAGACATTGTTAATTCCGAATTTTATAGAAAAGCCGCTGTCAAACTCATAACTTCCATAAAAATCCGTTAGCAAGTGAGAAGGAACTTTCACTTGTACAATTTCATAGCCCTTACTTGGTTCCGCTGTCATATAATTTCCTACATAAGTGACATTTGTTCCCATTTTTAAATGATTTGTAAATTGATAATCCGCTCCAAAAGTCGCTTTGATTTTCGGTGCCAAAGGAATTCTATCTCCTTTTTTAATAAAGCTTCCTCCCTCAGTTCGATATTGTTTTCTAAATTGTTTTTCCACTCGTTCTTTGTAAATATCTCGGTCCGTGAATCTTGCCTTGACCGTTTCCTTGATTTCCTTCTTCGCCAGATTAGGAAGACTTTCCAACAATTTTTCCAACTGTGCGTTCATTTCCACTTGTGAAATCTTTCCCTCTAAACCATGATCTGTTAATGCCATAATTTGAGGTTTCAATTTTTGAAACTCAGCTTCGGGTATCTTTCCTTTCCATGCAGCAATGTCTAAACGAATTGGATATACATTGTTTCTCATAATTTTCTCATGACTGTCTATCATCGCATCGGACTGCTCCTGTGCGATTCTTGCCACTTGTTTTTTATAATCATTGGACAACACTTTCGGATCCACATAAGTCAAAGATTGGCGTAATCTCCATTTATCAAAGACTTGTTCCGATTGCAATTCTATTCCCATTCTTCTCGTTTTGTCCAAATTGATAAATCTCCATTCTCTTGACATATGGGAATTTCCATCTTTTACCACGGAAACAATTTCATCATAGGTTGTACTCAAAAATCCTGCCAATCCGTAGGTAATATGCTCATTCCAAGCCCCACGAATTCCAATTTCAAAATTATCCATTTTCTCCGTCTTCAAATCACTTTCCCAATATGTCTTCACTTTATGAATCGGGTCATAGGTTTTATTGGTTAGTTGATTTGGTAAAGGAGAATTGAAAGCTCTTTCATATTTCACATATGCCAAATCACTATCATTGATTTTATAATCAAAGCCAATTTCTCCACCCAAATTTTCCTCTTCTCTCTTTTCTTTTCGGAATAATTGTGACATGACAATCTGTGTGCTTCCTGTTTCTTTCAATTCTTTTAACTTTGCCTGTGTTTCTGCATTGATATTAGCATTCCAATTGATTCTTGGATCTTTTTTCAAATATTCCACATCCGAAACGGAAATATATAAATTTACAGCCTCCTGTGTTTCTTTCTTATCCGCATTTCCTATAATTCGTTGTATTGTCTGTGTTTCCCGATTTCCATGATACTTTGCCTTTTCATAACGAAGTCCTGCATTGACAGTTAATTTCTCGGTTAGCGGATAGCTGTTATGTAAATAGAAAGAATCGGTTTTCTTTTTTACATCTATTTTTGATTGTATCAAAGTATTTACTGTTAAAGAGGGATCTACTTTATCCTTTTGTATAAAATTAAGAATATCTTTTAATCGACTTTCATCATTCACTTCCATAAATTCAGGTCTTTCCACAGTAACTGTCTTTTTTCTTTTTTTCCCATTTGGCAAAGTTATTTCTACCTCTTTTTCCTCTCTAAAAATATAATAAATTCCTTTTTTCCCATCTTTTTCCACCAAATCAAAATAATCTTTTATCTTGAAATGTGAAAATTCATAATTCATAATTCCTTGGTTTTCATACCAAGAATTAGCCAAAGCTGCTATTCCTCCCCCCGCATCATAAGCTTTTTTTTCTTCTTCACTAGCTTTTTGATATAAAAAATTTTCTTTCCATTTATTTATTTTCTCTTCCTTTAAAGTAGGTGTATTATCTTTCTCAATAATAAAAGGTAAAAAAACTGAATTAATATCCATAAGTTCATGACTATTTTTCAATCTTTCTTCCGTAAAAATTTTATCGTCTTCTTTATGAATCAAAAAAGCCATACTGTTAAAAGGATGAAAAGGTTTCACTTCCATATTCATATCTCGGTGTAGGCTATGCTCACTATGTTCCGCTCCAAATGTAAATTTTCCTTTTTGTTCCGCATAACGATATTCCGATTTGATTCTTGCTCCCTTAATCTTCTCTTCCATGTTTCCTTTTAATTCCATGGGAGTATTCACAGAAACCATTTCCGCTGTATATCCTTGAGGCACTCCATAAAAACTCAAATCAATGGAAGGCAAAAAAGTCAAATAAGGGTGAGAATCTTGGCGAATGTCCCGTGTAAATTTCGATTGATTGACATTGGCAGTTAGAGTCCAATTTTCTGTCGGACTGTATTCATAATCAATAGAAAGGGCAGTTCGTTTTGAATCTATGGTAGAAAAAGAATCTCCCGCTCCCCTACGATTTTTTTGTAATTCTGTCAAATACAATTCATTGGTCCCTTCCGCGTCCTCTTGAAAATGGCTTCCTTGAATTTTCATTCGATGTTTGGGATGAAAATTGATGTTAAGTCCGAGAAGTGCATTGATTCTTTTATCTTGCTCCCGGTCCCGGTATCCTTTTCCTTTTTTCGCCTCTAAAGAAAGATTACTAAACAAATATCGATTGATACGGATCCCTTTTGTGATTTCCGCCTTGTAGGTGTCAAAGGAACCTGTGGAAACGCTTACACTTCCATAATTTTTAAGTTCTCCCATTTTTGTTACAATATTGATGACTCCACTGGAACTTCCGCTTCCGTATAAAGTGATTCCTCCCCCCGGAATGATTTCAATTCTCTTAATGCTTCCTGCGGGAATGGAATTGAAAGGAATCACTCCCATACTTTCATCAATCGAAGTCATCGAGTTTCCGTCTACCAATACTTTCACTCTCATCAAAGTTTTCTCTCCGCTTCCTCGAAGAGCCACCACAGGACCTGCCGGTGTATGTGTGACTATGGTTAAAGGAGAATCTTCAAAAATTTCCGTGATATTTTTGTATTGTTTCTTCTCAATATCTTTGTCTGTTATGATAAGCGTGTTCTTTCGTTCACCGGAGAGAACCGAGCCGTTATAAGTCGCCCCCCCCCCCCGAATTTTTGTCGGCTTCAACTCCACTTCTTGGGTTGCTGCTATTGCTTGCAAAGAAGCCAAGCACAACCAGGTTAAAATCATTTCTTTTTTCATAACTCCCTCCTCCTTTTATTTTTTATACATAATGTATTCTTTTAAAAAATATTGTTTCTTTAATGTTTTGATTTTCATATTATAACGAAAGCCTAAAATAAGTTATTTTATTTGTCAAGTATTTTTTTCTTCTCCTTTTTTCGAAAAATGAATATATTGTTATTTTTTATTTCAAATTTTATCGTTCTTTTTATGAAATAATAATATTCTGAAAAAAGACTACAAAAAACAAAGAATAAGAAAAAAAGATAATCGGAAATCCTAGAAAAGAACTCCAAGAAAATACTACAACAATTCCTACGAAAAATCGGCATGTATAGCAGCCATTCTTTTCCTTTTTTTCGATTTTTTATTCTGAATAGCAAAACATCGCTAAAATTCATATTTTTCGAAAAAAATAAGAGCTGATTTTAGCCCTCTGTAAAAAACCAGCCTAAGAAAATTACCCTAAAAGCTCTTGAAGAGGCTTATTTTGCCTCTCACATGTCAAGCCATAAAGGAGATATACGGAAAATATTTTAAATATTTTGATTTTTCTTTTTCTTTTCAACACCATCTGACAGAGAAGTTCAAAAAAAAGGATTTTAAAGATTTCGTTTCTGAAATCCCTAAAATCCTCTTAAACATTTCTTATTCTATTCTTCATCAACACGAGTTGACAAAGAAGCAAAATTTCATATTCTACTCTCCATCAACACCAGTTGACAAAGAACCAAAAAAAATGACCCCCACAAAGTTTCCACTTTTGGAGGTCAGTATACTATCTTATTTTATAAAATCCAATTCTTCTGCACGATGACAGGCGAAGAAATGATCTCCTTGCACTTCTTGCAATTTTGGACTCTCTTTTCTACAAATATCTTGTGCATAGACACATCGTTTTGCAAAGCGACATCCCGGTTCCGGATTGATAGGAGAAGTAATTTCTCCCTCCAAACGAATTCTTTCCATTTTATTTCGGATATTTGTTGACGGAATCGCAGAAAGCAATGCCTTGGTATACGGATGAATCGGATTTCTGAACAACTCTTTCGACGGAGCTTTTTCCACCAGTTCTCCCAAATACATCACGGCAATATCATCGGAAAAATGTTTTACGACAGACAAATCATGAGTAATAAACATATAGGTCAAACCTAATTTTTCTTGTAAATCTTGCATTAAATTGAGTACCTGTGCTTGAATGGATACGTCCAAAGCCGATACCGGTTCATCGCAGACAATAAATTTAGGTTTCAATGCCAAAGCTCTGGCAATTCCAATTCTTTGCCTTCTTCCTCCATCCAATTCATGAGGATAGGTATTGATAAGACGTTCGCTCAATCCGACCGTTTCCATTAATTCCAATACTCTCTCTTCCAATTCCTTTTTATTCTTACATTTCTTGTGAATAATCAAAGGTTCTGCAATGATTTCACTGACAGTCATTCTCGGATTCAAAGACGCAAAAGGGTCTTGGAAAATAATTTGCATTTCTTGACGTAGCTTATTCATTTCCGCCTTACTGTATTCTCGGATATTTTTTCCCTCAAATAAAATTTCTCCGTCGGTTGCTTCCAACAATCGTAAAATAACTCTTCCCGTTGTTGATTTTCCGCAACCGGACTCTCCAACAACTCCAAGTGTCTTTCCTTCTTCAATAGAAAAGTTCACACCATCTACTGCATGAAGAGGCCCTTTCGGAGTTTGGAAATATTTTTTCAGATTCTTTACTTCTAATAAAACTTTATTCTCCATCTTTTGCCTCCCAATCTTCTTTGAATTCCACTAATCCTTCCGCAATAAAACACTTTACCTTATGTCCGGGAATCACTTCCACGGCATTCGGTATTTTCTTTCGACATAAATCGGTTGCATGTGGACATCTCGGATTAAATTTACATCCCTTCGGCAAAATAGTAGGATCCGGCATCAATCCTTGAATTGGAGTCAATCTGCTTCTTTCCTCGTCCAAACTTGGAATGGAGCCAAAAAGCCCTAGAGTATAAGGATGCTTTGTATTTTCAAAAATTTCTTCCAAACTTCCGGATTCCACAATTTCTCCGGCATACATAATTGCCACCTTATCACATACCTGTGCCACAACTCCCAAATCATGTGTAATCAAAATCATGGCTGTTTTAAATTTTTCTTTCAAATTATTCATCAAATCCAGAACTTGTGCTTGAATGGTTACGTCCAAAGCGGTTGTCGGTTCATCTGCAATCAATAATTTCGGATTGCATGCCAAAGCAATCGCAATGACAACCCGTTGTTTCATTCCCCCTGAAAATTGATGAGGAAAATCATGGATACGAGCCGCCGGAATTCCAACCAATTCCAACATTTCTCCCGCTTTTTTCATCGCTTCTTCGGTAGAAGTATTTTCATGAATTTGAATGACTTCCGCAATTTGTTCCCCTACCGTCATCACAGGATTCAAAGAAGTCATAGGGTCTTGGAAAATCATGGAAATTTTATTTCCTCTGATTTTTCTCATTTCTTCTTCCGAGAGTTTTAATAAATTTTCCCCTTCATAGATGATTTCTCCTCCTATAATTTTTCCGGGAGGATTGGGAACCAATCTCATAATTCCCAGAGCTGTCGTTGTTTTTCCCGCTCCGGTTTCTCCAACCAATCCAAGAGTTTCTCCCTCATTCAAGGCAATATCAATGGAATTGACAGCGTAAACAGTCTCTTCATCTGTCACGTATTGCACTTCTAAATTTTTAATCTCTAATAGCTTTCCTTCCATGAAATCTAATCCTCCTTATCCTACTGTTTCAATCTTGGGTCTAATGCATCTCGAAGTCCGTCCCCTAACAGATTCAATGATAAAATGGTTATCATAATTGCCAATCCCGGGAAGGTTGTTACCCACCAAGCATATCTCAAATATTGTCTACCACCGGACAACATAGAGCCCCATTCCGGAGCAGGAGGTTGAATTCCCAATCCAATGAAACTTAATCCTGCAATGGATAAAATTGCATTTGCCACACCTAAAGTTCCTTGTACAATCACGGGAGCCAAAGCATTTGGAATGATATGTTTAAAAATAATTCTTGTATTGCTTGCCCCAATTGCCTTTGCCGCCTCAATAAATTCCTGATCCCGAATCGAAAGTACCGAAGCTCTTACAATTCTCGCGTAGGTTGGAACCGAAGAAACGCTGATTGCTATCATTAGGTTAATCATACTCGGTCCTAAGGCGGATACAATAGCAATTGCCAATAGAATACTCGGCACTGCCAAGAAAATATCCATGGCTCTCATAATAATATTGTCTATCGTTCCCCCGTAGAAACCGGAAATAGCTCCTAAAATTCCTCCCACAATAATGGAAAGTCCAACCGCTAAAATTCCAACTTTCAAAGATACTCTGGCTCCATGAATCAATCTTGCCAAAATATCTCTTCCAAATTCATCCGTTCCCAACCAATGTGCCCCGCTCGGTCCTTGCAAACGATGAGCTAAGTTTTGTTTGATAACAATGCTATCGTAATCATAAATAATATCTGCAAACAAAGCTAACACGATTAAAAATAGTAAAATAAATAAGCCTAACATTGCCATTTTATTTTTTGTTAACATACGCCATACTTCACGCCATTGGCTTCTCTTTTTATTTGCTGCTGCCATTTTTCATCCCCCTCTTACTTGTATTGTGATTTAATTCTAGGATCTACATAAGCATATAAAATATCCACCAATAAGTTGACAATACTAAATGCTGCTGCTAGAAAAATAACGGCTGCCAATACCGTCGGAGAATCTTTTTGTCGAATGGCATCCACCATCATTCGTCCAACTCCCGGCCATGAATATACAGATTCTGTTAATACAGCTCCACCCAACAAATGCCCAAATTGTAATCCTACTACCGTAATAATGGGAATCAAAGCATTTTTTAGAGCATGCTTATTGATAACGGTTTTTTCGGATACTCCCTTTGCTCTTGCCGTTCGGATATAATCTTGTCGAATAACTTCCAACATCGATGATCTCGTCATTCTGGTTACAATCGCTGCGGAACCGACCCCTAAGGTTAAAGCCGGTAAAATGACACTCTTAAATCCGGAAAATCCTCCGGAAGGAAGCAATCCCAATTTTACGGAAAATAGTAAAACCAACATAAGTCCCAGCCAGAATACCGGCATAGAAACTCCCAACAAAGCCAATACCATACTGATACTGTCTACTGCTGAATATTGTTTCGTAGCGGAAATAATTCCAATCGGAATTCCAATCACGACAGCAATGATAACTCCCAATACTGCCAATACCAAAGTATTTGGAAATCTGGAAAAAATTTCAGCAAATACTTCTCTTCCTGTGGTATAGGAACGCCCAAAATCTCCTGTCACCGCCCTTCCTACAAAACGAAAATATTGTACGATAAAAGGATCGTTCAATCCCATTTTTTCTCTCAATGCTTCCACTGCTGCCTTAGGTGCATTTTCTCCCAACATCAATTGTGCAGGATCTCCCGGTGTTACATACATAATTGCAAATACCAACAGGGAAATTCCCAACAACACGGGAATTAAAAGTAATAATCTTCTTAGCACATACTTATACATTTCCCCCATTCTCCTCTCTTTTTTCATTTTCTACAAAGAAAGGGCTAGAGTTTTCTAGCCCTTACCACTTGCTTCCTAAACTAAATTATTCCGCCTTAAAAGAAACTCCATAAATTCTGTGATGTCCTGCCGGATTAAATTTAAATCCTTCAATATATTTTTGCATTCCAACACTCTTCTTAGGATATATAATATAGAACATTGGCAATTCTTCTTGTAAGATAACTTGAATTTCTTCGTAGATAGCCTTTCTGGCTTCCGGCTCCGTTGTCGCTCTTCCTTTTTGTAATAATTCATCTACCTTAGGATTGCTATAGAAAGATCTGTTTCCTGCTGCTCCCATAGCTTTTGTAGTTACTAAAGCGTTAATTCCATAATCCGGATCGGCAGTGACGGTTCCCCATCCTAAGATATACATTTGATGATCTCCTCTAGCCGTTCCGTCCAAGTAAGCTCCCCATTCCAAGGTTTTCACTTCAGCATCAATTCCGATTTGTTTCAATTGGTCTTGTAAAATAACCGCAATGTCTCTTCTGGTTGGATTATCGTTAATCCAGATTTCCGTTTTAAATCCGTCTTTATATCCCGCTTCCGCCAATAATATTTTTGCTTTTTCAAGATCTTGTTGATATTTGATTCCCTTATCGCTATGAGCAAAAATCTTCGGTCCAATGATAGAATTTGCCGGAAAAGCTGCACCTTGAAAAACAGTATCCACGATAGGTTGTTGGTCAATCGCATAGGCAATGGCTTGTCTTACTTTCAAATTGTCAAATGGAGCCTTTCTAAGATTAAATCCTAAATAAGTCACAGATAAATCCAAATCTTCCACTAAGTTTAATTTCGGATCTTCTGCAATTTTTATTTTATCCAATCCATCAATATCATAAGCAATATCAATTTCCCCTGTTTCCAATCCAATCGTTCTATTTGTAGTTTCTACTACATTTTTGAAAACAAGATGTTTTATAGAAGAAGCTCCTTTGTAATATTCTTCATTGGCTTCCAGGGTTACACTATCTCCACTTTGCCATTCTACAAATTTAAATGGTCCTGTTCCAACCGGATGTTGTCCATAGCTTTCTCCCGCTTCTTTCACCGCTTTTTCATTGACGATAGCTGATGCAGGGTGAGCCAAGTGATTTAAAATTGCAGCAAATGGATATTCCGTAATTACTTTTACTGTATAATCATCCAATACCACAACTTCTTTTAATGCTTCCATAATTTCAGAAGTTTGTGGAGATGCTTTTTCTGCTTCTAATGAGAATTTAACATCAGATGCTTTTAATTCTTCTCCATTATGGAATTTAATTCCTTTTCTTAAATGAAAGACAGTGGTCACATCATCCACTTGTTCCCAAGATTCTGCCAATCCCGGTTGAATTTGAATGTTTTCATCCTGTTCCACCAATGTGTCATAAATTTGCACCATAACTCTTGAAGATACATTGTTATTTGCTGCTCTTGGATCCAACGAAGTTGGGCTTGCTCCATCCGCTACTACTAAAGTATCTTTTTCTGCCGGAGCCGTTGTTGACTTTTCTCCACCACACGCCGTTAGGACAAATACTAACATGCACAACAATGCCATTATAATCCCATGTTTCTTTCTCATACCTCTTTTCCTCCTCATAAAGTTTAATTTGTTTTTTCTTTCAAAAAATTAAAATACTTCTCTTATATCTTATAGTAGTAAGTATACTATATTTTTTTCTATTTTGTCAACGTTTTGTTTTTTTCCCATACAATCTGGAACCAACATAAGCAGTTATTGGAACACAGATCAAAATTCCTATACTTCCTGATAGAGAACGAAGAATTTCCGTTGCAATGTTTTCAAAATTCAGCAACCGTATCATGGGAAATTGTTCTCGCTGAATATACACCATGACGGTCAGTAACAAGCTGCCTCCAATGTAAGCTAAAATCAAAGTATTGACCATAGTTCCTATCATGTCGTTTCCCATTTTCATCGCAGAATAAAAAAGTTCTTTTCTGCTAATATCCGGCTTTTTTTGATGAATTTCATGCATGGCGGTGGACATGGACATTGCCACATCCATAACCGCTCCCATACTTCCGATAATCACTCCGGCTGAAATCAATTCTCGCAGTCGAACCCCTTTTAAATAGGAAGCAAAGGAAAGACTGTCTGTTGTTTCATAGCCTGTCAATCTCATGCCGTTCACAGCAATATAGGAAAGAATGCCTGCAAATAATACTCCTCCTAAGGTTCCTATCACCGCAACAAAGCCCTTTTTTTCAAAGCCCGTCATCAGAGAAATGGTCACAAAAGTGGAAAAAATTCCTGCAATCACAGAAAATAAAATAGGAGAATATCCCAATAAAATAGAAGGAATAAATACTTTCAGCACGAATAATACCGTAAAGCCCAAAGCCAATAAGGCTTTCAACCCATTCTTTTTTGATATACATAAGGTTAATAAAATAAATAATCCTGCAATTCCTAAAAGTTGTGTTCTCTTGTCAATGTCGGAAATGTAATATTTTTCATCTCCAATTTCATTGCTTTCATAGTAGAGTACCACCTTATCTCCGGGTTTGGCCCCGATATTATATTCTTCCTGCCTATAGATAGGATACTCTATCGAAACTTCATCTCCTTTTCGATCTCCTGATAAAAATCGAACTCGATAAATATAAACTTCCCGTACTTCTTCCTCTCCTGATTCTGCGGTAATGACATCCTCTAAGGATAAAATTTTTCCTCGTACATACTCCTCTTCTGCATAGATTGTCTGGAACAGGAAAAAAGAAAGTAATACTATCAATATCTTTTTCATATGAAACTCCTACCTTTATTTTAAAAAAAAACGGGAAAGTCCCGTTCTTTTCCAAACTACTATTTTCTGATACCCAATTTCGCAATCAAAGCTCTGTATCCTTCCAAATCTTTCTTTGTCAAGTAGCTTAATAATCTCTTTCTTTGTCCTACCATTTTTAACAATCCCAATCTTGAGTGAAAGTCTTTCTTGTGCACTCTTAAATGTTCTGTCAAGTGATTGATTTTTTCTGTCAATAATGCGATTTGCACTTCTGTAGAACCGGTATCTCCTTCTTTTTTTCCGAACTCTCGGATAATTTCTTCTTTTGATCTCATAGCCATGGTATTTCCTCCTTAATTGATATTATCTAAGCTAAGTAATAGGAGGCTAACCCTAAAACTGAGCTTAAATTTCTTATAAGTATAGCATATTATACTTCATTTGTAAATTCTTTTGTATCGGCAGACATAATTTTTTCAAATTCATCTCCCATAATCGTTTCTTTTTCTAAAATAACTTTGGTAACCGCTTCCAATTTATCTCGATGTTTTATCAAAATATCCAAGGTTTTTTGATATTGAGTCTTGATGATTTTTCTTACGACATCATCAATTTCCTTTCCGGTCTGTTCCGAATAATATTTTCGTTCAAACATATCCCCTTCTTGCGTTCCATCCAATAGAATCGGTCCGAATTCCTCCACCATACCGAAACGGGTTACGATGGCTTTTGCATAAGCCGTAGCTCTCTGAATATCGTTACTTGCTCCTGTTGAAATATTTTCCTTTCCAAAAACAATTTCTTCGGCAGCTCGTCCTCCATAGGCAAACACCATAAAATCCAATAAATCCTGTTTGGTTTGGTAATTTTTTTCTTCTGCCGGTAAGGACATGGTATATCCTCCTGCAGCCCCTCTTGGAATGATAGTAATTTTATGAACTTTCTCTTCCGACCCCAAAGCATACCTTGCAATCGCATGGCCTGTTTCGTGGTAGGCGGTCAATTTCTTATCTCGCTCGGACACCACCTTTGATTTCTTTTCCGGACCCATCTCCACTTTTTCAGAGGCTTCTTCCAAATCCATCATATTGATTTCATCTCGGTTCGCTCTTGCCGCAATAATCGCAGCTTCATTCAGAATGTTTGCCAAATCGGCTCCCACCAAACCGGCTGTTTTCTTTCCTATGGTTTCAAAATTGACATCTTTTGAAAATTTCTTATTTTTAGCATGAACTTTTAGAATTTCCACTCTACCTTTCAAGTCGGGTTTATCCACATAGACTTGTCTGTCAAATCTTCCCGGTCTCTTCAAGGCTCTGTCCAATACGTCCGGTCTGTTGGTAGCTGCCAGAACAATAATAGTTTCTTCATTTCCAAATCCGTCCATTTCGACTAACAATTGGTTCAAAGTTTGTTCTCTTTCATCATTTCCTCCGCCTTGCCCGGTTCCTCTTTTTCGCCCTACGGCATCAATTTCATCAATAAAAACGATACAAGGTGCATTTTTTCTGGCTTTGGCAAATAAATCACGAACTCGGGAAGCTCCGACTCCAACAAACATTTCCACGAATTCGGAACCTGACATGCTAAAGAAAGGAACTTTTGCCTCTCCCGCAACAGCTTTCGCCAATAAAGTCTTTCCTGTTCCCGGACTTCCCAGCAATAACACTCCTTTTGGAATTCTGGCTCCAATTTTTTTAAACTTTTCCGGCTCTCTTAAAAATTCAACCACTTCTTCCAATTCATGTTTTGCTTCGTCGATTCCTGCCACATCGGCAAAGCTGACTTGGGTAATATTTTCTCCATTCTCTTTCGCTTTTGATTTTCCGACGTTGAAAATTTGAGGTCCTCCGCCTCCTCCTTTTCCTACGCCGCGAAGCATGAAAATCCATACTCCGATAAGCAGCAAAATTGGTAACCAGGAAGCTAATAAATTCAAAATAAACGGTGTTTGAGCCGGCGGAATCGCTTTCACATCCAAACCTGCATCTTCCATTTTAGAAAGTAATAAGCTGTCGGAACCCAATCTGTCCGTAATCATTCTAGCCTTATACACAATAACAGGGGTGCTTTCCGTCTTGGCTTCCGCAATATTTAAACGAAATTCTCCCTTTTCTGAGGAAGAATATCCGTATAAATATCCTTCTCTTTCCTCTACCCGTTGAAATTGTTTTTCCTCAATGGATTTCACAAAAGTTGTATAAGAAACTTCTCGAATTTCTTCATTCGATTTGGAATCTTTCATAAATTTCGGGAAAGAAAGAGCAACGGCAACAATAAAAATTAGCAATAAAAAGCCTACAAAATTAAATTTACCTCCCATTTTTTTTGGATTTCTATTGTTTTTAGCATTTCCAAAACTTTCTCGTAAAATTTTCTTTAAATCTTCTTCGTTATTGACATAAATTCTTTTTTCTATTCTTGGATTTTCTTTTTCTTCGGAAGAATCTGTACTTTTATTTTCTTCTTCCAAGGTTTTTTGAATTTCCTCTTCTTTGCTTTCTTTTTCGATACAAGGAGCTTCTGTTTCTTTCTTTCCGTTATTGTCTTCCGGATTCGATACTTGTATTTCTTTTTGCTCTTCTTGCTCCAAGCTATCTTTTTCTTGTTTGTCGCTCAATGTCTGACCTCCTCTATTTTTATGCATATTTTTTTCTTTGTTTCTTTCTGTTCCATGTTTGCTCTCTTGAAATTTCCTAAGGCGATAATTTCTTCCTGATAAAGCAAAATCGGAACTCGTTTTCGTTGTTCTTTGGGAATTTTTTCATTGATAAAAATCTCTTTCACCTTTTTTGGAGTTTTCATTCCATATAATTGAATTCGATCGCCCTCTTGAAAACTTCGTACCTTCAAAGAAGAAACTCCATCCCAGTTCCATAAAAATTCTCCCTTCTGTTCTTTTTTTTCTTCCTTCCAAACAGAAATTTGAATTCTGTAATTTTGAAAATACACTTCTCCAGGAATGTTGATATTCTTAGTTTCTTCCAAGGAATTTCCTTCTTCTTTTTGTAGGGATTCTACCCATATTCTATCATACTCTTTCTTGAATTTCCAAAATTTTTTCAAATCATAGGAAAGGCTCCCACCTTTTTCCAAAAGAGTAAAAATCTGATGAATTTGTTTCCGATTGATAGGAATCTGTTTGGAAAGAAGATACTTATATAAAATTTTTTTCCGGAAATATGGTTTTTCTTTTTGTAACTTGGTTACACTGATAAATCCCTCTTTCCAGTACGCTTTCCAGTCTATTCCTTCTTCTTCTTCTTTTCTTTCTTCCAATTCCTCCATAAAAGAAGCTACTTTTTCTTTCCATTTCGGATTATAGCTTTTCAATTGAGGAAGAAGCTCCAAACGAATTCGATTCCTCGAATATTCCGTTTCCTCATTTGTTTTGTCCTTACAATATGCAATTTGATGTCGCTCCAAATAGGATAGAATTTCCGCCTTTTCAAAATCTCGAAGAGGTCGGATTTTATCTGCCTGTTTTCTGGAAATCCCCGCCAATCCCTCCATAGAGCTTCCTCGTAATAGACGGAAAAAAAAGGTTTCCAAGTGATCATCCAGATGATGAGCGGTAGCAATCTTATGATAGGCCCTTTGCTTTTGAATCTGATAAAAAAATTGATACCGCAAAATTCTTCCCGCTTCTTCCAAACTTTGCCCTTCTTTTTTTGCATAGGACGGGACATCCATTTTTCGAGCGATAATTTCCAATTTTTTTTTCTTTGCATAGTCCAGGCAAAAAAGATAATCCTCCTCTGCGGCTTCCTGTCGTATCATGTGATGTAAATGCAATAAGAGCATCTGAAAGGACAGCTGCTCTTGTAATTTCAATAACATCTCCACTAAAAATACCGAATCCGGTCCTCCTGAAAAGGCAACGAGAATCCGATCTCCCTCCTGAATGTATTGATATTTTTTTTGACCTTCTAAAAATTTTTGAAATTCTTGCATACAGCCATCCCTCTCTTTATTTCTGCTGCTTTTTTTGAAAGTCTATATGCTCTCGATATGTCTTGGTAAAGTGATGAGCTCCTTCTCCTTTGGTGACAAAAAAATAGTACTCCGTTTGGGCAGGATGGTAGGCCGCATGGACGGAACTTACTGTCGGACTGCAGATAGGTCCCGGCGGTAAGCCTGCATTTCGATAGGTATTGTATGGAGAATCCGCTTTCAAATCCTTATAGTAAATCTTCTTTTTTTGATAGTCATACAGATAATTTACCGTGGAATCGATTTCCAATCTCATCCCTTTTTGCAAACGATTTTCAATCACAGAGGCAATGATTGCTTTCTCTTCTTCGAGTTTTGCCTCCTTTTCCAATAAAGATGCCAAAATCAATTTTTGATAAAATTTTTCTTTATCCGCATAGTCTTCCGGCGGAAAACGTTTTAAAAACTCCTGTAAAAAGAGCTGAATGACTTCCTTCTCGGTATAATTTCCGGGTATATTATAGGTTTCCGGATAAAAATATCCCTCCCAATTTCCTTCCGGAGTCGGATAAGGAAAGGCTGTGGATTGCAACTCTTCAAAATAGGTCTCTTTCTTCCCAATCCCCTTCTTTTCTAATAAATCAAAAATTTGTGAAATGGTACTTCCCTCAATAATGGTTATTTTTTGAAATTTTCCCCTTCCTTCTTCCAACATAGAAATCAACTCCGCCCAAGAATATTTTCCTTGAAATTCATAATATCCTGCTTTGATGTCCTTTCCGCCCTGATGAAAATATCGTAAATAAAGCCAAAATAGTTTATTTCCCTTTGTATTGATTTTAGACAATTCTTCTCGAATATTTTTTCCATATTCAAAATTCAAAGAAATGTAATACTCTTGTTTTCTGTATACTTGTTGGTATCCATAAGCAAGAATTCCTATGATGAAAATGAAGAAAGTAAGATAAATTGCTTTTTTCATTGACATCTCCTTTCTTTTTATTTTTGTGATTTTGCTTTTTCTATCAATGGTTTCTTTCCTTTTTGTCTGGCTTTAAAGCTTTCGATAATAATTTCCGCTTCTTTAAAAGGTACGGTAATGAAAGAAAAGGCTTCGTACACTTCGACATTTCGAATTTTTTTATCCTGTACCTTTGCCACCTTCATCACTTTTTCCACTAATTTTTTCGCCGTCATTCCGTCTTTTCTACCCAATGCTACAAAAAGTCTTGCCTTTCCGCTTCCTACTGTTTTTGTGGAAGAAATTTCATTGTAGTTGCTTTCATCCAAAACATCTTCATAAGCAAGTTTTAATAGAGAGGCCACAATGTTTTCCGCCTCCTCTTTCTTCAATAAATCTTGAGCCAGTTTTTTAAATTTGTCGTATTCCCCCTCCAACAAAATTTCATCAATATCCTTTTGAATTTGAAATTTTTTTGCTTGAATGACATCTTTCACTTCCGGAACTTGTTCCTTTCGAATTTCTGTTTTCACAATTCTTTGAATTTGCAACAATCTTCTATATTCCTGTGGAGTAATGAAAGTAATGGCGGTTCCCTCTTTTCCGGCTCTTCCGGTTCTTCCGATTCGGTGGACATAACTTTCAGCTTCCTGTGGAATGGCATAGTTGATAACATGACTCAAATCATTGACGTCAATTCCCCGAGCCGCCACATCAGTTGCCACTAAAATGTTAATTTTTCTGGCTTTAAATCGTTTCAATGTCACTTCTCGGTAATTTTGTCCAATATCTCCATGCAGTCCTTCGGCATCGTATCCTCTGTCATTTAATCTTCCTACCACTTCATTGACATCCGTTTTGGTTCGACAGAAAACAATTCCGTAAAAATCCTCTGCCAAGTCGATAATTCTGCAAAGAGCTTCAAACTTATCTCGTTCATTGACTTCGAAATAAATTTGATCCGTTAAATCTGTCGTTAACTCTCTCGCCTTTACTGCTAAAATCTCATAGTCTTTCATATGTTTTTTCGCTACTTTTAAAATTTCATTCGGCATGGTCGCAGAGAAAAATAACATTCTCTTATCCTCATTGGTGGCTTCCAGAATTTTTTCCACCTCTTCCAAAAATCCCATATTCAACATTTCATCCGCTTCGTCCAGTATGAAATATTTCAAATCTTGTAGTCTCAAAAACTTTCTCTCAATAAAATCAATCACTCTTCCGGGAGTTCCTACAATAATATCCGCTCCTGTTCGAAGCAACTTTCTTTGAATATCAATGGATTGTCCCCCGTAGACCGGAATAATCTTAATTTTTTTGGAACTTCCCAGACTATTCATTTCCTCCGCCACTTGTAAGGCCAATTCTCTCGTGGGAGTCAATACGATCCCTTGAATTTTATCCTGATGTTCTATATTCTCTAAAATAGGAAGAGCAAAAGCTGCCGTCTTTCCTGTTCCTGTTTGTGCCTGTCCAATAATATCCTTTTCTCCTGTTAACAACGCCGGAATTGTTAAACTTTGAATTGGAGTTGGAGTTTCATATCCTTTCTTAGATAATGCTTTTAATAATTTTTCTCCAATACCTAAGTCTCTAAACTCCTTCAATACTTCTTTTTTTTCCATTCTTCACGTCCTTTTTCTTTATTTTATCTTTCAATAACGTATTATTATAGCATACTTTTCATTTTTTACAAAACTTCTTTTCCCTTTGCTTTTAATTTCCCCGTTTCTGTGTAATATTCCCAAACACCTATCGGCTTTCCATACTCATATCTTCCTTTCACTCGTAACATTCCATTCGGATAATAAAGTAAATATTCTCCCATATCCTTTCCCTTCCAATAGGAGGTTTTCATAACAGGATTTCCATTCTCCAAATATAAGATGTACTTTCCTTGCAGTTTTCCCTCTTTCCATGTTTCAATGGTTTTTAAATTTCCGTTGGGATAAAACCATAACCAAGTTCCATTTGCCTTGCCATTTTCATAGTAGTAACGATCCTTTCCTCTGCTCACCTTTCCTGTGTATTTTTCTCCTCGATAGTATACCGTTCCGTCTTTTTCCTCTAACTGTGTATACTCCACTCCGGTACTTGCTTCTCCCAGCCAAGAAAATATTAAAAAACTTAAAAAAACTACTATTTTTTTCATACTTCTTAATCTCCTATTCTAAGATTTTTATTTCATATCGCTCCTAGTGTACCATAGAAAGTCATTCATTTCTATGAATATTTTCTTTTTTTGAATTTTACGTTCTAGGAAAGAAATAATATGATATAATAAGGAAAAGACTTTTAGCTTTAAGGAGGAAGGATAGTATGTATTTTCAAATTATTTCCGAGATACAGAAAACGTATGACAAAACGGTATCTCTACTGACAGAAAATGAAATTTCTATTTGCCCATGTATTTCTACTCAAAATCAAGAGTTGATTCATAAAATATTTCAAAAGAAAAAATTTACTGCAAAAGAAGGAGAGGTCTGTGAAGTTTCTTTTTTGGAAGGAGAGCTGCTATGCACTACTATTTTTGTAGGTCTTGGAAAAAAAGAACAACTTCGAAAGGATATCCTTCGGGAAAGTTTGTATTCCGCTTTGAAAGAAGAAACCGGACATTTCTTACTTTCAGTAGAAGACTCCTCTCTCATGGATCTTGACGTTTTTGCAGAAATGGCGGAACATATCAACTATGACTTTGATAAATATAAATCCAAGAAAAAAGATAAATTTCTATATCTTGATTTCTATTGTCCTCATCCGGTGGATTTTCCAAAAGAAAGTGCAAGCCTTTCCAAAATTTCTTCTCTGGTAAGAAATCTAATCAATGAACCTGCCGCCTATATGACTCCGGAAAGACTTTCCATGGAGGCACAAATCTGCTCTGAAAAATATGGATTTGAAATTGAAATTCTAGATGAACACAAGGCGGATTCTTTAGGAATGAAGGCATTTTTAGCCGTAGGAAGAGCGGCTGTCAACAGACCGAAGGTCATTGTGATGAGATATCGAGGAAATCCAAACTCAAAAGAAATGACGGCTCTGATTGGAAAAGGAGTTTGCTATGATACCGGAGGCTTGTCTTTAAAGCCGACTTCCGGTATGTTGAATATGAAGGATGATATGAGCGGAGCTGCGACTGTCATAGGAATTTTATCGGCTGTGGCGGAAAACAAAATAAAACATAATGTCGTGGGTGTTATTGCCGCCTGCGAAAATGCAATCGGACCGAATTCCTACCGTCCTGGAGATGTCATTGGCAGCCTGAACGGAAAAACCATTGAAGTAACCAATACCGATGCGGAAGGAAGATTAACTTTGGCGGATGCTCTTACTTATAGTCTTCGTGTGGAAAAAGCAACGGAATTGATTGACATTGCGACTCTGACCGGGGCGATGTACATGGCTCTCGGTTCGGAAGCCTGTGGAGTGATTACCAATACACCGTCTCTATATCAAGACTTGGTAAAAGCAAGCGAAGCTTGGAGAGAAGAATTCTGGCAAATGCCGTTATTTACACATCAGAAAAAAGCTTTAACATCTTCTGTTGCGGATATTAAAAATTCCGGTCCAAGAATTGCCGGAGCAAGTTTTGCCGCTACATTCCTGGAAGAATTTGTGGAAAATACTCCTTGGCTACATTTAGATGTAGCGGGAACCTGTTTTTCAGAAGATGGAGATTCCTATTATAAAAAAGGAGCCACCGGGCAATTAGTTCGTTCTGTATATAGCTATTTAAAAAATAAGGAGCTCTAGTATGTTTGAAGATTATGCTGTTGAATTATTATTGATGATTACCATGATAGCCGTTTGCAAACTGTTTATGATTAGTTTATAAGACACAGAGGAAAAGGAATGAATAAAGAAGAAAAAGCGAGAAAAATTTGGAAAACTTGTTTTCAGGATACGAAAGAAGAAGTCAACTTCTATTTTACAAAACATTTTCAAGAAGCACAATGGAAATACCGAGAGAAAGAGGGAAGTATCCTATCTTCCCTACATGCCAATCCCTATTCTGTCAAAATACGGGACAGCGTTTCTTCATACCCCTATTTAGTGGGAGTGGCTACCTTACCGGAACATCGAGGACAGGGACATATGACAAAACTGCTTTTTGAAGAGATGTTGCAACTTCGGAAGCAAGGAGATGATTTCTGTTTTTTACTTCCTATCAACCCCATGATATATCGTGGCTTCGGTTTTGAATATTTTTCCGGAATGGAAGAATATACTTTTGATATTTCTCTGCTGACTTCTTTTCCAAAAGATTCTTCCATAAAAATTGTGGAACTGACGAGGGAAAATCTAAAAGAATATTGGGAGGATTGGAAGAAAATTTATTCGATTGCCATGCTTCCCTATAGCTTTCATGAAGTAAGGGATTTTGATTCTTTTGAAAATTTACTGGAGGAAACGGAACTATCTCAGGGAAG
This sequence comes from Fusobacterium necrophorum subsp. necrophorum, assembly GCF_004006635.1. Taxonomy (NCBI): domain Bacteria; kingdom Fusobacteriati; phylum Fusobacteriota; class Fusobacteriia; order Fusobacteriales; family Fusobacteriaceae; genus Fusobacterium; species Fusobacterium necrophorum. Next base: position 1,224,458 of record NZ_CP034842.1, on the reverse strand, counting down.
GATCTATCTCTTCTATCAAAATACAAGACCTGCCGCCTATCTTATGATGCATATGGAAGAGAATGATATTCGCATTCGAGAATTGTTGGGAACAAACCATGAAGCGTATTCTGCGATGTTTTATTTTTTAAAAAGCTTTCAAGAGTACTATTCGCAAATTCACATCAGCAGTCCAGAAAATTCTCATTTGGAATTTTTTCTGGAAAACCAATGTAAGGTGGAAAAAAAATTCTCCCCTTATGTAATGGGAAGAATTTTAAATGTCAAAAAATTTTTACAGAAATATCAAATCTCCGCACCGGAAATTACTATTTTCGTTGAAGATCCTGTCTTATTTGAAAATACCGGCTATTATACTTTAAGTTCCGATATTTCTTTTACACAAAATCAAGTAGAAGACTATGATTTTCAAATCGGAGTTCGAGAGCTTGTTCCTTTGCTTCTCGGTTTCTTTGATATTCAAGACTTACTCCGTTTGGGAAAAATCAAATTACACTCCGTGGAACATTTGGAAGAATTAAAGAAAATATTCCATAAAAAATTTAATTATTTTCATCAATACTGGTAAGAATTAAATCTTCTACAGGCAGTTTGAACACAGTATGATGATTGTCTTCCTCTCGTTGATATTTTAGCGATAAATCCCGTGTGCTTACCAAGCTCACCGTATCTTTCGCCTTCCCGATTGCCAACAAGAGAAAAGAAAAATATCCTTTAGGAAGTCCGAAGATTTTTTCGACTTCCTTTTTATTATAGGCTCCTAAAATACAGCAGCCATAACCCAAATCCTGAGCAAGCAATGTCATACTTTGTAGGGCAATCCCCATATCTACAAAATTCATTACATTCGGTTTTTCAGAAGGATGACATAGTAAAATATAGGCTGTTGGTGCTTCATTCTCCTGTGGATTCCAAGAAATAGCTCCCGCCCATTTCGTTTCCTTAAAAATTCTTCTACATTGCTCCTCAGAATTTGTATACATAAAACGAGTCTCCTGAGCGTTTCTTGCGGAGGCACTGTAAGTTACGGCTGTGAGTATTTTTTCCAAATCTTCCTTTGGAATTTCCATTTGTTCGAAACTTCTGTGACTTCTATTTTGTTTTAGTTTTTCTAACATGACATTTTCTCCTTTCTCATCTTTTCTCATACATATATCCCAATATTTGGAAACTTTCACAGCGGAAGCCGCAAGTGTTCTAACGCAATTCGTACAATATAATACAATGTTTCCTTTAGAAATAGTATTTTGTATATTGTTACCAAGTCTAGAATATAAAATCGAAAGAAAAAAGGTCATCCTCCGGATGACCCCTGTACTACCTTATTAAAGTGCATTTACTTTAGCAGCTAATCTTGCTTTCTTTCGAGAAGCTGTATTCTTTTTTATAATTCCTTTGCTTACAGCCTTGTCAAGCTCTTTATAGGCTACGGATAAAGCATTCTTTGCTGTTTCCACGTCTTGTTCTTGTACCGCTACAACTACTTTTTTATTCATAGTTTTCACTCTACTTTTCACCGCTTGATTTCTTTGTCGATTTCTTTCCGCTACTGCTACTCTCTTTTTAGCCGACTTTGAATTTGCCATTTGAAAAACCTCCAAATTTATAAATAAATATTCAAAGATAACATAATCTCTTAGGATTAAGCTACAAAAGAGACACCTTATCTTGTACAATGGACCAAAGTTATTATAGCATATTTTTGTAAAAAATCAATCTTTTATTTTGCTTTTAACATGGAAATTAACTTCGGTACGACTTCAAATAAATCCGCTACAATTCCAAAATCGGAAGAACGAAAGGATTCCGCATTCGGATTGTTGTTTACCATAATAATATGTCTTGCCTGTTGCACCCCTGCCATATGTTGCATTGCCCCTGAAATTCCAAATCCAAGATACAGTTCCGGTTTAATAATTTTTCCGGTTTGCCCTATTTTTTCATATTCCGGTCTCCAACCGTTATCTACAACGGAACGAGTCACTCCTATCGTAGCTCCCATTAAATCCGCCAATTCTTCTATCATAGGAAAATTCTCCTTTCCCTTGATTCCTTTTCCGACACCGATGACAATTTTAGCCGTTTCCAAGGGATGTTTTTGCATTTCCTTTTGTTCTCTGGCTTTCAAAAGATAGGGTAAAATATTGTCTACGCCGCTTTCGACAGAACTGCTCTTAAGATGAGAAGCAACTTCTTTTTCTTCCTTTTTATAAATATTTCCTGAAATGGTCACCACAATATTCTTTTTTTCGCTGACACTTTCTTCCACAGCTCTCGTTCCATATAGGAAACGTTTCCAAGCAATTTCTTTTTCTTTCAGCTCAAAAGCTACAATATTGGGAATAAACTTCCATGCAAATGCTGCAGCAAGATAGGGAGCCAATTCCCTTTCGTGAATTCCGTTTCCCATACAAATACAATCTATTTCTTCTTTTCCCAAAATATTTTGAAAGAAAGACAGCATCTTTGGAAAAGAACTTTCTATTTCTGTGGGAAAAAAGAAAATATTTTCTATCGGCCATTCTCGAATTTGTTCCACGATGGTTGCTTTTTCCCCTCCCAACATAGCTACAGATATTTTTCCTCCCTGTTGCTTTTTCCAGAAAGAAACAATATTTAACAGCTCCTGACTACGATTCCCCAAGAGATTTTCTTCTCGAATATAAAGTAAGGTATTCATCTTTTGCCTCCTATTAGTCCACTAATTTCCATTTTTTCATGTATTCCATCAATTGTTCCGTTCCGACAGCAGCCGAAATTTTCTTATAGACTTCCTGTTTTCGATGAATATCTTGATATTCCACCGTTACATTCTTTTCCACCATCCCATCTGAATAATAAACTTCCTGCACTTCCTTCTCTCGAATTCCCATAATACTTTGAATGGAAGGATATTCCGGTTCATAGACATTTTGACTGAAAGCAAAAATTCCGGATTCTAAAATTTCCAAACTGTCTATCGTTTCTTCTCGTTCTCTTCGAACCGTAAAATGCTCTTTCACATCAACAGACAAAATATGAGGATATAGTTCGGTTTCTAAGGCAAATGCCAATCGGCTCGGCAATTCTTCTCTGTCATTGTTCACATCACGAATTCCCATAAAAATAGCATCATATTCGACTTTTTTAATTTCTTTTGCCAGAATCTTCGCTATTTCAGGAATAGAATTTCCCGGATAATACACAAAAATACCCCTATCCGCTCCCAAAGCCAAAGCAGTCCGCAGACCATATTGCGACTCTCGATAAGACAAGAATAAACAGGTAATTTCTGTTTCGGTCTTTTCTTTTATTTTCTTCGCCTGAAACAAAGCATATTCATCATAAGGATTTAAAACTCTTTTTTCTCTTACATTCTTATCCGTTAAGATTTCATTTGTAGGAAATGTTTCTCTTACCAATACTAAAATTTTCTTCATGTCTTCTCCTATTCTTTATAATAATCAGGAATTTTTCCCTGTCGCTTTTTATTCTATCATACATCTGTCCGAATGAAAAGATAATTGTTTCATTTTTAAAAGAATTGATTATAAAATTGCAAGTTACAAAAAAAGGGACCTTGTAAAAGAATTTTTGAGCTTATTGAATATTACTTTATCGCCAGTGGCGATAGAAAACAAAACTATTTATTCACAATCCATTTTCCTGTCTTTGAACTGCCTACATACTTTATTTTTCCAATTTCTTTTAAGTAAGACACGTCTCTTTTGACAGTAGATTCTGTAATATGGAATATCTTAGCCAAATCTAATTTTGTCATTGATGGATTTTCGATAAGAAGCTCTACTATCTTTTGTAACCTCTCTTGCCTTGACATTTTTTGGGGTTCAGTTTGGGGTTCAGTTTGGGGTTCAGTTTGGGGTTCAGTCTCCAAAGCATAATTTAAGTTCTTTAAAATCACAAGAAATGTGCTTTGTGTCGATATAAATTCAGGTTTTAATTCTTTTTTATATTCTTTCTCAAACTCGTAGCTCTCTATAATTTTTTTTAGTCCACTTCCTCTTCTTTCCATAAAATCCATTCTTCCAAACAGATCAGCAAGAACGGGATTTCGTCTGCTTGAAAAAATTGTGTATGGATCTACATTTTGGATCATTCTTCCATCATACATGCCACCCGGCGAATAAACTTCTAACCTATTATCATAAATATCAACGTGCACTTCACTTCCTATAACGCTATAATCTCGATGAATCAAAGCATTGACTATTGTTTCTTGAATGGCTCTTTCCGGATAATCTGGAAATTCTTCACGATAGAGAGCCCCTTTCTTCCACATCTTCCTTGTATTTACTCTTATGAAATTCAGTGTATTTTCGAGTAAAAACAAGAGGTTGCCTTCAAACTCCTTATCATCTGTCGCTTCCATCCGTCCGCCTGTTTTTGTAAGTCCATCCCATCTGGTGCAAAAGACTCTGGATTGATATACCAGATAATCATCTGCAAATAAGGCTCCTGCATAAGTTAGTTGGCCATCTTTTGTCACCAAACCAAACGAAAACAAGTCTTTTTCTTCAAAGTCCTTGTTTGTTCTTTTTTCATACTCTATTCTAAGTTTGTTAAATGTAGCATCTTTGATGTGAAGTTCTGTGGGAAGGGTATCAAAAGTTTTATTCATTCCCTTTAATACAAGATTTTTCAAATCAATACTTGTCGCTACAACGCTCTGATTTCCCACCCTTTTATATGCGACTCGATACCCTCCATCAATAAGATAGTAGGGTGTTTCATTCCCTTGTTCTACATGAAAGATAATAAAATGTTTTTTCTCTTCCATAAAGTTCTCAAGCTGTATTTTAGGAATGGGGTCCATTTTTGTTTTAATTATTTCACTAATCATCTCCGAGTCTTTTTTGTAATCCTCCAGTCCAATCAACTCATCGGCATCCGATATTCCAAATATTAAAGCACCTCCATTCGTATTCGCAAAGGCACTGATACTTTTGAGCCAGCTTTTCGGTTTTGATCTTTCCAATTTTTCTTTTTTATCATAAGTTGTAGCTTCTCCAAGATACTTTGACAAATCCATATCCCATTTCACCTCCACATTTTTATTGTAGTATTCTATTTACCTATATCAATGTTATTTTCGAGACTATATACTTTTAATTAAAAAAATATTTTTTTTCATCTTTTTCCTTCTTCAACTCTACATTTTTTTTAAATATTTTACTCCTTCTTTCCATTTATAATTTCCTAAAGAATAAAAAATGGCCCTGCGCCACAAAAAGGCCAGGGCATTTTCCCAATCATTTTATCATGTATTTTGTAGCAAATTTAATGCTTATATTATACCATGATTTTTATCAAAAAACAATTTGAAAGACTAAAGTAATATCTGACTCCAATTTTTTAGTGGAGACAATGAAATTTTCATATTCTACTCTTCACCAACACCATTTGACAGAGAACCTTTTCATCTTAATACTAATCTCTTGGCTTCATTTGCGGAAATAAAATGACATCCCGAATGGAAGGAGCTCCTGTCAATAGCATAACAAGTCTGTCAATTCCAATTCCCAATCCTCCAGTAGGTGGCAATCCATACTCCAATGCTTCCACATAATCGTCATCAATAACAGGAGTTGCTTCGTCATTTCCTCGTTCCGCCTCTTCCACCTGTGCTTCAAAACGACTTCTTTGATCTGCCGGATCATTTAATTCCGAAAAAGCATTGGCATATTCTCTCGCATTGATAAACAATTCAAAACGATCCGTAAATCTTGGATCTTCTTCGTTTTTCTTGGCTAATGGAGAAATTTCAACCGGATGTCCATATACAAAAGTTGGTTGGATCACCTTTTCTTCACATTTTTGCTCAAAAAATTCATTAACCACATGTCCGACACTGTTCATATGCTCTGCAATTTCCACATGATGTTCTTTTGCCAAGGCTTTTGCTTCTTCAAAACTGATATCTTTTCGCCAAAAATCCACTCCTGTCACTTCTTTAATCAAATCTACCATATGCACTCTTTTAAAGTCTTTTAGATGTAAGTCCACTCCGTCAAAGCTAATATCATAAGTTCCATTGACTTTTTGACATAGAGAAGTAATAACTCCCTCCGTCAAATCCATCATATCATTAAAATCCGCATAGGCTTGATACAATTCCACGGTTGTAAATTCCGGATTGTGTCTGGTCGACATTCCTTCATTTCGAAAACATTTATTCAAGTCATATACCTTATCAAAACCGCCCACAATCAATTTTTTTAAATACAATTCCGGTGCAATTCTCATATACAAATCAATATCCAAAGTATTGTGATGTGTTACGAAAGGTCTTGCTGCAGCTCCTCCCACAATCGGATGCATCATAGGAGTTTCTACTTCTAAAAATCCTCTATCATCTAAATATTTTTTCAATTCTTTGATAATCATCGTTCGTTTTAAGAAAGTTTCTTTCACGTCTCGATTCATAATTAAATCGACATATCTCTTTCGATATCTGGTTTCCACATCTGTTAATCCATGAAACTTTTCAGGAAGAGCTCTGATATTTTTTGTCAATAAAGTTACAATATTCCCTCTTAAAGTCAATTCCCCTGTATGGGTGATAAATAAAGTCCCTTCGACTCCTATCACATCGCCAACATTCAGCATTTTGATCAGTCGAAAAGCTTCTTCTCCTACTTCATCCTGTTTTACATAAATTTGAATTTTTCCTGTTTGATCTTCAATATGAGCAAAGGCAATCTTTCCTTTCCTTCGAAAGGACATAATTCTTCCTGCTGTTTTAAAATTCAATTCTTCTTCCGGAGTGTGTTTCAATATTTCTCCCACCATATGTTTTTTATCATATTTGCCACCGAAAGGTTTGATTCCCATTTCCTTCAGCTCTTCTATTTTCTTCCATTTTTCCATAATCAAGCTTTCTTTTGCGGCTCTGTCAAAATATTTCTCCATACTTTCCACTCCTTTATCTTTCAATTTTAATGTAATTTCATAATTTCAATCTGTGCTTTCTTTCCCCAAAGAGTATTGGCATATCTCTCTTTCAAAAGACTTAAATACTTTTTATATTCTCTCTTTTCTCCCACTTTATTATAGGCAGATGCCAACTTATAATAAACTTCCGCTCTCTTTTCCGCCGAAACTCCTTTCTGTACCAAGACTTTTTGAAAATATTCAATGCTTTGTTGGTAATTTCCCAATCCATAATAGGAGTTTCCCAATCCGTCATAAATATTTGCTGTCTCCTTAAAGTTTTTTCCTATCGATAAAGCTTTCTGATAATCTTTGATAGCGGCATTGTACAAGCGTAAGGTTGCTTTTCGATTTGCAGATTGATACAGGGACTTGTATTCTTCATAATTTCCCCTTACCTGTTTTGAATGTTCTGTCTCCCCTACTTCTCTTGTTTCTTCCGCTATTATTTTTTCCGAAGCTTTCGATAAGCCCAATATCTTATTTCCCTCTTCTATTGCCTTGCGTTCTTCGGTGTGTAAACTTTGAATTTTACTCCAATACTGTAAGCTTTCTTGGATAGTTTTTTTCTCTTTCTTCTTGTTCGCCAATTCCAATAAGAACAGCATACTTTTTCGAGTATATTTGCCATTCGAAAAAGCCATTCGATATAAAGCAACCGCTTCTTCCAGCATTTTTAAGTTTTGCCCTTGAAAACTTCTCAGTATTATAGCATAATTTTCTTCTTCCGTAAATTTATATTTTAAATGATTTTCAATCAAAACTTGCTTCTTCACTCCGGAAATTGTTTCCCAAGAAAGAACATAGCTTCCTCGATAAATACTTCTGAAAACAGCACTGGAACCCGATTTTTTCAAATTAGCATTTGCTTTTTGTGGAGAAACAATAAATTTCAGCTGATTCATACCCGCACTGTCTTTGATGATTGCCGTTTGTCCTGCATATAAGGAAATTTTACTCACTTTTCCGTCAAACACCATTTTTTGATTATTTTTCAGTTCCTTTCGAACCGAGCTAAGTACTTCAGGCATAGTTGCTTCTGTCAACTTCCATTCTTCCTTTGTCGTCTCCACCTCCGAAGACACTTCAGGAGTTTCCGCCGGAACTGCACTCTCCGTCTGATCATTTGGAAATAAAATCTCTTTCCATTCTTCTTTCTTTTTCATGTTTTCTAAAGGAGTACAAGCTGCAAACAAGCCGATACATGCCAAAACTAACCATTTTTTCATCGTCATTTCCTCCTTTTCATTTGGATTACGATTTGATTGATTCTCTCTCCACTTTTTTCCAAAATATCATAGGAAAATTCAAAACTTCCCTCTTCTCTTTTGCAGGACAGAGCTTTCACGAAAAAGATATCCTGATAGCCCTCGGCTTGATATTTCATTTCAAAAGTGTTTCCCAGTTGTAAATTCAAGTGAAGTTCATTTTTTCCTGTTCGGAGAAGAGAAATTCGGTTTTCTTGCTCAAAAAAAACAAGCTCACACTCTCCCAAACGGCTTTTATAACAATAAGAGTACACTCCATCTTGTTGAAACTCTTTTAAATCTACAAACTCTAAATTTTTCCCATAGGAATCTTGACTTTTAATCATCCATTTTTCCGGTATCATCAATATTCGTCATCTTCCTCAATTTCGTTGTAAGAATCTTCTTGATAACGATCCTCTCTATCATAGTACTCATCTTCTTCATAATCTCCAATATCTTCTCCGTCTAAGTACTCCTCTTTCCAATATTGAATCAATTGGGCCGCTTCCTCTTCGTCTTCCACCAGGAAAATATCATCTTCATCCTCGTCATAGATGAAAACATGAAGTGCTCCGTCAAAATCCTCTGTAATAAGATATTCCTGTTCTCCTACTAAAAAAGTAGATAGAACACTCAATTCATATTCTTCGTCCTCAATATCATAATAAAAAGTTTCGCCTTGTGAATACATATTATTCTTTTCCCTCCATATTATAATTTTATATTCTACTATTTGTGATATTTGATATGATGATTGATGCTGAACCACCGATATATTTGTTCTATCAAAATCAACCGCATCAGTTGATGTGGAAAGGTAAATTTGGAAAAGCTAAGTCTCTCCTGACAATACTTCCGCAAAGCATCCGTATACCCGTCAGAGCCTCCTATGATAAAGTTAACTCTACTTTTTCCCTGTACTTGTAACCCTTCCAAATGTTTTGCCATTTCCAAAGAATCTCGTTCTTTTCCTTTGACATCCAGAAGAATATGATAGCCTCCCAGTCTTTCCAAAACAGAAATCAACTCTCCTGTTTCCTTTTCCATAGCCTGTGTTGGGCTTTGTTCTTTTCCATATTCTTTCACTTCCAAAATGTCAAACTTAACAAAAGGCTGAAGTCTTTTCTGAAATTCGGCAATGCCGTCTAAAATATATTTGTCTTTCACCTTTCCGACACATACGATAGAAACATTCAAAATAATACCCCTTTTTTGTCTTTTTTTCCACTATTTTCTCTTAAACCATTTTTCCAACTCTTCCAAACTGATCTGCATAATGATAGGACGTCCATGTGGACAGGTATATTCTCCAATCTCATGCAATCTCTGAATCAAAGGATACATATCTTCCAAAATCAATTTTTGATTTGCCTTGATCGCTCCTTTACAGGACATACTGATAATCATACTTTCCCGAATATCCTTTTCTTTTTCATGGCTCAATTGCTGTAGCATCTCTCGAATGATTTCTTCCATCGAGGCTTTGAACTCGACAGCAGGAACGGAACGGATCAAAATTTCATTTCCTCCGAAATCTTCTCCTTCCACACCAAAAAATGCAAATTGTTCCGCATGTTCAAAAAAAAGTGCTTTTTCTCTGGGGTCTAAACTAAGTCTCAAGGGAACCAAAAGCTGTTGTTTTTGAATGGAATGCCCATAATATTTTTCTTTTAACTCCTCATACAATACCCTTTCATGTATAATATGCTGATCATAGATTTCAAAGATTCCTTTTCGCTCTACTAATAAAAAAGTATCATAAATTTGAGCTAAAATTTTAAAATCATAGTGTGGAAGAGAACTTCTCTCCTCTTCTACAAAAGAACGCCTATCTTTTATAGCAGGAATTTTATCATTTTGCAAGTCAAAAAGTGGAATTTTTTCTGTTTTCTCTTCCTGAAAATATGTTTTCTCTTCTTTTTGTAAGGCTTCTTGCCACGAAAATTCCTGCTTCAAGCCTTCCTCTTCCCTCTCCATTTCTCTAAAGTTTCTTTCCGTAGATTTTTCTATCTCCAAAACTCCGGGCTCTTCTTTTACTTCAAACCGGGCAAAGCTGAATTCCTTTTCCTCTTGAAAAACTTCCTCAATACTATTTCGAACCAAACTGTAGACTTCACTTGCATTGGCAAATTTAATAATTTTCTTAGAGGGATGCACATTCACATCAATTTCGGAAGCCGGGATTCTCAAAAAGACACAGGCAAAAGGATATTTTCCCTTCATCAACTTCGTATAATAAGAATCAATAATTGCTTCTTCTATCAATTTCGCCTTTACAGGTCTTCCGTTGACAAAAATAAAAAGAGAATCTCGGGAAGAGCGATATAATTTTTCATTTCCTACATAACCATAGGCAAACTTTTTCAAATTTTTCAAGGCATTTCTTCCAAAAATTTCTAAAATCGTATTCTCTAAGCCATTTCCGCTGCTATAAATACTTTCTTTTCCATCAATCTCCAAGCGAATTTTCACTTCGGGATTTGCCAAAGCTTCTTTTAGGACAATATCCTTGATTTGTATATATTCTGTGCTTGCTTTTCTTAAAAATTTAAGACGAGCAGGCGTATTGAAAAATAAATCCTGAATGACAATATCTGTTCCCTGTGTTCTTGGAAAATCTTTGATTCCTGTTACTTTTCCTCCTAAAACTGTCATTTTGCTTCCCATACTGGAACCTAATTCACAAGAAGTTATGGACAGTTTAGAAACAGCTGCAATGGAGGAGAGAGCTTCCCCTCGAAAGCCGTAACTTTGCAGGGCAAATAAATCTTCTTTTTTAGAAATTTTACTCGTAGCATGTCTTTCCACAGATAAGAGTACGTCTTCCCGACTCATTCCTACTCCGTCATCCCGAATTTCGACAAAACGACCTCCTTCCCGAATAAACAGATAAATATTTTTACTCCCGGCATCCAAAGAATTCTCTAACAATTCTTTGACTAAACTGGCGGGATTTTCAACAACTTCTCCGGCTGCAATGGCATTGGAAACACTTTCTTCTAAAATATGAATTTTCCCCAAGTGTGTTCCTCCTCTCCTTGATAAAACTTTATTTTTTATTATACATACAATCTCTATCTTATTTCAAGCCTTATTTTAAATATTAGTTGATATTTTTTTTTATTTTTGTAATAATATAAATATCGATTGCTTGAAAGGAGACTTCGAAATGAAAAGAAATATAGTTTATCTGACAATATATCTATTCTCCTTTTCCCATTTTTTGTTTTCTTATTCTTATGAAGACTATATTTTATACACAAAAGCCAAAAAACAATATCAAGAACGGAAATATCAGGAAGCCTACGAAAGCTTTTCTTTACTCAAGAGAACCTTTCCCTATTCTCGAGTTCAAAAATCCAAATTATTGGATTACTATCTGGGTTTGACACAATACCATTTAGAACAATGGGAAGAAGCGGAAACATTGCTGACTGCAAATATTCTTCCCGCACACATAGAAGAAAGAGATTATACTCTTGGAACCTTACACTTGAAAAAAAATCAACTCAGGCAAGCCAATCTCTATTTCGAGAGATTACTTTCTTCTGAATACAGCTATTCCCATGAATTGATGGAAAAAAAGATAGAAGCCGTTCTATGCAAAATCAATGCTTATTATAAGATATATTTCGCAGCCAAATTCTATCAGAACTTTGAGCATATCTCGGACTTAAAAAAGCAAGATGTTTTGGAAATCTTTACATATCTTGCTTCCAAGGGAGAAAGGGAGAACGCTCAACGATTTCTCTTGGAATTTTTGAGGCGAAATCAAGGAAAAAAGGAAGATTTTTTCCCCTTTTATTCCGCTCTCTTAACTCATTTTTTGAAAACGAAAAGCTATGACAAGGTATTGCAATATGCAAATTTATTTTCCAAACTGGACCTGCGAGCTGAGGAAAATCAAGATTTTTATCTCCTGCAAAAAGCAAGGGCTTATCATCATAGAAAAGAATATGTAAAAGCCGTTTCTTGTTATGAAGCAATTCAAAATCCCAGATACAAAAGTGATGCCGTCTTAGAATTAGCGGCAATTCACTACAGTTTAGAAAACTACGACACCGTCATTCAACTTTTGGAAAAAAAATCTCCCAAAAGTACTCATGATTTGAAACTTTTAGGAAATTCCTATTTTATTACAAAGCAAAGGGAAAAATTTCTTTCCGTTGCTCAAAAGATAGAAGAGAGAGAATCCAATGCTTATGAAAATATTATGTTTCATTATTTCATCACCAATCCCACAGCCACTGTAGACAAGGACAATTCCCTTGCCTTCACAAATTTTTTGGTGCAGCATTATCTGTCGGATCTCTATCCTTTCGATGACTCTAATATAGTAAAATCAACTTCTTTGGAATATGAAAAATTAAAAAATTTTCTCTCCATACAGGATCGAGATTTGGTGGAATTGGAAATCAAAAATAGCCACTTTTACTATAAAACGGAGATTGAAACTACCTGTGCGGTGAACAATTTTTATGAAAACTTTGCTCTTTATGACTTGGCATATCAAAATGCAAAACGAAACGCTTCTCTGTTCAGTCGTTTTCGAAATTCCATTTCCTTATTATTTCCGAGATACTACAGAGATTTAATCCAAAAGTATGCTCTACAATATGGAATTGCAGAAGACATATTAAACACTTTAATTCTGCTGTCCAGCGAATGGAACAGCAATTATGAAAAAGAAAATAAAATGGGACTCTTTGCTTTGGATTTTCGAAATACTCCGGAGCCTTCCCAATTAAAAAATCCGGAATTCTCCATAGAAATAGCTTGCCAAAAACTAAAAAAAATTCAAGAAAAATATCCGGGAGCTCTTGCCGGCATGATTGTTTTCCTCTATGGAGAAAATTATTACAAAGAATTGATTTGGGAGGAAAATGGAGATATTTCCCTAAATAAAATTTCAGATTTATCTATGAGATATGAAATACAACAACTTATTTTACATTATTGTTTTTATAAAAACTTATATTCTTAAGGAAATCGGCTCCTCATCGTTAGCTTATCATTTCTAAATAAAAACTACAGGTCAGGAAGAAAAAATATGAGAAATACAAAATGGATTTATCAAAATTATCAATACTATCCACAAGAAAAGGAAGAAACAATTCATTCTATTGTCTATAGTATTATGAAAGAACGAAATTTATCTTACCGAAAAGAATTCACAAGCAATCCATATCTTTTAAAAGATATGGATAAGGCGGTGCATCTCCTACAAGAAGCAAAGAAAAAACAACAAACCGTTTGGATTTATGGAGATTATGATGTGGATGGAATCACTTCCGTTTCCCTTTGCTATCTTGCTCTCACGGAATTGGGCTATCCGGTGGAATATTATATTCCGCTGCGTGACGAGGGCTACGGTTTGAATCAGGAAGCACTACAGTATATCTATGAACAGGGAGGAAGAATTGTCATTACGGTGGATTGCGGAATTGTTTCTGTCAAGGAGATAGATTTTGCAAATTCTTTAGGAATGACAATGATTATAACGGACCATCATGAAATACAGGGAGAGCTTCCCAAAGCGGCTGCCGTCATCAATCCGAAAAGAGAGGAAAATCTCTATCCTTTTCCTTCTCTTGCGGGAGTGGGAACTGCTTTTTTCTTGGTTACGGCTCTATTTGAACAAGAAGGAAAAAGAGAAGAAATTCAAAAATATTTTGATATTGTTGCCTTAGGAACGGTTGCAGACATTGTTCCTTTGGTAGAGGATAATCGAATCCTGGTCCAACAGGGACTTGCTCTCCTGGCGAAAAGTCAATGGACAGGTCTACGAATTTTAGTGAAACGACTTTTCCCGGACCATGAAACCCGTCGTTTCTCAGCCTATGACATAGGCTTTATCCTTGCCCCTATTTTTAATGCGGCAGGGCGTTTGGAAGACGCCAAAAGTTCCGTAAAACTTTTTTTAGAAAAAGACAGTAAAAAGGCAAACGCACAAATCGATTCTTTGATACAAAATAATATGGAACGACGAAGAGTACAAGAAAAAATATTGCAGGCTTGTTTGGAAGAAATTCAACAGAAAAAATTGGAGGAAAAAAATGCTCTGGTCATCGCACGGGAAGGATTTCATCATGGGGTCATTGGAATTGTCGCCTCCAAGTTAGTTGATCGTTTCTACAAGCCCACCGTTGTCATGGAAATAAAACCCGAAGAAGGAATTGCCACCGCTTCCTGTCGAAGTATTTCCGGAATTAATATTGTAGAAGCCTTAGGAGAAATTTCCCCTCTTCTTCTTCGATATGGAGGTCACTCGGGAGCTGCCGGATTTTCGATTCTTATTGAAAATATTTCTACATTTTATGAAGAATTTGAAAAAGTCTTATCCCGGAAGGTCACGGAAGAATTATTGGCTAAGAAACTATCCATTACCAAAGAATTGCTTCCTTTTCAAATTCAATATCCTCTTCTGCATGATATGCGTTATTTAGAGCCTTTTGGAGCCAGCAATCCCGCTCCTATTTTTGCTTTAAAACATTGTCGTTTGGACAAAATCAGATTGATTGGAGCGGATAAAAAACATTTAATGTGCAATATTCATCATGGAGATACGGTCTTTTGGAACTGTGTTTGGTTTCAAGCCTCCGATGTCTACGAAGAACTCCTATTCGCCAAAGAGGTCGATATTGCCTTTCATTTGAAATTGGAAATGTATCGCGGTCGCTACCAATACAAAATTTTCATTGAGGACATTCAAATTTCAAAACAGGAAAAAGAAAAACAATACCACTTGGAAGAAATCGAATATTCCCATATTTCATTTCCTTATGAGATCATTTTATACCTGAAGCATACCAATCTTTCAGAAAATCTTTATTTGAACTTTGAAGAAAAAGAGGTGAGACTTTTTTCCAATCGCTCTTATCTTTGTGATTTGGATTCCCATACTTCCAAAATTCTACACTATTGGAACAAAGAAAAAACTTGTGAATTTCAAGTCCGAAAAAAAGAAATCTTTTTGGAAGAGGAACACTATCGAATTCATTTAGAGATTGTAAAAAAACAGGAATTCCAATCATATTCCCTGAAGGAAGGACTTATTTTTCAAGACATTAAGAACTTTTTACTGGGAAAAGAGGGAAAATACAATCGTATCCAAGCAAACATTCTGGCTTCTTTTTTCAAACAAAAACAAAATACTTTGGCAATCATAGAAAGAGGAAGAGGAGTGCAAACCGTTCTTAAAACAATAGTTTTATTTGCAAAATCCCAACAACAGAAGTATCAAATTTTAGAAGAGTGGGACGGAAGGGAAATCATTCAAGACAACTGTTCTTTCCTTGTTTTTCTTTTCCCCAAAAGCATAGAAAAAATTCCGTCGTTCTCCTTTCCTTGCCGAGTTCTTATTTTGTCGGAAAAAA
Source organism: Fusobacterium necrophorum subsp. necrophorum (assembly GCF_004006635.1). Lineage (NCBI taxonomy): Bacteria > Fusobacteriati > Fusobacteriota > Fusobacteriia > Fusobacteriales > Fusobacteriaceae > Fusobacterium > Fusobacterium necrophorum. The sequence continues at coordinate 1,208,902 of NZ_CP034842.1, read as the reverse complement.
ATATCTCTCTACAGGGTTACTATAAAATACGGGATGAATACCGGGTTCCTAAGTCGGTTCACTGGATTCCGGAAGAAGAAATCTCTCAACATGAACAAGTTTTTTCCCACCGTATCTCGCAAGAAAAGCAAAAAAAAATCCTGGAGGAACTTCCCTTCCTCCAAGAGCTATATGCCACAAAAGATTTATTGGTGCATCTGTAAGATCCTTTCATAATATCCATTATAAAATGCTATCATTTTTTTACTTGTAAGTTAAAATGCGTAATTTTTTGATTTCTAACAAAGAAATGTTTACTCGTCTTGATAGAGTAGGGTTAAAACAATCGGAAAGGGAAGCTTATCATATTGGTTTATCCATAGAGGATGCTGGCAAAAAGAATTTCGGTATAACAAAGATAGAAGATAAAGACTTCATTCAAAATCTGGTAAATAAAGTGAAATAAAAAACATCGGAATCCTTATTTTCTTTTTACAGCCATTCCTAAATTCCATAATGGAATGAAATAGAGATACACTGCATAAAATGCTGAAACATTCGGTACTTCTAAAGCTTGAAAAGGAACTGCCATAGCAATGGACCAAGGCACTAAAGCAGCAACGGTAATGACAGTGTTCTCCAACGTGATTGCCAACTTCTCTTTCCTCATAATATCCCGACACAATTGCTGCGTCATAATAACTGCCAAGCTTTGATTACAGGCAATGATACAACTGATGCTTCCTGTTACCAAAACGGCTCCAAAATCAGTCATCTTGTTACTAAGAATTTTAATATATTCTTTCGGTTTTTTCAGAATCTTGGTTTTTGCAAAAATTCCGGAATACGAAGACGAAATTCCGACAATCAGAGAAACTCTCCACATCGAAAGAATTCCTCCCCCCTGCATCATAGTATTCAAATCCGTATTAGAATGAGTATAGCCATATAACAGATAATACAATAAATTTCCCAACGGTTCTCCCTGTAAAAAATAAGCAATCAAAAAAGAAAGAACAATGCTGATCCCCATGGTAATTTTCACATTCACTTTTAAAATGGATAAGAGAAGCATCAAAACAGCCGGCAATAAAGTCAAATAATGTAAATGATAGTACTTTTCAAAGAGTGCAGTGACACTCACAATCCCTGTCGAAACTCCCGATTTCATTCCCAGAAAAAGATAGAATATACATGTCAAGCTAAAAGGAACTACGGAAGTTTTTATCATAGCCTTGATATTTTCAAAGATATTTGTTTCTGTAAGTTCAGAAATCAGCAAGGCACTGCTTGACATCGGAGAGCATCGATCTCCAAAATAAACTCCACTTAACACAGCTCCTGCTACAAAAAATTCATTGATTCCCATTGCTCTTGCGATACTAATACAAATGACTCCCATCGTGGCAGCCGTTCCCAAAGCAGTTCCTATCAAAATGGAAAGCAAAGCACAGAGAAGAAAACTCAGCAAAACAAAAATAGAGGGAAATACCAATTTAGACCCTAAAAAAATAATCATCGCAATCGTTCCGGAGGCTCTCCAAGTTGCAGTAATCATTCCAATCAAAAGAAAAACAATTAAAATATTTTTTACTGTCAAAACTCCTGACACAACCATTTGAAAAAGGTCCGAAAGAGAATGCCCTTCCAAAAGTCCATATATGAAAAAAATGCAGGCTCCAAAGAGTAAAGCATAGAGAATGGACCATTGACAGAGCAAACAAACAATCAGAGAAATGGAAAACAAAAGAAGTACAGCAATACTTAACATATCTTCCCCTTTTTACTTCGCTTTTTTTTCGAAAAAATCAAAGCCGCCACTGAAATAACAATCAGAATAGCACTGACAACATGAGGAGCTCTAAAAGAATAGAACATTAAATCTTCGGCTCGGAAAAAACTGATAATCATACGATTAATACTATAAAAAATAATATAATACCACCATAAAACTCCCACTTCCTCTTCGGCTCTTTTTCGAAGAACAAACCAAAGAATCGAAGCTCCTATCAAATTTAAAACCATTTCATAGAGCATGGCAGGATGTAAGGCTACATTGGGAAATTCCATTCCTGCAGGAGATGTATTCGGAAAAGTCAATCCCCAAGGAACTAAATTGGGAAATTTTGCCTGTTCTTCTAAAGATAGATGTAAATACTGTAGATACCACTCGTAAAATTTCGGTTTCCATTGAAAAATGACGGACCAAGGGGTAAAGGTAGGAACTCCATGAATTTCCCCATTCATCAAGTTCCCAATTCTTCCAATTGCCTGTCCCAATAAAAAGGGGGTTGCTGCAAAATCTCCCAAAATAAGAGGATTTATTTTTTTGATTGCTCCATAAATACAGGTTCCAATGATTCCTCCAAGAATCCCCCCGTGAATTGCCATTCCTCCATGCCAAACTGCTAAAATTTCAAAAGGTTTTTGAAGATAATAGGAAAAATTGAAGGCTACGTAATATAATCTTCCTCCCAACAATCCCGAAATAATTGCCACAAAAGCATAGTTTTCTATGATATTGACATCAAAATTTCTCTCTTTTGCCATTTTTTTAGCAAGTTGGATTCCTACGAAAAAAGCAATGGCATACATGAGTCCATAGTAATGTAATTCAAAATTTCCTATGGAAAATAATACTGGTTGCATTCTGTCACCTCATCTGTTTTTGTTTTTTATTATAACATAGAACACATTTAGATGACAAGTTTTCTTCCCTGTTCATAGTGAAATAACTCCTTGGCTTCCTCTCCGTAAATACTTCCAATCTTTTCAGTATACATTCGTAATACATCCGGATTTTGATGAGAGCAGCGAATGTTATTTCTGTCGTCCAAAGCCTGAATTGCCTCAGTTCTCTTTTGAATAATCGAGAAATCTCCGTGATGATAAGGCTGTCCTCCCCCTGCAAGACATCCTCCTTTGCAAGCCATGACCTCTAACGCGTCTATTTGTAATTTTCCGTCTCGAATTCCTTCTACCACTTCTCTGGCTTGTCGCAGTCCATGCACGACCGCTAAATGCAAAAGTCGCTTTCCGATTTTCACCTCTGCGATTTTTAAGCCTGCAAACCCTCTCAAGCTATGAAAAGCAACCTCTTTTAACTCTTCCTTTGTCATCAAGTAATATAGACTCCTTGCCGTTGCTTCCATCACTCCGCCGCTTCTTCCGAAAATATCTCCTCCTCCGCTGCTTCTTCCGAACGGTCTGTCAAATTCTTCTTCCGACATCAAAGACAGATCAATATTAAATTGTTTTAATAAACTGACAATTTCTCTCGTGGTCACGGAATAATTGACATCTTCTCCTATCTTGGCTTCATATTTTTTCGCCACACAAGGCATCAAAGAGACACAAACAACTTCTTTTTCTTTAGGGGCTTCAAAAACATGCTTGGCAATCGCTCCAAAAATTTCTTGCGGAGACTTTGTAGAAGACAAATATTTTTCCATTTCCGGATAATTTTGCTGTAAAAATCTTACCCATGCAGGACAACAAGAAGTAAAAATCGGTAATTTTTTTCCTTCTTCTATTCTATGTTTTAATTCCGTAGCCTCTTCCATGACTGTTACATCCGCTGCAAAATTGGTATCAAAAACATAATCGATTCCTATTTTTTTCAAAGCGGAAACCAATTTCCCGGTAACATCCATTCCCGCTTCCATTCCGAACATCTCCCCAATGGCAATTCGGACTGCCGGAGCTACCTGCATCACGACTATTTTATCTTCGTTCATAATATCCTGAAATAATTGAAAACTGTTGTCCGTTTCATAAATAGCTCCTGTCGGACATACGGATACGCACTGTCCGCAAAAAGTACAACGAGTATGTTCCAAAGTTTTTGAAAAAGCGGTATCCACCACAGCGGAAAATCCTCTTCTCACTCCTGTTAAAATATTACAGGATTGGATATCCCGACAAATACTTTCACAACGTCGACACATGATACATTTTGTGACGTCTCGAGTGATTGCAATACTTTCTTCTTTTTCATAAGAGCTTTCTCTCCCTGAAAATCGAATCTTTCGAATTCCAAAACTGATTGCAATTTTTTGTAATTCACAACTTCCATTTTTTCCACAGATCAAGCAATCTTTCGGATGATCGGAAAGCAACAGTTCCACAATATTTCTTCTTTTTTGCATGACTCTTTTCGTATTTGTCCAAATTCTCATTCCATCTGCAACCGGTGTACTGCAGGAAGGAATCAAACGTCTTTGTCCTTCCACTTCCACGACACAAATTCGACAGGAAGAACAGTCATTTTTAAAGCCGACTTCCTCTAAATGCATATAACATAAATGTGGAATTTCAATTCCTATTTCTTTCGCCGCCTCCAAGATAGTTTTTCCCTCTCGTATCTCTACACGTTTCCCATCAATTTCTAATCTTACCATATCCTTTCTTCCCCCCTTATGCCCTTGTAATTGCTCCAAACTTACATCTGTCGTAACAAATTCCGCATTTAATGCAAAGCTCTTGTGAAATAATATGTTGTTTTTTTACTGTTCCTACAATTGCATGCACTGGACAATTTCTTGCACAAAGAGTACATCCGACACATTTATCTGTAATACGATAATGTGTTAATTTTTGGCAAACTCCTGCCAAACAAGTTTTATCTTCTATATGTTGAATATATTCTTCTCGAAATTCTTTTAAGGTGGAGAGAACCGGATTCGGAGAAGTTTGTCCTAAGCCGCAAAGAGAGGCTTCCTTGATCGTGTCGGACAGTTCTTCTAGCAGTTTTAAATCCTCCATTCTTCCCTCGCCCTCTGTAATTCGACTCAAAATTTCATATAATCTTGTATTTCCAATTCGACAGGGTGTACATTTTCCACAGGATTCATCTAAGGTGAATTCCAAAAAAAACTTTGCAATGGATACCATACAATCATCCTCATCCATAATAATCATTCCTCCGGAACCCATAATGGAACCTTTCGCCGATAAGCTATCAAAGTCAATCGAAATATCCAAATCCTTATTGGTTAAACATCCTCCGGAAGGGCCTCCCGTCTGCACCGCTTTAAAACGTTTTCCGTTTTTAATTCCCCCTCCGATGTCAAAAATAATTTCTCGTAGGGTTGTTCCCATAGGAACTTCCACCAAACCTACATTGTTTACTTTTCCTGCCAAAGCGAATACCTTAGTTCCCGGAGAGCTTTCCGTACCTATTTCCCGAAACCAATCGCTTCCATACCGTATGATCAAAGGAACATTTAATAGAGTTTCCACATTATTTACCACAGTAGGTTTTCCCAAATATCCGCTTTGTGCCGGATAAGGAGGCTTGGACTTCGGCTCTCCTCTTTCTCCTTGCATGGATTGAATCAGAGCGGTTTCTTCTCCACACACAAAGGCTCCTGCCCCAAATTTCAAAGTGACGTCAAAAGAAAAAGAAGTTCCAAAAACATTTTTTCCTAAATATCCTTTTTTTCTGGCTTGTTCAATCGCTTTTTCCAATCTTGAAATCGCAAGAGGATATTCCGCTCGGATATATACCAAGGCCTGACTGGCTCCAATCGCATAGCCTGCAATCATCATTCCTTCAATGACTCCACAAGGATCTCCCTCTAAAATGGATCTGTCCATAAAAGCTCCCGGATCTCCCTCATCGGCATTACAAACAATGTATTTTTCTTCTCCCGCTTGTTTCAAAGCAATTTCCCATTTGTTTCCTGTCGGAAAGCCTCCTCCTCCACGTCCTCGCAATCCCGCTTTTTGAATTTCTTCAATCACCTGTTCCGGAGTCATTTCTGTCAACGCTTTTTGAATCGCTAAGAAACCACCCTCTGCCAAATAATCTTCAATACTTTCCGGATTGATTAAACCGCAGTTACGCAAAACTCTTCTTTCCTGTTTTCGATAAAAATTCATATTTTCAGCATCATGAACAATTTCCCCTGTTTTTGGATCCTGGTACAGCAGTCTTTCTATTTTTTTCCCATGAATGATATGAGTTTCTACAATTTCAATAGCATCTCTCGGATTTACCTCCGTATAAAAAGTATTGTCCGGCATAATTTTCACAATCGGACCTTTTTCACAAAATCCAAAACAACCTGTTAGACGCACTTCCACTTTATTTTCTAAATGATTACTTGCTAAAATGGCTTCGATATTTTCTTTTAAACGTTTACTTTTTGAGGAGATACAGCCTGTTCCTCCGCAAATATATATTTTTGTATCACACACCTTACATCCCCCCTATTGTTCTTGATTACGGTAAAAGGATAAAATTTCTGCTACTTGCTCTTTTTCCAATTTCCCATGCACATCGGAATCTATCATCATAACAGGAGCCAAGCCGCAAGCTCCGATACATCGTAGACAATCCAATGAAAACAATCCGTCTTCGGTCGTCTGGCCGACATCAATGCCTAATTCTTTTTTGATTTCGTCCAACACCTTTTGAGCTCCTCTCACATAGCAGGCAGTTCCTGTACAAACAGATATTTGATGTTTTCCTTTCGGATTGGTGGAAAAGAAATTATAAAAGGTGACAATCCCATAAATTCTTCCGATAGGAATCTCCATCTTTTCAGCAATAAATTGCTGTACCTCCTCGGGTAAATAGCCGAAAATTTCCTGTGCCTTGTGAAGAATGGGAATGATTGCCATTTCTTTATCTTCTACTTCATTAATTGCCTCTTCCAATTTTTTGAAACCAATATTATCCTTACAAATCATTACAATCCCTCTCCTTACTTAAAAAAATGCCTTCTTATCATATCTATACGAGTTTTCATACAACTATCCTTTTTTTTCATCCTTTTTTCTTTCAAAAAAAGAAAAAGGCTTATCTCCAACGATATTTTTTGAGATAGCCCTTCTCCTATTTTTACATATTTTTAAACAACTTAAACCAAAGGCAGAGAAATAATAACTCTTGCTCCCGTTTTATATTCCTGATCGACTCTTACTCCATATTCTTCCCCATAATAGAATTGAATTCGTTTATTTACATTTTTAACACCGACGCCTCCCATTTTCATCGTTGCCTGTTTCTTTGCTTTTTCAAAGCCAACACCGTTATCTTCTACCAGCAATTCAAATTTCTTTTCCAAAATTTTGGAATAAATCTTTATCTTTCCGGGTCCCTGTAAATTTTTAATTCCGTGATAAATAGCATTTTCGACCAAAGGTTGTAAAATAATTTTCGGAACTTCAATATTTTCAAGAGAACTGTTAATATCAAACTCATATTCCAGTTTATCCTCATACCTTTGTTTTTGGATATAGAGATATTCTTGAATATGTTTTATTTCTTCTTTCAATGGAATCTTCTCTTTTCCATTGCTCAAAGAAATTCGGAAAAAATTGGCAAGTGCTTTCGTAATGGAAATAACTTTATCCATGTCTTCAAACTCCGCCATCCAAATAATCGTATCCAAAGTATTGTAAAGAAAATGCGGATTGATTTGACTGTGTAAAGCGTTGATTTCATATTCCCGTAAATATTGAATCTTTTCTATCATATCATTAAAATGATTTTGCAAACTCAAAATTTCCGCACTGACATCTCCGGTCAAAGAAACCTTCGAGAGAGTTTCCGAAAAATGACTCATATGTTCTTCCAACTGTCTTACCGGTTTCGTAATTCTATTTAAAATAAGACTGCTGATAATCAGAGTAATCAAAAGAGAAGCGAAAGCACTCATAAAAATCAATTCAAAGAAATGGAGCTTTAAACTTTTAATTTCTTCCAAAGAGGAAATTCCAATCAAAACCCAATTGGTGTGACGGATAGGATATTTTACCATAATGGTATTGTTGTTTCTATCATAGCCCTCCCGAATCCTTCGAAATCTTTGCAAACAACTATTTTTTGCATTGACACAGGGAATATCTTTATAGTACACAATTCTTTCCTGTTCATCCAAGATAATCGTATCTCCGTGTTCCCCTAGCTCCCGACTTTGTAAATATTCCCGTAGAGCTTGATATTTCACATCTATCAAAAGGACTCCTAAATTTTCTCCTTTTTCATCATGAATTTCGCGACTGACGGATACTACCCAATGCTCCATATTATCCTGCGAAAAATTTTGTTTTCTGAGAGGATTTAAAATAGGCATTGAATTCTTAAGAGCCTGCACATACCATTCTTCTTTCATCATATCACTGGAAATTTCCATATTTACATTTTTTTCATTGGAAACCACATGACCGTCTTTCCGTAACAAAATAATAGACTGAATGTAAGGATCCGTCTTCAAAGTATTTTGAATCATTCTCAATATTCTGGCTTTTTCCGATTCCTCTTTATGTTTTAAATAACGATATACACTTTCGTCCTGCGAAATCAGTTCACTCAAAGAAGTCAATTTATTTACATAGAGCTCAATATAATTTCCACTTCGAGCAATCGCTTCTTCTGCTGCTGAAATATCTTTTTGAATTAAAAGATTGCTGGAACTGAAATAAAAGATACTTCCGAATATGATTACCAGCATAAGATTGGTTAACAGAAAATAGATTCCAATCTTAATATTTAAAGATTTATTCATTCTCATTTTTTAGCACCATTTCTTTATACTGTTTTGGAGAGAGATGAAAATATTTTTTAAATTTTAAACTGAAATAATTCACATCTTCAAATCCAATCTGTTCCGCAATTTCATAATTTTTTAAATGTGTAGTCAATAACAAGAGTTTAGCTCTTTCCATTCGCAGTTGTAATAAATAATCTTGAAAAGGAATTCCGAAAGTTTTTTTGAATAAAATGCTTAAATATCCTGAACTGAGTTCCAATTTTTCTGCCAACATCCCCAAAGTAAATTGACTATCCATATAACATTCTTCCATATACTTCTGAATACTGCTATAATAATTCCCTTTACTGTTATCCGGAACAGGCTCTGTCTCCTTTTGAAAGACCTGTTGCAATATTTTTTTTCTTCTTTTTTCTTGATGAAAATGTACCAACTTTGTAATAATTTCCGATATTTCTTGCTTGGATACCGGTTTTAAAATATAGTCCTCCACTCCAATTCGAATTGCTTTCTGAGCATAATCAAAATAATTATACCCTGTAATCATGGCAATTTTTGTTTCCGGGACGAGAGATTTTATTTTTTTTGCTACACTCAATCCATCCAATCTTGCCATATTAATATCCAACAAGACAATCTCCGGACGATATTCTTCAAACAATCGAAAAGCTTCCTCTCCATTCTCCGCTTCATAGACTTCTTCTATTCCTATTTCAGAAAGATTTACTAATTTTTGTATTCCTCGACGAATTAGGGGCTCGTCATCAGCTATCAATAAACGCACTGTTTTTCTCCTTTTATTTTACAAGTGATAATAAATATCCATATCCTTTGGCTTCCATTTCCTTGATTGGGATAAATTGAATGGCTGCACTGTTGATACAATATCGTTTTCCACCTCTGTCTCTTGGACCGTCGTCAAAAACATGCCCTAAGTGAGCATTTCCGCTTCGACTTCTTACTTCTGTCCGTACCATATTGAAACTGGTATCTTTATGATAGGTCACCACTTCCGGTACAATCGCTTTTGTAAAACTTGGCCAACCGCAAGCGGAATTATACTTATCCTTGGAAGAGAATAGAGGCTCTCCTGTTGTGATATCCACATAAATTCCTTCTTCAAAAAAATTCCAATAATCGTTTTGAAAAGCTCTTTCGGTATCCCCTTGTTGTGTTACCTTGTATTGTTGTGTGTTTAATTTCATTTTTAGTTCTTTTTCCGACAATTTTGGATATTTCTTCTTGTCTACTATTATATCATGAGCTTTGGAAAGGTCAATATGACAATATCCATTCGGATTTTTTTTCAAATAATCTTGATGATATTCTTCTGCCTTATAGAAATTTTGAAGATTTAAAACTTCTACTACTATTTTCTTCTTATATTTTTGTTGTTGTAGACGAATTTCTTCCTCAATGATTTTTTTGTCTTGTATATTGTTATAGTAAATTCCTGTTCTGTATTGTGTTCCTCTATCATTTCCCTGCTTATTGACACTGGTAGGGTCAATAATTCTGAAATAATATTTCAACAGTGTTTCCAAGCTGATTTTATTGGCATCATATTTTACAAGAACCGTTTCCGCATGACCGGATCCTCGATAAATTAAATCTTCATACTTCGGATTTTTTGTTTTTCCATTTGCATACCCGGATACAGCATCCACCACTCCGTAAATTTTCTCCATATAAGCTTCCACTCCCCAGAAACATCCTCCTGCCAGATAGATTTCCCGAATATCAGCTGATATTACATTGTCTTTTTTTTTTCGTGCATAGAATTCATGGATTTTTCCATCATTTTGTCGTCTTTCATCATAGAATCTTTCATTTTGTGTTCTTTCATATTATCTTTCATCATCTTGTCTCCCATTTTTTCCATATTCATTTTTTTTTCATCCTTCTTCATAGCATCCATTTTATCCATTTGCTTCATGTCCATTTTCATCATAGGGAATAAAGCCTTGATTTCCGCTTTTTCCAAGTGACCCGGAATGACTTTTTGAACTTTGGAAGAAGCATCCAGTACCACGGAAGTCGGATATACTCTTGGATTTACCAATTTCAAAATTTCTCCTTTTTCATCTAATAGAACCTTAATATTTTTATACCCTAGAGATTGATACCACGCTTTAAAGTCTGCTCCATTCTTTTCTCCTTTCTTTCCGGGAAAGACAACGGTAACCACTTCAAAGTCTTTTTTCTCCTTACTCAATTCATCAATTTCCTCTAAACCGGATAGACAAACCGGGCACCAAGAAGCCCAAAACTTGACATAAGTAGGCTTTTTTACCTTTCCAAAAGAATACTCCTTTCCTGTCACATCTTTTAGCATGATGTTTGAAAAATCTTCCCCCTTTGCAAAAGCAGTGCTGCATCCAAAAACCAACATCGCAGTACATAATAATTTTCTCCAAATTTTCATAAATAATCCTCCTTCATACTCTTACTTCAGCTCGTTATATTACACAAACAAATTTAACTTATCTGTTAATAGCAAAATTCCCATGAAAACAATTAAAACTCCCCCGATTCTTTTTAAAGGGATCAGATATTTGCTAAAACTTCCCATTTTCTTTCCCAACTGTTCGGAGAAGAAAGAAAATAATAGAAAGGGAGTTGCCAAACCTAGAACATAAATAAACATCATCAAAGCTCCGTATACAGGGTTTCCTCCTCCACTCGAAAGAAATAAAATGGAAGTCAGAATAGGTCCTACACAAGGGGTCCAACCCAAACTGAAAGTAAATCCGAGTAAAAAAGCTCCTAAAATACTATCCTCCTCTTTTTTCTTAAGTTCTACCAATTTTGTTCTTTCCAAGAAAGAAGCTTTGATAATATCCATTTGGATAAGTCCGAACAGAATAACCACAACTCCGCTTATCACTCGGAAAGTATTACTTGTCAACAAAGCTCCCACACTTCCCGCTCCAAATCCCAACAATACAAAACTGCTGGAAAGTCCTACTACGAAGACTATTGTCTTTAAAATAGATCGCTTTCCTCCGCTGCTCAACATTCCGAGATAAACCGGCAATAGCGGAAAAATACAGGGAGAAAAAAAGGAAAGCAAGCCTGCGAGATACACTGCTCCTACAAATAATTCACCATTTAACATAATTTTCACTTCCTTTCAAATCAAAACTTGACTTTATGAGTAAAGTATAAACTATTTTTTCATAAGATGGAATAGAAACTATTTATAAAAATCTTAAATTTAAATATATAAAAAATACAACTCTTTATGCGAAATATAAAAAGTTGTACTTACAGTAAAATTATGTCCTAATCTTGAATGAAACTTTCAATCTACCTAAAATTCTCACAACTAAAGTTACGAGTGTTCTTGTACTATAGAATAAATTATATTTTTATTTTAATATTTGCATCTAATTCATATACCACATCTTTTCTTTCAATAATAATCTTAGCTTTTTCTTGTAGATACGGGGTTTCCTTTATTTTAAAAACAAGTTCCCTACTTGGATTGATTGCTCTCGGAAATCCGACACTCATCAGCATGGAAAAATCTCCATTGGTATCTCCATAAGCATAACTTTTACTTAAATCAATATTGTATTCTTTCTGAAACTCTTCTAAAGCCTTCATTTTATGTTTAGAATCCCACATGGGAATAATTTCTCCTGAATATTGTTTTCCCTGCTCATCCAATTTATAAACAGAAGCTCGAAAATCGTCCGCTCCCCACTTTTCAGCCATTCTGGAAACCAAAAAATCCGGACTTCCTGAAATAAAAATTACCTTATGTCCCTGTTCTTTGTGCCATTTAATTTGATCTCTGGTGTAGCTGTACACTCGATTTCCCTTCAAATATACCACTTGATCCGAAATAAAATCATTGTAGGAAACCGGTAAGCCCTCCATAGCCTTTACATAAGCCTCAACCAATTTATCCAAATATTCATCGTAATCTCCCACACGGGTATCCCACAATTTAAAGGCTTCCTCTACATGCTCCTGATAACTTTCCACATCTAAAAGTTCATATTTTATCAATTTTTTAAAATGTTCTATCATTAAGGAATTTCGATAAATTGTTCCGTCAATATCAAAAAATGCTGCAATCTGTTTCATACTTTCCTCCTTCATTCTTTTTGAATTTTTACTATTGTACTATATCTCCTTTATTTTTTCAAATTTTCCTTGCGAATTCATTCTGATGTGTTACAATAAAGTACTAAGTACTATATTTTGAATAAAGGAGATCCGTTTATGAAGTTTTTTTATCCATATTTACTTTTTTTCTGTCTTTCCATCGCAAGCCTTGCTCAAGAGGCGTATATTGCTACTTTTAATGTATTAAAATTGGGAGAATCTCCAAAAGATTTTGAAACAATTGCCAAAACAATGAACCACTTTGATTTAGTCGGCTTAGAGGAAGTCATTACTCCGGAAGGCTTGGAACGTCTTGTAAAATCTTTGAATAAATACACAAATTATACTTGGGATTATCACATTTCTCCCTTTCCTGTGGGAACTCGAAAATACAAAGAATATTACGCCTATGTTTGGAAAAAAGATAAGGTTAAGTTCTTAGCTTCTGAAGGATTTTACCCTGACAAAGAAAAATTATTTATCCGGGAACCCTACGGAGCCAGCTTTCAAATAGCTAATTTTGACTTTACTTTGGTATTACAGCATGCTGTCTATGGAAAAAGTGAAACGGAAAGAAGGGCGGAAGCTTTTCATCTTATAAAAGTCTATCGTTATTTCCAGGATAGAGACAAAAAGGAAAACGACATTTTAATCGGAGGAGATTTTAATCTTTCTGCCTTTGATGAGGCTTTTTCTCCTTTGTATGAAGATAAGGATCAAATCATTTATGGAATTGATCCCAATATTAAAACTACGATTGGGATGAAAAAAATGGCAAATTCCTATGACAATATTTTCTTGTCCAAAATATACACTCAAGAATTTACCGGAAAAAGTGGAGCTGTCGATTTCACAAATCGGGATTATAAAGTCATGAGAAATAAGGTTTCCGATCATTTGCCTGTATTCATTATTGTCAATGTTGATCGAGATGATGACTGATGAAACGAGCTTATCTTATTTTAAATGGAGAATTACGGCGTAGTCTCCCTTTTTATCAACAGTTATTTCAAAAAGCAAAGGGAGATATTCTTTGTGTAGACGGTGGTTCTCGACATTTGCAATCCCTACATATACTTCCAAAAGAACTGTGGGGAGATCTGGATTCCACTCCCCCTTCTCTCTACGAAAAATGGGAAAAACAAGGTTGTGAAATTTTCAAATTTCCTGTGGAAAAAGATTTCACAGATTTTGAACTTCTCTTACAATCTCTACAAAAACGTTCCTACGAGGAATGGATTGTCATCGGTGGATTGGGAGGAGATACCGACCACCTGCTTTCCAATTTACAGCTTTGTATTTTATATCCGAAACTACAATTTTTAAGTGAAGAAGAAAGCATTTTCCTACTCCCGAAATACTATGTATTTCAATCTTTACAGGAACATAAAATATCTTTCATTCCTTTTTCGGAAAAAGTGACTGCTCTAAGCTTGGAGGGATTCCAATACAATTTATCCGCTCATACTTTACGAAGAGGAGAAACTCTTTGTCACGGAAATACCATTTTAAAAGAAAAGGCAAGTGTTCACTTTGAAGAGGGACTTTTGTTGGCTGTACTAAAAAACAAAAAAACTCTATCTCAAAAGGAATAATTCTGTATTTTCCTCAAAAAGTTAGGCATATTTTATGAAACTTAGCAATCTGAAGGATTGAGTTCTGTAAAAAACAGGAATCAATCCTTTTAATTTTTTCTCGATTCTTTATATGATTACACTATGCTCTATCTTCTCCTCTCTTAAGTATTATTTTATTCTTTTGAAGCTATCCTCCTCTTATTTTTTAGAAAGAAAAAGAAATTTGCAATATTCCTATCCCCAACAGAAGTAAAGTCCCAAAAATATGTAGAAATCCAAATACCTTCGGAGAACTTTCCTGTGTAAAATATTCTTTTATCTTCCCCGCTGTCAAAGTGAAAAGACTCAACATGCAAAAAATTCCTGTTGCAGTACTCAAAGCAAAAATTTTCGAATAGGCTCCATAACCCAATACATTTAAAAAGAGCAGAACACTCATCACTCCGGGACAGGGACATAGACCGACAATTCCTGCAAAAATCCAACCTTCTTTTGCAGATTCTTCTTTTTTCCGAAAAAGCAGGATAAGATCAAACAAAGCAATCAAAACAATCATGATAGCGGAAAGCAATCTTGTTTTTTGATCTATGGTATAAAGCCCCAACATAGAGCTCTGACTTGCCAAATCTAACACAAAATGAATAAAGATATAGGCAAAAAAAGCTTGAAGATACGCAATTGTAGCGGTCATAAGAAATAATTTCCACTTGGATATTTTCGTCTTCAGAACATAAGTCACTAAAAAACTTTTTCCATGTCCGGGCCCTAAAGAATGAATCAATCCATAGAAAAAGGTCATTCCCAACAATGCTCCGAAAATTCCCCTTTCCCTCTCTCGAATCAAAAGTTTCATTTCCTTGATAACATGTTTTTGCTCCAACACCAAAGTTTTATAAATAGTTGGAAATTGCCATAAACCTAAAAAAATAAAAAATATCAAAAGTCCTAACATTATTTTTTTCTTCATTCAAAAATCACCTCGTAAATATCCGGATGTACACTCTTAAAATAAAAACTGATTCCCTTTTCTGTATAAAATCTCGCTCTCCATTTTCCCTGTTCCAAGCCCTCCATATGAAAGGAGGATTTATTATAATCATAGGTATAATAATAGTTCGTATCATAAAAAGAAATGGTCAGCTTATCCTTAGGACGAATCGCCTTGTCGATATTGACAAAAAAATCAATTCTTAACTGCTCATCCTCCAATACTGCCAATTCAAACAAAATATCCTGCTTTGGAATTCTTTTTCCATTCCAAAAAACTCGAATATGAGAATACAAATATTTCAAAAAAACAATATTCTTGTCTTTGACCTCTCCTTCTTTGGAAGGACGAAATATTTTTTGATTTAATAAGGTATTCATCTCATCTAAAAGAAAACGAAGCTCCACTCCTTCCATTCTCTTTTTTTCTACCTGTATGGACACCTGAGTATCAAAAAATACATGAGGATGTGCCAAAACATTTTGAAAAGAAAAGCAAAAAAAGAGTAAACAGAATATCATAATTCTTCTCATAGCATTTTCCCCACTTCCAAACAATATTACCGCAAACCATTATACCATATTTTTTCGAAAGTAAAATTATTTTTCTCTCTTGACATCATTTTCATTTTATATTAGAATTAGTAGAAATGTAGTACAAAATATAAGGAGGTTTTCTATGTTAGAAGTAGGTTTAAAAGGTGAAGTTTCAAAAGTAGTACAGGCAGAAGATACTGCAGCTAGAGTAGCTTCAGGTCTATTGGAAGTTTTTTCAACTCCCATGATGATTGCCTTAATGGAAAAAGCAGCATACACTTTAGCAGAAGAACATTTGGAAGAGGGAGAGTCCACTGTCGGAGTGGAAATCGGTTCCAAACATATGAAAGCAACTCCCATTGGAGTTACTGTTAAAGCAGTTGCAACGATTACTAAAATCGAAGGTCGCTTCATTACTTTCCAAGTTCAAGCCTTTGAAGAAGACGGAACTTTAATAGGAGAAGGAACTCATCTACGTTGTATTATTAACCGTCAAAAATTTATCGACAAATTAAACAAAAGATAGAGTTTCTCTATCTTTTTTTATAGAACAAAAAATGGGAGTGAAAAATGGTAAACACAAATGAATTAGGTTTGAAAACAAAATTGGTCTTGGGAGCCCAACACGTTTTGGCTATGTTTGGGGCAACAGTCTTGGTTCCTTTCTTAACAGGATTAAATCCCTCCATCGCCTTGATTGCAGCCGGACTTGGAACTTTAATTTTCCATGCGGTAACCAAAAGAATCGTTCCGGTCTTTTTAGGTTCTTCTTTCGCTTTTATCGGTGCAATTGCGTTAGTCTTGAAAAATGACGGGATTGCAGTTGTCAAAGGGGGAGTTATTGCAGCCGGATTTGTCTATCTGGTCATGTCTCTTATTATTTTAAAATTTGGAGTGGATAAGGTAAAATCTTTCTTTCCTCCTGTCGTAGTAGGTCCGATTATCATGGTCATCGGATTACGACTTAGCCCGGTGGCTATGAATATGGCGGGATATTCCAATGGAAGTTTTGATAGTAGAAGTTTAATTATTTCCGGTATTGTAGTCATTTCTATGGTTTGCATCAGTATTTTGAAAAAATCTTTTTTCCGATTGGTTCCTATCTTAATTTCAGTTGCTATCGGATACATTGTGGCGATGTGTTTCGACTTGGTAGATTTTCACTTAATTTCTCAAGCAAAATGGATAGGACTCTCTGAAGATGCCTTTCATTCTTTGATAACTATGCCGAAATTTACTTTTACAGGAGTTGTTGCAATTGCTCCCATCGCTTTGGTTGTTTTCATTGAACATATCGGAGATATTACAACCAACGGTGCTGTGGTTGGAAAGGATTTCTTCCAAAATCCAGGAATTCACAGAACTATGTTGGGAGATGGATTGGCTACCATTGCAGCCGGATTGATTGGGGGACCTGCCAATACAACCTATGGAGAAAATACAGGGGTACTGGCGGTTACGAAAGTTTATGACCCTTCCGTTCTTAGAATTGCAGCTTGTTATGCTATCGTACTTGGGTTTTTAGGAAAATTCGGAGTTATGTTACAAACAATTCCTACTCCGGTTATGGGAGGAGTTTCTATTATTCTGTTTGGAATGATTTCAGCAGTCGGTGCAAGAACCATTGTAGATGCTCAATTGGATTTTTCAAATTCCAGAAACTTAATCATTGCCTCTTTGATTTTAGTGTTCGGAATTGCTATCAATGAGATTGCCATTTGGGGAACTATTTCTATTTCCGGTTTGGCGATTGCCGCTTTGATTGGAGTTATTTTAAATAAAATTCTACCGGAAGATCAACCTTATTCTAAAAAGCAACTGAAAAAAATGAAAGAACAAGAAATGAAAGAAAAAAGATAGAAAGGACATTTTATATGAATTATACATGGAACTTAGACGACATTTATCCCTCTTGGGAAGCTTGGGAACAAGATTTTCAAAAAATGAAACGAGATATGGAAATCATTCCGAGTTATCAGGGAAAAATTCATAACAGTCGAGAAAATTTTGTGGAACTGACAAAACTAGAAGAAAATTTATCTCGATTGGTAGACAAATTGTATCTATATCCTTATTTGAAAAAAGATTTAAATTCCAAAGATGAAATCGCTTCTATGAAATTACAAGAAATGGAATCTATTTTTACCGATTTTGGAGTGAAGACGGCTTGGACGGTTCCGGAAACTCTTATGATTCCGGAAAATACGATGAAACAATGGATTTTGGAAGACGATTTTCTAAAAGATTACGCCTTCCCTTTGCGAGAAACCTATCGTCTTCAAAAACATGTGCTGAGTGAAGAAAAAGAACAATTGCTTTCTTATTTCTCACAATATTTAGGAGCCCCTGATGATATTTACTCCGAACTTTCCATTTCCGATATGGAGTGGAAAACGGTAACCTTATCCAATGGCTGGAAGGGACCTGTTACCAATGGAATGTATTCTAAAATTCTATCGACCAATCGCAACCAAGAAGATAGAAGATTAGCTTTTGAAGCTCTTTATGAAGCATATCATAAAAATAAGAATACCTACGGAGCCATTTATCGTGCTCTATTACAAAGGGGAGTTGCCAGCAGTCGAGCCAGAAACTATTCCTCAACTTTGGAAAAAGCATTGGAAGGAAAAAATATTCCCAAAGAAGTTTTCCTATCTCTCCTAAACTCGGCTCTAAAAAATACAGCCCCTTTGCAACGCTATATAAAATTACGTAAAAAGGTTTTGGGATTACAAGAATATCATTACTATGACAATTCCATTTCTCTTTTAGAATACGATAAGGAATTTCCTTATGAAGAAGCAAAACAACTCGTGATTGACTCTGTTCTTCCTTTAGGAAAAGAATACCAGGAAAAATTGAAAATCGCTTTAAGTGACGGTTGGTTGGATGTCATGGAGAAAGAAAACAAAAGAAGCGGAGCTTATTCCATCAACATCTACGATGTTCACCCTTATATGTTATTAAACTATCAGGGCACCTTAGATGATGTCTTTACCTTAGCTCATGAATTAGGGCATACCATGCATAGCATACTTTCTACGGAACATCAACCCTTTGCAACTCATTCTTACACTATTTTTGTGGCGGAAGTGGCTTCTACTTTCAATGAAAGATTGTTGTTGGATTCGATGTTGGAAAAAACAAAAGATCCGAAAGAGAGAATTGTTTTACTGGAACAAGCTTTGGGAAATATTATGGGAACTTACTACATTCAAACTTTGTTTGCCAATTATGAATATCAGGCTCATCAGTTAGTAGAACGAGGAGAAGCGGTAACTCCGGATATTCTTTCCGGAATTATGGAAACATTGTTCCAACAATACTTTGGGGATACTTTAGTTCTGGATGACTTACAAAAAATTATTTGGAGTAGAATTCCTCATTTTTATAATTCTCCTTATTATGTCTATCAATATGCAACAAGTTTTGCGGCTTCTGCAAATTTATATACACAAGTGAAAAAAGATCCTAGTTCCGTTTCAAAATACTTGACTTTACTTCAATCCGGAGGAAATGATTATCCGATGGAACAGTTAAAGAAAGCCGGAGCCGATTTATCAAAAGTAGAAAGTTTTGATGCAATTGCAGAAGAATTTAATCGATTGTTGGATTTATTAGAAAAAGAATTAGAACGCTATCAAGCTTAGGAGTTATCATGAAACATATCATACATTTTTTAAAAAAAATTGTTCTATTT
The DNA here is from genome assembly GCF_004006635.1 of Fusobacterium necrophorum subsp. necrophorum. NCBI lineage: Bacteria > Fusobacteriati > Fusobacteriota > Fusobacteriia > Fusobacteriales > Fusobacteriaceae > Fusobacterium > Fusobacterium necrophorum. Next base: position 1,189,505 of record NZ_CP034842.1, on the reverse strand, counting down.
GTTCTAAAAGAAATTTCTTCTTTCTTTATTAAATTGCTTCTATCCTTAGCTTTACTTGCTCTTGTGATAGGGAGTTTGATTTCCTATATTTCCAAAGAGAATACAAGTGAAATCAAACAAGGAAGTTATGTTTTGTTAAGGGCTTCCAGTCCTCTCTCGGAACATATTCCGATTCCTGATCCTTTGAGTCTGAAAGAAAAACATATGACCTTTTTTGAAGTTCTGTATGCTCTGGACAGCATTCGACAGGATCCGAGAATCAAAGGTGTTTTACTAAATGCAGATTTTCTTTCTTGGAATAAAGCACAAGTGGAAGAAATCGGAACAAAATTACAAAAACTTCAAGAAGAGGGAAAGGACCTCATTGTAACATTACAAGAGGCAAATAGGGCAAACTATTTTTTGGCAAGTTATGCCAAAGAAATTGTGATGCCTCCGATTCACGCTGCCTCTTCCAACATTAGCCCCTATCATTATGAAGAGCTATATTGGAAAAGTTTATTGGATCGTTTTGGAATTACAATGAATGTCATTCCGATTGGAGATTATAAATCTTATATGGAAAATTATTCTCACAGCCATATGTCTCCTGAATTTCGAGAAAATATGAAACGCCTTTTGGAGCATACCTACCAGTATTCTCTACATCTGATGGCAGAAAATCGAAAAATAAACAAAAATGATTTGGAAAACTGGATAGAAAATGGAGAATTGATGGGAAGTTCTTTTCATACCTTATTTGAAAAAGGACTGGTAAGCAAAGGAGAATATCCTCAACGTATTTTAGAAAAAATCGGAGAGGAAAATATCATTTCCATTCAAGAATATTTTTCTTTGGTCAAAATCAAAAATCGTCCAAAACAGTATCTGGCTCTCTTAACTTTGGAGGGAACGATTGAAGATGAAACTTTATTTCTTGATGAAGTAGAAGCCATTCAACGTGACAACAATGTAAAAGGAGTTATCCTACGAATTAATTCTCCGGGAGGTTCTGCTCTTGTGGCGGATATGATGTATCATGCCGTGAAAAAATTAAGAGAGAAGGTTCCTGTTTATGTTTCCATTTCGGGAACTGCCGCTTCAGGAGGTTACTATGTGGCGGTGGCGGGAGAGAAAATTTTTGCTTCTCCTCTTTCCATTACCGGTTCTATTGGGGTCGTCAGTATGATTCCTAATTTTAGTCATCTAAGAGAAAAAGCGGAGGTTTCCGTGGAAAGCATTTCCAAAGGAAAATATGCCGACTTATACTCCTATCTGAAGCCTCTTTCTGAAGAAAATTATAATCGTATTCGCCAAGGAAACTTAGGAGTATACAAAGACTTCTTAGAAGTTGTTTCCTCAAATCGAAAGATAGAAACAAGTTTCTTAGATCAGCACTTAGCACAAGGAAGAGTCTGGTTGGGAGCGGAAGCAAAAGAACATAAATTGATTGATGAATTGGGAGGATTGGAAGCTACGATTTATGCACTGGAACAGGATAAAAACCTGGGAGCTCTACCTATCTTACAAGTTTCCAAAAATGATGTTTTCGGACAATATCTTGGAAAATATAGGAAATTTTTAACATTTTTACCCATGACGCTGCAAAACAAAATTCCAAAAGACAGGTTGTGGAATAAGCCTATTATGTATTTTCCATATGAAATGGAATAAGGTCTTGAAAAAATCTTCAAATTCATGCTATAATAGTTTGTATTCAGTATAATTTTAGGAGGAAAACATGGTACGAAAATTAAAAGGAAATCGACCTGCTCAAGCTGCAGCCGGGAATCAAATGGATATTTTAAAACAAGCACAGGCAATGCAACAACAAATGCTACAAGTACAAGAAGAATTAAAGGGAAAAGACTTGACAGTGTCTGTTGGTGGGGGAGCTGTGAATGTAAAAGTAAATGGACAAAAAGAAGTATTGGAAATAAAATTGAGCGATGAAATTCTAAAAGAAGCAGCTTCTGACAAGGAAATGCTGGAAGATTTAATTTTGTCAGGAATCAATGAAGCAATGCGACAAGCAGAGGAATTAGCAGAAAGCGAAATGAATAAAGTAACCGGTGGAATCAACATTCCCGGTCTATTCTAATAAGAATCAATAGTACAATCATGATGAAGAGCTTGTCTTACTACTAATTATAGGAGAAAGACAGCTCTTATTTTCTAAATGTTGGAGTGATTTTATGGAAAAAATGGATAACTCAAAAAAATATAGATTTTACGGACTTTGCCTTTACTATTTTATTCATTTTTTGAATTACAGTTTTTCTTATATTCGCATTGAAAATGAGGGAGAAGAAAAGGTAAGAGAAGCGACTCATCCTTATATTTTTTGCTTTTGGCATGAAAAATTATTGAGTGCTTCCCTTGCTATGAGAAATCTCCCGAAAAAAGTCGGTCTGGCAAGTCCCTCGAAAGATGGAGAATTGATTGCTGTCCCTTTGGAAAAAATGGGATTTGATATGGTGAGAGGTTCTTCTGACAAACAATCCGTTTCTTCTCTGCTGTCTCTGCTTAAATTTTTAAAAAAAGGATACAGTATGGGGACACCGGTCGACGGTCCCAAAGGTCCTCCTTACAAAGTGAAACTTGGTTTGCTTTACTTGGCACAAAAAAGTGGAGTTCCGATTGTCCCTATGGGAGGAGCTTTTACAAAAAAATGGATTTTTTCAAAAACTTGGGATCACTTTCAAGTCCCAAAACCTTTCTCCAAAATTCTTTATGTCTTGGGGGATCCCATTTCCTTAAAGAAAGATACAAATTTGGAAGAAATGGCTCTCTTTTTAGAAGAAGAAATTAACAACTTAAATGAAAAAGCGGAACGCTTAGTCCGGGAGGGAAACTATGAATAATTTTTATGTAACAACACCTATTTATTATGTAAATGGAGATCCCCATGTGGGAACTGCTTATACAACCATTGCCGCCGATGTCATGGCAAGATATCAAAAATTAGCAGGAAAAACAGTATATTTTTTAACAGGGACGGATGAACATGGGCAAAAGGTAGAACAAACAGCTCATGAAAAAGGGTTCACTCCGCAAGCATGGACCGACAAAATGGCTCCTGCTTTTACCGAAATGTGGAAGGCTTTAAATATCAAATATTCTGATTTTATTCGAACAACGGAACCAAGACACCAAGAAGCTGTGAAAAAGATTTTGAAAGTGGTCCATGACAAAGGAGATATTTACAAGGGAGAATACGAAGGACAGTATTGTATTTCCTGTGAAACTTTCTTTCCGGAAAATCAAATCGTAGAGCCGGGACATTGCCCCGACTGCGGGAAAAAATTATCTACCGTAAAAGAAGAATCTTACTTTTTTAAAATGTCAAAATATCAAGAGGCTCTGTTACAACATATTGAAGAGCATCCTGATTTTATTCTTCCTCAATCTCGAAGAAATGAAGTGATTTCTTTTATCAAACAGGGATTACAGGACTTATCCATTTCTCGAAATACCTTTTCTTGGGGAATTCCGATTGAATTTGCTCCGGGACATATCACTTATGTTTGGTTTGATGCTTTGACCAACTATCTGACAGCGGTCGGTTATGAAAATAATTCCGAGAAATTTGAAACCTACTGGAACCATGCCAGAGTATGCCATCTAATTGGAAAAGATATTATTCGCTTTCATGCTATCATTTGGCCGTGTATGTTACTTTCGGCGGGAATCAAATTACCGGACTCCATCGTTGTTCACGGTTGGTGGACTTCGGAAGGAGAAAAAATGTCAAAATCCAAAGGAAATGTGGTCAATCCTTACGATGAAATTAAAAAATACGGGGTGGATGCTTTCCGATATTATCTGCTACGAGAAGCAAATTTTGGAAGCGATGGAGATTACTCCACCAAAGGAATTATTGGAAGAATCAATTCCGATTTGGCAAACGATTTAGGAAATTTATTAAATCGAACTCTAGGGATGTATCATAAATATTTCCAAGGAAAGATTGTCTCTTCCGAAGAAATCCAAGAAACGGAAGCAGGAGTTTACAAACTATGGGAAGATACTCTAAGCCAAGTGGAAACACATATGTACTACTATGAATATTCCAAAGCCTTAGAAGTGATTTGGAAATTTATTTCCCGTATGAATAAATACATTGATGAAACCATGCCATGGGCCTTGGCAAAAGAGGAAACACAACAAAAAAGACTGGCAACCGTTATGAATACCTTAGTAGAAAGCTTATATAAAATTGCAACTCTGGTTTCTCCATTCATTCCGGAAGCGGCTCAAGAAATTTGGAATCAGCTTGGAATTAGCGAGGACATAGAAAAAGCTCAATTACAGCCTCTTCGCCGTGATGTTTCAATATTTGAAAGTATTTTCCCGATAGGTCACGCCTTAGGGAAGGCAACCCCTATCTTCCCAAGAATTGAATTGGTAGAAGAGGAGAAAAGTAAGGTGGATCCTATGCAAGTAAATCCGGATTTGATCATAGAAAATCCGATTGACATAGACTGTTTTAAGAAAACAAAAATTCAAGTGGTGGAAATTTTAGAAGTTTCTAAAGTAAAAGGTGCCGACAAATTATTGAAATTCAAAGTATCTGTAGGAGATCATGTACGACAAATTTTATCTGCCATTGCAGAATATTATCCAAATGCTCAAGAACTGAAAGGGGCTAAAATTTTAGCGGTAACCAATTTAAAACCTCGAAAAATGAGAGGAGAAATTTCACAAGGTATGTTGTTGACAACAGAAGATGAGCAAGGAATTTGCCAAGTAATTCAAGTTCCCAAAAATACAGCTACCGGAACGGAAGTAGAATAAGAAACATTCCAAACTCTAGGAGGATAGTATGAAAAAAATTACGAAGGCTGTTATCCCGGCGGCAGGATTGGGAACTCGGGTTCTTCCTGCTACCAAAGCTCAGCCAAAAGAAATGTTAACCATAGTAGATAAACCTTCTCTTCAATATATTGTAGAAGAGTTGGTTGCCTCTGGAATTCAAGATATTATTATTGTAACGGGAAGAAATAAAAATTCCATCGAAGATCATTTCGATTTTTCTTATGAATTGGAAAATACTTTAAAAAAAGATGGAAAGACGGATTTATTGGAAAAGATAAGCCACATTTCCGATATGGCTAATATTTTCTATGTGCGTCAAAATTTTCCAAAGGGCTTGGGGCATGCCATTTTAAAAGCAAAACCTTTTATTCAGGAAGAAGAACCTTTCATCATTGCCTTAGGAGACGATATTATTTATAATCCGCAATATCCTGTTTCAAAGCAATTAATTGATTGCTATGAAAAGTATGGAAGCAGTGTTGTCGGTTGTCAAGCTGTTGCGAAAGAAGATGTTTCCAAATATGGAATTGTGAAAGCCGGAGAGTATTATGACAGTACAAGCTGTGAAATCAAAAATTTCATTGAAAAACCTACTTTGGAAGAAGCTCCTTCTACCTTAGCAAGTTTGGGACGTTACTGCCTATCCGGTAAAATTTTCCAATATCTGGAAAAAGCAAAACCCGGAAAAAATGGAGAAATTCAATTAACAGACTCTATTTTATCTATGATACAGGCGGGAGAAAAAGTATTAGCCTATTCTTTTTCCGGAAAACGTTATGATATTGGAGATAAATTTGGACTTCTCAAAGCAAATATCGAATACGGATTGCGTCATGAAGAAATTCAACAGGAATTACGAGAGTACCTGTCTTGCTTGTTGACAAATTTATAAAAGTGTATTATAATGTTTTTGTTAAATACCATCAAGAGAGATTGAGGGACAGGCCCTAAGATATCTCAGCAACCTACTGGAAAAGTGTGGTGCTAACTCCTGTCAGATGGAAGAGATAAAGGAAAATGTGTATCCCTGTCCATCACGGATGGGGATTTTTATTTATGATGTATGAATAAAGAAAGAGAGTGAGGATTATGAAAAAATTTAACTATTTTACTTCTGAATTTGTGTCTCCGGGACATCCGGACAAAGTATCCGATCAAATTTCGGATGCGATATTGGATGCCTGCCTTGCTGAAGATCCGAATGCAAGGGTTGCCTGTGAGGTGTTTTGTACCACAGGGCAGGTCATTGTAGGAGGAGAAATTACAACCACAACCTATATTGATGTTCAAGATATTGTAAGAAAAAAAATTGAAGAAATCGGATACCGAGATGGAATGGGCTTTGATGCAAACTGTGGAGTCCTAAGTGCCATTCATGCTCAATCTCCTGACATTGCTAGGGGAGTGGATATTGGAGGAGCCGGAGACCAAGGAATTATGTTTGGAGGGGCGGTCAAAGAAACTCCCGAACTCATGCCGCTGGCAATTGTTCTAGCCCGTGAAATTTTAGTATTATTGACAAAACTGACTCGTTCTAAAGAAATCGCTTGGGCAAGACCTGATGCAAAATCACAAGTGACTCTTGCCTATGACGAGGAAGGAAATATTGATCATGTGGAAACCGTCGTTGTTTCCGTACAACACAATCCGGAAATCGGTCATGAAGAAATTCGCAAGACTGTCATTGAAAAAGTGATTGAACCGGTCTTAGAACAATATCACTTATCCAAAGACGGAATTACTTACCATATCAATCCGACAGGTCGTTTTGTCATTGGAGGTCCTCATGGAGACACCGGATTGACCGGAAGAAAAATTATTGTAGATACCTATGGAGGATATTTCAGACATGGAGGAGGAGCTTTCTCCGGAAAGGATCCTTCCAAAGTGGATCGTTCCGCCGCTTATGCAGCCAGATGGGTTGCTAAAAATATTGTAGCGGCTGGCTTCGCAGAAAAATGTGAAATTCAATTGTCCTATGCCATTGGAGTAGCTGAGCCGACTTCTATTAAAATCGATACCTTTGGAACAGCAAAAGTAGCGGAAGAAAAATTGGAAGAAGCTGTGAAAAAAATCTTTGACTTGACACCAAGAGGAATTGAAAAAGCCTTGGAGCTTCGAAGTGGCACTTTTTTATACCAAGACTTAGCAGCTTTTGGACATATTGGACGAACGGATATTGATGTTCCATGGGAAAGATGTAATAAAGTGGAAGAATTAAAGAAGGCTGTGCAATAAATAATCTAGGAGCTACATCTCTCTTAGGTGTAGCTTTTTTCTTTTTTGTAACCAAGGTTACCGATTTTTTTCTTCCGTACTTGTATAATAAAAATATAGAAGGAGGAAGAGAGCTATGAAAGAAATCAAAAAAATAAAAAAAGCGGAAGTATTTTTATTCCAAAATCAAATTGCAGTTTATCCTTTTCAAGTTTCCAGTATGATTCTGTTGGAATCTGCTCTGGGAAGAATTACTTTGTTATCTATGGGAAAAGGGGAGGTAATTTCGGCAGAAACCATGCCTAAGCCCAGATTTTTTATATTGATACAAGGAAACGCCTATTTGCAATTTACAGAAAAAAGTATGGTCATGAAAAAAGCTTTCTTCTTATCTGTCCCTGAACATTCTTTTTACTCCGTTCATGCAAAGGAGGACAGCATTTTTTTAGAAATAGAATATCATAGAGGAGGTACTTTTATGTCAGAAATAAAAACGATTCAACATCTTACAAGGGCTGCTTCTTTTGCCCTAAAAGATGAAATTTCATATGGAAAAGGACAAATTATGAGTAAAAATTTAGTCATGAATCCTTCTATGGTCATGACATTGATGTCCTTTGATCAAGGGGAAAATTTATCTGCTCACAAAGCTCCGGGCGATGCTCTTGTGACTATGTTGGAAGGAGAAGCAAAATTTTGGATTGACGGGAAAGAACATTTGATAAGAACAGGAGAAAATATCATTCTTCCCGGAAATATTTCTCATGCAGTGGAAGCCGTGACCCCATTTAAAATGTTACTTATCATTGCAAAATAAAAGAATAAAAAATCATATAGCCTAAAATATGCGCGAAAAAAGGAAAGCTTTACATGGCTTTCCTTTTTTCTGTCAATAAAAATAGAAAATTTATAACACTTTTAGGAAATTTCGAAAGAATGGAAACTGCAATTTTCATTCTTCTCGGAAAAATGATTCTCTCTCGTTTTTCTGTAATCGCCTGCATGGAAATATTCACAGCCTCCTCTTCTGAAAGTAAAAAAGGTTTCTTTCTCATCGTCTCTCCATTGACATCGTATAATCTCTGTGTTGCAATATAGCCCGGAAGAATATTGGTAACATATATTCCCGTGCCTCGCAATGCTTCTCGATAGGCTTCACAAAGATAGTTTACTGCCCGTTTTGATTTACTGTAAACAGAAGCATCCCGATACTCCAATAAACCGGCTATAGAAGAAATGGCCACTAAATGTCCCTGTTTTTTCGGGAGCATAATATCTCTGGCAATTTCAAAAGCATGTAGAACCCCCGCTAAATTAGTATCCAAACTATGGATGCATCCTTCTTGATCCAATTCTTTGGAAAGATTTCCATAGTATACTCCTGCTCCTGCTATCATCATATCCAAATCTTCTTTGGCAAAATCCTCTACTGCCCTTTTAAGAGCAAGTTTATCTTTTACATCGACTTTATAAGTTTTCAATTCCGGAAACCTCTCTTGCAATTTTTTGATTTTTTCCTCACTTCTTCCACAAACAGCAACTTCATGTTTTTGTTCCAAATATTTTTTTGCAAGACCCAAGCCAATTCCGGAGCTTCCCCCTGTAATAAAAATTTTCATGCTCTTTCCTCTCCATTCATGTTAGAATATTTTTTCTTGAAGGATTCCATTTTTCACTAGATATTCTCTAGCAACTTCCTTTGCAGTTCTGCCTTTTACATCGACTTCATAATTCATTCTCTGCATTTCTTCTTCTGTAATTTTTCCCGAAATTTTTTCCAGAATATTCCTTAATTCCGGATATTTCTGCAAAGTTTCCTCTCTCATAAAAGCTGCTCCCTGATAAGGGGGAAATAATTGTTTGTCATCTTTCAACAAAACAAGCTTATATTTTAATAACTCACTGTCTGTTGAATAAGCATCCAATATTTGAATATCTCCATGTTGAATTGCCTGATAGCGAAGAGAAGGCTCCATAGTTTTCACTTTGAAATCCAAACCGTAGATTTTTTTTAGCCCCTGATTTCCATCTTTCCTATCGTGAAATTCCAAAGTAAACCCTGCGACAATATCTTTCTCCACCTTTTTCAAATCTGAAATCTTATCAAGCTTTTTTTCTTTCGCAAATTCCTCAGGAACTGCAAGAGCATAGGTATTTTGAAATTTCATGGGCTTTAACAATACCAAGTGATCCTGTTCATAAATTTTTGTTTTAGCCAACTCATAAACTTCTTCCGGAATATTAGAAACAGCTTCTTTTTCTTTCAACAAAGAACTGGCTATTGTTCCTGTGAATTCCGGATAAATATCAATATCTCCTTTTTTCAATGCCTCATATAAAAAACTTGTCTTTCCAAAATTGGTTTTCAATTCCACTTTTAAATCCGTCTCTGTCTCAATCAATTCCTGATACATGTGAATAATAATTTCAGGTTCCGCTCCTAATTTTCCTGCAATGATTAGCTCTTCTTCCCGCTTCATCGTTTTACTGAAAAAAGAAAAAACAAGGATGACAAGTATTCCTAAAAATACAAAGAGAATTCTCTTCAATTTTTGTTTTTCCAAAATACGAATTCCCGCATTGAATAAAATGGCAAGACAAGCGGAAGTCATCGCTCCCATCAAAATAAGATTTCCATTATTTCGATCGATTCCCAATAGAATGAAGCTTCCCAATCCTCCTGCTCCAATCAGGGCTGCCAAAGTAGCCGTTCCAATAATCATAACGGCAGAAGTTCTAACCCCTGAAATAATAATCGGCATAGCTAAAGCAAGCTCAAATTTTTTCAACTTCTCCCATTTTGTCATTCCAAAAGCGGTAGCCGCCTCTTCCAGAGAAGGATCTATTTCCTGCAAAGCTGTAATGGTATTTTGTAAAATCGGAAAAATGGCATATAAAACCAATGCCAAAACCGCCGGTACCATTCCTATTCCTAAAAAAGGAATAAAAAATCCTAATAAGGCTAAAGAAGGAATCGTCTGTATGACACCTGTGATATGTAATATCCATTCTGACAATTTTTTACGATGAGAAATTCCAATTGCACAAGGAATTGCAATGATAATCGCCAACATCAAAGAGAGTAAAGAAATTTGCAAATGCTCAAACAAAGCTATCGTCCAGTCACCTTTTTTTTCTAAAAAAATTTTAAAAAAATTTCCCACATTTACCTCCTAACGAAAAAACTCTTCTACAAACTGATTTGCCGGGTTCTCTCGAATATTTTCAGGAGTAGCCAATTGTATTTGCTTCCCATTTTTCATAATGCAAATTCTATCTCCGAGTTTCATAGCTTCTTTCATATCATGTGTCACAAAAACAATCGTCATTCCAAATTCTTTATGTATTTTTTTTATCAAATCCTGTAATTGATTTCTAGAAATAGGGTCTAAAGCACTAAAAGGTTCGTCCATCAATAAAATTTTCGGATTAAAAATAATTGCCCGTAAAATGCCGACCCGTTGTTGTTCTCCTCCGGATAAATCTCGAGGATAACGATTTGCATATTTCTCCGGATTCAATCCTACTCTTTTCATCAATTCTTTTGCTTTTTCTCGTCTTCTTCGCTTCTCCCAATTTTTCATTTCAGGAATCAGCTCTATATTTTCTAACACAGTCAAATTTGGAAAAAGAGCGATTTGTTGTAAAACATAACCAATATTGAATCGTAATTGTCGGGTATTATAATCCTTACTATTCTTCCCCTCTAAATAGATATTTCCTTCTGTTTGTTCCAACAAACGGTTTATCATTTTTAATAGGGTTGTCTTTCCGCTTCCGCTCGGTCCCACCAGAATAAAAAATTCTCCCTGTTGAATTTCAAAATTTAAATCAGATACTACCTTTTTCCCTTCATATTCCTTGCTAACATGTTCAAATTGTATCATACTCTTCCTTTCTTATCTCTTCTAGGCACAATCGAAATTGTTGATAAAATTTTTCAGATAATTCCAGTAATCTCTCCCGTTCCTCTATTGTTAAAGCAAACATTGCTTTTTCTTCAATCATTACTAAAGATTCTAGAATGTCGATAGCATATTTCCTGCCCTTTTCAGTTAATTTTATCAGTTTACTTCTTCCGTCTTTATTACTTTTTTCTAGAAAAATATATTCTTTTTCCAGATAGATTTTTATAGTTGCACCAACTACCTATTTTGTAGAAAAAGTCTTTTCACAAATTCTATGTTGTGTAATTCCTTGAGGATTATAGTAAATCCACATCAAAATAAATAAACTTTTATCACAATAAAATTCTTTAATTGGTCAAATATTTTTACTAATTTAATCTTACGATACTTTACAAAAAATGTCAATAAAAAAGCAGCCAACTGGATGACTCCAATCAGCTGTTTCTTAACAACACTATTTTAAAGCATTCAATTAGGTACAAGAACAAGGACTCTCTTTCCATAAAAAGCAAGTCCTAACTTTAATATGTTAGAAACTCCCTTTTGTTTCATACTAACATCATAGTTCTTTTCTTCGATCTGTTCCAAAGCTTCTTTTGCTCTCTTTTCCAGTTCTTCTTCTGACTTTGCTATTTTTAATTCTAAAATAAATCCTAACTTTCTTTTATCTTTTGGTTCTAAACTAATATCGTATCTTCCATAGCCACTCTCTAAATTGGAATGTATTTCATATTCTTTCGACAGAGATAAAATCATTCCTAAGATGAAATTATGATAATACTTTTCTTCTTGTCCAACATCATGATAACTGACATTACTTAACAAGATCTCTTGTAATTTCTTTTCAAAGACTTTAATATCTCCTTTCTGTAAAGCAGATATCATATCTTGGAAGTAATCCACTCCTCCTAAAAAACGATTTAAAAAGCTTCTTTCAAAAAATTGATATATTTCCCGATTGGGTATTTTCAAAGCATATCGATGATTTCCCATATTTTTTTCTATCTTTAAATATCCACTGTGTACTAACAGCTGCCAAATCTCTTGTGGATTTGTCATATCTTGAAAACTGAAAGAATACTCCAATGTCTTTTGAATTTCTTTTCCTTGGAACACAGCTTGTAATTCCTCAAAAAGGTTTCTATTTGCTCGTTCCAATATATCATAGATTAAGAAATTATTAGAAGTATTCACCCAATAACTTTCCAATCTTTGATGGAAAATATAATTGAGAATCGACCATGGATTGTAAATCTCCATATTTCCAAATCGGTATCCATCATACCATTCTTTGACTTTCTCTATATTGTATGCTAACCCATAGTATCCTAATGCCTTTTTCACCTCTTCCTCCGTTAGTCCAAAAGAAGAACTATATTTCTCCTCAAAAACACCATATACCATTAAATTATTGAGCCCTGAAAAAATCCCTTCCTTTGCTACCCGCAAAATGCCTGTCATTACCCCTAGTTGTAAACACTCATTGTCTTTCAAAGCGGAGCTGTAAAAGTTTCGAAAGAAGGAAATCGCCTCCTCATAGTATCCATGCTCATAGGCACAAACAATGGAGGTGTCATATTCATCAATGAGAATGATAGACTTCTTTTGATAATATTTTTTTAAAAAGGAAGACAGCATCTTTAGAGCATTCTGATAATTTCCACTTTCTTCTTCAAACCATATTTTATCAAAACTTCTTAATTCGCTTGGATTCAAAGAAGAACGCAAAAACTCAAAAGAATTGTATAAATCTTTTAACAATATTTTTATTTGTCTCAAACAATCCCTCCAATTTCTTTCTTTAACATCTTTAAAAGAAAGAAAAATCACAGGATATTTCCCTTGTTCTGCCATATAGGGAGAATTTTCAATTTCCAAGCCTTGGAAAAGTTTTCTAGTATTTTCCCGATTCTGGATATCAAAAAAATATCGTAACATCGACATATTTAATGTCTTTCCAAAACGACGAGGTCTGGTGAAGAGTTTGACTTTTGCTCCATCTTGAAAAAGTTCTTCTATCCATTGTGTTTTATCAATATAATAATAGTTACTTTCCAATATTTCTCTAAAATCCGTGATTCCAACAGGCAATAATTTCACAGAAGACACCCCTCTTTCTCCCCTTTTTATTTCTATTATACCATGAAAAAAGAAAAAACTGATTGAATTTTCTCTCAGGATTTTCCAATCAGTTTCAGTTCACAAGTCAGTAATGTCTACAAAGGTTCTTCTCTCTTTTCAAGAATCTCTGCTACTGCTGTGAAAGCTCTACAATCGCAGTATTTTGTTTCTGCACAACAGAAATGAACACTCATCAATTCCTTCCTCTTTTTTATTTGGATTAGCTCCTGTAGATTTTTCTTTTTTGAGATGGAATCCACCATTTTAATTTCCATGCAATAATCCACATAACCAGCACAATCATGAAAATGCCCCATGTCACAATATGAGCTCCAAAATTAGGTAAAATATTCATTACAATGGGAGGAATTACTTGTAGACCTACAATTAGAGGACGGTTAAAAAGGTCAGCAATCCCGGAATCTTCAATTCCTCTTGATTTTAAATCAGGATCAACTACTCTTTGGAGTAATACTCCTGTTGCGGCAACTCCAGTGGCATGTCCCCAACACATCATATTCCTTTCAAACCAATCTTCTCTTGAAGATTTTCCACCAATATAAATAAACCACCACCACGTGATGAGAAAACCAATGCCACAGACAATTAGTAATGGTCCTAGATAATCGAGCACAACAGACAGATTCAAGGAACCAATTCCTGAAACCATCAAAAAATCTGTAGCAACTCCTTGAATACGACTGATGGAATATCTATCTACATAAGAATGAGCCTTTGTTCTATTAAGGATTTTATTGATCAGAAAACCACATAGCAATGCAGTACAAAAAGCAGGAATAGAAACAGCATATCCTAATCCAGCAGAAAAACTTTTGAAATAATCTGAAATTAAAATTCCTCCCACCGAAGCTAATAAGACCAAAGCGATGTGAAAAGACAAAGGATCTAAACAAATAGAGGAAATGCTGACTTTTCCTGCCGCTTTTTGCTTTTCAGGAGGAATTAAACCTGTACGTAGTTCTATCGGTAAGTTTTGAGGACTGTCAACATAGTGAGTATATCCTTTCCGAGTTCCCCAGTTTATAATTCCAACTCCTGATATAATTCCCCCTACAATTCCAATTGTAGCACAAGTATTTCCAAAATCTGTCATATTTGGAACTCCCATACTTTCCAGAGCATTTCCAACAGCAATTGCAGTTCCATGTCCTCCATAAAAGCCCGTAGCCATCATTAAACCAAACTGCTCTGGAAGATTTGGATAGATAAACCTTAATCCATACACAGTTACCAGCATCCCGATCGCATACTGTAGAACAGCAATTCCTGTTATATTAAAAAACATTCCTCCTATTACAGGACCAGACATCGCTTCTTTACTTGGTTTATCTCCAATTGGAGTCGCTGCAAAGATAACGACAATCAATACTGCTGCATAAGTTCCAAAGTTGGGAGATAGTTTTAAAATCCCATAACCTTTTGGTCCAAGTACTAAAGCAATCCCTCCAGCAATCAAAGCAGAAGGAATTAGCAGTTTTTGAAAAATTTTTATTTTTGCTCTTAAAAATTGACCAATCAATAATAACACTGCCATAATACAAATGTCATTAAATACGGCCCAGATAGCTTGATTCATAGTTAATTGCATAGAATAGCCTCCTCATATTTATAAGTCAATCGCAATAATAAGGTAATTGTTCATCAAACTTTTCTTTATTATTTTTATACCAGATACAAATTTGTTTCATAGCTTCTTTGGCTTTTGCACGAGCAGCCAAATCTGAATTGAAAGCCTGATGAGGTTGTACATAAAAATTTTCCTCCTGAGATAAGGCTTTTTCTTCGATTTTTTTTGCTGCCTTTATATCTTTCTCCTGAGTTTTCATTTCCCCTTTGACAACTTTGGAAAAGACTTCCTCATTTGTAAAAACATCCAGTCCAATCCCAGAAATAATTCCTTTTTTATAACAATTTAACAAAATACTTTCAGGAGCGATTTCTCCTCTCGTCACATTGATAAAAATAACTCCCTTTTTTACCAGAGAAAACTCTTTTTCTGAAAAATAATTCATATTATAGAATTTACTTTTTGGATTTTTTGTTAAATTCATCGCATTAATGAGAATATCACTTGTTAATAAGGCCTCTTCTTTAGAAACGAATTTAACAGAATCACCATAGACTCTCTTGAGTTCTTGTTCTCTGATATCAACAGCTTGTACAGTTAAATCATTTTGCTCCAATAGCTCATATATTTTTTTTCCTATTTTTCCAACTCCAAAAACAGTAGCAATTCTATTCTTTCCCAATTCCATAAAAGAAGTGGTATGATTTCTTTCAAAAGATGCGGTATTTTTCATGTATTCATTCATTCGTCCGCATGCGGCATACAAGAATTTAATTGCAGTCTGGGCTACTGCATTAACACAATATTCCCTTAAACTGGCTAAATTGATAATAGATTGCAAATGTTCAAAGTGATCATAGCCAGCACTTCGGGTTACAACACTTTTTTTCTTTCCTACTAGATATTCCTCCGGTAAAATGGAATGTGTCTTTGTTGTAATTAAGTCAGGCAAGATAAAATGCTTATGATATAGCAAATATGTTTGCACATTTTCGGGAGTGATCAAATATTTAAAATTGGCAGGAAGTAGCCCCTTTTTTTTGCATTCTCTGGTTTCCTGTTCCAAATACTTAGCTTCTTCTCCCAGAGCTTCAAAATGTATTACATCGTATTCCATTATTTCCCTCCTAAAAAAAATTGTATTTTAGGAATAAAATATGATATAATCAACTTGCCAGGGTATGATTGATATCATACTTTAATCCCATTTTGCAGTTTCTGTAATTTGGGATTTTTTTTCCCAAATACAATCACAATATTTACGTTTTTCTATTTTTTACTTTTTCAATCATTTTACTATCCCCCTTTATCGTTTTTTATTATAAAACCATGTTCGGTATTATAGTCAATTAATACCTCATTTTTTATTTTTTGTCAATAGTAAATATAAAAAAATATAAAATGGAGCCTAAGTACTATAGAGAAAAAGAAACAATTATTAGATAATAGAATATTCATTGAAAAGAAGAAATAGAAGTGATATAATCTTAATAAAAAAAGGGAGGATATGACAACTTAATTGTTATTAATTGGATATGATAAAAAGTTTAAATAAGGCTATAGAAATTTTGGAAATTTTAAAAAATTCTTCAGGAGGCTGTTCATTAGCATATATTTATACAAAATTAAATATTCCTAAAAGTACAGCCTATGGTCTGTTACAAACCTTAGTTTCTAAAATGTATGTATTGAAAGATGAAAAATCTCTTTATAAATTAGGTCCTTCTTTAATTTTACTTGGAAAAAGAGCTTCTTTAGAAATGGGGATTCAAAATATCGTGTTACCAATCTTGCGAGAATTATCATCCGAAATAGAAGTAGATTCTTTTTTAATGGTTCCAACTGGATATAAGGGAATTGTACTTGAACGCGTTGAAGGAACTCAAAGCATTCATGTGATAGAAAAATTTGGAAATGAATTTTATCTACACTGCGGAGCAACCAGAAAAGCAATTTTAGCTAATAAATCAGAACAGTTTATTTCCGAGTATATTGAAACAGTTTTTAAAAATAAAAAAAATCGCCCTAATATTTCCATAGAAGAATTAAAAACTTCCTTGAAGAAAATTAAAGAAGAAGGAGTAGCTGTCTCCTATGGGGAATATGCAAAAGGAACCATTGGAATAGGAGCTCCTTTATACGATTATACTGAAGAAGTTGTCGCCTCTTTAGGAATAAATCTTTTAGAAGATGACTTTCTTACAGAAGAAAAAATAAAAAAATACAAAGAAATTGTTCGTTTAAAATCTATAGAGGCTTCTAAAAAAATGGGATATTTGAAGTAAAAATATGCGGAGGCTAAGAGTAAGTCATTCAAAAAGGGATATCTCGATTATTTCATTTGAGATACCCCTTTTTATTCTTTACTCTTCTACTAAAAATCCTACTTTTTTTAATTCTTCTTCCACTTCCTCTAAAATTTCCTCCTTTTCCGCAACAATGGTATGATAGTGAAAATCTTTTGTCAATTGTTTTAACGGCTGGCTCAGTCCTTTCCGAATATCCTCCAATAATTTTTGAATATCTCGTCGAGACTTGATATTCAACTCCACTCGAATAATTCCATAAACATTATGAGAAACAAAGACATCTTGAACCGTAGCTCCCAAATCCACCATGATATTTAACTCCTCTTCTATTTGAGCATCCGTATGAGAAACACATAAAACCTTCTCAAATTGTGTTTCCCTAGCTTGAGGAAGAAAATACCCTCGATTTGTAGAAATAATATTATAATTTCCTGCTTTTAAGACCGCAATATCCTGTACGATAACCTGTCTGGAAACCCCAAACATCTTTGCGAGTTCCGTTCCATTCAATGCTACGGTAGAATGTTGTAATAATCTACAAATTTCTTTTCTTCTGTTTTCTGTTTCACTCATGAATACTCCTCAAATGTTTCATACTAAAATCTAATCTCTTGGCGGAATGAGTCAAGGCTCCACTTGAAATATAATCTATCGCTAAGCCCCTGTATTTTTCTATATTCGATATATCTATATTTCCGGAACATTCAATCAGAGCTTTTCCCCCAATCATAACAATTGCCTGCTTTATCATATTCAAATCCATATTATCTAACATAATAATGTCCACTCCGACTTCCAAAGCCTCTTTCAACATTTCCAAATTTTCCACTTCCACTTCTATTTTTTTTACAAAAGGAGCATATTTTTTAGCCAATTGCACGGCTCTGGAAAGAGAACCCGCAGCTGCAATATGATTGTCTTTCAACATAATTCCATCTGACAAATTATAGCGATGATTTTGCCCTCCTCCTACTCTGACTGCGTATTTTTCAAAAATTCTCATATTCGGTGTTGTTTTTCTGGTATCCACGACTGTAATTCCGACATCTCCCAATGCTTGAACCATTTGATAGGTGTAAGAAGCAATTCCGCTCATATGTTGTAAGAAATTTAAGGCAACCCGTTCCGCCGATAAAATCACTCTGGTATTTCCGACAATCTCCAAAATTTTATCTCCTTTTTTGACCTCATCTCCCTCCGACTTGTACTCCACAAATTGTATTTTTTCATCCAAAAGAGTAAAGGTACGCTGAAAAACATCTAAACCGGCAAGAATTCCGTCCTGTTTTGCAAAAAGAGACACTTCAGAAAAACTGTTCTCCTCATAGATAGCATTGGTAGAAAAATCTTCGGAAGAAATATCTTCCCGTAAGGCCATTTGAATCCAAGAATCCATTTGAAAGTTATTTAATTTTGTTGTCTTCATCTTCTTTTATCCTCTCTAAAATTATTTTTTTAGCTAGGCTGTTAGATATTGTATTTCGTTTCATTCTTATTCTTTTATTATAACGAATCCAAGGGGTTTTTTCAAGCGAAATCCTAACAGCTGCTCTTTTTCCAAAAACGACACTCTCCAAAAGAGAATTACTTGCCAATCTATTTTTCCCATGTACTCCCGTACAGGCAACTTCTCCGACCGCATAAAGATGAGACAAAGAAGTTTTTCCGTCCAAATCTACGTCAATTCCGTCCATAGTGTAATGCTGAGAAGGAATAATCGGGATTTTTTCCTGAAAAAGATTTTTTCCGACAAAACATAGATATTGAAAAATATTAAGGAAATGTTGTGTAAAATCCTCTATATATTTAATTGATAGCAAAGAAAAAAAGAGGGAAAATCTTTCGATTATTTCCCCCAAGTGTCTGCATGTTGATTCCAATCTGCCGCTATGTTTCGTTCTTCTTCTGTCACATAATCCATTTCTTCCGCTTTATGAATTAACACTTCAAAATTGGAAAGAGATTGCCAAGCTATCTTTTTCTCTCCGAATTGTTGATAGGCTTTTGGAAATTCATAGGAAAAAATAGCTATCACTTCTACGGAAACTGCTCCTTCCGCATAGGCTGCTTCTACCGCTTTTATGGAACTTCCTCCTGTGGAAATCAAATCTTCAATTACAATGACTCTTTTTCCTTCTACACTCGCTCCTTCAATCTGCTTTCCGGCTCCATGACTTTTCTTTTCTCCACGAATATAGCTCATCGGTTTTTGTAAACTATGTGCTAAAAATGCTGCCCATGGAATTCCTGCCGTTGCTGTTCCGGCCAAAACATCGTATTCTTTTCCCTCCAAAGCTTCCTGAAATCCTTGAATGATAACTTCTCTTTCTTCCGGATAAGCAATCATTTGTCGATTATCACAATAAATAGGACTTTTAATTCCTGATACAAAGGTAAATGGTTCTTTCACATTTAATTTTACGGCTCCTGTACTTAATAACACTTGTGCAATTGCTTCTTTTCTAGTCATATTTTAAAATCTCCCTTCCTCTTTTTTCTCCGAATTTTCCTTCCTGATATATAATTTCCCCTCGTAGGACTGTCGTCAATACTTTGCATCCTCTCTTTTGCTTTATATACGGGCTCCAAGCTGCCTTTGAAATTATTTCCTCCTGCTGAATTTCACTGTGATCTGTTTCATCCACAATGACAAAATCCGCATCATAGCCTACTGCAATTTTTCCCTTCTTTTTTAATCCAAAAATTTTAGCAGGATTCTCACACATCACTTCCTGTAAACGTGACACTGTAATCTTTCCCTCTTGCACTCCCTTCCACATCATCTCCAAAGAGTGCTCCACACTTGGCATCCCAAAAGTAAGCTTTGCCTTTTTTTCTTCCAAAAGATGTGGAGCATGATCCGTTCCTATCGTGTCTAAAATTCCATATTGTAAGGCTTTCCAAAGAGCTTCATTGTCTTTTCTGGTTTTCAACTCCGGCTTTGTTCTCAAAAATAATTTTGTTTCTTCTGTTTGTTCTCTATCTTCTTCATTTAAAAATAAATGATGTGGCGTGACTTCTCCATACACTTCCACTCCCATTTCTTTTGCTTCTCGAATATATTCCAATTCTTTTTCCAAGGAAATATGACAAAGATATAACGGTTTTTTTGTTTTTCTCGCCAGTTGTATCGCCTTTGCGACCATGTCTTCCTCCGCATGAACTGCCACCCTGTTCGAAGCACGAAAAATATTTTCTAAAATCCTATCATCTTCTATCAACATATCTCCGGTGGATACATTTAAAAAAATTTTAGTAGCGACGGCTTCTTCCACTGCCTTCTGCACTTCTACATGATTATCAAAACGGGTTCCTCCGAAATAAAAAGCATAATCTGCATAGGAATTCCCTTCATAAATCTTTCTTTTTTCTTCCAAAGCCTTCTTTGTTACCGTAGCGGGATTGGTATTGGGCATATCGAAAAAGCTTGTCACTCCTCCTCGAATCGCCGCCTTACTTCCTGAAGAAACATCTTCTTTATGACTAAATCCGGGAGTTCTCATATGAGTATGTACATCAATTATTCCCGGCAATACATAGTGCCCTTTGGCATCCAGTATTTCTTCTTCTGAATGTTCTGACAAATTTCTTCCCACTTTTGCAAATTTTCCGTCTTGAATTAAAATATCCACAATAATTTCTTCTGTTCCCATAATGATTTTCGCATTTTTTACTAACATAGTTGCAAACCTTCTTTCACTTCTTTCACGATCAGTCTCATGGCTTCTTTCGGATTTTCATGTTTCGTTACCGGTCTTCCGATAACTAAATAATCACAACCATGTTGTACCGCTTCTTTCGGAGTCATAATTCTCTCTTGGTCATTGTTGGCAGACCATTTCGGTCTTACTCCCGGACAAACCGTTTGAAACCGTTCTCCACAGGCTTTTTTTATTTCGGAAGCCTCCCAAGGAGAACACACTACACCGGAAAGTCCCGCCTCTTTCGCTAAACTTGCAAAATGAATTGCCAATTCTTGCAAGGATAGTTTCGATTGAAATAAAGTTTGAATATCTTCCTCTGAAAAACTTGTTAAAACGGTTACAGCAATCACAGAAGCCGCTTCATTGATTTTTTTTGTTTCCTCCATTACCTTTTTCATCATTTTCTTACCACCGGAGGCATGGACATTGAACATCGCAACCTCTTCTTTAGCAGCAAAGACGGAGGCCATCGCTGTCGTATTCGGAATATCGTGAAATTTTAAATCCAAAAAAATCTTCTTTTGTTTTTCTCGCAAATATTCTAAAATTCTTCCCTGTGAATTTAGAAATAACTCCAAGCCTACCTTATAAAATATAGCTTCCTCTCCTAAACTTTCCACACAGGCAATCGCTTTTTCTTCTGTGGGAAAATCCAAAGCAATAATAATTTTTTCTCGAGCATCCATATTGTTACCTCCTATGTGCAATTCCAACAATTTCTTGAATATTCTTGATATTTTCCTGTTGGCAATAGTCCCTCAATGTTTTTTCTACTTCTACAGATACCATAGGATTGATAAAAAATCCGGTTCCTATGGATAAAAGACTGGCTCCCGCCATTAAAAATTCCAAGGCATCCGTTCCATTTAGAATTCCTCCCATACCTACAATGGGAATGGTAACGGCTTCATATACTTGATAAATCATTCGAAGAGCAATGGGCTTGACCGCTCCTCCCGACATTCCTCCAAAAGTATTTCCTAAAAGCGGTTTTTTACTCTTTACATCAATTGCCATTCCTAACACGGTATTGATTAAAGAAACTGCATCCGCTCCATTTTCTTCGACAATTTTTGCAATCATGGCAATATCCGTAACGTTTGGAGATAACTTTACAATCAAAGGTTTTTTCGTAATCTTTCGCACTTCTCGGGTGACAGCTCCTGCCACTTCAGGATTTGCTCCAAATGCCATTCCTCCGTCTTTTACATTGGGGCAGGAAATATTTAGCTCTATCATAGCCACTTCCTCTATATTATCCACTCTCTTTGCAATTTCCATATATTCTTCCATTGTCTTTCCGTTGATATTGGCTATCAAAGAAGTTGTAACTCCCTCTCTTCTCAAATTTGGAATAATTTCTCGTTCAAAGACATCAATTCCGGGATTTTCTAAACCCACACAGTTTAACATTCCTCCCGGAGTCTCTGCAATTCTGACTCCATGATTTCCCTCTCTTGCCTCCAAGGTAATGCCTTTTAAAACAATTCCTCCCAATTGATTCGGATCAAAATAATCTTGATATTCTTTTCCAAAGCCAAAGCAACCGGAAGAGGTGACCAAGGGATTTTTCATTGAAATTCCTAAAAACTTTGTTTCCAAACAGCTCATTTTCTCCTCCTAATTTCTACAACAGATTGTTGATTTTTCTTTCGGTTCATAGTTGACTATCATCTTAGAATCAAATACGGGACCGTCATGACAAACTTTTTTCATCCCTTCTACCGTTTGAATGGAGCAACCTACACAAGCCTTCACCCCACAAGCCATTCTGTTTTCCAAAGAAATTTCACAACTCACTTCTTTTTCTTGAGCGATTTTTGCCGCTGCCAGCATCATCCCATGAGGACCACAGACATAAATTTGATCATAGGAAGAACTTTCTAACAGCTCTTTGAATTTCATGACAACGTTTCCTTTCATTCCTACGGAACCGTCATCCGTTGTAATATAGGCTCTCAATTTTTGAAAAGAAAAGCTGTCCAAAATTTCAATCGCTTCCTGGTTTCGTCCTCCTGCAACCAAGGTCACTTCATTTTCTTCTTTCAAAGCATCCAATAAATATTTCATAGGAGCAATTCCCATTCCTCCTCCAAGCACTAGAACTTTTTTCTTTTTTACTAAAGAAAAGCCATGTCCCAAGGGACCTTGTAAAGAAATGCTTTCTCCCTCTTTGAACATGGATAGAGACTTCGTTCCTCTTCCCTTCACTTCATAATAAAACTCCATAGTCCTTTCTTTTTTGTTGAGCTGATGAATACTGATAGGTCTTCGCAAAGAAAAAGAATCTTGTAAAGACTTCAGCATAAAAAATTGTCCCGGTTTGGATTCCAATAATTCTTCCGGAATTTCTACCACCATTCTGTAGTAAGAACTTGCAATACAACTATTTTCTCTCACAATACAATCTCGTAAATACACTCTTCCCTCCTATTTTTTTCCGACGGCTAAAGCAATCATCGCTTCTCTAACAGGAACTCCATTGGCTGCCTGTTGAAAGTATCGAGCATGTTTGCACTCATCCACAGATACTGCAATTTCATCTACTCTCGGCAAAGGATGTAGAATTATCATATGCTCCTGACATCTTCCCACAATGTCTTCTTTTTCAATCCGATAAGCACTTTCCACTTTTTCAAACTCCTTCGGATCTTCAAATCGTTCTTTTTGAATTCTTGTCATATACAGAATATCAATTTCTGATAAAATTTCTTCGTAATGACGATGCAAAGAATATTCCAAGCCTGCTTCTTCCAGCTCTTGCAACAAATATTGCGGCATTTGAATCGAATCCGGTGCCACAAAATAGAATTTTGCACGAAAATGTTTCATAGCTCTTGTCAAAGAGTGAACGGTTCTTCCGTATTTCAAGTCCCCTACGAAAGCAATTTTTTTCTCTTCCAAGCTTCCCAACTCTTCCTGTATGGTATACAAATCCAAAAGTGTTTGACTGGGATGTTCATTTTTTCCATCTCCGGCATTAATGACAGGAACGGAGCTAATATTCGCCGCTCTTTGGGCTGTTCCATCTTGAGGATGACGAATGACAATCACATCCGAGTAGCTGCTTACCATGCGAATAGTATCTTCAAAAGACTCTCCCTTCATAACAGAAGTTCCTTGAATGGAATCAAAACCTAATACATTAGCTCCAATCCGATAAGCTGCCGAAGTAAAGGATAATCTTGTTCTCGTTGACGGCTCAAAAAAAAGAGTTGCCACAATCTTTCCTTTTAATAAATCCGGTTCCGGCTTTTCTTTCAATTCTTTTGCCAAAACCAGCAAATCCAAAATGTCTTGTCGAGATAAATCCTGAATGGAAATAAAATTCCTCATGCTTTTTCCTCCTTGCATAAAAAATTATTTTTTTCTTTCTAGAAAATTCTAAAAGTATTTTTTCATTTTCTTTTTTGAAAAAAGAAAGCTTAAAATTCATTTTATAATTTCCTTAAGAATAAAAAAAGGATAATTCTATCAAAGAATTATCCTACATAAATAGAGAAAAGAAGAAAAGAAATAAGAAAGAAAGCTTCGGTTTTTCTAGAAACAAACTCTTCCTTCTCATTCTTCTTCCTCCCTAATGATTTTTTACATTTCTGCTATTCTAGCATAAAAATAACTTATTTACAAGTTATTTTTTTAAAATTTGTACTGCTTCCTTTTTATAGTTCGCCAAATGTTCCACCACTTCTTTATTTGCCATAAATTGTACTTTTTTCTCTGTTCTAGGAACGGAATCAAACTCTTTTCCCAAAGTCACAGCAGTGACCGGAAACATATAATTTTTGGCTGCTGTCATCGTTTGAAATTCCTCTCCCAATACAGCTTCCATAAATTTTTTGGCTCCTGCTTTTACTTCTTTTTTGGCAACCAAAGCAGCACTTTCTACATATTGATAATTTCCGTCTTCCAAATAAAAACTTGCATATCTCTCTTTTTGGCTGTCATCTTGGGCGAACCAAATATCACTCGTCGCATATCCTACCATCATAGGAGCTTCTCCTGCCGTAAATTTAGCAAAAGCTTCTTCCCAACCCGGTTCCACATTATAAATAGCAGGTTGAATGGTTGTCCAAAATTTTTTCCAATTTTTTCCATAGAGAGCAAGGGACCATTGTAAGATTTCAGCCCCTGTATTTGATGTATTCGGATTTTCAATCAACAATTGCTTTTTCATCCTTCCCAGTTCTTCTAAATTCTTAGGTGGATTTTTAATTTTCGTCTTATCATAATTGATTGCCAACATTCCATAATCATAAGGAACGGCATAATACTCCTTATCATATTGAATTTCTTTCTTAATCTTTTCGACATTTTGAGGTTTATATTTTTGAATAACTCCATGTTTTTTTGCAACTTCAATATCTACAGGCGTTAATCCTACCACAATATCCGCTTTAGGATTTATTTTTTCCAAAGTTAATCTTTGTACTACCCCGTCAAGAGAGACATATTTAATCGTATCTCCTGTCATTTTTTCAAAAACAGGACCATATTTTTTTCCAATCCACTTAGAAGTACTCGGCCCATATACCACAATTTCTTCTGCAAAAACGCTAAATGAAAGTAATAATAAACTTCCCGCTATGATTTTTTTCATTCTTCTCTTGTATCATAAATACATAAATATGTATTGATACTTCCTCCTCTCTTTTCTATTTTAAAATATCCTAAAATCATTCTAACACCAAATAAAATAAAAGTCAAAGCACAACTACAATAGCCTAAGAAAAGTTTACCCTCCCACAAGAGTATTTATATTAACTTCCATATCGTAATTCTATTTTTACATTCTGTCCAAAGTTTGAATTCCTAATAAGCTCAATCCTTGCTTAATCACTTCTCCAGCTTGTTTTGCCAAATAGGCTCTGGATTTCAAAATTTCCTCTTCTTGATTTAAGATAGGACAATTATTGTAAAAACTGTTTAACTTTTTCGATAAATCATACAAATAATCCGCAATTAAATTCGGTTTACAGGTTTCCGCAGCCTTTAATACGGAAGAAGGAAAAATTGTCATATAATTTGCCAAAGATCTCTCATATTTATCTTGCAAAACCAAAACAACATCCTCTGTTGCTTCTTTTCCCAAATTTTTCGCCTTATCTAAAATAGATTGCACTCTAGCATAGGAATATTGTAAATATGGGGCAGTATTTCCTTCAAAAGATAAAATTTTATCCCACTCGAAAATAATCGGGCTTTGTCGATTTTGAGATAAATCCGCATATTTAATCGCTCCCACTCCGACCACCTCTGCAATATGTTGTTTTTCTTCTTCCGGAAGAGAAGGATTTTTTTCCTGTACAATCTCATAGGCTCTTCGTTTTCCTTCATCCAATAATTCTTCCAAACGAATGACATTTCCCTTTCTCGTGGAGAACACTCCATCTGCAAAACGCATAATCCCAAACCAAACATGATATTTTTCTACATTCCATCCCAACATTTCCGTGATACGGAAAAATTGCTTGAAATGATCTTGTTGTCTTTCATCCGTCAGATAAATCAACCGATTGACATCATAAGTGTGTAATCTAAACTTTACAGTCGCAATGTCGGAAGTTGCATACAGAAAAGCTCCGTCTTTCTTTTGAACGATACAGGGAAATAAATTTTCTTCTTCCGGGAAAAAAACTACTTTTGCCCCGTCATCTTCTTTGGCAATCCCTCTTTCTACTAATTCTTTTACCACTTCCGGCATAATAGGATGATAGAAAGATTCTCCATAGAAAGTATCAAAATGAATGTCCAATCTTGAATATAATTTCTCATATTCTTCCATAGATACCTGAATAAACTCTTTCCAAAGATTGTAGTTTTCTTCATCCCCATCTTGCAATTTTTTTAATTCCAAACGAGCTTCCTCTTCCAGTTCAGGATGCTCTTCCGATTCCTGTGAGAACTTCACATATACTCTTTCCAATTCTTCAATGGCATTCTTCTTATAGGCATCCTGATCCAACCATTTACGGTAACCGATAATCAACTTCCCAAATTGCGTTCCCCAATCTCCGATATGATTATCCCCAATCACATGGTAACCCAAGTATCGGTAAATTCTACAAATAGAGTCTCCAATAATCGTAGAACGTAAATGCCCTATATGCATTCTCTTTGCGATATTGGGAGAAGAGAAATCAATAACTACATCTCCTTTTCTGTTCAAGAAAGAAAAATCAAATTTTTCCTTTCCAATCTTTTTAATAAAAGTAGATAAATAAGCTTCTTTCAAAAATATATTGATAAATCCGGGTCCTGCAATTTCTAGTTTTTCAATGACTTCATTTTCTACTAAATTCTTTTGAATTTCTTCCGCAATCATTCTTGGGTTTTTTCCAATTATTTTAGAATTCATCATAGCGAAATTACATTGAAAATCTCCAAATTTTTCATTGGTAGCCGGTGCAATTTCCACCTCTTTCATTTCTTTATCTGCATATAACTTTTCCACTGTTGATGTTAAAATTTTGGATAACTCCTTATTCACTAATAACATTGCTCACCTCTCGAATATTTTTATAATAACATGAAAAAATCCGACCTATCGCCTTCAGTACGGTTTTAGTCGCCAATAAATAGGTGGTAGTTAGATACTTACTAGCATACAGAATCCGTAATACGAAAGTATTCGTGATTAACCTGAGTTACTGTAAACAGTGCCAACCCCGTGACGACGTTAGGCCCAAAACCTCGTGAAAATAGCGGTAAGGTCAGAAATTTCCTTCTGTGTTTTTATTATAACACTATTTTTTCCTCATTTCAAGTCTAAAGATTTCAAGTCTAAAGAAGAAGAAAAAAGGAAAAAAGAAAAACTTGCAAAAAGGAGAAACTTATGATATTATAGTTGAGTAATCAGACGGTAGTATAGCTCAGCTGGATAGAGCACTGGTCTTCGGAACCAGGTGTCGAGGGTTCGAATCCTTCTACTACCGCCATTTTTTATTTTTTGAAAATTTTAAATGAAAATAGTGTCGCTTTATTTTTTATACTTCCATTTCCTATGAAAACATCTTTTTTAAATTTTTGTTTCTCTCCACTTTACAAACACTTAATTTAAATTTCCTATTTTTTTAAAATTTAAATTTGAATGCTGCACTGAAATATATTTCTCTATTTTTTGGTTTTAGATAGCTTGAATGCGTTAGTGGTTTTGCATAAGCTATATCAAAATCGAAATATTTCATATGATATCTAAGACCTATTATTGCTCCTGACATATATCCTTTGGCATATTTAGAATAATTTTTGTTATTGTTTACAGCTCCATAGGAATAACTTATATATGGGGATACATTTCCAATTTTTGCCGAATTTACTAATCTGTATGAAAATTCATTTTCTATTTCTATTGCCTTCTCTCCCTGTATATTTCCTGTTCTATGGTAACCTCCAACACTTCCTACTCCTCCTATACTTTGTTTTTCTGAACCATACAACACATCATTGGAATATGCTGCAGATATGTTTAATCTGTATACTACTTTTTGCTGAATAGGTTTATAGTAATTAACATTTAAAGTATATTTATTAAATTCTGCTTTCGGAGTAGTTGCAACTTTTCCCTTATCACTTTCTGCGCCTAATGCCCTTAAACCTCTTTCGTATCCAATGGAAACTCCTAATAAGCCTCTCCAAAATATGGTATTCCCATTGAATGAAATATCCCCAATAGATAAGATTCTCTTTGATAGAGTTGCAGTTTCAAGATAGTTTTCATTGTGCCGTTTTTTAAGTCCAACACCTAAACTTAGTTTAGATTTTTGATTTCTCCATAGAATTTTATCTAAATTGATTGAAAATGTATCACTAATAGAGCTAAAATCATAAATAGTATTTCCTGTGTAAAAACTACTTTCTTTTTCTGTCCTGCTGGATCCCACTGTGAAAGTATAATCCTGAAATTTCATGATATATCTTAAATTGTATATGTCTAATATTCTTTTATAGGGCAAAATATCTCCCTTGGAAGGATCATAGCCTTTTGGGCCTATTGGTAAAATTTCTCCTGGTTTCAGAGTTTCTGCGCTTTTCTTCCAAGATCTATCTGGCTTCTTTTTATGAACTGTCATATAAGAGAAGTATAGCCTATCCCCTATTCCTAAAGGACTATCTATATTCACGGATACTCCTCCTCTCCAAATCGCATTTTGTCTATCTTCGCCATAATTATTGCTAAGAATGGATATGGTAAATTTTTCTTTTCTTTCATTTTTTAAGATTATTATGGAGTGATTGGGAATTTCGCTTGGTATGATTTCCATCTTCATAGTATTTGCTTCCAGATAATTAAAATTTTCCATCGTGGTATCTAAATCTCTCATATTTAATACTTTCCCTTTTTTCGTATTCACTAAAAAATATTTCTTTACATAATCCAAGCCTTTCTCTTCATTGAGTATTATTTTTTCTATTTTTCCTGGAATGATCTTTAAATTTAAAGTTTTTGTTCTTACATCATTATTTTCTGAAATCGTTGCAAGGGAAGTAATATATCCTTTTGCTATTAATCTATTTGTCAATTCTGTAATTAAATTTGTTATCTCTGTGCTTCCTAAATCCCTATGTAAATATTTTTTTAATATATTTTCTTTCTCTATTTCATGGAATAAGTTCTCATTATCTTCCAAATTTATTTTGGATATATGAAATTTCATTTCATCTCCAACACTTTCTTTCCGATCTGTGCTTTCTGCCTTAAACTGATTCACATTTTTTTCTCTTTTTTCAAATTCCTTTTGAGCCCTTTCTTGTTCCAGCCTTTGTTCTTGCCTTAGAATCGTTCTCTTCTCTTCCTGTTCATCAAAAGAATTTGAAAAAGCTAAAACAGAAATGACTAAAAAAAGAAATATTTCTATCTTTTTCATACTTCTCCTCTTGTATTCCTACATTAAAATTTGTTTTATTAAGTTTTTTAATATTATATTATTTTTTTCTTTCAAAATCAAATATTTTTTATGTTTTTAAACATTTTTTTATTCAGATACAAAAAAAGGAAAAGTATATTTACATTCCTATATACTTTCCCATTATAATATGATTTATCTCATTAAAAAATAACTCTTAGTCCTAAACCTGCTCTCTTATTCTTTCCTTTGCTATCATATCCGATATTTGCTGTAATTCCATATCTTTCATTCTCCAATCCAAGATTTAAATCCGTACTTAGACTTCCTCTTCGATCTTCTTTTTCTCCTCGGATATGAAACCAGTCCGCATTTGTATAGGCTACTCTTGCTTGGTTCTTTCCCTTTGCAACTCGTCCTAATTCATTGCTATAAGAAACTCCTACTCTTGCTGTCAAAGCTCCTCTTGTGCTTAAATCATGTTTGTATCCTGCTTCCACTCCAATTTCCGGTTTTACGGAATAGTAATCATTCGCTTTCACTTCCAGTCTCACTTCTCCGTTCTTTTCTTTGATCTTTTGGAATCTTCCATACTCTACTTTCAATTCTCCATATGGTTTTACAAAAGTAGATTCACTGGTTCTAAATGTCTTGCTGACTTCATTTGTTAGCGCAAGTCCATAAGTCCAGTATCTTGATTTGGCATGGAAGATCTCATCCACTACCAAATATCTACGATGCATTCGGTTTCTTCCTACAAACATTTCTCCAGATATGGTCCAGTTCAAACTATTGTTATGATCAAAAGCAGTCGATTTGAAGACTCCCCATTTTGCTTGTAGCATTTCTTCTTTCGATTTTCCAATGTCTTTGAACTTAAATTCATGATGAATCAAACCTGCATACCAACCGGTGGTATTCCCAAGTTGCACCGTTTCCTTTTCATGTAAGTAAGCAACTCCTTGTGCATGCGAGCTATAATCCATGACTCCGGCAGTATTTGTTTTGTATTCCCCTTGCATTCCAAAAGCTTTGATCTTATTGGAATCTTTTGACTTGGTATCCCATTCTTTCTTGAGATATTTCAATTCTTTATCTAAGATAGAACTGGTTGCTTGGATTCTTTGTTGTACATTGGCATATTGGTGTCCCATCATTTCGTCATAGGCTTGATGTAACAAGATTTCTTCATTGTTTCCTATACGATTCAGTTTTTGGAATAGTTGATTTTCTCTTGCTCCTATTTTTTCCACTCCATATCTTTGTTCCAATCCATCTGCAAAATTGTAGATATCTCTTGTTGTATTCTTATCATTTGCAAATACTGTATAAGGAATTTTTGCAAGATATGCATTTCTTATGCTAAAATCTGGTAGTTGTGTGATGGATGCCATCCAAGTTAATGCACCAGAATAGATGGACCATTTTTCTATTCCAGAGGTTCTTATCATATCATTATATGGTTCTATCATTTCCTGGCTTAATTGAATATATTTACCATTCGTATAGTTAGTGGCTTCTGTCCCTATTATTAAATCAGCTTCTGTTAATCCTACTAATTTTCCAATATTTGTAATAGGTTTTGTATAATTTATTCCAGAAGTATCTACATACATTCCTACTGATGAAGTAGGAATCTTATTAGGAACTCTGTTAGGAATTGCCTGAACATCTGCGATAACAGGTTTTTGTACTACTCCATTTACGGTGATCGTTGCATTTGCGATTCCTGCAGGGGCATCTATCTTTATTTTATCTAAGCCCATGTCACCCATTTCTTTTGTCATGTCAGTAGCACCAATTATCTTTAATTTTTGAGCTCCACTTCCTGCTGTTATCTGATTGAAATTTAATACATTCTCTACTCCTGCTTTGTCCTCTGCATATTTTTCAGGAGTTATTTCAAACGTTCCATAGTTTTTAATAATAGCTCCCGCCAAAAGGATTCCATATCCATCTTCAGCATCTATATGGATATTTCCACGGTTATCAAGAATACCTCCAGACATCACTGCAATACCTATTTGTTTTTTGTTTCCAGAACCTACTGTTGTTATTGTCCCCGTATTAATTCCTTCTGCACCTTCTTCTATAAACATTCCAATATTTCTGTTATTTCCACTTAATTCAATTCTTCCAGCATTCTCTGCAACAGAGCCTTTTCCTGTTGCATACATTCCTATACTGTTTTCATCAGTAACTTTGATGACTCCACCTACTTCATTTTTGATATTTCCTGTTCCTCTTAATACTTTTGTTCCAGAACCAATAGGCTCTTCTTCTGTAAATCCTGCTGCCATTCCGATTCCATATTTTCTATGATTAGGATCGGAGATATCCGATTTCGATACTTTTATTTCTCCGTAGTTTTGAACCAATCCTGGTTTTGTTCCAGCGATTGCTCCTTTAAGATAACTATATATCCCTACATTTCCTATTCCAACAGAAAAATCAATATTTCCTTTGTTTTCTGCAGCTCCTGAAACATAAAGTCCATAGTTTTTATCTCCTATTGATTTTAAATGATTGTAGTTAGTGATAGAACCCGTTTTATCCGCTGAATAGAGAAACATAGAATCTTTCCCTAAGCTAATAACCTCTGTATTTCCTAAGAGCCCTGTCGTAATAGTATTTCCTTGTCCCGTCATTACATATCCAAAAGACCCATTTCCTATTGTTACTGTAGAGGTTTTACTCTCAAGATTTTGAGCATCTCCTGCAAGATAAACTGCTACCCCTTCCTGATTTTCCCCTAAACTTTTTCCTATTTTTAATTTTGCGACATTTTGAATAGTAACTAATCCTTTATTAGAATAAACAGCTATTCCAGCATCTCCAGCTGATGTTTCCGAATTTGCTCCCAATTCTATTTCTTTTCCATAAATTCCTATGGATTTATTTCCAGCAATTACTTTTTTAGAATTAATTATTTTGCTATTGATATCATTTGCAGAATATATCCCAATACTTGGAGTTGTTGCAGAAGAAGAATCTCCTACTGTTATACTTCCGGTGTTTTTTATTTCATGACCAGAGATGGTTGCCTTTTCAGATTGCATTCCAATAGACTGATCTCCCGTTAATGTAATAACCCCTTCATTTGTTATATTTCCCCCTGTACTTTGAGACATTCCAAGTACTTTTACCCCTGTACTGCTTATAGAACCACTCAGCTTATTCTGCAATATTCCTCCTTCAGTACGCATTCCCACGGAACCTGATCCTACGGTCATCATTCCTTCATTTTCAGCATTACTACCTATAGCATACATTGCAGAACCATTTTTCCCTACCTCAATATTTCCTGTATTTTTATTTTTCAAACTAGTTGATACATTTGTTATTGTATCTTTAGTAGCATACATTGCAGAGGAATTATCTCCTATCAGTGTAATTTTTCCAGCATTATCTACTGAGCCTCCATTTGTGGCATAGATTCCCGTTACTTTCTGTTTTGTAGAAGATAGATTCGTTCCATTCATTAATTCTAGTATAGTAGTATTTGAGTTTACAAAAATGGTTTCATCATTATTAATTGCTTTTGTATTTCTATAATTTAATGTAGCATTCTTAACATTGATATATGTATATCCATTTGTAGACGTCAATGCCAGATTATCTATAAAATTATTTCCTAAACCTGAATTATAAGTTCCTCCTTCAAGTAGATAAGCTACAGAACCTGATTCTGTCATGTTAATATTTCCACCAATTCCATTAAATACAGGAAGAGTTCCACTTGATGTTGCTGTCAATTTAAAACCTAGAGATTCTTTTCCTACTATATAAGTTCCACCGCTTACATTTACTGTAGAATCTGTAGCATTTACTGCAACACTAGCTTCTTTGACAAATATATTTCCCGTTGAAGTTAAAATACCATTTTTCATAAATATTCCAGTACTTTTTATATTTTGTGACAAATCAATTGTTCCAGAATGACTTAGTATTGAGGTAGCACCTGAATGAGTTGTTATATCATTATTTGCATAAATTCCAAATATTCCTGACTTTCCGTTGATTCCTTTTATTTTACCTGCATTTGCAATATCTATATTTTTACTCCAAGTTAAAATTGAAGAACTTATTTTGTTTGCTCCCCAAATTCCGACTCCATTCGTTCCCAGCTCAATTGTTCCATTAGTGGTATTTTCTAATTTGGAACCTGAAGCTCCAAACATTGCAATACTATTTTCTCCTGTACTATTTGCAGCATCCATTTTAATAGTTCCTTCATTGATTCCTTGTGCATAGTCTACAACAATTCCAGTGGCTCCTTTTTTAGAAAATTCAATATTTCCTTTATTAGTCACTTTTACAGAATCATTCCTTGTTGCACTATCAAAATTAGCCTGAGCAATTGCTATATCACGAATAGAACTATCACTTCCTGTAATTTTTTTACCTGTTTCTACTCTAACATTGGAATTCATGAAATCCACTCTGTAGTATTTATCAATGGTAGTACTAGAATGATTATCTAGATCGATGTCACTATTTATGGATAAAGAAGCTTTTGTTGCTTTGTAAGCTTTGAAATTTCTACTACTCAAACTAGTATTAATCTCTACATTCTTTCCTAAAAAATCATTGATACTATTAATATCGACACTGCTTAATGGAATATAATCTGTGTTTGGATTGGTATTATCTAGTACAAATAAAGTTGATTTATCATCTAATTCTAGTTTAATTTTATTATTGTTACTTCCATTAAACATTGCATTTAGTTTATCTGATGTTTGGCCAGATCCTTTTCCCGGTGTAGTATCTTTAAAGTAGAAAGCGGTAGCTCCATTTATCAATTTTCCTGTTACAACATTTTCATTATTTATTTTAAATTTACCATCAGAAGTATATGTAGTTCCTGACTTAGTATAGTTATAAAATAATAATGTTCCTGCTCCATCAGCTTCTAAAACAACTTTTTTATTAACATCTGCACTATCTCCAAGTTGAACAGTTGCATTGTTATCTGCAAAAAGTCCTAAAGCTCCTCCTTCAGCTCTTATTTTCCCATTTTTTATTTCTGTTTTAGAATTCACTCCTGAAGAATATAGAGATATTGACTTTGCTCCAGAAGTTGTGATTGAACCATCTGTCATTTCAAAACTACCCCTATTATATACTCCTGTTACTCTTGTTCCATTTAATGATATATCTCCTGTATTTTTTCCTATTGAATCTTTATCATTAACAACCACTCCTATAGTTTCTAAAAGATCAGTTGTATCATATTTTATATCTTTATTATTAACGATTTCTCCACCACTAGAGGCAAACATTCCTATTGCTTTTGAAGCTTCCCCAAAAAATCTTATTGAATTTGTATTCATTGCTACAGCTTTATTTCCTGATATATCTTTTTTATTAGCAACCATCCCTATATTTTGATCCCCAGCAGTTATATTTATTGTTCCTTTATTGATTGCTTCCGGAGTCAATGAACCTGTATCATCTGTATTGACAGTTCCTAAATCTACTCTCATTCCTATATTTTTAGTTCTAGTCACATTTATTGTTCCTGTTGTATCATTCGTAATGTTATCATTCGCTTTTGTTATTAAAACCATTCCTGTATTCCCTTGTCCACCAGATACATTAATGGTTCCTTTATTTATTATCATATCTTTGTAGGCTCGAATAGATTTGTTAGTACTCATAACTTTATCTTCAATAATTGCAATTCCAGAAGAAAGAGAATTTTCCTGTCCATTTCCTCCCGAAATAATGATTTTTCCTCCAGATTTATTTTCTATTTTAGATTCCGGTAAAATACGAGAAGATACTTTTAATCCATAACTTCCGGTTCCTGCTAAGTTCATATTTCCTGCATTCTCAACCTCTATTTTTGTATTTGGAGATGATTTGGGTGGAGCAAACACTTGAATTCCTATAGAATTTTTTCCTGTAAAAGAAATCTTTCCTCCACTGGCATTAGCTAATTTATATAAGTCCTCACTTGGGGATGGATCATCATATTCATGAGTTAAAATTAATCCTATTTTATATCCTAGATATCCTCCCTTAGTTACCGTTCCATCAGAATTATGAATATCTTTTGTTCTTTTTAAATTTATTCCAGTTCCAGGCTGATTAAAAACTCCTGTTAGATTTCCTCCTAAGTTCGGAGCAAGGAATAACTCTAATTCCAATTCATTCGGATTGGTAGGAGGATTGGTTGGGTCATTTTCAACTTTTAATCCTCCTAACCCTTCTATTCCTCTATATCCTTCTTCTGCTTTATCAGTAATTGTTCCCTCATTTCTAATTTCTCTTTTCTTTCTTCCTACATCATCATTTTGTATTTCGTATCCTACAACTAAAGGTCCTACTAAATTTACAGTACCTACATTTACAATAGTAGCCCCATTTTTTGTAGCATTATCTAAGGTAGCTACTCTCGACCCTCCTACAAGAAAGGCTTGATTATTCCATGGCCTTGCTGTAGTATCAGAGTCTACAATATTTCCCCTTATAGAATCTATTGTTATATCTCCTTCTACTCTAGCTGTTTTTCCTCCATTACCAGAAGAAAAGTTTGTATAATCAAAAAATACTTTTAAAAGAGCTGAGTCAAAATTTGCTCCTGCAACATAACTGCTTGGAGATTTCCATGCATATACAACTGTAGGAGTTCCTAAATCTGTTGCTGTTACGATTTTATCATTACTAGTATCATATGACAATCCATCTCCTGTATGCCTTCCTCCATCTGTATTTCCTAAAGTAAGTTGTCTCATATAATTACGATAAGATCCCAACTTAATATTAAAAGTAGGTGGTGTTGGTAAACTAACTGTAATTGGATCTGGAGCTACTGGGTTAAACTTTTCAATTGCAATTACTGGTGGTGTTGGTGGATTAGGTTCTCTTGGTGTATTCAGTGGCATTACAGGATTTACCACCATCTTTGGTGGAATTACAGTAACTGGATTTTTAACAATTTCTTTTGGTTTTACTGAAGCTGCTAGTTCTATTTTTCTTATAGGCTCTTGTAAAATCGTCACTTCTTCTAGACCATAATTTTTCCTTTGTTTCTTTATTGCAGAAGTTGTTGCAGGATGAGCAAAATTTTCTGTTGACAAAGCTGTATATTCTGTATAAGCATCGCTATCAGGAGAAACAAATCTCAAAAATAAATCGTTACTTCTTGTAAAAATTCCTTCGTAAGGATATTTCTTTGCCTTATCTCCTCTTCCTTTGTATGCTTTTGACCAATTGTTATACATATAATTCATTCCAAATTGCCAAGAAGCCCAAGGAGATTTTACCACTTGATCCCCTTGTTCCATTAATTGGACTAATTCTAATTGAGTGCCTTTTAATTTCTTACTATTTTCTTCCTTGATTCGTCTTAACATTTCACTTAGTCTATCCGTGGATAAACCTATTTCCTGTTTCGTTGCTATGGTCGCATTCACTTCTTGCGCAAAGGCATTCATTCCTAACATAACATATAGTAATACGAGACCTATGGAAAAGCTTATATTTCTATTTCTTTTCGCTATCCATCGCAAATTTTTTTCTACTTCTCTCAATTGATTCTTAACCATAATTCTCCTCCCCATTCATATAATTCTATTATTTTTTATTATATCACAATAGACTTATTTTCAGAGCCAAATATTAATATTCTTTTGTTTAATTATAGTACATTTATTCTATTTTTATAATGATTTCTCTTAAAATAGGCTATTGTACTTTTCATCAAATCAGAGTTCATGAAAGGAGAGGGATTCCAATTTTTAAGAGTTTCGCAGAATAAAAACACTTAAAATGTAGAAAGCAATTCTTTATTTGACATAGAAAAAAGGATTTTAAAAATTTCATTTCCGAAATCCCTAAAATCCTCTTGAAAATTTCATTCTTCTTCATCAACATAATTTGACAAAGAATCGCAAACATCTATTCTTTCAACTAGGCATTTTTTCTTATGTTTTACTGATATCTTAACTTGTGTATCCAAGCATCTGTTCGAACGTTACACTAACTTCCCCTGTTCCATTTTTAAAATTCTGTCACAGACTCCTAATGTGGAAAGTCTATGAGAAACTAAAATAACCGTTTTATCTTTTCTTTCCTGCATTAAAGATTTTAAAATAATCGCTTCATTTTGGACATCCAAATTGGAAGTAGGCTCATCCAAGAAGAAGATAGAACGATCAGCTAAAAAACATCGAGTCAGACCGATTCTTTGTCGTTCTCCTCCGGAAAAATTTTTTCCTCCTTCTTCCACTACGGTCTCCAATTTTTCAGGAAGACTCATGACATAGTCGTAAAAGGAAGCCTTCTTCAAAGCTTCTACAATTTCTTCTTCGCTCGCATTCGGTTTTGCAACCAAAAGATTGTCTCGAATGGTTCCTGTAAATAAACTGGTAGACTGCGTCATATAGTTATAATGAGAGTATAGAGAAGTTCTCTTCGCCTCTTTAATATCCATCCCTCCCAAAGAAATTTTTCCGGAATCGGCATCCCAAAAACGCATCATCAATTTCAATAGAGTTGATTTTCCACAACCGCTTGGCCCCATAATTCCAACAATCTCTCCGGGTTTAATTTCTAAATTCACTCCATTTAATACCTGCTGTTGTCTTCCGCTTCGATATTCAAATTGTAAATTTTCAACGCTTAAATTTCCCATTGCAATTTCTTGTGCGTTTTCACTATCTTCTACAGCAGGTGTTTCTTCCATCAAAGAAAGCACTCGTTCTCCACAGGCAAACGTTTGAGATAAAATATTTCCCAAATTTGCTAAGTTGATATAAGGGGCGAAACTTCCTACCTGCAGCACTCCTGCCAAAATAGCCGCTTCCATTCCAACCGTTCCGAAAGCAACCAAAAACACGCTCAAAATAAGTTGCAGCAAAGAAACGAAAATGATAGCACTGTCCGTCCAAACTTGAACCAGAGCCATTTGATTTCGCAGTTCCCTTTGTCCTGCACAAAGATTATCTGTCAGCAAGGAAATTCTTGTCACCATTTCCCTTCCTCTTCGATATTGAACCACTTCCCGTAATCCTCGTAATTTATCCAAAAATTCTCCATTTAAATTTCCAATTTCATTTCGCACTTTCATCCCTACGGTACTTGCCTTTCGAGAAGCCACCCAAGGAACTAGAATTCCTACAAAAATTTGCCCTAACAAGGCATAGATCGCATAAATCCAATGCAGTCCCAAATAGTATAAAAACAAGATAACGGTAGTAACAAAGGCAATTAAAATAGGTGATACCGTATGGGCATAGAAAACTTCTAAAAGCTCGATATCTCCTGTAATCATAGAGATTAAATTCCCTTGATTTTCTCCGTCTATTTTTGCCGGTGCCAATCTTCTCATCACCTGAAACAATCGAACTCGAATTTCAGCTAAAATGTGAAAGGCAATAAAGTGATTACAATACTGTTCAATATAATGTAATAGTCCTCGAAAAAAAGCACAGATTGCCATGGCGACAAAATAGGAATGTAAGGACCAAGTTCCAAAAGGAACTGTTGACAAATCCACCCAATCCAAAATTTTTAAAATGGCATAGGCTCCGAACATACTGATCCCGAAAGAAAATAAAAAGCCGATGACCCCTGTTGCAACTGCAATACTCATAATTCCCCACAAAGGTTTCAGAAGTCCTGCGAGCTGAAACATAATTTTTGCTGCACTTCGTCTATTTTGCTTCATGACTTCCTCCTTTTTGGAAATTTTCCAATTCTTCCTGTTCTTTATACATCCTTTGATACAATCCTTCCTCAGCATATAGACTTTCATGCTTTCCTGCTTGGACTACCCGTCCTTTTTCCATGACATAAATTTTATCCGCCTTTCGAATGGAAGGTAAACGATGACTGATGTATACTACTGTCTTCGTTTTTGCCAATTCATAAATAACCGATAAAATAATTTCCTCCGATTCAATATCCACATTGGAGTTTGCCTCATCAAAAATATAAATTTCCGCATTATGTAACAAAGCCCTCGCTAAGGATAGACGTTGAGCCTGCCCCCCTGAAACATTTTTTCCTTGTGATAACAATAGGGTATCCAAGCCGTCTTTCTCCTGCAAAAATTTCCACATACTTACTTTTTCCAAGGCATCTATCATCATTTCTTCAGTAGCTTCCGGATTTCCCATCAATAAGTTTTCTTTTACAGTTCCTGAAAAAATATGTCCGTCGTGAGTAATTCTTAAGATGTGCTTTGTAATTTCTCCCGCTTTTAAACTTCGAATATCCGTATCCCCCACAAAAATCTGTTTGACTCCTACTTGCATTTCTCCGGATAATAAAGAAGCAAAAGTAGATTTTCCACATCCGGAATGCCCGACAATCGCAGTCAATTTTCCTGCGTCTAAGCTTAAATTCAAGCCGTCCAATGCCTTAGTTCCATCCTGATAGTGATACACTAGATTTTTTACATGAATAGGACTTCCCTTTGGATATTCTTCTTCTCCTAACGATTTTTCTTCTTCTTTTTGTAGAAAATTCATCATATTTTCTGCCGCTGCAACTCCTGTCATCGCAACGTGAAATTGTGCTGTCAAAGTTCTCATAGGAATGAAAAATTCAGGAGCCAACATAAAGATAAACAAAAGTCCAAATAGAGCTAAATCCCCTCTTCTATATGCCAAAATAGCAATAATAACGGCTGCCACGGTTCCTCCATAGGCAATCCAGTTGATGACGGCAATCGAGCTCAATTGCATTTTCAACACCTTCATGGTTTGTTTTCGAAATCCCTCCGATAACTCTGCTATTTCTTCTTCTCGCCTTCCGTCCGTTCCATACACTTTTAGAGTAGTTAAGCCTTGTAAACTATCTAAAAAAAGATTTCCTACACTGGCGTATTTGGACCAATATTTCTTTTGTACTTGCTTTACCATTCTTAACAATAACTGCAAGGTCAAAGGAATGCTGCAGGCCATAATCAATAGAACTAAAGCTGCTTTTACATTCCAAGGAGCAATGACACAAAATAAAATAAGGGAAGAGGCAAAACAATAATAAAATTGTGTTAAATACCCCCCAAAATAATTTTCCAACTGTTCCACACCATCCACTGCCAAATGAATTACTTCTTGCGTTTGAAAAGTCTCCTGATAAGAAATCCCCAGACGTAACACTTTTTGATAAATAGCTCTTCTCAGATTTTCCTTCACTTCAGATACTAAAAACCCCAATTTAGAAGCTACTTTTCTCATACACCACTGTTTTATCACAATAATAATGAGCATTCCTCCCATTACAAAAAATAGGTTTGTTGTCCAATTCTTCTCTAAAATATCTGCTAACAATTTTGCAAATAGAAAAGAAAAGCCGATTCCTGCCAATAGACGATAGCAAGATAAAAATACGCTGTCCTTAATATATTTCTGTGTTTCTCCACAAAAACGATATAGTTGTTTTTCAATCAACGGACTCAAGCTCCTTTCTTAAACATGTTGTCTTTTTTGATATTTATTTTTATATCCCAAGTTATCGTATCGAAAACTATTTTATTTGTCAAGTGTATTTTCTTTATCTTTTTAATAAAAAAAGCCTTCTCCCTTCCAAACCATATC
Source organism: Fusobacterium necrophorum subsp. necrophorum (assembly GCF_004006635.1). Classification (NCBI taxonomy): domain Bacteria; kingdom Fusobacteriati; phylum Fusobacteriota; class Fusobacteriia; order Fusobacteriales; family Fusobacteriaceae; genus Fusobacterium; species Fusobacterium necrophorum. Next base: position 1,148,460 of record NZ_CP034842.1, on the reverse strand, counting down.
ACTTATATCAAAATCATCTTCTGGTGGAGAAGCTGAACTTCCATAAGGAATTCTGTATTTTTCTTTATTTTCAACAATTGACTTTCCTACATATGTTGATATCCCTCTATTTATCTTCATAGAATTCTTTAATATACTTTTTTTCAGTTCTTTAAATAACATTAATCTTGACTCAGTTTCTGCAACAGTATTTACCTCTCCTCTTTTTTATACAATTTGAATTTTCAAATATTCCTGAAGGAAAAAATTGTAAAAATCCCTGTTTATCTTCAACATAATAATTATAATTACCATTTTTATCAATATCTACAGTATTTATTCTAACTATTACTTCTTTACCTTTTATGCTTTTTTGTAATGTTATATCTATATAATTACTGTCTTTTGTTATACCTGCTTCTTCATACTCTCCTCCTCTTATTCCTGTTGCATAATCTGGATAAATTGTTACTCCACTTTCCGTTATTATTGGATATTTAACTGGAAGTGTAAGTACTGCCTTATTTGGTAACATACTATTTTGTACTTGGCTTACTTTATTGGTCCCATCTGTTAATAATAATGGTGCTGTTACTAAAGATCCATTTGTTGCTACTGGTGCAGCGAATAAATTTGGATTTTTATACAATACTAAAGCTGTATTTTCTGCCTTATATACTACCGGAAGAGTATTTCTTGGTTTATATTATTCTTTGGCTTATATTCCAAAAGAAGTTGTTCTCCATTTCCTGCTCCATTAGGTGTATATTCCATGAATTTTAAATGACTACCAACCTTTCTTTCTAAATTAGGCTGTGTCTGTTTTCCATATTGAAATAATCCTCTTCCTAAAATACCTTTTGAAATTAAATAGTTGTAGATATTTTATCTAGTAAACTATATTTCTCTCCTGTCAGTAGAATAATCTCTGCCATCACTGACTACTTCTATGGCTTTTCATTCTTACGATATTGGTCTTGAAAGAAATCATTTGTGGGTCTTCCTAAATTCTCTAAACCTTTTTCACTTCCATCGGAAACTTTCTTTTGTCTTCCTTCTATCTTTCCTATAATATGGCTTTGCTCTTCTGCTATGGTGCCTATTAAGCCTGCCTTTGTCTTATTTCCTTCCGATTTGCTATTGATTAGAATATGATGGATTCCTGTTTTCTCATCTACATAGGCTGTTCCATCTTTTACATACCTATTTCCATCTTGATCAATTCCAATTAATTGTGGGGAGTTCCTTGGGTCTGTATAGATTACTTTTACCGAATAGCCTAAATCTTTGGAGACTCCTTCAAAAGCTTTTGCGATATCTTCTTTCTTTTCTGCTATTTCTAATCTTGAAGCTATTACATTATGGATTGTTCTTGCTTGTCTTACTTCTCCAAGTTGTTCGAATACATTTCTATTTTCTTTTCCTTTTGGATTTACTGTACTGTCTACTGTATGGTAAATATCATGGATTTCATTTTTAGCCTTTGTAATATCTTCTTTCCACTTTTCAGGATTTTTGACATAATTTATGGTTTGCGCTTCCACATGGATATTGGTTTCAAACTTTCTATCCTTTGTGATTTCTGTCATAGAACTTAACTCTTTATGGATTTCCTCTCCGGATGATTTCCCTATTTCTACATTACCTATTACTGTATTTCTTGTTACTCCTTCTTGTTTTCTATCAGAATACTCTAAGCCTATGCTACTGATTCCTGTGGTAGATATTCCTACTGAGCCACCTTTGGTTTTCGATTTCTCTACATTTTCTAAGTTATGTCCTATATACTCATCAATAGATAATTTCCCACTTCCTGTTGCGCCTATTGCTCCTGCTGTATTTTCTACCTTTCCTACTTTTACATGACTTCCCTCACCAATTAAAAATGTAGTAGGAGTGTCTACCACTTTTCTTTCTCCCTTTGTTTTAGAATCCTTTACACTTCCTAAAGGTATTCCGGTTGGTGAAATACCCAAACTTCCACCTTTTGTACTACCTGTTGTGGTAGAGGTATTTTGTTTACTTTCCATCGTAAGGTTCTCTATATTGCCTGTAACGCTTCCCCCTTCTTGGTGAAAGCCTGATAACATCATATTTTTGGTATTGTTATGTACTTCATTGACATTGACAAATCTACCATTTTGGTAAGTAGTTCCATTGCTATTCATTTTAGATTTTGAAGCGGAAATACTGACTGCATTGGCTTCTGTTTGGAAACCATGATTGTAGTTTATAGTAACCTCTGTGGATATTCCACTACTTTTACTACTAGATGAGTAGGAGTTATTTAATGCAACTGCACTCTTATTCATATTTTCTACATCGTTATAGATCAATTTCGTATTTTGCGCTTGTGTTCCCACATGGTCAATGTTTTCTGCAGTACTCTTATTTACGATATCTCCATTGATTGCTACTAGATTTAAATTTTCATTTCCTGAGATTCTAACATAAAAATTATCTTAATTTATAAATTTAGAAAAAGCTATATAAATATTTTTTATCTATATAGCTTTTCTTAAATTAATTACTTTTATATTAACTAAATCTTATGATAAACTACCTTTTCTGTAATTTTAGAAAGGATTTTTTCTAATCTATTCACTGCTACTGTTATTTCTCTATTAGCTTTATTTGTTTTTTCTAAATCATCTTTATCATAAACACCATATTGTAAAAGACTATTATCATGAAAATTAAAATAAGTTTTTGTTAATTCATCTAAATTTATTAATTCTTTATCTGTTAATTTTTTTTCTTTTAGTGTTGCATTAATTTCTCCTAAAAATCTCTTCATTTCTTCTATATATCCTTTTGAGTTTTTTCTCATATCCTTGTATTTTTCAATTATAGCTATTAACTCTTCTACTGAATCTCTAAGTTCTATAAAATCTTCTTCTACAAAATTTTTTCTATTTTTTAGTTTTTCCCATATCATAATTATGCAGCTCCTTTCATTTGCTATTTAATAGGACAACTTTTTATCACTTCACCAAAATCTTTTGAATTTGGAATAAAATATTGTTCTTGATTTAATCCTCCAAGAAATAGTCCCCCTTGATAACCTACTGGACCTTTATATTTAGGTATTCCTTTTGGAAATTCAATATAATATAGTGTATCCAATATTGATTTATCAGTCCCATATTCTGTTATTCTTATTTCACCATTAGGATTAACCCACCATTTTTTAATGGCAAGATCTATTCTCGCCTGTACTTCTGAATTCTTAGGAAGTTTTGTATACCAACTTCCATAAGGATAAGTTTCATCTCCTATTCTTACAAATACTCCCCCTTCATTTGAAGCATCATTATACATTCCACCATAAAAATTATTAACTGGTGGATTTTTACCTTCTGCTAATGGACCAGGATTAATAGTAGCATTGTAACGATAAGTCTTTACATCTTCATATTTAGAAGTAATTTCTCCTGAAATTGGTTTATATTTATATTCCTTCAAGAATTTATATTCATCATATGTTAATTTAGGATAATTCATTTTCTTATCTAATATTTTTATTCCCGTTCCAACTAATTTCATTGTTATAGGAGTTACTACCATATCGGTTGCTGATTCAAGGGAATTCTTTAGAAACTCTTGTTTTCCTTCTACTTCTTCTTTTGTCCCATATTGATTACTTCTCTTTCTTATTCTTCCCTTTTCATCTCCTAATTTTGAACCTATTCCTAAGGTAAATGGCTTGGAAAGATCATTTAGTCCCCTAAATACAATCCCTGTTAATTCTTTTACATCCTCTGTAAAACTACTATTAGGATGCACATTCATTCCATAACCTTCCGTTCTAAATGGTGCTGAAAAACTTTTTCCAAAATGATACCAATATGATTTTGCTTTGGGATTACTCGCGATAAGTACTTCTTTTTTTCTTCCATCTATTATTTTGTAATACTCTCTATCTGGATTATTTTTATTGAATGAGTCTATTTTAGAATCTGCGATTGCTATTTTTTTCTTTCCTTCTTCACTTTCAGCATAAAGTAAATCTACACTTTTGACATAAAAGTCTGGTCTAAAAATAAAGTCTTCAATTTCTCCTTTATCTCCTTGCATTTCTTTTAAAATCTTAGGATTTATTTTCCAAGCACCATTACTTGTTGCTGCTGCATATGGCAAAGAATTAAAAAATTCCCTTTGAACATTCTTGTCTCTTAAATCAGAGGTAACCTCACTATCCTTATCCATCTTTGCTACATCAAAACTTGAAGCGCTTATTGGATTTTTATCACCTTTCTTTAATCTATCTTTTATCTCATCATAGGCTATCTCTCCTGCTACTGTTGAACGAAGTTGCCCTTTATCATTTGCTTTTCCTCTTCCCAGCTCTAAATCTTCTTTTATCTTGTATTCTCTTGCTATGGAAGCTCTTACTTCTTCATCTTTTGCATTTTGATTTATAAATATCTTCCCTGTTGTTTTATCATAGAAAGCTACTATTTCTTTTCCTTCTGCTTTTAACTCATTTAGTCTTTCTCTTACTTTTTCAGATAAACTTGGGTCATTTGGGTCAAACTTTTCTATTTCTACTTTAAGTCTAGCTTGTACATTTTTATCTGCCAAATCTTCCTCTGCGATAATATCCATTGCAGGTGCTGTTTGAACTCTAACTATTGCTTCCTTTATTTCTATTAGACTTCTTCTTTCTGCATCCCCTATATCTTGACTATTATCCCCATTTATCATATTGTCAATTGTTTTTACTACTGTTCTCCCTGTTGCTTTTCCTTCTATTAATGCAATTTGAACATCTTCTTTAAATTGACTTGGATTTAAAGCATACTTTATTGTTTGAGATTCTATATTAATATTTGTTTTAAAATCTCTATCCTTTGTTACTTCTGTCATAGAACCTAAATCTTTATTTATTTCATCTCCAGAAGATTTTCCTATTTCTACATTTCCTATGACTGTATTTTTTGTTACTCCCTCTTGTTTTCTATCAGAATAATCTAAGCCTATACTACTTATTCCTGTTGTTGATATTCCAACAGAACCTCCAACAGTTTTTGATTTATCTGCATTTTCTAAGTTATGTCCTATATACTCATCAATAGATAGCTTTCCACTTCCTGTTGCGCCTATTGCTCCCGCTGTATTTTCTACCTTTCCTACTTTAAGATTACTTCCATCTCCTATTATAAAGGTACTTGCATTATCTACAACTTTTCTTTCTCCATTTGTTTTAGAATAGTTTGCACTTCCTGATGGCACTCCACTTGGTGAAATACTTAGACTTCCACCTTTTGTGCTACCAGTAGTTGTAGATGTATTTTGTTTACTTTCAATAGTAAGATTTTGTATATTTCCTGTAACTGTTCCACCTTTTTGATTAAAGCCTGATAAAGTCATGTTCTTTGTATTATTATGTACTTCATCAACATCTACAAATAAACCATTTTGGTAAGTAGTTCCATTAGTATTCATATTTGATTTAGAAGCTGAAATACTTACTGCATTTGCTTCTGCTTGGAAACCATTATTGTAATTAATAGTAACCCCTGTTGACACTCCACTACTTTTACTACTTGATGAATAAGAGTTATTTAATGCAACTGCACTTTTATTCATATTTTCTACATCGTTATAGATCAATTTCGTATTTTGCGCTTGTGTTCCAACATAGTCAATATTTTTTACATTATTATAAGTTATACTTGAATTTTTATCTTTTCCTCTTATTGTTGTTACTACTGCATTTTCATTATGAGATTTAGTATTTGAACTTGATTTATTAAATCCTAAATTGACTCCTATATTTCCATAGAAATTATTATTAACTTTAAAATCTCCATCTTTAATATCTTTTAAAGTTGCTTTACTTCCATCTTTTTTAGTTATATTATTACTTAAACCTTCTACCAAACCTGTTACAGTATTCGTTGATGAAGCGATTCCTCCAAGTATATCTCCTGATTTCATTTGTTTAAAGGAATCTATTCCTTGTTTCGCTCTATCCAGTGCAGGTGATTTTATTCTTACTGATAGATTGATTCCACTGCTCTTTGTTGAGCTTTCTACATCATGAATATCTTTTCTTGCACCATAGGTAACATCTCCATGATTTATACTTATTTGTCCATGTATTAAGTTTGTTGCTGTGATTTCTGCACCTTGATTGAGTACTGTGCCATCTCCTAATACCAGATTCGATTTTGCATTTGTTACATCTTTTTCTTTTAACTTACCTTCTGATTTTCCATAACCAATAGAAAATCCTCCACTTCCTATACTTCCACTAAATCCTTTTTTCTTTTCTTCCAGTGAGTATGAGCTATGAAGCTCTGTTGAATCAGTAGTTAATTTTCCTCCTACAAAGCTATCTTTTCCTAATACTAAATTACTTCCTACAAGATTTACATCTCCTTTTATTGTTCCTTTATTTTCTACATAAAGGCTTCCTGCTGAGTTTTCTTCCTTATGTATCGTTTCTTTCTTGGAACCTGACTTTAAAAAGCCCTTATAGGATGTCTTATTGATTTCCTCTTCTTTCTCTACTTTTGACTCTATATGTAATGTATCTATCTTTAAATCAGCTGTCTTTGCTATTACTGCTGAACCTGATATATTGAAATTATTAGCTGTTACATTTAAGTTTTCTGCTTTTACATGAGAGCCTATATTTCTTTCCAATCCATAGTAGTTATATTGGCTATCATCTTTTCCAAATGTTTGTTCTCCCCTGACTTCTTGGGATTTCATATTCATGTCATTGACTACATGTATATTTAAATTTTTAGCTTGTGTGATAGCCCCTACACTTGTATAGTTATTTCCAAGCATATTCAAATCTTCATGAGACACGATTTCGCCTATGGAATCTATTTTTGTGAATTGACTTTTAGCAAATTCTCCATTATGAAATTCTATGTTTTCTACGGTACTCTTATTTACAATATCTCCATTGACTGCTACTAGATTTAGATGTTCATTTCCTGAGATTCTTGCGCCTATATTATTGATATTATTTTGCGCAAGGATGGTTGTTTTATTTCCCCTTATCTCAGCAAGTTGATTGCCTAATGTTCTGTTATTTATTTCTTTTGCTTCTACATAAGTATTTCCATAGCCACCTATGAATCCTGTATTTTCTAAGTTGCCGGTTCTTATATAGGTGTTTTCTGTTCCTGTGATTCTACTTCTACCATCTGTATTTAAATTTTTTAATGTATTTTGTGATAAGTATACTTTTGGTGCTAAGACTTGTATCCCGTTTACTTCTTGATACTCATACCATACAATATCTTTCTCCAGTTTTGCTATTTGTTCCTTAGTTAATGCTTTTCCTACTACTAAGTTATTCTTTTTGGCTTCTTCTGCTGCATTGTCCATGAGTTCTTTTACGGATAGTTCTTTTCCATGTAAAAATCTTGTTCCCAGTTTTTCTGTGATACTTCTATCTATCAGTTCATTTTCATAGTAAGCATCTCCTAATCTTTTTACTCTATCCCATGTTTCTTCATAACCTATTCTACTTAGGAAATAATCACTTCCATAGAAACTTTTTTGGTTTATATATTTTGGTCTTGTTTCTAATAGATATTTTGAGGTTGGAGATATATTTTTAATAAATAAAGCACTGGATAAACTGGAATCCATATTGATCGTTCCATTTTTTATAATTTCCTCTATCCCTTTTGTACTGGCTGCTATTTCTCCATTGGTACCACTATTTCCATTATATATAGTACCCTCTGTTCCAACATTCCCATATTTTTTTAGTTCTTCTTTTACATTTATTTGATTTAAATTTTCTATATTTTTATTAGCAGTAACTGTTACATTCGTGTTCTCTTTTTCTATCCCTTCATTATATGGTTTTCTTTCCACTATTATTTCTTTAGGAGCCTTATCTCTTATTATTTTACCATTTGTATCTTCAATTTCATGTTTTACAATACTTGTTGGGTTGATGACTATATGTTTTCCTTCTATTATACTTGGAGAACCTGTAACATAGGCGTATCTTCCTACATATTCCGGAATTTTATCATATTTTGGTCTTTTTCTCAATCCACGCCTTTCATAAACTTGCTTTCCATTTTTATCTAATACAGGAACTTTTTTTATTATATAGTCATTTTTAAAATCTCTGGTATAAGTAACTTCCATTTTTACTTTTTTCCTAGGTTTTTTTCCAGTACGTTCCAATTTGATGTACATACTTTCTTCCCCGGTTTTTACTTTTACTTTTTCCCCAATGCTTACAATATTTTCAAGTTTATTGGCATCTATTTTTACTGTATCTCCTGCTGATATGATAGAATCTTGATTGAAAACTTCCCTTGCCTTTCCCCCATCTTTTCCTTCTATTATTACATTTCCGCCAGCAAATACTTTTCCATGTTCAGTTTCGCCTTTACTTCTTACTTTTTCTTTTAATGGAATCGTTTGTATTTTTGCACTTCCTGTTTTTTCTGTATATTCTCCTTCATCTCCTAAATATCTTTTCATATATTCCGTATATTCTGGAAATAATAGAGATTTATATTGATCCTTTTCTACTTCTTTTGTTATTCTTTCATATGCTTTTCTTTGTTTCCTTCTTATATGTCTTCCTGCATGACCATTACTTCTTTTAGAAGCCTTATCGGAGTTTCTTCTTTTCCAATCATCAATTTGGTCAGCTTCTATGATTTGTCCATCCCAAGTTTCATAATAGCTTTCATATTGATCTAAGTCTTTTACTTCTCCGATATTTTCAAATGTATCTGTTTTTATCTTTATATTATTAAATGCCTTTATGGTTCCTACTTCATTTCCTACTTTATCTGCTGTTAATTCTATATCATTTCCTAAAAGTTCCGATTTTTTATTATTTTTAATTTCTTGCGCATGAATTGCTAATTTTTGTCCAGCAAAAATAGCTTTTCCTGCCTTATTGTCTACTTTATTCTCTGCTGTTAACGTGACATTTCCTGCTGCTGAAATTAAATCATGATTTTCTATATTTTTCCCATTTACACTGACTGTTCCAGCACTTAACATACTATTATTTACAACATCTCCTGCTGCTCTTACTGTAAGAGTTAGCGCTGATAATGCTTTATGATTCGTAAAATTGTTACTCGCAGTGATCGTTGTTAGACCTGTCCCAGTCGTTTCTCCATCATTTGATATATTTTTTCCACTGATAGTTAATTTTTGCGCACCATGCAATTTACCAGTTAAGTTTAAATCCTTTGTGCTTGCAAGGCTTACCTCATTTCCTATGATTTCTCCGGTATTATCATATTTTCTATTCTCTTGCATTTCGATGATATTAGAAGCTATTTTTTTCGTATTCGTAATGCTGGAATGATTTAGCAATACTTTTCCATTCGAAGCAATATTCCCACTATTTACAAGATTGGTATGATTGGCTACAATATCTTTCAGTGCTGTTATTTCATTCGTGTTTGTTATATTTTGTGCATTAGAAAAAGTAATATTATTCCATGATACTATTTTTCCATCATTTCTTATATCCGTTACTTTTGTAGAAATATTATCCGCTTTCATACTTCCACTATTTGTTAGTTTCTTTCCTGTGACATCAAGATTTACACTTTCTATCCTATTTGTGTTTTCAAGATTTCCAATCACAGTAAATGTATCGCCTGAAGCGATTGTTCCGGTATTTGTTACATTCTTTGTATCCATTTTTTCTTTAACAATTATTTTTTGATGATTCGTTAAATTCTTCGTAGTAAAATTTTTATTTGTTACAATACTCCCATTATTTGTAGTATTTCCAGTCACCGCTATATGATCCATTGCTTTCACTTCGCCATCATTCATGAAAGTCCCATTCACAGTTACTTTACTATTTGTTACCATATTCCCTGTATTTTCCAATTTAGAGACTGTAATATCTTTATTTGCGCTTACTTTTTTTTCGTTTTTAATATCTTTTGATGTAAAAGAGCCATTGGTTAAGATCGTTCCTTTATTTAAAACATTATCTATCACTGAAATATTTTCAACGGCCTGGATATTCCCAGAGTTTGTTAATTTTCCATTGACATTTAAATTTTTAGCTGTTGCAACATTTCCTGTATTTCCTAATTTACCTATATGAATATCTTTGCTTACACTGATTGTTTTTTCATTTTTTACCTCTTTTGATGTAAAAGAGCCATTGCTTAGAATTTCTCCTGTATTTAGAGCATTCTCTTTTACTACAATATTCTCTAATGTTTGAATTTCTCCGCTATTCGTTAAACTTCCATCTATGTTTAATTTCTTGTTGGATATTACTGTCCCGGAATTTTCTAGCTTAGCTATAGTAATATCATCTTTTGACATTATTTTATTTGTTGTTTTGACATCTTTTGCCGTAAATGAGCCATTGGTTACTATTTCTCCACGGTTATCTACATTCTTTTTTACAGTGATTCTATCAGCAGCTTGGATTATCCCACTATTTATTACATTTCCTTTTATATCTACTTTGTTATCTGTTGCCACGATTCCAGCGCTTTCCAATGTATCGACTGAAATTCCTTCTTTGGCTATTAATTTTTTTGTAGTAACGGTATCCTTAGCTGTAAAGGTATTATTCGTTACTATCTCCCCCGTATTCTTTGCATTTTGAGTTATGGATATTTTCCCTATTGCTTGAATGTTTCCTATATTTTCTAATTTTCCATCTATTGTTAAGCTACTATTGGTTACTAACTCTCCACTATTTTCTAAGTTGGCTACTTCTATCTTTCCTTTTGCTAATAACTTTTTAGTTGTTTTCATATCCTTTGCGCTAACACTTCCATCTGTTAAGATGTCGCCTGTATTTTCTACATTGGATAATACTTTAATATGATTGGTCGCCTGTATTTCTCCAGAATTTTTTAACTCTCCATCTATCTTTACTTTAGCCTCAGTTGCTACTACACCATCATTGGTTAAATTTTTAACATCTATATTATTTTTAGCAACCAATTTTCCAGTAGTTCTAGTATCTTTTGCGCTAAATTTATCTCCTGTTGATATATTTCCAGTATTTTCTGCGTTTGAAGCAACTGATATTTTTTCATTTGCTTGGATGTTTCCACTACTTACTAATTTACCATCTATTTGTATCTCTTTTTTTACTTGTATCTCGCTAGTATTTTTCAAATCCTTAGTGTATAGAGTTTCTTTTGTGTATATAGCAGAGTTATTCTCTACATTTCCATCTAAGTTTATTTTTTTCTCGGCTTGAGTACCATCCCCATGAAGCTTTATACTATCAGCCTTTATGTTAATATCCAAGTCAGATTGCGCAAGTCCTGTTTGTTCATATTCCTTTCCTTGAATCTCGATTCCTTTCCCTTGTACCTTATTTACCTTTATTTTTCCATCCGCCGTGATTTCTAATCTCTTATTTTTAGACACAATAAAAGCATCCGAATTGACTCCGGCTCCTTTCTCTGTGCTTATTATTTTGATTTGACCTGCATACATCCCTCCAAGTTGAGAAGCATCGATTGCCACCCCTACAGGAGTACTTGACTCAATTTTTTTTATATTCCCATCTTTATCAATCTTATTCGAACCTGTAATAACTTTTACCTCTGCATTGGCAACTAAATTCCCAGCAAGTTCTAAAGTTTTAGAAAGGAATTCTACATAATTGGCATTGCTAACATCCAAACCTTTAGGACCTATCGCAATCCTTCCTGTTTCCACATCGATTCCAACAATATCTCCATCTTTTAGACTAACTTTCCCTGTAGTAGTAGTGAAGTTTTTAATATTGATAGTTCCACCATTGTTGATATATAGCCCATTTTCATTACTTAGAATGACATCTACTTTCTCTCTACTTAGCGCTTCTAAATATCCTTCTATTTGAGAACGATTGGAACCATTGACTTGTAGGACAATTAAATTAGCTGCTTGATTAGGTGCTAAGTTAGGATTGGCATGAATGAGACCTGCGAGATGAGATCTTCCAACATTATCCGCATTATTTAAAACCTGCCCTTCTTTGCCTATGTTATATTCCAAGAATTCATTTACACTTATTCCACGATGATTAGGAGTGGATACATTTACTATTGGCACTCCTGTACTAGATTTATCAAGTTTTGTATTGTGGTTTGCATTTGGGTCTACAATTAGATTGCTTGCAAATAGTTCAGTCATATGAATGATTAAGAATAGTATCGCTATAGCTTTTTTTAAAAATCGATTTCTCATTTTGCTTTCTCTCTCCCTTCGTAAAAATCTTATTCTAACAGAGCTAATCCGTTCTTTGAAAGTCAATCTATTCGTTTCTTCTTCTTTTTTTAGCAGAAAAAAACACAGAAAAAGATAGACTAATATGAAATCATATATATATATTATATCTTTTTATCAGTATATTCTATTTTTTCTTTGATAGCAAGGAAAATTTTTAAACCTCTTTGATTCTTTAAACGAGTTACATTTGACTCCCGTAGATTTTCTCATTTTCGACAGAGAATTTTAATTATCCGAGGGATTGCGCAAATCAACCCAAATTTTTAAACAATTTTTTTAATTTCATAAGCATATATTTGGAATGTTCGCATTCTTTTTTGTGCTGCTCAAAAAGAAAAACCGATTTTATGTTTTAACATAGAAAAAAGGATTTTAAAGATTTCGTTTCCGAAATCCCTAAAATCCTCTTGAAAATTTCATGTTCTACTCTTCATCAACACCGGTTGACAAAGAACCCAAACCTTCTCTATTGTTCTTCTTGGAAGGTAGAACATAGGAACAGTTCTTCCAATTGTTTCTCTTCCACTTTTCCCGGTGCCTCTGTCATCAAACATTGCCCCTTATTTGTTTTCGGGAATGGAATGACATCCCGAATGGATTCTTCTTTCAACATAACCATAAGCCATCTGTCAATTCCGAAAGCCAATCCTCCATGAGGAGGTGCTCCATATTGGAAAGCCTCTAAGAAGAAGCCGAACTTTTCTTTTGCTTCTTCCGGACTTAAGCTCAATCGTTCAAACACTTTAGCTTGTACTTCCGTATTGGAAATACGAATCGAACCTCCTCCAATTTCAGAACCGTTTAAAACCAAATCATAGGTATCGGTTCGAATATTATCGGTTTGCCCCTGTAAGAATTTTTCCATATCTTCCTCTTTGATAGAAGTAAAAGGATGATGTTCCGCCTTGTATCTTCCCTCTTCCTCATCATATTCAAACATTGGGAAATCCACAACCCATAGGAATTTATAAGCATTTCTATCAATAAGTCCCAATTCTTTTCCGACTCGAAGTCTCAAAGCCCCTAAGGCTGCATGCACTGTTTTCACTCTATCTGCAATGATTAAAATAACATCGCCGGCTTCGGCTCCCGTTCTATCCAAAATAGCTTTCATTTCTTCTTCCCGGAAGAATTTTGCAATTGGCGAAGAAATCTCTCCATTTTCCGCTATTTTAATATACGCCATTCCTTTTGCTCCAAAATATTGTTTTGCATAATCTTCATATTCTCCTAAAAGCTTTCGAGAAAATTTTTCAAAGGCTTTCGGAGCAACAATGGCTTTTACGATTCCGCCATTTTCAACAGTGGAACTGAAAGCTTTAAAGGAAGACTTTGCCGCCAAATCGGATATGTCTTTTAATTTTACTTCAAAACGCAAATCCGGCTTATCGGAACCATATTCCCCCATAGCAACCGCATAAGGCATTCTTTCAAAAGTGTAATTCGCTTCTTCTCCCGTTACATGTTTGAAAACATATTTCGCCAGACCTTCTATCTCATTCATTACCTCATCTTGTGTTACGAAAGACATTTCTACATCCAATTGTGTAAATTCAGGTTGCCTATCCGCTCTTAAATCTTCATCTCGAAAACATTTCGCAATTTGGAAGTACTTCTCCACTCCTCCAATCATCAACAATTGTTTGAAGATTTGTGGAGATTGCGGTAAAGCATAAAAAGTTCCTCCGTTGATTCTGCTTGGAACTAAGAAATCTCTTGCTCCTTCCGGAGTCGATTTTGTTAAAATGGGAGTATCCACATCCAAAAATCCCGCCTGATCCATATAATTTCGAATTGCCATAATCATTCGATGTCGCATTTTTAAGTTTTGAATCATGTTAGGTCTTCGAATATCCAAGTATCGATATTTCAATCGAATATTTTCATTTAAATTCTCTTCTATTCCTGTAATTTGAAAAGGAAGAACTTCACATTGATTCAAGATTTCCAACTCTTTGACAAAAACTTCAATTTCTCCGGTTGGGATGTTTAAGTTTTTACTTGCTCTTTCTTTCACTTCTCCGACTACTTTAATGACAGCCTCATTTCTTAATTTTTGAGCCTTCTCAATAATATCTCTACTGGTATAATCAATATCAAAAACAATTTGAGTCTTTCCCTCTCGATCTCGTAAATCGATAAAAGTTAATCTCCCTAAGTCTCTTTTCGTATCCACCCATCCGGATAAAGTAACAACTTGTCCAATATTTCCTTTTCGTAATTCTCCCAAATTATGACTTCGATAGGTCATTTTTTATTTTCCCCCTTTGATTGCCCTTACAATATTTTCCATAGAAATTTCTTCCTGTTCTCTTGTTTCAAAATTCTTTAAGATGACTACATTTTTTGCCAATTCATCTTCTCCTAAAATAATACAATATTTCGTATTTAATTTATCGGCTTTTTTCATATGAGATTTCATTCCTTTGGAATGATAGTCCACAGATACTTTGATATTGTTTTCTCGAAGCAAAGCTGTAATCTCCATTGCTTTTTCCAAAGTATTCTCACCCAACCAGGCAAGGTAAACATCCGTCGATTTTTTTGGATATTCTTCCAAAAGCATCATAATTCTCTCTACACCGGAAGCAAATCCGAAAGCCGGAATGTCTTTATCTCCTAATTGTTTCAATAAATTATCGTATCTTCCTCCTCCTAAAACGGTTCCTTGAGAACCCAATTTATTGGTTACAATTTCAAAAACGGTCGAAGAATAATAGTCCAATCCTCTTACCAAACCAGGATCTTCTACAAAAGGAATTCCAAAAATAGTCAAATATTTTTTTACCGCCTCATAATGAGCTCTTTCCTCTTCAAATAAAGAATCAATAATGCTTGGAGCATTTTCCATTTTAGCATGATCTATCTTACAATCCAAAACTCTCAAAGGATTTCTTTCCAATCGGTTTTTACAATCTTCACACAGTTCTTCCTTCATAGGCTTAAAATATTCCAATAATTTTTTTCGATATTCCGTTCTGGACGCATTGGAACCGATGCAGTTTATTCGTACTTCCAAATCCGTGATTCCTAATCTTTGCAGTAATTTATACCCCATGGCGATAATTTCCGCATCTAAAATAGGAGATTTTTCTCCCAAAACTTCTACTCCAATCTGATTGAATTCCCGTTGTCTTCCGGCTTGCGGTCTTTCATAACGAAACATGGAACCGTTGTAATAGAACCGAGAAACGTCTTCTTTGGCATAAATGGCATTCTCCAAATAAGAACGAACGACGGAAGCTGTATTTTCCGGTCGTAGGGTAATACTTCTATCCCCTCTGTCCTTAAAGGTGTACATTTCTTTTTCCACCACATCCGTTGCCTCTCCGATGCCTCGTTTGAATAAATCCGTTTCTTCAAAAATCGGTGTTTTAATAAATTGACAACCGTAACTTTCAAAGACTTGTTTTGAAATGTCTGAAATATAATTATATTTTAAAGCGTCTTCTCCAATAATATCTTTTGTCCCTCTTACTGCTTTGATAAGTTGCATACTATCCCTCCTTATTCTCCCATAATTTCCTTAATTTTTCCTCAATCAATTTCTCATATTTATTCTCTTGCGGAAGGTAATACTTCCTTTTTTCTTCCATATATTTTTGTGTTACAAAATGATTCGGATAATCATGAGGATACAGATAACCGACATTATCATGACAAATATTTTTTGGCACTTCCTGTCGATTTCCGTTTTTTATCTCCCCCATTGCCTGATCAATTGCCAAATAAGCAGAATTACTCTTTGTGGAAATCGCCAAGTAAATGACTGCTTGAGCTAAAATTATTCGTATCTCCGGCATTCCGATTCTTTCACTTGCCTGCATCGCTGCACTGGCGACAAGCATTGCTTCCGGATTTGCCATTCCCACATCTTCACAGGCTTGAATCATAATTCGTCTCGCCATATATCTGGGGTCCTCTCCCCCTTCTAATAAACATCCCAACCAATATACCGCCGCATCGGGATCACTTCCACGCATGGATTTAATCATAGCGGAAATCATGTCATATTTATCCTGTGTTTTATGAAAAGAATGCTTCCTTTCCATGAAAACTTGATAAATTTCTTCCTCCGACAAAGAATCTTTTACATTTTGATATAGTTCTAGATAATTTAAAGCAACCCTACTGTCCCCCTGTGCCATTTCCACCATGACATCTTCTAAAAAAGGACTTAAAGAAATTCCTGTTTTCTGCTGTGCTCTTGTTAAAATTTGTTGAATGGCTTGTTTTTCCAAAGCTTTAAACTCAAATACCATAACTCTGGAAAGTAGGGCATTATTCAAACTATAATAGGGATTCTCCGTGGTAGCTCCAATTAAAATAAAAGTTCCGTCTTCACAATAGGACAAGAGTGCATCCTGTTGCAACTTATTAAAACGATGAATTTCATCCAAAAAGAGAATCGTCTTTTTTTGATAATATTCAATATTTCGTTTCGCTTTCCCTACCACTTCTTTAATATCCTGTAAAGAAGCCGTCGTAGCATTCAAACTTTCAAAGGCACAGTCCATGGTATGAGAAATAATTTCTCCCAAACTTGATTTTCCACAACCCGGCGGTCCGAAAAAAATAGAATTCGTCAAAGTTCCTTTCTCTATTAATTTTCGAAGTACCCCATGTTTTCCCAATAAATTTTCCTGTCCAAAAATCTCATCCAAACTTTGAGGGCGAAGTTGAAAAGAAAGAGGCTTTACTGCTTCATAATTGCTTTCAAATAAATTCATTTTTCTCTTCCCCCCTTAAATCTAAAAAATTTACTGTTAATAAAAAAGAACTTATGTCAAGGTCTATCTCGATGACAATAAGTTCCTTTTGTCCTAACTTCTTTACTTTATCAAATACAACAATAGTGCATCAATAATAAACAAAGCGGCTACGACCTTGGTTGCTTTTGCTAATGGTCCTCCATCTTTTGATATACCAAATACTGTATTGCTTGATCCCATTCCCATACTTGCTGACATTCCATGACTTTGATCCGGTTGTATCAAAACCAAAATAATCAAAGCTAAAGCAAGCATAAATAGAAACACGGTTAATAGAGTTTCCAATGTTATATCCTCCTATTCTTTCTATATTTTATTTTACCATTATAACACATTCCAATCTCTTTTAAAAGAGTTTTCTTTGCTCCTGTTTTAAATAATCCAAATAGACTTTAAAGGCGGAGGGAACCGAATATTGTGTTAAAATTTCCTCTCGAGAAAGCCATAACCAATTTTCTTCGTTTCTTTCTCGAATTTCCCATCTTTGAACTTCCACTTTATAGGATACCATGTGCCATTCTACATGAGAAAAAATATGAATCGCCGGCTCATATTCTTTCACTTCGGAATAAGAAATTCCTTTTTCTTTTAAATAGTTTCTCACTTCCTGTAAAGAAAGTCGTCCCTCCAACATCGGAAATTGCCAAAGCCCTGCCAATAATCCCTTGTCTTTTCTTTTTTCCAGAGCAAAATTTCTTCCGTCCGATACCAATAAAATCGTCTGTCTTTCCAATTTTCTTTCTTTTTTCTTTTTCTTTTCCGGATATTTTTCCACTTCTTTGTTTCGATACGCCTGACATTCCAACTGCAAAGGGCATAAATGGCATAGAGGCGCTCCATTCGGGATGCAAATGGTCGCTCCCAAATCCATTAAGGCTTGATTGAAGTCTCCGGCTCTTTCTTCAGGCAATTCCTGATATGCAATTTCTTCAATTTTCTGTCTTCCCTTTCCTTCCAGAACATTTCCGTCAACAGCAAAAAGACGACTGATGACCCGTATCACATTTCCGTCAACAGCAGTTTCTTTTCTTCCATAGGCAATGGAAGAAATTGCCCCCGCAGTATAGGGACCGATTCCCGCCAATTGCAACAATTCTTTCTTTTCTGCAGGAAGTTCTCCGCCATAGTTTTCCATAATCTGACAGGCTGCCTTTTTTAAGTTTCTTGCCCGACTGTAATAGCCCAGTCCCTGCCACAATTTCATCAATTTTTCTTCCTCACAATTTGCCAAAGCTTCAATCGTGGGAAGTTCCTCTATAAATCTTGCAAAATAGGGTTTTACCGCCTCTACTCTGGTTTGCTGTAACATAATTTCGGAAATCCATGTGTAGTAAGCAGGTACCTCTCCTCTCCAAGCCAAATCCCTTTTATGCTTATCATAATATTTCAGTAATTTTTTTGAAATGTTTCTCATCACACACCATATTCTTTCTAGTTTTTATTACGAATATAATTCTCCACGCTTTTTATTCCGATATATTGTATCATCCCCGGGAAATCTGTTCAAGTCCTTAGGAATAAGTAGCATGTATAACAGGTTTTTTATCTTAAATAATATTCACATAATCCATTTTTTCTATTATTTTTCTTAATGCTTCCTCCAATTCCACTTGATAAAGAACTCTGTCCAAAAATGACTTTTCCAATACAGTGCTATTGGAAAGCAACCTGTCGATCTCCGCTAACTTATCATAAGGAAACTCTATTAGAATTCTTTCTTTTTTCACATATTCTACAATCCCGGCTTCCAAAATTGCCAATTTACAAGTTTTGGCATAATTTCGTATCAAGCCTCCGGCTCCCAGTTTAATCCCTCCGAAATATCGAGTTGCCACGACGACAAGATTCTGTACTTCCATATATTGTACAATATCTCCCAT
The DNA here is from genome assembly GCF_004006635.1 of Fusobacterium necrophorum subsp. necrophorum. Taxonomy (NCBI): domain Bacteria; kingdom Fusobacteriati; phylum Fusobacteriota; class Fusobacteriia; order Fusobacteriales; family Fusobacteriaceae; genus Fusobacterium; species Fusobacterium necrophorum. The sequence goes on along the minus strand of NZ_CP034842.1, from coordinate 1,129,604 downwards.
CGGTTTTCCGGCTGTTCCGCTCGGTTCTCCGTCATCATCGACCTTGAAAAATTCTTTTCCATTTTCTTTAATGGAATACACGGAGCAATTGTGCGTTGCCTGTGGATGCATTTTTTTAATTTTTTCAATAAAATCTTCTGCTTCCTCTTTCGAATATACCGGTTTAATATAGCCGATAAATTTTGATTTTTTTTCTTCAAAAGAAATCTCACATTCTTTTCCTATCGTTTTCAATATTTTTTCCTCAACTTTTCTTCTAAAATCCATCTCTGACATTCCTATCAGCTTATTATAACACAGAAAAAAATTTTGTTCTATACGGTAAAATTCTATAATAAATTGTTCCTTATTCCTCTATGTTTTCTTCCCGCGAAGCTTTCACTCCATCTCTAAAAACGATAAGAATTTTTGTGATTTTTATATAGGACTCTCACAATCAAAAATAAGATACTATACAGAATAACAACCGTTTCTCCCGAAATCCTATCTTCAAAATAAATCGTTACATAAGGAATTTTTCCCAAATATTCCAATATTTCATAAAAACCATGATAACAAAATTCTAAAAGGGAAACAGTCAAAAAACCGAGATGAAATACTTCCAACAGGAGGCTGAAAAAACTGAGAAGAATCAGAAAACCTGCGAAGGGTAAGAGGATTAAATTGACAAAATAAGACAAACAGGCCATGCTTCCAAAAAAATAAAGGGTCAAAGGAAGTCCCGTACATGGAATCGAAACAGCGTAAAAAATATAAGAAACATAGGAGGGCAAGTTTTCAAAATACATCTTAAATAGAGGAAAAATATAAAAGATTGTTAAAATTGCAGTATAGGAAAGAAGAAAAGAAGGACTCAAAAGTTCTGTCGGATGTAACATCAATAGAATCCATGCGGAAAAAAACAGCATTTTTCCTCTTGAAATTTTTTCTCCCAAGAGCTGATGAAAAAGATAAAAAACTCCCATTATATAGGCTCTGAGAAAAGAAGGACTGAGAAAGACCCCGAAAAGATAAAAAGTACTCATTCCCAACTTTGCCCAATTTCTAGCTTGTTTTGGAATTTGTAAAAAGAAAAGGACTCTCTCCAGAAAGAAAAATAATAAACCCACATGCAAGCCTGAAATGGCAAGTACATGAGAAAGTCCCACATATTGAAATAATTTTCTTTCTTCCCGAAAGAGGGTTCAAGCTCTTCCCAATAAAATCGCTTCCAGAAAATGTCGGAAAGAGGGATCTCTTCCCTCTCCCAAATGTTCTACACAACGCTTCAGATAAAGCTGACAAAAATTTTCCTCTTTTTTTTGAAGAGAACAAATTTTTAAATCATAGTAGTAAGGGGTTTTTTCTAAAATTTCAAACTCTCCCTCATAACGTCCATCCTCTAATTCTCCTAATTTGGTATAGACAGTCTGATAACGATTTAAACTTTTGGCTCTCCCGTGGTAGACTTCCAATTCTAAAAAAAGATGCTTTCCCTCATGATTCTCATAAAAATCTATTTTCTCATACAAACGTATCCCTAAACATAGCAATAAGACAAAATAGATTATATTTTTCAATCCTACTCCTCTCGATAACAATAATAACAAAAGAAAGAACAGGCAAAAAAGACAAGTGATAAGACAGAAGCATTGTAAATTCCCGCTTTTTGCACTACCCTTCCTCCCATTGTCAGCACCAAAGGTAATATCAAAATGGAAAGTAAAAAGGCCAATTTCAGGAAAAATCCTTGAATTCCAAAACAAAGTCCTTCAATTCTACTTCCGGAACGTTCTGAAATATGATTTGCAATTTCGGATAACATCGCCGGAGGAAAGATGAAAGCAGCTCCTGCTATCGGAATTCCCAATAGGGCAAATAACAGAAAGCCCAATTTAACTGGAAGAATTTTTCCAAGAAAATAAAAATTTCCCGTAAAAATTCCCATCAACACCAAACAACTCAACATCACTTTTCGATAGCCGTATTTTTTGGAATATTGATTGGTCGGAAGAAAAAACAAAGCCGCCACTCCGAATAATAGAGCGGAAGCAAGTGTAATTTCCGCCTTTCCCATTCCCATAATATCTTCCACATAATAGTTGACGACAGCCCGTAGATTATTGAAGCCGATAAAGAAAAACAGGAGACCGAACAAATAATAGAAAAAATTTCTTTCTTTTAAAATAATCCCTATCGTATTTCGGAAGTTTTCTTTGGAAATTTCTCCGGTCGAATAATCTTTTTCTTTGACAAAAAATACCGTGACTGCCAAACCCAAAACAACAATAAGACATAAAAAAGCAACCATCGCACGAATGCCCAATAAAGTATCTCCCTTTCCAAATGCCTTAATCAAAATTCCCGGAACTATCATGGCAAGAGCTGTATAGACCAGTCGAAACACGGATTGCCAAGTCGATAAATTTAATCGCTCCGTTTGGTTTCTTCCAATTTCGGGAATCATCGCATTGTAGGGGGCTCCCACAATGGTATAAAAGGTAAAAAATAAGGATCCCACAATGGCCAGATAGAAAAAAGCCGTACTTGGATTTTCTCGTGGTGGAAAAAAGAAAGCGAGAGTACTCAATGCCAGAGGAATACTTCCAAAAGCAATCAATGGAATTCTTCTTCCGAAACGGGTATTCAACTTATCGGATAAAAACCCTACCAAAGGATCCGTTACCATATCCACAAATCTGGAAATTGCCAAAGCATAAGAAATATAAAGAGCCGGCATAATAATTGGTAAGCCTGCACTTGCCGGCGGCAAATAAAAATATAAAATCCACTGGGCAAAAATTTGATCTACAATGGCATAACTTACCCCCAAACCATAAAATATCTGTGTTTTCGTTGTCAATTGTTTCATGCTTTCTCCTCTACAATGGAATGATAAAATTCAGAAGCCCTTTCATTCCAAAAAAACAATTCTCTGGCTTCTTCAGACAAATTTTTCTGAATATTTTTTTTCGTAGTCAGAATAGGAGTTTCTCCGTTTCTTAATCCTTTGAGATATTCCTGTCCCTTCTCGGAAAATTCCAGTACTCTCAAATAGGGAATTTCTTCTTTCCATCGGTCTGTTTGTTTTTTTGTAATTCCTAATAAAATATGTATCAAAATTCTCTGTATTCTTGCATAGGTATAACGCTTTGTCATAACAGCTTCCAAAAACGAAAAATAATCTCGATATTTCTCAGCCGCTTTCATCATTCGATTTTCCAAACCCTCCTCCATATCCTGTATCTCGGAAAGTGTTCTTCGATGTAATAACAGAGAATATCGCAAATAGGGATAAAAATCTTCCCAAAAGGCAAAGGGTTTTTCTAAATTTTTTCCTGTAACCAAATATTGGAAATACTCCTCCCCCTCTTGTATTTTTTTTCGAATCAGTGTCGCTCCCGCCACCGCTTCTTCCTTATTCTCCTCATAGTAGCCCGCCTGTTTTCGTAGAATACTTTCCGCCCTCATAGGCGACTTCCAATACCAAAGCGCCTTTATATATTCCATTCCCAAAATATCATTGGGCTGCAATTTTTCTTCCCATAAAGCTTTGGAGAAAGCCGTCGGATAAGAAAACCCCTGTGCTAAAAACTCCTGCAAAGACAGATGAAATTCTTTTGTCGAAGTCAAACGGGCAATTTTTTCCAACCTTGCCATGTCATTCGTTTCCGAACCGAAAACAAAGGCTTCACAGTGACAAATATGCAGCATTCCAATGGAGGCCCTGGCAAATACTTCCGCACTCTGTGTGGAATAGATTGCGGGTAACTCTAATATCAGATCCGCTCCTGCCTCTTTCGCTTGCTTTGCTCTTCTCTCTTTGGAAACAATTGCAGCCTCGCCCCGTTGCACATAATCTCCGCTCATCACGGCAATGATAACGGCCTTCGGATATTTTTCCTTCACCTTTCTCAAGTGATATAAATGCCCCTTATGAAAAGGATTGTATTCCGTCACAATTCCAATCGCCTGCATTATCACACCTCTAGGAAAGAATTTCCCATATTTTTTCTATGGCTTCTTTCGCTTCTTCCTCTGTATTTTTCCAACCTGTTACAAAACGAACACGACATCGACCGTCCTTCCATTTCCCTTCCACTCCACACAAGACTACGGAAGAAATTTTTTGAAACTCTTCCTCCGTCATCAATACAAATTGTTGATTGCTCGGAGAATCATAAGGAGAGATAAAGCCTAATTCTTTCAGTCCGTCTCGGAATATCATTGCCGCTTCATTTGCCCTTTTTCCAATTTCTTCATATAAATTCTCCTGCAATAAGCTGATAAATTGTACTCCAATCAGTCTTCCTTTGGCAAACAAGCCTCCTCGCTGTTTGATACTGTACTTAAAATCTTTTTTCAACTCTTCATGAATAATGGTAACGGCCTCTCCAAACATGGCACCGCATTTTGTCCCTCCGATAAACAATACATCGGTGTATCTTCCCAAGTCTTCCCAGGTAATATCATTCTCTTCGGCACCCAAGGCATAGGCCAATCTCGCCCCGTCCATAAACAAATACAGGTTATTTTTCTCACAGCAGGCCTTTAGATCCATCAATTCTTTTTTGCTATAAATGGTTCCAACTTCTGTAGTATTCGAAATATACACCATTTTCGGTTCTACAAAGAAAAAATCTTCATGGTAGGCAAGACAGTCCTCAATCATCTCCGAAGTCAATTTTCCGTTTTCGGAAGGAAGTCCTAAGACTTTATGCCCTGTGGCTTCAATCGCTCCGGTTTCATGAACATTGATATGACCTGTGCAGGCAGTGATGACTGCCTGATGTGGTTTTAAAGCATGGGCAATGACTGTTAAATTTGTTAAAGTTCCTCCTGCCAAAAACCAGGTTTCTGCCCCCTCCTGTTTGATTTTTCGGGCAATAAGAGACCTTGCTTCCTCGCAATATCGGTCAAAACCATAGCCTACGGTTGACTCTTGATTGGTTCTCATTAAATCTTCCATAACTCTAGGATGTCCCCCTTCACTATAATCATTCAAAAATGATAACATAAACTCCCCTCCTACTTCTTTAAAAATAATTCTCGATATTCTTGGACAGATAATTTCTCCGTTCCTTTGGGTAATTTTTTCAAACAAACGGAATCCATTTGTACCAAAGCACTGGTTTTCGTATGAATATGATTGATGGCAATGGCCAAAGCATCTGCCGCATCGTCCGGTTTCGGAAGTTCTTTTAAACCCAAAAATCTTTGTACCATCTGTTGAATTTGCTTTTTTTCCGCTCTTCCATAGCCTGTGATTCCCATCTTTACCTGTAAGGGAGTGTAAGCATGCATTTGTAAACCATGCAAACGTCCTGTCAATACAATGACTCCCCTCGCCTGCCCGACGGAAATGACCGTCTTATTGTTTTTGAAATAAAATAACTCTTCGACTGCCATCTCTTCCGGCCGGTATTTTTCAATCAGTGCACTCAATTCTTCATGAATTTTTACCAAACGATCTTCCATTGGCAAATCTTTTGCCGTATAAATACATCCATAATCTACAATCTGAAATTTTCCTTTTTCATAATCAATGATACCATATCCTACAATAGCCGTTCCCGGATCGATTCCCAACACTCTCATTTTCATTCTCCAAAACAAAAATTCACTTGTCGCAATGCTTCATACAAAATAATGGCGGCAGAATTTGATAAATTCAAAGATCTTCCCATAGGAATCATAGGAATCGTGATACAACGTTCCGGATCTTGCTTTAAAATATCTTCCGGAATTCCACGAGATTCCGGCCCGAACATAATATAATCATTTTCCTGATATCTGACATCACTATATTTTTGTTTTGTCTTTGTCGTCGCATAAAACAATCGCATTTCCGGATCACTTGCCAAAAATTCTTCAAAACTTTCCCAAATCGTCAATTTCACGGAATGCCAATAATCCAAACCGGAACGTCTGATTTGTTTCTCATCAAGAGAAAAGCCTAAAGGTTTGATTAAATGTAAATGTGTATTTGTCAACACACAACTTCTCCCTATGTTTCCTGTGTTATACGGGATTTCCGGTTGATACAATACGATGTTCATCTTTCTACCTCACTTTATTCTTCATCTTTTTTTATCATTATATCATTTTTTATATCGCAATTCAAAAATTATAATTTAAAGTTTCTCAAGTTTCTATCCTTCTTTTTCAAAATAATGTTACCAAGTCACATTCATTCTGAAAAAATTTGGAGTATAATACGAAAAATAGTAAAATTGAGGTGAGACTTGTGCAAGTAAAAAAATTTCATTTAGGCCCTATGATGACCAATTGCTTTTTGGCTTGGAAAGAAGACGGGACCGCCTATTTTTTTGATTGTGGAGGAAAGAATTTAGATAAACTGGAAGCCTTTGTCAAGGAGAAACAATTGCATATGAAATATTTAATTTTAACACACGGGCATGGAGATCATATTGACGGAGTCCATGAATTTTTAAAGCGTTTTCCACAGGCAAAGCTATATATCGGAAAAGAAGAACAGGAATTTTTATCCAATCCGAATTTAAATTTAAATGCCTATATTTCAGGAGAAAACTTTGAATATCATGGAGAAATTTTTGTCGTACAAGGTGGAGATATGGTGGGAGAATTTTTAGTCTTGGACACTCCGGGACATACCATAGGTTCCAAATCTTTCTATCATAAAGATTCCAAAATTTTAATGGCAGGAGACACTTTATTTTATCACAGTTACGGGCGTTTTGATTTGCCTACCGGAAGTCAACATCAATTGGTCGAAAGTCTTAAAAAATTGTGCAGCTTGCCGGAAGACACGATAGTCTATAATGGACACACGGAAGAGACAACGATTGGAGAAGAAAAGGAATTTTTAGGATTCCGTCGTATATAGAAACTAGGAGGGAAAATTACAGTATGGAAAAAATATATGATGTCATCATTGTTGGAGCAGGTCCTGCCGGTCTAAGTGCAGGAATTTACTTAGGACGCGGAAAAGTATCCACTCTTATTTTAGAAAAAGCGGGAGTAGGAGCTTTACTCTCTGCACATAAAATCGAAAATTATCCGGGATTCTTCCATAGTCCCAGTGGAAAAGAAATCTATGAAGCTATGAAAAAACAAGCACTTTCCTATAATGTAGAAATTCAAGAAGCAACAGTATTGGGCTTTGACCCATACGAAGAAATTAAAATTGTCAAAACCGATCAAGGAAATTTTAAATGCAGATATATCATCATTGCTTCCGGGATGCTGAAAGCGAAAAAAGTGGCAGGAGAGGCAAAATATATCGGAGCGGGAGTTTCCTATTGTGCAACTTGCGATGGAGCTTTTACACGAAATCGTATCGTTTCTCTCGTGGGAAAGGGAGAAGAACTGGCAGAAGAGGCTCTTTTCTTAACCCGTTTTGCAAAAGAAGTGCATATCTATGTCACGGAAGAAACTTTGGAAGCTCCTCAGGAAGTTTTGAAGGCTTTATCGGAAAATGAAAAGGTACGAATTCGATATTCCCTTTCTCTGAAAGAGGTGAAAGGAGATGAAGAAGCTCTGACTTCCTTTGTCTTAGAAGATCAAGAAGGAAATCTCTCGGAAGAAAACACGGACTTTCTCTTCCTATATCTCGGAACAAAAAGCAATACGGAACTTTTCGGAGAGTTTGCTGATATGGACTCCAAAGGCTTCATCAAAACAAATGACAAAATGCAAATTCGAACTCCTAACATGTATGCCATAGGAGATATTCGTGAAAAGGAAATTCGGCAAGTGACCACAGCAACCAATGACGGAACCATTGCAGCTTCTATGATTATCAAAGATATTTTAACTAAAAAAACAAATAAATAAGATTCATTATGAATAATATGAGGAGGAGAATGTATGAGAAAAATTTTTGTTTTGGACACCAATGTATTGATTCATGATCCTTACTGTATTTACAAATTTGAAGACAACGAAGTTGTTGTTCCTATCTTTGTGATTGAGGAAATTGATAAGCTGAAAAGAAATCCTAATACGGCAATTCAAGCCAGATTGGTATCCAGAGTCATTGACGAAATTCGAAAAAAAGGAAGTTTATATCAAGGAGTGGAATTGGAAAACGATATTTTCTTCCGAGTGGAAATCAACACCAATAAGGAAGATTTGCCGGCAGTATTACGACGAGATATTGTAGATAATATGATTATCTCCGTCACTCTCGGCATTCAGAAAAAAAATCCGGAAACACGTGTTGTCATCGTTTCCAAGGATATCAATATGCGAATTAAAGCGGATGCTCTTAACTTGGAGGTACAGGATTACAAAAACGATAAAGTCGATTACAATGAACTCTATACCGGATTTATTGATATTTCCGTGTCGGAAGACCTGTTGGAAGACTATGGGAAGCTGGGGAAAATTTCTATTGATAAATTAGCTTTAAGTCCGGAAAATTTGACTCCAAATTGTTTTATTCGTATGAACTGTGAAAAAGAATTCTCTACAGGTCGTTATGCCAACGGAAAAGTTCGAAAAATCATCTTAGGAGACATTGAAGCTTGGGGCTTACGTGCAAGAAATGAAGAGCAACGCTTTGCTATGGAACTGTTAATGGATGAAAGTGTCAAAGTAGTAACCCTGGTCGGTGGAGCAGGAACCGGAAAAACTCTGCTTGCCATTGCTGCCGCCTTGGAGCAAGTCGTGGAAAGAAAAAAATATAAGAAAATTTTTATTGCCAGACCGATTATTCCTATGGGAAAAGATTTAGGATACCTGCCGGGCAGTGAAAAAGAAAAATTAAAACCTTGGATGCAACCGATTTTTGATAATATTGAATTTTTGTCCAACAGTCGAGGGGATAAAACGGGAGAAAAAGTCGTACAAGGTTTGGAATCTATGGGACTGATGAAAATTGAGCCTCTAACATATATTCGTGGAAGAAGTATTCCGGCAGGATTTATCGTCATCGACGAAGCTCAAAACCTGACTCCATTGGAAATAAAAACCATTGTAACCAGAGTGGGAGAAAATACAAAAATTGTATTTACAGGGGATCCCGCTCAAATTGATAATCCCTATTTGGATGCCAACACCAACGGTTTAACTTATTTGGCAGAAAAATTAAAAAATGAAAGTATTCTAGGGCATATAACACTAGTAAAAGGAGAACGTTCTGAAGTGGCGGAAATTGCTGCAAAACTTTTGTAAAATTTCTTTAGAATTCTCCATAAAAAGGCTCTTTGTCAAATCGTGTTGATGAAGAGTAGAATATGAAATTTTCAAGAGGATTTTAGGGATTTTGGAAACAAAATCTTTAAAATCCTTTTTTCTATCTGAAAAAATAAAATCGTATCTTAAATTTTGGCTAGCACAAAAAAGAACCCGAAGATCCTAAGTATATCTTTATGAAATTAAAAAAATTGTTTAAAAATTGGGATTGATTTGCGCTATCCCTTGGATAATTAAAATTCTCTGTCGAAAATGGGAAAACCTACGGAATCCAAATGCAACTCGTTTGACAGATTTAATAAAATTGTTCCTTCCCTCTAAAGCTCCATTGGTATAGCTTGTTTCTAAAGTGTTTCGAATATATTTTCTGTATTTACGAAGTGTTTTCCAAGCTGTTTGCATCTTAGAGCTTAGCTTTTTCTTCCATCGTTCTAAGTAAGATTCGAACAGTCGAAAATCTTTTCTTTTTACAGCATATAAAATATCTTGATAAAAATAATAATCTTGTCGTAAATTTTCCTTCTTAGACATTACATAATCTACCTTTTCACTGGGAGAAATGAGTTGTTTTAAGGAATGACAGTATTTTCTACTTTCTGATAAGGTTAAAAAATCTTGTAGATACAGTTTCCAATCTCGTTTTAGCATGCGATATCGTTTTGGATTTTTCGTTTTCTCTTGATTCATCTCTCGAATTCTTGTTTGGTTAAAAGCACGATTGACAAGTTGAACAATATGAAAGGTGTCTAGTACAATGTTTGCTTTTGGAAAACAACGTTTTGCAAGTTGAATATAAGGGGAATACATATCCATGACAATATATTTCACTTGAGACCTCGCTTGATAGGAGAATCTTGAGAAATAATCTTCGAGCGCAGGTAATTTTCGATTTTCAACAATATCCAATATTTTATGGGAGATTCCATCCATAAAAAGAAAAGACATGGCTCCATCACTATCTTTTGTCGATTGAAATTCATCAAAGCAAAGCACTTTAGGCAAAGATTTTTTGGAGATTTCGTAAGAAACATAACCCTGTTTTAAAATTCTTTGAACAGTAGGAATCGAAATATGGTGTCGCTCCGCAATCCAAGATAAGGAAAGATTTTTCTGTAAATCTTTTAAAACAGAAAGTTTTAATGTTTGAGAAATAGACTCATATTTCTTCACAATAGAAGATTCTAAAAGAAAAGATCGTTTACAATCTCTACAAAGAAATCTTTGTTTTTTCAAGGCAATCTGAATAGCATATTCTTGAAAAGGAATAAAACGAACCAAAGAGGTCTTGAAGCCATTTTTTACAGTATGTAGAGAGTTACAATGAGGACAAGCGCAGGTATCTTTGGTTAAAGTAGCATGTAATACTTTAGAGTAGATTTGTTTTTTTTGAACTCTTTGAATGTCATCCTCTAAAAAATATAAATTAGGGTCTTGTAAATCGAAAAGAACTTTGATAAAATCTGAATGAGACAATGAAATCACTCCTTTTAAATTGGGTTTCGCAATTACATTTTAACAGGAAAATTTCAAAGTCTCCACTTTTTTTTGTAAAAAAAATGGTATTGAGGAAACATTTCTCATCAACACCATTTATTATACAATCCATAAAAATAGAAAAAGAGCTGTTTCGAAAAAGAACAATACTTATTGTTTTGATGCAGCTCTTTTTATTTGTTTTAAGTTTCGAATAGCTGTCCTCCCCCTAACAAAACCTTAGGTAAGTTTCCAAACTCTGTTAAGTATGCCTCTTTTCTTTCTTTCACAACATCCACGAATAAAAAAATTTGACCTTAGTTCTACACAGATTTTTATAAAATTTCCATGAATATCCTAAATATTTAATATAAATCCGAAAATTTTATTTATTAAAACTCTCTCTTACTGAAACACTAATAAAACAAATATAATTTTTAAATTGCTATTAAAATATTATTATATAATTCATAAATTTGACAAATACAATTTATAATATTTATAATTTTATTAAACAAAGTGCTTTTTAAAAATAAACGTTCATCTTTAGAAAAAATACTTCAAAATTAGTTGTTTTAGTTTTATTTAGAAAATATAAAAAATGTTTTTTATTTAATACGGGTGCTTAAAACATTATTATAAAAATATAGTATAGGAGGGAAAAAAGGATGAAAAATAAGAAGTATTTGTTGTTTTGTTTATGTTTATTAGCGTTTTCTCAATCAGCTTTTGGAGCAGTAAATGATGACAGAGTCAGTCCAACCGGAACTGACGGAAATCATATCTACGTGGCAGAACATGATCACCTAGATGAAAATCCTGCAATAATCCAAAAATTAGGAGGGCAAAACAGTCTTACAATCGAAAATGTCGGCAATCAGGTAAAAGGTCGATGGAATGTGGCAATCGGAGAATTCAGTTCCGCCTTCGGATATTGGAATATAGCCAGTGGTAAATACAACAGTTCCGCCTTCGGTATGGGAAATGAAGCCACTGCCAGTCAAGCTTCCGCCTTTGGGTATTGGAATTTCGCAACCGGAAGATATGCTTCCGCCTTCGGATCCCGTAATGAAGCTAAAGGAACAAAAAGCACCGCTATCGGATTTGAAAATGAGGCACACTCACATGCTACTTCCGTCGGATATAGAAACTTGGTATGGGGAGGTAATAACGCCTTCGGAAATTCAAATATTGTAAAAGGAATTACAAGTACTGCTATCGGTAGCGGAAATAAAATAGAAGGTCCCGACAATACTTACGACCTAAATCAAGGAGAATATAATTTTATTCTTGGAAGTAGCAATGTAATAGCAGCTCATACCAATAATAATTTTATACTGGGAAATCGTGTTACCATTGGTAAAGGAATCCATAGAGCCGTAGTATTGGGAAGTGACTCAACAGCAGTAAATAATGCCGTATCTGTCGGATCGGCAACAGAAAGAAGAAGAATAGCCAATGTTGCAGACGGAACTCAAGATACCGACGCTGCAACTGTGGGACAAGTTAAGAATTTAATCGCTTCAGGTACAGGAACAACTTCGGAAAGTGAAACTGATCCGGTTTTCAAAAAAGGAGAAAGTGACTACAGCATAGTTGCCGGAATAAATAATAAAGCAACCGATTGGCAAAGTTCTGCTTTTGGACACGATAATGAAGCAACTAATGATCACAGTTCCGCTTTCGGTTTTAAAAATATAGCAGAAGGAGATTACAGCTCAGCTTTTGGAAATACCAATACGGCAACAAAACATGCCAGCTCTGCTTTTGGATATGGAAATAAAGCTCAAAAAGAAAATAGTTCCGCTTTCGGTTTTGAAAATACAGCATCAGGAATCAATAGTTCCGCCTTTGGGTATAAGAACACAGCCAGTGGAAAACGTAGTGCTGCTTTTGGGAATAGTAATGAAGCAGAGGGAGAAGACAGTTTTGCTTTTGGACGTGGTAATAGAGCGGGCGGTACGAACAGTTTTGCCTTTGGGTATGTAAATAAAGCAAACAGTTTTAATTCTTCTGCCTTTGGTATTGATAACACAGTAGACGGAAATTCCGCTTCCGCTTTCGGATATAATAATAGTGTAAAAGGAAATAATAGTTCAGCTTTCGGGTATGAAACACTTGTGTCGGGAGAGGGTTCAGGTGTTTTTGGTAGAGGAGAATATAATTATAGTGGAGGTCACAGATATAAAATAGAAGGAAACAATTCTTGGGCGATAGGTTCTTATAACAGTATCGCAGCGGGAGCAGATAATAATCATATATTAGGAAATAATATAGCTATTGGTGCAGGAATTACCGGCTCTATAGTTTTAGGAGATAAATCTACTGTTGAAGAAAGCGATACTCTTTCTATAGGTTCTGAAAACAAGCAAAGAAAAATAGTACATGTAGCAAAAGGAACTTCTGATACCGATGCAGTTAACAAAAAGCAAATGGAAGACGCTATTGCCGCCATTGGAGGAAGCGGAACCTCCAGTTTTAAATTTAAAGGAAATACAGGAACAGAACAAAATCATAATTTATCAAACGTATTAGCAATCAATGGAGATGACAATATAAGTACAACAGCTTCTAATGCCGATACACTGTTAATAAGATTAAATTCTGATATAAATTTAAATTCTATAAAAACAGCTATGGTTAAAATGAGTGCAACCGGAATAGATTTGGCAAATCAAAAAATAACTAATTTGGCAGACGGCACAGTAAGTTCATCCTCAAAAGAAGCAGTTAGCGGAAAGCAATTATTTAATGTTAGTAGCAGAATAGATAACTTTGCTAATGCAACAGATACCACCATTGATGTGGATGCTTGGAAGGCTAAGTTAGGGGTTAATTCCGATCATGGAACCGTAATAGATACCTATACAAAAGCAGAAACCGATAATAAATTAGATGCTAAAGCCGATAAAAGCAACGTGTATACAAAAGCAGAAAGTGACAGTAAATTTGCTGAAAAAACAAATGTTTACACTAAAGCTGAAACTGATGGCAAATACTTGGATAAAACTACCTATAATGAGGATAAGGCAAGCTTTGCAACCAAAACAGAATTGGATAGTAAAGTGAACAAAGATGGAAGCAATCTATCTGTAGACGATATTGCCATTTGGAAAGAAAAACTCGCCGTTACCACTGTTAGTAGTATTGCCAATACTGCCGCAGGAAGCCAAAGTACAGGTCTGGGACATGGAAATGTTATTAGTGGAAATTATTCCACAGCTATTGGATATAAAAATAAAGTAAGTGGAAATAATTCAGGAGCCTTCGGGGATCCAAATATCGTTACTGGTAATCGTTCCTATGCCTTTGGTAATGATAATACGATAGCCGGTGATGATAATTTTGTTCTAGGTTCTAATGTAAAGATAAAAGCGGGAATTACAAATTCGGTTGCACTTGGAAATAATTCAACAGTAAGCGGTTCTAACGAAGTTTCAGTAGGATCCTCTGCAAACAAAAGAAAGATAACGAATGTAGCGGATGGAGAAATATCGGAAACTTCATCTGATGCGGTAACAGGAAAACAACTTTATAGTGCTATGAAAAATACAAGTGGTGTAGAAAATCTAAGAAATGAAGTAAATGAAAAATTTGCAGATGTCAAATCGAAAATAAATCATGTCGGTTCTTTAAGTGCGGCACTTTCAGCATTACATCCTATGCAATATGATCCGAAAGCTCCTAATCAAATCATGGCAGCGGTAGGACATTACAAAGACAAGCAAGCTGTTGCAGTAGGGCTAAATCACTATTTTAGTCCGAACTTCATGGTAAATGCAGGAGTAGCCTTAGGCAATGAATCCAAAGTAAATACTATGGCAAATCTTGGATTTACATGGAAAATTGGAAAAGGTAGTGAAGAAATGCCACAAGAAAACTTCTCGACCGAATTGCAACGTTTAACGGCTGAAAATCGAGAATTGAACGAAAGAATTCGAAGATTAGAAGAAGCTATAAAAAAATAAAACCACTATCTTGAAATCTCTTTCCTCCTCCTTAACAACAAAATATAGCTTTTCAAAGGTGGAGAAAATAAGAGCTGGATTCTTTCGAATCCAGCTCTTTATTCTAAATTAAAATACCTCTAAAATTTATGCTTTCATTACCTTTGCTTTTCCGCTTAACACAACCACTCCGTCTTGATTGGTACAAACCGTAGATAATAAAACTCTTTTCTTCTCCGGAATAAGCTCTATAATTTCTACATTTGCAGTAATCGTATCTCCAAAATAAACAGGTGCTGTAAAAGCAATTTCTTGCCCCATATAAATAGTACCTTCTCCGGGTAATTTTGTTCCTAGAACAGCAGAAATTAAACCGGCTGTCAACATACCATGAGCAATTCTCTTTTTAAACATTGTTTTTTTTGCATGCTCTTCATTTAAATGAGCGGGATTTACATCAAGTGTAATTCCGGAATATAAGATGACATCCGTTTCTGTAATTGTTTTTGTAATACTATCTTTCATTCCTATTTTCAAATCTTCAAATTTCATAATTTCCTCCTGATATTTTTTCTTTCTCTCTTAAACGACTCCAAGTGTTGCAAAAATTACACAGAAAATCACGGAAATAGTAGGGATAACAACCGTACACATTCCAATATCCGCATAAGATTCACGGTGAGTTAAGCCCGTTACACCTAATAAGGTAATCACGGCTCCATTGTGAGGCATAGTATCCAAACCACCGCATGCAATTGCAGCAATTCTATGAAGTACTTCCGGAGATATTCCCAATTCTTGAGCTTGTTGTAAATATGTACTTCCCAAAGCTCCCAATGCAATACTCAATCCTCCGGAAGCCGACCCGGTAATTCCTGCTAGGGAAGATACTGATACCGCTTCTGAAATCAAAGGATTAGAAGACAATCCCAGCAATGCTCCCTTTACAACTGTAAAAGCTGCCAATCCTGCAATCACATTTCCGTATCCTACCTCAGAAGCTGTATTCATGATTGCCAACAAAGATCCCTGTACTCCATCACTTAAAGTCTTTACCACATGATTCATTCTCTTGATATTGGTTATAATGGCAATTACAATAGCTAAAAATAAAGAAATAATCAAACTCCAGTTTCCAACTACTTTTTTTGCTTCCGTACTATATTCCGATTCTAAATAAGACAAATCCATAGCAGGAAAAATTTCTCTCGATAAAATAAAACTCACGACCAACACTAGAAGAATAGGTAAAATTGCAATGAAAAAAGAAGGAAGATTTGATACATCTAATTTTGTAATTTTCTCATTTTCATGCTTTCCGTATCCTTCTCCTTGTGCCATAGCATTTCTTGCTCTCAATTGTACCCATGCCAAGCCTCCGAACAACATAATGGCAGAAGCAATAATTCCTAAAACAGGTGCAGCATACACATCCGTCCCAAAAAATTTCATCGGAATTGCATTTTGAATTTGCGGTGTTCCCGGTAAAGCAGTCATAGTAAAAGTGAAAGCTCCAATCGCAATGGAAGCCGGAATAAACCTTTTAGGAATTTGACTTTCCCGATACAATTCCACCGCCACAGGATAAACTGCGAATGCCACTACAAATAAGGAAACTCCTCCATAAGTCAAAATAGCACAGGATAATACAACAGCCAAGATAGCTCTCTCTTTTCCTAATTTTTCACAAATAAAATAAGCAATCGCTTTTGCACAACCCGTATCCTCCATTACCTTCCCAAAAATAGCTCCTAATAAAAAGATGGGAAAATAATTTCTAACATATCCTCCTAAACTTGTCATGAAAACTTCCGTGTATGTAGCCAACAAGTGACTTCCTCCGCCTAAAAAAGCTGCCAAACATGCTAAAATAGGTGCCAATATTAATACGGAAATTCCTCGATATGCCAAATACATCAATAATACTAATGATATAACAATTCCTATTACTCCTAAAGTCATCCTTTCCTCCTTATTTTTTCCTTCATTTCAATATGATTAAAATTCCAATTCCATTTTCTCTTCTTTATAAATCTTCGCATCTATTTGCTTCAAATCTTTTGCAATCAGGGGAACAAAATCCATTTGATTCAAGATATCTTTTTGTAAATCAATTCCCGGTGCAATTTCTATCAAAGTAAGTCCTTCTTTTCTCAATTCAAAAACAGCTCTTTCTGTAATATATAGGACTTTTTTTCCTTTTCCGGCAGCCAAGTTTCCTGAAAATGTAATTTGATCTAAATTGGAAACAAATTTTTTAATTTTTCCTTCTTGAATAATTCTAAGTTCTCCATTTTCTACTTTTATTTTCAATCCCCCTGCAGTAAAGGTCCCACAAAATACTACTTCTTTTGCATTTTGTGTAATATTAATAAATCCTCCACATCCGGCAATTTTAGGTCCAAATTTGGAAACATTGATGTTTCCGACTGCATCACATTGAGCTAATCCTAAAAAAGCCACATCCAAACCTCCTCCATCATAAAAGTCAAATTGATAAGGTTGGTCGATAATACAAGTCGGATTGATAGAAGCCCCGAAATTTAGCCCTCCCATAGGAGTTCCTCCTATGGCTCCCGGTTCCACTGTCGGAATAAACCATTTTTCCTGTTTTTCTTCTCGTAAAACAAGAGGAATCATTTCCGGCATTCCGATTCCATAATTCAAGATTCTCTTTTCTTTTCCTAAAACCATAGCGGAACGTCTGGCAATTATTTTACGTTCATCCAATATAAAATCTGATAAACCTCCCTCCTGAAGCATCAAATGATTACTTACGTACATTTCATTAAATTGCTCGGAAAGCGTCTGCATGTGATTGGAAGCTTCAGATATCACAACATAATCCACTAAAATTCCCGGTATTTTTACATCTTTCGGTGAAATTGATTTTACCATTCTCTCCACTTGTACAAATACTTTTCCTCCATTATTTTTCACTGCAGTAGCAATGGATAAAGCTTCCAAAGTCAAAGCTTCTTTTTCAAAGGAAATATTTCCGTCTTTATCGGATGAAGTTCCTCTCAATATTGCCACATCCAATTTGGGAGCCTTAAAAAATAAAATGTCTTCTTCCTCAATTTTTATTTTTTGTACCAAATTTTCAGAAGTTTTGGAATTTAATTTTCCCCCATTGATATCCGGATCCACAAAAGTCTCTAAACCTACATAAGATAATGTTCCCGGTTTTCCCGCTGCCATATCTCGAAACATTTGTGAAAGAACTCCCTGTGGAAAATTATATGCCTCAATCTCTTCCTCAACTGCCAATTTTCCCAGTGAAGGTGCCAATCCCCAATGCCCTCCTATCACTTTTTTCAGCAATCCTCTGTGTGCTAATCTGTTTAATCCTTTTTCTGAACCGTCTCCAAATCCGGCAGCAAAAATTAAAGAAAGATTTCTAGGTTCATTTTCGCATAAAAATGAATTCTCAATTTCTTTTAAAATTTCTTCAGGAATTCCTATTCCTACAAACCCGTCAACAGCAATAAAATATCCGTTTTTTATTAAGCCAGGGACATCCTTCGCTTCTATTATTTTCATAATCTCCTCCTTTTTGTTTTCTAAAATGAATATACTCTCAATTATATATACAATATTTTTTAAAAAATGTAAATACTTTTTTAAAAAAGTTTATTTTTTCCTTAAATAGAACACTAAGTTCTCTATATAAAATGTTTATTTATGAATATTTATTTTTTTATGTATAAAGAAAAATTTTTGTGATATAATAAAAAAAAGAAAAGAAAAAGAGGGGATTTATGAAAAAAGGGAAAAAAAAGAAAATAATAGACTCCGCAATTCAGCTTTTCAGTCAAAAAAATTATGAAGCTGTATCTATTGTTGAGATTTGTAGAAATGCCGAAGTATCTAACGGTATTTTTTATACTTATTTTAAGGATAAAACGGATTTGTTTTGCTTTTTACTTCAAGAAACTTCGGTTAGAATCAATGCATATTTTCAGAATATAGAGGGAAATAGTATCTTCGAAAGATTAACGTCTTTCATCAAAATCAATTTATCGTTAACAAAGGAAGAATTTCCTTTAATTAAAGTTTATCGAGAAGGACAATATAAGTTTTTAGAATATGAAAAAAATTTAAAGCTCGTTTATCATGAAGCATTGGAGAAAGTTTATCAAAGACCTTTGGATAAATATGAGCATTTTTTTTTGATGTCCGGAATTCGATATATCAATATTTTCTATACTACAAAAGAACTGACTGTCGATGTCCCTTTTTTGGCTAAAACATTATTGTACGGTCTGTCAGAACCGCTTAAACTGAATATTTCCGAGTTGGACGATTCTTCTTTTTATCTAAGAGTTCCTTTTAACAGCTCCAATATTCGATGTACTTTCTTGAATTCCGGATTGGAAATCTTAAAAACGACATCGTTCTCCTCTTTCAGAATTCAGGACCTTGTAGAAAAAGTGAATTTGTCTACCGGAACTTTCTATAACTATTTCAGAGATAAAGAGGATTTTTTAAAAATTATTTTATTCCGTATAAGAAAGCAAGTTTTTTACTTTTTAAAAGATAACTATCGTCAAGAACAAACTACCTTGGATAATTATCTTACTTTTCTGTATCTATTGTTTGAATATTATAAGGACAGTCCTTTTAAATATAGCCTGATACGGGAGTTGGAACTCATTTATCCTAAGGTGTACAGTCAATTTGTAGAAGAGGATATCCATTTCTACATCAAAAACTTGCTCGGGGATTTATTTTTGAATTTTCAAAAAAAACAACTGATTGCGGTACTATTACTAGGGTATTCTCACTATATGGGAATTGATTTTTTTTACACAGGAAATTTCACTAAAAGAGATAAATTTTTAAAAAATTTATTATTCTATCTACAAAACGGAATTGAAGAATAAGAGTATGTCATTTTATTCTTTCCTTCATTGTTTCTTCTTAATCAACAGAAATAATGTTATTTTTATCAATAGATATTACTTCTATCTTGTAGATGTATTCACTATTTCAAATCAAATATCGGTAAAGTCCACCAGACTTTTCTCCTTTCAATCATATGCTGATAAATTTACCATCGATACTCTAAGAATTTTCAATCAAAATCAAAGGGCAAAATAAAAAAGCCGATTAGAATAGATTTTTTTAAATCTCTAATCGGTCTTTTTTATTTCTCCCTATAAATTTTTAACACTTTCTTCTTTCATTACGAGTTTTGTAACAATAAAGCCTGCAATATATGCAATAATAAGTCCTATAAAGTAATTTTTCATTCCACCGGGAGTTGACATAAGAGGGATTGCTACCAGTCCACTTGGTCCCCAAGCCGTTGACATCACTTGAGTCAACGTTACATAAGCTCCACCAAACCCTGCTCCTAATCCCGCAGTTATAAACGGCACAAACAAAGGTAATGTAACTCCGTATATTAATGGTTCTCCAACTCCTAAGAAACCTGCGGGTAAGGCTCCTGTAATTATTCCCATAAGTTTTTTATTTCCAACTCTCTTTGCCATTATATATATAGCAATAGCAGCTCCAACTTGCCCTGCTCCTGCCATAGCAAGCACAGGGAATAAAGAAACTCCTCCCATTTCACTTAATTGAACAGCATAAATAGGTATTAAACCATGATGTAATCCTAATAACACCATCGGTAAGAAAAGAGCAGACAGTACAAACCCGCTTATGATTCTAACGGTGGGGATAGGGGAATTTATAATAAGACTTAAAACAAAAACCAATCCATCGCTAACATATCCGGCAAGCGGCATTATTACAAATACAAAGATTAAACCTGTTAGTAACATTGATAAAAATGGTGTTAGTACTAACTCTAAAACATCAGGAATTCTCTTTCTTAAAAATTTTTCAACTTTAGCTAATACCCAAACTCCAAAAATCACACCAATAATTCCACCTTTTCCGGTGGTTAATATAGATTCCAGTGGTGTTGTTTCGTTAAATAGTCCTAATATTTTAGAGATTGCTACAATATTGGCACCTATACTCATTCCACCGATAATTCCACCTAAAGCCGGAGTTGCTCCAAATACTTCGGCAGAACGGATACCGGTATAAATTGCAAAATATCCGAGGAAACCTCCACCGATTAAAGTAAAGAATAACTGAACTATTTGAAATGATTCAGATAAAGTCCCATTCTTCATAAGTTGAGCAATTAAACTTCCAAAACCATTCAGTAGCCCGGCTGCTATAATTGCAGGTATCAATGGAGCAAATATACTGGCTATGGACTTTAATGTTCTTTGCAGCATATTTTGACTTTGTTTTGCCTTCATAGCTTCTTTATTTTCTTCCCAGCTTGCAGTATGTTTTGCTAGACCCAGTTCTCCAAAACAAATATCTGCTATTTTTTGAACTTTTCCCGGTCCCAATATCACTTGATAATGATTGTCAGCTACCATAAGCCCTAAAACACCTTCAAGTGCTTTTAATTCTTCTACTTTCACAAGATTAACATTTTTTACATCGACTCTCAAACGAGTCATACAATTTGTTGCTTGAGAAATATTTTCATTTCCTCCCAACTTTTCAATCATTTTTTTTGCCAATTCCAAATTAGTCATAATGATCACTCCTTTTCAAATCCTGTATTCTTCCATTCACCTTCTCCAGCTTCTCCTTCGCCTTATTTACATCACAATTGAAAAGTAACATAACAATTGCTATTTTTGCACTCCCCTCTGATTTCTCAAGTACAAAATTTGCTTCTTCTTCGCTACATCCAGTTACTTCTTTCACGATATTTTTAGCTCTAAGCATTAATTTTTGATTAGAAGTTTTTACATCAACCATATAGTTTTTATATACTTTTCCTATATTTACCATAGATATCGTACTTATCATATTCAAAACCATTTTAGTTGCCGTACCTGCTTTCAGTCGAGTAGAGCCGGTTAAAATTTCCGGTCCTACTTCTACTTCAATAATATTTTTACAAATTTTACTAATTTCACTATTCTTATTGCATACCACTGCACATACTTCGGCAAAAATTTCTTTCGCATAATTTATTGCCCCTATAACATAAGGAGTTCTTCCACTGGCAGCTATTCCAACCAGCACATCCTCTTTTGAAAAATTTATACCTTTTAGATCTTCCACTGCTTGCTCTTTAGAGTCCTCCGCTCCTTCCACCGCTTTTATAAAAGCCCTTTCCCCACCGGCAATTAAGCCTACTACCGTATTATAATCAACACCAAAGGTAGGTGGACACTCCACGGCATCAAGTAGACCTAGTCTCCCACTGGTTCCGGCTCCTATATAAATTATTCTACCTTTTTTTTGTAGAGCTTTTGTGCAAATTTGAATCACATTTTCAATGTTACTTATCTGTTCTTTCACACAATCTACAACTTTGTAATCTTCATGATTCATTAATTCTATTGCTTCTCTTATACTTAAGCTGCTTAAGTTTGAAGAATTCGGATTTCTTTTTTCAGTTGTCATCTTACTTAAATCAATCATCTTGACCTGCTTTCTTATAATTTGATTTTTTTTCTATATTTCAATACATAAAGTATACTCTTTCGTTTATAAAAAAGCAAATAAAAAGATTTAAATACAGACCTATAAAAATCTAGCCCATAGAAAAAAGGATTCTAAAGATTTTGTCTCCAAAATCCCTAAAATCCTCTTGAAAATTTCATACTCTACTCTTCATCAACATTATTTGACAAAGAATCAAAAATACTCCTATTCGTATTACAGAAAAATACAAAAAACAATGGTGCTGAATAGGTGAAATCACATAAAAATGCAAGTTTCCTCGATTTTACAAAAACTTAATAAATGTAGTATGTAATCTGTATGTAACAGCATTAAAATTTCAGTTTGAATAATCATACCCCCCTTGACATTTTTGAATGACTTATTATATTATTTTTAAAGAGTTAAAAATTTCTAACTCTAACTTATTTTATTAAAAAACCATAGAAGGTAAATTTACAGAAAAAAGTTCACACACTCGTACTGACCCCAAAAAGCTCCTTTATTTTTTAGTTGTTTTTTCTTCTTTTATTCTTTCTAATTCAATAGCAAATGCTTTTTTAAATTTCTTTTCAAAATCTTCAACATCATCAGATAAAGCCATTACACCTAGTAATTTTGAAATGTGTCTATCTAATTCAGGAATCCCTATATCTACACTTAAAAATTGATGGTGTCTATACAAATGATTGTTTGATATTGTCTTCGGATTTTCTCTTTTTATTATTTCCATAACTTTTTTTGGAAATAGATCATATACATATTTCATAGTGAAAGCTCCTGCATATCCAGGCCTTTTTGTTGAATTTGGATCATAATCCCACTTATGAAGCCTAAACATTTCTTTGTAAAATTGGTTTGGAAATCTTTTTTGCCATTTTAATAAATCCTCTCCAATAAATTTAACCAATAAATTTTGTAATTCCTGAGCCTGTCTATCATTTTGAAAGCCTGTAGCCTCGTCAATTAATGCCGTAATTCCCACTTTTGCTAATGCTCTTAGCAATATCATAGATTGCTCATAAAGTACTTGTTGTGATTGATTCAGCGCTCCTCTATTGTGTGCTTCTATTATTATATCACATATGCAAGGGATAACTTCAGCTTTATATCCTGTCGCAGTCTTCCCTGTTTTCGTTAAATATTCAACTTCTTCAAATGTTTTTTTTGTATCAGTATCTATGAAAGCTAGTAAATTTTTAGAAGTTACGAAGTTAGGAAGTACTGTTTTCTCATCTCTTTGACTTCCTCTTCTAGTTTTACCAAAAACTTTATAAATACTACTTTGGGTAATAATTCTTTGTCCATTTTCTAATACTGCACAATTAATTTCTTTTTCTCCTATAAATAAATTACCACTATGTGTTACTTTAAAATGTGTTTTCATAAAAATACCTCCTTTTTTTCTATTATAATATCAAGGAAAATATTTTTCAATATTTTTTATTTTTTTTGTGCGTATTTTTTTCAATAATTTTAAATTTTTAAATACTTTTTTAATTCCATAAAGTTATACATTAATAAAAAATGAGCAGGAAACTAATCCTGCTCTTCTTATTTTATTGGTTGTATAATTTTTGGTGTTGGTGGTCTCGGATCATCCAACACCATTTTTTTCAAAAAAAATTGAGACATTAGAAAAACTCGGATATAATTAAATCGCCAAACCCAATTATAAGGAGTTGATTTCTATGTCTCATCATTATTCTATCAATACTTTATTAAAAATTCAAGACCCATTTTATTCTTAAAAAAATCCCCTTAAAATCCACTTATCTTTCGCAAAACATCGCTTTTTCTCGCAAAATACTTTTCTACTCATTTTCTGAAACCCCTGTAAATTCCACTATTTCGCAACTGTTCGCAAAATACAAAAAACAATGGTGCTGAATAGGTGAATCGAACACCTAACCTACGGTTTACGATACCGTTGCTCTACCAGTTGAGCTAATTCAGCACATATTATGAGAAAAAAGCTTGGCAAATACATATCCTCCCGGGTCGCTTCCAACCAAGTACTTTCTGCGTATATGGGCTTAACTTCTAGGTTCGGAATGTGTCTAGGTGTACCCCCATAGCTATACTCACCAAGCATTGTTACTATAACATACTTTTTCTTTCTTGTCTATCGCTTTTTTCCCATAGACCTTCAAAACTGTATAGTAGTCTCTCAAACTCCCGATTAAAATTTCGTTCGATTAGTATTGGTCAGCTAAACACATTACTGCGCGTACACCCCCAACCTATCCAGCTCCTGTTCTCGAAGCTTCCTCTTAGAATACTTATCTTGAAGCTAGTTTCCCGCTTAGATGCTTTCAGCGGTTATCTATGCCAAACGTGACTACCCAGCTATGCCACTGGCGTGACAACTGGTACATCAGAGGTTTGTCCATCCCGGTCCTCTCGTACTAAGGACAGATCTTCTCAATATTCTTGCGCCTACAGTGGATAGGGACCGAACT
Source organism: Fusobacterium necrophorum subsp. necrophorum (assembly GCF_004006635.1). Lineage (NCBI taxonomy): Bacteria > Fusobacteriati > Fusobacteriota > Fusobacteriia > Fusobacteriales > Fusobacteriaceae > Fusobacterium > Fusobacterium necrophorum. The sequence continues at coordinate 1,105,069 of NZ_CP034842.1, read as the reverse complement.
GTCTCACGACGTTCTGAACCCAGCTCACGTACCGCTTTAATGGGCGAACAGCCCAACCCTTGGGACCTTCTCCAGCCCCAGGATGCGATGAGCCGACATCGAGGTGCCAAACCCTACCGTCGATATGGACTCTCGGGTAGGATCAGCCTGTTATCCCCAGGGTAGCTTTTATCCGTTGAGCGACGACCCTTCCATACGGAATCGCCGGATCACTATGTCCTGCTTTCGCATCTGCTCGACCCGTCAGTCTTGCAGTCAAGCTCTCTTTTGCCATTGCACTCTGCGGTTGATTTCCATCCAACCTGAGAGAACCTTTGAACGCCTCCGTTACTCTTTCGGAGGCGACCGCCCCAGTCAAACTGCCCACCTAGCACTGTCTCCATACCTCCAAAGTACAGATTAGAATTTCAGCAGGGAATGGTTGGTATTCCACCGATGACTCCGGTACAGCTAGCGCCATACCTTCCCAGTCTCCCAACTATCCTATACATGCCATGCCAAAACCCAATACCAAGCTACAGTAAAGCTCCATGGGGTCTTTCCGTCCTACTGTAGGTAACCGGTATCTTCACCGGTAATACAATTTCACCAGGCCTCCCGTCAAGACAGCGCTCAAATCATTACACCATTCGTGCAGGTCGGAACTTACCCGACAAGGAATTTCGCTACCTTAGGACCGTTATAGTTACGGCCGCCGTTCACCGGGGCTTCAATTCGGAGCTCTCACTCCTCCTCTTAACCTTCCGGCACTGGGCAGGTGTCAGCCCATATACTTCGCCTTACAGCTTCGCATAGACCTGTGTTTTTGTTAAACAGTTGCTTGAGCCTCTTCACTGCGACCTCTCTGCGCTTTGTATTGCTTGTATACTCACACCAAGAGGCACCCCTTCTCCCGAAGTTACGGGGCCATTTTGCAGAGTTCCTTAACGAGAGTTAGCCTGTCCGCTTTAGATTTCTCATCCTGACCACCTGTGTCGGTTTCCAGTACGGGCAGTCTCTACTTTACCGCTAGAAGCTTTTCTCGGCAGCGTGGGATTTGCGCATTCCTCTTGCGAGTATATGTCACACCTCAAGTCTAACCTGGCGGATTTGCCTACCAAGTCACTCTACATGCTTCTACAGACTCTTCCGTTCGTCTGCGCGCATACCCTTCTGCGTCCCTCCTTCACAAAGTAGAACTGGCACAGAAATATTCATCTGTTTTCCATTCGCCTACGCATTCTAGCCTGGGCTTAGGTCCCGGCTTACTCAGGGAAGACAAGCTTTACCCTGAAAACCTTGGTCTTCCAGCGGGGGAGATTCTCACTCCCCTTCTCGCTACTTATTCCTGCATTCTCACTTCTGATACCTCCAGAGTTCCTTTCAGTCCTCCTTCGACGGCCTACAGAACGCTCTCCTACCATGTCTTACGACATCCACAGCTTCGGTTCATATCTTAGCCCCGTTACATTGTCGGCGCAGAGACTCTCGACTAGTGAGCTATTACGCACTCTTTCAAGGAATGGCTGCTTCTAAGCCAACCTCCTAGTTGTTTAAGAATCTCCACCTCCTTTCCCACTTAGATATGATTTGGGACCTTAGCTGGTGGTCTGGGTTGTTTCCCTTTCGACGATGGAAGTTAACTCCCATGGTCTCACTCCTGCGCTCTTGAATAATGGTATTCGGAGTTTGATTGAATTCAGTAAGCTATATGCCCCCTAGTTCAGTCAGTGCTCTACCCCCATCATTAAACACGCAAGGCTGCACCTAGATGCATTTCGGAGAGAACGAGCTATCTCCCGGTTCGATTGGCTTTTCACCCCTAAACCTACCTCATCCCCCAACTTTTCAACGGCGGTGGGTTAGGACCTCCACTGTGTCTTACCACAGCTTCATCCTGGACAGGCTTAGATCACCGGGTTTCGCGTCTACGCTCCACGACTCTTGCGCCCTATTCAGACTCGGTTTCCCTTCGGCTCCGTTCTTCTTAACCTCGCCATGAAACGTAACTCGCAGGATCATTCTCCAAAAGGCACGCCATCACCACCAAAGTGGCTCTGACCGCTTGTAAGCACACAATTTCAGGTTCTCTTTCACTCCCCTCCCGGGGTTCTTTTCACCTTTCCCTCACGGTACTATGCGCTATCGGTTAGAAAGAGTATTTAGCCTTACGAGATTTGGTCCTCGCAGATTCATGCAGAATTCCTCGTGTTCCACATTACTTGGGAGAAGAGATACAGCGCAAGAAAACTACCAATACAGGACTTTCACCTTCTACGGTAGACCTTTCCAGATCTTTCTTGTTCCTTTGCTTACGTCTGCGAAATAGCTTGCAGTTCTTTCTCTCTCTTTCCCGCTACCCCATATCCACAACGGCTGCATCCTTGACATGAATACGGTTTAGGCTCTACCCCGTTCGCTCGCCGCTACTTAGGGTATCGTTGTTACTTTCTTTTCCTCGGATTACTTAGATGTTTCAGTTCACCCGGTTCCCTCTTTCGTGTAAAGACATGACTCTTTACAGATTGCTCCATTCGGAAATCTTGGCATCCACGTTCGTTTGCAACTTCGCCAAGCTTATCGCAGCTTACCACGTCCTTCTTCGGCTCTTTCTACCTAGGCATCCCTTGTGTGCCCTTTGTTACTTTAATCTTGTTTTTTTCTTTGACAGCTAACTCTAGAAACTAGAGTTCTTTGTTCTTTATTCTTGTTTGTTTTTTGATCTACTATACAGTTTCCAAGGTCCATAAAAAAAATACATGGTGGAGATAAGCGGGATCGAACCGCTGACCTACGCAGTGCAAGTGCGTCGCTCTCCCAAACTGAGCTATATCCCCATATATGGTGCGTTCGAGTGGACTTGAACCACCGACCTCACGCTTATCAGGCGTGTGCTCTAACCAGCTGAGCTACGAACGCATTCGGAATAGATAAGAACAACAAGAATACTCCTTAGAAAGGAGGTGATCCATCCGCACGTTCCCGTACGGATACCTTGTTACGACTTCACCCCAATCGCTAACCACACCCTCGGAGCATCCTTCCCTAAGGTTAGGCCTGCTACTTCAGGTGCAACCAACTCTCGTGGTGTGACGGGCGGTGTGTACAAGACCCGAGAACGTATTCACCGCAACATTGCTGATTTGCGATTACTAGCGATTCCAACTTCATGTACTCGAGTTGCAGAGTACAATCCGAACTAAGAATAGTTTTCTGAGATTTGCTCCCCCTCGCGGGTTTGCCGCTCTCTGTACTACCCATTGTAGCACGTGTGTAGCCCAGCGTATAAGGGGCATGATGACTTGACGTCATCCCCACCTTCCTCCTGCTCGTCGCAGGCAGTATCGCATGAGTCCCCAACTGAAGGATGGTAACATACGATAGGGGTTGCGCTCGTTGCGGGACTTAACCCAACATCTCACGACACGAGCTGACGACAGCCATGCACCACCTGTCACTACGTTCCCCCGAAAGGGCACCGGCGCATCTCTGCTCCGTTCGTAGGATGTCAAACGCTGGTAAGGTTCCTCGCGTTGCGTCGAATTAAACCACATGCTCCACCGCTTGTGCGGGTCCCCGTCAATTCCTTTGAGTTTCATACTTGCGTACGTACTCCCCAGGCGGATTACTTATCGCGTTAGCTTGGGCGCTGAGGTTTGACCCCCAACACCTAGTAATCATCGTTTACAGCGTGGACTACCAGGGTATCTAATCCTGTTTGCTACCCACGCTTTCGCGCTTTAGCGTCAGTATCTGTCCAGTAGGCTGGCTTCCCCATCGGCATTCCTACAAATATCTACGAATTTCACCTCTACACTTGTAGTTCCGCCTACCTCTCCAGTACTCTAGTAAGGCAGTTTCCAACGCCATACGGAGTTGAGCTCCGCATTTTCACATCAGACTTTCCTTGCCGCCTAGACGCGCTTTACGCCCAATAAATCCGGATAACGCTTGCGACATACGTATTACCGCGGCTGCTGGCACGTATTTAGCCGTCGCTTCTTCTGTCGGTACCGTCACTGACTTCTTCCCGACTGAAAGCACTTTACATTCCGAAAAACGTCATCGTGCACACAGAATTGCTGGATCAGACTTGTGGTCCATTGTCCAATATTCCCCACTGCTGCCTCCCGTAGGAGTAAGGGCCGTGTCTCAGTCCCCTTGTGGCCGTTCACCCTCTCAGGCCGGCTACCCATCATCGCCTTGGTGGGCCGTTACCTCACCAACCAGCTAATGGGACGCAAAGCTCTCTCTTAGCGCATCTAGCTTTCATGATTCCTCCATGCGAAAAAACCATAATATCCGGTATTAGCATCCGTTTCCAGATGTTGTCCCGGTCTAAGAGGCAAGTTCTTTACGCGTTACTCACCCGTGCGCCACCCAAGTCCGAAGACTCGAGTCGACTTGCATGTGTTAAGCATTCTGTCAGCGTTCATCCTGAGCCAGGATCAAACTCTTCGTTCGATGTTTCTCAGTTTCACTGTTTTGATTTTTTACACCTTGTTTGTGTTGTTTGCTTGTTGTCTTTTTCTATTCCGTTTTCAAGGTTCAGAAGTCTGTAACTCTTACAGACAATCAGTATAATATCATCTTATAAAAAAAATGTCAACTATATTTTTTACTTTTTTTATTTTTTATTCATCTTGAATTCAATGAAAAAATAGAGTATTATTTATTATAGGTATTAAATATATACTGATTTTGAAGTTATTTGGAAGCTCAATCCTTCAGAAAGTAAATTACAAGAAATTATTATAATATATTTAAGTTTAAAGGGGTGTTATCATGACTTTTCGATTAGAAAGTGATTCGATTGGAAGCTTACAAGTTCCTAGTGAAGCCTATTATGGAGTACAAACTTTACGAGCAAAAAATAATTTTTTTATTACCGGTTATCGCCTAAATCCTATTTTTATTTCTTCGTTAGCCTATGTGAAGAAAGCGGCGGCCATTTGTAATATGGAGGCAGAAACCATTCAAGAAGACGTTGCAAAAGCTATCATTCAGGCAGCAGATGAAATTATATCCGGAAAATTTAGGGATCAATTTATTACCGATGTGATTCAGGGGGGAGCGGGAACCTCTATGAATATGAATATGAATGAAGTCATCGCGAATCGTGCAAATGAACTCTTGGGAGGAGCTCTTGGAACTTACGATAAGGTTCATCCGAATGACCATGTAAATTTTGGTCAATCTACAAATGATGTGGTTCCAACCTCCGGAAAATTAACAATCCAATTTTTATTACGAGATTTACTAAAAAATCTGGAAGATTTGTATTCCACTTTTCAATCCAAGGCAACACAATACGATCATATTATAAAAATGGGAAGAACTCATTTACAAGACGCCGTTCCCATCCGAGTCGGACAAGAATTTAGAGCTTTTTCAGGCCCTGTAAAACGGGATATAGAACGTTTAAAATCAGCCATGTATGAACTTTCTTTCGTGAATATGGGAGCAACTGCAGTAGGAACCGGTTTGAATGCCGATATAAATTATATTCAAAGAGTTGTAGAAGTCTTGTCGGAAGTCACAGGTTTTTCTTTTTCTCAATGTGAAGACCTCGTAGACGGAACCAGAAATTTGGATTCTTTTGTTTATTTATCGTCCATTTTAAAAACTTGTGCAGTCAATCTTTCTAAAACGGCGAATGATATTCGTCTGATGTCCTCCGGACCAAAAGCAGGAATTGCAGAACTGATTCTGCCGCAGGAACAACCCGGTTCTTCGATTATGCCCGGAAAAGTAAATCCGGTAATTCCGGAAGTTATGAATCAAGTCTGCTTCCAAATTTTTGGAAATGATGTTACCATTACAAAAGCAGCCGAAGCTGGACAATTGGAACTGAATGTGTTTGAGCCTGTTTTATTCTTTAACTTATTCCAATCTATTCAAATTTTGACAAATGGAATTCGTACCTTTATAGACAACTGTATTGCAGGGATTCAAGTCAATGAAGAAGATTGCAAATATTGGTTGACAAGAAGTGTCGGAGTTGTAACTGCTCTGAGCCCTCATATCGGATATAAAGTTGCAGCGGAAATTGCAAAATTATCATTGAAGACAGGAAAACCTGTTTATGATTTGGTATTGGAGCAAGGTTTATTAGAAAAAGAAAAATTGGATATCATTTTAAATCCTTTTGAAATGACAAAACCGGGAATCGCCGGAAAGGAGCTGTTAAAGCATGATTAAAGAAGCCTGTGTAGGCTCTTTTCAAGAAGCTGTTTTGGCGGAAAAAAACGGAGCGGATCGTATTGAACTCTGTGATAATCTTTTGGAAGGGGGAACAACTCCCTCTTACGGTTGTATGAAAATGGCGGTACAATATCTCAACATTCCTATCTTTGTCATGATTCGCCCTAGAGGAGGAGATTTTTGTTATACAAAAGAGGAAATAGAAAGTATGAAGGAAGATATTCTCGTAGCAAAAAGTCTGGGGGTACAGGGAATTGTTTTGGGAGTTCTTACCAAAGACAAAAAATTGGATCTTTCTTCTTTGCAATACCTGATAGAAGCTGCAAAACCGATGAAAATAACTTTTCATAAAGCCATTGATGAAATGGAAAATCCTTTGGAGGCTATTCCTAAGCTGATAGAATTGGGATGTAACAGGATTTTGACTTCAGGAAAACAAGAAAGAGCTTTAGAAGGAGTTCCCCTTCTCAATAAAATGATTGAAAAAGCAAACGGAAAGATTATCATCGTGGCAGCAGGAAAGGTAACTTCTGAAAATATCAAAGAATGTTCTGAAAAAATTCATACAGATGAGTTTCATGGAAAAAAAATTGTAACTTTATTATAGCTTTAGAAAGGAAATAACTTTATGAAAATACTTTATTTCGATACAGAAACAACCGGACTAACTTATCGTTCCACTATTATTCAACTGGCAGCAATCATAGAAATTGATGGGGAAGTAAAAGAAACTGTCAATTTATATTCTGCCCCTTTTCCCGATAGTGATATTTCGGAAGAAGCCTTAGCTGTTACCAAATTAACTCGGGAAGAAATTTTCCGTTTTGATTCTCCACAGCTAACTTGTGAAATGTTCACTCAAATTTTAGGGAAATACGTTGATAAATACAATAAAAATGATAAATTTACAGTGGTCGGGCATAATGTAAAATTTGATTTAGACATGCTACGAAACTGGGCTTATCGTTGCAATGAAAAATTCATTGCTTCCTATATAGATTTCAAAAATGAATTTGATACCTTAGCTTTTACAAAATGTTTAAAAATTTTGGGAAGACTTCCACAGACGGAAAACAATAAATTGGAAACATTATGTGAAGCCTTTCAAATTCCTTTGGAAAATGCTCACAATGCCTTAGCAGATGCGATTGCTGCGAGAAATCTATACTATTATCTTCAAAATAAATAAGTTTAAAGGAAGGGGCTGTCTCTTGAGACAAGCCCTTCGTTCATTAGAAGTCTAAAGAACTGAAATTTTTCATAAAAATTGCCTCTAATCCTTTTTCAAGGTAAAAAATTAGAGGCATTCCATAATTATTCTGAATAAACGGGAAGTCCATAGGAACGAAATAGCTCCTCTGCCAAGATAATTTCTTCTTTTGTTGGGGGAAGCACATCTTTTAGGCTATAATCTCTTCTCTCTTTTTCCCATTTATAAATAGCCATCTGATGAAATGGTAAAATATCAACTCGTTTTATATTAGAATATTGAGATACATATGCAGCCCATTTTTTTAAATCCTCTATATCATCTGTATATCCGGGAACAAGTACATAACGTACCCAAGTGTCTTTTTGAATTTTATGCAAATACTCTAAAAATTGCAAGCTAGGAAATAATTCCACAGAGGTTAAATCATAATACTTTTCAGGATCAATATGCTTTATATCCAGTAAAACCAAATCTGTTTCTTCCAATACCTCTTTTGATTTTTCCGTAAAAATATAGCCGGAAGTGTCCAAAGCGGTATGAATTCCATTTTTATGACAGAGCTGAAAAAATTCTTTCACAAAATCCGCCTGTAGCAGGGGCTCTCCTCCGGAGACGGTCACCCCTCCTGTTAAAAAAGCTCGTACTCTATTTACCTCTTGCAAAATTTCCTCCGCAGTATATATATAATTCGGATGTTGTAAATTCCAAGTATCCACATTATGACAATAACGACATCGTAAAGGGCAGCCCTGTAAAAAAAGTACAAAGCGAATTCCCGGCCCATCTTTCGTACCAAAACTCTCAAAAGAATTGATATATGCTTTCATCACTTTACACCATTTTCTCTTTTCTCTTATAATTTATCGCTGATCGTTCTATTGATAACATCCAATTGCTGTTCTCGGGTCAACTTCACAAAATTAACAGCATAACCGGAAACTCGAATAGTCAATTGTGGATATTTTTCCGGATGTTCCATAGCATCTTCGAGTAATTCTCTTCCAAATACATTCACGTTCAAGTGTTGTCCCGCCTGTTTAAAATATCCATCCATCAAGCCTACCAGATTGCTTCTCTTTTCTTCCATTGTTTTTCCTAACGTACTTGGAGTAATGGCAAAAGTATAAGAAATTCCGTCATTCGCATGTTCAAACGGTAACTTGGCAACGGAAGCCAAAGATGCTACCGCTCCTTTGGTATCTCTTCCATGCATAGGATTTGCTCCCGGAGCAAACGGTGTTCCCGCTCTTCTTCCGTCCGGAGTATTTCCGGTTTTCTTTCCATACACGACATTGGAAGTAATGGTTAGAATGGATTGCGTCGGAATGGCATCTCGATACATCTTATGACTTCGAATCTTGTTCATAAATGTTTTTAGAACCAAAACAGCCAATTCATCGGTTCTGTCATCATTATTTCCAAAGGGAACATAAGGCTTTTCAATGGCATAATCCACAACATCTCCCTCTTCATCCCGAATCATTCGAACTTTTCCATATTTAATCGCAGCTAGAGAATCTGCAACAATGGATAATCCTGCAATTCCAAATGCTTCCGTTCTTTTAATGTTTATATCATGTAAAGCCATTTCCAATGCCTCATAGGAGTATTTATCGTGCATATAATGGATAATATTCAAAGCCTTCACATAGGTATTTGCCAACCATGTCAAAATCTTATCATACTTTTCCCATACCTCATCATAATCTAAATAATCTCCTTGAATTTTTTCAAAAATTTCCGGAGTCACTTGAATTTTTTTATTTTCGTCTTTTCCTCCATTGATCGCATATAATAAAGCTTTCGGTAAGTTTACTCTAGCTCCGAAAAATTGCATCTGTTTTCCAATCGCCATAGGAGATACACAACAGGCAATTCCATAGTCATCTCCGAACTGAGGCCTCATAATGTCATCGTTTTCATACTGTAACGAAGAAGTGTCAATCGAAACCTTTGCACAATATTTTTTCCAAGCCAAAGGAAGATGTTCGCTCCAAAGCACAGTCAAATTTGGTTCAGGAGCAGGTCCCAAATTATATAAGGTATGCAACATACGATAACTGTTCTTGGTAACCATCGACTTTCCATTGCTGTCCATTCCTCCCAAGGACTCCGTTACCCACACCGGATCTCCTGAAAATAGAGCATCATAGGCAGGGGTTCTTAGAAAACGAATCATTCTCAATTTCATGACAAAATGATCCATAAATTCTTGAGCCTGTTCTTCCGTAATTCTTCCTTCTTCCAAATCTCTTTGAATGTAAATATCTAAAAAAGTAGAAACTTTTCCGATGCTCATCGCCGCTCCATTTTGATCCTTAGTCGCTGCCAAGTATCCAAAATAAGTCCATTGAATTGCTTCTTGAGCCGTAGAAGCCGCCTTTCCCAGGTCAAATCCATAAGAAGCTCCCATTCTTTTTAGGGCTTCCAAAGCTTCTATCTGATCAAACATCTCTTCCCTTTTTCGAATCACATCTTCTGTCATTTCGGTCGGATTGCATGCTTCCAATTCTTCTCTTCTCTTTTCCAAAAGATAATTCAGCCCATAAAGAGCCACTCTTCTATAGTCCCCAATAATTCTTCCTCGTCCATAGGCATCCGGTAAACCTGTGATAATTCCGGCATGTCTCGCCAATTTAATTTCAGAAGTATAAGCCGAAAAAACTCCGGAATTATGAGTTTTTCTATTTTTAGAATAAAATTCTTCTAAACCGGGATCCAACCGGTAACCAAAAGCTTCTAAACTATTCTTGATCATTCGTAATCCACCATTTGGAAAAATAGCTCTTTTTAGTGGTTTATCCGTTTGCAAACCTACAATCGTTTCGAGTTCTTTTTTTATGTATCCCGGTCCATAGGCATCAATTCTGGATGGAATTTTTGTTTCGACATCATAGATCCCTTTTTCTCTTTCTTCTTTCAACATGACAGATACTATTTCCCATAGTTTTTTTGTATTTTCTGTAGGTCCTTCTAAAAAACTTTCATCTCCCAAATATTCCTGATAGTTTTTTTTGATAAAGTCCGTTACATCAATCGTTTGTGCCCAATTCCCTTCTTTGAAATGTCGCCATGCATTTTGCATCTTTCATCATTCCTTTCGCGTAAAATATATTTTAAATGAACTCTCACTTAATATTAGTATAGTATAATTTAATAACATAGTCAAATAGTTTCTATTTAAAATTTTTAAAATAACTAAAATAAAAAGAGAAGAGGATTTATTTTCTCACGAAACGGAAAGGAAAATGTGATATAATACGATATACAAAATTTTATTTTGGGAGGCTGTGATGATATATATAGAAAAATGTGAACAAAAAGAAAAACATCTCTATAGAGTGAGCATACAGGAAAATCCTTTTTATCCGGACGGAAAAGGAGGACAACTGGGAGATCGTGGCAAGATTGGAACGGCAAAAATTCTTCAAGTATTTGAAAAGGAATTATGGCTGGATTCTCCCCTAGAAGAGAAGAAAGAATATGACTATGTCATCGATAGTGAGCGTCAACAAGAAATTGCTCAACAACACACCGCACAACATATCTTTTCTTCTCTAGTCCATCGATATTTTTCTTGGAATACCGTTGGATTTCGTATGGCAGAAGATTACAGTACGGTGGACTTGGATCACTTAGATATTCCTTTCGAGCAGATCCGTTTTTTGGAACAAGAAGTAAATAATACCATAGAGCAGTCTCTTTCTTTGCGTATTTTTTCTCTTTCTTCCGAAAAAGCACACCAACTTTCCTTGAGGAAAGCTATCTCCTCCAAAATTCAGGGAGAGGTTCGTTTTGTAGAAGTTCCGGGTGTTGATCTTTGTGCTTGCGGAGGATTTCATGTCAAAAATACTTTAGAAATTCGAGCTTTTAAAATTATTCATCGGGAAAACATTAGGGGAAAATTTACCCGATTTTATTTTTTAGCAGGAAAAAGAGCCCTGCAGGACTATTTTCAAAAACATCAAATTACAAAATCTCTATCTCATAGATACTCTTGTCAAATTTCAGAAATTTTAGAAATGCAAGAAAAAGAGAACAAAGAAAAAGAAGCTCTACAGAGAGAATATCATTATATTACCCAAAAGTATGCTTCCCTCTTATCCAAAAAATTGGAGGAAGAAGCTATTTTCATTCAAGGAAAACCCTGCATTATTTTTGCATGCAACTCCAATCTGCAAAAAGCACTTGCTCGTCTGCTTTCCCTAGAAACCTATACTTGCATTTTGGGAGAAGAAGATACATGGACTCTCTATTCTCCTCATTGGAATTGTAAAATTCTAATCCAAGCTCTTACAACATCATTTGAAGGAATTAAGGGAGGGGGAAATGAAAGAAAAGGGAATCTGAAGGGAAGAATAGAAAAAAACGCCTTCCTTTCCTTCTTGGAAAATTATAGGGAAGAAAAAAGCAGCTAGAACAAACTAACTGCTTTTTTGTATCTTTTTATGAGTAGGGCACACACCTCTACAGTGACCACATTTTCTGCAACGATTTCCATCCAAACTGTTATTCAAAAAAGTATAAAGGAAGGGAATCCTTAAAAATCCGGCGAAAAAAGAACTTAACTTGGAGTATCCCACGTTCAACTCTTTTCTCTCCCTTCCGGAGAGCTCGGACGAAATCTTTTTAATTTTCTCCTTTAATTCGGAAGATTTCTTTTCTCCTTGAAAACTCGCTTCTCCACTTAAATCTTCTCCCAAAATAACATGTTCCATATAGTTTAATTTCTGCTCCAAATTTTCTACTTCTTTCTGAATGTGGTATAAACTGTTGCCTTGAATTCCTTTCGAAATACAAAGAGCAAAACTATAGTTTTTATTCTCCCAATTCAAATGTTTCAAACTTTCCAAGACCTCGTTCGAAACATCTAAAAAATGACTTTCAAAAATAAGTCCCAAGACTTTCGGATCTTTTTGAAATTCCTCTGAAGTATATTGCTTTAAATATTGAATCACTTGGGCACAATTTTTATTTTTTGATACATTGACAAACATCCCATACCCCTTTCTTTGATAATACAACATTCTTTTTTATTGTACCTTAAAAAAATATTTTTCACAAGTTTTTTATGCAATATCATCCCTTAAAAAATACTATCCTTTTCAGTATTAAGTTTATCTAAATATTTTTTTAAAAAAATTATTGACAAACAAATAAGCCTGTGCTATTATATGAGTACCATATCGTTTCCTTATAAATGATATAAGTTTTAATTTCTACTACTAAAACAAAAAGAGCCAAACCTTGAGTTCATGGCTCTTTTTGTTTTCTAAATAATATTTTTTTTCTAAGTTTCTCGAAAAATAAACAGCTACCCCAGAATTTTTTCGACTTCTCTTTCCTTTTTTTGAGGCCATCATCAAACATGCTAAAATCTAAATCTCATTTTATTATATACTCATTATCCTATCAAATGAATGAAGGCTTCCGGTCCGATTGGTAGGTTGAAAATAAACCAAACCACTAACAACAAACTCCATCCAATCAAGAAACAAATAGAATATGGCAGCATAATGGAAATTAAAGTTCCCATACCGGCTTTTTTATCATATTGTTGTGCAAATGCGACAATCATTGCAAAATAACTCATCAAAGGAGAAATAATATTTGTACTGGAATCTCCAATTCGATATGCCACTTGAGTAAATTCTGGACTATATCCTAATTGCATCAACATAGGGACAAATACCGGAGCCATAATTGCCCATTTTGCAGAAGCTGATCCCATAAATAAGTTAATAAAAGCGGAAACCAAAATAAAAGCTAAAATCAGAGGTAATCCGGTAAATCCAATTGCTTTCAATCCCGCAGCTCCCTCTACTGCAATATAAGTTCCCAAGTGACTAAAATTGAAATAAGCTACAAATTGTGCGGAAACAAACACTAAAGCCAGATATCCTCCCATGGTTCCTAAAGCTTTTCCCATCATTTTTGCAACATCTTTATCACTCGCAATTTTCTTAGTCACAATTCCATAAACCAATCCCGGAATTAAGAAAAATAACATCAAAGCAGGAACCAATCCATGTGAAGTAAAGGATTTTAACACTCCATCTTCTCGTAAGATAGCATTTTCAGGTATCATCAATACTAACATAAGGACTATATAAAGAATCACGGAAATGGCTGCATATCGTAATCCTTTTCTTTCTATTTCCGTTAAATCTCCCTCATGAGTGTCTACCATATCTCCCTCATATTTTCCCAATCGCGGTTCTACGATTTTTTCAGTAATAATCGTTCCTAACACCGTGATGATAAAAGTAGATACAAACATAAAATAATAGTTACTTGCAGGATTTACAAAATAATCCGGTCTCATCAATCTGGCAGCTTCCGTTGTCAATCCTGATAGCAAAGGATCCGTTGTAGATAATAGTAAGTTCGCGGAAAATCCTCCGGATACTCCTGCAAAGGCTGCTGCCAATCCTGCCAATGGATGTCTTCCGAAAGATAAAAAAATCAATGCTCCCAAAGGAACTAAAACTACATACCCGGCGTCAGAAGCAATATTTGACATAACTCCCGCTAAGACAACGACAGCGGTAATTGCTTTTTTCGGCGTTGAGGTTACTACCTTTCGTAGAGTTGCCGACATCAGACCGGAACCTTCACAAACTCCAATCCCAATCAAAGCAACCAATACAGTTCCTAATGGAGCAAAGCCTGTGAAATTAGTCACCATGGAGTTAAAAATATAGCGAATTCCTTCTGCAGACATCAGAGATTTCACTTCCAATGTTTTTTCTGAAATTTCCAAAGTTTTTCTATCCAATGCAGTATAAGTTACCGAAGCTCCCATTTTCGCTGCAATTCCTGATACGATAACAATAATGACACACAAAATAAAGAATAGAGTCACCGGATGTGGTAATTTATTTCCTCCCGCTTCAATAAAATCTAGAAATTTGTTCATAAAATTCTTCTTTTGTTTAACTTCCATAGTTCATCTCCTTTTTAATAACATTTTTAATAATTTTATTATATCTTAAAAAAATAAATATTTCAATAAGCAAAATAATTAGTACAACTATACTAATTATTTAAAAAGCTCGGAATTTTTTTAATATTTCCGAGCTTTTCTAAAATTTCCATAAAAATAATAAATCCATGCTTTCTTTTGTATTTTATTTTGCAATCATATCGGAATCCTTCTGAATTCTTTTCTCAACATAAGAGCAAGTTGGAATGATTTTGTAAGCATTTTCTTTTGCATACTTCAAAAGTTCCGCATATAATTTTTCAGCGATTCCTTGCCCTCGTAAACTGGAATCGACAAAAGTATGATAGGCATCAATTTTCTCAGGATCCACCTTATTAAAATTTAATTCCGCTAATACGATACCATTGTCTCTAATTTCAAAACTTCCCTTTTTTTCTTCTTCAATCAGTACAATTTTATTCATTTTCCTTCCTCCTAATTTTCTAAAAATACGATACGATATTCCAATTGTTTCTACATTATAAAAGTTTTTAGTAAAATAAAGAGTGATAATGTCACTTTAAAATTTTTTCGAATTTCTCATAAAATTCTTCTTGCTCTCTTACAAAATATTCTTCTCTCCTGTCTAAAGGCTGATAAACAAAGACCTTAACTCCATCTCGTATATTGGTACAATCAATGCCTTCTCCCAAAATTTCATATACCTTTCCGTTCTTTTTATTTTTCCAAAAAGTGTGTTTCATAATAACTCCCTTTCTATTTGTCATGTTTTTTATACTATAATTATGAATTATATCATAAATTTTTTCAAAAAAGATAGAAGACTTTTGAAAAATATGTTATAATGATAAGGATAGATTTTAACATCAATCAACAAGATATCGTAGTGAGTTAGTAAAGGAGAAGACATTGATTTCAAGTATAAAATTAGCCCCATTTTTTCGAGATTTTATTCAACAATCAGAGTACGAAAACAACGGATTTTTTCAAGATATGCATATTCATACTCCGGCCTCCGACGGATTTATCAAAATAGAGTTTTTAAAGCAATTCTTAGAGGATAAAAAATATCTGATTGCCATCACCGATCACAATGCTATCGCAGGAAATCTTTCTCTGTTCCAATCCGGAATTTCTGTAATTCCCGGTTTAGAACTCGGTTGCCAAGACGGCTTTGAGCTTCTGGTATATTTTAAAACCCATGATGCCTTGGTTGAATTCTATGAAAGAGAAGTAAGACCCTATCAGAATGTGTTTAGAATGGCAAAAACAAATCGACATATCTTTGAATACTTGGAAATTTTGAAAGAATATTCCTGCCATTTATCCATTCCACATATTGCAGGATATATGCAGAAAAATTTCTTGGAAAATAAAACTTATATCTATGAACTGATTTCCATGGTGGATTCTTTGGAAATTCATAATCACAGCCTATCTGAGGCAAAAAATAAAAAAGCCTCGTATTTACAAGAAAAATATCAAAAATTTGCTACCTTTGGAAGTGACGCTCACAGTGTTACAGATCTGAAGCGTTTTTATGACATTTGCAATCAACGGGAAACTCAATTTTCCAAAGTTGTATCTTCTCTTTGGAAGGCCGGTAGCCTTGCCGGAATCGGAGAAAAACATCTAATGCATTTTGTCATGAGCTATAAAAACATCATATCATAAATTGAGGGAGAACAATGAAAAAAAAGCACTTACTTCTTATTCGAGATTATGGTTATATTTCTTTTGCCTGTATCTTAATGGGCTTTGCCATTAATTATTTCTATATTAGCAACAAATTGGCAGAGGGTGGAGTTGCCGGAATTACTCTGATTCTTCATTATTTAAGTGATATTTCTGCGAGCTATCTATACTTAATCATTAATCTTCCTTTATTGGTAATTTCTTGGAAATTTTTAGGAAAAGATTTTAGTCTAAAAACTATTTATGGAACCTTTGTTCTCAGTTTTTTTATTGAATTTTTCTCCTATCTGAGAACTCCCATTCCCGATTTTTTATTGGCCTCTTTGTTTGGAGGAGCTTTAGTCGGAATCAGTTTAGGAATTATTTTTATATCGGGCGGTTCAAGCGGAGGAACAGATATTATCGCCAAATTAATTCATCATTATTTCGGAATTTCTATTGGAAAAACTTTACTTATTTTAGATTTTATTATCCTGTCCTTTGTGGCTTTCCTTTTTGGAAAATTGATTTTCATGTATACCTTAATTGCAGTGACTGTCAGTTCAAAAATGATAGATTTGATTCAAGAAGGAATTGATGAGGCAAAGGGAATTTTTATCATTACTTCCAAACCAAAAGAAATGAAAACTGCCATCATAGAACAAATCGGTCGAGGTGTTACCTTTCTTCATGGAGAAGGAGGATTTTCGGGAGAAAATTTAAAAATTCTTTATTGCGTTGTGGGAAAATATCAATTACTTTCTCTGAAGAAAATTGTCAAAGATTTGGACTCCCAAGCTTTTGTTACGGTTACAAACGTACATGAAGTTTTAGGAAACGGTTTCAAAAAATTACAGGAGGAAGAAAAAAAAGCTGACTGAGCCAAGATATTATTCATCTACTATGATTTTAGGATGAGATTTAAAACTTTTATGTAACATATTTTTAAACAATTTTTCGGCTTTGTTGTAATGTTCCTCATTTAATTGGATACATAGCTCCAAATTATTTTCCAAAAAACTTGACACAATATTTCTATGAGTTTCTATACTGTCCTTTTGACTCTTCAATAATTCTTTTCCATAAAAACAACGTAGAAGAACTTCATGCAAAACATTAAATTGTTTGTATAATTTTTTCAAACGGGAATTTTTAGAAAATTCTACAAAGGTCTTATGAAATTCATAGTCATATTTAAAATATTCCACTTTTCCCATGTATTGAACTTGTAATGCGATACATCGATTTAAATACTCGGCAATCTCTCTGTGGTCTGATTTTTTAAATGCCAATTTAACCGCTGTATTTGTAATCCCCAATAGGATTTCATTCACTTCCAAATAGAAAACAATATCAAAATTTACAACTGTTGCCCCTGTATTGTCAATCTGTTCTATCAAGCCGTCTGAATATAGACGATTGATTGCGTCCCGAATAGGAGATGAACTCACTTGAAATCTTTCCTGTAAAACCCGATTCACAATTTTGGAACCAAAAGTTATCTTCTGCTCTATAATTTCCATTTTCAATTCATCATAAATTTGATCACTCAGTGATTTCCTTACAATAGCCATGTTTCTCCTCCCCAGTGTAAAGTCATACTTTTGATATTATACTCTCAGGACAATAAAAATTCAATCTATTTCTTGAAAAATAGATTTTTTTCTCCGTTATAGCTATGATATTTTTCACATGAAAAAAAGCTTAGATACAAAAGTATGCTTTCCGGAAAGCATACCTTCATATCTATCCGCTTCTTCTATTCTTAAAAAGAAATTCCTTTTACCAGAGCAATAATACATAAAATCAATGCCAAAGGAACATAGACAAATTTACCTATCCAATACCAACTAACAGAAACAGGTTCTTTTCTTCCTTTATTAATTTCCTCCAATAAATCTTCTTTTTTCATAATCCAGAACCAAGAAATCGCCCCAATCGTTGCTCCTATCGGAATAATATAAATGGATACGATATCCATCCAAGGTCCCCATTTGGTAATCGGTTCCATGAAAAGACCAATTCCCATACAGATTAGAAATAATATGGCTAAAACATAATTTCTTTTTAACTTTGGAAATCTATAACGAACCGATTCCAAAACAACTTCCAACATATTTTGAAGAGAAGAAATTCCCCCAAAAACAACTGCCAAATATAGTGCAATTGCAAACAATTGTCCTCCCGGCATGTCTTGTAAAATCGTAGGTAAGGTCACAAATAACAATCCCGGTCCTCCGGCAGGATCCAACCCATAGGCAAAACAAGCCGGAATCATAACAAAAGTTGCCACCATAGCGGCTATCGTATCAAAAAATGCGGTATCTCTGGCTCCTCCAATAACATCTTCTTCATCCGACAAGTAGGCTCCATAAACAATCATTCCGCTTCCTGTAATGGAAAGGGAGAAGAAGGCTTGTCCCATTGCCCACACCCATACCATTGGATTGGCAAGTTTGACCCAATCAGGAGTAAAAATAAATTTATATCCTTCGAAAGCATTCGGCAATAATAAAATTCGAATTGCCATGAAAACAAACAAAAGAAAAAATAGAGGCATCATGATTTTATTTGTTTTTTCAATACTGTCGGCTCCAAAAATAAGAGTTAACAAAGTGATCACCACAATTGCCAAATGCAAAGGAACCACGGAGAAATCATGAAAAGCAAAAGATTCAAACCATTTTCCCGGATTGACTGTCATTAAATTCCCCGTAATTGCATGTAATAATCCATTCAATACATAAGAAATAATCACGGCATATCCAATGGCAATACACATAGAACCTGCCAAAGGAAGCCAACCTATATTTTTACCGAAAGCATTGTCTTTATTTCCGGACTTCCATGCTTTTTCATAAGAACCTAAAGTTCCTGTTTTTGCTCTTCTACCAACGGCATATTCCGTTGATAATCCTACATAGCTGAATAAAATAATAAATAGAAGATAGGGAATTAAAAAGGCTGCTCCTCCATTACTTCCTAATTTATAGGGAAATCCCCATACATTTGCCATTCCGACTGCGGAACCCACGCAGGCAAGTATAAATCCCCATCTTGACTGAAATTTCTTTTCATTATTATGACTCATTCTGTTTCCCCCTTTCCTGAATAAAAATTCTCTTAAAAATTTCCACTTCTATTCTTCATCGACAAACTTTGATAAAAAATATGAAATCTTTTAAAAAAATAGACTTCCATACATATCTTAGTGAAATTATAAGGAACTCACCCTTATATTAAATTGTAATTCACTGATTTCAAAATAAATTCATGTATGAAAGTCTATAAATGTTTTTTATTTTCCTTTAACTCTTTTTTGATATCTCTCCTTATTCATCAATATCAAATTTTGCAGTAAAGAAACGTAATTGTTTTGGTTCATAAACAAATTTTAACGGTTTAATATCTTCTTTGTGTTTGTATAGATTAATACAAGCTTCCGCCACCACATCCATATGTCGATATGTGTAAACTCTTCTTGGAATGGTCAATCGAACGGTTTCCAATTTCGGCTTATGATTTTCTCCGGTCACGGCGTCTCTACCTGCAGATACAATTCCTCTTTCCATAGAACGTACCCCTGCTTCTACATATAAAGCAGCCGCCAAAGATTGAGCCGGGAATTGTTCTTGTGTCAAATGAGGACAGAATCTTCTGGCATCTAAGAATACTGCGTGTCCTCCTACCGGTTCAATAATAGGAATTCCCGCTGCCAATAATTTTTCTCCTAAATAACGCACTTGCTTTATTCTATGTTCGATATATTCAAATTGCATTGCTTCCCTAAATCCAATTGCAATTGCCTGCATGTCACGACCGGCCATTCCTCCATAAGAAGGCATACCTTCGAATACAACCACAATTTCTTTCGCTTTTCCGAATAATTCATCGTCATTAATCGCTAAGAATCCTCCTATATTCACAATACCGTCTTTTTTACCGGAACAAGTTGCTCCGTCAGAATAACTGAACATTTCATGACAGATTTCTTTAATGCTCTTATCCTTGTATTCTTCTTCCTGTTCCTTAATGAAATAAGCATTTTCTACACAACGAGTCGCATCATAGAATACTTTTACTCCATATTTATCTGCAACTCTTCTTACTTCTTTCATATTTTTCATAGAAACCGGTTGCCCTCCGGCAAGATTTACAGTCACGGCCAAACATACATAGGCAATATTTTCCGCTCCTTTTTCTTGAATAATTCGTTCCATTTTTTCTACATCAATATCTCCTTTGAAAGGAATATTTTTAGTAGCATCATGGGCTTCTTCTCGAATAATATCTATGAAAATACCTCCATTTCTTTCTTGATGGTATCGAGTTGTCGTAAAGTACATATTTCCAAGTACATATTGTCCAGGTTTTATCGCAATAGTAGAAAGAATATTTTCCGCTCCACGTCCTTGGTGAGTAGGTACCACATGTTTGAATCCAAATAATTCTTTAATAGTAGATTCTAAGAATATCCAGTTTTTCGATCCTGCATAAGCTTCATCCCCTATCATCATTCCTGCCCATTGAGCATCCGACATCGCATTGGTTCCGCTATCTGTCAGTAAATCAATATAGCATTCTTCCGATTTCAAATTAAAGGTATTATACCCGGCTTCTTTGATCGCTTTTATTCTTTCTTCTTTCGAAATCATTTTCACCGGTTCCACTGCTTTAATTTTAAACGGTTCTGCAGGATATCTCGATAAATCCATAAAATCTTTTTCATTCATAACATTTACCTCCTAAATAAGCTATAAAAAATAAAACCATGAAATGTCCAAAATAACATTCCAAACAAAATGTAACATAGAGCACCTTTTTTATAATGCATAATGTATCATGCATAATGCTTTATAAATTAAGAATACCATAGCAGCAAAAGATTGTCAAGCTTTTTTGTTCTATTTATTTTATTTTTTATCTATAATTAATTTATTTTGTATTAAAAAACAACAAAGTTTTTTAAATAAGTATAAAAAGAAGGAAAGGGCTATCTCCTTGAGATAACCCTTAGAAAAGGCAACAGCCTTCGCCTCCAAAATGAAAAACCATGTTTTTATCCTCATGTTAGTACATAAAGTTTTCTGTCATATTTGATTTTTCCAGCATATTTCTATAAATAGGAGATATTTTTAATAATTCTTCATGCCTTCCGATACTTTCCACTTTCCCTTGATGCATGACCACAATCTTATCCGCCTTTTCAATGGATTTCATTCGATGAGAAATAATAATCACGGTCTTATTTTTTAACAGATACTTTAAGCTTTCCTGTATTTTCATCTCATTTTCAACGTCCAGAGAGGCGCTGATTTCATCCAATAAAATAATAGGAGCATCTTTCAAAATGGCACGAGCAATGGAAATTCTTTGTCGCTCTCCTCCGGATAGCTTGCTTCCGTTTTCTCCAATCATGCTTTGATACCCCTCGGGAAGATTGGAAATAAATTCATGACAATTCGCCAATTTTGCAGCTTGAATCACTTCTTCATCCGTTGCAGATTTTTTTCCCATTCTGATATTTTCCATAACACTGGTATTGAATAGGAGTACTTCTTGAAACACGATCGAAATATTTTCAAAAAAACAATCTATATCAATATTTGCAATTTCTTTTCCTCCAATCAAAATTTTTCCGTTATCATAATCGTATAAACGAGAAATTAATCGTAATACGGTTGTTTTTCCACAACCGGAAGGACCTACAAAAGCAGTCACTTCATTTTGTTTTGCAACAAAGGAAAGAGTGTCAATGACCTTATAATCCTTTTGATAAGAAAAAGATACTCCTTGAAACTCAATCTCATAAGAGGATAACTCCATCTTTTTCCCCGATTGCTTTCTTAGCTTCCTCAATTCTTGAATCCTTTTCATTCGGGCATCAATATACATGATCTCCGCCATATTCAAATACAGCCCGTTAACCCCGTCCATGATCTTGGAAGCGGCTATCGTAAAGCCTAATAAATATAGGAGAGAAATTTTCCCCTGCAAATAAAGTCCTGCACCTATAAAAATAGTCAAACCCAGAATAAATCTCAAAATAGATTGAGAAAAGGTTGTTGGAAGTGCTTGTCCTATTTCCGTTTTTTTATGAAGTGTTTCCGTTTCTTCCATTTGCTCCATCAGTGCTTGCCGTATCGTTTCCTTTTGCCCATAACTTTTTATTTCCTGCTGCAATTCAATGCTTTCCTGAAAAAATTCCGAATTCTCTCTTAACTTCTTATAATACTTATTCGAAGAAGTGATTTGAGCTTTTTTAGAAAGAATTAAACAGATAAAACTGACAAAAATTGGAAATAAAATACATAAAGTCAAAATCACATTTCCAAAAAACATCATAATACTGATAACAATCAGATACAATAAAAATCCCAAAGCCTGTGGTATTGCATGACTCATGGCATGTTCTATATCGGCCACATCCTTCATAATGGTTTGTGATAAATCCGAAGTATCATGCTTGGAAAAATAAGAAAGCGGCAACTCTTTCAAAATATTGGCAAGATTGATCCTCAAATTTGCACTTTCCTGATAGGTTGCATTAAATAAGGTATTGTAATTATAAAAAATCAGGAAATACATAATCCCGCAAAGAAGAAGAATTTCCAAAATTAAAATGCTGAAAGAGTTTTCTCTTCCTATTAATATATTTTCCATAAAAGAAAATACAAGCATGATGGGTGCCATATAAGCAAAATGCATGAAAAAGGAGGAAAACGAGGCTCGAATCAATCCTTTGCTTCCTTGTTCCGTCAATCCAAAAAAATGTTTCTTCTTAATCATTTGCAATCCTCCAATCATTTGCTTGCGAAAAGAATTTTTGTAATTCCGCATAACGAGCATTCTTTTTCATCAATTCCTTGTGATTTCCTCTTTCAACAATATTTCCTCTATCAATGACCAAAATTTCATCCACATTCCGAATGGAACTAAGTCTATGAGCTATCATAATGACCGTTTTTTCTTTCATCAAATTAGAAAAAGCCTGTTGGAGTTCATACTCATTTTCCGGATCCGCAGCCGCCGAAGCTTCATCTAAAATAATAATATCCGCATTTTTCAAAATAGCTCTTGCAATTGCAATTCTTTGGATCTCTCCTCCGGACAAATATACTCCCTTGGAGCCAATCAACGTATGCTCCCTCGTTTCAAATTTATTTAAAATATCTTCACATTGAGCTTTTTTTAAAGCTTCCATTACTTCTTCATAACTTGCATCCTCTCTTCCCACTTTTACATTTTCAAAAATTGTTTTCTTCCATAATTTTGTATTTTGAAACACAAAAGCAATGTGTTGACTTAAAAATTTTTCAGAATACTCCGTAATATTTCTTCCTCCTAACAAAATTTCTCCCTCCTGAATCTTATAAAAGCCTGAAAGAAGTTTTGCAATCGTCGACTTTCCTCCTCCGGAAGAACCTACCAAGGCATAGGTCTTTTTTTCTTCCAATAAAAAACTCAAATCCCTACATATATATTGTTCCTCATAACGAAAGGAAACATGTTTAAACTCTAAATCGAAATGATCCGCTTTCTCTAAACTTCCATGTTCCAATTTATTTTCTTCCATTTCTGTAAAAAGAGTTTCCAACCTGGAAATCACTTCCAAAGCTTGAAAATGATACATTCCCACATACATGACTCTCATGAAAGCAAGAAATAATAAACCTGCAAATACTGCATAAAAGACAATTTTAACAAAAATAATCCTCTCATCCGCTCCCTGTCTCATAAGAAGAATAGCAGCAGGCAGAGGGAAGGTAATAAAAAGATGAAATAAAACTTGAAACCAAACGTAAGCTCTTCGACAACTCATAGAATAATCCAGGGCGTAACGGGAATAAGATAAAATAGCATCATAAAAGCTTTTGAAAGATTGAATCGTTGTATTAAAAATTTTAATAACCTGCATTCCTCTCACATATTCTACCGCTTCCGCATTCAATTTTTCCAAAGACTGCATATAGATCCTCATAAATTCCTGATTCCCCATCATGTATTTCAACTGCCATAGACCGATTCCTATCATAATAACGGAACTGCAACCCAATAAAATGTCAACCTGAAACAGAATAATCAACATTCCCAATGGCAAAAGAGCCGTTCCTACCAAATCAGGTAGTAAATGTGCCACTATCATATGTGTTTCCGCAGCATTGTCATCAATGAGTTTTCGAATTTTTCCGGAAGGATTTTTATCAAAAAAAGAAAAAGAGGCATCTAATAGATGTTTAATTCCTTCCTTTCGTAAATTCGTTTCCAAGCGAAATGCCAAGAGATGTGAACACCAAAGAGAGAAAAAATATAAAATCCCGTAAATTACCATAAAAATGACGATTCCTTTTGCATAATATTGCACATTTTGTATATTTTGAAAAAGAATCAATTCTTTCAAAAATTTCCAAAATAGCCAATAAGGCAATAACAAGAATAAAGAAGCCAAAAAGGATAAAAAAATGGACAAATAGGCATATCCTATTTTTTCCGAAGCATACTGTTTTAGTTTTTGATACATTTTCATAGTTCTTCCTTTCCAAAGAAATTCTTTCTTTCATTATTTTCTTTTTTCTACTATAAATCTCTTCTCTTTTTTTATCTACTCCAAAAAAGAAAAAAAAGCTCCAAAAAATATTTCTATTTCTTGAAGTCTTTCTTTTCATATATTTTGCTATGCTTAAACTCTTTTGGATTTTTTTGATACTTCTGAAAAAAGTTTTTTGAAAATTTGCTTGGATTACTATAGCCTATCATGGCAGCTACTTCCGCTACGGTGTATGTATTTTTTTCCAGAAGTATTTTTGCATATTCCATTTTGACATCTCGAATATACTGTGATACCGTCATTCCTTTCTTCTCTTTCATCATAGTTTGCAAACGAAAAATAGGAGTTCCCAAAAATTTAGAAATTTCCGGTAGAGAATACACTTTTTCATAATCTCGAGAAACTAAAAATTTCAAGTGTTGAATTTTCTCGTCCTCGTTATCCACTATTCCTATCGCCTCCAACATCAGCTTCGCTAAAAAATAATTGATTTTTCCTTTAAAGTCAAAGTAATCCAAAATGGACTTTATTTTAAAATCTGTAATCTCTGCCGCCAAAGCCTGTAAATAAATACTGGAATTCCAAACTCGTAAAATTTTTTCCTGCAGCATATGTTTTATGTTTTTTCTCCACTCTTGTTCCAACCAAGAATGTTTTCCCAGTTTGAAAAAAGATTCAAAATAATCCAAATGAAGATGAATGGAAAAGCTCTTACAATTCTTGACAGAAAACTCAAATCTTTCCACGGTATTCTTAGAATAATACAGGCAAGCCTGTCCTTTTTGATAAGAATATTTTTCTAAACTCGGATAACAGAGGATTTCCATACTTCCCTCCGTACATACCCCCAACTCCAAGACTTCTTCCTGCCAATTCTCGGATTCAAAGCTATAGTTCAGTCTATTGGGCAGGGAAGTAAAGGTAATGTCCATTCCTTCCTCCAAGGAAACTCGATAAAACCAATATTTTCCATGAGAATTGGGAAAGACATAACGATTTCCGAATAAGTCCGCTATTTCCGTCAAATTTTCAATATTTGACAATCTTTGAAAATACATTTCAATAAAATCTTCTCTTTTCATAAAGAACCTCTTCCGAATTTTATTATTTTTTTTTATTTAATACATACTTTATGGGAATTGTCAAGAATATTCCTCCCACATTTTTTGAAAAAATATGCTATAATGTCTTGATAATAAATAGACTATTAGGAGGAAGTCATCGTGATTATTGGAATTACGGGAACCATTGCCAGTGGTAAGAGTACGGTGAGCGATTACTTTATAAAACAAGGCTATGAAGTCATCGATGCAGATAAAATTACCAAAGAACTACAACAAAAAAAAGAAGTACTCGAAGAATTTCGAGAAATATTTGGAGAAGAAGTACTGTTGGAAAATAAAACTCTAAATCGTACCAGACTACGAGAAATGGTTTTCCAAAATGCAGAAGCTTTGGAAAAAATCAATCAAATTATGCATCCCAAAGTCAGAGAGGAATTTGAAAAAAGAAAAAGAGAACATGCCCAAGAAAAAATTATTTTTTTTGACATTCCTCTTTTATTTGAAGCACATTTTGAAAATCTCTGTGAAAAAATTCTTCTTGTCTATGCAGACAGAGAAGTACAAATCACTCGTATTATGCAACGAGACGGAAGTTCTCGTGAATTAGCGGAAAAGATAATTGCCTCTCAGGCAAAAGAGGAAGAGAAGAAAAAAAAGTCTCACTACATCATTGAAAACAACGGTAGTATCGAAGACTTATATCAAAAATTAAGCAAATGGGAGGAAATATTCAATGAAAATTGTCGCTCCGGCAGGAAATAAAGAGCGTCTTTATGCAGCCATAAAGGCAGGAGCAGAAGAAATTTATATGGGATTACAGGGGTTCGGAGCTAGAAGAGCTGCTGAAAATTTTAGTGTGGAAGAATTTATAGAAGCTTTGGACTATGCTCATTTACGAGGAAGTCGTATCTTTTTGACTCTAAACACTCTGATGTTCCAAGAAGAAATCGAATTTCTTTATCTCAATTTAAAAAAATTATATGAACACGGTTTGGATGCTGTGATTGTTCAAGACTTAGGTCTTGCTTATTATTTGCACCAAAATTTTCCGGACTTGGAACTACATGGCAGTACTCAACTCAGCGTGGCAAACCATGTCGAAATCAATTTCCTACAATCTATCGGTTTTACTCGAGTTGTTCTTCCCAGAGAATTATCTTTTGAAGAAATCAAATCCATTCGAGAACATTGCAGCATAGAATTGGAAGTATTTGTGTCGGGAGCCTTGTGTATCTGTTATTCCGGAAATTGTTATCTGAGCAGTTTTTTAGGAGGAAGAAGCGGAAATCGTGGTATGTGTGCTCAGCCTTGTCGAAAAAACTACCAAATCAATCAAAAGAAGAAAGCTTATTTTTTAAGCCCGAAAGATCAACTTTTGGAGAAAGAAGAAATTCAAAAATTAAAAGAAATCGGTATTGACAGCATTAAATTGGAGGGACGTATGAAAGAAGCCAACTACGTTTTTGCCACCGTTCAATATTATCGAAATATCATCGACAATCTAAGTGTGGAAGAAAAAAGTTCTTCTCTCTTTAATCGAGGCTACTCTAAAGGCTATTTTTATCAAAAGACAACGGAAATCATGAATCCGTATTTTTCTTCGAATTTAGGAGAAAGAGTCGGACTCATTCAAGGAAAAGAAATTCATTTAGAAAAAGAAGTCATCTTGGGGGACGGTTTCAGCTATCTTTCCTCCAGCTTTGAAAAACTGGGAGGCTGCTATCTGAATCGGATTGTAGTGAAAGGAAAGCAGGAAAAACGAAAAAAAGCTTTCAAAGGAGAAATTTTAATTCTGAAAGAACTTGCTCGTGGAAGTAAATACCTGTATCGAAGCTATTCCAAGGCAATCCAAGACAAGATTGACTTCGAAAAGAAGCAAAAAGAAAAAAGAAAGGAAATTATTGCCTCTTTTATTGGAAAAATAGGAAAAAAAGCTATTCTGTCTTTACAGACTGACAATGAACGGGGAAAAGAAATCATTGTGACTATCTCAAGTGAAGTCAAATTGGAAACGGCAAAGAAAAAAGCAAGTACAGAAGAAGAAATCTTTCAAAAAATAGCGGAATTGGGAAATACTTCTTTTGTTCTAAAACATGCCGACATAGACTTGGAAAAAAATCTTTTTGTTCCCGCTTCCCTTGTAAAATCTCTAAAACGTTCTGCAATAGAAGAGTTGGAGAAAAAATTACTAAGTTCTTATTTGCGAATATCCGGTCCTGAATGGAAATTACAATCTGTCTTAAAGGAAAAAATTGACACATTGGAATATTACTTTATTGTTCGAACAAAAGAACAAAAAAAATATCTGGAAGAAAAAGGATATTCTAAGATCTTGTACCGTTCTTATGACATTGCAAGAGAAGGAGAATTGGAAAAACAAAGTACTAACAGCTTACTGGCTGCCAATCTATATCAAATTTTGAAAAATCAAAACTCTTCCGGTCTTCTTGGGAATTGGAATTTAAATATCAGTAATCTTTATAGTTTTAAATGTTTGGAATGTTTCCCGCAATTAGAAATTCTGACCCTTTCCCCTGAAATGAGTTTTGAAAAGATGAAAAAAATAGGGGCTACGAAACAGAAAAAAGCTATTTTAGCTTATTCAAAACTACGAGGAATGTATATTGAACTCGATCTCACGCAAGGGAAAAATACTATGCTTGAAAATCAGGAAAAAGATACTTTTCAAGTCATGACCAATGATTTAGGGCATACGGAAGTCTATCTGGAAAAAGCTCTGAATATTCTTTCTAAACAGGATTTAATCAAAGAATTGGGAATTTCTGTTGTAATCATAGAATTTACCTATGAGGATTTGAAAGAAATGGAGCTCGTTCTCCAAGAATTACGAGAGCAGACCGGAAGGTACCAAGCCTATAATTATGAAAGAGGTGTATATTAATATGGACAAACGATTAAAAAGAATTCGAAGCTTAGGCACATGGTTTGGTTTGGGAGATTTTCCAAAGGCTCCGGGAACTTTGGGAACCTTAGGAGCCATTCCTTTCTATCTTTTACTATGTTATCTACGAAAAATTTTTCCAAATATCCTGATGTATAATTCCTTTTATTTTATCTTTTTAATGACATTTTTTGCAGTATCTGTCTATGTGGCAGATATTTGTGAACGAGAAATCTTTCAAAAAGAAGATCCTCAAGCTGTTGTGATTGATGAAGTTTTAGGATATTTGACTACCTTAGCTTTTATCAATCCCGTCGGTATTTCACAAACTCTTTGGGCAATCGGTTTAGCCTTTCTGATTTTTCGTTTTTTCGATATTACCAAATTGGGACCCATTGACAAATCTCAACATTTAAAAATGGGAATTGGTGTTGTCATGGATGATTTTTTGGCAGGAATTATCGGAAACTTTTTATTGGTTTGTCTTTGGACCATTTTTTTCTAGGAGGAAATACTTATGAAAGCAGCTTGTATTCTGGTGGGTACGGAACTATTAAATGGGGCTATGGTAGATACCAATAGCTTATATATGGCGGAAGAATTAAATAAAGTGGGAATTGAATTACCTTATAAAATGACAGTTCGAGATGTCAAAGAGGAAATTATAGATGCTCTTCAATTCTGCCATTCTCGTGTGGATCTTGTAATTCTTTCCGGAGGCTTAGGTCCCACTTTGGATGATATTACCAAAGAAGCTATCGCTGATTTTTTAGGGAAAAAAATGATTGTGGAAGCGGAAGAATTAGAAGTATTACATCAAAAATTTGCCTCTCGAGGTCTTCCTATTTTAGAAATGAATACAAAAGAAGTTGAAAAACCGGAGGGAGCAATCTCCTTTGAAAATTCTGTGGGTATGGCTCCTGCTATCTATCTCGATAAAATTGCAGCCTTTCCGGGAGTTCCCAGAGAACTTTACGATATGTTCCCCAAATTTTTATCTTATTTCACCCAAGAAAAAAATTGGAAACAGGAAATTTACATCAAAGATATTATTACCTACGGAATTCCGGAGTCACTTCTGGAGAATCGGGTAAAAGATTGTTTTCAGGAAAAGGGAATTTTTTATGAATTTTTAGTAAAAAATTATGGAATCTTAATTCGTATGCAAACAAACGCTTCCCAAAAAAATAAAGTGGAAAAAATCAAAGAAAAGATATATAATATCATAGGCAATTTTATTATTGGCGAAGATTCTGTCAAAATAGAAGAAAAAATTGTAGAGTATTTAAAAGAAAAACATTGGAAAATATCTCTTGCAGAGTCATGTACCGGTGGACTGCTTGCAGACCATTTTATTCGTTTAGCAGGAGTTTCGGACGTTTTTTATGAAGCTATCGTTTCCTATGATAATGAAGCAAAACAAAAACGACTCGGAGTTCAAAAAGAAACTCTGGACTACTATGGAGCCGTCAGTGAAAATACGGCAAAAGAAATGCTTTTGGGACTTTCTACAGAAGTAGCCGTTTCTACTACCGGTATCGCAGGACCGGGAGGTGGAAGCAAAGAAAAACCTGTTGGACTTGTTTACATAGGGATTCGAGTTCTAGACAAGACCTATATTATCAAAAAACAATTTCACGGGAATCGACAACAAATTCGAAAACGTACCGTTTTAGAGGCCTTAGTAAGCCTTTTTCAAATTTTAACTAAAGGGTGTGAAATGTGAAAAATGAGTATCGGGGAAAAAATTAAGAAAAGCAGAAATGAAAAAAGTTTATCTTTAAGGGAATTGGCAGTAAAGGTGGATTTATCTGCAAGTTTCTTATCTCAAATCGAGCAAGGGAAGGCATCTCCTTCTATTGAAAATTTAAAAAAAATAGCGACTGCTTTGGACGTTCGAGTCAGCTATTTAATTGAAGATGATGAAGTTCAAAAAAATGTTGATTTCGTAAAAAAAGAAAATATCAAGTATATTGAAAGTAGAGATTCCAATACAAAAATGGCTTTATTGACAGTTTCTCATGCTGAAAAGACAATGGAACCTATTTTGTATGAAATCGGTCCCGGAGGAGAAAGTGGAAGAAATTCTTATTCTCACAGTGGAGAAGAGTTTATTTATATTACGCAAGGAGAGTTGGAAGTCTATATCAATGATACAGTTTACAAGCTAAAGGAAGGAGATAGTTTGTATTTTAAATCCAACCAACAACATCGTTTTAAAAATTCTTCTAAAAAAGAAACAAAAGCTATTTGGGTTGTGAGTCCGCCCGGATTTTAATAGAAACTTGGAGGTAAAGAAAGAATGAAAATAGAAATAAAGAGCTTGAATGCAGTGAGATTAACCAAGTTATTCATTGCGGCAAGCCGTTGGCTTTCCAAATATGCCGATGTTTTAAATGATTTGAATGTATACCCTGTCCCGGACGGAGATACCGGAACAAACATGTCTATGACATTGCAGGTGGTGGAAAATGAATTGGTCAAATTAGATCACGAACCCAATATGAAAGAGCTCTCCGAAATTGTCTCTGAAAATATCCTATTGGGAGCCAGAGGAAATTCCGGAACTATTTTATCACAAATTATTCAGGGATTCTTATCTGTAGTGGAAAATACGGAAGAAATTAGCATCGAAGTTGCTGCAAAGGCTTTTATGGCGGCAAAAGATAAAGCCTATCAGGCGGTAAGTCAACCGGTGGAAGGGACTATTTTAACGGTCATTCGAAAAGTGGCGGAAGCTGCTATGAGATATCAAGGTCCCCAGGATGATTTCATTTTATTCTTAGTCCATCTAAAGAACGTAGCAAATGAGGCGGTGGAAAATACCCCGAATGAACTTGCAAAATTAAAGGAAGCCGGAGTTGTGGATGCCGGAGGAAAGGGTATTTTTTATGTTCTGGAAGGATTTGAAAAGTCCGTTACCGATCCGGAAATGCTAAAAGATTTAGCAAGAATTGCCAAAGCAAAAACAGTAAAACGTGACAAAATGGAAATGGCTCAAGAAAAAGAAATTGCTTTTAAATATTGTACGGAATTTATCATTGAAAATGGCAATTTTCCTTTGGAGGAATATAAATCTAAAATAAGTCCCTTGGGAGACTCTATGGTTTGTGCTCAAACAACCAAAAAAACAAAAACACATATCCATACAAATCATCCCGGACAAGTTTTGGAAATTGCTGCTGCCTTAGGAAATTTAAATAATATTAAAATTGAAAATATGTTAATTCAGCACCGAAATCTTTTAGTCACGGAGGCGGAACTTTCTCAAGTGGAAGGCTTGTCCAAATCACCGGCAGAAACTTTTCTATTACGAAGCGAAAATGCAACTCCGATTGCCTACTTTGCAATTGCTGATAACATAGATTTAGGAAATCGTTTCTTAGACGATGGAGCTACTGCTGTCCTAGTAGGGGGACAGACAAAAAATCCTAGTATTTCGGACATTGAAACCGGTTTGAAAAAAATTCATGCAAAAACCATTATCATTCTGCCAAATAACAAAAATATCATCTCTTCCGCAAAAATGGCTGCGGAACGTTCTGAAAAAGAGGTCATTGTCTTTGAAACCAAATCCATGTTGGAAGGTCATTACGTTGTAAAGCATAAAGAAGAATCTATGGAAATTTTATTGCAACAACTCACTAGAAATTATTCTATAGAAATTACAAAGGCATCCAGAAATACAAAAGTAGATGATTTGGAAATTGAAAAAGGAGATTGCATTGCTCTGGTCAATGGAAGAATTGTAGAAAAAGCAAAAAACAATGCCACATTGATTAAAACACTCTATGCGAGATATTTAAATCGAGACAGTTTGAGCATTTTTGCTGTTTTGGGAAAAGATAAAGAAGAAGAGGGAATCAAAGCTCTAAAAGAACATTCTTCTCGTATTCGATACCAGGAATTCGAAGCAAAGCAGGAAAATTATCCTTACTACATCTATGTGGAACAACGAGATCCGAATCTACCTCGAATTGCTATTGTAACGGATTCCGCCTCCGATTTAACGCCGGAGTTGATGAAAGGCTATGATATTCATATTATTCCGCTTCGTTTAAAAATTGGAGACAAAAATTATGAAGATGGGGTTACTATTACCCGAAAAGAATTTTGGAATAGAATTTTGCGAGAAAAAATTTTACCCAAAACATCTCAACCTTCTCCGGCAGAGTTACATAGATTATATCAAAATTTATTTGATAAGGGCTATGAATCGATCATTACTATTTTATTATCCAGCAAGCTGAGCGGGACACAACAAGCCGCTAAAATTGCAAAAGAAATGATTGGAAATGACAAAGAAATTTACATTGTCGATTCTAAGGCGGTCACTTTTGCAGAAGCTCATCAAGTACTGGAAGCTGCGAGACTGGTAAAAGAGGGGGCTAGTACAAAAGCTATCTTAGAAAGACTTTATGAATTACAAGATCAAATGAAAATATATTTTGCCGTGAATGACATTAGCTATCTGCAAAAAGGAGGAAGAATCGGAAGAGCTTCCTCCATCATTGGAGGTCTCTTAAAAGTAAAGCCTATTTTAAAACTGGAAGACGGAGAAGTTACCTTAGAAACCAAAGTAATTGGAGAAAGAGGAGCTTTGTCCTATATGGAAAAATTAATTAAGAATGAAGGAAAGAAAAACAGTATTATTCTTTATACTGCTTGGGGAGGAAGCAATCAAGAATTGCACAACGCGGATATTTTGAAAAAAACCTCCGAAGATTCTCGTAAAATAGAACATCGAAGTCGTTTTGAAATCGGTCCTACAATCGGTTCCCACAGCGGGCCTGTCTATGGTTTTGGAATGATTTCTAAAATTCGATAATGTTTATTCGGAAGGCTGGAAAAATCTCTCCAGCCTTTTCTTAAATATATAAGGGAGGTATTTATGAAATTTGCCAGTTATTTACACCCACAATTTATCTTTCCGGACATCCGGAAAGAAACAAAAGAAGAAGTCATTCAGGAAATGATTCGCCGCATTGCAGCAAAAGATTCCAACATAAAAGAAAAAGAAGCATTGATTCAAAAAATGGTTTTAAAAAGAGAACATGAAATTTCTACCGGCATCGGAGAAGGCGTGGCGATTCCCCATGCAAGAATTGAAAATTTTGGAGATTTTATCGTGGCGATTGCTATCTTAGAAAAACCTGTTTTGGCTGAAATCGGAGCTAGCAACAAATTTGAGGAAGTCAGCCTTGTCTTTTTGATTATCTCAGATGTTTTGAAAAATAAAAATATTCTGAAAGTCATGAGTGCTATTTCCAGAATTGTTATGAAAAACCCGGATGTTTTTCGTAAAATGAAAACAGAAAAAAATCCGTCCAAAATCATTGATTACATTGAAGAGACAGGAATTGAAATCAGTCATAAAATCATAGCGGAAGATGTTCTCAGTCCTGATATTATTCCCGTTCATCCGGAAGATACTTTGGAAAATGTTGCCAAAAGATTTATCTTGGAGCAAAAAACAGGACTTCCTGTCGTCGATACAGATGGAACTTTTTTGGGAGAAATTACAGAAAGAGAATTAATTGAGTATGGAATGCCGGATTATCTTTCTTTGATGGGAGATTTAAACTTTTTAACAGTCGGAGAACCCTTTGAAGAATATCTCATTCATGAGCAAACGACAAGCATTGAAGAATTATATCGAAAAGATAAAAAGATGATAAAAATTGACAGAAAAACGCCGATTATGGAAATTTGTTTTATTATGGTTTATAAGGGAATCCATCGTCTTTATGTCATTGACAACGGAAAATATTGCGGTATGATTACAAGATCAGATATTATCAAAAAAGTTTTACATATTTAGTCAGGAGGATAGCAATGTTCCTAATATTAGCACTATGTATTTTCATAGCTGTTTTTTATTGTATTATTACTGAAAAAATTCCCACTCCTTGGGCAACGATGTTGGGAGGATTGACCATGAGTTTATTGGGAATTATCAGTCAAGAAAAGGTCTTGGAAGCCATCTCGGAAAGATTGGAAATTCTTCTACTTCTTATCGGAATGATGATTATTGTTCTTCTTATTTCAGAGACGGGAGTCTTTCAATGGTTTGCAATCAAAGTAGCTCAGTTGGTTCATGGAGAACCTTTCCGTTTGATAATTCTGTTAGCGATTATTACTGCCGCCTGTTCCGCCTTTTTAGATAATGTTACTACCATTTTATTGATGGCTCCTGTTTCCATTTTATTGGCAAAACAATTACAATTGGATCCCTTTCCTTTTGTAATCACGGAGGTCATGTCGGCAAATATCGGTGGTCTGGCAACTTTGATTGGAGATCCTACACAACTTATCATCGGTGCGGAGGGACACTTAAACTTCAATCAATTTTTAATGAATACCGCCCCCGTTTCCATTTTGTCCATGCTCTCCTTGTTAACGACAACTTATCTTCTCTACGGAAGAAAGATGAAAGTCAGCAACGAATTGAAAGCTCGTATTATGGAATTGGATTCTTCCAGAACTTTAAAAGAACCAAGTCTTTTAAAATTAGCCGGTGTCATTTTTTCTCTTGTCATCTTGGGATTTATTTTAAATAATTTTATCAATAAAGGCTTGGCTGTCATTTCTTTGTCCGGAGCTTTCTATTTGGTAGTTTTAGCAAAAAGAAAGCCAAAAGAAATTTTGGAAAATCTGGAATGGGAAACTCTCTTCTTTTTCATGGGATTATTTATGATGATAAAGGGGATAGAGGAATTGCAGATTATGAAGATGATTGGGGAACATCTCATCACCGCCACAGAAGGAAATTTTCACCTAGCTATTTTTTCTATTACATGGCTTTCCGCTATTTTTACTTCTATCATTGGAAACGTGGCAAATGCAGCTACGATGTCTAAGATTATTCAAGTTATGATTCCAAGTTTTCATACACTCGGAGATACTACTATTTTTTGGTGGGCCTTATCTTTCGGTTCCTGTTTAGGAGGAAACATTACTTTGCTTGGCTCCGCTACCAACGTCGTGGCGGTGGGAGCAGCAGCCAAAGCCGGATGTAAAATTGATTTTATGAAATTTATGAAGTTCGGCTCTTTGATTGCCGTTGAAAATTTAATCATTGCCAGTTTATATCTATATTTTCGATATTAGAGGAAACTTATGAAAGAAAAAGTAATTTTAGGGATGAGCGGCGGAGTGGATTCCGCTGTCGCCGCTTATCTTTTGCAAAAAGAAGGATATGAAGTCATTGCAGTTCATTTTTCCGTCCATAACACAGAAGCTACACAAAAAGAGTTGCAAGATTGTCAAAAAATTGCAGACAAATTCTCCCTAACTCTCTATTCGTATTCTTTAGAAAAAGAATTTCAAGAGAAAATTATCTCCTATTATTTGACAGAAACGGGAAAGGGAAAAACACCTTCTCCTTGCCCTCTCTGCGATGATAGCATAAAATTCCATTTACTTTTTCAAGAAGCGGAAAAACGGAAAGCAAACTATGTTGCTACAGGGCACTATGCGAGTGTCTCCCGAAACAATATTTGTAATACCATTCTATTGGAAGTGAAACACCACATCCATAAAGATCAATGTTATATGTTATATCGACTTAGCCCGAAAAAACTAAACAAAATCTTATTTCCTTTAGCTTCTCTTGAAAAAGCGGAAGTAAGAGAATTGGCTAGAGATATTGGTTTATTTGTTTCTGAAAAAAAGGACAGTCAAGGAATTTGTTTTGCTCCGGAAGGATATCAAAATTTTTTAAAAAAACATTTAGCTAATAAAATACAAAAGGGAAATTTTATAGATGAAAAGGGAAATATTCTGGGACAACATTTTGGATACCCTCTCTATACCTTAGGACAGAGACGAGGGTTGGGGATCAAAACAAAAGAAATTTGTTTCATTACCAAAATTGATCCCGGAAAAAATGAAATTACCCTGGGCAACTTTGAATCTTTAATGAAAGACAAAGTGCAACTGGAAGATACTGTCCTACATCTCCCCTTTGAGAGATTAAAAGACATGGAACTCTTAGCCAGACCGAGATTTTCCAGTACGGGCTTTTTCGGAAAACTGAAAGAAGAAGAGGGAGAACTTACTTTTCATTATTTTGAAAAGAATGCTCACAATACTCCCGGACAACATCTGGTTCTATTTTATAAAAATTATGTGGTAGGAGGAGGAATCATTCGATGATTTCAAAAGAAAAAAAAGAAAAGAGGAGAGAGGAACTCCAAAAAAAACTGCGAAGCTATAGCGATGCCTATTATAGTCAAAATGAAAGTTTAATTTCAGATTATGAATATGATATGTTATTAAAAGAATTGGAAACCTTAGAAGCGGAATTACAGATAGCGGATGAGACTTCTATCACTCAAAAAGTAGGTTCCAGTTTGAAAAATACAAAATTTAAAAAAACGGCTCATAGGACTCCCATGTTAAGTTTGTCCAATACCTATCAAATTGGGGAAGTGGAAGATTTTATTCTTCGAGCCAAAAAAAATCTGAATATCACAGAAAATTTGGAAATGGAAATGGAAATTAAACTGGACGGACTTTCGATCAGTGTCATCTATGAACAGGGAAAATTACAAAGAGCTGTAACGAGAGGAGACGGAGTGATAGGAGAAGATGTCACGGAAAATGTTCTACAAATTGAAACGATCCCTCAAGAGCTTTCTGAAAAACTGGATATTGAAATTCGAGGAGAAATTGTCCTTCCTTTTACAGAATTTGAAACACTAAATCAAATGCGTATTGCAAAGGGAGAAGAAGTATTTGCAAATCCACGAAATGCAGCCAGCGGAACTCTTCGACAATTGGATCCTCGAGTTGTAAAGGAACGACATTTGGCAGCTTATTTTTACTTTATTGTAAATGCGGAACAATATGGAATTTCCTCGCAAAAAGAAAGTATTTCATTCTTAGAGAAACTCTCTCTTCCCACTACAAAAATTTGTGAAGTTTTTCAAAATCTTCAGGAATTGGAAGAGAGAATTTCCTATTGGAGCATGGAACGAGAAAATTTACCCTATGAAACCGACGGCTTGGTTTTAAAAATCAATCATATTGCCTTTTGGGAAAAATTAGGAAGTACGGGAAAAAGTCCTCGTTGGGCGGTTGCCTATAAATTTCCTGCCAAACAGGTAACGACAAAATTATTGGATATTACTTGGCAGGTGGGCAGAACAGGAAAAATTACCCCTGTAGCGGAACTGGAAGAAGTAGAATTGTCCGGAAGTCGTGTCAAAAGAGCCAGCCTTCATAATTATGATGAAATTCTGAGAAAAGATATTCGAATCGGAGATACTGTTTTTATAGAAAAAGCGGCTGAAATTATTCCACAGGTTGTTAAAGCGGTAAAACAAGATAGAACCGGAGAAGAAAAAGAAATTAAGGCTCCTGAACATTGTCCGATTTGTCATTCTCTTTTAGAGAAGGAAGAGGGGCTTGTAGATTTAAAATGTGAAAACAAACACTGTCCGGGAAAAATTCAAGGAGAAATGGAATATTTTGTTTCCAGAGACGGAATGAATATTTCCGGTTTGGGTGGAAAAATTTTAGAGAAATTTTTGGAGTTGCACTATTTAGAAGATGTGGGAGATATTTACTATTTAAAAGAGAAAAAAGAAGAATTGGAACAGTTGGAAAAAATGGGAAAAAAGAGTATTGAAAACCTTTTGACCTCCATTGAAGAGAGTAAAAACGCCAGCTATGAAAAAGTTCTCTATGCTTTAGGGATTCCTTTTGTCGGAAAAGTTGCTGCAAAACTGTTGGCAAAAGAAAGTAAAAATATCAATCAGCTTCAATCCATGACAGAAGAAGACTTAAAAGAAATAGAGGGAATCGGCGATAAAATGGCTCGCTCCATTGTAGAGTTCTTTCAAAACGAAAGGAAGAAGGAATTAATTGAAAAACTGAGAAAGGTCGGTCTTCGTTTTGAAGAAACAGACAAAGATACAACAGCAGCAAAATTTCTACAAGGAAAAACTTTTCTAGTAACAGGAACTCTTTCTCATTACACGAGAGCGGAATTACAGGAAGAAATTGAAAAACTGGGGGGAAGTAATCTAAGCTCCGTCAGTAAAAAACTTGACTATCTTATTGTGGGAGAGAAGGCGGGAAGCAAATTGGAAAAGGCAAAGGCACTGGGTACGGTGACAATCTTAAAGGAGGAAGAGTTCTTATCCTTTAAGGAAAAGTTGACGAAATAAGGATTATGTGATAGCATAAGTATGGATGAATATAAAAATAAAAGGAAGTAAAAAAATATGATAGCAAATCTTTTAAAAGCCATTTTTGGGACAAAAAATGAAAGAGAAATAAAAAGAATTCAAAAAACTGTAGCAAAAATCAACGCTTTAAGTGATGAATATTCTTCATTAAGTGATGAAGAATTAAGAAAAAAAACAGAAATTTTTAAAGAACGTTTACAAAAAGGAGAAACCTTAGATGACATTTTAGTAGAAGCTTTCGCAACAGTCCGAGAAGCTTCCACAAGAGTTTTAGGTTTAAGACATTACGATGTCCAATTGATTGGTGGAATTGTTCTTCATGAGGGTAAAATTACCGAAATGAAAACCGGGGAAGGAAAGACACTTGTTGCAACGGCTCCCGTGTACTTAAATGCTCTTTCCGGAAGAGGAGTCCATGTCATTACAGTCAATGATTATCTGGCAACCAGAGATAGGGAAATGATGGGAAGAGTCTATAGTTTTCTTGGCTTGACATCGGGAGTCATTGTCAATGGAATGTACGGAAAAGATAGAAGAGCCGCTTACCAATGTGATATTACCTATGGAACCAACTCTGAATTCGGCTTCGACTACCTACGAGATAACATGGTAGCGAGTGTGGGAGAAAAAGTACAACGAGAACTGAATTACTGCATCGTCGACGAAGTCGATTCCATTCTGATTGATGAAGCCAGAACTCCTCTTATTATTTCCGGAGCCAGCTCCGATACGATTAAATGGTATCAAGTGGCTTATCAAGTCGTATCTTTATTAAATCGTAGTTATGAAACAGAAAAAATTAAAAATATCAAAGAAAAAAAAGAAATGAATATCCCTGATGAAAAATGGGGAGATTACGAAGTAGATGAAAAGGCAAAAAATATTGTACTGACAGAAAAAGGAGTTAGTAAAGTTGAAAAATTATTAAAACTGGATAACTTATATTCCCCTGAAAATGTAGAAATTACACATTATATCAATCAAGCTTTAAAGGCGAAAGAATTATTCAAGCGAGATCGTGACTATTTGGTACGAGATACCGGTGAAGTCGTTATTATTGATGAATTTACAGGAAGAGCCATGGAAGGAAGACGTTATTCTGACGGATTACATCAAGCCATTGAAGCGAAAGAAGATGTTAGAATTGCCGGGGAAAACCAAACCTTGGCGACAATCACTCTACAAAACTATTTCAGAATGTATCAAAAATTATCAGGAATGACCGGAACTGCCGAAACGGAAGCCACTGAATTTGTTCATACCTACGGATTGGAAGTTGTGGTCATTCCTACCAATGAACCGGTGATTCGAAAAGATCACAGCGATTTGGTATATAAAACAAAAGAAGAAAAATTAGAAGCCATCATTGCAAAAATAGAAGAGCTGTATCAAAAAGGACAACCGGTATTAGTAGGAACCGTTTCTATCCAAAGCTCTGAGGAATTATCCGATTTGATTCATAAAAAAGGAATTCCTCATAATGTATTAAATGCAAAATACCATGCTCAAGAAGCGGAAATTGTAGCTCAAGCGGGAAGAAAAAATTCCGTAACCATAGCTACAAATATGGCGGGAAGAGGAACGGATATTATGCTGGGAGGAAATCCCGAATTTCTGGCAATTCATGAGTTGGGAAGTCGAGAAGCTGAAAATTATCTTGAAGTTTTCGCAAAATATGTAAAACAATGCGAAGAAGAAAGAAAGGAAGTCTTGTCTTTAGGAGGGCTTTATATTCTTGGAACGGAACGACACGAGTCAAGACGGATCGACAATCAATTGCGAGGACGTTCCGGAAGACAGGGAGATCCCGGAGAGTCTCAATTTTTCTTATCCTTAGAAGATGATTTGATGCGTCTGTTCGGTTCCGATCGTGTAAAAGCGGTGATGGAAAAATTAGGTCTTCCTCATGGAGAGCCTATCACTCACAGTATGATTAACAAAGCAATTGAAAATGCACAAACGAAAATCGAATCACGAAACTTCGGTATTCGTAAAAATCTGTTGGAATTCGACGATGTTATGAACAAGCAAAGAACTGCCATCTATGCAAGCAGAAATGAAGCTTTGGTAAAAGAAGATTTGAAAGAAAATATTCTATCCATGCTACATGATGTCATCTACACAAAAACTTTTCAGTTCCTACAAGGAGAAGTCAAAGAAGATTGGGATATTCAAGCTCTTGCCAAATACCTTGCAGAACGGTTTGACTATGTCATAGAAGATGAAAAAGAATATATGGCAATGAATGTGGAAGACTATGCCGCTCTTTTGTATGACCGCTTGGCTTCCGCCTATGAAGAAAAAGAAAATCGTATCGGCTCTGAAGTCATGAGAAAAATTGAAAAATACATTTTATTCGAAGTCGTAGATGCTCGTTGGAGAGAACATTTGAAGGCTTTGGACGGATTACGAGAAGGAATTTATCTAAGAGCCTACGGTCAAAAAAATCCTGTCACGGAATATAAATTAATTTCGAGTGAAATTTACGAAAAAATGTTGGAAACCATTCAGGAAGAAATTACTTCTTTCCTATTTAAAATTGTCATTAAGACGGAAGAGTCGGAAAGACTAGAAGAAATTTCTCCTAAAAAAGCGGAAAAAATTCAATTTATCCCTAAACACCCAAAAGAAATGACTCCGGAAGACAAATGTTCTTGCGGAAGTGGAAAAAAATATAAAAATTGTTGCGGAAGAGTTAAAAAATAGATTTAATTAGGAGGTTATCCATGAAAAAATTACTTATGATTTCGGCCCTATCTATGATATTAGTAGCCTGTGGTGGAGCCGTAAAAGAAAAAGATTTAGTACAAAAATATCAGTTAACACCAAATTCGGCAGTACATTGGGATCAAACCATGATACAAGTTATTCCGGCAGAAGCCAAGCTTGCTGATTGGTATGGAAATGAAAATCCTATCAACTATTTACAAAAAACAGGAAAAATGAAAGAAAAAGATTTCAATTTCTTGGTTTCTCTGTCTCAAAAAAAGGCGGAACAAATTTCCAAAGATGAATACGAACAATTTTTAGATTTGTTAACCTCTTATGTGAATTCCTTACCTCGTAAATTTTTCTTATCCAATACCAATATTAAAGATCCGAAAGGATTGGTAAAACTGATGGTGAGGGAAAGTAATTCCACTTTGGACAATCCTTCTCGTTATATCAAGGAAAACATTGCTTCTCCGGAAGAATGGAAACAAATTGTAACATTTGCTTCTCAAGATGATTTAAGTGAAAAAGATGTTAAAAAATTGAGGAAAATCTTAAACTCTTTCATCAAAGATCCGGAATTGTACAATCCGGAAGTTTGGTATCGAAGAGAGGTTTCCGAACGAATGTTGGAATTAAGCAATATGCAAAAAGCTGGGAATTTAACAAAAATGGAACAAAATAATATCAATGCGAAAGCACTATATCTTGCATATCCGGAATACTTTTCAAAATTAGACAAATGGGATAAATAATTCAAGAAAGAAAAGAGGATGCTACAATCCTCTTTTTTTCTTTTGATTCATTTACTCAGAAAGGAGGATGGAGTAGATATGAAAGTAGATTTACATCTTCACAGTACTGCCTCTGATGGAAGTTTCTCTCCAAAACAGATCGTGCAATTGGCAATAATGAAAAAAATGAGAGCAATCGCTTTGACTGACCATGACACAATAGATGGTCTCTTGGAAGCAAAATGTGAAGCAGAAAAATGGGGATTGGAGTTCGTCATGGGAATCGAATTTTCTACCTACTGGAAAAATCATGAAGTTCATATCTTAGGATATTTTCTAAACCTAGAAGATACCCGCT
Source organism: Fusobacterium necrophorum subsp. necrophorum (assembly GCF_004006635.1). Lineage (NCBI taxonomy): Bacteria > Fusobacteriati > Fusobacteriota > Fusobacteriia > Fusobacteriales > Fusobacteriaceae > Fusobacterium > Fusobacterium necrophorum. Next base: position 1,062,539 of record NZ_CP034842.1, on the reverse strand, counting down.
TTGTCCAAGCGATTGAAAATTTAAAATTCCTAAGAGAAGAGAGAAATAAAAAAATAATACAGCTTCTACAAAATTATGATATAATATTGAATATGACTTCTTTACAAGAAAAATATCCAAATCAAAGTATCGGAAGAGTTCATATTGCAAAGGAAATGATAGAACAGGGAAGGGTGAAAGATATGAAGGAAGCCTTTTCCAAATATTTAGCTCAGGGAGGCTTAGCCTATGTTGAAAAAGAGGGACTAACTCCTCATATGGCGGTGCAGCTCTTAAAAGAAAATTCCGCTTTTTCTTCCTTAGCTCATCCCAAATTCATTTCAAAAGACGAAAACGAAATTTTACAATTAATACAAGAATTAAAAAATATAGGTTTAAATGCGATTGAAGCAAATTATGCCGGCTTTAAATCCTATGAAATTCGTAAATATCGTTCTTGGGCAAAAACATTCGACTTATTGGTAACAGGAGGCTCCGATTTTCATGGAAGCAATCGAAAAAATATTGAAATCGGAATGCAAGGCTTGGATTATAGTCAATTTAATAAATTTAGGAGGTAATCATGATTGTTGTAACGGGTGCAGCGGGAATGATTGGAAGTGCTGTCGTATGGAAGTTAAATGAAATGGGGATTCATGATATTCTGTTAGTCGATAAATTACGAAATGAAGATAAATGGCTAAATATTCGAAAAAGAGATTATCGTGATTGGATGGATCGGGACTGCTTTTTGGATTGGCTTTTTCAAGATGCGGAAGCCAATGAAATTACTGCCATTGTACATATGGGAGCTTGCTCTGCTACCACCGAAACCGATGGAGACTATTTAATGGAAAATAACTATGGATATACCAAGGCTCTTTGGGATTATTGTTCTCAAAGAAATATTCGCTTTATCTATGCTTCCTCTGCAGCAACCTATGGAGCGGGAGAAAAAGGATATAACGATGAGGTCGGTCCTGAAGAATTAAAATCTTTACAACCTTTAAATAAATACGGATATTCCAAAAAACGTTTTGATGATTGGGCATTCAAACAAAAAATGCAACCCAGTACATGGGCAGGTTTGAAATTCTTCAATGTCTACGGTCCTCAAGAATATCATAAAGGACGTATGGCCTCTATGGTATTTCACAGCTTTTGCCAATACAAAAAAACCGGAAAGGTAAAATTATTCCAATCCCATAAAGAAGGATATGAAGACGGAGGACAATTACGTGATTTTGTCTATCTGAAAGATGTTGTCGATATTATTTATTATATGCTTACCCAAGATTTTTCTTCCGGTATCTACAATATTGGAACTGGAAAAGCCAGAAGTTTTTTAGATTTAGCAATGGCAACCATAAGAGCCGCTTCCGGAAAAGAAGATATTCAGGTTTCCGATGTAATCGAATTTATCCCTATGCCGGAAGATTTAAGAGGAAAGTATCAATATTTTACGCAAGCCACGATGGAGAAACTAGCCAAAACAAGCTATCCCTTACATATGCACAGCTTAGAAGAAGGGGTCAAAGATTATGTCCAAAATTATCTAAGTCAAGAAGATGCATATTTGTAGGAGGTTGATATGAATCCATTTTTCATTATTATTATCTTAGCTGTTGTCGAAGGATTGACAGAATTTTTACCGGTAAGTAGCACAGGACATATGATTTTAGCAGAATTCTTCTTAGGAAAAAACAGCTTTCGTCAAGAATTTATGAATCATTTTTTAATTATTGTTCAATTGGGTGCCATTTTGGCAGTTGTGTTTTTTTCTTGGAAAAAACTGAATCCTTTCAGCAGATCCAAAGAAGAATTTCGAAAAAAATTTCAATTGTGGGCCAAAATTATTGTTGGAGTTTTTCCAGCTGCGGTAATCGGTCTTCTCTTTGATGACTATATCGAACAACATTTCATGAATAATATTTATATCGTCATTTTTACTTTAATTTTCTATGGGGTTTTGCTCATGGGAATTGAGCATCATCACAAAAAAACAGCTATGAAAGTTCGTTATGGAAATTTCCGAAAATTACGTTACCGTACCGCTCTCTTCATTGGATGTTTTCAATGTCTGGCTATGATTCCCGGAACTTCCCGTTCCGGAGCTACGATTATCGGAGCTCTGCTATTAGGAGTTTCCAGACCTCTAGCAACGGAATTTTCTTTTTATCTGGCGATTCCTACTATGTTCGGAGCAAGCCTATTAAAACTTTTAAAGGGAGGCATTGTTTACACAAAACAAGAATGGTACTACTTAGGAATAGGAACTTCCATTGCCTTTCTGGTAGCATATATTGTCATCAGTTGGTTTATGAACTACATTCAAAAAAGAGATTTTTCTTTATTTGGTTGGTACCGAATTTTACTGGGTATTATTGTTTTAGTGATTTATTTATTGGGGTAAAAAAAATTTATGCTGTTATTTAAATCAAAGCAAAATAAAAAATTCTTTGCATTTGCAATTCCTATTTTCTTAGAATTAACTTTAGTAAACGTCATTGGAAATATTGATACGATTATATTGTTTCTGTTCTCTTTTCTCTTAGCACTCGCTTATATAATTTTTTAGAAACAAATTTTTACTTTTATGAAATTATCAAAAAAGTTGATAGAAATCGTAAAATATTATTTTTGGAAAAGTCAAAAATAAGAAACAAAAAGCTTTATTTCTTAGTATCATTATGCTATAATGAATACTAAATATTTACATAGTTTATCATAGCAAGGAGGAAGGATATGAAAATATCAAAAAGAGCAGAAGAAATGGGATATTCCCCGATTCGTAAACTAATCCCATATGCAGATGAAGCAGAAAAACGTGGAATTAAAGTATATAAGTTAAACATCGGGCAACCGAATATTGTAACTCCGGACTCTTTTTTTGAGGGTCTGCACAGTTATAAAGAAAAAATCGTAAAATATTCCGATTCCAGAGGAATTCCCTCTTTATTGGACAGCTTTGTCAGAAGTTACTCTCAAAGTGGAATTGAACTGGAAAAAGAGGATATTTTGATTACACAGGGAGGAAGTGAAGCCATTTTTTTCACCCTAATGGCGATTTGTGATGAGGGAGATGAAGTCTTAGTACCGGAGCCTTTCTATTCCAATTACAGCAGTTTCTCAAGATTTGCCGGGGCAAAAGTAGTTCCTATCGCAACAAGTATTGAAACCGGTTTCCATCTGCCTGACAAAAAAGAAATTGAAACTCTTATCACTCCCAAGACGAGAGCCATTCTTTTTTCCAACCCGGTAAACCCGACAGGTACCGTCTTCACGGAAAAAGAAATTCGAATGATTGGAGAATTAGCAATTGAACATGATTTATACATCATCGGAGATGAAGTATATCGACAATTTGTCTATGACGAAGAAACAGAATTTTTATCTATTATGAAATTGGATCATTTGCAAGACCGTGTTGTCATCGTGGATAGCATCTCAAAACACTACAGTGCCTGTGGTGCCAGAATCGGTTTAATCGCAAGTAAAAATCATGAATTGATGGCTCAAATTTTAAAATTTTGTCAAGCCAGATTATGCGTTTCTACCATAGAACAACATTCTGCTGCAAATCTTATCAATACCATGAACAGTTATTTTGAGGACGTAAAATTAAAGTATAAGAATCGTAGAGATTTATTATTCAGCTATTTAAGCAGAATTCCCGGTGTAGTTTGTTCCAAACCAGAAGGAGCTTTTTATATCATTGCAAAACTTCCAGTAGATGACTCTGAGAAATTTGCAAAATGGTTGTTGACAGACTATTCTTACGAAAATATGACTCTTCTGATTGCCCCCGGACCCGGTTTCTATATGAGTCCCGGAAAAGGAAGACAAGAAGTGCGTTTCTCTTTCTGTACTAATGTAGATGATATTGAAAATGCCATGATCGTATTAAAAAGAGCTTTGGTGGAATATCAAAGATTATTTTTAACAGATCAGAAGGCTCAATAAAAAAATTTTTTTACTATAGAACTATATTTGATAGAAATGATAAGGATTACATACTGCTTTCGCAGAACGCAATCCTTTTTTCTTTTCCACAGCTTTTCTTCCCCAAAATTTTATTATTGACAGTTCTGATAAACTATGTTATGATTTAAATACTATAGGGGGGTATACTATGAATTAGGAGGGAATTTATGAAAACTCGTGAATATTCTGTTAAAAATTTACACTGTTCTGGTTGTTCTGCCGTCATTCAATCCATGATATTAAAACTTCCCGGTATGACAGGTGTCAACATAGATATTTATGAAGAAAAAATAATATTGGAGTATGAGGATGATATAGAAGATGTCTCCTTGTTAAAAACAATCAATGAAATTGGAAATAAAATAGAGCCCGGAACTCTATTTTATAAAAAAGAAGAAGAGAAGGAAGAAGAAAATAAAGAAGACTACTTTAAAATCATCAGTTTTATGGGAATGTTCGTATTTTGTATTGCTGCATTTCTGGTGACATCTTCTAATTTACAATTTCTGTATTATCTATTGGCCTACTTTTTTATCTCCGGAGATATTTTATGGAAGGCTGTCCGAAACATTGGAAAAGGAAAATTTTTGGATGAAAATTTCCTAATGAGTCTTGCATCTCTGGGGGCGATGTATCTAAGAGAATATCATGAAGCAATTGGAGTCATGTTTTTCTATAAAATAGGAGAAATTTTGGAAGAAAAAGCCGTTTCAAAATCAAAGAAATCCATTTCTTCTCTATTGGAACTTCGTCCTGAAACAGCTTTTCAAAAGCAGAGCAATGGAAGTTTTCAAGAGGTTCCAACAGCTTCTTTGCATATCGGAGATATTATTCAGGTCAAAGAAGGAGAACGAATTCCCATCGATGCTGAAATTATTCAGGGGGAAAGCTACTTGGACATTTCCGCTTTAACCGGAGAATCTCTTCCCGTGGATGTGAAAACAGGAGATACTGTACTAAGTGGAAGTATCAATGGAGATCGTATCTTAGAATTAAAGGTTCTTCGAAAATTTTCAGATTCTACCATCAGTAAAATTATTGATATGGTGGAACATGCCAATGCTAAAAAATCCAAAGTGGAAAAATTCATGTCCAAGTTTGCAAAATATTATACCCCTATCGTAGTAGGTTTTGCAGTTCTGGTGGGACTTATTTTTCCTCTTTTCTTGGGAAATTTTTTGTTATGGTTTGAAAGAGCTATTTTATTTCTGGTTATTTCCTGTCCTTGTGCCTTAGTAATTTCCATTCCTCTAACCTTTTTCCATAGTATTGGAAAAGCTTCAAAACATGGAATTTTAATTAAGGGGGCCAACTACTTGGAAGCTCTCTCCAATATTAAAAACATTGTCTTTGATAAAACGGGAACTTTAACAAAAGCAAAATTTCAAATTGAAAAAATAGTGGGAAATGATATAAAGCTTGTCAAGGAATTGGCAAAAGCCGGAGAATTTTATTCCAAGCATCCCATTGGAATAGCGATTTATGAAAATATTTCATTTCCAATTGAGGAGAAAGATATTAAAAATTATAGAAACATAGCTGGCTATGGTGTCAGCTTGGAATATAAAGGAAAAAATATTTTTTTAGGGAAGGAAACTTATCTGATGGAGCAAAAGATTGCTCATCCTGAGGTAAAAGAAAAGGGAAGTGTCATATTTATAACACAGGAACAAGAATATCAAGGATATATCGTTGTACAGGATCAAATCAAAAAAGAAGCTCTGGAAACCATTTCACAATTGCAAACACTTGGTTTTTCTCCTTATATTTTAACAGGAGACGGAAAAGAAATCGCAGAAGCGGTGGGACAATCTTTAGGAATTGCTCCGAAACATATCTTTAGCAACTTACTACCGGAACAAAAAGTGGAAAGCTTACAAAAAATACAACAAAGCGGAAAAACACTTTATATCGGAGACGGAATCAATGATGCTCCCGTATTGGCCCTATCTGATATTGGAATTTCTATGGGAAGCATGGGAAGTGATGTTGCCATTGAAGCTTCCGACATTGTCTTCATGGATGACCATATTGAAAAATTACTCTTCCTATTTCAACTGGCAAAGGAAAATAAAAAGACCTTATGGACTTGTATCTCCTTTGCACTGGGAGTCAAAATATTAGTCATGATTTTAGGAGTATTCGGAATTGCGAATATGTGGTTCGCTATCTTTGCAGATGTGGGAGTTACTCTTCTTTGCATTCTATATTCCGCATTTTCTTTTCGTCGATACTAAAAATACGGTTGACTTTTTTGCCAAAGAAATTTATAATTTCTATAAATAAAACAGTGCAAATACAAATTGTCAACGAAAGAGAACCTCACTGTTTTTCTGTGAGGTTTTTTCATATAGGAGGTTTACCATGACTTTAGATAGAATAGAAGAGCATTGGAATGCTTGGACTCATTATATAGGAACTCTTGCCGCCATAGCAGCTTTAGTCCTTTTAATTATCAGAGCGGTACATTTTTCTAATGTTAGTTATCTTGGAAGTGTTATTGTCTTTGGAATAGCCCTTATCCTTTTATATAGTATTTCCGGTACTTATCATATTTTAAAACCCGGAAAAGCAAAAAAGATTTTCCATGTTTTAGATCACATTGGAATTTATTTTTTAATTGCAGCCTCTTACACTCCCTATATTTTTATAGTATTAACAGGTCCTAAAAAATGGATTATCTTTGGAATACAATGGGGAATCACTTTATTGGGAATTTTTTTTAAAATTCTTTTTACAGGACGATTTCAACTGCTTTCCACCTTGCTGTATTTGGCTATGGGTTGGACTGTTGTCTTTGTATTTCGTGATATTTATACCAGTCTTTCTCCTTTGTCTTTCGGATTCTTATTGGCAAGCGGGATTGCTTATTCCTTGGGAACGATTCCTTTCCTATTGGATAAAATTCGTTTTACCCACGCTATTTGGCATCTCTTTGTTTTAGCCGGCAGCACTCTCGGATTTTTTTCCGTTTTTTTCTTAATATAGAACTTTTAGAAAAAACTATTTGAAAAAATGGAAAAAATGGGGTATCCTTATAGTAATAAGAAAAGGAAAGATCATTTTGCTACATTTTTAAAGCTAAATAAAGGAGGCCTTACACTATGAAAAAAATTATTACAATCAGCAGAGAGTTTGGAAGTGGTGGGAGAAGTATTGGAAAAGCAGTTGCAGAAAGATTACATTACCATTATTATGACAAAGAACTTATTGAAAAAATTGCAGAAAAATCAGGTTTGTCCAAAGAATACATTGAAGAAAAAACGGAATCTTCAAAACCGGAATCATCTTTTAAATATGCTTTTTTAGGTCCTAATTTATTTCATTATTCCGAAGATTATCTATGGAAACAACAAAAAGAAGTGATTTTGGAATTGGCGGAAACGGGAAATTGTGTCATCATGGGAAGATGTGCCGATTTTCTTCTAAAAGATCGAAAAGACTGTTTACATATTTATATCTATGCAGATTTGTCTTTTAAGATTGAAAGAATTGTCAATCTCTATGGAGAAACAGATGAAAAACCGGAAAAAAGATTACGAGACAAAGATAAAAAAAGAGCGATGAATTATAAGTATTATACGGAGAGAACTTGGGGAATGGCAAAAAACTATACGATTTCTCTGAACAGCAGCGAAATAGGAATAGACAAATGTGTGGATATCATCTGTGATTTAGCGAAAAATATGTAGAAAAGAAAAAGCATAAGGGTTGTCTTAGCAACAACCCTTATTTTTAATTTCTGTAATTAACTCCGATACATCGACATATCTGGCATTGTGAATATTTAATACTTGGAACTTTCTTCCTTTTCCCTCTAAAAATCGATTGAGATATTCTAAGATTTCGATTTCTTCAGAGCTTGCATTATCAAAGTCAAACATAATTTTAACTTCCTTTTCCTTTCTCTGATGTAGGAAATATTCTTGCAATTCTCCATCGGACCAAGCATCTTCTCGGTGCCATGTTTGAAGTTTAATATAAGTTTCAAAACTCATAGGAACTTCTTCTTCTTGAATACGTTTCAAGAGAAACACAACTCTTTCGCTTTCTCCTTCAAAAAAAGGATCATAGCCGTACTCATCTTTCAATAATAAATACTCCAACAATTGCATTAAAAATACTTTTCTCGCTTCTTCCAAATCTCCGACTAAAAAGTGATAATAATCTGTCAATACTTTGATATATAAAGGCATTGTCTTCCCTCCTTAAATACTTCTCGTATAGATTTTTAACCATTCTTTTTCTTCTTCTTTTAAAAATGGAGAAATTTTAGTGAATACTTCTTTATGATAATGATTTAACCATTCTTTTTCCTCCGGAGATAATAATTCCGGTAAAATAGCATCTAAATCAATGGGAACAAAGGTTAAGGTCTCAAATTGTAAAAACTTTCCATGTTCCGTTTCCAAATAAGCTTTTATAAACAATTCATTCTCAATTCGAATTCCATGACTTCCTGCAATGTACACTCCCGGTTCGTTCGTCACGACCATATTTTCTTCCAATCTTTGTGCATTGTATTGAAAACGAATTCCATGCAAGCCGTCATGAACTCCCAAGAAATGTCCAACTCCATGTCCTGTTCCACATTTATAGTCAATTCCGATATTCCACAGATGCTGTCTTGCTAAAATATCTAAATTGGTTCCTGTCGCCCCATGCATAAATTTTGCCTTACTTAAATCAATCATACCTTTTAAAGTAAGAGTAAAGTGTTTTTTCTGTTCCTCCGGAACCTCTCCCAAAGCAAAGGTTCTAGTGATATCTGTCGTCCCCTCCAAATATTGTCCTCCAGAATCCACCAAAAACAAACTTCCCTCTTTTAGAACAACCGGGTTCTCTTGACTCGCTTGATAATGCATCATCGCTGCATTGGCTCCAAATCCTGCTATGGTATGAAAACTCAATTCTTGGAAATGTTCTATCCCCGCTCGTAAACGATTCAAATATTGTTCTGCACTGTATTCTGTAATTTCTCCTGAAGAATAATTATGTTTCAACCAATACATGAATTTCGTGACTGCCACACCATCTAAAATATGAATTTTTTTCGTATTTTCCAATTCCACTTCTGTTTTAATTGTCTTTAAAAAGCTGCTTTTCGGTTGATGATTGACGACGATGGCACGACCATCTTTGGCAGCCGCATACAGAGCATAACTTGTCGTAGCAAATTCCATTCCAATGTTTCCTTCTAACTTGGAAAGATCTTCGAAAATGCTAAAGTACTCTTTCCATGTTGCTCCCATTTCTTCCAAATAATGCTCAATTTCTTCCGACATTTTTTCTTTATCACAATATAGAATCACTTTATCTTGAGAAATCAAAGCAAAAGATAGGAATACAGGATTATCCTCAATGTCATTTCCTCGTAGATTGAAGATCCAAGCAATATCATCCAAAGTGGCTATCAATTGATAGTCTAAGCCCTGTTGTAATAAATCTTCCCGTATTTTTTCAATTTTATGAATACTTGCTTCCCCATGATATTTTTCTTCATGAATGAAAATCTTATCTTGAGCTAAGCTTGCTCTATCTTTCCAGATTTCTTTTGTCAAATCTCCAACATCATGACAGAGAAAACGATTTTGAAGTTTTAAAATATCCTCTGTCACAAATACTTTCATATCCATTCCTATGTTTTCTTTTTCTGAAAGCCTTTCCTGTAAAAATTCAATATAACCGGGAACTCCGGGACTTCCCTGTTTCATCAATTGAATCCCGCTTCCTTCTAATTGTTTTTCCGCTTGTACATAATATCTTCCGTCAGTCCATAAATATGCTTTCTCAGATAAAACAACTAAGGTCCCTGCTGAGCCTGTAAAGCCACTTAAAAATGCACGAGTTTTAAAATACTCACCAAGATACTCACTCTGATGATAATCGGCTGTAGGAACGATATAAGCCGCTATGTCGAAGTCTTTCATCTTAGCTTGTACCCATTGAATCTTTTCTTGATTCTTCATTCCTCTCCCCCTTTTCTTTATTCCACAGTCACAGATTTTGCCAAATTTCTTGGTTTATCCACATCCAAGCCCTTTTCCACTGCAACATAATAAGCCAATAGTTGCATGTTTACCACCGCTAAAAGAGCCGTCAAATACTTCCCGGCATTCTTCACTTCTATATATTCATCAGCCCCTGCCTTAACTTCTTCCGAGCCCTCTACAGCAATGGCTATTACATAAGCCCCTCGTGATTTTACTTCTTTCAAATTGGAAGAACTTTTTTCACTCCATTCCGGTCTGGTAGATAATAAAAGCACAGGAATTCCCTCTTCAATTAGGGCAATACTTCCATGTTTTAATTCTCCAATCGGAAAGGCCTCACTATGAATATAGCTAATTTCTTTTAATTTTAAGCTTCCTTCTCTTGCAATTTTTTCATCCAACCCTCTTCCCAAATAGAAAATATCTCTGCTTTTTGCTATCTTTTTTGCAATCTGCTGAATTTTTTCTTTTTTTGAGAATATCTCTTCCAATTTCTCAGAGAATTGATACAGATCATCCAACTCCTGTTCATTTTTATCTGCGAAATATAAGGTCAATAAATATAATACCGTGACTTGAGCTGTATAAGCCTTGGTAGAAGCTACCGATATTTCCGGTCCTGCCAAAGTATAGATCACTTTATTCGCCTCTCTGGCAATTGTAGAACCTAGAACATTACAAAGAGCAAGCGTCATTGCTCCCTGTGATTTAGCTTCTCGCAATGCCATAAGAGTATCATAGGTTTCTCCGGATTGACTGATGACGAAAACTAAACTTTTGTCATCTAAGAAAGGAGGATCATGTCGAAATTCAGAGGCAATCTCTACCGTAATTTCTTTTCGACATAGGTGCTTCATAAAATATTGAAATTGTAATCCTGCATGATAAGCAGTTCCACAGGCAATCACATAACATTTATCAAAAGCATCTAAGGAAATTCCCTCCAATTGTTTCTTAAAATCAACCTTTCCCTCTTCGTTAACATAAACTCCTAGGGTCTTTTCAACAATCTCTCCTTGTTCTTCCATTTCTTTCAGCATAAAATGCTCATACCCCTGTTTGCTGACTTGTTCCGGACTTGCTTCCACATGCACTGTCTCCCTCTGAATCCTGTTTCCTCTTGTATCATATAATTCCACTTTATTTCCTTCTAAGATGGCAATATCTCCATCTTCCAAATAAATAAAATCTTTGGTATATTTCAATAAGGCAGTAGCATCGGAAGCAAGATAGGTTTCCTGTTCTCCCAATCCGATGACTAAGGGACTTTCTTTTTTACAACAAACCAATTTATTCGCTTCTGCCTGATGAAGAATTCCCAAAGCATAACTTCCTTTAATTTTTTCCAATAGTAGTAAAGTTGTTTCCAATAAATCACCCTGATACAACTTTTCAAATAATTGTGCTACCACTTCCGTATCTGTATCTGAAGAAAACTGAATTCCCTCTTTTAACAATTCTTCTTTTAACTTCCAGTAATTTTCAATAATCCCGTTGTGTACAACTGCCACTTTTTTATTTTGTCCAAAGTGGGGATGTGCATTCTCATCCGTCGGGATTCCATGTGTTGCCCATCTTGTATGTCCAATACCTATTTTCCCATCTTGCCTAGAATTTTGCTCCATATATTCTTTTAAAACAGAAAGTTTTCCTTTTTTCTTTTCAATCAATAGTTTTTGAGTCTCCATCACAATGGCAATTCCTGCTGAATCATAACCTCGATATTCCAATTTTTCCAATCCAGATAAAATAACTTCCTTTGCTTTTGCTTCTCTTCCTGAATATCCAACAATCCCGCACATATTTCTTCCTCCAATACTTATTTTTCATTCTGTACATTTTTCCATTTTTTATTATAACACAACATCCGAAAATTTGTAAAATTGTATTTTATTATCTGAAAATTCTATTTTTTTTGATTTTTAAATTCAACTTCTGTAACTTCCGCTCCTTCACTATGAACTCTGCAGTCCATGGTTTTCCATTTGGCTTTCATTCCACTCAAATTTAAATTTTTAGAGAAATTTTCCTCCAAAGACACTGCAAGACAGGTAGAACCGGAACCGCTAATCATAAATGCCAATCCGCCTTTCCTCATCACTTCTTTCTGTAAATCTTCGTAATCAGGAATCAATTTCTTCCGATAAGGTTCATGTATCTTATCTTGAAAGAAAACATTTAGATTTCTTTCTTCTCCTTTTTGTAGAGCAAAGCATAAAAAAACGGCTCTAGATAGAGTAAAAACACTGTCTTTTAGAGAAATTTTTTCCGGTAAAACTTTTCTGGCCTCCGAAGTTTTAAGCTCAAAATCAGGAATAAAAACACTGAAATGAAACTTAGGATGAATGTCTATTTTTTGAGTATAAATGCTGTTCTTATCCAATAAACTTGTTACAAAGCCTCCCAATAAACAGGGAGCCACATTGTCCGGATGTCCCTCGATTTCCACACAAATTTTCAACATTTCCTGTACAGATAACTGTAGATGATGAAGAGAATTGGCTGCAAGAACTCCTGCCACGACAAGAGAAGAACTGGAACCAAGCCCTCTGGAGATTGGAATTTTAGTATCAAATTTCACATGTATCCCGGCTTTCTTTCCACAACTGGCAAGTGTTTTGGTATAAGCGACAACAAAAGTATTGTTTTCATTTCGAAATTCTTCTTCTACATTTTCCAAAAAAATATCTTCCGCCTTCTCTACATAAAAAATATTAAATAGATTCAACGCCAAACCGAAAGTATCAAAACCCGGTCCGAGATTTGCACTGGTTGCAGGAACTTTTATTCTAAGCATAGTAACTTCTCCATCCTTTCCAAAACTACTTGTTTTCCTTCTTCTAAGGAAATGGTTCTCTTGTGTAATACAGGAAGCTGCTCTATTTTTCTTAGACACTCCGGAATGTTTTCTCCTGTCAGCTTTTCCAATGCTCTCATAGCATCAAACTCATTTTCTTTTCTTTCTCCTGTCAAAGCTTCTAAAATAGGATTGGAAAATTTATAAGGAGAGGCCGTTGACACAATAATATTTATGTTTTCATCTCCATATTGCTTAGAAGCATAATAAGCAACTGCCGTATGACTGTCTATCAAGCGCCCCTCTTTGACATAAGCTTCCCGAATCATTTCTTTACAATTTTCTTCATCACAGAAAACAGCTTCGAAATTCTCTTGAATCTTCTTCAACAGTTCTTCGTCCACCTCATATTTTCCCTTCTGTATCAAGTCATTCATATATTGAGATACTTTTTCATCATCATGACTCAATAAAAAAAGCAATCTTTCCAGATTACTGGAAACTAAAATATCCATGGAAGGAGAGATGGTCTGATAAAATTTTCGATTTCTATCATAGACCCCTGTTTTTATAAATTCTGTTAATACACAATTCTTATTGGAAGCACAAACCAATTTATGAATTGGACAGCCTAACAGCTTTGCCAAGTATCCTGCCAAAATATTTCCAAAGTTTCCGCTGGGAACAATAAAGTTTACCTTATCTTTCGAGGTGATGCTTCCTTGCTTCAATAACATGGCACAGGCTTTGAAATAATATACTATTTGTGGGACCAATCTTCCGATATTGATAGAATTCGCACTGCTCAACTGTAGTCGATCGCTCGAAATTTCTTCATAACATCTTTTTACCAGTCGCTGACAGTCATCAAAATTTCCTTGAACAGCAATTACTTCCGTATTCTTTCCCTCTGTTGTATTCATTTGTCTTTCTTGGATTAGGCTGACTCCCTCCTTTGGATAAAACACAGTAATAAAAGTCTCCTCGCTATCCTTAAATCCTTCCAAAGCAGCCTTTCCCGTATCCCCACTTGTAGCCGTCAAAATATACACCTTTTTATTTTGAGGAGCGTGGGCCTTTCTTAACAAATGAGGTAATATCGTAAGAGCTATATCTTTAAAAGCAGCCGTTGGTCCGTGATACAATTCCAACAAATAATCTTTTCCAATTTTAGAAATTGGAGTAATATCCGAACTTGTAAAATGAGTATCGTAAGCTTTATGAATACAATCTTTCAATTCTTCTTCTGTAAAATCATCCAAAAAAGAAGAAAGCACTCGATAGGCAATTTCCTGATAGGAAAGATTTAGAATCTCCTCCATGTCCATTTTTTCAGATATATTCGAAGGAACATACAGACCTCCATTTGCCGCTAAGCCTTTGATAATAGCTTCTTTTGAAAAAACTTTTTCCCTTTGATTTCTACTATTTACAAATAATCTCATATTTTACACATTTCTCCTTGACTTATTTTCTAAAAATGATACTATATTTCCAAACAAAATGCAAACTTATTTATTACGGAAAATAGATTGGGGGAGTGAAAATGAATATTGCCTTATTAGGTTGTGGCGTTGTTGGAAGTGGAGTGAAAGAAATTTTAGATGCTTCCAAACAAGATATCAAGCTTACCAAAATCTTGGTAAAAGATAAAGACGAGATAAGAGAAGCCAGAATGACAACCGATATTCAGGAAATATTAAAAAGTGATGTGGATGTCATTGTAGAATGTATTGGAGGAATTGACATTCCTTTTCAATATATCAGTCAGGCATTACAACATAAAAAACATGTGGTTACCAGTAATAAGAAAGTTCTGGCAACCCATTACAGAGAATTGGTAAATATGGCGAGAAAAAATGGAGTGATTCTCGCTTTTGAAGCCAGTGTCGGAGGAGGAATTCCATGGCTGGAAAATATTCGTCATATCAAAAGAGTGGATCGCATTTCCGCCTTTGAGGGAATTTTCAATGGCACTACAAATTATATTTTAGATAGAATGACTTCTCAGGGAGTCGACTTTCAGGCAGCTTTACAAGAAGCTCAAGCTCTCGGCTATGCAGAAAGCGATCCGACAGACGATATTGACGGATATGATGTAAAATATAAATGCTGTCTAACTGCCAATGTCATTTGGAATAGCTCTCTCCCTTTGGAAGATATTCTTTTCTTTGGAATTCGAAATGTGAGGAAAAAAGATATTCTCTATGCCGCTCAAAAAAATGCTGTCTTGAAACTGACAGGAAAAGCAGTCAAAACAGACAAAGGAATCCAGATTTTAGTAATTCCTGCCTTCCTTTCTTCCCAAGAAAATATGGCACAGCTTCCCAAGAATTTAAACTATGGGAAAATCAAAAGTGAATATCTGGGGGAAAGTTGCTATATAGGACAGGGAGCCGGAAAATACCCGACAGCTCATGCGGTTATGCAGGATATTCTTTCTATCTCGGAAAAGAGAGAACTGTCCTCTGAAATTTTAGAAGAATTCCCGATCAAACAAGATTATGTTTCTCGTTTCTATATTCGAGGTCAAAAACTCTCTTCTTTGCAAAATTTTGTGTCAGATATCCTTGATGAAGAAACTATTCTGACAAAGAATGTGAATCTATTGGAACTCTTACCTTATATTGATAAAAATACATGGATAGCGGAGATACGATTATGATAAAAGTTGTAAAATTTGGAGGAAGTTCTGTTGCCAATGCAGAACAGTTTAAAAAAGTAAAAAATATTGTAGACAGTGATAACGACCGACGCTTTATCGTTACCAGTGCCTGTGGAAAAACGGATCAGGAAGATCATAAAGTGACGGATCTACTTTACCTATGTCATGCCCATATCAAATATGGTGTTCCTTTTGATACGATTTTCGAATTGATTGAAAAAAAATATCGAACTATAAAAGAGGACTTACACCTTTCTATTGATTTGGATCGGGAAATTGATACGATTCGAAAAAAAATGGTAAAAAATGTTAACATTGATTATCTGGTTTCCAGAGGGGAATATCTGACCGGACTCTGTCTGGCAGAATATTTGGAGGCTGATTTTATTGATGCAAAGGAAATTATCCTTTTCGACTATAACGGAAAAGTAAACTTTGAAAAAAGTAAAAAAGCTTTGGAAGCCCGGATAAACAATGGAAAGAAAATTGTTATTCCCGGATTTTACGGTGCTTTTCCCAATGAGAAAATAAAAATTATGTCTCGAGGAGGAAGTGATATTACAGGAGCCATTATTGCAAATCTCGTGGATGCGGAAATTTATGAAAATTGGACCGATATTTCAGGACTTTTGGTAGCAGACCCGCGTATCGTGGAGAAGCCGAAAAGAATTCAGTATATTACCTATGATGAATTGAGAGAGCTTAGCTATATGGGAGCCAATGTATTGCACGATGAAACAATTTTCCCCGTAAAAGAAAAAAATATTCCCATCAATATTCGAAACACCAACGAACCTGAGAATGAGGGAACCTTGATTATGGACAACTGTCATGAACAAGATAAAATAAAAGCTCCCGATTTTTTGACAGGAATCGCAGGGAAAAAAGATTTTTCTGTTATCACTTGTACCAAAGCTCATTTATCCAGCGAAATAGGGATATTAAGAAAAGCCTTACAAGTTTTTGAAGACTTCAATATCAGCGTTGAAAGCGTTCCGGCAGGAATTGATACCTTCAATATCATTGTACAAACACAAGACATCGAAAAACATTGCTACGATATTATAGGACGTTTGAAAGAAGAACTGCATTTTGAAAGCATTTCTATCATAGACAACTTATCTCTCGTCGCTGTTGTCGGAAGAGGAATGAGTAAAAAGCCGGGAATGTCAGGAAAATTGTTTGCAGAGCTGGGACTTCATGGAATTAACATCAAAACCATCAATCAGGGAATTGATGAAATCAATATTATTATTGGAATTGATAACCATGATTTTGAAAAAACCATTAACTGTATTTATGATAAATTTATAAGAAGAGGAGAAGAAATATGAAAATTGCAATTTTAGGAGCAACAGGAGCAGTTGGACAGCAAATGATGAAATGTCTTATAGAACAAGAAATTCCTGTTACCACATTAAAATTACTGGCAAGTGCAAAAAGTGTCGGAAAGAAATATAGCTTTCAAGGAAAAGAAATCTGTGTTGAAGAAGCAAACGAATCTTCTTTTGAAGGAATGGATATTGTTCTGGGAGCCGTGGAAAGTGATATGGCAAAAAAATTTGCCCCCTTTATCAAAAAAGCGGGAGCAGTTTTTATCGATAACAGCAGTGCCTTTCGCTTGGAGGAAAAAGTTCCTTTGGTCATTCCGGAAATCAATGGAGAGGATGCCAAACATCATCAAGGAATTATAGCGAACCCAAATTGTTCCACCATCATCGCTCTGATGTCCATTTATGCCGTAGATAAGCTGTCGAAAATCACAGATATCATTGCCAGTACCTATCAGGCGGTCTCCGGAGCGGGAAACAACGGAATCTACGAACTGGAAGAGCAAATTCTGGCTCTTCTCAAGGAGAAAAAAATTACTCCAAAAGTATTTTCTCACCAAATCGCCTACAATTGTATTCCCAAAATCAGCGATACTTTGGAAAACGGTTTTACGGCGGAAGAAATGAAAATGCAAGATGAAGGAAGAAAAATTTTACATAATCCGAATTTAAAAGTAACCTGTACCTGTATCCGAGTTCCCGTGATGAGAAGTCACAGTATTTCTCTGAGCTTCCGAACCGAAAAAAAATTGTCTATGGAAGAAGTCACAAATGCCATCCAAAATAGCAAAGGAGTTCGTTTGGTCGATCTTCCTATGCCCCTTAGTACAAGTGAGCAGGATATTGTAGAAGTCGGTAGAATCCGTCAAGATGACGTTATAAACGGCTATGCCCTTTGGTGCTGTGGAGATCAAATTCGAAAAGGAGCTGCTGCCAATGCAGTTCAAATTATAAAATGTCTCTTCTAACATGGAATATACAAAAAGGCTATCTATTTTAAGATAGCCCTTTCTTTATTTTACTCCATATTCTTCCAATTTTTTGTGAACTAAATATCCAGGTCCTCGTAATAAAATATCAATCAATTCTGCTTCTGTCGCTTCTATTTGACCTAAAGCAATAAAACTTGCCAAGCCTTGAGCATAAGTCCAACAATCAAAGAACAATTCTGTTCTTCTTTCTTCTGAGATATTATCAAAACGACTGTCTTTGATAATTTCTTGTTGCGAAACTTCTCGAAATTGTTCTATAATATTTTCTTCTATATTTGGATTTAAAAAGATATTTTGAAAAAGATTACTCTCTTCTTTTGCAAAAATACAAAATCCCAGTCCCATATTTAAAAAAGGTAATTCTGTTCTATTATTTTGAATATACTCTAAAAATAATGCTTTTGCCTTTTGTATTAAAACCTCTTTTAATTCTTCCATAGAGCGAAAAGAATTATAGATAGGAGCTGGAGAAGCCTTCATGTAATCTCCTAATTTTCTAGCTGTAATTGCTTCCATCCCTTCTTTTTTCAACATTTTAAACGCTTTTTCAATAATTTTTTCTCTGTCGAAAACCACTCTTCTAGCCATGATCTTACACCTCCTCTATGGATATTATACTAGAATTTTTTGGTAAAGCCAAGCCCAAAAGCAGTAATACTTTTTCTGTATTTTTGTTGTTCATTTACATTTTGCAATTGTTTTATCATGGAATCCGTCTTTTTAGCAACTCTTCCTTTGATATCTCCCTCTTCCGATCTATAAAAATAGTGTCCTACAGTTGCTGTTAATTCTAAAGTAGGGCTATATTGATATTTCACTCCTGTTCCTAACATGATAGAATCCAAAGCATATTCCACATCACTATAACTTTCCTTTAATGCTCCTGTTTTTGCATAGTTAATAGAAGCTAGCAAAGTCCATTTTTCATTTAATTTATATTCATTTCCGAAAGCCACTTCAAAGCCATTTTTGTATTTTTGTCCATCCATTTTAGCATTTTTATTGAAATAATAATTTACAGATAGACCAGTTTTCCATGTATCTGATACCTGATAAGTTGTTCCTAATGCTAAAATAGCTGGTAAATCCCTTCTTACTTTCTTTCCATCTTTATATTGAGGATAATATAAATCAGAAGTAAATCCGATATGCTTTATTCCCCCTACTGTAGGAATGCTAATTTCTTTTTCGCTTGTAGAAGCTTTGAAATTTAATTTTACTCTAGAATCGTATCTCATTCCAACATTCCACTTATCATTTACCTTGTAGTTCGCTCCCAATACAAATCCAAATCCTTTTGCTCTTCTTTTAGAATCAATTTCTGCTTCTAAAGGCAATTTTGCTAAAACAGGATCCAAATTTGGAGAATCTGGGGAATATGCTTTTAATTTAATGTTTCCCTCTAAATCTCTTCTTCCATGTACAAATCGAATTCCTGCAGAAAGAGATAATTTATCATTCACTTGAAATGCTTTTCCTAATGTCATTTGACTGTATAGATTACTTCCTTTTGCTCTTGTTCCATCTAAAACTTGAACTGCCACTTTTTTTCCAGCTAATGTAGATGGAATTGTTGGCATACCAAAAGCAGCTGAATTTAAATATCCGACTTTTAAATTTGCCACTAAATCAGGAATAATTGCAGTTCCTACTACTCCATGTTTATAGTTTAATGTTCCTCCTCCCGCAATAGCACTAAAAGTAAAAT
The DNA here is from genome assembly GCF_004006635.1 of Fusobacterium necrophorum subsp. necrophorum. Taxonomy (NCBI): domain Bacteria; kingdom Fusobacteriati; phylum Fusobacteriota; class Fusobacteriia; order Fusobacteriales; family Fusobacteriaceae; genus Fusobacterium; species Fusobacterium necrophorum. The sequence goes on along the minus strand of NZ_CP034842.1, from coordinate 1,043,090 downwards.
AAGTCGAACTATCTTTGTTTACTTTCGTCAATGCAATACTTGGAACAGGTTGTATAAAAATAGCTTTATATTCTTTCTCTTTGTATTCTGATTGCTCATGTCCAGCTGCTATTTGTAATCCACCATTGATATAGAATCCTTCTTCTAGCTGAGTAGTTCCGGCAGGATTGTAATAAGGAGAAACTCCGTTAATTGCTCCATTTTGAGCTTGATTTCCTAAATATTCTGGTGCATACGTTTGAATATGGTCTATGGATGCTCCATATGCTGTCATGCTTAGTAGACTACTAAGTAATATACATTTTAATTTTAAATTCATTTTTCCTCCCTTAAAATAAAGACATCTGTTTATAACAATACACTTTAATATAACATGTGTTTTTAATGATGTCAAGGAATTTTCTATTCTTTTTTACCTTTCTTCTTCACTTCACTACTGAAAAAATTCAATTTTATTTATAAAAAATATTTTTTATGCTTGTAGAAAAAGAAATGACTTTATGATAAACCATGAAAAAGAGGATTTCAGAGTTTCTGTTTCCAAAATCTCTAAAATCCTCTCAAAAATTTCATATTCTACTCTTTATCAACAGGATTTGACAAAGATCCCATAATTTCATACCTAATTCTTCATCAATTACGAATCAATAGTTCACAAAGAAATGTCAAAATCTGTCCTTATTTTTCTTCTGACCAGATTTTTTTCATGAAAGTAGAATAATGTTTTGTAATATGCTCCAAGATCACATTTAAAATAGTGTAAACCATTTCTGGATTAAATTCTTCTGCAATGGAGGTTACACAACTATCTAAACAAACATCTGCATCCTCTGTCACATAATATTTAAATACTTTGTATTCTCGGTTCAATTCATTGATATAGGAAAGTACCGCTTCTTTATTAGTATCTTTTATGACTTTTGGAGCAATTTGCACTCGGATATTCGTATAAATACTGTTATCCATCACAATTACCATAGGTAAATTTTGTCCCTCTACTTCCATAAAACTTCGATATACAACTGTTTCTAACTCATCTTTCACTTCTTCTCTTTCAAAACAAGTTATGTTTGAATTTTTTAAAAACTCACTAAATTTACTCTCTCTTAAATTCATTTTTTCCCTTTTTCTCCTCTCTTTGATTGATATGTCAATTTTTTGTATGCTTTTTCAGAAGAATGCCATGTATATTTATCCGTATACCAGTCTACCTGATTAGATCCTACCGACGTTTTTTTATTAGCTTTCCCTTCCAATCTTGCCAGATTATTTTTAAATTCTCGGATCGCATTATTAAATTTTACTTCATTTTTTTCAACAGTGGCAGTTGCCGAAGCAGCTGCAGCATGACTTTTGGCATCCGCAATAGCCTTAGAATTTGTCTTACTTATATTATAATTTTTATCATATCCGGCATATACATTGATGTTTCCCTCTGTTTTAATTTTTCCTGCTAAATCAACATTATTAGTTCTATTTATTTGATTCTTTACACTAACTGTCGCTTTGGCTCCTGCACCTCTTGCTTCAGCCACCCCATGAACATTCACATTCGATTCACTACTTGATGCTAAAGTAATATTATTTTTTGAATTTTTGGTTATTAATTGAGAAGATGCATACTGCTTTGCCAAATTTTTAATATCCATCTCATTGGAAATGTGTACATTCGATATTGCAGCTGCAGCTGCAGCGTCTCCTTTTCCAAGAATATTTACTTTTGCTCTTGTAAATGCTTGATATTCTTGTTTTCCAGTAGTTTCTACAATAGCATGTCTTCCGATTTTGGCTTCTACATTTTTCTTAATCACATTATTTACATCAACATTTCCAATACCAATTCCACCATAGCCACCACTTTTTCCTTGTAGATCTACATCAAGTTCATTCAAAGCATCTACATTTACACTTCCGGTTCCAACAATTCTGGCTTTATCTTCAATGGATGATTTTGTTTCCCCTGAAATTGTATTTTTCACAGAAATACCATTCTTTCCGACAAGACCTCCTTTGGTTCCGTCTCCGTTGACTCTTACAATCGTATTATCTCTTGCAATCGTTTCTAATTTATCTCCAATTTCCCAATTTCCTGCAACCAATGCTCCTGTAGTACTCTTTGTATAATTTTCAACGGCTGCTGTTTCCGCTCCGACTAAGGCTCCTCCAGTTCCTTTTACATTTCCATAATTTTCATTTTTAGCCAAAGCTTTTGCACGAAGTTGAGATACGTTTCCTCCATTTACAGTTGTAGAAGTTAACTTGTTTGATCTCGTAAATGCTTTGTTTGTTCCTTGTGCATGCACACCGGCTACCGCTAAAGATTCTATATTCGCTTCATTCTTTGTATCATTTAAAGCAAGAGCATTGACTTCTGAAATATATTTTTTTGTGTAATCATTATTTTCATAATCTTGCTTTCGTAAACGAACTACGGATTCAGTATTACTTTGTGCTGTAGAAGTATTCACTCCTGCTCCGGCAATTCCTCCTCCATTTCCTGATACTACAGAAGATTTAGCAGTTACTTTATCTTCATCCAAACCTTCTACTTTAGAAATTGCATTCAATCGATTTGTTCTGAACAAATTTCCTTCCTCAACTTCTACCATAGTTTTACCTGCAGCAGTAGCTTCTGCCTTGGTGACTCCAACTCCTCCCAATACAGAACCTGTTACTGCTTTAGAAACTGCTGTTACTTTCATTTTATGTGTTGCTTCCATATTCACATTATCTGCATGAAAAATACTTCTTCCGGATTTTGTACTAACTTTCAAATAAGAGCTTCCGGCATCTTTTGCTTCGGAAATAATTCCTGCCCCTGCTACTGCTCCTACAGAAGCTCCTTGAGATTCAGCAGTCACTCTGTTTTCTTTTTCCACTTTGACATTGATTTCTCTTCCAATTCCTTTAGAAGGGCTAGTTACTCTATTTTCTTCATTGAAAATACTCTTCTCAATTTCAACCTCTGAATTCATTTCATTCTTTGCTTTTGAGATAATGGCTCCGGCAGCTACCGCTCCTACGGTTAATCCTTTTGCTTCCGCTCTCAATTCCGATTTATCTTTTACAATAACATCAATATTTTTTCCTAATAGCTTAGAATTTTTAATACTGATATTTGATCTTCCATTAGAATTTAATTCTGCATAGGCAGCTCCTATTCCCAATGCTCCTACAGAACCTTGATATGCTGTTAAAGCAACATTTCCTGTAATATCCGATCTAACATTTACTTTTTCAGCTGCTTTCACAAAAGAATTTTCAACAGTAACTCCGGAATTTCTTTTAATATTTGTAACTGCCACTGTTCCTGATGCGGAAGCAAGACCTGCAGTTCCCAAACCACCAGTAGAAGTGATATTATTCTTGTCCTCTGTTGTAATATCTACATTTTTTCCAATAATATCAGAAGTCTTCACAATGGCTTTAATTCCTTCTCCCTGAGTATCTCCTCTATCCGCTTTTACAGAAGTATCTTCTGTAGAAATACCTGCTGATTGTAAGATTTTTTTCGTAGCATCATTTACTTTTTTATCTTGTTCTTTGTTAACTTCGTCTAAAGTTTTTAAAACTTCTGTTCCTTTTCCTTCAGAATTTTTTCTATCTTCTACAGCTGTTCCAAAATTATTTACCAAGACATTGGCTCCGATTGCTGCTCCTCCGATTCCTGCATTTGCTGCTGTTTGCTTAATATTTTTTTCCTCTTTTGCCGTTACATTTACTTTTTCTCGTACGGAAGTCAAATCAGAGTTATTGTGAACTCGAGCTATCACAGAACTATTTATAGTGTTAACAGAAACCACTCCGGTAACTGCTGCAAGACCTGCGGCTCCTCCACCGGCTGTCAAGGAATTCGAAATTTTATTAAGAGCTTTTACATTTACATCAGTAGAAGAGTGTAAAGTACTATGATCGATATCTGTTTCTACCTTATTTGCAATATTATTGACAGAAACAACTCCAGATACTCCGGCTGCAAGAATTCCAGCTCCGGCTGAACCGATTCCAGTACCTGATTTTATCTCATTTTCTGCTATTACATCTAACTTGTTTCGAGTCATAATTTTAGAATTTTTCACTCTTGCTCTCGTGTTTGATTCATCTTTGGTAACTGCCACTGCTGCTCCAATTCCAGCTCCTTTTGCAGCCACTCCGACTGCGGCATTTCCAATTGCAACAGAACTATAACGTTTTGCTGTAATCTCAGCTTTTTTTACCAAAATCTTTGCTTCTTCCACATCTACTTCCGTCTTTCCTGCAAATTGATTTACGGAAACGGTTCCTGCCACTCCGGCTCCTACCCCGGCTGCTGCGACTCCGACTCCAAAAGAGGAAATTCCTTGCTTAGAATCTGCTGTAATTTCAGCTTCTTCTCCGAAACCTTCATCAGACATTGTAGTTTTTCCAACTCTTGTCTTGGTATTTCTTTTTATAATATTGGTATCAGAAGAAGCTCCTACTCCTACATTTCCACCAACACCAACAGAACCTACTACTCCGATTGAATTCGTGTAATCTCCTGATTTTACAGAATAATGTTTTGCATTTAATATAGAATTTTCTACAAGAGCTTCTGTTTCTCCATAAACCTTGTTGATATTAACAGTTCCTGCCACTCCGGCTTGTCCTGAACCAGCGGCATTTGCCAATAAAGATTTTAAAGTATGAGTAGCTGAACTATTGGTAACAAATCCTTTTTTATTACTTATTTTTCTTTTTTGTGATAAGTCTTCGTTAATATTAAGATTTTTGAATACTTTATCTACCACTTTATCTACTTGCCCTTGAGTAGTAATATAATCATCTGTTTCTTCTTTAGCAATCACTGTAGAATCTTTTACATATGCTTTTGTAGATCCTGTAATTTCATTCACACTGGTTGAGGCTCCTATTGCTGCACGGGCCCCTCCAGACACTGTTCCTGCATAATTAGCAATTACCGCATCAGACTCTGTAATAACTCCGACATTTCCCTTCGCAGTGATTTTTGCATGATTTAATTCTGCTATCGTATTATTTACAATCTTATTCACTGCTACAGAACCTGTCACTCCAGCTCCTCCAGCTCCAACTCCAGCTCCAATTCCAATTGTTTTAATAGATGAATGAGATTTGCTTTTTACCAAAGCATTTCGTACATTTTGAGTACTATTTTTTATATGTGCAGAAGTATTTTGTGTAATTTTATTAACTGCTACTCCAGCTCCTACTGCAGCTTGTCCACTTGCTCCGGAAAGCACTGTCGCATTTGTGACCACTTGACTCGTATTTTCAGCTAGAACATTAACATTTGCCTTTTCCTTATTTCCATTATTTTCTTCCTCTAAATCTTTGTCAATATCAGTTTGATCAACATGAGAAGAAACTGTCTTATTCAAGGTAGTACTTGCAGAAGCTCCTTGCACAGAGGCTCCTTTTGCTCCTCCAACTCCGACTGCTATAGTATTAGTCATAGTATAATCTTTTGCAGTCACATTGATATTTTTTCTATCTTGATCATTCGCCGTTGTAATTTTACTGTTTTTTACAATAGCTATAACTGATTGTTTTCCAATATTTGTATGAGCAACTGTTGCTCCAACTCCAGCCGCTTTTCCTCCATTTGCATTTCCGGCAATTGTATTTATTGTTTTTTGATCTTTTGCATCTACATTGAAAGAACTTACTCCTTCAAACTCAGAATCACTAACTAAAGCTTCCGTTTCATCAGAACCACGATTGACAGATACCATTCCTCCGATTCCAGCCTGCTTAATACTTGCAGCGCCTCCAGCAGAAACGTTTGTAATATGAGAATCATTCAAAGCTTGTACATTGACTTTTGTATTCTTTCCACTAAAAGGATTTACCTTCGTTCCTGTAATCAAAGCAGAGGTTTTATTATGAAGAGTATTATTCGCAAAAGCAGCTCCTACCGCCGTAGAAAGAGAACCGGCAATGGTTCCCGCAACATTCACCCCAAGAATGGAATTATTTGCGTTCACATTTAAGGAATCAGCAGAAATTCTTCCTTTATCCACCTTTGCAATCGTGTCATTTGATAAGTCTTGCCATGCTCCAGATCCCATTCCTGAAAAAGCATCTTTGCTGATAGCAAGTCCAGAAGCCGCATTCACAACAACAGTAGATGATTTTGCCTCCACATTTACATGTTTCGCATGAATTTTATCCTCTCCGGCTTCCTTATTGCTTCCACTCAATTCTGCTTTAAATTTATTTTTAACAGTATTGACTGCAATAGCTACTCCTCCAGCGGATTTATCCGTTCCAGCAACCGATAAAGCAGCATTTACAATGACCGCTCCTTCTTTTTTCTTTGCTTTTTCTAGTTGTTCCTTCGTATAATAACCATTTCCAGTCGTATTAATACCACGATCTTCTAAATATTTTTTATCTTTTCCATTTAGTAAAGCCTGATATTCTTTTGCTAGATCAGAACTTCCTTTGACATCTTTGGCAATGACATTGATTTCATTAGCTCCTTCGATGGAAGATTTATCAACGCTAGCTTCCACGTCATTGTCAATCTTATTGACAGAAACAGCCCCTTGATAATTTCCTAATCCCGCTCCAGAACTAATTGTCCCTCCCGTCGTCACTGCAGCAGTCACTTGAGTGGTTGCTAAAAGAGCTTTTGCGTCCGCTCGATTAACGTTAGTATATCTCCCACCACTAATAGAAGCATTTACTTTGTTGTTTAATTTGGCAACAGTCACAGTAGCCCCTACAGTTCCATTTGACTTTCCAGCTTGTAAATTTAAAGCTCCTGTCACTTGGGTGTCCGCTTGATAAGCAGTGACATCAACATCCATTTTTTGGCTTTCAGATTCTCCTGCTACTGTATTATTTTCTGATTTTGCAGAAACTTCATTGTTCACTAAGTTGATAGAAGCAGAAGTTCCCAATAGATAACTTTTTCCTTGTCCTCCACTTTCTTTAACTGCTTCCAAACCTGCTCCTGCTGCTACTTGAGTTCCTCCACTCAAAGCATTTACTTTAAATTTATTGGCATTTCGAATATCACTATTTTTAACCAAAGCACTTGTTTTACTTTGAATATTATTTACAGCAGCCGCTCCAGCTAAACCAGCACTGATGTTGCTATTTCCACTTCCAATATGATTCCACTGAAGTGCAGCAGATCCGCCCCATGCTCCAACAAAAGTAGAATCAGAAGAAGTCACCTCTACCTTTTTATTTGCTCCCTTCAAATTTATCTTTACTCCATCTACGACAGCAGATGTTTCCTTTTTAATATTATTGAAAGAAACACTTCCAGAAGCTCCCAAACTGAAAGACGGTCCTTTATCGGGAGTATGAGAAACGTTCGAAGGAAGATTCCCCGCTTTTTTTACTCCTTCAGAAATGTAATTTGTAATTTTTTCTGTTAATGAATCCATACTATCCGTAATTTTATTTTTTACAGAGTCCACTTTGTTTCCGATTTTGCCAAAAAATCCCTCTGGTCTTTCTTCTGATTTCGGTTTTTCTTCACTCGGTTTACTTCCAACCTTATTAATTCCTCCGGCAACAGAAATACTGTTGATTGTTCCGGTCGTTTTTGCATCTACTTCTAAAGATTCCGCAGTTACTGTTACTTCATCTTTATTCTTATCATATTTACTTTGTCCTTCGTCATTATCTTCAATGGAAGCTTTGTTTGAAATATCATAATCATTTACCGCAACAGCAACCCCGACCGCCGCATTTTTCGTTCCGATTCCCGCTGAACCGGCAGCATTCCAAACAGAAGTATCATTCTTACTGTTTAAAGCAATTTTTTTATTAGCTTTCAAATATGCTTCGTCATCAATGGAAACTCTTGCCTTACTGATACCTCCACTATAACTTCCCATTCCATTGATTGCATTCCCACCTGAGCCACCATTAAAAGATCCCGCTACATGAAAAAGTCTGTTCAATGCATCTGCATTAATATTTTCTCCTGATAATTCAGCTTTTTCTTTAGCTTCTACGATAGCTGAATTTTTCGATCTTTGAACATTTAATCTTCCTCCGACTGCACTTCCGGATGTACTGCTTCTCGCAAGTCCAATATTTCCAACTAAATTCACTGTTTCTGCTTTATTGATAGCTTTTATATTTAAATCTTTTTTTGCAGCAAGTTTAGCTCCTTTTCCAACGGATACCTTGCTATAATTCTCCTGTTCTACCCACGAAACAGCTCCTCCCACAGAAGAAACATCTCTTTCTCCATTAGCTCCGGAAGAGGTAAAAGTGTGAAAATTTGCATAATTTCCTACTCCTGTAAAATTCAAAGTTTCTTTAATCAGTCCACTCAATCCTTCTGAAAAAGCTTTAAATCCTTTCGGTAATTTTTCCTCTAATTTTTTCATTTCTCCCTGAACATAGTTTGCAATTTCTATAGCAGTTCCTGTTTTTGAAGTTCCATCCGGAAGAATAATTGTCATTCTTTCACCATTTAGTAAAAGCTCCGGTTTTCCATCCAATTTTTCTGAAAATGCATTCAATAATTTTTCAATAGATTCAATATCTTTCGGATCATATTCTGGAGTTTTCGTTTCTTTTCCAAAAGCTCTCTTTAAAAGTTCTAATTTATCAATAACAGACTTTGCCATTTTTGAAGGATTTTTATATTCAATTTTATTTTCACTGTTGATATCAATTTTTCCTTCCGATACCAATTCAGCATGATCGGCAATTGTCACAGAAGCATTATTTTTATAGTTTCCATAAAAAACTGCTGCATTTCCAATAAGTTTCTTTTTTTCTTCCTTTCGTACAGCCACACTTCCACTTGACGTAGTCGCTCGAAGATTTTGAGCTTCATTTAATGCCCTTACATTACTCCCTTCCACTCCTGAAGAAAGTCTTCCACTCTCTCCTATTGCCACAGAAGCAGAATTATTATGATTTGCTATGGTTGCAGACACACCGACACTAAATAAGTCTGTTAGCTTATTCTTTATTTCCTCATTGACACTGTCTCCTCCAAACCGCTGTTTTATTGCATCTAAAATTGATTTTAGATGACCTGATTCATAAACGTGATCATTCATAAACTTGGAAGTTCCCAAATCAGATCCTGTTTGCAGAACACTATTTTTAGTAATGTTATGAGCCTCCACATTTAGTCGCTTCTTGGCATGTAGATATCCATCTACATCTATACGGGAGGAAGCATTATAGTTAGAAATATTTGCAGCCACAACCCCATTACCACTATCCCCCAATCCACCTTTTACAGCAGCTCGAATGGAATTAATCGCTTCACTTCTCACATTTACATCATCCGTTTCTGATTCTACTTTTGCTCCTTTAGCAATCTTGACGGAAGATTTATTTTCTCCTTCCGTCACCAATACTGAAAGAGCTACTTTATTGGAATCTCTCATCGTTCCAACAGAAACAGAAGCATCAATAGTATTTTCAGATTTTGAAGTAATATCTGCTCTTCCCTTCGATTTTACTTCTCCTTCAATAGTTACATTGGAATTACTTTTTGCAGAAATATATCCCGCTCCGATACTAGGAAGTTTTCCATTGGCTTTCTCCAAATATAAATTGGTAATTTTTAATGGAGAAGTAGCTGCTCCCATAGTTGCTCTTACTCCACTGTAAGAATGAATATTTGCCTTTCCTTCTGTTGCTTCGACTTTGGCATCTTTTCCAATAACGACACTGGACTTACTTGTCAATAAACCTAAAAATCCATTTAAATTGATAGGAGAAATAGAACCTGTAACAAAGCTAAAAGAGTGCTTTGCAAGCTTAGTAACTAAAGTTGCATCATAGAAATTCTTTGCTTCAGCTGTAATGTCAACATTCTTTCCTATGACTTTTCCTTTATTTACTCTTACGGAAGCTTCCACATCTGATAAACTTAAAGGAGTGTTATAAGTTTCTTTTTCCCCTTCTTTCTTTATAAATCTCCCATTTGTAGCTTTCGCACTAATTTTTATATTTCCATCTGCTTCCAATACAGCATCAGATTCAATATTTGCTTTGGTATTTCCTTTTACATATTCTTCTATTCTCTTTCCAACAGTTGAATTTTTTCCCATAGCTTTTTGAGGAGAATCTATGTGAGCTGAAAGAATAATATCTCCAGATTTTGTCTTGGTAGCTTTTAAATCTCCGGTCAGACCAGAATTTATTCGATCACTAATATTGACTAAATTTTTAAAATCTGTAATTCCTGTCTTTAGTATTGCAGTATCTTTCAATCTAATATCCGCCGCATATAAACCGATGCCTTCAACAGCATTGATTTTTCCTTCTACCGTAATGCTTCCATTCGGATTCAATGGAATTTTTACTTTTCCATCTACTGGAATGATTCCATTAAAAACTTTACCATGTTTGGCTTCTTCCAAAGCCTTCTTAAAATCATCTTGTTTTGGAATAATAGAATGAAAAGAACCAGCATTGATAACTCCATTTTTTCCTACTGCCATCCCTTCCGAGCTTAAGAAATATAAATTTCCTCCAATTTTATTTTCTCGAATTCCGTTGATAATCCCATCTACTTCAATTTTTCCATTGACAAAGTTAAAAAGATTATTTACCCCCGTACTATTCTTTTCCCCAAAATATAGATTTGCTATATTATTTTCTGTTAAAGCAAATCTATTAAAACTGTTAAAAGCGTTCTCCCCTTGAATCTTGTTTGTAGTAATGTCATAAACATTATCCTTTTTTTCTATTTTTGTTCCAAAATTCTCAGTCGCGGTGATTGTATCATTAGCCCTCACCGTCATAGTGTTAATCAACAATCCCAAAATCATTAAAACTTTTTTAGAATCTGATATCCTCTTCCTTGTCCTCTGAACGTTATTTTTGATGCCGCTCATTTTGTCTTACCCCCTTTAAAATTCATGATTTATTGTAATATAGATTCGATTAGAATCTACTGAAATACTATTTATTTTTTTCTTCCATGGAAATGCCATGCTAACAGCAATATTATTTTTTTCTAAAAACCTTATTTTATATCCAAAACCTGAGCTAAAAATTCTATTTTCCTGCCAAGCACTCTCTCCATGAAGAGAAGCCCCATCTAAAAAAACAAAAAATTCTCCTTTATTCTCTACTAATTTTGATAATTCAGCATTGAAAAAAACTCCGTGTTCAGCTCCCATAAAATTTTCCGGATAACCACGAACATTATAGGCTCCTCCTGCATAAATTTGCTCGACAGAGGGTAATTTTTTACTCAGAGAATATTGCCCTGCCATCTTTAGTGTTACTAAAGTGTTATATTTCAAGTTTTTCTGATATATTAGAAACATATCATACTTTGTATAATTTCTTGCATCTCCCGAAATTGGAATAAATTTTCCCTTTGTAATATTTTGCTTTGTATAGAAAACACTATCTTCCTCATAATGGCTTATTCCAATTCCCGCTGTATACTTAGAAAGTCTATTATTTACCCATTTCAATTTCAATAGATCTGTAACAGTCCTTTGTTTTACCCAATCCAAGGAAAGTTCTACTTTATTTTTTTCATGAACCAGAATAGGATGAACTATTCCAACCCCATAACTATAAGAGTTTCCAGTTATTTTATGCTTTAAAGCCCCTTGTATATGTTTCAACTTTCCTACAGAATGTTGTAGTGATATTTTGGTTCCTTTTTTAGAAACAGGAAAAGTATAAAAAGAAGATAGAGAAGCCGTTCCTTCTGTTACTAAAGAGGTAAGAGACAGTTGATCTCTGTTTCCTGTAACACTATTATTAATATAATTTAGCCCCCATCGTAATTCTCCTGTATTTTTTTGTCCTAAATTATCTGCAAAAACAAAAAACTGCTGTCTTTTTGGTTCATAGATTTGCACAAAATAATCGGTCGTTCCCGGAACTTTTCCGGAAGCCATATTGATCTGTATAGGACTGTCATTTGTAAGATTAAAACGTGTTAAACTTCGATCTAATTCTTTAAAATTCGAAACTCTGTCTTTTTCTAAAGGAATTCTTTCTCTGATATATTTTTCTCGAGTGGAATGATTTCCTTGAATTATAATATCTCCTGTTTTTCCTTCTATCAATAAAATATTCACAAGTCCATTTTGAATTTTTTGTGCAGGTAATACGGCACGACAAACCAAATAGCCTTTTTCCTGATATAATTCATTGATTTTTTGAACTATAGTATAAAGATCTGCAACGGTAACTTCTTTTTCTATATAGGGCTCCCAAATCCTTACGATTTCTTCTTCTGTTAAAATATCAGACTTTGGAATCTCCAATTTTTTTAATAAAAAAGAAACATCTGATACTTTGATATCTTCTTCCTTTTTCTTCTCCAAATTTTCAATTCCTTGTTTTCGTTTTTCTTTCTCAGAATGCAAAATCTTCTGTAATTTTTCTTGTTGAAATATCCTGTTGTTTCTATCAAGTAGCATTCCAGCATCCGATTCTGTAGAGGATGTTTGAATTCCTTCTGCCAATATATTTGGGCAACTTAAAATCAACATAAAAAAAACAAATGTTTTTAATTCTTTTTTTAAATGAAACATAATTTCTCCCAATTTTATTTTTTATGAATTTTTAATTTTTTTAAAATATCAACTGTTATTAGACTAGCATATTTCTTATCATATGTCTAGTTCGAATTTAATTATTTTTTTATATAAAATATTCATCTTAAGAAGTATTTTTTTATATTAAAATACAATTCCTGTTTTTCAAAAAAGAAGCTCAAATGATATAAACATCTATTGTATTCATGATTTTTAATTTTTTTAAAATATCAAGCGTTATTAGATTAGCATATTTCTTATTGTATGTCTAGTTTAAATTTAATTATTTTTTTATATAAAATATTTATTTAAAAAAATATTTTTTTATGGAAATACAATGTTCTTTTTATATTATTTTTAGATACATTTTCAGCATTTTATATTAAATTCATGCTATCACATCAAATGTTAAATCTATGTTAAGATAAGCTTCCTTTCTTCAAAAAAATACCTTTTTATTCGATTTTATATCAAAATATAAAACTCATACTCACTTCCAGCAAAAATTGAGTATACTCTTTTTTCGGTGCTTTAAAGATTTCCTCTTTCTTTCCTTCTTCTATGATTTTCCCTTCTTTCATAATCAAAACTCTATCGCAAATATTTCGAACAACAAAAAGATCATGAGAAATAAACAAGCAGGAAAGCTTTCTCTCTTTTTTTATTTTTTCAAATAGATCTATAATTTGACATTGTGTCAACATATCCAAGGCACTTAAGCTTTCATCCGCAATTATCATTTCCGGATTTGCTGCCAAAGCTCTGGCAATCCCCACCCTCTGACATTGCCCTCCGGAAAGTTGATGAGGATAGTTTTCCAAAATATCAGCCTTCAGTCCAACCTCATGTAGTAAAGAAATCATCTCCTCCTCCCCACTTTCTTTCTTCGACAAAAGCTGAGAGCGGAAGAATCCCTCTGCCAGGGTATCTTTTATTCGAAATCTCGGATTTAAACTGCTGTAGGGACTTTGAAAAATCATCTGTATGTTCCGCAGTGTTTTTCTTTTTTCCTCAGCAGAATAATTTTCAAGATTTTGTCCTCGATAGTATATCGTTCCGGAAGTCTTTTGCAAAAGTCCGCAGATCAAGCGGGCAAGAGTAGATTTCCCACAGCCGGATTCTCCAATTAATCCTAAAAATTCTCCCTCATGAAGAGAAAAAGAAACTTCTCCTATGGTATTTCCGGAGCGATATATTTTCTTCAAATTTTCCACTCGCAATATTTCTTTCATATTTCCTCTCCGTCATAAACTTTTAACACTGTAAATCAATTTTTTCGTATATTCATGTTTAGGCTCTTCCCAAATTGCTTCCCGACCGGAGTCCTCTATAATTTTGCCCTCTTTTATCACAAGAATTCGCTGACAAAGCTGCATCAAAATCCGAATATCATGACTGACGTAGACTAAGGTGATCTTTCTTTCCCGACAAATATTTTGCAACAGTTGCACAAAACGAAATTGATTGACTGCATCCAAGGCGGTTGTCGGCTCATCTGCCAACAATAACTCCACCTCACAACATAGAATCAGAGCAATGGCAATTCGTTGACGCATTCCTCCGGATAAGGCAGAGGGATAGGAAGAAAGTACCGTCTCTATGTTTTCAAAACCCAAAGATAACAGAATTTTGTGAATCTCCAAACTTTGTTTTTCTTTTTTCTCCTCTTTGTGATGAAAAGAATAGGTCTCCCTCAATTGTTTTCCTATTTTTTCGTAAGGATTCAAAGAATGAATGGCATCCTGTAAAATCATATAGCTTCTTGGCTTCTTTTTCTTGGGATATTCAATTTCCCCCTTCACTTGAAACAAATTCGCGGATAAAAATTCCCCCAAAACATGCAGTAAAGTGGTTTTACCCGAAGCGGACTCTCCGATGATCCCTAAGGATTCTCCTTGATAAATTTCAAAGAAGAGCTTCTTTAAAATTTTCTTTTTTCCTACACTCACACTTATGTTTTTTATCTTCATTAAAACTTCCATCTTTCCTCTCTTTCTTTTGGAGTATCCCATAAAAACTGTAGCAATAGAGAAATCCAGGCAATACAAAGACTCGGAAGTAAAACCAACAGAGGATGAGAGACGAGATACAGCCTATATTGATATAACATCATTCCCCAGTCCGGCTTACTAAAATCCGCTCCCAAGCCGATAAAGGTCAAAGAAGCATATTGTAAAATGACTCCGCTCGCAGTATTTCCCAAATTTACTTTCAATTCCGAAATAATGTTACCCAAGATATTTCGATATAAAATTCGATAAGCCGGAACTCCCAATAAAAGAGCCGCTTCCACATATTCTTTCTTTTTTTCCCGCTTCGTCAAAGCTTCCGCATGGTTCATATAATTCCCGATTCCGAAAGCTCCCAAAGAAAGTCCTGCGGTAAAAGGATTAATACCAAAGATAGAAGTGATAATCAAGGCACAAATAAAAGTCGGAATAATCATCAATAAATCCACCAAAGATTTGATGACTAAACTCCATGTATTTTCTAAATATCCGGATAGCATTCCCAGAAAAACACCGACTCCAAAGGAAAGAGAACCGGCAATCAAGACCACCTCCATCGTTCGAAATCCTCCCACCAAAAGCAAAGAAAATACATCCCTCCCTAAATCGTCGCTTCCGAACCAATAGCTTTTGGAAAAGGGAGCAAATATAAAATCCAAATGAACCTCCGTATCCAAGTTTCTTCCCCAGAAAAAAAGACATAGCAAAAAGAAGACTTGGAAATATATGATTTTTTTTCTTATATTTTTCTTCATTCTTCTTTCTTCTCCTTGAAAAAAAATAATAATATATCAAATAAAAAATGTATCAGAAACATCCATATAAACACAAAGAAAATATAGGCCTGTATCACATTATAATCTCTTGCTACAATGCTGCTGATTAAAAAATAACTGATACCGGGAATGGAAAAAGCGAATTCCAAAACGCTGCTTCCTCCAATCACGAAAGAACATTTGGAAACACTGGCGGAAAGCAAAGAATATAAAACCGGTTTATAACAATGCAGAAATAAAACATACTCCAAAGAAAAGCCACGAATCCTATAAAATTTTACATAGCTTTCTTCCTGTAAACTGAGAAAACGATTATATACAATTCTCGTTAAATTTCCCATTTGATAAAAACAAAGAATAAAAATGCTGAAAACGCTTCCCCAAAAATAATTTCCTGAAAAAAAGGAAATTATTTTTATTTTAACTCCCAGAGAATAGAGAATCAAAATGGCAAAAAGAAAAGGGGGACAACTCAAACTCAAAATCGAAAAAAACCTTGTCATCCTATCTACAATTCCTCTTTTTTCTATTGCTGCAAAATATCCCAGAAAAAAGGAAAAAACATTGGCAAGCAGAAGAGAAGAGAATCCAATTACAAAAGAATAGGGAAGTCTTCTCAAAAATTCTTCTCGAACGGGAAGTCTTGAGAAAAAGGAAATTCCAAAATCTCCTTTTAAAACTCCCGACAACCATAGATAATACTGTTTCACAATATTTTTATCCAAACCGTAACGCAATGTCAAAAAAGCCTTATTTTCTTCCGTCAAGGGTAAATTATACTTTTGAAGTAACATTTCTACAGGGCTGACAGGTAATAGACGAACAACCAGAAAGCTTACAATACTGACTCCCCAAAATAAAAGAAACCATTTTATAAAATACTTCAATATTTTCCTCCATATAGAAAGCAGATGGAGATTTCTCTCCATCTGCCCTTTGTTATTTTTGATATAAGTCCGCATTCACAATATAGTAATCTCCGGAATATGGTTTGTAATCTTTCAATCGTTCCGACAATGCCACATTCCATTCAGGATCCACCAAATACAGTATCGGCAAATCTTGAGAAAGAATCTTTTGAATTTGCTTTGCAATAGCTATGGATTCCTCTCCAAACTCTAAACTTCCCATTTTATCAAGTAAAGCATCCACTTCGGAAGAAGAATATTGCATTGGATTCTTGGATCCTCCGGTTCTGAAAAATTGATTTAAAAAATAGGAAGGATCTCCTGTTGGAGCCGAATGTTGAGCATATAAAGAAAGATCGAATGTTCCTTTTGCCAACTCCGTGTCAATGCTGTCCACAATAGAAGTTTTGGCTTCAATTCCCAGTTCTTTCAATTGAGAAAGCATCACCTGCATAATCGTTTTCAAGTCCGGTCGACTGTTATAAGTCAATAAGCGTAGGCTCAATCTTTTTCCGGCTTTTTCTCGGACTCCCTCTTGATTGAGTGTCCAACCCGCTTCTTCCAAATATTTTTTTGCTTTTTCCAAATTATATTCTAAAGAAACCTCTCCGGCAAATGAAAAATAGTTCGCAAAAGCTCCGCTTGCCACTCTTCCTCCTTTTAAAGCCTTAATATAATCTTCTCTATTAAGTCCCAAATTGATGGCTTCTCTTACCAATTTATCCGATAAAAATTCGGATTTTGTATTGATAAGTCCAAAATATTGATATCCTGCATCTATTGTTTCAACTATTTTTCCTGCTTTTCTTAACTCTTCCGCAATTTCCGGTGTAATCCCGAAAGCCATATCCAACTCTCCGGCTTCATATGCCAACTTCATGGAAGAAATATCTTGAAAGGCCTTGATAATCACCCTTCCTCTCTTTTCATGATTTTCATAATATTCATTGGGAATTAAGGTTAAACTGGAACCGGCTTCCATTTCTTCTATTACATAGGGACCTGTAAATACATATCCCGCTGTTGTTTCTTTAAATAAAATATTGGTCCATTCTGTCAAAAGAGCTTTCAAATTTTGCGTTTCTCTTTCCAGCACGGCTTTTACCAAATAGTCTCCTTCTTTTGTAAATACAACCTTTCCCGCTGTCGCATTGGATAAAGGATTTTTCTCCATAATCGTATTCATCGCCCAAACAAAAGCATCCGCGTCCACAGGACTTCCATCTGAAAATTTCACTCCCTCTTTCAAAGTCAATTCCCAGCTAAGAGCATCCAACTTTTTTAACTCTTTGACATATCGAGATACCAAATTTCCCTCTCTATCCAAAGAAAATACCGTTTCACTCAAACCATGAGTTGTTAAAGACCATGGAGTTCCTCCTTCTGTAGGTTCTACCGCCTGAATGACAAAAGTCTGCCCGATAACAATCGGTTTTTGTTCTTCATTTGATATAGCAGCTTCTTTTTTTCCGCAAGCAATGAACAAGAATAATCCTAATATTAAGATTACTATTGATTTCAATATTCGTTTCATATTATTTCTATACTCTCCTTTACTATTTTTATTCATTCTATCATTTTTCCTTCTTTTTTCTAAGATTTATATCAATACAATCTAAAAAATAAATAATCTTCTAAAAAAATTGAATTTTTTTCATAATTTTTTTCATGAATAAGTTTAATCGTATTATTTTAAGACATAAATAATTTTCTCATAAGCAATAGTTTCCTCTTCTCTATCAATGAACAAAACATAGCTATCTTTTTCTCTGAACTTCTCACGGCTGAAGTCGTGAGTGTTCCGGCATAATTCACAAAAATAGAGATGGATACTTTCGTAGCCATCTCTATCAAGTACAATTTTTTCTATAATCTTTCCAACATTAATTTAGTTACCAATTCCGGATTTGCCTTCCCTTTGGACAACTTCATCACTTGTCCCATTAAGCCTTTCAACACCCTCGGTTTTCTTCCTTCGTCGGAATTTCTATAATCTTCCACCATTTTTTCATTTTGTTTCAACACTTCTTCGACCATGGCAAGGATGGCTCCCTCATCAGAAACCTGCAACAATCCTTTTTCTTTCACAATAATTTCAGGATCTCGATTGTCCGTCAAAGAAAGGGCAAAGACTTCTTTCGCTATCTTGCTGGAAATAGTTTTGGCATCAATGAGAAGAATGATTTTTCCAAGATTTTCTGCAGAAATCTCAAAATGTTCGATTTCTTTTCCCGTTTCTTTTAAATGTCGCAACACTTCCGTCATAATCCAGTTGGAACTGGATTTTGGATTTTTCGAAACTTCCACAACTTTTTCAAAATAATCCGCCAATTCCATTTCTTCCGTCAATACCTGAGCATCGTAGTCCGGCAATTCATAATCTTTTGTAAATCGAAGTAATTTTTCCGCCTTGGATTCCGGCATCATAGCTTGAATTTCCTCAATTCTACTTTGAGGAATGTATAATTGCAATAAATCCGGTTCATGAAAATATCGATAATCCATTGCTTCCTCTTTTGATCTCATTACACGGGTAATTTGTGCTTCATCGTCCCACAATCTTGTTTCTTGGTCAATAGTCCCACCCTGCTCTATGGTTTCAATTTGACGACCGATTTCATAGTCAATGGCTCTGGCAACCGCTTTAAAAGAATTTAAGTTTTTGACTTCCACTCTTGTTCCAAATTTTGCCGCTCCCTTTTCCATGACGGATATGTTCGCATCACAACGAAGAGAACCCAATTCCATAGAAACATCACTCACTCCGGTGTATTTAATAACACTTTTTAGAGTATTCAAATACTCATAGGCTTCTTCCGAACTTCGCATATCCGGTTCCGAAATGATTTCTATCAAAGGAATGGAAGCTCTATTGTAGTTCATAAAAGATTCATGAGCCGCATGAATGGATTTTGCCGTATCTTCTTCAATTTGAATTTTGGTAATTCCCACCCGAACTTCTCTTCCGGAATTTAAAGTAAAATCCAAATATCCCTTTTCGGCATAAGATTTTTCAAACTGTGTAATTTGATAATTTTTAGGGGCATCCGGATAAAAATAATTTTTTCGATCAAATGCACTGTGATGATTGATGTTACAATTTAATGCTAAAGCAGCTTTCACTGCATATTCCACTACTTTTTTATTTAATTTCGGTAAGGTTCCCGGATGTCCCAGACAAATCGGACAGGTATGGGTATTCATCCCCTCTCCGTCATAATCCGCCTTACATCCACACCAAACCTTTGTTCCTGTCTTCAATTGAAGATGAACCTCCAATCCGATGACAGACTCCCATTCTCTTGCCATAGTCTTCTCTCCTTACTAATCTAAAATAGGTAATTTCCAATCTCCTCTCGCCTTTTCAAAAGCACTTCCCACTTGGAGTAATTCCCCCTCATGGAAGGCTTTTCCCAAAAATTGAATTCCCACGGGAAGCCCTCCCGTCATCCCTGCCGGAACGGATAGTCCCGGAATTCCTGCCAAGTTCGCCGGAATTGTAAAAATATCTTCTAAATACAATTCAATTGGAGTTTTTTGTTCCGATAATTGAAAGGCAGTGCTTGGAGCCACCGGTGTCACGATGACATCAACAGTCTCAAAGGCTTTGATAAAATCTTCCTGTATCAAACGTCGAACCCTTTGCGCTTTTTTAAAATAGGCATCATAGAATCCTGCACTCAATACATAGGTTCCTATCATAATTCTTCGTTTTACTTCATCTCCGAAACCTTCCGTTCTCGAATTGACATACAATTCTTCTATATTGGAAGAGTTTTCACTTCTATATCCATAACGAACTCCGTCAAAACGAGCCAAGTTGGAACTTGCTTCCGCAGGAGCCAATACATAATAAGTGGGCACGGCATATTTTGTATGCGGTAAGGAAATATCCACAATCTCCGCCCCCAAAGCTCGTAAGCTGTCGATCGCTTTCAAAATAATTTCCTTGACTTCTTCTCGAATGCCTTCAATAAAATATTCCTTAGGAACTCCTATCTTCATCCCTCGGATATCTTTTCCCAAGAAAGAAGTATAATCAGGTACTTCCACTTCTTCCACCGTTGCATCATAGTCGTCACTTCCTGCCAAAACATTCATCGCGTAAGCAATATCCTCCACATTTTTCGCCAAAGGTCCAATTTGATCCAAAGAAGAGGCAAAGGCCATCAAACCGTATCGGGATACTCTCCCATAAGTCGGTTTCAATCCGACCACTCCACAAAAAGAAGCCGGCTGTCGAATACTTCCTCCCGTATCGGAGCCTAAAGATAGAGGTACTTGTTGTGCCGCTATCGAAGAAGCGGCTCCTCCGCTGCTCCCTCCCGGAACTCTTGTTATATCATAAGGGTTGGCAGTCATTTTGTAATAGGAAGTTTTTGTCGTCCCTCCCATTGCAAATTCATCCATATTCGTGGAACCTACAAGCAGAGCATCGGCTTCTTTTAGTTTTGCTACAACCGTTGCATCATAGATTCCTTCATAATTTTCTAAAATTTTAGAAGCTGCGGTTGATTTTTCTCCCTGAAATACCATATTATCTTTGATAGCAACCACCACTCCGGCAAGACTTCCCAGAGTCTTTCCGGCAGCTCTTTTTTCATCTAATTTTTTTGCTTCCTCGAAAACTTTTTCCTTTCGTAAGGAAACAAAACTGTTGATTTTTTGCTCCACCGCCTCAATTCTTTGAAAAAAGGCTTCTACAATTTCCACTGCACTGTATTCTCCGCTCAGAAAACTTTGATGCAGTTCTTTGGCTGTCATTTCATATATTTTCTTCAAGCCTACTTCCCCCCTTATTCTTCCCCAACAACTCTTGGAACAATGATTGCTCCGTCTTCTGCATTCGGTGTATTTCGTAATACTTCTTCCACCTTCAAAGAAGCTCTCACCTCATCCTCTCGAAAATGATTCTGTGCTTCGTGTACATAAATTAGAGCTTCCACCTCTGTGGTATCCACCTCATTCAACATATCCACATAACCCAAAATATCATTCAATTCCTCTCGAAATTTCTCTATTTTTTCCTCTGAAAATTTTAATTTTGCAAGTTTTGCTACTTTTAAAACTTCTTCTCTGCTCAAAGACATTTCCTTCCTCCTTCTATGATAAAGAATATAAATATTCTATCTCTTTTTGTTCCAATGCTCTATACTCTCCTAAACTCAGTCCGTCCAAGGAAAGTTTTCCAATTTTCGTTCGACGTAACCGATACACTCGGCTTCCCACAGCTTCCACCATACGTCGAATCTGTCGGTTTTTTCCCTCTCGGATCGAAATTTCAAAAAAAGTATTTCCTTTTTCATACTTCACCTTCGCAATGAGGGCTGCTAGAGTTTTCCCCTCTTCCAGTTCTACTCCCTCTTCCAAAGTTTTCAACTGCTCCTTTGTTAAATGTCCCTTTGCCAGAACTTCATAACTTTTAAAAATTTCCGCTCTCGGATGCATCATTCGATTGAAAAGGTCTCCATCATTTGTCAATAAAATTAGACCGCTGGTTCGGTAATCAAGTCTACCCACCGGAAAAATTCGATATGGACTGGGAACACAGTCCACAACCGTTCTACGTCCTCTACTGTCCTTGACTGCGGAAAGAACTTCTTCCTCTTTATACAAAAGATAGTATACTTTTTTTTCCTTTTTCTGCGAAACATTTTTTCCATTGACGACGATGTCATCTTCTTCACTCACTTTCTGCCCGGAAGTCGCTAAACTTCCATTGACTGAAATTCTTCCCTCTTCAATCCAAAGATCCACTTGCCTACGGGAAGCCACACCCTTGGAGGCTAAAAATTTATTGATTCGAGTTTTGTTTTCTTCCATCAAACGACTCCTTTATTTTTTCATATTCCGGCAGTTCTTCTAAGGAGGAGATTCCCATATAGCCTAAAAATTTATTGCTTACCTCGTATAATTTCGGTCTTCCGATACTATCTCGATGACCACAAACCCGAACCAAGTTTCTCTCTTCCAAGGTCTGTACAATACGGTCCACTCCTACCCCACGAATTTTTTCTATTTCTCGTTTTGTAATCGGCTGTCGATAAGCAATAATGGAAAGAGTTTCCATAGCAGCAGCGGATAATTTTCTAGGCTTCACTTCCTGTTCAAAATATTGATGAATGACTTCCCCATTCTTAGGATTGGTCACAAGATATACCAAGTCGGCATTGATCTCCACACAAATTCCGCTATCCTTTCTATCTTCTTTCAATTCTTCTAAAATTTTCAACATGTCTTCCAGGGAAACTGAAAAAAATTTTGCCAAATCTTTAATTTTATTCTCATCTCCGCCCAGAAAAAGAATACTTTCCAATTCATCTTTCATTCCCATGATATTGCTCCCTATTCCAATTCGCTAATAAATAATAATACATTGCCTGAGCGGATAATTCCAATTCCTGTTTTTTCCACTGATACTGTAAGGGGTAACTCTCTAAAACAAAGTTCTGACTTTTCTCAATGTAGCTTTCCAAATGTTTCAATAATTGTTCCGCCTCCTGTAACATTCCCACTTCATAAAGCACAGAAACCATTTTTAAATTATGAAGCATATCCAGAGAGTTTTCTTTCCCATAGTGAAAAACTCCCAATGTTTTATCATAATTTTTGTCATACCAGTTTTTCACTTCCGTTCTTTGCATAAAACTTGGAAGTAAGAAAACATACTCTATATTTTTCACATTGCTCTTTTCTAAAAAACTCCTATCCCGAAAAGCCCCCTGTTTTATAAAAGATTTCCGAATATAGGAATACAGTTTCTCTTTTCTTTCTTGAATAAATTCCCGCTCTTGTGCAAATTCCATTCTTTTTTCGAGCAAAGATAATAAACGATAATAGGAAGCGTACGCTTCCAAGGAATCTTCCACCGCAATCAATCTTCCGTCTTCCGTCATCTCGTCATACATAGACAAAATCTGAGGCGATAGACGTTTCTCCACCAAATTTTGATCAATCCGCTGTCTTGTTTTTTCCGCGTACAAGAAAGCATAATAGAAATAGTACACGCTATCCAATTCTTTCTTTCGTAAATTCACGTCTTCCAAGATTCTTTGATGATTTTTTACCATACCGTACAAAGCTCGCAACAATAGAAGTTGCTGCTTTTCCAAATAAGATATTTTCGCTTTTGCATAGGAAATAGAGCTGGGAATATAGACTCGAGAGGATAATAAGTCCAAAAGTTCCAAATTTTTAGCAAGAATCTTGGAAGAACGCATCGTTTGATATTTTTGTTCTGAGGACAAGACTGCCGCTTTTTCCTCCCATTGTACTTCCTCAAAACTTTTCCAAGCCTGTGTTTCTTTTTGATAAAAATCAAATCGAAGAATTCCTCGTTCTTCTCCCTCTTTCATTTTATCAAACACATAATATAATCTATCTTCGCGAAATTTTTTGGCAGAAGTTAAGATTTCTTCTAAATGAAAATCTCGGAGAGAAGAATTCTTGGACAAAAAAATAGAAAAATCCTTTCGATTGCTGCTCAATAAAAAATTTCGATACTCTAAGTCCTTTTCTCCTTCACTTCCTTGTAAGCGTAGATAATGATTTTCTTGTTGAGGAGAAATTTCTACAACAAAATATCCTTTTCTTTCTAAACTTCCTTCGAAAAAGCAGAAAAGTTGATGTTTTTTTTGGAAAGAGGGAAGAAAAGTAATCTGCCATTTTCCCTCAGGAAGTGCATAGGAAATTCTTAAGATATTTTCTCCTTCCTGTTCGATATTTTCTACACAGTTCTGTAAATCATAAACCCTTTCCTCTTCATCAATCCAATAAAATCGAATTCTCGAAATATCCAAAGGATAGAGAGCATCTCCTCGCAAATAAGAAACTGCCTGTTCCTTGCTATCATAATAAAAAGTGACTTCTCCATTCGTCAAAAAATAATCTGCAAAAGCGAAGAAAGAAATATTGAAATATAGGATATATACAAGCCACTTTTTCATCTTAACCTCTTTTATTCTAATAATCTGTTTCGGTAGATATTAATACAGATTTATAAATATTAAAATTCTTTAAAAGAATCGTGATTCCGTCAATGACAGCATTCAATGGATTTTCTACCGAAACCACTTTTAAATTTAAGTTTTCCGCCATTCTTTGGTCAATTCCTCGCAACAAAGCTCCCCCTCCGGTAATAAAGATTCCTCTTCTTCGAATGTCTGCCGCCAATTCCGGTGGAGTTTTTTCAAAAATTACCTTAATTTCTTCAATAATTTCCTGTACAGAAGCATTTAAGACAGGAATTAACTCAGAAGAATACACCTTGACATCTTTCGGTAAGCCATTCAATAGGCTTCTTCCGCTGACATCAACGGACAAGTCTTCTTCCATTTCCATGACGGTTCCAATCGCTTTTTTGATATCTTCCGCAGTCTTTTCTCCAATCAATAAATTGTGAGTTTGTCGAATATATTCAATAATATCTGCATCAAATTTATCTCCTGCTACTCGGAAAGAAGATTTACGAACCACTCCTCCTAAAGAAATCACAGCAAGTTCCGCTGTTCCTCCTCCAATATCCACAATCATACTTCCTTCTGGTTCAAAGACATTGATTCCAATTCCAATGGCAGCTGCCATCGGTTCTTCCACCAAGAAAGCCTCCCTTGCTCCTGCTTCTCGTGTGACATCAATGACGGCTCTTTTTTCTACCTGTGTAATTCCTGCCGGAACGCAAATGATAACCCTCGGATTGTATAGTAATCGATTGGAAATTCTTCGATAAAAAGAATTCAACATTTTTTCTGTAATTTCATAGTCCGCAATAACTCCATTTTTTAATGGTCGAATGGTTTCATAGGCTTGAGGAGTTCTCCCTATCATCAGTTTTGCTCTTTCTCCCACTTCATAAATTTCTTTCGTTTTGGACTGAATTGCCACAACAGAAGGTTCATTTAAAATAATCCCCTTATTTTTCACACAAATCAAAGTATTGGAGGTTCCTAAGTCGATTCCAATATCATCTGAAAACATTCCGAAAATTCTTCCCAAGTATTTTTTTAACATTTCTTCACTCCACCTTTATCTTTTATTTTCTAATTCTTCTGCAAAAATTTCAACCTTGAACTCTTGTTCTTCTTCCTTGTTGTCCTCTATCTCTTTGTGAACAAATGGATCTGGATCCGACTTTCTTTCTTCCTCTGTCGCTATCAAGGAATTCTCCATTTCTTCTTCGTCTTCCTCCTCATCCAGTTCCACACTACTCATCAATCGTCCCATTTCAAAGCCTCTGGCTCTTTCCTGAATCAACTCCATTTTCCTCTGGGCAAACTGTGCAACTTTTCTCGCTTCTTCTCGCTCCAAAGCCTTTTTAATTTTAATTTGTTCCTGAATGGCTCTCTCTTCCCGTTCTCGTTGAAGTTTTTCCTGTTTCAGCTGCCTCCAATGGCAATAGCGTTTTTGGATCGGTTTGTATACTACTAAAAAGAGGAAAACAAATGCCATTGTTAAGATTCCATACATAACATGATAAAAAGGACTAATCTTGAGATTTAACAATAAATACATAGCATAGCCTGCTAGTAAACCACTATGAAAATCATAAATCATTTGTGATAAGACAGCGTCTTTCATTTTCGAGGTAATTTCGAGAGTTTGAAAAGAAATACCTCCACTCCATAGAAAGAAAATAGCTAGAAAAGCGAAAAAAGAAAACAACCCTAAGTAGAGTCGAATCTCAAATACAATCTTCTCTGCTACGCTTTCATGCCACATACGAACACCATATAAAAGCAATACAAAAAAGGCAAGATATATCAAATTTCCAAAATAAATATCTAACCATTCTTTTTGTTCCTGTATTTGAAAAGTACTTGGAAACACATACCCAATTACCAAGAATACCAATGCTATTATATAAAAATATCGTAACTTGAGAAACCTCATGAACTCCTCCACATACCTCTTCCTTTTATCTTTTTATTTTACCATAGGATTTTAATATATTCTAGTAAAATCCTAAAGATTTCTATTTTTTTCTAAAATTTCTTGTGCCACTTTTCCAAATCTATGCTATAATTTATTTATGAATTTAAGGAAAGAAGGGGAACAATATGGAAAATAAAGGAATTGTTCAAAAAATTGATGGAAATCGTATCACGGTAAAACTGTTCAAAGATTCTTCCTGCTCCCATTGCAATCAATGTCATGGAGCCAGCAAATATGGAAAAGATTTTGAGTTTGAAACGGATAAAAAGGCAAAAGTGGGAGATTTGGTTACTTTGGAAATTGCAGAAAAAGAAGTTATCAAGGCGGCAGCCATTGCCTATATTTTTCCCCCGCTTATGATGATAGCGGGCTATCTTCTTGCCGATCGATTGGGATTTTCAGAAAATCAATCCATTCTGGGAAGTTTCCTAGGTTTAGGATTGGCTTTTTTGGGTCTTTTTCTCTATGACAAGCTGTTTGCGAAAAAAACGATTGAAGAAGAAATCCAAGTCATTTCTGTGGAAACATACGACCCTAACAACATAGAAAACAATACTTCTTGTGAGTGTTAATAGAGAAAGCTGCCACAGTTTGTTGTGACAGCTTCTTTTTTTACATCATCGCTTCTTCCACTCTTTTAATAATTTCTTCTTTTTGTGTCTCCGCCTTTTCTTTCATCTTCATAACCTTTTCTTTGATATCTTGATTATAAGCCTCATCCGTAATAGATTGAAGATTGATTAGAACGTTAAAAATTCCCGCTTCCAATCCGGCAAACATCATCAAACATCCCACTCCGATATCGGAAACCGCATTTTGGTTCCCATATTGTAACAATACTCCCAGTAAATCAATTCCCTCTGCACAGTACATAACCGTTTCATAAGGTGTTTGAACCGCTAATTTCAAATTTTTTTGAATTTCCGCTTCTCGAACCGCTTTTTGTTCCTCTGTATCCTTCGGCAATTTGTAAGCTCCCATGACCAAATTATAAGCATCGGTATCGGCATCCACCAAACGTGACAATTCCTGTTTCACTTCCACCAATCTTGCGAAATTCTTTTCAAATGCCGCTCTTGCTTCTTCCGGATACGCATTGTATTTTTTCTTTCCAAAGCTTAAGTGAGCAACCATTCTTCCTAAGGAAGCCCCGATGGAACCAACCAAAGCTCCCACGGAACCTCCTCCGGGTGCAGGACTTGGAGAGTCCACCTCATTTAAAAATTGTGTCAAAGTCATATCAATTAACTTCATGTTTTCCTCCTATCGTTGATATACTAATTTTCCCGCCTTATACACGGAGTCCGTATGATTCACTCCAAAATGATAAAGCATATATTCTGCATTTGGAACATCAAAAACAGCAATATCCGCTTGCTTTCCGACTTCCAAACTTCCAATTTCTTTTTCCCGACAAAGCGCTTTTGCTCCGTTAATCGTAACCGCTTTGAACACTTCCTCCGTGGTCATCTTCAAATGAGCCGCTCCGATTTGCATCACAAATTGAAGATTTTCACTCGGACAGGATCCCGGATTATAGTCTGTCGAAAGTGCCACCTGCACTCCTGCATCTAAAATTTTTCGAGCCGGTGCATACTCATGACGCAAATTAAAAGAGGTCGCCGGCAATAGATCAGCGATTACCCTTCCTCTCTTTAAAGCTTGAATTCCTTCTTCCGTAATGACCATAAGATGCTCCGCCGTCACGGCCTGTAATTCTCCCGCCAATTCCACACCACCTAAGGATACCACTTCATCGGCATGAATTTTCAATTGGAACCCTAATTCCTTTGCTTTTGTCAAGATCTTACGAGAATCTTCTACGGAAAACACTCCTTCTTCACAAAAAACATCACAAAATTCTGCCAGCTTTCTCTTTTTAATTTCCGGCAGCATTTTTATTACTTCTTCCACATACTCTCCCGTTCTCCCTTTAAACTCCGGAGGAGTTGCATGGGCAGCCATAAAGGTGGATACCAAGCTGATCGGTTGTAAATAATTTAGTAACTTGGTTGCTTCCAATTGTTTTATCTCCTGCTCTAAAGACAGACCGTATCCACTTTTAGCCTCGACAGTAGTCACTCCCAATTCCAACATATATCGTAAACTTTTCTTTGTCTTTTCGATCAGTTCTTCCAAACTTGCCTCTCTTGTTGCCTTTAAGGTACTCAAAATTCCTCCTCCGGCTGCAAGAATTTCTAAATAGGGTACCCCTTGTATTTTCATAGAAAATTCATGTTCTCTGGAACCTCCATGGACTAAATGAGTATGAGAATCTACCAGTCCCGGAGAAACTACTTTCTTTCCAATTTTTACAAACTTGGTATCAAAGTGGATAAACGAAGTTGGGACCTCGCCAGTCCCAACCCCAATAATTTTATCTCCTTTGATAGCCAGATATCCATTCTCTAACATTTCAATATGATTTCCCTCCAATTCTCTTGAAGTAATCAATTGTCCAATCTCATAAAGAATTAAATCCGCCTTCAAATTTTGCCTCCTATTTCATCAATTTGGATTCTAGGATTTTATTCATTCCTAAATCTTCCACACCCAGATAATAAGCTAAAGATTCTACAATGGCTTCCATAGGAACCGCTCCGATGATTTCACTTCCCGTCACATTGACTCCATATCTTTTTGCTTCCATTTTTACTGTTTCAAAGACTCTATAGATAGGATTTTTCTTAAAATCTTTGATATTCATCGTCACCTGTACAAACCCTTTTTCTTTGATCTCTGCAGGTCCCGCTTGAATATATCGGAATCCTCCGCTGGAAAAACGAATCGCTTTTGCAATTTTCTTCGCAATCTCAACATCTGCAGTATCTAAGTTAATGTTGAATGCAATCAAAGGCATTCTACACCCTACAGCTGTGACTCCTGCTGTCGGATGCGGTGCTCTTTCTCCAAAATCGGGAGCCCATTCAGCCAATAACATTTTTTCTTTCATTCCTTCGTATTCTCCCTTACGAATGTCCGGTAATGACACTCTATTCGGAGCGGAAGCGGTATTTTCATATAAGAAAATTGGAACTTGGTATCTTTCCCAAACGGCTTTTCCCACTTTTTTTGACAATTCATTACATTCTTCCACCGTCATATCTTTAATCGGGATAAAGGGAACGACATCGGTTGCCCCCATTCTTTTATGCTCTCCTCTGTGAACATTCATATCAATCACTTCCGCTGCAATTCCGATGGATCGAATCACAGCTTCTGCAACGATTTCAGGTTCTCCCATAACCGTTACTACCGTTCTGTTATAATCCCCGTCCGGTTCCACACCCAACAATTCAATTCTAGTATCTTCTTTAAAAGGAGCTACTATTTTTTCAATCTTCGCTAAATCTCTTCCTTCACTATAATTTGGTACGCATTCTACAATTTTTGCCATTTTAAAAATTTCCTCCTTATATTACATCAAGATGATATTTAAATTCTATCCATAAATCATAATGGAACCAATCATAGCTCCAATAATCAAAGCTACATTGAAATGTAGGAAGGTAGGAACACAGGTATCCCAGATGTGTTCGTGTTGTCCGTCCGCATTCAATCCGGAGGTTGGTCCTAAGGTCGTATCAGATGCAGGGGATCCGGCATCTCCTAAGGCTGCAGCCGCTGCCAACAAAATAACGGTAGATTGCACAGAAAATCCAAGTTGAATACACATAGGAACATAAATGGTCGCAACTACCGGAATGGTTCCGAAAGAAGTTCCAATACCCATAGTGATTAAAAGCCCTACAATTAACATAGCAAAGGCTCCGACTACTTTGCTTCCTCCTACCATACCGATCAAAGCATTGATAAGTTCTGCAACCGCCCCTGTTTCTCGAATGACAGTCCCGTATCCTGCTGCAACCAACATGATAATGGCAATAAGTCCCATAATTTGAACTCCACCGTTTAACATTTCATCAATTTCATTCCATTTAATACATCTAAACACAAACATGGCAATCAAAGCTGCCAAAGCTCCTAAAGGCAAGGAACCCGTTAAAATTTGAACGACAAAAGCCAAAATAGCTGCTACCAAAGTCAACCAATGTTTTGCTTCCATTTTTTCACTGACTACTTCTTGCATTCCCTTCAACGGAAGATCTTGGTATTCTCTTGGATTTCGATAGGTCACGAAAATAGCTAACAAAACTCCAATTAACATAGCAACTCCTAAAACCCATAAAGGTTTATACACTGCCGTTTTTGCAATTTCCATTCCATTATTTGACATTTCTTTGGATAAAATTCCGTGGAAAATCAATCCGAATCCCACCGGTAAAGTAACATAAGGTGTTTTTAATCCAAAAGCCAATGCACAGGCCATAGCTCTTCTATCCACTTTTAAATGATTCATCAATTTTAACAAAGGCGGAATCAAAATAGGAATGAATGCAATATGTACAGGAATTAAATTTTGTGAAAAACATGCTATGAAAGCAATAAAACAAAGTAAGATATATTTTTTCCCCTTGACTAGAGAAGCAATTTTTCGAGAAAGAATACTGGCAACTCCGGTATGGTTAATGGCAACTGCCAAAGTACCAAGTAAAATATAACTTAAAGCAGTTTCCGCATTTCCACCCATTCCGCCAATCAAAGTGGAGATAGTTCCGGAAAGTCCCATTCCCGCAACGCCTCCGGCCACAAGGGCAGCAATCAAAATAGAAATCAACACATTGAGTTTCAATAAACAAAGTACACTCATGACAACGACAGATAATACTACTGGATTCCATAAAATCATAATAAACCTCCTAATATATCATTAATTTTTTTGTTTTTTAAAAAACTCCTCCGACGTTTCCTTTAATATTTGTTCAGAAATAGTTCCATATATTTCAAATTTCCATTTTTTCTCTATATCTCTAACAGTATAATCTATTTTTTTTTGAATATCAATAGCCTTTTCAGAAATTTTTCGATATTTTTGCTGTAAGGGCTGCATAAGCTCAAAAAGTCGTAACTGTTCCTCCTCCTGAATTGCCTCACAAAGCTTTCGATGAAGAATATCCTCTTCTTCCAAAAGATGATTTGCCTCTTCCAAAATCTGTCTTTTTTGTTTTTCCAATTCTTTTTTCTGATATTCCAACAACTTTTTGACAACTTCCGCTCCGGACTTTCCTGTCAAATGCTTTCTAAGTCTTCGTTTTTCCCATAAATATTCTCGACTGATTTGATGTTTCTTTTGAATTTCTTCCAAAGTATCTTCCATGGCTTTCCACTGCTCTTCCGAAAAAGTGCCAAAATTTTCACTTTGTAAAGCAAGATATAAGCTTTCATACTTGGAAATGACTTCTTTTTCCAGAAGTTCTTCTCCTGCAACATCTCCTATTTTCCGGAATTCTTTTTGTTTTTGTAGTGAAAGTCGTAAGACTTCTAAAAAGGTTTCTTCCGCTTCTTCCCATATTTTCTTATATTTCTCTTCCATTGACTCTGTCTTCTCCATAATATTGATAATAATAACATTTTATTCCGCCGTTGTACAGCTTTCTATTTTTATTCGCCTTTTTTCCGAATACTTTTTCAAACATTTCGAAGGAAGTAATGATATAGTAAGACCACTTGGGTAGACGTTTTCGACAAAATTGTCCTAAATTTCGATACAGTTCTTCTACTTCCACCGGATCCGACAAACGCTCTCCATAAGGAGGATTTGTAATCATAGCTCCCGCTTTCTCTTCCACCTTCACCTCTTGAAAGTCTTGACAGGAAAGAAGAATATCTCCTTCCACCCCCGCTCTTTCTATATTTTTTCTTGCAATCTGAATCGTCTCTTCCTCAATATCCGAAGCATAAATCTTCACTTTCTTTTCATAATCTTCCCTTGAAAATGCTTCATCTCTTGCCTCTATCCAAATTTCTTCCGGAATCACACTCCATTCTTCCGCAGCAAAATTTCGATTCGCTCCGGGAGCAATATTTCTGGCTATCATCGCTGCTTCGATCGCTAAGGTTCCCGTTCCGCACATCGGATCCAAAAAAGCTCTTTCTCCTCCCTGCCATTTTGCCAAATAAATCAAGGCAGCTGCCATGGTTTCTTTTAAAGGAGCTTCATTTTTTAGACTCCGGTATCCTCTACGATTCAATCCTTCTCCACTGCTGTCCAACATCACAAGAAATACATCATGATGACATTGGATTTTGATGCGATACTTTGCTCCTGTTTCCTCAAACACTTCCCTTGGATACTTTGTCTTTAATCGTTCGACGATTGCTTTTTTTGCAATTCTTTGAATATCCGCCTTGGAGTATAACTTTGACTTTACCGAACTCACCCAGGCAATCGGAAATTCTCCCTTCTCTTCTATCCAATCTTCCCAAGCTATTTTTTTCACTTCCTGAAATAATTCCTCATAACTTAAGGCCTTAAACTCTGCCATTTTCACAAAAATTCGATCGGCACATCGAAGATGAATATTGGCTCTGACCAAGGTTTCGAAATCTCCGTCAAATTCCACTCTCCCATTCCATACTTGTATATTTTGAAACCCTAATTTTCTACATTCTTCTTTTACAATACTCTCCAAGCCCATCGTGCTGGATGCCACGATACTAAACTTCCTCTTCATCTTCTACAATCCCTCTCTCTTTTTCTTCCTCTTGCACATAGGCTTTCCATTTTTCTTCATAGATCAATTTAATAATACAGAAAATGGGAACTCCCAAAAACATTCCCGCAATTCCCATCAATTTTCCGCACAATAAAATAGCAACCACAACCCAAAAGCTGTTCAATCCCACCTTATCCCCCACAATTTTAGGTCCGATAATAAAACCGTCCAAAGCCTGGGAAAGAACAATGGCAAAAATCAAATATCCAATTTTATAAGGGGCAAAAATTAAAATTAAAAATCCGGAAATAAGAGAAGCTCCAAGTACTCCTAAATAAGGGATCATATTTCCAACTCCGAATAAAAGAGCTGTTAATACAGGATAGGGTGTTTTACTCAAAAATAACACCAAGAATACGATAAAAGCGACAATGATGGAAACCAACAAACGTCCTACAAAGTAATTTAAAAAAATGTCCTTCGATTTTCTCAAAATTTCAATAATCTGCAAAGCCTTTTCCTTTTTTACACTCAAATATACCAGTCGTTCTATTAGCTTTATAAAATCTTCCGGTTTTAGCAAAATGAAACAAGCCAAAAAAAGTCCGATTAGAAAATTGGCAATTCCAAAGGTAAGATCAAAGACATTCCAGAAAATGGAGATTCCAATTTGTTGAATTTTTTGAATATTGTCTTTGGTATACGTGGAAATTGCTTTCATAATTTCCGTTTCATCCATGAAAAGCAAACCCCGTTTATGCAAAAAAAGAAAACTCTTGTCCAAAAATTCTCCTACCCGTTTTTCCATATAAGGGTAAATTTGCTGTAATTCTTTTATACTTTTACTCACTTGCGGAATCACAATCAACATAAACAAAGAAAAGAAAAAGACTAAGAGCAACAAAACCGCAATAAGAGCAAATGCCCTTTTTACATGGAAGTGATTTCTCAAAAATGCTTGCAAAGGGTAGAGCAAAATACTCAAAAATACCGCCCAAATTAAAGGTACAAAAAAGGAAATCGTTCCTCCTAAAATTTTGGCAAAAGTTTCCGTCTGTTGTAAATAACTTTGTAGAATCACTATTATAAACAATAAAAAAGCCATTCCCGAATATCTTTCTTTTTTCATTTTCTATCTCACCACGCCATCCACATAGTCTTCGTCTTCTTCCGCCACTTCTCCCACAATTTGAATCAAAAGTCGATCCGGTACTCCGATAATACTTTCTCCCACACTTCCTATCCAACCCTGTTTTACACAGAGTTTCAAAGGAGAATTCGAGCTTGTCACTCTTATTTTTTTATCCCTGATTTCCACATTGACTCCTCCAATCGAAGTATCTACGAAAAAGAGCTTCTGCTCCTCTTGCAGCGGATAGACATATTCCAACTTCCCATCCACATAAATTTCCGCTTTTTCCGCTTTCAATTCCGGAAATTCCAAAATCTTCATTCCCAATTGAAAAAACAAAAAGCATAAAGCAGCATAAACAATACCGTCTCCTCGCTTAAAATACTCCGCCCTGCTTCGCATATCCTATCTTTTCTCCTACATATACCTTTGTCTCGATTCCCTGTTTGGTATGTTCCAATAAATCCTCATCCAATTGTACCTTTCCCTTTTCGAACAGCAGCAGACAGGTAGAACCTCCAAAATCAAAGTATCCCTTTTCTTCCCCCTTGCTTACCATGGAATTTTCCGCATAGGTTTGATGAATTCCTCCCACCATAGTCGCTCCAATTTCAAAATAGGCAATATCTCCAAATTTTTTAGATTTTAAAATCGTATATTCTCTTTGGTTTTCTAAGAAAATTCGCAGATTTCTTCGAATGGCATGTGTCGATACGGAATAATAATATCCCTGTATTTTATGAGAAGCCCCGACCCAAGCATCTGTCGGAAAATGGTATCGATGATAATCCACCGGAGCCAGACGCACAATGACAAAGCTTCCCCCTGCATATTTTTCCGCCATTTCCTTGGATTGAAACAACTCTTCCAAAGAAAAACTCTGTCCTTTTACAAAAAAAGAAGCAAAAGAATCAATATTTTCATAGGCTAATACTTTTCCGTCCGCCGGAGAGACGAGAACATCCTCTCTCATATCCCAAGTTCTTGCTCCTTTTTTGAGTTTTCGATAAAAAAAATCATTAAAAGAAGTAAATTCATCCCAAGATTTTTCAGCCTCTTCGATTGGAATTTCCAAGCTTTTGATAAAAGGAAGTATCTTTTCTCTCGACTTCTTCGTATTCATCTTTTTTCCATACCAAACACTTAGAAACTTCCGTTTCACAAGAGCTTCCAGTGCCAATTTTCCAAAAGGATTATAATATAAAAATTTCAGAAAAGATTCTCCCGGAACCTTTTCTATCTTATATTCTCCCGTTTTTCTTTCCAAATATCGAATGGCTTCAAATTTCATCGTTTTCTCCTATGCTTCCTCTTGAATACTCTTAATCAATCCATACTTCAGGTTCAATAAATCCTCCGATAAATCCACCTTGTATTGATGCGGATTTTCCAAACGTTTTCTTTCCTCGGATACTTTTTCCAATGATGCCAAATAATGCTTTTGAGATTTCATAGCATCCAATAAATCCTCATATAAAGTTTCCTGTACCTCTCCTTGTTTCACATAGAGTTTCGTTAATTTTTCGAAGCTGTACTCTCCCGCCTTTAAATAACTCTTTTTAAAATCATACTTTTCATCTCGTAAGATCAAATCTTTTCCTCTTAACAGTCGTTCCTTATCTCGATCCCCCTCTACCAAGGTCACAAGATCGGCATAGGCTTTTCCTTCCTTATCAAAAATTCGATAGACTTCTTTAAAACCGGGATTTGAGATTTTTATCACATCTTCTGAAAGCTTAATCAACGGTTTTCCGTCCAATTCCACAATCTTGTATACTCCTCCGAAACACGGGTAGGATTTGGACACGGCAATGGCATCTCCCACTCCGTAAATATCTGCACAGGCCCCCTGCTCCTTTAAAGATTTTATCAATTTTTCATCCAAGGAATTGGTTAAGAAAATTTTAGCCTTTTTCATTCCCACTTCATCCAAACGTTGTCTGCATTTTTTTGACAAATATGCCAAGTCTCCGGAATCGATACGAACTCCGTAAACTCCGGGATAATGATCGTCAATTCCGGCTTCTTGAAAAGCTTCAATAGCATTTTCCAAACCGCTTTTAATCGTATTATATGTGTCTATTAACAATAATAAGGTGTTTCCCTTTCGTTGTTTTCGATGTGCAATAAACTTTGCAAAAGCTTCTTTCTCCGCTTTTTTTCCGACACCGAAAGATTGAATATAGGAATGTGCCATAGTTCCGGAACTCGGAATTCCGTATCGATACTCCGTCATTAAATTCGAATGTCCGCTGCAGCCTCCAATGACTGCCGCCTTATTCCCGGAAACAGCACTGTCAAAACCATGTGCTCTTCGACTTCCAAAGGAAGAAACCGCCTGTGGATAAGCCGCCCTTGTTACCATAGAAGCCTTGGTAGCGATTGCCATTGCCATATTGATGATATTTAAAACAGGAGTTTCTAAAATTTGTGCCTCAATCAAAGGAGCTTTTATGGTAATAATCGGTTCATTCGGATAGGCAATCGACCCGTCCGGAAGAGCATACAGATCTCCCGTAAATCGAATTTTGGATAAAAAATCAATCAGATGCTGTTCTTCTAAAATTGTTGAAAAATACATTCGCTTTTCTTCTTCACTCGTTTCATTTAAAATATGAATCAAATCTAAAACTTCTTGAACACCTGCCACAACGGCAAAACCTCCGTCCTCCGTTTTCCGGAAAAATACATCGAAGGTAGCCATTTTATGCTCCATGTTCTCCATTAAAAAAATATCACTTTCTGTATATTGATAACGATCGGAATTGATAACTCTTGCAAATTCTGTCAAAGTATTTAAACGTTTCATTGTCCCTCCTTGAAAACTCTATATTGCTATCATTATATCACTCTTTCAAACATTTTCCAAACAAATTCCTCATACAAGGACATCGAATATTATTTTATTTTTGATAGGGCTTTTCTTTCCCTCCCTCATTGACAATTTTCGGTTCTTATGAGAGGATAGAGAAAAATATATAAAACTGAGGAGGAAAGTATGAAAGCTGTGATTCAAAGAGTGCAATATGCCAATGTAAAAGTAGAAGGAAATAGCATAGGAGAAATTCAAAAAGGATTTTTAGTTCTGCTGGGCATTACTCATACGGATACGGAAGAAGACGTCCATTGGCTAGCCAATAAAATTAAAGATCTACGTGTCTTCGAAGATGAAAAGGGAAAAATGAATCTATCTTTGGAAGAGGTAAAAGGAGAAGTCCTGATTGTTTCCCAATTTACTCTCTATGGAAATTGTAAGAAGGGAAGAAGACCCGCCTTTGTGGAGGCGGCAAAACCCGAAGTTGCCATTCCTTTGTATGAAATGTTTTTAAAAACCTTTGCTTCCTTCGGAATCAAAACGGAAGCCGGCGAGTTTGGAGCAGATATGAAGGTGGAACTGTTAAATGACGGACCTGTGACTTTCATCATAGAAAGCAAAGAAAAATAATATTTTTTCAAAAATAAACCCCTTATAGGTTTGTATTTAAAATATTTTTTATATATAATAGGATATTAAGTTAAATTTATGAGGAGGAAAATTATGTTGAAAAAAATAATTGCTTTATTCAGTTTACTTTTCTTATTCTTATTCACAGCCTGTGGAGAGAAAAAAGAAACAGCGGAAGAACATGGGAAACATTTAAATGTAGCACTTGCTTTCTTTGATACCCATTTGGATCCGGCGATTGACTATCAAGGGTGGTATGCTATGCGTGCCGGAATTGCTGAAACTCTGATCATTATGTCAAAGGAAATGACACCGGAACCTTGGCTCGCAGAAAGTTTTCAACAATTGGATGATACGACTTGGGAATTTAAAATTCGAAAAAATATTACTTTTCACAATGGGGTAGCTTTAACACCTGAAAAAGTAAAAGCCAGCTTGGAAAGAAGCATCGCTCTAAACAATCGTGCAAAACAGGAAATCGGAAATTATACCTTCTCTGTAAGGGAAGATGCTCTGATTGTAAAAACGGATAAATTAGATCCCTTCTTGGCGGATAATCTGTCAGAACCTATGTATAGCATTGTAGATGTGGATGCTGCAACGAATGCGGAGGAATTTACCTTGAAACCTGTTGCGACGGGACCCTTCATCGTAGATAGCAGTACGGACAATGAAAGAGTCGAACTGGTGGCGAATAAAAACTATTGGAACGGAACTCCTAAATTAGACTCCGTGAGCTATCTGCTCATCCCGGATGCCAATACCAGAATGCTTGCATTGCAATCGGGAGAGGTGGATGTCAGTATCGGTCTCAGTGCAAGTGCTTTGAGTACTTTTCAGGATTACAAAAATATTGCTGTAGACATTGTTCCTTCCACAAGGATCATCTACGCCTTTTTTAATCCGAATACCGAAGCTTTACAAGACAAACGAGTACGGGAAGCCATCAACTATGCTATCGATAAGGAAACCATGGCAAATATTACATTAAACGGGACTGTAAAAGCAGCTTATAGCCCTTATTCTTCCAGTCTGCCTTTCGGTTCGGACAGTATTGAGGGATATCGATATGATGTAAAAAAAGCGGAAGAATTGTTAAAAGAAGCAGGATACCATAAGAATAGCAATCATATATTGGAAAAAGACGGAAAAGAATTACGTCTTAAATTTGTCTACTATTCTTCCAGAGCGGAGATTCCTTTTATTGCCCAATATGTACAATCGGAGCTTGCAAAACTTGGAATTGTCTTAGACTTGGTAAGTTATGAAAAACTTCCGTTGGATCAATACAATGCCGGTGCCTTCGATATCGGTGTCGATTCTTTTTCGACAGCCACAAATTCAAATCCAAGTCTTTTATTACGAGTTGGATTTACGAAAGAGGCTTCCGACAATTTCTTACATTATTTCCACAATGACAGAGTGGAAGAAATTGCAAAAGAATTATCTTTGGAGAAAGATGCAAAAAAACGATTTGCTTTGGCAAAAGAGGCACAAGAACTTATTGTAAAAGAAGGTAAGAATATTTTCTTAGCCTATCCTCAAAATAATATTTGTCGAAGTACAAAGGTAAAGAATTTCAGTGTGCATCCTTTAGATTTTTATCAAATGAATAAAGATGTAGAAAAAGAATAAAAGAGGGGGAGCAAGAATGTATCCATTTATCGGGAAAAAACTTCTCAGTTTTTCCTGTATTTTGCTGGGGATTTCTTTTCTCACTTTCTTGTTACTCCATATATCACCGGCGGATCCTGCCTATTTAAAATTAGCAGCCGCCGGTGTTCCTCCCACCAGGGAAGCTTTAGAAATGGAACGGCATATCATGGGAATTGATAAACCCTTTTTAGAACAATATTTTATTTGGTTAAAAAATGTAGTTCATGGAAATTTTGGAACAAGCTATCAGTACGATACTCCTGTTCTTCCTATTTTTTTAAGAGACTTGCCAAATACCATAAAACTTGTTTTTTTAGGCTTAATCGTCTCCGGTATGATCTCTTTTTGTTCTGCCATGATTTCGGCATTTTGTAAAAACACTTGGATAGACAGCTTTCTTAAAAATATTTCCAATATTTCGATTGCAATTCCGGATTTTTATCTGACTTTGTTATTTATGTATATCTTCAGTGTTCGACTTCATATATTGCCTATTGTAAGTCGTTCCGATACAAAGTCTCTCATTTTACCTGTTCTCGTCTTGGGAATTGTGAGTTCCGGAAAACCGACTCGATATATTCGCAGTCGCCTTCTGGAAGAACTTTCGAAAGATTATGTCAAAGGTGCCTATGCGAGAGGGCTCTCCGCTCCTCTTGTCATGTTTCATCATGTCTTGAAAAACTCTATGGTGGGAATTATCACTGTGATCGGTCTTACTTTGGGAAATTTGTTAGGAGGAACCGCCGCCATCGAATTTTTAACTTCTTACAAAGGAGTGGGAAACCTTATTTTAGAAGCGATTGAACATAGAGATATGCCGATGATTCAACTGTATGTTCTATGGATGGCAATGTCCTTTTTACTTATCAATTTATTGGTTGATTTTTCTTATCATTTTTTCAATCCGCAAATAAAATGGAAAATAAAGCAAAACGGAAGGAGGCATCACCATGAAAGGTAAAAAAATAAAATATTCTAACATTATTTTCTTCTTATTTTTTATTCTTTTATGTGGTATCATTTTCTTCCCTTCTTTCTTCAGCAGTATAGACCCTAATTATGCAGATGTAACGGTAACTTTACATGGTCCGAGCGGAAAACATTGGTTCGGTTGTGATTATTTAGGAAGAGACATTTTTACAAGAGTGATTTACGGAATGCGTTCTTCTACGATTTTGGCAGTCATTGGAGTTTCTATCATGTTGATGACAGGAACAATCATCGGAATGTTTTGCGGCTATTATTCCAATCCTCTTTCTCATCTTTTCATGAGAATTGCCGACATGATGTTAGCCTTTCCCGGAACGGTTCTAAGTATTGCTATCGTAGGGGTTTTAGGTCCCGGTATTTTGAATACCCTACTGGCGATTCTCATTCCGGGTTGGGCAGAATTTGCCAGAGTTGCCAGAGCTTTGACCATAGAGCAAAAAGAAAATGAATATATCAAAACAGCCGTTTTGAATGGAAATACAAATTTTTCTATCCTTTTCCGATATATTTTGCCGAATATCATGGCTTCTTTATTCGTTTATACCAGTTCAAATATAGGAAACTTCATTCTACGACTGGCAATGTTGAGTTTTTTGGGACTGGGATTAAGACCGCCCAGACCGGAACTGGGTTTAATCCTATCGGAAGCAAAAGATTTCATGCAGATTGCTCCCTTTTATATGTTTTTTCCGGGTCTGGCTCTTTTTATGATTGTATTTGTTTTCAACAGTTTAAGTGATTTTTTAAGAGATCGCATAGAAAGGAATCGATAATGGAAGTCTTAAGAATGGAAAATGTCTCCATCTCTTATGGAGAAACATCCGTGGTAAAAAATATCAATTTTCAATTACAAAGAGGAGAAATTATTTCCATTGTAGGAGAAAGCGGAAGTGGAAAATCCACGATTTTAAATGCTATTATTGGCTTTCTTCCGGAAGAGGGAAGAATACAAAGCGGTGAAATTTATTATGAAGGAAAAAAGATAACACGGCTTTCCCAAAAAGAGTGGCGACTTCTTCGTGGGAAAAAAATAGGAACTATTTTTCAAGAACCCGGAAGTACTCTAAATCCCTTTCAAAAAATCGGAAAACAATTTTTTGAAAGCTATCGTCATGTGCTTGGGCTTCCCCAAAAAGAAGCAAAGGACCTGATGGAAAGCATGTTTTCCAAAGTAGGACTGAAAAATACGGAAGAACTCATCGAAAAATTTCCATTTCAATTAAGCGGAGGAATGAATCAAAGGGTATCCATTGCTTTAGCGACCAGTTTGGGACCTAATTTATTATTGGCGGATGAACCCACTTCTTCCTTAGATGCCACCATTCAAAAAAATATTATCGAAGAGTTTTTATTCTTAAAGAAAGAATTCAATATGAGTATTCTTTTGGTCACTCACAACCTGGCCTTAGCAAAATATATCAGTGATAAAATATTGGTTCTTTTCCAAGGAAATATAGTAGATTTCGGGGCTCCCGAAGAGATTTTGCAATCTCCTAAAAGTAAATACACTCAAACATTATTGGTCGATATTCCAAAAATAAAGGAGTAAACATGGAAAAAACAATCTTAGAAATTCAAGATTTAAGTGCGGGTTATCATCAAAAGCACATTTTAAAAAATCTGAGTTTTTCGCTGAAAGAAAATGAAATCTTAGGGATCGTTGGAGAAAGTGGGAGCGGAAAATCCACTC
The DNA here is from genome assembly GCF_004006635.1 of Fusobacterium necrophorum subsp. necrophorum. Classification (NCBI taxonomy): domain Bacteria; kingdom Fusobacteriati; phylum Fusobacteriota; class Fusobacteriia; order Fusobacteriales; family Fusobacteriaceae; genus Fusobacterium; species Fusobacterium necrophorum. The sequence goes on along the minus strand of NZ_CP034842.1, from coordinate 1,001,491 downwards.
TTGCCAATGCAATTACCTATTTTGCGGATATTTACGAAGGGCATATTTTATTTCGAGGAAAAGATATATGCCATCCCGCCTCCGAGGAAAAAAGAAATATTCGAAAACATATCCAGATGATTATACAGGATTCCAAAACTTCTTTTAATCCTTCTATGAAAATAAAGGAGTATATTGCGGAGCCTCTAAAAAATTTCTATCAACTGAAGAAAGAAGAAATTCGAAAAAAAAGTATAGAATTATTGAATATGGTGGGATTGGAAGAAAACATCTTGGAACGATATCCAAAGCAACTGAGCGGAGGACAACGTCAAAGAATTGCCATTACAAGAGCCTTAGCCATTCAAGCGGATATTATTATCTGTGATGAAATTACCTCGGCTTTAGATGTCAGCATTCAGAAACAAATCATTTCTTTATTAAAAGAACTGGGACAAAAACAAAAACTCAGTTACATCTTTATCAGTCATGACATAGCTTTAGTTTCGGAATTGTGTGACCGTATTCTCATTATGTATCAGGGAGAAATTGTAGAAACTCTCAAATCTTCCGAATTAAAACAAGCCAAACACTTCCATACAAAAGAACTGTTAGCCTCTGTTTTTAAAATCTAAAAAGGAGAATGAATGCCTCATTCTCCTTCTCTTTCCTCTTCCAATGTTATCATTCCTATTCCTAAAAATCCCGAAATAACTGCAATCAAAGGACTCAATACATTAAAAAAAGCAAAAGGCAGATACGCAAAAGGATAAACACCCAAAGTAGCATACATAAAAGCTCCACAGGTATTCCAAGGAATAAGAGCGGAACTCATCGTTCCCGAATCTTCCAATATTCTTGAAAGAACCCTCGGATCCAAGCCTTTTTTTCGATATCGTTCCTTGAACATTCTTCCCGGAATTAAAATAGACAGATATTGTTCCGGTAAGGTCGCATTGCAGAAAATACAGGAAAGCACCGTCGTCAAAACTAGACTTCCCGTAGTTTTTGTAAAAGTGATCAATCTTTCCTCGATCGTTTCCAATACCTTTATTTTTTCCACAACACCACCGAATGCCATTGCCACAATAATTAAAGAAACCGTGAACATCATGGATTGTAATCCGCCTCTCGATAATAATTTATCGGCAAGTTCATAGCCTGTCGTTGCTTGATAGCCATATTGAGAAACTTCTAAAATCGCTCCGAAATCTTTATGCTGAATGATGAAAGCAAAAACGGCTCCCAGCACTCCTCCCAAGGTCAAGCCCGGTACTGCAGGCGTCTTCAAGGCTACCATAAGAATAACCAGAATAGGAGGAAGCAATAAAATCGGATGAATCACAAATTCTTGCTCCAACACATGTAATAATTTATATATTTCTCCTGTATTCAATTCTCTTCCTAAATAACGAAGTCCGATTCCCGTGTACAAGGCTAGAGCAATACAATACACAGGTATGGTCGTTTTCATCATATTACGAATATGTTCAAACAAGGTGGTTCCGGAAACCGCTGCCGCCAAGTTTGTTGTATCCGACAGAGGAGAAAGTTTATCTCCGAAATAAGCCCCCGAAATAATGGCTCCTGCCGTAAGAGCGGTAGGAATTCCCAATACTTCCCCAACTCCTAACAATGCAATCCCAACGGTTCCTGCCGTAGTCCAAGAGCTCCCCGTCGCTAAAGAAACGATAGAACATAATACAGTGCTTGCTAACAAAAAAAATCCCGGCGAGATGATTTGTAAACCGTAATATATCATCGTGGGAACTATCCCCGCCACAATCCAAGTTCCTATTATTACCCCAATAATCATCTGTATTAGGATAGCTTGTGTTGCCGGCAAAATCGTCTCGACGATACCCTTTTCCATCTCTGACCAAGTATAACCTAAATATTTTCCTAAAGCCGCAGCTACTATCGTAGCCATCAAAAGTGGTATTTGTGGGTCAGCTCCATATTTTAAAATCCCCACAGCAATAATTACGATTAAAAATACAATAGGAAGTAGAGCTTCCACCAATGTTGGCTTTCTTTTCATTTGACATTATCACGCCCCTTTATTTTTCTTTTTTTCGCTATCAAGGAATTCTAACATAAATGCCTCGGAATAACAAGCTTTTTTCCAAAATCTTTTCAAAAGAAAAAAGCCCCTTTCCCTCAAAAGAGAAAGAGAACTTTTTCCATCTATACCTATTTCATTGAAAGCTTTATTTTTTTGATTTCCTCAATCATGATTGGAAGAATTTCAACCGCATTTCCGACAATTCCTACATCGGCAATGTCAAAAATCGCCGCATCTTCATCTTTATTAATCGCTACAATATAATCCGAACCTACCACTCCTGATACGTGTTGTGTCGCTCCGGAAATTCCGCAAGCAATGTATAATTTTGGAGCTACAATCTTCCCGGATTGTCCGATTTGATGAGAACGGGGAATCCAGTTTTCTTCCGTTACCGGTCTTGTCGCTCCGACAACTCCTCCACAAACTTCCGCCAATTGTTTTACCAATTCGAAATTTTCTTTCGTTCCCATTCCTCTTCCTCCGGCAACAATCACTTCCGCTTCTTCCAAGTTGACAGATTCTGAAATTTCTTGAACCACTTCTAAAATCTTAGTCAATAGATTTTTATTTTCCGGTGCTTCTTTTTGAATGTTTCCGGCTTTTCCTGCTTCCGCTATATTTTTCTTACAAACTCCCGATCTTAAAATAACAATGGCGGGAGAATTTTCTATCGTAACTTCTTTTAAAATGTTTCCACTGTACATTGGTAAAGTCATCGTACATTTTCCTGCTTCACACTTCACTCCGACAACATCTGTCAAACATGGAAGTTTTGCTCTGCTGGCTACCATACTTCCAATGTCTTTTCCGTCCAAAGTAGAACCCAGGAAAAGAAAAGAAGGCTCATAACTTGCCGTCACAGAAAGCAAAGCTTCTCCAATCGCTTCCACTTCTTTTCTCGCTTCTTCCAAACAAAGAACTTCATCCGCACCGAATTCCACGCATTGTTGTGCCGCCGCCTCCAAGTTTTCTCCCACTAAAACAGCCACTACTTGCTTTCCTGTTTCTTTTGCCAGCTTTCCTGCTTGTGCCAAAGCTTCCAAAGAGACATTGATAGGAGCTCCATCCACGCTTTCAATATATACCATTATATTTTTATTCTTTTCGATACTCATATCATGACCTCCTAAAATACTTTTGCTTCCAGCATCTTTTCGATTGCTTGTGCCACTAATTCTTCTGCATTTCCGCTCTTAATTTTAATTCCTGCTTGTCTTTTCGGAGGAGCTGATATTGCCACTTCTTTCACGATATTTTCTGCTTTGCTATCCACTACCACTTCTGCAATAGCTTTCTTTCTTGCCGCCATTTTACTTTTGATGGTAGGATAACGAGGTTCATAATTCGGTTTGTTTACAGTTACCACACAAGGAACTGCCACTTCAATTCTTTGGTATCCTTCTTCCGTTTCTCTTTTTGCAATTACCTTTGTTTCATCCGCTTCGATATCTACTAAGTTACTTACCACACCATATCCCAGTCCATCTGCTATCATAATTCCCACTTGACTGGAAGCATAGTCCGTACTTTCTCTTCCACAGAAAATAACATCAAATTTTTTTCCTCGTTGTTCTTCTATCTTTTGAATTCCTTCTGCCACTTTTTGAGCCACTGCCAAAGTATCTCTGTTTTGATACTCTTCATCTTTAATATGGAAGGCCTCGTCCGCTCCTACTGCTAAACAGTTTTTCAAACTGTTGGCAGCACTCTCTCCACCCAAAGATACGACACAAACCGTTCCGCCTTTTTCTTCTTTTAAACGAGTTGCCATTTCCAAAGCATAGGTATCAAAAGCATTGACTACCTCCGTCACTCCCTCCAAAGCAGGTTTTCCTGTTTCCGGATTTAACATGATTTCTACAGAATCGTCTGCAACTTGTTTTGCACATACTAATATTTCCATGTTGCTGCCTCCTTATCGTCCAATGACATGATTTGCTACTACGATTCTTTGAATTTCGTTGGTTCCTTCGAAAATTTGGAATATTTTAGCATCTCTGATTAATTTTTCTACCGGATATTCCCGACTGTATCCATATCCACCGAATACTTGAATTGCTTCGGAAGAAACTTCCATAGAAATATCTCCTGCATAGCATTTTGCAATTGCGGATTCCTTTGCATAAGGAAGTCCTAAATCCATTTTTGTCAAAGCATGAGCAACCATTTGTCTGGCTGTTTCCGTTTTGATTTCCATATCCGCAATTTTGAATTGAAGTCCTTGATTTTTCAAAACCGGTTTTCCGAATTGAATTCTTTCTTTTCCATAAGCTACCGCTTCTCGAATTCCTCTTTGTGCAATTCCTGTTGCAATACATCCCATCCATGCTCTTGCTTGATCCAAAGTCTTCATAGCAATGGCAAATCCTTCTCCTTCTTTCCCTACTAAAGCGGAAGCCGGAACTCTGCAATCTTCCAAGACAACGTCCGCCGTATTGGAAGTTCGGATTCCCATTTTATTTTCATGATTTCCCGTGCTAAGACCCGGAGTTCCTTTTTCTACCAGGAACATGGACATTCCTTTCAATCCTTTGCTCTTATCGGTCATCGCTGTGATACAGTAAAATGCTGCTACTTCCGCATTGGTAATGAAACATTTTCTTCCATTTAAGATATAGTCATCTCCGTCTTTTACCGCTGTTGTTTTTCCTGCTCCGGCATCAGACCCTGCTCCCGGTTCCGTCAAACAGAAAGCTCCAAATCCACCTTCTAATACCAAATCACACATTCTTTGTTTTTGTTCTTCCGTTCCTGCGATTAACACCGGTTTCATAGCCAATCCGCTAGCAGAAATTGTTGTTGCAAATCCCGCATCCGCAATCGCCATTTCTTCTAATAGAGCAGCAACATCCACTCTGCTTAGACCCGGTCCTCCAAATTCTTCCGGAACTTCTAAGGCATGGTATCCTTGTTCAATTGCCTTGTCATAGATTTCTTTCGGCCATTCCCCTGTGACATCATATTCTTTACATTGTTCTTTTACTTCGTTTTCACAGAATTTTTTTACGTCTTCCAATAAATCTTGAGCTTCTTCTGAAATTAAATATGCCATTTCCTTACCTCCTGCATTCTATACCATCATTTTGATTTTTTATATTTTTTCTCTATCATAGACTTTTCTCTACTGTCCCTACTATAATTTTACAATTTATAACAAATTTTATTCGGATTTAAAATCATCTTCGGATCGAATACTTCTTTGATTCCCTTCATCAATCTCATGTTTACATCTCCTGCAAATTCATATAAGAATTCCATTTTTCCAAATCCGATTCCGTGTTCTCCTGAAATTTGTCCTCCCAACTCAGCAGCTTTTCTATAAATGTCTTGCATAAATTCTTCCACTTGTTTTTTGAAAGTTTCTTCGTCCAAGTCATTACTACATGCATAGATATGAAGATTTCCGTCTCCTGCATGTCCAAAACTTTTTACGGCAAAGTCATATTTTTCTCCGACAGAATTCACATAATTCAAGTAAGGAGCAATTTGATTTACCGGTACTACGACATCACATTCATCCAATAATTTTGTTTCCGCTTCAATCGCTTCCAAGAAACTTCCTCTGGCTGCCCAAGCGTCTTTTTTCTTCGCAGGAGTATCTGCCACCAGAACATCCAATGCTCCAGCTTCCAATACAACTTCCGCCGCTCTTTCCGTAATTTCTTCCAAAGCTTCCATGCTGTCTCCGTCAAAGGTTACCAATAGGTAAGCTCCGATTTCCGTTCCTTCCAATTCTTTTGGAAAAACGCTCTTTCCAATATATCGTTCGGAAGCCAGCACAATTTCTTTTTCCATGAATTCCAAAGCTTGTGGTTGTAAATGATTCATAAAGAATTTCGGTACCGTTGCAATACAGTCTTCCAAATTTTCATAAGGAATAATCAAACTGATGGTTTCTTTCGGAGCCGGAATTAATTTTAAGGTCAATTCCGTAATAATTCCTAAGGTTCCTTCCGATCCCACCATAAGGTTTAGTAAGCTGTATCCTGTACTTGTTTTGGAAACAGTGGCTCCCAATTTTACAATTTCTCCTGTTGGAAGAACGACCGTCATGGCTCTTACATAATCTCTTGTGCATCCATATTTTACAGCTCTCATTCCTCCGGCATTTGTGGATACATTTCCCCCGATGGTGGCAAATTTTTCTCCGGGATCAGGCGGATACAGCAGCCCTTGTTTTTGAGTATCTTCCGCTAAATCATTCAACAAAACTCCGGGTTCCACTCGAACTACAAAATTTTCATAATCATATTCCAAAATTTTATTCATCTTTGTCATATTCAACATCACTCCACCATGTAGAGCTACAGCAGCTCCGGTTAATCCGGTTCCCGCTCCTCTTGGAATCACAGGAATATTATGTTCATAACATAATTTTACAATTGCCGCAATATCTTCCGTTGTTGTCGCATCAATCACAACTTCCGGTTGTCCTTGTCCATAAATCGGCATTTCATCATGAAAAAAATCTTGATTGATTTCTTCGCCTACATATACTTTTCCGGGAACAATTTTTCGAAATTCTTCCACTAACTCTGCACTCACCTTATTATAGGTATATTCTGCCATCTTCCTTCCCTCCTTAACAACTGGTACTACCAATTTTTCTTGTAAAAATGAAACCAATAAAGATCTTTTCTTTATTGGTACTACCACTTTCAGCTAGAGTATAAACCTTTCTGCTCTTTTTGTCAACAATTTTGTTAATTTTTTTAGCATTTTATCATTTTTCATAACAATTTTCTCTAAAATCCCCAAAAATACGGAGAAAGAAAGGCGCAATTGCCACAAAGCAACTGCTCCCGTCCTACTCTGTTTACAAATCCACTTCAAATTCAGGTTACTGAATTCCTCGTTTCCAGTCCCCCCATATCTCTTGGAAACGATTATTTTAAAACAACCGGTAAATTTGGCAATAAGATGTAAACATAAATCAAAGCCAAAACAGCATATAGAGTCCAAAGAACACAAATCGGTTTAAATACCTTTCTCATAACAATTCCTTCTGAATTCTTCAACCCTACCGTAGTACATGCGGCAACTACGTTATTTGTACAAATCATATTTCCTAAAGCTCCTCCTGCACTTTGTGCGGCAAAAACAACAGGAATGCTCAATCCTAAGATAGTACAAGCTTTTGCATGTAGAGCGGAGAACATAATATTAGATCCTGTAGTAGTTCCTGCCACGAAAGAACCAAGTGACCCTATGATAGCCGCAAATGCCGGATATAAAGCTCCTGTTACTTCTGCAAGAGCTGTTGCAATAATCGTCAACATACCTGTTACCTTCATCAAATTTGCAAGTGCTAGAAGTGCTGCCATTGCTATTAAAGCTCCTACTACGCTGAATAAGGACTCCTTTGCATATTTGGGCATAGAAGGCGTTGCTTTCAAAATAATGGAACCTACAAAACATACAGAGGCCATCGTAGTTCCAATCCAAACAGCAAATCCTAAACCGATGAACCATCTTGGTGCAAAGAAACGAACGGAAGGCAATACAATCATAAGGATTAAATAGGTTGCCACAGCTGACCAAGCGGACATGGAACTCTTTTCTACACTTTCATCCAAGACCAATTTGAAATCTTCCGGTGTTTCTGTAGAACGATTGAATAATTTGATATAAAGTACGGAAGCCAATAGAGAGAAAATTCCTGCACAAATGGTTGGGAATTCCGCCCCTAAGAAAGTTCCGATAATCACTAAGGAAATTCCATATACAAACCCTACGAATACTGCAAAACATGCGATCTCTTTATCAAAAGCTTTTTTTCCATATAGGACAAATAACACCAATGCAGGACAAATCAATGCTCCGAAGAATTGAATAAAAGAAGTTGCCATAGAAATATTCATAATGGTTGCATCCACATCAATAGCTGTCGGTGCTGCCACCTTTGCTAAGTAAGGAACTGTATTCATCATTTCTTGAACAACTTCTGCTCCTTGTGTAGAAAGGTATGGACTAAATCCTCCGATCGTTGTCAATCCTGCCGCTCCTAAAGCCGCTGCAATTCCATTAAAGATCAAAGCTGCTGTCGCTGCTTCCAAAGCAGGTAATCCTAAGGCCATTAAGAATGGTCCTGCAACTGCAGCCGGAGTTCCGGCTCCTGCAACCCCTTCCAAAAATCCTCCAAAACAAAAGGCTACAATAATGATTTGTTTTCGACGATCCAAAGTCAATTCTGCAATAATTTCTTTGATTCTGTCCATAGCCCCTGTATGAATTAGCATGTTTAAAATTAAAAAAGCTGCCCAAATCATATACACCATTTTCGATCCTTCGATAATCCCTATCTTTGTTTGTCGAATGACTTCAAACACTTCCGTTTTGAAATAAAGCACGGATAACACCATTGTGTAGACCATAGCTACCAATGAAACCCATTTTGCAGACTTTTTCAAACCAACTACTCCCACTACTACTACAATCAAAGGAGTCAACGATAAAAATAAATCCAAATTTCCCACCTCCATATTTTGTCATAGAAAAGACCTCATCTCTTTTCTATCCTTTCTTAAACTCTGTTATCATCCCTAACTGGTCTGACAACTAACCACTACTTACATAAATACATTATTTTTTTGAATTTGTCAATATTTTTTGTTCTTTTTTTTTACTTTTTATTTATATACAGTATTTTTACAAGTAAAAACGAACTTGATTTTTTTCATATACTGCTTGAAATTCCTAAGATATTTCATCTTTTTCGAAGTTTTTTCTCTACAAAAATTTTTTTATTCCAAAAATAAAAAAGGGGCTGTTGCAAATTAAATAATTGAGTCCCAAAAGAAAAAAGACACTAAAAAATATTTTTTATATTTTAGTGTCTCAGACTGTAGACAAAAAAGAGAGTAAAAATTATTTTAACCTCTCTTTTTTTGAGCTGATTGCGTGTAATTTGCAAAAAACAGAAAAGATTTTAGTGTAAATAGTCCTTTCCTTGCTTTCCAAATCGCTAATTTTTTTAAATTCATGCATGCAAATTTGAGAGTCAGTTCCATTTTTACTTTTTCTAACCCTCTGTATTGTGTATATCGTAATCCATGTAATTCTTTTCCATCCGCAAACACTCGCTCTATTGTCTCACTTCTTTTGGAATATAGTTCGCGCATTCCTTCTGAATGTCGAATATCCTCCACCATTTCTAAATAGTCTTCCCAAATATGACGTGTCACGAGTTTTGTAGCATTTTTGCTTTCTGTACATTGTTTTCTGTCAGGACAATTTTGGCAAATATTTCGATTGCTTTTATACTCTCGGTATCCATCTCGATTTGTAGTCAAATATTTTAAAACCTGATTTTGTGGACATAAGTAACAATCATAGTATTCATCATAGACATAATCCTGTTTTTTAAAAAATCCTTTTTTGGTCATAAGTCTCTTATATGGCATAACAGGGACTTTTCCATCCTCTAAGATCAATTTTGCAATGGCAGGAATTTTATATCTGTCATCTACTACAATCTTTTGAATATTTTTATACTTTTCCTGTAATAGCTTATATAGTTTTGGGAAAGAAGTGGAATCATGAACATTTCCTGGCTCTACCACAAATCCCAAGATAAAATTATTTTCATCGCAAGCAGTGTTGGTGGAATACGCGAATACTTTTTTATGTTCTCCTTTATGGAAGAGTCCACAATCTGGATCGGTTGTACTTTCTTTTTTTCTCTTATATTTGATTTCTCTCGAAAGATTTAACGTTTTTTTTTATGGAATTGACGATCTAGTTCAATCTCTTGATTTAATGTTTCTTGGTAGAATTTTGCGCTTTCTTCTTTGAGTACATTTTTAGCCTTCTTTAGATTTGCATTTGCTTTAATATGCGTTCCATCGATAAAAACATTTTCAGAATTTAGAAATTTAGCTGCCATAATCTCATCAATAATATGAAAGAAAATGTCATTAAAAATTTCAGTTCCTTGAAATCTTCTTTGATAATTTTTTCCAAAGGTAAAGAAATGAGGAATTTTTTCTTCCAAGCCGTATCCTAAAAACCATCGATATGCTAGATTTACTTCAATTTCTTGTATGGTTTGTCTCATAGAACGAATTCCGAAAAGGTATTGGATTAAGATGATTTTGAACAGGACTACGGGATCAATACTAGGTTTTCCAATGGAACTGTAGAGAGGTTTTACTTTTTCATAGATAAAAGAAAAATCAATGGCAGCATCGATTTTTCGAATGATGTGCTCTTTAGGAACCAGCGCATCTAAACTAATATTTTTTTCTGTTAATCGTTGTTCTGTATTTTTTAAAGTCATCATAGATATCACCACCTATCCCTAGTATAGCAGATTTTGTAAAACAAAAAAAGACTGTAAACAAATTTATTTTGTCTACAGTCTCCTATTTTTTACTTATTTGTTTATTAATTCTTCTAACTGCTCTCTTATGATAAATAACTCTTTTTTTAGTTCTTGATTCTCTCTAGCTAATCTTGCCATTTCATTTTGAATTACACTTTGAGGAATTTCAGCCGAAGTTTCTCCGCCTCTTCCCAATCTTATTGTAAATCCAAGATTTGCCATAGCTTTTATCTTTGACTCATTCCCTAAGGCAAGCCCTGCTGTCATCATCGCACTATTATTGAAATGATGGCTTAGTCCTACTGCAACAGCCTGTTTATTTCTATAATGTCCCAAGCCTGCCATGATTTGATTAGGAGCTTTCGGATCATACTGCATAGGATTTAATGCAGAAAGTGCCGCGCTCAAGGAACCTACATGGTTCACTTCATTTTTAACATCTGAGAACTTTTCATTTACTTCATTTCTTAAATTTTCTATTCCTGTTGTTCCTGAATTTTGCATTACATGATATAGTTGTCTACCTGTAATTGCATCTGTCGATGTAGATGAAACTTCTCCATCTGCCATATTCGTTATCTTTCTTTCATTTCCTACCGAACCTACAGAAACTTCATTAGAAGCTTTTACTTTTGAGTTATTTCCAAGCGCAACAGAATTTGATATTCCCACTCCTATATTTACATTAGAACCTAAAACAAAATTATCATCCCCTGCAATAGTATTATCATTGCCAAAGGCATAGGAACGATTCCCTGTAACTATATTTGGATCTCCAAAAGCTCCAGATTTATTTCCGCTAACTTCATTTTTGTAACCAACCGCTGTTGAATAAGTTCCGGTCACTTTATTATTATTTCCTATACTTGTACTTTTTGGATCTGCTGCTGTGTTAGCAATAACTCCTAACTTACTTCTCCAAGCATCAACATCACTTGCCGACAAATTACCTGCATCTTTAGTAGCAAATTTAGCATCACTCTCAGCCTTTGTATAAACATTTCCCATTCCAGCTCCCAGTACTGTACTTGAAGAAATTAGTTTCTTGACTTGCCCTACAGTAGCCGCATCTGTATCCTGAGTTCCATCCGCCACAAATACTATTCTTCTTCTTTCGTTTTCAGAACCGACAGAAACTGTATTGCTTTCCGTTACCTTAGAACTTTTACCTAAAACTACAGCACCGTTTATTCCGTCACCTATAGTAACATCATTTCCCAATATAAAGTTATTATTCGTCCTTGTTGCTATACTGTTTCTATTTCCTATAGTGTAAGATTCATTACCTTCATTTTTATATTTGTAGCTTATTCCTGAAGACTTTAGTCCGGCTTCTCCCACTCCAAAGGCACCCGATTTAGTTCCTGAAACTTCATAAGAATTTCCTACAACTGTACTGCTTGTCCCACTGACTCTACTTTCAATACCGAAAACAGAATTTGAAAAACCTTTTGCTTCATTTTGATATCCTACTGCTACACCTTTTTGTGATTTTACTTCATTTCCATTACCCAAAGCAATGCCGTAGTCCGCTTCTACCTCATTCTCATGACCTACAGCAACACTTTCTTTAGATTTAGCCTTATTTTGGAAACCAAAAGCTGCACTGCTTGTTCCACTGACCTCATTTTTATTACCAAAAGCTAAGCTAAAACGACCGCCTGCTGTGTTATTGTTCCCAAAAGCTGCTGCTGTATCTCCACCCGCCTTATTGGCATTACCAAAGGCTGTTGCACTTTTCCCACTTGCCACATTTTTTAAGCCAAAAGCTACACTGGCTGCATCTCCAGTGGCCTCATTAGCATCTCCATAAGCTAAGGAATATCCGTTTACAGCTTTGTTATGGAGACCGGCTACTATACTATCTTGGTTATTTCCTCTTTTTATTACCGGATCTTCTGCAAAAGAATTTTGTACCAATAAAATTAATAAAGATATGGTAAAAAATTTTAAATTAAAATTCCCCATGTTTAAACTTGCACAGTAATAATACTCCAAATATCACTGTGCACACCTCCTTTTTATTTTTATAACATCCGTTATTATAGCTAATCTCCCTCTCCCTGTCAAGTTTTATTTTAAAGAGACTTTTACCTGTAAATTGCAATAGTAAATGTCACACTAAGAAAAATATTTTGTAAGTTCTTTAGAATATACTTCTAAGGAACTTTTCCCATTAAATAATTTTCTTGGATATGAATTCATCCACTCTTCTATTCTTATTATTTCTTCTTCGCTTATAGAACCTATATCTACTCCCTTTTTTATATAGCGCCTAATTAATTTATTATTATTTTCATTACTTCCTCTTTCTCCTGAACTATAACTATGCGCATAAAAGTATTCTATTCCTAACTCTTCTATTGCTTCAGCATTCATAAATTCGCTTCCATTATCACTTGTAATTGTCTTTATTAGTTCTGGATATTCTCTAACAATATTTTTTACTGTTTCCACAACATCTTTTACTGTTTTAGACTTTAATTTTCTTATTACTTCTAATCTTGATTTTCTATCTGTAAGAACTAAAAGACATGAAGAGCTTCCTCTTTTGCCTACAACAGTGTCCATCTCAAAATGACCTATTTCCTCTCTATTATTAATTAGCTGTGCCCTTTGTTCTATTGATTTTCCTCCTTGTTTTCTTATTCTTTTTTCTTTGAGAGATTTTTTTCTTATATCTTTTTTGTAACACATATCTTTCTCAGTAAATTTTATAAATAATTCTTTATGAATATAGTTATACAATGTTTTTAATGATATATTTACATTGAAACCCTTCTTTTTAGCACTTTCTAAAGCTGCATAGGGAGAATTTTTATCAATAAGCATAGAGTTTTCTAGAAAATTAATTAATTCATAATTCTTATCTATTTTTAAATTACCTTCTTTTTTTCTTTGAGAATCATTATATTTTCTTTGAGCTTTATGCGCAGAGTATGTGTCGTAAAGAGATAAATCAGAGTTTTGTAATCCTTCTACCCAACCTCTTTTAATTTCTCTTTGAATAGTTCTCCTAGAAACATCAATTAACTGAGCAATCTTAGTTTTAGAATACCCTAATTTAAAGTAAGCTTCAATTTTTCCTCTTTCAATGGAAGTTAAATGTTTACCTTTTTCTCTTTTTATAGTATACTTTTGTTGAACCATAGTAGTTTATCTCCTTTTGATTGATCGGCAAATTAATCATATCATAGAAAACTACTTATGGTTCTTTTTATTTTATTTTAGTGTGACACTTTATTTTACAACTTAAAAAGAGACTTTTACCACACTTTTTCCTTAAGCACTTATAGTCGAGCAAACTTAGTTGTATAAATAAATGATCTTGATAAAAGTTCTTTTCCAAAAAAAAGAGAAGACAATGAGATTTTCCTACTAAAGTTTAAATGGTTGTATAATAAATGGTGTTGATGGGAAATTTTTTCTCTCGATACCATTTTTCTTTTTGCAAAAAAAGTGGAGACAATGAAATTTTCCTGTTAAAATGTAATCGCTAAACATAATCCAAAAGGAGTGATTTCATTGTCTCATTCAGATTCTATCAAAGTTCTTTTCGATTTACAAGACCCTAATTTACATTTTTCAGAGGATGATATTCAAAAAATTCAAAAAAAACAGATCTACTCAAAAATTTTACACGCCACTTTAACCAAAGATACTTGCGCTTGTCCTCATTGTAATTCTTTGAACACAGTAAAAAATGGCTTTAAAACTTCTATGGTACGATGTATCCCGTTCCAAGAATATTCTATAGAGAGTGCCTTAAAAAAACAAAGATTTCTTTGTAGAAAATGTGGACATTCTTCTCTGTTAGAGTCTTCTATTGTAAAGAAATATGAGTCTATTTCTCGAACATTAAAACTTTCTGTTTTAAAAGATTTACAGAAAAATCTTTTCTTATCTTGGATTGCAAAGCGACACCATATTTCGATTCCTACTGTTCAAAGAATTTTAAAACAGGGCTATGTTTCTTACAAAATCTCCAAAAAATCTTTGCCTAAAGTGCTTTGCTTTGATGAATTTCAATCGACAAAAGATAGTGATGGTGCCATGTCTTTTTTATTTATGGATGGAGAATCTCATAAAATATTGGATATTGTAGAAAATCGAAAATTACCTGCGCTAGAAGACTACTTTTCAAGATTCTCCTATCCGGTACGATGTCAAGTGGAGTATATTGTCATGGATATGTATTCTCCCTATATTCAACTTGCAAAACGATATTTTCCAAAAGCAAAGATTGTATTAGACCCTTTTCATATTGTACAACTAGTGAATCCAAACTCGAATTCGCGGAATGAATCAAAAGAAAACAAGAAATCCAAAATTATATCGTATGCTAAAAGGAGATTGGAAACTCTATTTACAAGATTTTTTAACGTTATCGGAAGAAAGGAAATATTGTCGTTCCTTACAACGAATCCTTTCTCCGAGTGAGAAAGTAGACTATGTAATGTCTCAAAAAGAAAACTTGCGACAAGATTACTATTTTTACCAAGATATTCTATATGCTATCAAAAGAAAAAAGTTTTCTCTTTTGGAGTCATATTTAGAAAAATAGAAGAAAAAAATAAGTCCTCATATGCAAACAGCTTGGAAAGCACTTCGAAAATACAGAAAATACATTCAAAATACTTTAGAAACCACTTACACCAATGAACCTTTAGGAGGAATGAATAATTTTATCAAATCCGTGAAACGAGTTGCATTTGGCTTCCGAAGATTTTCTCATTTTCGACAGAGAATTTTAATAATCCAAGGAATTGCGCAAATCAACCCAAATTTTTAAACAATCTTTTTATATTTCATAACGATTTATTTAGAATGCTTGCATTCTTTTTTGTGCTACTCAAAAAGAAAAGACGATTTTATGTTTTAACATAGAAAAAAGGATTTTAAAGATTCTATTTCTAAAATCTCTAAAACCCTCTTGAAAATTTCATATTCTATCTTCATCAACACGATTTGACAAAGAACCAAATTTTTTTATATTTCTTCCTCTTCCACATCCCGCAAAGCTTCTGAAACAAATTGCATATGCTCCTGCATACGTTTTCTGATTTCTCCTGCATCGCCTAGCCGAATTGCCTCTAAAATTCTACGATGTTGCATACTGACCTGATCAATACATTCATGAAACAAAATCTTTTCTCTTGCACTTTTAATAATGTGCTGAATGATGTAGGAAGCTGAACTTAAAATGATGATCATCAAGGAATTTCCCGACATTTCAGCAATTTTATCATGGAAATTCTTATCATATTCACTTTTTTCCTCTTCGCTTCCTTCTCCCTCTAACAGATCACAATATTTTTCCAATTCCTGAATATCTTGTTCCGTCCATCTGGAAGCGCTGTGAACTATGGATTCGATTTCCAAAATTTCTCGGAGTTGCAAAGCTTCTTTCAGTTTACAGCCATTCATAAAATACATAAATGTCATCAACATACACAGACTATCTTGAAAATCCCCTTGTATATAGGTTCCCTCTCCTTGTACAGAGACAACAACCCCTAAAATATCTAAAGAACGTAACGCCTCTCTCACACTGGAACGAGAAACTCCCAATTGTGTTGACAATTCCCTTTCTGACGGAAGTTTATCCCCCACTCTCAACTTTCCTCTCAGAATGTTCTCTTTGATTTGTTCCATAATTCGAGATGAAATTTTACGATTCTCAATCGGCTTAAATACCATTTTTCTCCCCTCGTTTTCCTCATTTTCATCTTTTCTCAACCTCTTAATTCTCATCATATCAAAATTTTTTGTTTTTTTCAAGAACTAAGAATTTTATTTTTCCATGCAAGATACTCAGGTTCTCACAACGAAAACCACAAGTGTTCTTGTGCTATAGAATAAAAAATAGAAATTTCGAAAAAGGAGCTGAAAAAAAGCATTTTTTGAATTAACTGTTTCGATAATCATTGATATACTTGAAATGCAAAGCCAGACCTCTCATCCCTTTTTCCAAATTTCCCTCAACAACTCCCTTAACGATCAGTTCATGAGCCTCGTATAAAAAATCTTCCGTTTTCATGGAATTCAAAATTTTTCCTCTCATCGTAGGAATATAAAAATCCATAATTTGTGTCAATGCAATAAAATTTACGAGCATATATTTATTTCGACTCGCTTCTATCAATAAGTAATGGATCGCCTTATCATGACGAATCCGAACTTCTTCGGACTCCGCTTCTTCCAAAGCTTGCAAGTGGTATTTCATTCTTTCCTTTTCCTCTTCCGTTGCATGAAATACAGCTAAATTCATAGCTCCATATTCCAATCCATGTCGAAATTGTGTCACTTGCTCCATTTCCATATCACGCAAAGTGTACATCATAGACAATACTTCTGTCAAAGTATTTTCAAACTTTCCTACAATATAGTTGCCTGCCCCCTGTTGACTGCACAACACTCCCATTCTTTCCAAAATACGTAAGCCCTCCCGAACGGAATTTCTGCTAATTCCTAATTGAACTGCCAATTCTCTTTCGGAAAGAAGTTTATCTCCTATCTTAAATTCCTTTTTCAAAATATGATTTCTAACATATTCAATTACCTTTTCGTAAGATTTCTCTGTTGAAACCATGTTTTCCCCCTCTTCCTACATGAAAAAAATGCTAAGAGCCATAAACCCTTAGCATTATCCTCTGTTAAATTATCTAGCTGCCTTTGCAGTTTCTGCTAATTTTGCAAATTCTGCCGCATTGTTTAAAGCCAAATCTGCTAATACTTTTCTATCCAATTCAATTCCGGCTTTCTTTAATCCATTCATGAATACGGAATAAGTCAATCCATTTAATCTTGCTGCGGAATTAATTCTTGTAATCCATAATTGTCTCATTCTTCTTTTGTTCACTTTTCTATCTCTTGTAGAATAAGCCATTGCTTTCATCGTAGCTTGTTTTGCTTGCTTGAAAGCGTCTCCTGATGCTCCTCTAAATCCTTTTGCAGCCTTTAATATTTTTTTATGTCTTCTTCGTCTTACGATTCCAGTTTTTACTCTCATTTCTTTCCCTCCCTAACTTATCTTCCTACACCGTATGGTAGTAATCCTTGCATATGTCTTTTTAAAGTTTCGCTAACCACTAGATCTTTCTTTAGAGAGTTCTTTCTCTTTCTATCTTTCTTTGTTAAGATATGACTTTTTCCGGAATGTTTTACGATGAACTTTCCTGTTCCGGTTACTTTAATTCTTTTTTTTGCTCCTCTATGAGTCTTCATCTTTGGCATAACGTTCGCCCTCCTTATATTTTATCTATATATGATTTCTTTATTACTTTTTCTTCGGGGTTAAAATAATATGCTTTTGCTTTTCCGCATATTTTTTATCCACATCCGCACTCGCCGAAAACTTCTCTGCAATCTCATCCAGAGTTCCCACTCCCAAGCTTGCATGCATTTTTTCTCTTCCAAACAATACTAAGGTTACTTTTACTTTGTTGTCTTTTTCCAAGAATTTTTGAATTTGATTGACTTTGGTATCCAAATCATGTACATCAATTCTTGCCGTTACCTTAACTTCCTTGATGATGGTTTGCTTTTGATTTTTCTTGGCTTCTTTTGCCTTTCGTTCTTGTTCATAACGATATTTTCCAAAGTTCATAATTTTACAGACAGGCGGTTTTGCATTTGCCGCAATCTCCACAAGATCCAAATCCTGAGCGGCTGCAATTTCCAACGCTTCCGTCGCAGACATCACTCCCAATTGTTCTCCGTCTGCTCCAATAATTCGGAATTCCTTTCCTCGTATTTTGTCATTAATTCTCATTTTTTCAGAAATATTCATACACCTCCATGATAAAAATAAAAACAGGTATCACTACCTGTTTCTTATCATCTCTAGTCCATGTCATACTATCACTATCCCGATAACCTTGTGTAAACTCTAGGGTCCAGAAGGTGAGAAACAGGTCGTTTCTACTTAAAATTATTTTACTGTGTAAGTATAACATAAAATTCTTTTTATTGCAAGGTTTTATTTTTTATTCTTCCTCTTCCTCGATTTCTTCGTGTTCTTCTTCTGTTTCTTTTGGAATTTCCTGTCCGAACATCCATTCGATTTGTCTTCGAATTCCTGTTAAATCAAAAATTTCTCCTCGAATTTCAATCTTATCATTCTCTGGAAATGGTACAAATCCTTCCTCAATTTCTGCATTTGGATCCAGGAAGAGTTGAAAATGAATTGGCTCTAAGCTTTCATCTTGGACATATTTTACCGGCTTATAATCCGTTTTTACCATTTTTATCACATTTTCCGTCGCCAAAATTTTTTGAATTTCTTCTTCTGTCCATTTTCTTTTCGGAGGATAATCCGCCATAAATAATTCTTCTGTGGCAATAAAATTTACCTTATCTTCTGCCACTTTTTCTAAAATATCAACGGTATACAACCCTCTTTCTGCCACCAAGAAATTTGATAAATTTACGATTTTCCGTCCATTTCCAAAAGCATCCGGTATGACTCCAAATTCTCCTTGACTGATTAAAGTATCATCCGGAGCATTAATTCGAATTTCAAAAACCGTAGGTTTATCCATTTTTTCGAAAGAAAAAATCAAAGCAATATTGGAAAATGGATAAGGAAACACCGGTTGAATCACATTATCAAAAATTCCTAAGGCATCAATGGCTCCTTGTACATATTGATTTGGAACTGCCTGAAAAGCCGTTTCCACACTTTTTACTCGTAACATATGAATTCTCCTTTTTTTATTTTTCATAATCATTTTTATTATATCACAAAGATTTTTTCTTTCCTAGTAAAAATATCTTAGACTTGACTTTCCTAACATTTCCCGTTAAAATAGAACGAAATAGAGACATAGAACAGGAGGTATGCCAATGTATGAAAAACTAAAAAAAATGGAAGATGTGGAATTAGAGGAAAAAATAAAAAAAATAGAACTTCTTTCCGGTGATACTTTGTATTCTTTCTTGGAAGGTTGGTTTTATGAATACTATACTCACAAAAGTATCAGTCGCGAAGATTTTCTCTATGGAATTGACTATCTTATCGACTGTCTACAACAGGACAACACAAAATCCATTCTTTTTCCTATTCAAGAGAAACTCTACACGAACATGGTGGAACGAGTATTGAGCAAAGGAGGAACCATTCTCCAAGCTTTGCGATATTTTGTGCCTAAGGAAAGAGAATGAAGCGTTTTTATAAAATATATATCTTCTGGATTTTTCTTCTAACCGTTACAGGTGGATTTTTAAACAGTGTCGGAATTTTATATCTTGGAGAAGCCATTTCTCATTATTCCGGAAATGTATCAAAAATTGCCATTGAGTATCATCTTCAGCACTATGAGCATACTTTTAAAATTCTTGGATTATTTGTTTCCTTTTTTTTGGGCTGTGTTCTAGCCGGATTTTTCACGAAAGGAAGAGCTTTTGACCTACAAAAAAGGTATGGTTGTATTCTAATAGGAATCAGTTTTGTTCTTTCTCTTAGTTACTTCTTTTTCCTAAAATTCCCTTTTTTCCCTTATTTTCTACCCTTATTTTTGGGAATTCAAAATGGAATGTTCATTTCTTATAAAGGAGTCATTGTGAGAACCACTCATATTTCCGGAAATTTAACTGATGCAGGAGTGTATCTCGGAAAACATCTACGAGGCGAAAAACAGGATGCTTGGAAAATGTTCTTCTATATTTATAACATTTTTTCTTTTTTCTTAGGAAATTTTTGGGGTGCAGAAGAGTTTATCAAAAGAGGGGAAAGTTGCCTTTTGATTGCTGCTATCCTATACTTCATTATCGGTTCTTTCTACTTTATCCTACGAGAGCTTCATCAACAAATAAAAGTCAATGGACTTTCTTAAATCCATTGACTTTTTTATCATTATGCTCCTATTTTATCTAAATAGAATTGAAAGGCTTCTAATTCCGCCTTTTTCGTTTTCAAATTTTCTAAACTGCTTTCTCCTCTTTTTATTTGTTTTTGCAAACTCGATTTCCATTCCTCGTAGGAAGCATAATGAGAATCGCTTGCTAAGGCAACCCCTGTTTCTTCCCATTCCCGAATTCTCTGAATCGTAGCCCGATCACTCTCCAATTCTTGTAAAATAGCTTTTTCCCTCTTAATAGAAATGGTCAAACTTTTCACTCTCTTTTCAATGATTTCTTTTGTACTCATACCAGTACCTCCTTTTTATTTTCTGTGAACTCTACCGGCTTTGCTTCACAAGAATAGAATAACAGATTATAAAAAAGTTTGTTAGCCGTGCATGTTATACACAAAGGTCTCTAAATATATCGCTTTATAAAATCCCCCATACTTCTGACTACAATAACAATTCTTTTTCCAAATTGCAGAGATACAATGTCCCCTTGTTCAATATAGTAACGTACAGTTGAACGACTGATATGAAAAAAAGCAGCGACTTCATTAATTCCCGAAAATTCTCCCAAATGAGAAATCATCATTTCCATAATATCTTCCGATACAAAATCTTCTCTACTACTTTGTGTGATTTTTTGTTTTTTCATCATGAATATCCTCCTTACTTTTTTGAATTTTTACCATATCAAAGATATTATATAGAAAAAACAAAAGCTTTTCAAATTTTTTTCGTTATATAACATATACGGTTATGATTTCTTAGATTTTGTATATAAAATATTAGAAAAGGAGGTGATATAAATGAACGATATTCATTGTTTGGAAATTTATCCTTGCTCCAAATCTAAATTTTGTGTCCTGAAAGATTTTGAATACCCCATGGGAAATCGAGTTATTTTTGTCAAGAAACACTTCATCACAGACCTTTCATCCATTCCGAGAATTTTTTGGACAATCTATCCCCCATTCGGACTTTACACCTTGGCCAGTGTTGTTCACGATTTTCTATACTCCAAAGAAGGTTCGATCCAAGTGCGTTCTCGAAAGGAAGCCGATGATATTTTCTTGGAAATTATGAAAGAAACCGGTGTTTCATGGCACACCAGAACAATCTTCTACTATGCGGTTCGTCTGTTTGGAAAACGATTTTTTAAAAAGAGGTGATTTCATGACGACAAACGAATTGAAACAAATTCTCCTTACAGAATTTGGACCTGTAACAACGACTCCAATACTATCCAAAAAATTAAAAGTGAGTCAAAGTACTATTTACAAAATGCTGCATGAAAAGAAACTGCTTTTGGTACAACCCGGAAAGATTGATACCTTATCACTTTTTAATTGTATTTCGTAAAGGAGGAAACATGTATCTGCTCAATCAGAGAAGTCTACAAAACTTGTAGGGAGTGCATCCCTCTCTAGTGAAACTCATGAAAACAGCAATTCTTTCGAGCCCTTTTCCTTTTATGATTACGGAAGGACTTCGCTCCATAGAGCGACAAAAACAACTCTTCCAAGAAGGAAAAACAAAGACCCTGGACAGTTATCATTTGAAAGGAAGGGCTGTCGATATTGCCGTTATCGTAGAAAACCATATCACTTGGAACTATTCTTTTTATGAAAAAGTGGCAAAACATATTTTAAAGATCGCACACAGGAAACATCTCAAAATCACTTGGGGCGGAACCTGGAACACTCTAGTGGATGCCTGTCATTTTCAGTTGGAAGAATAAAAAAAGCCGATTGCAGATTTTAAAAAAATCTTGGTTGTATAATAAATGGTGTTGATGAGAAATGTTTCCTCAATACCATTTTTTTTACAAAAAAAAGTGGAGACAATGAAATTTTCCTGTTAAAATGTAATCGCGAAACACAATTTAAAAGGAGTGATTTCATTATCTCATTCAGATTTTATCAAAGTTCTTTTCGATTTACAAGACCCTAATTTATATTTTTTAGAGGATGACATTCAAAGAGTTCAAAAAAAACAAATCTACTCTAAAGTATTACATGCTACTTTAACCAAAGATACCTGCGCTTGTCCTCATTGTCATTCTCAAACAACTGTAAAAAATGGTTTTAAAACAACAAAAGTTCGGTATCTCCCTTTTCAAAACTATCCCATCATCATTGCCTTGAAAAAACAGAGATTTCTTTGTAAAGAATGTCACCATTCTTTTACTCTAGAAACGCCGATTGTCAAAAAACATGCTTCGATTTCACAAACCTTAAAACTCTCTGTTTTAAACAGTTTACAAGAAAATATGTCTCTTTCTTTGATTGCAAAACAACATAGAATCTCGATTCCTACCGTACAACGAATTTTAAAACAAGGCTATCTTTCCTATGAGATTTCTAAAAAATCCCTTCCAAAAGTGCTTTGTTTTGATGAGTTTAAATCGACGAAAGATAGTGATGGAGCTATGTCTTTTCTTTTTATGGATGGAATCTCCCATAAAATATTGGATATTGTTGAAAATCGAAAATTACCTGCGCTAGAAGATTATTTCTCAAGATTCTCCTATCAAGTGAGGTCTCAAGTGAAATATATTGTCATGGATATGTATTCCCCTTATATTCAACTTGCAAAACGTTGTTTTCCAAAAGCAAACATTGTACTAGACACCTTTCATATTGTTCAACTTGTCAATCGTGCTTTTAACCAAACAAGAATTCGAGAGATGAATCAAGAGAAAACGAAAAATCCAAAACTATATCGCATGCTAAAACGAGATTGGAAACTGTATCTACAAGATTTTTTAACCTTATCAGAAAGTAGAAAATACTATCATTCCTTAAAACAACTCATTTCTCCCAGTGAAAAGGTAGATTATGTAATGTCTAAGAAGGAAAATTTACGACAAGATTATTATTTTTACCAAGATATTTTATATGCTGTAAAAAGAAAAGATTTTCGACTGTTCGAATCTTACTTAGAACGATGGAAGAAAAAGCTAAGCTCTAAGATGCAAACTGCTTGGAAAACACTTCGTAAATACAGAAAATATATTCGAAACACTTTAGAAACAAGCTATACCAATGGGCCTTGGGAAGGAATGAATCATTTTATTAAATCTGTGAAACGAGTCGCATTTGAATTCCGCAGATTCTCTCATTTTCGACAGAGAATTTTAATTATCCAAGGGATAGCGCAAATCAATCCCAATTTTTAAACAATTTTTTTAATTTCATAAACATATACTTAGGATCTTCGGGTTCTTTTTTGTGCTAGCCAAAATTTAAGATACGATTTTATTTTTTCAGATAGAAAAAAGGATTTTAAAGATTTTGTTTCCAAAATCCCTAAAATCCTCTTGAAAATTTCATATTTTATTCTTCATCAACACGATTTGACAAAGAACCGAAAATCAGATTTCTCTCATTACCTTGTTCTTCCATATATGTTACTTTTTCAATTTGTATCTTCGATCTTTATTTCCTCCTATACTTTCTAAACTTCCATTTTTTACAAGCACTCTAATCAATTCTTTGGCTCTTGATGATTTAATATCCAAAATCTCTTCAATCTCAACTCTTCGGAATTCCTCATGAAAGGCGGCATATCGAAGAATTTCTTCTAATTGTGTCTGTGTATTTTTTATCGGCGGTTTTTATTGGCGGTTTTTATTGGCGGTTTATCGCTACCCACTTTAACAGTGGCGATATTTTTTAACGGAATTATCGTTCTGAAGATATCTCCCTCTGAAAAGATCGGTTCTTCCTCCGAATAAAGAACGGTATATTTATTGGTATTTCTCATCCCGGATCCCAATTCATCCGCCAGTCCGATTTCACGAAAAATTTTTGAAATGGTCGGATTTTTAGGAAAAGGACTGAATGTCTTTATATCAAGATTCCCGATCCCATGTGATAAATTGCTATTCTCTGTGTACATTTGCCCTTTTTCTATCACGAACTTTGCCGGATATTTACTGGAATAATCTCTATGACACAAAATGTTGGAGATGATCTCTCTTAAAATACGATCTCTTGCACTAATACTTTGAATTCCATCCAAAACAAATAAGTCATTAAGATGTTTTTTTCCAAATTCCATCAACCGTTCATAGCTGTCCAATAAATTCGTAATCACAACATCTCGATTATCGTAACGATCCAGGTTCTCCACACGAAAAATAGCATCTGTTTTATATTGAGGTAACACAGACATGATCGTATTATCTTTCCCAAATAATAAAACGCAGGCTATTGTAATTCCATATTTCCCGCTATTTGATTCCACGACCATAAGACCTCCTTTCGCTATTTGAGGTGTATTTTAAGGTATAAAAAAAGAAAAAGAGGTAACTTTCTTTTTTCATGATTTAGCAAATAATAAAGAAAAAACATATGTCACCATGTCTCGAGAAAAATTTATCCAACAAGTATTGATTCATCTTCCTCCAAAACATTTTAAAATGATTTCTCGTTTTGGTTTTTATGCACGTAGAAAATCAGATACTTTAAAAATACATATGGCACTCTTACAAAGGAAGAAAAAGAAGAATCCTTTTTTCTTCTTCAAATATTAAATTTTTTTAACATATTACTCCTTCTTTCAATCTATAATTTCCTAAAGAAAAAAAGAGCAGCCAATTCCGCTCTCATTTGAATTTTTTCTTATGCTGAACTTTTATGAAGTTTCTGACAAACTCAGACATAGAAACATTCTCACTTTGAGCAAGTTTTTCAAGTTTTTTGTGCGTTTCTTCATCTAACCTAATTCTCAGCATTAGATTTTTTTTAGAGTCTGTAGGTCGTCCCATTTTGTTCTTTTTTTCTTCCATTTTAAGTTGTAAAATAAAGTGTCACACTAAAATAAAATAAAAAGAACCATAAGTAGTTTTCTATGATATGATTAATTTGCCGATCAATCAAAAGGAGATAAACTACTATGGTTCAACAAAAGTATACTATAAAAAGAGAAAAAGGTAAACATTTAACTTCCATTAAAAGAGGAAAAATTGAAGCTTACTTTAAATTAGGTTATTCTAAAACTAAGATTGCTCAGTTAATTGATGTTTCTAGGAGAACTATTCAAAGAGAAATTAAAAGAGGTTGGGTAGAAGGATTACAAAACTCTGATTTATCTCTTTACGACACATACTCTGCGCATAAAGCTCAAAGAAAATATAATGATTCTCAAAGAAAAAAAGAAGGTAATTTAAAAATAGATAAGAATTATGAATTAATTAATTTTCTAGAAAACTCTATGCTTATTGATAAAAATTCTCCCTATGCAGCTTTAGAAAGTGCTAAAAAGAAGGGTTTCAATGTAAATATATCATTAAAAACATTGTATAACTATATTCATAAAGAATTATTTATAAAATTTACTGAGAAAGATATGTGTTACAAAAAAGATATAAGAAAAAAATCTCTCAAAGAAAAAAGAATAAGAAAACAAGGAGGAAAATCAATAGAACAAAGGGCACAGCTAATTAATAATAGAGAGGAAATAGGTCATTTTGAGATGGACACTGTTGTAGGCAAAAGAGGAAGCTCTTCATGTCTTTTAGTTCTTACAGATAGAAAATCAAGATTAGAAGTAATAAGAAAATTAAAGTCTAAAACAGTAAAAGATGTTGTGGAAACAGTAAAAAATATTGTTAGAGAATATCCAGAACTAATAAAGACAATTACAAGTGATAATGGAAGCGAATTTATGAATGCTGAAGCAATAGAAGAGTTAGGAATAGAATACTTTTATGCGCATAGTTATAGTTCAGGAGAAAGAGGAAGTAATGAAAATAATAATAAATTAATTAGGCGCTATATAAAAAAGGGAGTAGATATAGGTTCTATAAGCGAAGAAGAAATAATAAGAATAGAAGAGTGGATGAATTCATATCCAAGAAAATTATTTAATGGGAAAAGTTCCTTAGAAGTATATTCTAAAGAACTTACAAAATATTTTTCTTAGTGTGACATTTACTATTGCAATTTACACTTTTTTTCTTCCATAATTTTTCTCCTTGACTTTTTTAGAAAAATAGGATAATATAGAATTACCAAGAATGCATTTTAAAATAAGGATTTCTAAACTATCATGTTAAGAGTCCTTATTTTTTTTATTTTTAATCCATTTATAAAGCTTATAGAGATACTCTATAGTTTTTACTACTACAAATATCTTAAAAGCTATTTCCCACCATTTGTCCATACATGCTCTTACCTCCTTTTGTTTGTCAAGAGGGAGGGGAGGAAAGGGGCTTAACGCCCTCTGAACCTCCTAATCACTTTGATTAGCCACTTTGCAATTTTTATAATGTACTCTATTGTGGCACATATCATTATGATTATCTCCCAAGAATGCATTTTTCATTTACATTCCTCCCCTCTTGAGTATATAATACTATATGTAGCTACAAAAATTAAGATATTTTTTTAAATTATAAAAAACTTTTGTATCCTCTTCCAAACTCAAAAAACCGTGAGCCATCCCTGCAGGAATATAAAGCATTTTTTGATTTTCTGCAGATAACTCGATAGAAAAATATTTTCCAAAGCTTTCACTTCCCATTCTCAAATCCAATACCACATCCAAAATCCTCCCTTTCAAGACTCGAAGTAATTTTTCCTGTGGATGTTTCTTTTGAAAATGCAAACCTCTCAAAACACCTCTTTTAGAGCAAGAATAGTTATCTTGTACAAATTCTTTTGTAAACCCTATTTTTGCAAATTCCTTTTTATGATACATTTCTGAAAAAAATCCACGAGAATCTGGATAGAAAGGAGAAGTCACAATATATAGCTCTCTTAGACTTGTTTCTATTTTTTGATATTTCGACATCTTTCACTCTCCCGTAACAACTCCAGTAAATACTCTCCATACTTTGTTTTTGATAGTGTCCTTATCATATCTTGTATTTGATTTCTATCAATCCAACCGTTTCGATAGGCAATTTCTTCCAAACAGGCAACCATAATTCCTTGTCATGATTGAATTGTCTTTACAAAATTGGATGCTTCCAATAAAGCATCCTGTGTTCCTGTATCCAACCAAGCCATTCCTCTTCCGAGATTTATCAATTGCAAACTCCCTTCTTCCAAATACATCTGATTAATAGGAGTAATTTCCAATTCTCCTCGTTCGGAAAGCTTTACTTTTTCCGCTTTTTCAAGGACAGAATTATCATAAAAATAAAGTATCTTCCCTTTTCATCAAACTCCACCACTCCAAAGTCTTTCAGATTTTTTACATAGTATCCGAAAATAACGGCTCCTTTTTGAAGTTTTACTGCTTCCTGTAACATTCCGGTCAAGCCATGACCATAAAAAACATTATCTCCTAAAATCAAGGCACAGGGATCTTTTCCAATAAAATTTTTTCTGATAACAAAAGCTTCCGCCAAACCTCTCGCTTCTTCCTGTACGGCATAGGAGAAGGTCAAGCCCCATTTCTTTCCATCCCCCAATAACTCCTGAAAAATAGGAAGATCTCGAAGAGTGGAAATCACTAAAATTTCTTGAATTCCTGCCAACATCAAGACAGAAATCTGCCCTTATCTCTTTTCCAATAATTTTTGCTCCCCTTTATGTTTGCTATATCCTTCCAAAAATTCATGAAAGAGAACGTAGAAAAAAGCAATTGCAAAACTTAAGATAATTCCTGCCAATAGAACAAGAGGGGCATTACTTTTTTCGGCCTCCGATGCCACAGGTCCCTTTGTTTCAATTAAATTTCTTAAAGCAGATTTTTCAAATAAAGCATCTACTCCCACGATTTGATTTAAAGTTTTTTCGTATTCCCCTTGATACACACTTTTATTTACCACTAAGATAGGATTTTTTACAGAAATTAGAAAGTTTGTTTCTGCTATACTATTTGCTATTCCTGCCCTACTATCAATAGCTGTATTTAATTTTTCTTTTACTTCCAATAATTTTGTATTCGCTTCTGCATTTTTTTTCAAAGCAAATTCTCTTGTCTTCAAAAGTAAGGTTTTTATTTTCTTTGGGATTTCTTCCTCCAAAATCGTAAAATAGGTATTCATCATTTCAGGAATTGCTTCTTTTCCTTTTCTGAGAGAAATAGTAACGGTATAATATGAATTTTTTTCATTGGGTGGAGTAATTTTAATAATCTTTTTGATAAATTTCCTTTTTCTTGCCAGTTCTTCTCTCTCATTCTTAAAATTCTTTGCGTCATACACCATTTTCAAAGCAGGAATTTCTAGAAAACGATCTATATATTTTTCATCTTCCAAAATATTATCGGAATCGAACTTTTCAAAGATCACTCCCGTCATAGCAAAATAGCTATCTTTCTCTAAAACATCATAATTCAATTTATACTCACGCACAGCTACTTCTTTTCGGAATTGTCTGGCTATGAGAGCCAGTCCAAAACTTAATAAAATTCCTATACCGATAATCTGTAATATCTTTTTTTTATACTTCTTTAAGATATCCAATATGTCATATAAGCTAATTTCTTCTTCATAACATTCTTCTCTTTCTTCCAACAACTTATTCTCCATTTTTAATGCTTCCTCCATTTTAAATTATTAATATATTTCTATTTGGAAATCCTCCTACATTTTTTAATGTTAATTTCATGTGTATCACCTCCTATTAATATATTATAACATAACTTTTTTCTTTTTCTTAAAATTTTATAGTTCCATCTTTAGTTTTCAAGTTTTTGTCTAAAAAAATAATCCAAAAAAGCCGATTGGAGATTTTTTTAAAATCTCCAATCGGCTTGCTTAAAGATAAGGTATCCATGATTTAGTGATTGACCAAAATGTCGAAAGTCATATTCGAGAAATCCAAATCGAGGACTTATTAGGAAGAAGACCTATAGAAATTAATGGAAAGGAAATTACAAAATTTATCCAAGAAAAAGTCATTTTTGTAACAGGTGGAGCCGGAAGCATTGGTTCTGAATTATGTAGACAAATTTCAGCTTATCATCCCAAACACTTAGTCATTATCGATATCAATGAAAACAATTTATATCTTCTAGAATTAGAATTAAAAAGAAAATATCCTTATTTACAACTCGTCTCAGAGGTTTGCTCTATTAGAGATTTACATAAATTGGAAATCTTATTTGAAAAATATAAACCACAGGTATTATTTCATGCTGCTGCTCATAAACATGTTCCCTTAATGGAGCATAATCCAGAAGAAGCCATAAAAAATAATGTGTTTGGAACTAGAAATATAGCTGCCTGTGCAGAAGCATTTGGCTTAGAGACTATGGTTTTAATTTCCACGGATAAGGCTGTCAATCCAACTAGCTTTATGGGTGCCACAAAAAGAATGTGTGAATTGATTATCGAAGAATATACGAAAAAACATTCTAAAACAAAATTTTGTGCAGTACGATTTGGAAATGTATTAGGAAGTAATGGTTCAGTTATTCCTATCTTTAAGCAATTGATTCAAGAAGGAAAAAACTTAACTGTGACGCATAAGGACATCAATCGCTATTTTATGACCATTCCAGAAGCAGCGCAACTCGTCATTGAGGCAGGATCTTTTGGAAAGGGGGGAGAAATTTTTATTTTAGATATGGGCGAACCTGTCAAAATTTATGATTTAGCAAAGGACATGATTCGGCTTTCTGGCGCAAATGTAGGAATAGATATTGTAGGCCTTCGTCCCGGAGAAAAATTATATGAAGAACTACTTTATGATGTCAATAAGGCTGTCAAAACCAAGAATAATAAGATATTTATTACTCAAGTAGAAGCAAATGAAAAAGCTATCAGCTCCTATTATTCTAAATTGGAGGAAGTAGTTTTTCAACAAAATGTATTAGAAATTAGGAAATTGGTCCAAGAGATTGTCAAAGAATATAGGGGATCGGTGTAATTTTATGTTAAAACGAACATTTGATGTAATCTGTTCTGGAATAGGGATATTATTTTTACTACCCTTTTTTCTGCTTATATCTATCTGTATAAAATTAGATAGCAAAGGACCTGTTATTTTTAAACAGATTCGTATCACAAAAAATGGAAAGAAATTCTATATCTATAAATTTCGAACTATGAAAATGAATACAGAATCTCAGGGCCAATTAACAATCGGAAAGGATAATCGAATTACTCGCGTTGGAGCCTTTTTAAGAAAAACTAAATTAGATGAGTTAGCCCAGCTATTTAATGTTTTTCTAGGAGACATGAGCATCGTCGGTCCTAGACCAGAAGTCCCTAAATATGTCGCATTGTATACAGAAGAACAAAAAGAAATTTTAAAAGTCAAAGCAGGAATTACCGATTATGCTTCTATTTATTTTTCAAAGGAAAATGAATTATTAGAAGGAAAAGAAAATCCTGAACAATACTATATTCATGAAATTATGCCCAAAAAAATCAAGTTAAATAAAAAATATATTCAAGAAATATCTTTGATGACAGATATTAAGATTATTATACTGACCATTTTTAAAATTTTGAAGTAATTTAAAGGAGAATACTGTATGGAGAAAAAAATTATACAATTTTCACCACCGGATATTACACAAGCAGAAATTAATGAAGTTGTAGATACATTAAAATCAGGTTGGATTACTACAGGACCAAAAACAAAAAAGTTTGAAGAAGAAATTAGTCAATATTGCCATTCCGATAAGACAGTATGTTTCAATTCAGCCACTGCAGCTATGGAATTAGCATTGAAATTATTTGATATAGGGCCTGGGGATGAAGTAATTACTTCCGTTTATACTTATACAGCATCTGCGAGTGTAGCTTTACATTGTGGAGCAAAAGTAGTTTTAGTAGATACCAAAAAAGGAAGTTTTAATATTGATCCAGCTGCTGTTGAAAAAGCAATTACAGCAAAAACAAAAGTAATTATTCCTGTAGATATAGCAGGATATCCCGCTGATTATGATGAAATTTTTGAAATTGCAGAAAGAAAAAAATCATTGTTTCGTCCTAAAAAAGGAACTTATCAAGAAAAATTAGGAAGAATTATGATATTAGCAGATGCTGCTCATTCTTTTGGAAGTATTTATAAAGGAAAAAAAGTGGGAAGTGTAGCAGATTTTACTTCTTTTTCTTTCCATGCCATTAAAAATTTAACAACCGCAGAAGGAGGAGCTTTAACTTGGTGTCATAAGGATTGGATGGATAGTGAAGAAGCATATAGACAATTAATGTTATTAGCACTGCATGGTCAAAATAAAGATGCTCTCGCGAAAATGAAAGCGGGAGCATGGAAGTATGATATTGTAATGCCAGGTTATAAATGTAATATGACAGACATTATGGCAGCCATTGGATTGGCCCAATTAAAAAGATATGATAACGAAATTTTAATCAAAAAGAAAGAGCTGGTATCTTGGTATGAAAAAGGTTTAAAAAATTTAGAAGATAAATTAGAATTACCAGTCTTTCAAGAAGGAAATACAGAAAGTTGTCGACATTTATATATGATTCGTTTGAAAAATGCAGGAGAACAAAAAAGAAATCAAGTCATAGAAAAACTAGCAGAAGCCGGAATTGCTACTAATGTTCATTTTCAACCATTACCCCTTTTCACAGCATATAAGGAGTTAGGTTTTGAAATGAAGAACTATCCTAATGCTTATGACATGTATCAAAACGAGATTTCTTTACCTTTACATGATTTGCTAACGGAAGAAGATGTAAAGTATATTTGTGAATATGTAAAAAAGAGTATATTACAGAAAATTTAAGAGGGGTCCGACATGATTAAAGATTTGGTGAGCATTATTACTCCAACATATAATTCAGATACATATATTTCGGAAACGATTGATTCTGTGATAAATCAAACATATAAATACTGGGAAATGATTATTATAGATGACAATTCTTCAGACAATACAGGAATAATTGTTAAAAAATATACAGAAAAATATAATAACATTAGATATATATTGCTTCAAAGAAATCAAGGTCCTGCAATAGCCAGAAACATAGGAATAGAGAGTGCAAAAGGGCAATACATAGCCTTTCTGGATAGTGATGATTTATGGAAGCCAAATAAATTAAAAGAACAAATAAATTTCATGAAAGAACACAACTGTGCTTTAAGTTTTTCTCAATATGAGGAGATTGATTCGGAAGGAAATAAATTAAATATTTTAATAAAAACTCCTAAATATAAGATAAGTTATCATGACTATTTAGTAACAACTCCGATTGGATGTCTGACTGCAATGTATGATACAGAAAAATTAGGAAAAATATATTTGCCTTTGTTGAGAAATAGAGAAGACACTGCGTTATGGCTAAAAATTTTAAAAAAAGGGATATATGCATATCCTATTCAAAAGAATCTAGCATATTATAGAATCCATAGTAATTCTATTACTTCGAATAAATTGAAACTTTTTAAGTATCAGTGGGATCTATATTTCAATATAGAAAAATTAGGATATATTAAATCAATTTTTTATATTTTTTCAATTACAATAGTTAAAATATTAAAATTAAAAGAAAAAAGAATAGATGCTTAAAAAAATTCAAAAATGATAAACCATAAATATAGTGTAATAAAAAAATGATATTAGTAAGGAGTATATAATTTTGAAAACAATTTTATTCATAGAAGGAATATATCCAATTAATAGCAGAAGTCAAAGAATTATATCCACATTGGGACAAGAATATTCTGTAAGAGTAGTATCCTGGGATAGGAATAATTTAAAAGAAAAGAAAGAAGGTTACTTTATTTATTCTAGTACTGAAGGTTATGGAAATAGGATAAAAAAGCTTTTAGGAATGAAAAAATATTTTCAATTTGTGAAGTCCATATATTTAGTAGAAAAGCCAGATATTATTTTTGTATCACAGTGGGATATGTTAATATTTGGATATTTTTTAAAAAAACATAAAAATAAGTTAGTATATGATAATATTGATATGCCTGCATCTACCAATAAATTTCTATGGAATGTGTTGATGTGGATAGAAAAGCAATTGCTTACTCGTTGTGACATGATGATTTTTTCATCGAGATTTTTTAAAGAAAATTATGATTTTTTCAAAAAAGAAACATTTTTATTAGAAAATTTACCATTGAAATATAATAATGGGATTTTATCTCCTAGAAAGAAAAGCTCGAAAATTCGGTTTGCATTTATAGGAACCATTCGATATTATGAAATTTTAAAGAAAGGGATAGATGTAATTTCATCTATAGAAGAAATCGAATACTATTTTTATGGAAGTGGTCCTGATGAAAACAAATTAATGGATTATATTAAATCAAAAGAATATAAAAATATTTATTTTAAAGGAAAATATGAATATCAGGATATTAAAAAGATATATGATAATATTGATTTTGTTTGGGCTGTATACCCTAATAAAGATTATAATGTTAAATATGCAATTTCCAATAAATTTTTTGAAAGTTTATTATATGAAAAAGTTGCTTTTTTTGCAACAAATACTCATCTAGGTAATTTAGTAAAGGATAATTCCTTGGGATTTGTTATTGATCCGTATAGTCCTGAGAAATTTTTTAAAAATTTAGATATTAAAGAATTAAAAAATAAGATGAAAGAATACAGTTTAAATATAAAAAAATATAAAATACATGAAAAATTATTGTGGGAAGAAAATGAAATAGAATTTTTAAAACAGATGAATAAGGTAGTAAAAGAATGATTTATTATATATGTTTATATGTACTGTTTACGTTGAACTTTTTTAATAAATATAAAAAATATATCAGAAAATTTAGTAATATTATTTTTTGTATTTTTCTATGTTTTACATATATGAATGGAAGTGATTGGAAAAATTATGAGATATTGTATACTCAATATAGTTTTCAAAATTTTTTATCTTTTCCATTTGAAAAATTATTTTGCTTATATTTTTCTCTATTTAAAATATTTAGAGTTGATTTTTGGGTGTTTTTTATACTTACTAAAGTAGTATGTTTTTGTGTTTTTATGAAAATTATTTATAAATTTTCTATTAATTATTTTTTAGTGCAAGCTATATTTTTTGTTCAATTAGGGCTATATTTATTTATAGATTGTCCTCTGAGAAATTTGATTGCAATATCTTTAGGCTTGTTATCTATAGACTATTTTATTGAGAGAAAAAACTTCATCTCTTTTCTTTATTTTATATTAGCAGTTATGTTTCATAATTCTGCACTTATTTTACTTCTTTTCTTTTTCTTTTATACTATGATGTGGGAAAGGAATCGCTCTAAAATGGTTTTAATGATGTTACTTATTTTAAGTGTTATTTTTACAGACAAAAGGATTCTGTTTTTTTTCCTAAATGTATTGAAATCATTACCTGCTATTTATTTTAGAGTTTATAATTATTTTGGTACTAAGTATGATGTTACTGAGATTTTTAATATCAGATTGGTAGAAAAATATATAGTAGCAGTTCTGAGTTTAGTTTATTATAAAAAGATTAGTAAAAAATATAAATATGGTGAAATATTGGTCTTATTAAATATGATATTTTTAGTTTTTTATAGAATAGGAAGTACATTTACTGCTTTAATAAGATTAGCATTATATTTCAGAATATTTAACATTATTTTACTTTCCTATATAATAAATTTAATTAAAGATAGATATTTGAAATATTTTTGTTTAGTAATATATCTAATATACATGAGTTTTAATTTGTATTTTTTAATAAGGGATACTCGTTTATATTATCCATATACTTCTTATTTACAATATATTGGAAAAGAAAAACCTAGCTATGAAGATAGAATAAATTTTCTAAAATAAGAAAAATTATAGATAATTTAAGAAACAATAATAAATTTTTGTTAATATAATAGGGAGAAGTTTCAAATGAAAAAAATATTACTTGAACATGTTCCACATAGTTTAAATTATGGAACTACAATGATGGCAGTTAATTTAATTAATGCTCTAAAAGGAACTAGTATAGAAATTTATTTAGATACTCAAAAGGAAGAAGATATTATTAATATTAGAAAATCTATAAATGGCATAAAGATAAAAAAAGATATTTTCTTTCAAAAAAGAAAAAAAAGATTCATTCGAGTATTCTATAAAATTTTTATTCAACCGATAAAAGTACATAAATATGATTATATATTTATTTTAGGTGGCGATGATTTGTCGGAATATTATGGAAGGTTAAATTTTTTGATAAATGCCATATCTTTATTATTTTATAGCAAGAAAAAAAAGAGATTATTTCTACTGGGACAAAGTGTTGGACCATTTACAGGAATCAACAAAATTATAGCAAAATATTTAATTTCAAAATCTAACTTATATACTCGGGATCAGTATTGTTCATCTTATGTTAAAGAAATTTTAAAAATTGATAATTTTGTTGAAGCTAGGGATTTAGCTTTTTTAAGTTTACCTTTTCAAGAACAAACATCTAATTTTTTTAAAAATTATTTTTTAAATACTAATGAATACATTACATTAGTTCCCTCTGGCTTGGTAGAATGCTATACAAAAAATTATGAGAAATATATAAGTCAGTGGATGGATTGTATATTAAAAATTATGGAAAAATATCCGGATAAGAAAATAGTCTTATTAGCTCATGTAGTTTCTTTGGATGACTCTGGAGATATTAATATTATTGAAGAATTGTTTCGGAAGATTCCTATTTCTGAAAAAAATCGTGTTATTAAGATAACGGAAAGTATTCTTCCAGTAGAAGCAAGAAATGTATTAGGAAATTCTTGGTGTGTTATTACTGGTAGGATGCATGCAGCTGTATCTACATTTCAGATGGGAAAACCAGCCATTTCTTTATCATATAGTGTTAAATATCGTGGAGTTATTGGGAATGGCTTGAATAGAGAAGACTTAATAATTGAATCTGCAAATGAAGATTTTTGGAAAGAAGAACAAATATCTAAGCATATTATTGAAAAATTATGTTACTTGGAAAATAATTATTCCAAAATTTTACAGGAAGTTGTGGAAGCAGTTAATCAAAATAAATTCATTGTACAGAATATGTTATTAGAAATTAAAAATAAGATTGAAAAAGGAATATAAATATGAAATCTGCCATCGAAGTGATTGGAAAAAGTGAGTGTACTGGTTGTTTTGGCTGTGTCAATGCTTGTCCTATTTCTAATGCTATAGAAATGAAGTTTGATAATGAAGGATTTTATAAAGCAAACATTACAAATTATTGTATACATTGTGGAAAGTGTCAAAAATTTTGTCCTATAATTGATTATAGCAGCAGGAATCTTTTAAAAAAAGTTTATGCAGCATGGTCTTTAGATAGTGAAATTTTAAAAAAAAGTTCTTCAGGAGGCATTTTTAGTGAATTATCAAAATTCATTTTATCAAATAATGGGATGGTCTATGGAGCGGCTTGGAAAGATGGAAGGATTGTTCATATTAAAATATCTAAAATGGAAGATATTTATCAATTGCAGGGATCAAAATATTTGCCTAGTAATATAAATTTGACATACACAGAGGTCATGGATGATTTAAAAAAAGGGAAGAAAGTTTTATATTCGGGACTTCCTTGTCAAATTGCTGCACTGCAAAAAGTGGTTAGTAGCGCTAATTTATTTACATTGGATGTTATTTGTCATGGAATTCCCTCACAGAAAGTATTTGATAAATATTTAAAAGAAATGAATATAGAAAATTTTAAATCTGTATCTTTTCGAGATAAAGAGAAGGGATGGTCTAAATTTGGAATGAAATATTATTCAAAAAATGGAGAAAAAGTACTTGAAACATGTCAAGAAAAAGATGTTTTTTTTAGAGGATTTATGAAGGATATTTATTTGTCAATTCCTTGTTATAAATGTAAATTTAAAGGTGATATTCAGGGAAATCATAGGATAGGAGATATCACATTGGCTGATTTTTGGGGAATTGAAAAAAAATTGGAAAATAATGACTTAGGGGTATCGTTAGTGATTACTAATAATTTAAAAGGAGAAAGATTATTTTACACTATAAAAAAAGATATTTTTTATCAAGAAGTTTTACTAAAAAAGGCATTGAAATGGAATAAATCATTTTATCAAAGTCCAACTATTAATAAAAATAGAAAAAAATTTTTCCAAGAAATTGATCATTTATCAATATTTGATTTAGAGAGAAAATATTACCCTACCCCTTCCATTCTAAATAGATATTACTATATATTTAGAAATAATATAAAAAAAATAATAAAAGTGATGTTAGAATGGATTGGTGTAGAAATATGAGAATAAATCAGCTAAGAATGGGGACTATGATTTCTTTACTAAGTGTGGGAATAGGATCTGTTATACAGCTCTTTTATACACCTATATTTTTAAATTACTTAGGTTCATCTGATTATGGTATAAATTCTTTTATCCAATCAATTATGGGGTACCTTAGTATGTTAAATTTAGGGTTTGGGACAACAATGTTGAGATATCTGGTTCAATATGAAGAAAAAAATGAAATAGAAAAATACAAGTATTTAGTTGGAATATTTCTAGTTATATTTATAATATTATCTTTAATTTGCATTATTATAGGAATACTTATTTATTCGAATTTGCCTTTTTTTTTACAAGATAGTTTTTCTTTTGAAGAAATTATGAAAACCCAGAAAATTTTTTTAATTTTACTTATCAATATGAGTATTTCTTTTCCTTTTATAATTTGCTCTACCTACATCCATTCGAAAGAAAGATTTTTATACTTAAGGGGATTATCTTTTTTTACATTGGTTATGAATCCAATAACAGGTCTCATTTTGTTAAAATTTGGATTTGGATTAGTAGCTATTACTGTTTCAACTTTATGTTATTCTATTTTAACTATAATATTGAATATATTTTATTCTGTATATTTAGGCATAAAAATAAAGTTTTATTTTAAAGATTTTACTCTGATTAAGGAATTGTTTAAGTTTTCATTTTATATTTTTTTGGGAATATTAATAGATAGACTATATTGGAGTACTGATAGGCTGATTATAGGGAAATATTTAGGTGCTGCTACAGTCGGAGTATATTCCATTTCTTCTGTTTTTAATCAAATGTATATGAGTATTTCGACATCTGTTTCAGAAGTATTATCCCCAAAGGTTAATCAACTAACGGTAAAGAAGTCTAATCTGGAAATCTCAGATCTATTTATAAAAGTGGGAAGAATACAATATATCTTAATGGGATTAATATGCACAGGTTTTTTATTATTTGGAAAAGAATTTATAACTTTTTGGGTTGGGAAATCATATTCTAAAGATATTTATTATATGACACTTTGGATTATGCTTCCTTTAACTGTTCCCTTAATTCAAAATACTGGAATTGTTATATTGCAAGCTAAGAATCTACATAAATTTCGTTCGCTGATTTATTTTATCATTGCTCTGTTGAATATTTTCTTTAGTTTAATTTTAGTAAATAATTATGGTGCCTTAGGTTGTTCCATAGGGACAGGTATTTCTTTTTGTATAGGAAACATTATTATTATTAATATATATTATTATAAAAAGGTAGAATTAGATATTGTACAGTTTTGGAAAGAGATTTTACATATGACATATCCGATATTCATTTCTATTATTTTAGGATATATTTTAAAATATTTTTTACCTCCATCAACGATATTGCTATTATTATTAGAGATAGTATTGTATACAATTGTATACATATTACTTATGTTTTTGAGGGGATTAAATAAAGAAGAAAAAAAAATGATAGTGCAATTTTGGAAGTGATTTATAATAATAAAAAAGGAGGGACATGATAAAATCATGTCATGTAAATAGCTATGAAAATTGGAATTATTTTTGGAACTAGACCAGAAGCAATAAAACTAGCTCCAGTATATTATGAATTAAAAAAGAGAAAAATATCTACAAAAATTGTTGTTACAGGACAGCATAAGGAAATGTTATATCAAGTGCTAAATGTTTTTGGTATTCAAGTTGATTATGATTTACATATTATGTCATCAGGACAGGGATTGCCAGAGTTAACAGGAAATTTAATGCTAAAATTAAACTCAATTTTTGGAAAAGAACAATTTGATTATATTTTGGTACAAGGAGATACTACTTCGGCATATATAGGAGCTTTGACTGCTTTTTATCACAAAATTCCAGTAGGACATATTGAGGCAGGGCTTAGAACGTATAATATTTATTCCCCATTTCCTGAAGAAGTTAATCGAAGGATGATTAGTGTAATCTCAAGCATTCATTTTGCTCCTACAGATACAAATGTTAAAAATTTAAGATTAGAGAATTATCCGCTTGACAGAATCATAAAGTGTGGAAATACTATTATAGATGCATTAGTGTGGGTAAAAACCAACAAATCAGATCTACTCAAAGAAATTAGAAATAAATACAATCTATATAATAAAAGGTATATATTAATAACGATGCACAGAAGAGAAAATTGGGGTAAGCCTATGGAGAATACATTAACAGCAATTAGAGAATACTTGAAACAGCATGAAGAATTATTTTTGGTTTTTCCTATTCATAAAAATCCCATTGTTAGAAAGATAGTACATCAAATCTTTGATAATTTCAATCAAGCTATTCTTTTAGAACCATTAGAATATTTAGATTTTATAGCTGTTATGGATGGAGCTCATTATATTATGACAGATTCAGGAGGAATTCAAGAAGAAGCGCCTAGTTTAGGAAAACCAGTTTTAGTTTTAAGAGATACAACAGAAAGACCAGAAGGACTAGAAGCAGGAACGACTAAATTAATTGGAAACAGTCCAGCTGAAATAACTAAATATATGAAATTATTAGAAGGAGATTTGTATCATAATATGGCGAGTAGAAAAAACCCTTATGGAGATGGGCATGCAGCTAATATAATAGTTTCTTATCTAGTAAATAATAAAGGATAGATAATATGAGAGAATTAAAAGAAAAAGATATACTTTTCCTACAAGGGATTGGAATTTTATTGGTTGTTTTGGGACATTCTGGGCAACAAGAAATGACATATTTGAAAAAGTTTATTTATAGCTTTCATATGCCACTATTTATGTTTATATCAGGATATTTATTTTATTTTAAAGATTCTAATACTATAAAGTTATCATATTTTAATTTTGTAAAAAATAAGTTTATTAGATTGATAGCACCTTATTTTATAATTTCTTCAATGGCATACATTCCTAAATATTTTTTACAATACTTTGCAATGAGAAAAATAAATTTGAATATTGAAGCTTATATTCATAGTATTCTGTATCCTTGGGATAATCCTATAGTATTTTTTTGGTTTTTACCAACTATATTTATTATTCTAGTTTTATCTTTTGGAATCACACGAATAATTTCTAAGAGATATCTTCTCACATTTTTATTTTTTAGCCTTTTATTATCAATAGCTTCTAAGAAATATATTTTGATAAATTTTCTCAATATTTCTGGAGTTTTTTACTATTTATTCTTTTTTATTCTTGGAAGCATTTATTGCCGATATAAAAATTACATCAATTCCTTTTTAGAAGCAAGACAAAATTTATTTTATTATATTTCTTTTTTCTTTTTATGTTTAAATTGTTTTTTTTTTGGAAGAAGATTTTGGAGTAATTTACAATATCACAGTATCTATTTTGGGAATTATATTCATGTTATTATTGGAGAAAAAATATTCTAAATATAAAAAAAATTATATTGATTTCTTGTATGGAAAATCTTATACAATATATTTGTTTTCATGGTTTCCACAAGTACTTATTAGGATCATAGCTTATCAAATACTCGGATTATCAGAATGGATTGTGACACCTATTTCGTTTATATCTGGAGTGTTTATACCATATTTGTTGAATATTTTAATAGTAAAACTAACTTCTCAATACCCTAAATACGGTTTTTTAAAAATTATATTTGGAATTTGATATATTGTTTTTTTGTCAAATTACTTTTTTTACATTGATAAACTATAGAAAAGGATAGGAAATATGCTTACAAAGCGAGTATTAGATATTGTATTTTCATTAATAGGGATTTTCATATTCTCATAAT
The DNA here is from genome assembly GCF_004006635.1 of Fusobacterium necrophorum subsp. necrophorum. Lineage (NCBI taxonomy): Bacteria > Fusobacteriati > Fusobacteriota > Fusobacteriia > Fusobacteriales > Fusobacteriaceae > Fusobacterium > Fusobacterium necrophorum. Next base: position 960,335 of record NZ_CP034842.1, on the reverse strand, counting down.
TAATGTATTTTTTACAGTTTGTATTAAAAATTAGTTCAAGAGAGCTTATTTTTTCTTACAAAACAGGTTAACAAAAGCTGAGAAAATTTTTACAATATATAAGTTTAGAAGTTTAAATGTTGATTTTGATACACAGGCTATCGGAATTCAAATATATGCTAATCATGATTCGATTAGTTTCATTGGAAAAATAATGAGAAAGACAACAATTGAGGAACTTCCTCAATTGTTTAATGTATTAAAAGGCGATATGAGTCTCATTGGTCCAAGACCGGAACTTCCAAGAAGACTTTCTTTTTATTCTAAAAAAGATAGAGGAGTTTTTCAACTGAGAAGTGGGATTTCTTCTCCCGCAAGTATCTTATTTTCAGACGAAGAAGTATTAATGCAAAAAGTAAAAAATCCTGAAAAGTTTTATACAGAACAAATTTTACCATATAAAAACAGAACTGAATTTATGTTATATAAAAAATAGAACAGAACATTTTTCGGAGATATTTATTTAGGTTCTTTGTCAAATAGTGTTGGTGAAAAAATAATAATAAAATCGCTAGGGGAGGAATCTTTTAGATTTTTCCCTCTTTTAATATGCTGTTAGGACTACAAATTAAGATTCTTCTGTGCAAGTTTTGAAAACTTTTGTAACCATATGAAATCCGTTTCATCAACTTAATCTTTTGATGGAAGCCTTCTACAATTCCATTTGAGAAAGGACTGTCAATACTGTTTAAAATTTGGAAAGTAAGTTTTCTGTATGTCTTTAAAGTACGTGCTAAATGAAGATTATCACATCCTTTGTACTTCTCTAATAAAGAGAGAAAATTTTCTTTCTTCTTACTGTTGAAATAGATAAAGAAAATTTTGATATATCCCATAGTATTCATCTAATTTTGGAATTTTCTTCGATAGGAAATTTACAATTTCTCCTGATGAAATATATTGTTTAAAAGAATAGTCATAATAACGCTTTTCTGATAGAGAACTAGCTGATTTTTGAAAGAGCTTCCAGTGCTTTTTTAATTTTCTTGCTAGAGAATGATCTTGAAGTTGTTTCATGAGTTGTATTCTTGCTTGTAAAAATGCCCTAGAGATTAATTGGACGATATGGAATCTATCTAAAATGATTTGCGCATTGGGAAATAATTTTGGCAATATTTGTAAGTAAGGTTCGTATAAATCTGTTGTGATAACCTGAACTTTTTTACGTTCTTCCATAGGAAAGGTCTGAAAAAAATCAATCAAGGGATCCTTTCTTCTATCTTCTAAAATATCTACAATCTCGCGCTTTTGTAAATCTACTAAAATGGCAGACATATTTCCCGAAGCCTGTTTTGTAGATTTGAATTCATCTATTCCTAAATGAGTAGGAAGTGTTTTGGGATGTTTCTTTTCAAAATCATAGTACTGTAAAAGACTTCTTTTCACAGTAGAAGAAGAGACTCGAAATCTTTTTGCAATATCTTTTTCTGAGATAATATTTTTGGATTCTAATGCGATGGAAAGTTTAATACTATCTGCAATATTACAGTATTTTCTGACAAAATTAGTAGAGGCAGAAAATGTTTTTGAACAACTTTTACAAAGGAAACAAAAGATCATTACAAAAATAAACTAACTATATAAAATCAATAGAAAAATTAAAAAATTTTTAAATTATGCAATTCTTTCAAATACAATTCTACCTTACGAATATCTAAATATTCATCAATATCCACTGTATATTTTCTATCCATAATATATGCCAATTTTCCATCATTTAAACTGGTATCTTTATTCAAATTTTCATCTATTTTTTGAATATAGATAGCTCCGTCTACTTTATAAAAGCTGGGAAAATCCTGTCTTCTTATGGTGCTATTGACATTCAATAAATTTTGTAAAGTGCCATCGGTATTCAAAGTTCTCATCAAAATCGGGTGCTCTTCCACTTCCGAAACGCTAACCAAAGAAGTACCGTTTTCCGAAATTATCTTGGAAATCGCTTCATCGATATGCCAAGATTTTCTAAGAGGACTTGTACATTGTAGAATTACTACATAATCATAAGTTTCTCGAATATTTTTTAAAGTATCTATAGTATGTAAAATACAATCTATTGTCTTGGAATCATCTTGGGCTAATTCGACAGGGCGTAAAAAAGGAACTTCTCCTCCATATTGTTCCGCTACTTTCTTAATTTCAAAATCTTCTGTGGATACAATTATTCTATCTAAATATTTGGAATGTTGAGCTGACTTTAAAGTATACACAATCAGTGGAAGCCCGTCCAACATAGTAATATTCTTTTTAGGAATCCCCTTACTTCCACCTCTTGCCGGAATTACTGCTAAAATCCTTTTATTTTGATACATACATCATCCCTCTATTCCTTATCTTACTTTTTAAAATTTTTACAAAATTCTAAAATTCTCGTTTCATCTAACATATCCTCAGAAATATGAAATTTCTTTTTTAATTTAAGAGAAATTTCAAAATCACTGAATGGAGTAAAATATCTACGTTCTAAACATTTTCCAATTTTCATAAAAGGAAAGTGCCAGTTTATTAAGTCTGTATAATAAATTTTTCTTTGAAAGAATAAATCCTCTGTTTCATTTTCCAAGTATTCCCAAGCGAAAAAACTTCCATTTTCTTTATAGCCACTAGAAAACTTGAAAACTAAGTTAGTATTTTTTAAAAGTAACCAATCGTCAGGAGCAGCGATTGTGTAGATATTAATAAAAAATAACTGTTTATTTTCATAATGCAAATTCATTCTGGTAAAAGAAAGCATATCCTTATCCTCTTTTATAAGATAAGGAAGCTGTGCTAATTTTTCCGTATCAAAGACATGATCACAATCAATCTTCATCATCCAAATATTTTTGGGAAGTTTTGATAAAACTGCATTACAATAACTATCTACTCTATTTTCAACAGGAATAGCTGAAATATCCTGATATCTCATGTCATTTGCCGGAATCACTTCATGTTCATATTGAAAAGAAATAAAGCCCGGATTTTTCTTACAGAAATCTAAAATGAAGGCTTCCGTTCCATCATCTTCCTCCTCTTTCAGCTTATTGTATCCAATGACCCCTTTTTGAATTACCGGTAATATACTATTCAAACAACTTTCTATCGTTTTTATTTCATTTTTGGCTCTCACAAAAGCCCAAATTTCAATAGGTTCTTCCCGATATTTCACTCCTAATTTTCTATAATTCCATTGCATTTGGGTGTCTATCTTCTTTCTTAGAATTATAACAATCTTCTTCAACATTCCCAAAGTACCAATTCGTTTTTTGACCTTCCTCAAACGTGCAAATAATTTATACATAAGTATAGCTCCTTAGAATATTTTTTGAATTTGATAAAAACTTCTCCATTGTATCCAAGCATGTTCTCGATAACTCGGAATAAAAAAATCCAATAAGAATAGAGTAATAAAATTTGTAATAACTGTAGCAAAAGCTGCTCCGTTTATTCCATAACGGGGGATTAAAAACCAATTTAATAAGATATTTCCCATCAATCCTATCAGAGTTTTTACAAAATTCATTTTTGTTTTTCCTATGATAGTAATATGAGAAATTTGAAAAGAAGCATTCGCTTTCCATAGAATCGCAAACATTAAAATCCCATATATGGCAATGGCATTTTCATATTCTTTGGAATATACCATGAAAAATACTTTTTTTAGAATAAAATAAGAAACAATCCCTCCATATAAATACACTTGAGTGCTCATTGTAGTAAATTTTTGATATTTTTTCATGTATTTCTTTCTATTTTTTTGATACAATCTTAACATTTTGGGAAAGATAGAAACTGTAATAGGATGAATAAATAGTAAAGTCATATTGGCTAAAGAAACTCCAATCGAATAAATCCCCACTGCTTCTTTTCCTAACAAATTTCCAAGCATAACCTTATCTAATTGCGTATAAGCTACAAAAGAAATATGAGTAATCCAAAGATACATACTGTCTTTCAGAATATGTTTTAAAAGAGAAGCACTATATTGAAATACTTGATCATATTTTTGCTTCCAAAATAGAATACTCATTACAATAAATTTAATGAGATTTTCTAAAATACGAATATACAGTACTTCTATTATTGTCATATTCCGATACATTACATAGAATTGTACACAATAGGAAATTGTTGTCAAGATATTCATGGACAAAATAACTTTAGATAACTCTAAACGATACTCAAAATAAGAAGAAATTACAGAACTTAATTTAGAAAGGCAAGAAGAAATCAACAATAAACATAACAAAGTGGCAAACAAAGTATTATCGTAATTTATAAGAATAAAAACAGCTAATAAAGAGGAAATAACAATGGAAAATATTAAATGAGTAAACACCGTTCTGGTGTCTTTTCTATAAAATATTTTAAGTACTCCTATATTCGGTAATTCCAATAGTAAAATAATGAAAGCAGCATAAGAAGAAGCCAACGCATAACTTCCATTTATCTTTGTTCCATAATAATTCGCAATTTTTACTCCTATAAAAAACTGTAAAAATAGGAAATACACTCTATCAAACAACATCCATATAGAATTTTTTAGTATTTTATTTTCTTTCACCTTCGGCTCCATTGATTTTTATTTCAAAATTTTTCTTAAATATAAACATTCCTTTTCATGATATTTTCTGTTGCTCCAAATCTTCTTAATAGTTTTTCATTGACTTCTGTTCCATAAAAATCTATTTCTACACTATTCTCAAATATCATAACAGAAGTTGAAAACAAAGTTATCACTTTTTCAAAAGGAATATTGAAAATAAACAATAGCTCTGCCGGAAATTTGGCATTTAATATAGCAATTTCTGGAAATATCTTACTATAATCTGTAGTTTCCCTAGGATGAGTTTTAATAATCAACTTCTTTTTATCATAATTTTTAATTACTTTTTTATAAATATCTATTTTTTCTTCTTCACTAATAACAGAGTCCTCCGATAAAGGTTGAGTGAACAAAATATAATTTTTTGCAGACAGATTTTTCATTTTCTCTATACTAAAATCAAATATCTTCAAAATTTTTGTTTTTTCTTCTTCTGTTTTTTTCTTCCATAGCTCTTTTAAGTTTATAAGTTCAACTTTATGTCTTATCTCATGAGGAATATTTTCTTTTTTTGTCAAATATATTTTTGTTACTGTATTCTCCATTCCATTCCAACGTTTTCTTCTTAACATCTTATTCAAAAAATATCTCTTTTTATATTTCGCTTGCTCTATATAAAAAGTAGAATAAAGTCCCAATCCATCTTCCACTAAATGATAGTTATATTTTAAGAAATAATCTTTTCCTATAATATGATCCTGCCCTATAATCAGATTGGTATCTAACTTTTTATATTTTATTACTCTATGAAGCCTATATCTTAAATAAAAATCATAATATAAAATTCTAAAAGGAAATCTCATTTTTTTTACTTTCATATAAAAAACCTGTTCAGGAGCAACATTTACTTTTAAATCTGAAGTCAAAAAAAAGAAAGTTTCCTCTATCTTTATTTCAGGCAACAATAAGTAGATAAAAAGACCATAATAGCTACCGATATGACAAATTTGCACTTATATACTCCCTTCATGATTTCATTTTGAAGAATTTTTACTCTCTTTCTTCTTCATCTCTATACTTGATATAATTTTATCAAGTATTGATAGATAGTATTTTCCTTTTTGAGTAAATCAGGGGACACTTTATGATTCAATTTATGTAGAAAGTTTCTAGAGATTATTTTTGATAATCGTTCTTCTGAATATTCTTTAAACAAATCTTTTGCTAACTCATGTGGCACAGTATCGTCCTCTACAATGCATTGTTCTTTTGTTAAATATTTTTCGATTATCTCTGTATATAAAACTTGGAAAAAAAAGTAATAATCAATACTTTTCTTTTTTTTCCAATAATGCAGTGTTAATTGTAGCATAGTATGAATCACAATATTTCCTTGCTCAGCATACATAATACTACTAAGAAGTTTTACTTTATTTCTTCTATCCCAAGAAAAATAACTACAATCAAAATTTTTCCAAATATTTTTATGCTCTGCTTCTTCAGAACGTTGAAAAGAAAAATATCCTTTTTCTCCTATTTTATTTTCTAGCCTTCCAGTCAAAATTACAGTGGGATCTAAAGAAACCCCACCATATAAATCCAATAACGCTACTCTCAATAAATCAGCAAAATTTGCATATGGTATTTGTTTTTTTCTTAACCTTTCAAAAACAAATTCAGGAAAATCAAGGTATTCTTGGATGGAATGTTCATCCAAACGAATAACTTCATATTCTCCTTTATATTTTTCGACAGATTTATAACAAAGTTTTACAATGTCTGGAAGTTTTTCATACTCCCAACCTTGTCCCCAAAATTGCCATATTATTTTTTTATTTTCCAATTTTTTTTTAGGAGTAAATGAAAAAACTTCCAATTTACCATCAAAATATAAAGCTAGTAATTTATCCAACTCCTTAGACACTTTATTTTGCATTGTAAAATCCCATGTTGTTCTCAGAAAAAAATATATTTTCTTAGGAAATATTTTTCTCAACAGTTGTTTCCATTTCATATTTTCTCCTCCTTTTACCTTCCCTTCCTTAGAAAAGTATTTATTATTTTCCAAATTAACCTAAAACTTACTCTGTTGTTAAAAATTTTCCACTGAAACAACTTTGCTAATATTTCAATTTCTCTTTTTTGTATTTTTCTTACATCTATTTTTTGAATTAAAGTCAAATATTCTTCTACTATTTTTGCATAATCTGAATCTTCAAAATGACAAGTATTATTAAATAGACAAGAACTTAATTCATTTGTTTTCAAGATATCAATAGAAAGTACTTCGTGCTTAAAAAATTGTTCTAAATCTTTTAAGACATAATAAACATCAAAAATTTTTTTATAATTATTAGTTTGTGTTATATGTTATACTTCTTGGATTTTGAACATAATGTAAATAGGCTTTATCTATTTTCGATATTCCACTTGTATAATAAATAATTTAGGAATAACTGCTAAATACTCCCCTAAAGATAGTTCAGGTGAAAATCGTATTTTATATTTATCACATAATATTGCGAATATCATTTTCAAAAAATATTTATTTCTTGATAAAGCTCCTCTGTTAGTTTTCCATCTTCTACAAATATAATTTCATTTGGTTTTACTATTTGTTTTTCATAAATATACCCATACTTTTCCTTATTCCTTTTTGTTTTCCAATACTTACTCTCATTGCTTGTCAATAAAGCTATAGATATAACTTTTTGCTTGAGAAGAACCTTTTAAGATATGATGTAAATATCTTATGATAATACTTAGCATAAAAAATATTCCGCAAAAAGCTAAACTGACTATAATGGATAGAAATATCCACACTGTAATATCACTATAAAAAAACTCTAAAGTAAAGCAATAAACTATTTCAAAAATAAATAATATTAAAAAGAAAAAAGATAGGCTTTGAGATAATAAAATAAGAATGTCTGTGTAATAAAGCAAGCTATCAAACATCAGCATCAAATTTTTAGAAAAATTTTTTTTATTTTTATATTTCAAATCTATTGTGATAGAATAGTTTTTTAATCCAGACAAAATATATGCAAGGTTTCTATTGATAATTTGATTCCCGAGTTCTGATATTTTATTTTGTCCTCTCCTTGAGGAAAGAATCATAAGAGAACTTCCTACTTTTTCATTCCATTTATTTTTAAAATAATGATTGATTATTTTATAAAATATCATAGAACTTATTTTTACTTTCTTAGGAGTTAAAAAAATAAAATCATAAGATTCCTGACTTTTTTTATACATTTCTAATAATACATTATAATCTATATCCACAGAGAAATCTTCTATCTCTACAATATAATCTCCAATTGCCATAGCTATTCCAGCATTTAATGCCCTTTGCCCGCTATGTTTGATAGGAAGTTTAATAATCGTATACTTATTTTTTATAGTCAATTTTTCCTTCCACTCTATTTCTTCCAAAGTATTATCAACTATAATAAATTCACTAGCCTTAAAGTGAGTTTTTAACACTTTTTCTATATTTTTTATTTTTAAATTTATTTCTTCTGTAAAATCGTGAATGACTAACACAACAGAAATATAATTCTGCTCCAAAGTTATATTCATATATCTAGCCCCTTATCATGGTGTTATAATATTTCATCTAAATCATATATAGCATTAACTTTCCCAGAAAATACGGTATAAAAATCAGGTTTTTCAGAATATTGTTTTATAATGGTAGGTCTAGAATCATCTATTTCTGAAGAAAGCATAATAGGTTTTATAGTGTATAATGACTTTATATATTTAATTTCGATCTCTGAATTTAGATACTTTCTTGCAATCTGTACCATCTCATCAAAGGCTGTTTTAGGAAAAATACCACAATGAATACAAGCTTTTTTATGTTCTTCCGTTCTTTGTAATTTCTTCTCTCCACCACAATCGTAAGGCGGTACAAATTCATAACTTGTAAAATGTGGTGTTCTGGAAACAGAAGTAATGGAGTGATACCCTGTCAATCCGAAAGGCATAATAGAAAAAAAAGGCCCATCCATAACTGTTAATCCTACATTTCTTATATTCTCAGACACTTCACACAAAATAACTTCACAAAATTCATATTTGATAGGTAAATATTCAAAACCGATCAAGCTATGAATTTTATTTGTTCCTGCATAGGTAGCATTTAATATAAAAGAAGTTACATAATTTTTCCCTGTTTTGGTACTAAGAATATATTTATCTCTTTCTTTTTTTATTGCTATGATTTCTGTATTAAACTGTATTTCACAATTTAATTCTACTAATTCCTGATACAGCTGATCTCCTATTTTTTTAGCATCAAAGGAAACTTCCTCTGTTAAAAAAGCTTTATCAATTGTGTGTTCATTAAAATACTTTTTTTTAGGAATCTCCTCACACTTCACACCCAAATTATCACAAAATTTTTGAAATTGTTCTCCATTAGTCCAACTATATTCAGAAGCAATTGCATATATTTTTTCAAAACCATCATGAATACTTTTGTGAAAATCTCGGTAAAATCTATCGAAATATCTCACTGTTTTCAAGGCTGTGGAATAACTTCTTGGATAATGATACCCATTATGAAGTCTTGCTTGGTTTATATAAGAAGCTCGACGAAAATAACTTTTTTCTATCTCCAATATAAGAACTTTCATATTAGGATTTTTCTTTAATATTCTTTTGGCAGCATACATTCCATAGATTCCTGCTCCAATAATGATTTTGTCATATTTTAGATTCATAATACTCCTCTTCTATTGTTATTCTTATGAAAAAATTTTTGAAATATAAGCAAGAATATTAAAGATCTCTTGAATATTCTCTGTTTTCTTCATCTCAATGGAAATGACATTCTTATAGCAATATTTTTTCAATATTTCAGATAACTCTCTATGGATTACTCTCTTTTGAATACTTTTTAAATGTGGTTCACTAATGTGAATATGATGTATTTTTTCCATATTCTCCTTTAAAATATCGAGAGTTTCCCCATTTTGAATTACTGTTCCCAAATCATAATTAATCCCAAAGTATTCATCCTGTACTTCTTGTACTAATTTTAATGCCTCTTCTGTGGTGTTGATATAATTCGTGTCATAAATCGTTGGATTTGCTTCTATAGACAAATAGACTCCTTGTTCTCTCGCATACTGTGTTAACTCTTTAAAAAAAGCTACTCCTTCTATATGTTGACTCTTGCTTTTTATAATTCTATTTTTTGGGGAACCAAAAACAAGATGTCTACACCCTATCTGATTGGCATAATAAATTGCTTCTTTCACTTTCTTTTGTAAAATTTCTCGTTCCTGCTTACTATAAAACAATCTTTCTTTGACTCCATATAGAATAGACTGCATGGAGCAAACTTTGATTCCATATTTTTCTCTAATATTCTGAACTATTATTTTCGCTTCTTCTATGTTATTAGCACTATATGGATTTTTCACAACCCACCTTGTAGGTGCTATTTCCAAAAATTGAAAATGCAAATCTTGCATTTTTTCATATATAGTTTCATCATCTTTTTCATTCCAAGCAATATTAGAAATAGCTAGCTTCATATTATTATAATTTCTCCCTGTATTTTACAAACTTTTTTATTTCTTCCAATACTTCTTTTTTCCGATACAAATATCCTTCCTCTCCATTGTACAATTGAAAATATTTTGATTTCACATTGTATCTAGGAATTGTTTCTCCTTTTATTTCATGAACAAAATTATAATCAAAACATTCTTTTGCTACTTCCCTTGCAGTAACAGGTTCTGTACTAATATTCAAAACCTTAATATTATATTCCAATGCTATTTGAATATCTTTTACTAAATGATTGAGATGATAAAACTGAAAACTACTTCTAGAATCTGTAAAAACCAGACTAGTAAAATTTATACTTTCAAAAAACTTTACTAATTCTTTCGATTTTTCCCCAGTAAATCTATAATTACCATCTATATCTTTATGATAATAAGTATTTAATTTTTTTCTATTCTGCTCTCCAGTTTCCTTTAAAATCTTCTCGAATTTTTCTTTCATAATTATATTTGGAATTCTTGTCATCATATCGTAGATAAAATTTTTCTTTAAATTTGTTCCAACTAATCCGGGTAATCTCACAATTAAGAAATTTTCGAATTTTTCTTTGACATATTTTTCTACCAAATATCGATGCTTTCCATAAGAGTGTAAGTTCTCTTCCTCTATGATGGTATCTTCATCTACATTCACTGGATTTTGATAAACATCTATTGTAGAGATCAATACTAATTTTTTAATTCTTTTTGCCATGTTTAAAGTTTCAAAAAACTTTTGAATTTCTGCCCAATCTCTTTCTGGGCAACGATTTGCCAAATATTTTTCAGCTCTAATTCCAGCAGAAATGACAAAATCGTATTCTTTTCCAAGAATGTCTTGGATATTTTTAGAATTATAGTAATCTGTAAAGCTCATATTTTTTACTATATTACTTCCTACAAAACCTGTATAACCTATCAATGCTGTTTTCATTTATCCTCCCAACATAGTAAAACTATGGTTTTATGTTACATTCTTTATGAATAGACAATACGTAGATACAAGGATACATTTTAGCATAGAGTCATGGAACATAATATCAAATATCTTAGTATAAGCAGTTATTGTTTATGGTATTTGCTAGGTATCAATATCACAAAATTAAAATATGACTATTATATAATTAATTCTGATGGCATATCCAATGTGATTCCTTGTGAATTGAAAATTCAAAATACGATTTGGCTAATAGAAATAATCTATTCCATATTACATTAAAAGCATCAATATTATTAATTTTTGAAAGTATTTCAAGTGATTACCTTAATCTTTTATTCATCTGTCTTTTTCAAAAGATACAGACTCTTAAAAAATAAAAATAGATAAAACAGGTACAAAATTAATAGCTTCTATGCTTTTTAGTGATGATTCTAAACCTTATTCAGGGGTATCATATCATATTTTAGAATTAAAGTCACTAACAAAATATCGTTATTATATAGTTAAGCATCATTTGCACTTAAAAAATTTCATTATATTGTCTTTGGAACTTTTCTTTATGGGAAATATTTCTAATTGTCATTTGACCAAGCTTATGGATCTTCTTTTCAAATCTTCCAGGGGAAAATGTGGGTGAGAAAAGATAACGGATTTAAAAAATGCTGTTGAAAATTCTATTGAAACTTTCATTCACACTCTTTGTTTAGAACTAAAATAATCCATATATTTGTACAAACAGAATATAAAATATTGGGCGCTTATATAAGCTGCTCTATTTGTTTCTATGTGTACACCCGTAATCTTGGACACAAGATTGGAGGAATAGTTTTTTATAAGTAAATTAACAAGAGAAGATAAAAATGAAATCTATAAAAGAATATTGAAAGATGAATTGCAATAAGTAATGCGGCAGTTTTATTTCAACAATGATATGAAAAAATTCCTTTTGAAATTTAGGCAGTCTTCTTTTTAAGGAGCTTTTTTCGTAACATTCTTTTGCCCAGTATAACATATTCTCCAGAAAGTCGTTTAATAGTGGAGAACTCTTAGAAGAGTAGAATATTAAGGGTAGAGTCGTTTTCTTTTCTTAAAATTTTTATGATATTTCTTTGATTTATGATAAGATATGTATACTTCATATTAGAATTTCCTGTTAGTGTATTTGCAGTTATTTATGTTTTACATGAAATTTCTAATACGAGTATTTTTTGTCACACTATATTGTACAATTATCTCTTTCTTCTCCATTGTTCCATTCTTTTTAATATTTTTCTAAAAGGAGTTGCTAAGAAAAAATGAATCAAAGCCCCTTTTAAATAAGCTATATTTTTAGTATATACAAATTCTCGTACATATAAACCGGAGACTATAATACTGTCCATTTTACTGCTTTGTTTTGACATCTGCTTCGAGTGTTGTCTATATTGTAACAATACTTCAGGATAATTGGCAAATTTTATTTCGGCGTTCCTTCGTAATCGTAAGTATAACTCCCAATCTTCTGCTATATTTCCAAAACAATAGGCTCCCGCATCTAAAACAATAGACTTTTTAAACATAATTGTGGGGTGACAAAATGGACAAAATATAGTCATTGCCTTTCTAATTTCTTCATTTCTTAGTAATATAAAATTTTTTTTATCTATTTTTAAATTTTTCTCATCAATATATTCAAAATTACTTCCTAATAAATCAATGTTCTCTTCTAAAAGATAAAAGTATTGTTTTTCCAATCTTGTTGGAAAGGCAATATCATCTCCATCCATTCTTGCAATAATTTCCGCTTGGGCAAGATTTAAGGCATAATTTAAATTATACTGTAATTGTTTTATCGAAGTTTGATATAATCTGATTCTAGTATCTTTCTGACAAAAACTCTGAAGCTTTTGAAAAGAATCCTCTAACATTCCATTTGCAATAATTAAAAATTCAAATTCTTGAAATGTCTGTGCAAGTATACTATTAATTGCTTGCTCTAAATATTCATCGTATTTACAAACTGGCATGATTATGGAAATTTTTGGAAAAGTTCTGCTCATAAATCCTCACTTTCATACACTTTCTTCATCATTCTTTCTATTCTTTTTCTATCATATTGAACACTATCTTTTTTTGCCTGTTCGGATATTTTTTTTCTAAGCAGAGGATTTTCCATTAGTTCTACTATTTTTAAAGAATATTCCTCTATCTTGTTTTCTACTAAAAAACCATTTCTTCCATTTTGAATCAAATCTCTATTCCCCCTAATATTAGAAGCAATAATGGGTAGTCCTGCTGCCATCGCTTCCATCAATGCAACAGGTAAGCCTTCCTGTATAGAAGGGAAGAGATAAATATCCGAAATAGAAAGAAGTTCTTCAATATCAGTACGATATCCTAAAAAATGTACTTGTTTCTCCAACTTCAATTCTTTCACCGAATTATATAAAGAATCTTTTAAGTCTCCTTGACCTATAATCATATAATGGATATTTTTATTGTTTAACTTAAACAGTGTTTGAAGAATGATTTTATGATTTTTTCTTGCTATTAACTCACCTATAGAACAAAGTATAATGTCTGTTGTATGAAAAGTCATCTCTTTTCTTTTTTCTTCTTTCACATCTTTGGATACTTGATACTTTCTCGTATCTATTCCTATTCCGGGAATATACATTAACTTTTTCATAAAAAAAGATTGAGCATTTTCATAGTCTTCATAATTTAACGTAATCAGGACATCGGTATAATAAGATAATATTTTTTCAGTCAGATAATATATCCACCAAGTTTTCCAAGAGGCTCCTTGATAAAAATGGAATCCATGAGCTGTATAAACCATTTTTATATTTTCCTTTCTGGAAGCTATTCTTGAAATCACTCCTCCAATGGGAGAGTGACAATGAACTAAGCTATAGTTTTCTTTATTTAGTAAATTTTTAATCCTTCGATAAGCCCCAAAATTCTGGATTTTAAAGGGGTTCCTTAAAAATTCAACTTGATGAAATTTGATATGGAGTCTATCCAGTGTCTTTTTCAAATATTCTATTTGATCAAAGGAACAAGTGTTTCCTTCTTCAAAATTACATGCCACTTCCACCGTATATCCTAATTCCTGTAAAAGTGTTATGTTATCGATATTAAATTGCAATATCATGGAAGCGGTAGAAGCTACTATCAGTGCCTTCTTCATTTCTTTTCCTTTTCTAACATTTTTTTGATTCCTTCTTCATAGGATATTTTAGCCTGATACCCTAATTTTCTTTTAGTATCAGCATTATCAAACTGCAAACTGCCATATAGTCTATTCATAATAGAGGGAAATAATTTCCCTAATATATGGAACAAAAAGGGAGGAAACGATATATTTACTCTCTTTAGAGCCAAAGCCTTTTTTATCCCTTCTACCATTTCTTGAATGGAAATATTTTTTTCATCTAAAGGTAAAAAAATTCCCGATTTTTCTTGTTCTATTACAAGTTCTAAACAATATAATAAATTTTGAATAGACACAAGACTTCTCCTATTTTTGGAATAAGAAAAAGGTAATACCGGAAACTTTTGAATAAGAGAAACCAGTAATTTCATGTTCCCCTTTACTCCGGCTCCATATATCATTGGAGGTCTCAGAATGGATACACAAAAAAATTTATCTTCTAAAATTTGTAATCTTCTTTCCGCTTCTAATTTACTTTCCCCGTAAGGATCTCCTGTAACCCGGCATTTATCATTTTCAGTCAACACTCTGCTATGATTTTTTACTTCTCCATCGTATCCATACACTTTCACGGTACTGAAAAAAATAAAATGTTTTACTTTTGCCCGCTTTGCAAAAATAGCTAATTTTTCGGTTAATTCTGTATTAACTTTAAAATACTCCTCTCTGGAGATGTTATTATCCTGATATACCAGTGCTGCCAAGTGTATAACTGCGTCCACTTCCTGAAAATCTAAGTCTTCTATATTTGTATTTTTCAAATTTACAGAAATAATATTATATTTTTTAGAATATTTTTGAATAAAATGTTTTCCAACAAAACCACTGCCCCCTGTAAGCATAATGACCTTTTTATGTTGATACATTAATACTCCTTCCCTACTTTTCGAACAATCTCCTGTTTCTTTTCCAATAATTTCTTATCTTTTACAATTCTCTCTTCCGAAATTTTAAAAAACAACTTCAACACTGTTGCCATCATTAAATAAATATCTCCGAAAAATGTTCTATTTCTTATATAGTATAAATTTAATTCTATTTTATAAGGCAAAATTTGATCTACATAAAATTTTTCAGGATCTCTTACCCTCTCCATTAACCTTTCCTCATCTGAAAACAAAATACTTGCTGGAGAAGAAACACCGCTTCTTATTTGAAAAATCCCTCTATCTTCTTTAGAATAATAAGAAAGTCTTCTTGGAAGTTCCGGTCTCGGACCGATAAAACTCATATCTCCTTTTAATATATTAAACAATTGAGGAAGTTCGTCTATTTTGGTTTTTCTCATGATTTTTCCAATGTAACTAATAGAGTCATGACTTGCATGTATTTGAATTCCGATAGCCTGTGCATCAAAATCAACATTCAGACTTCTAAACTTATATATTGTAAAAATTTTTTCATCTTTTGTTAGCCTTTTCTGCAAGAAAAAAATAGGTCCTCTTGAACTCGTTTTAATACAAACCGCAAAAAATAACATTAATGGTGAGAATATAAAAATCCCTATTAACGAAAATACAATATCTAGTACTCGCTTTGTAAACATATTTCCTATCCTTCTAACATAAAATTATACCGACTCTCTATATTCTTTCACAATCTCTTTTACCAATGCTTTCATTCCTATAACATCTTTCTGATAAGCTGCCTTTTCCAATTTGGAATAATAGGAACTGATCTCTTTGTCATTTGCTTCGACATGAGTAATAAATATTTTATTATTTTTCGTCTTCACTGCCTTGTTCACATCATATAACAATTCCTCATATAATTTTTCTCCAGGACGAAGAGCAATAATATCAATTCCGATTTTCGCTCTGGAAAGTCTAATCATATCTTTTTCTAAATCGTAAATTTTAACAGGTTCTCCCATATCCAAAATAAAAATTTCTCCACCTTTTCCAAAAGACCCTGCCTCAATTACTAATTGAGCTGCCTCTAAAACTGTCATAAAGTAACGATTGACATCCTTATGTGTCACAATTAAGTTTTTTCCCTCCTGAATCAATTGCTTAAAAATAAGAATCACAGAACTATTACTTCATCAATACGTTTACAAAACGGACAGCACAATATTTTGTAGGTGGATATGTTTTTCCGCATTCTTGTACAATAAGCTCACACATCTTTTCGTAGCTCCCATAAAGCTGGTTGGATTGACTGCCTTGTTTGTGGATTAAAACCATGTTTTCAACTCTGTATTTTCCGATACATTCTACCACATTTTTTGTTCTTCATTCTTTACTGTGTCATTATTGGGTGTTGATAGTTTGAGTCTAGATAAGAAAGTGAAATAGAACAAATAAAAAACAATAAAAGCTGACTTTTATACATCATGAGGCTAAAATCTGTAATTCCAGAAAGTTCAAAATTTACTATCAATACAAAAGGAAGTATATATAATTTTTCTCGTGTTTTCCAATACTTCCCTAAAAGCCAGAAGCATAAATATCCATTCAGAAAAATATAGATAAAAGTCCCAAGTATTCCTAAACTTCTCAATAATTCCAAAATATTATTATGTGCATGAGGAATTCGACTCAAATCATATTTTTCTAAATATTCTTGCTTTAACAGTTCTACAGTTTCTTTATAACTTCCCAATCCATATCCAATCCATTTTTGACTTTTCCACTGCTCTATTGCCCCATGATACAATTCAATTCTCGTGTTGGTTGAACTATCTGCTCCTAAAAAAACTAACTGAAATTTTTTAATAATATAATTTTCTGTATTGTATATAACAAAAAGTAGCAATAACACAATTCCTAAAGAAGTAAAAACTTTCTTCCTATCTGTCTTTTTCTCATAAAAAAAGAAAAACAATATACAAAAAGATGCTATGAAACTTAAAATTGGACCTCTACCTTGCCCTAAAAATAAACTTAAAAGAGAGAAAATAACACCGAAAAGATACACTTTCCTTTTTTCAGAAAGATAAAAGAAAAGAGAAATCAAAGAAACCAAACCTGCTCTAACAGCCCAAATACTGGTCCATTCCTCTGTACCCATCGCAATTTCTAAAGTATAATGATTTTGCATCCATTCTAGTATAATTAATAAAATAGGATAAAAAAGGGAAATAGCTATACTCATTTTTATTTTTTTCATCATTTCTTCGGAAATAGGAATCAATAATAAAATAAGCAATAAGAAATAATTATAGACATAATTTCCTAAAAGTTGTTCTCCAAATTGATTTGGAATTCCCCAAACATAATTACTCATATAACTAAAAAATAAAAACAGTAAAACAAGAAAAAGTAAACAAATCTTTTTTCTTTTCTCTAATAAAATGTTCCAATCTTTCTTATAACAAAAAACGAATACTACGATTCCATAAAAAAATCCTATCATTTTAATATCTTTTGCTCGTAGTATAAAAAAAGGCATAAGATAAAGCAGATAATTACGGATATTTTCTACTTCCAGATATTCTTTCCAATTTTTTTTTGTATTATAAAAAAAATATTTCAAAAAGAAAATCGAAAATATAAAAATATAAACATAGTTGATATTCCGAATATTATGACTTTCTCTCATCAAATCTTTAAATACATAGGGATGTTTTTGAAAATAATATGGAAATAATATTCCCAAAAAAAAGAAAAGTCCCATGTCTTTTTCCTTTAGAATCGATTGAAAAGAATAGACAAATAGAAGACTACTCAAATACAAGAAAAAAATTCCAAGTATTAACATTTTTTGATCACTACTATTTCGAATTAAAAACTGAATTATTCCCAAAAAAGAAAAAATCCCCAATGGCACCCCCAAATTATTCCATTGTTTTAATATCACTTCCCATCAACCTTCCTCTTAATCTTAATTTTTGTTCATAATTTTTGCAACATATTCGCTTCTATTGAAAAATAATGACTTATATCCCTGCATAGATATCTTCCTAATTTTTGGTTGTCTTCAACTATATTTACTCAACATAAAAATACATGAGAGAAGCTCTGAAAATTCAAATTTCTAAAATCATCTATACTATGAAATACTCTATTTTTTGATTATACCACACATAAATTTGATATTCAATAATATATCTTATATTCCAATCTATCATTGACACCCATAGAAAAAGCTTGTTATATTAAATTGTTTCCATTTGGTACAGCTTATCTCAAAAGCTTTTTTGCAAGCTAAAATACAAATCATGAAGACCATAAAAGAATCTTCTTTGGTAAGAAAGTAAAAAAACATTGGAAATTATTCTAAAAACCCCTGTGTCTCTCTCTCTGAGAAAAGATATTATTCCTATTCTTTTCGACAATATATTTCCTTCCAGAGAAATTATAAATTATTTTTTACTTCCTGAACTCAATGAGTATTATAGAATCTATCAAGATTTCTTACAGATATTTTAACAGCAGCCTTCTGATTTTATTTTTTGTTTGTTTCTTTCACCAACATCAGTTGATAAAAAGCCAATATAAATTATTTATGTTCAATTGCTTTTATTTCTTCTTTATGCTTCTTAATAAGATTCTAACAATTCTGAAATAACTACCATCATAAAAGCAATCATTACACTTAAAACAGTTCCACCTAAAAGAACTAATATTGCTTTACTTTTTGATTTTTCTACAACGATAGAACCCTTTTTTTCTATTAATTTCCCAATTTTTCCCTCTTGAAGTAAAATATCTATTCCTGTGATCTGTTGTGAACTTTTGGAATAAATAGATTGATATAAATTTTTGTTACCAATTAACAAAGGGTATTTCAAGCTAACTAAAAAATCTAAATCCTATATATTGTTAGCTTTAAAAGAATTTGCAGCTAAAATCTCTGATAATTGCTTCTTGATATCATTTAATCTTTCGACCGCATTTGCATTGGTTATCAAAGCTGATTCTTTCGTTTGGGTTAATAAAAACTTTAATTTATCTGGAATTTCTTCCTTTAAAATTTCAAAATAGATATCAATCACTTGAGGTGCCACTTCTGTGTCAACATCTAAAGTTACTATAAGTTTATCATATCCTTACACTTTCTCCACTCTCATAATTTCATTGATAAATTCTCTTTTATCATATAACTCTAATTTGGGATTATCTGATTTTTCTTTTTCATATAATTCCTTTAATTCCGGAATTACTAAAAAACGATCAATATACTTCTCTACCTGTAAAATATCCCTAAGGTCAAACTTTATATAGTTCAAACCTATTAATTGATAATAATAATCATTTTCTAATTCTGCATACTGGAGTCTGTATTCCTGAAAAGTATCTTGTGCTCTAAATTTTCTAGCAATTAAGGCTCCACCAAAACTAAGAATAATCCCTAATACTACAATTGTCATAATTTTTTTCTTATACCTTAATAAAATATCTATGATATCAAACAAACTGACTTCTTCTTCATAATATAATTCTTCTCTGTTATGCTTCATTTCTCTTGTATGATAAATACATAAAATATTTATCTATACAACCTCCTTTCATTATTTATTTTATTTCTTATTTTTTATATAATTATTTATACACTGTGGACTTTTTATTTTTATTTAAAGAGCTTTTGCTACTTTTTAAAGGAGACTATTGCCACTCTCTTTGAACTCATATACTTATAGTTGGATAAGTTTTAAACTTTTATGTAGCGCAAGAATGTATTGTTTTTCAAGAAGTGGACTCCACAGATATTTATATTTTTAAGGATGTGATTTTTATGTTTTTATTAGGGATTGATATTGCGAAACTGAACCATGTTGCTTCTTGTTTTGATTCTTCTACGAATGAAGTTGTTTTTTCTAATTTTAAATTCAAAAATGATTTTAAAGGTTTTAGTGCTCTTTTAGATAAAATTAAAAGTTTTGATGCTAAAAATCTTATGATTGGCTTAGAATCTACTTCTCATTACGGAGAGAATCTTATTCATTTTTTATTTCAACATGGTTTTAAAGTTGCGCTTATGAATCCATTACAAACTTCACACCTTAGAAAAGCGAATATTAGAGATGCTAAAAATGACAATTTAGACTCTATTCATATTGCGAAATCTTTACTTTTTACTAAACTTAACTTTATTTCTGAGAAAAACATGGATTGTTTTTCTTTGAAAAAACTTACCAGATTTCGAAGTAACCTTATGAAACAAAGAAGTAAAGCTAAAATTCAATTAACTTCATTACTTGATTTCATCTTTCCGGAATTACAGTATCTTTTTAGTAGTAAAATTCACAGTAAAGCTATTTATGCTCTTTTAAAAAAATATCCATCCACAGAGGAAATCGCAGCCCTAAAAGAAGATGAAATTTCTAGTCTTTTATATGCTTCTTCCAAGGGACATTTCAAAAAAGAAAAGTCCCTAGAGCTTAAGAGTCTTGCGAAAACCTCTGTTGGTATGAAAGATTCCTCAATATCTTTCCATGTAATTCAATGAATAGAGCTAATTGAGCTTTATGAAAAACAAATAAAAGATATGGAAAGTAAAATCGCTGATATTATTCACAAATTAGATTCTAAGCTTTTATCTGTTCCTGGAATCAGCCTTATTGCTTGCGCAATCATTCTAGGGGAAACGAATAATATTGATAATTTCTCTACTTCTAAAAAATTACTCGCTTTTGCTGGTCTTGATCCGAAGATAAGGCAATCTGTTAATTTTAATGCTTCTTCTTGTAGAATGTCTAAAAAAGGCTCTCCTTATCTAAGGTATGCTTTGATTTTTACAGCTTGGAACTGTGTTAGACATTCTAGAAAATTTAATGAATATTATCTTTTAAAACGTTCTCAAGGAAAATCACACTACAACGCCCTTGGACATGTTGCGCATAAACTAGTAAGAGTGATATTTACTTTGATAAAAAAAGACATTCTCTACCAAGAAGAAAAATTAGATTAAATTTTTCAGTTAAAATCATATGAAAAATCAAGAGTTTTCAAACTCTAATTTTGTTATGCCAAAAATTCTTATTTTAAATTTTAAAAAAAAGTTCTTGACTTTTCATAGTTGGTCTCCTTAATTCTTAGTTTTTATCTTTTACATTTTCTACCCAAATTTGATTTTCCAAATACCATCGAATGGTAAGTTCAATTCCTGTTTCAAAAGTAGTTTCCGGATATCAGCCTAATTCTGTAATAATCTTTTCAGGAAGAATAGCATATCTTTCATCATGTCCTAATCTATCCTGTACATAAAAAATTAATTGATAATTAACATTTTCTAAATCTGTTTTTAAAACTTTCTTGTATTCTATTTCTTCTCTCATAATTTTTGCTATGGTATCAAGAATGAGTTTCACAATATTACTATTTAGCCCTCCAATATTGTGAACTTTTCCTATCTTTCCATGATGGATTATCATATCCACAGCTTTAGCATGGTCTTTTACATAAAGCCAATCCTGCACATTCCCACCATCACCATATACCGGTAGTTGTTTTCCTTCTAAGATATTCTTTATCATCAAAGGGATTAGCTTTTCTGGGAATTGATATGGTCCATAGTTATTTGAGCATCTTGTAATATTTATTGGAAGTTTGTATGTTTCATAATAAGCCATAACAAGCTCTTTGAATAGCTCCCAAGAGAATTATATCAAATACTTTGTGTAAGTTAGAGCAGAAATCTGACCCCCTACAATAGCCAATTTTTCTTTCTCCTTTGCACTGGTCAATATTCTCTGACAAAAATTATTTCCATATTTTCCAAAAAGCCAAGAAGTTCGGATTACTAAAGATTTATGATATTGCAAAGCAATTTTTTCTCCTACTAATTTTGTCATTCCATACATAGAAAGAGGTGTAGCTTCATCCTTTTCCAAAATAAGGAGTTTCTTTACTTCCATCAAAAACAAAGTCTATAGAAAAGGTAAAAAAGGATGATTCTTATCTTTCTCCGATAAAATTAAGTCCTCTTCTAATTAAAATAAGCTCTTAAAATCTCTACTCTATTTCCAAAGTTCGATTGGATCACGGAATTTCTCTTTTATTCTCAGGAATGTAATAATTGGTGTAAGAATATTGAATCACAGTTTCTTCTTTCAAACTTAAAAAGCCATGAGCAAAGACTTCCAGAATCCAAAACAGAATGTTCTTCTGTGCAGATAAAAGTACAGGATAGTATTTCCCATAGGTGGAGCTCCCTCTCCGCAAAACAACATCATAAATTTTTCCTTTTAGTACTTCGAATAGTTTCCCTTGAGAACTTCCTACTTGAATATGTAGACCTCTCAATACTCCTTTTTTTGAAAAAATTATTTTCTTTGTATAAAGCTTTTTAAAATTCCAAATTCTCGAAATATTTTCTCTCGATACAATTCTGAAAAACTTCCTCTTTGATCTGGAAAAGAAGAGCACTTTATGAGAAACAGTCCTTGTATTCTTGTTTCTATTTTTTGTAAACAGCTCATTTATTTCTCCTAATATTCTTTAATCTACTAGAGTGTGTCTACACAAATTAAACAAGGCATCTCAACCATAAAACGATTGATGCCAAATGAATTGCTCCAACAAAGCAGGAAACGCTCTTTGCATAACGGGTAGCGATCCCTCGGAATTGCTTTAGCTTCAAAAAGGTGTTCTCAACAAGATGGCGATACTCATAAAGAGCCTTATCGTACTCCCGTTTGGTCGTTCGATTTCTCTTCGGAGGAATGACCGCTTGAGCCTCCTGTTGATGTAGGTACTCCACAAGGGCATTTGTGTCATAAGCTCGATCCGCCATCAGGTGTTCCACAGGCATTCCTTCGATCAACTCGATTGCCATTTTGCAATCTGCTCTTGTACCCTCTGTGACAAGAGTTCGCAGTGGCATACCATGCGCATCCACCGCAAGGTGAATCTTGGTATTGAGCCCCCTTTTGTCCTTCCTATCGCTTCGTTTCCTCCCTTTGCTCCGCAAGCATGAGGGGGAACTTTACAATGGGAGGCATCGATCATCAGCCATTCATAGTCGGGTTCCGTTATGAGTTCTGCAAGGATATATTCCCAAATGTGGTTGTCACACCATCGTTTATATCTACGATGGAGCGCATTGAACTTGCCGTATTGAGGGGGGAGATCTCTCCAAGGGGAACCGGTTCTTACGATCCATAGGCAGGCGTTGACAAACACCCTGTTGTCATTGGCATTTGAACCGCCACGTTTATTTAAGTGCTGTTTGATAATCGGTTCAATTCTATTCCACTGTGCATCGGTTAAATCATGCCTATTTTGTAGTTGTTCCATTGTATCAAACCTCCTCTGTTTTATATGATTATCTCACAGTTTTTACACTTTGTAAAGGATTGCGTAGACACGCTCTAGAAACTATTCTAATCTACTGGAAATATTTTCATTTTTTTAGTATACAATATTGAGTAGGATCTTTTGCATTACTCCCATTCCATTTCATTCATCTGTAATAATTATCTTTCAATAAGACTTAACAGGTACTTCCCATAGTTTGATTTTAATAAAGGGATTGCTAACTCTTTTAGTTGTTTCTTATCAATCCAGCCCTTTCGATAAGCAATTTCCTCTAGACAAGCTATCATAACTCCCTGTCTAGACTGGACGACTTTCACAAAATTAGAAGCTTCTAACATACTATCATGAGTTCCTGTATCTAACCAAGCCATCCCCCTCTTCCCATGTTGATGACATGTAGAGTATTTTCTTTCAAATATTGTTTTAAAATATCTATCATTTCAAGTTCTCCTCTTTCAGATGGGAGTATTCTCTTTGCTTTTTCTATCACGGTGAAATCTAAAAAATAAAGTCCTGAAATTACATAATTTGATTTTGGTTCTTTTGGTTTTTCTTCTAAAAAAATTGCTTTTCCTTTTTCATTAAATTCTACTACACCAAAGTCTTTTGGGTTATTAACATAATAGCAAAAAATAGTAGCTCCTCTTTGATTTGCAACAGCCATTTCTAACATCCCTGTAAAGCCATGTCCATAAAATAAATTATCTCCCAAGATCAATGCACAGTAATCCTTCTCTATAAATTGTTCCCCAATCAGGAAGGCTTCTGCCAAACCATTTGGTTCTTGCTGAATTTCATAGGATATCTGTAGCCCGAAACTTTTCCCATCTCCTAACAAGTCTTGAAATAGAGGAATATCTTGAGAAGTGGAAATAATTAGGATATCCCGAATTCCAGCCAACATCAATACAGACAATGGATAATAAATCATTGGCTTATCATAAATTGGTAATATTTGTTTTGAAATAGATTTAGTAGCAGGATAAAGTCTAGTTCCAATGCCATCTGCAAGAATGATTGATTTCATAATTTTCCTTATAATAATTTCATCCATTGTTAAAGTTTAACTTGTTTTAATAATTTTCTAATATCTTTTTGAAAAAAAACTCCTAAGGCAATTGCATAAATTAGAGCACTTAATATCATAAACAAAAATTCATGGATATATGTATTGATATGACCACGAAATATCCAGTAACTTATTAGAATTCCAAGACTAGCTAGAGCAGGCATAGTCATATTTTTTAAAATTTGAATTATACTAAAATGAAAAGTGTACTTCATTAATATTAAACTCACTATCATTTGTTCCACAACACAAAAACACCTTATATACACAAATGTTATGAATTCATACTTTAGACTAAAAATACAAACTGGTATCATAAAAAAAAGATAGCATAATTGAAATAAAAATAATACTTTAGGTATTCCTTTAGATTTATACAATTCTGCTGGAAAAGTATAAAATGCTAAGCTACACATCATCATCAATCCCCAACTTGATATAATATCTGTAGCTTCAATCCATTTATTTCCAAATAAAATATAAGTCACTATATTCTTATAACAAAATAGACCAACTCCCGTTGGAAAAATTAAATAAAGCATAAGCCGATGTATAGATAAAAATAGATTATGAAATTTTTTTCTATCATTTTTTACTCTAGATAAAGAAGATAATAATACTGGACTCATACTGGCAGAAATCATTCCCATTAGTGACATTACCATATTTGCTGAATTTTTATAAATCCCTACATAGTACTCAGAATAAGCATATATTATTAGAAAGGTATCAAACCAAAAAATACCCCAATTGGCTAATCCTTCACATAAAGACCAAAAGCTAAAACTTAACATCTTTTTTAGTAATTCTCTAGAATAAAATAATGCTGGTTTCCAAGGAGACATAATTGTTAAGAATACGGCATTAATAATGGTTGCTAGGATATTTCCTATAATTAAAGCCCAATAACTTTTAGTTATATAGGCAATTGGTACTGAAATTAAAAGTGGAATAATTGCTACTAAAATTCTACCTAAAAATAATTTTTTATAATCGAAAAAACTTCTTAGTAGTCCTACTTGTATACTTGAAAGAGAAGTAAATATTATTTGTATAGATGAAAATACAATAACATTTGAATAATTGCTATTCCCTAATGTATTTGCTATTGTTAATCGAAAATTAAAAATTAATACACAAATTCCTATAGACAATAATAAATTTGACCAAAAAGCAACTGTTGCATATTCACACTGTTCTTTCTTATTTCGAAAATCTTGTTGTATTAAATATTTGCTAAAACCAGCATCTGTTATGATATCAGAAAAGCTTATTAACATGTTGCATACTGCTAACATCCCAAAATCAAATGGTGTTAAGATTCTAGCAAGAATTACATTCGTAATTGGAACAATAAATTTAGTTGCAGCTTCTGAACCAAATGACCACACAATAGATTTTTGAATAACATTACTTTTCATATAATTTTTTCTCCTGCATTAGATACTCTTTCTTAATTTTTTTCTAATAAAAATAATACAAAATGCTAGCATTGTTGTAGGAGCTAATAGTATAGTCAAAAATCCTGAAAAACTTGCTCTAATTGACCACAATAATGCCTGTAGTATAGTAAATTTTATACTTGTCCAAAAGATATCATTTTTTTTAATATTATCAATAGAAACTATTAAATATCCATACAATATATTTCCAAGAATAATCCCTATATAACCAAAATCTTGAAACAACTCAGCAATATAACTACTTCCTATTCCTAAGCCTGCTAAATAACTATCCTTTAATACAATATAGCCTATCATGTGAGTGTAACTTCCTCCATATAATGCATGTTCGACTGTATTTCCATGATATATCGGAATACCAAGTATTCTCGCTATCCAACCGCTTTTCATAAATTCTAATGTATATAGATGATTGGGGAGAACTAAATATTTATATTCATATCCCCTTTTTATTACATTTAAAGATACTCCTTGTTCATAAAAAAAGCTTAATAAAGACTCTAAAAATGATCTATCTGTACTAATTCCCATTCTCCAAGATGAATAAAGACTTAGAAAAATCATTAAAATTGGGGAAATCATTAATAAGGCTATTACATATTTATTTTTAAACCATTTTTCGTAGGGTGATAAAGAATGTCTTTTTACAATGTACACAAATATATATATTACTCCTAATATGAATTTGGATCTTTGCCCACTCCCTAAAGATAAAATCAAATACAATCCATAAAAATGAAATACTGGTCTTACTTCTTTTTTGGGTGGAAAGGTAGATAAATAAATGCTCAAAATAATTGGGAGTAACAATTCTATTTTGTTAATTAAATATAATATTAAATTTGATTGTAAGACTTTAAAATATTCTACATAATACTGAATATAGCTAAATTTAAAAATATATTTAATTAGCATAATTTCTGATGTACAAGAGAATATTAGTACCACAAAAAAAAATATTCTGCTTAGTTTCTGAGTCTTTTCTCTAATTCTAGAATAAGATTTTTTTTCTTTCTTCTTCTTCTTTTTCCTTTTCAATTTGTAAAAAAAATAATAACTCCCCACTAATGATAATAAACTAATTAACAAGCTAATATGAGCATAATTTTGTATTTCATCTGAAAAATTTTCTAATTTATAACCAAAGAAAACTTGTACAAAATCTCTTCCTATCAAAAAGATAAAAAAAACTGAAAGAAAAACTAATAACATAACTCTTTCTTTAAAATGTCTCAAAGCATATTTTACACAAAAAATCCAAGTTAATAATACTGCCATAAACAGAAAATTGTTAAAACTTATACTAATAATTCCCATAATTAATATAATAAAAGCTATGTTTTCCAAATAAATTTTTCTCTTCAATTTTTTTAACTCCTATTAATCTTTTTTTAGAAAGAAGATAAAAACTTTCTATAATTTAAAGAAGCATTGAAATTATTATTCCAAAATTTTCTAGTTCTTATCCTATAGTTGATGTATTCTTCTTGTTTCATCTCTATAAACTCTAAAATTTTCTCAGACAATATTTTTTCTTCAAATTCTGCTTCTAATAAATGTCCGTTAATTTTATTTTGAACTAATTCCCTAGTTCCCCCAACATCTGTTGCAATACAAGGTATTCCAAAAGAATTTGCTTCCATAATTGACACTGGAATCCCTTCTGAAGAGCTCGTATTGATAAAAAGATGATAAAATTTCTTTTTGTATTCTTCCAACAACTCTTTATTTGGAACATGTCCTTTAAAAATAACTTCTATATTTTTTCCCAACTTATCCCTAGATAAGTTTTTTATGTCTTTCATTAAAATTCCATCACCATAATGCGTCCATCTAATCTTATACTTTTTTATTTGAGATAAAGCTTCTATAATTTTATCTATTCTCTTTACTGGAATAACATTTGAACAACTTATAATTTCAAAAGGTTCTTGTTCTATGATATTAGGGACAGAAAAACCATAATCCGCAGTTCCCAAAAAAGAAAGAGCTATTTTTTCTTTATATTCTTTATATTTTTCAGATAAATATTCTACTCCATTTTTTGATACAGGATAGACTCTATCTATATTTTGTAAAAGTATATTTCTAAATGGAATATATTTATTTTTACGTTCTTCTTCATACAAATCATACCCATGTGCTCTTGCCACTATTTTAATATCAATATTTAATCTTTTTTTTAACAATAAGGCTACATAAGGTTGATATTCAAAACGATAAGAATAAAAAATACTATTTTCTAATTCCAATTTTGAAATTTTTTTAAAAATTTTATTAGCTTCATAGTGGGAACGACTTAGGTAAATAAAAAGTGAAACTATATTGTAAGGAGTTAGTCGATTTTTTTTGAATAGAAAAAATAGCTCTTTATATAGGTTTCTATCAAATAAAGCTACAAAAGAATTAATAAAGTATATTATTCTAGAAGTATAATATACTGGAATAACTTTAATCTTTTCACTAATTTTTCTAACTGAATGAGAATGTTCTTTTCTTAGTTGTAAAGCAAAAATAACAACTTCATCAAAAAAACAATCATAGTATTTAATTTCTGTTTCAAGATATGGCTCCCAGTTTCCATAAGGAAATTCATTTGTAAATAAAACAAGCCTCTTCAATTTTTTACCTCCTAATCATGACTTTATTTATTCAATACTAATTTTACTTTCTCTAGAGTTTCCTGCATTTTTATTTTACACATTTCCATATTTGTTCCTTCTACAATTATCTGTCCAATACAGTCATTTGAACTCTCAAAAATTTTTACTTCGTCTCCTACTTTTTTAAAAAAGGTTACTTCTCTAACATCTGGGTCATTATTTACATCACAGGATAAAGAATTAATAATTCCATTCACATCATTTGAAAAAATCATCTTAGAATACCCTGCTTTAATATTATTTCTTCTCTTATTCCACAGTGCCAATGGAGTTTCACTAAGAGCCATTAATGCAATCATTTTATAATACTCAATTCCAAAGTTTATCTCTACTAATTCTGGTAAGCAATTAGCTCCTACCCTTCCTGTAATTTCAATGATATAAATTTTTTCTCCTTTTAATATCATATCAACATTAACTGCACAATTATTTAAACCAATTGCTTTAATGGCTTTTTTTACTTCGATTTCTATTTTTCTAACGATAGAGTCATCATATTCTAAAGGAACATAATGCCCAACAGGTACTGCAGTATGACTCATATAAGTTTCATCTCCATGTGGCAATACAAATAAAATTTCATTATTGAATACAAAAGACTGAGCTCCAAATTCTTCTCCCTCAATAAACTCTTCAATGATACAATAATCTTTCCTTGTTAATTTCATAGCTTCTCTATAGCCTATTAGAACTTCCTCCTTAGTCTGAGCAATATAAATTCCTCTACTTCCCTGTAAATCAGTAGCTTTTATAATTACTGGCATTTGAAGTGTTTCCAATGCCTTTTGGAGCTCTTGTTCTGTTCCAATTCTATAGAACATAGCTGTACTCACTCCATAATCAATAAATGCTTGCTTCATTTTTAGTTTATCTCCACACATAGCAGCTGCTCTCTCTGTTAATCCTGTTAATTTGAGATTATCACATACTTTACCTAAAGATACAATTCCAGTATCCAAACAACATGTCGCTACTCCATCTAAGTTTAAATCAAATGATTTTGACAGTACATCCTCTGGATTAGAAATATCCATATAACATACTTCATCTGCTAGTTCTATACATGGTAATGAATCTCCTGGCATTGTTCCAGCAATTGTTTTTATTCCCAACTCTTTTGCTGCTTTGTATAGCCCAATTTGACCTCTTCCAGCCCCTAAAATCAATAATCTTTTATCCATAATTTTCTCCTTGTTCATATATATATTTTTTCTTCTTAAAATAGTATCTATAGATTTCAAAATTATTTTAATATCTCCAAAAAATGTAACATTTTCAGCATACTTTGCATCATACTCTAATTTCGTTTCCTGATCTATAGAATTTCTATAATATGCTTGAGAATATCCAGTAATTCCTGGACGAACTAATAATCTAATTTTTCTCTTTTCATCATATTCTTCTAATGGTCTATTGGTCGTAATTGGACGAGGCCCTATAAAACTCATATTCCCTTTTAAAATATTTAGAATTTGTGGTATTTCATCTAAAGATGTTTTTCTCAAGAATCTTCCAATATTAGTAATCCTAGGATCATCTGGAGCATTGTATGTTGAATTATCCTTATTTCGAATATCTGGAGCATTCATTTTCATAGAACGAAACTTATACATATTAAAAATTTTCCCATGAATTCCTCTTCTCTTAGCTTTATAAAAAATATCTCCTTTGTCCTCTAACCAAATCAGAGGAGCTAAAATTAAAATCAAAATTAATAAAAATGGCATTAAACAAAAAGCTCCACAAAAATCAAAAATTCTTTTTATATATTTATTATACATTGATCTTAACCTCTATTTAACTTCTATTTTTATATATTTTTTTGCAGTCTCACAAATACTAACCGCTTCTGCTGCTGTTTTAGCAGTAGCAATTACATATCCAATTCTATCTCCACTATTTTTTATTCCTGTATAAATATCCCCAACATTTTTTACAAGATCAATTTTTTCTACTCCTTTAATTTTTTTAGCTATTTCTATTCCTGCTATAGAAATTATTTGCCCTTGACATGAATCTAAGTATCTTATCGCAGCTCCATTTGATTTTTTAGCAACAATATCTATTTTTTCTCCCAAAGCAATTTGAATTACTGCCTTTACCATATCAATTCCCGTAGATAAAGGAACTAAATCAGTAGTGATACAATCTCCTCCCATCCTGGCTCCTACTTCAACAATTTTAGGGCCCTTTTCTGTAACTATAATTTCAACATGTGCTGCTCCATTGTTAATATTTAAAGCTTTTAAAGCATTTATTGATATTTTTTTTATTTCTTCTAAAATTTTCGTTGATAAATTAGACGGCTGACTATGACCTAGTTCTACAAAATAAGGAGCACCTGTAGTTAGTTTATCTGTAATATTTAATATAAAATATTCCTTATTATAAACTAAAACTTCGACACTTACTTCCTCTCCAATCATAAATTCCTCAATGATAACTTCTCCACTTTTACTATATTGTTTACTATACAAAATAGATTGTTCTAATTCTAAAAAATTATTTATTAAAATAACTCCTCTACTACCGGAACTATCTGTAGGTTTACAAATACATGGATAGCTTAATTTTTCACTAATATTCTTTAGATTTTCTATATCTACAATTTTAAAAAACCAAGGATGAGGAACATTATAATCATGAAGTT
This sequence comes from Fusobacterium necrophorum subsp. necrophorum, assembly GCF_004006635.1. Taxonomy (NCBI): domain Bacteria; kingdom Fusobacteriati; phylum Fusobacteriota; class Fusobacteriia; order Fusobacteriales; family Fusobacteriaceae; genus Fusobacterium; species Fusobacterium necrophorum. The sequence goes on along the minus strand of NZ_CP034842.1, from coordinate 929,023 downwards.
TTTCAATCATTTTTCCTTTATTTGTAGCATTAACGGCAGTATTATAATCCAAACCAATTAAGTTCATCTTATTAGCTGTGTAAGAAACTGCTCTAATTGGCATATCTGTTGCTAATGTGATAATTCCATCTGCCCTAAAAGACTTTGCTGCCTGAAATATTCCTTCTTCATCAATTGTACTTACACTATAATATACATCTGCATGTGGAATTCCAACTGCATGTGAATCATAATCTGCTACTCCTACATAGAGTCCCATCTCTTTTGCTTTAAGAATAGCAGGTAACTGTAAAATAGATGCTCCAACTATAAATATTTTTTTCATCTAACACCTCTTGAAATTAATACTCTCAATATTATTTTTAAGCAGCGTACATATGTAATCAATATCTTTTTTTACAAGCAAATCATGTAAAGGTAAAGAAATCTCGTTTTGATACATGTCATAAGCATTAGGATAGTTCTTCATTTCAAAACCTAACTCCTTATATGCTGTGAAAAGGGGTAATGGTTGAAAATGAACATTAGTAGCAATTCCGGCTTCTGCTAGTTTTTCTATGACTTGATTTCTTTTTTGTTCTCCTGCATTTTTCAAACGAATCATATATAAATGTCGACAACTTTCTGTATTTCCTTCTTGAAAGACTGGTAATTCTAATTTATCTTCTAAATTTTTTAAACCTTTTTCATACCAAGATACCAGCTCTTTCTTTTTGATTAAAATTTCGTTATCATATCTTTTTAATTGGGCCAATCCAATGGCTGCCATAATGTCTGTCATATTACATTTATAACCTGGCATTACAATATCATACTTCCATGCTCCCGCTTTCATTTTCGCGAGAGCATCTTTATTTTGACCATGCAGTGCTAATAACATTAATTGTCTATATGCTTCTTCACTATCCATCCAATCCTTATGACACCAAGTTAAAGCTCCTCCTTCTGCGGTTGTTAAATTTTTAATGGCATGGAAAGAAAAAGAAGTAAAATCTGCTACACTTCCCACTTTTTTTCCTTTATAAATACTTCCAAAAGAATGAGCAGCATCTGCTAATATCATAATTCTTCCTAATTTTTCTTGATAAGTTCCTTTTTTAGGACGAAACAATGATTTTTTTCTTTCTGCAATTTCAAAAATTTCATCATAATCAGCGGGATATCCTGCTATATCTACAGGAATAATTACTTTTGTTTTTGCTGTAATTGCTTTTTCAACAGCAGCTGGATCAATATTAAAACTTCCTTTTTTGGTATCTACTAAAACTACTTTTGCTCCACAATGTAAAGCTACACTCGCAGATGCTGTATAAGTATAAACGGAAGTAATTACTTCATCCCCAGGCCCTATATCAAATAATTTCAATGCTAATTCCATAGCTGCAGTGGCTGAATTGAAACATACTGTCTTATCGGAATGGCAATATTGACTAATTTCTTCTTCAAACTTTTTTGTTTTTGGTCCTGTAGTAATCCAACCTGATTTTAATGTATCTACAACTTCATTAATTTCTGCTTGTGTAATATCCGGTGGTGAAAATTGTATAATTTTTTTCTCCATACAGTATTCTCCTTTAAATTACTTCAAAATTTTAAAAATGGTCAGTATAATAATCTTAATATCTGTCATCAAAGATATTTCTTGAATATATTTTTTATTTAACTTGATTTTTTTGGGCATAATTTCATGAATATAGTATTGTTCAGGATTTTCTTTTCCTTCTAATAATTCATTTTCCTTTGAAAAATAAATAGAAGCATAATCGGTAATTCCTGCTTTGACTTTTAAAATTTCTTTTTGTTCTTCTGTATACAATGCGACATATTTAGGGACTTCTGGTCTAGGACCGACGATGCTTATATGTTGTTTAATATGGATTAAAAATGGAGATTGTAGAATAATTATTTTCTGATAAAATCTTTATCTTTAAGATGCCGATTGGAGATTTTTTTAAAATCTCCAATCGGCTTTTTTGGATTATTTTTTTAGGCAAAAACTTGAAAATCAAAGATGGAGCTATAAAATTTTAAGAAAAAGAATAAAATTATGTTATAACGTCGATAGAGGGTACCACAAAAAATAGTTTCAAAATCTATTTTGTATGTTTTCTTCCTTTCCAAGAATATGTCATTCAGATTGCCTTAAAAAAAACACACATTTCTTTGTAGGGAGTGTGGATGGTCTTTTTTTAAAGTTTTCTATTGTGAAGAAATATGAGTCTATTTCTCGAACATTAAAACTTTCTGTTTTTAAAGATTTACAGAAAAAATTTTCCACTTTTTGAATCTTACTTTAGAAAGATGGAAGAAAAAGATGAGTCCTCGTATACAAACGACTAGGAAAACACTTCGAAAATATAGAGAATACATTCAAAATACTTTAGAAACAACTTATACCAATGGACCTTTGGAAGGAATAAATCATTTTATGAAATCCATCAAACCAGTTGCATTTGGCTTCCATAGATTTTCTCATTTTTGGCAGAAAATTCTGATTATACAAGGGATTGCACAAATCAATCCTAATTTTTAAATAATCTTTCTAATTTCAGAAGTGTGTATTTGGAGTGCTTGTATTCTTTTTTGTGCTGCTCAAAAGGAAAAAACGATTTTATGTTTTAATATAGAAAAAAGGATTTTAAAGATTTCGTTTCCGAAATCCCTAAAATCCTCTTGAAAATTTCATATTCTACTCTTTTATTAACACCATTTGACAAAAAATCTCACTTTTCAATTATTGATATATTTCTGTATGTTCCAAATACCATCGTATAGTTTTCTCTATTCCTAGCAAAAAAGTAGTTTCTGGATACCAGCCCAATTCTTTTACTATTTTACCGGGATTGATAGCATACCTCGTATCATGACCTAATCTATCTTGTACAAAAGAAATTAAATCATAGTTAATATTTTTGATATCCGTTTTTAGATATTTTCGATATTTCGTTTCTTCTTTCATAATATTTGAAATAATGTCAATGATTTTTTTGACAATAATAATATTAGCTTCTTCATTAAAGCCTCCCACATTATACACTTCTCCTAGCTTCCCTTTTTCTAAAACCATATCAATTGCTTTACAATGATCTTCTACATATAGCCAATCTCGTATATTCATTCCATCTCCATAGACAGGAAGAGTTTTTCCTTGAAGAATATTTCCGATAATTAATGGAATTAATTTTTCTGGGAATTGATAAGGCCCATAGTTATTAGAGCATCTCGTAATATTCACTGGCATATGATATGTCTCTTTGTATGCCATTACCAACATATCTGCACTCGCCTTGGAGGTGGAATAAGGCGACTTTGGAGATATCGGTGTATATTCTGTAAAAAAAGTTTTCCCAAATGTTTTCACTTTTCCTCTATTTTTTAATAAGATATCTAATTCTTTGTCATGAAATACTAAAGTTTCCCCATCTGGAATGTCTTTCTTCAAGCTTCCATAAACTTCATCTGTAGATATCTGCAAATATTTTTTATTTTCTTTATAGATAGGATATCCTTTTTCATCTTTTCCTACTGTCCAAAATTTCTTAGCAGCATCTAACAGAGTTTGAGTTCCTAGAATATTTGTTTCTAAGAATACTTTTGGATTTTCTATACTTCTGTCCACATGAGATTCTGCAGCAAAATTTACAACATAATCAATCTCATACTGTTGGAAAATATCATCTACCAATTTTATATCACAAATATCTCCATGGATAAATTTAATTTTATGGGTATCAATTTCTTTCTGTATGTTTTCTTTAATCCCTGCATACGTCAACTTATCCAAAACAACCATCGAAATATTATGATATTTTGCTAACATATATTTTACAAAATTTGTTCCAATAAATCCTGCTCCTCCAGTTACTAGGTATGTCTTCATGCTTCTCTCCTTTTTAATATTCGTGTTATTATATTTGATATTATCGTTATGACTAATATTTCTTTCATCATAAACAAGCTTCCAAAATAAGTAATGAATCCTACTATAATGGATAACAACAATCTAGTGAAAATTCCTAAATTTAAAAATCGTATTCCACATATAAAACATCCCATAAAAATTGCTGCAAAAAAATATTTTAAATTTTCTTTTTTATAGAATGAAATTTCTTTTAAATATTCCTTAGTAAAATAAAGCATTATCAAAACACCTATTATTTCAGCCAATACTGTTCCCAGTGCTGCTCCATTTTGTTTTAATTTTGGGATCATTATATAATTAAATACAAAATTTGTAATAGCAGCAATTGTCACTGATAGTGTATAGTACTTTTCTAATCCATGAGGATATAAAATTTGATATCCCAAAAAATATGCAATTCCAACAACAAATAAAATAATGCACAATATTCTCATAGTTAAAATTGAGATAGTAAAGTTTACACCTGCCATAACAAAAATAATAGAATCTGCTAAGAAAAAAATTCCTACCATAGAAGGGATTGACAATAACAAAATATATTTCAAAGAAAGATTTGTATATCTTTTATAATTTTCTTTATCTTTTTTTTGAATACAATTAGATATTCTAGGTAATAAAACATTTCCAAAAGCTGTGATTAATACTAAAACTAATCGAAGTAATTTATTAGGTACTGTATAATAAGCAACGTATTCGCTCCCTATATTTCCTAACATAACCACATCGAGCTGCAAATAAATACTTATAGATAAAGTTCCAATAAAAATAATTAAGATTGATCTTATGTGTTTTTTTAAATTTAAAATATCCCACTTTATTCCTTTGAAGGATAGATATTTCCAAATATTTATCAAATTCAGAATATTTGATCCACTGTTCATTAACACAAGGATGAATGCATATTTATACAAATCTTCAGGTGTTTTTACCCATAAAAACATTAAAATAATCACAATTATCCGAATAACTATAAATCGAATAGTAATATATAACTGATTTTCCATTCCTTGATAAAACCACTCTAAACCGATATTATTAAACAATACCCATGAACTCATTATCAAAATCAGCATTTTAGATCCTTTTAAAATTGGAATAGTATTTACTAAAAATAATAAAATAAAAAAACCAATAACTGTATTTACGAATAAAATAATTCCTAACTCTAGTACTAATTTTGTTCTCTCAAAAATACTATCCCTTATTCTTGCGATTTCACGAATCCCATAAGCCGGTATTCCCAAAGCTGTAAATAAAATAAAATAATTAATAATCGAAGTAGCATAGTCTACCTTTCCTAAATTCTGCGCTCCAAGTATTCTTGATATATATGGAGTTGTAATTAAAAGGAAAAAAGCTCCCATACACAAACGAATTGTATTCAATATAAAATTTAACTTGATGCTTGATACTTTCATTTTAATAAATCCATTTCCTTTAAAAAACTATCTATTTCTAATTTCCAACTTGGAATTTCTTCTCCAATTAGTTTTTCTAATTTGTTACTATCTAGTTTTGTATATTCTGCCCTTTTTGCTTTTAATATAAAATCATTTGTTTTTGCTCTTTTTAAATTTCCTTTCCATCCAATCTTATCTAATACATACTTTGCTTGGTCATATTTAGAAGCTTCTCCCGCATTACTAAAATGATATAATCCATATTTTTTTGTTTGTAACAACTTCCAAGTAAAATATGCTAGATCTCTTGAATAGGTTGGTGAAGATATTTGATCATCTACTATAAATAATTCATTCTTACTTTGACTCCAAGCAATGACCTGTTTATTAAAATTATTATTTGCGATTCCGAATACCCAAGAAGTTCTTATCACAAAACTATTTGAATTTGCCTTTAATACTTCTTGTTCTCCTTCATATTTTGTTCTTCCATACACAGATAATGGATTTGGAATATCTTCTTCTATATAAGGACTTTTCTTTTTTCCATCGAAGACAAAATCAGTGGAATAAGTCATATATTCTGCCCCTATTTCTTTAGCAATAATAGCTAAATCTCTTGGAGCTTCTGTATTTATTTTTTTACATAATTCAGGTTCATCTTCTGCTTTGTCTACATTGTTATAAGCAGCACAATTAATAATACAGGAAATTTTTCTTCTTTGAACAAATTCTCTTACTTTGGCAATATCAGTAATATCCAACTCTTGTACATCTGTAGCAATGTATTCTATATGTAGTTGGTCAAATAACCTTTGAAAATCGTTTCCCAATTGACCATTTCCACCAGTAATTAAAATCATGTTTTACTTGTATGATAAATACATAAAATATTTATCTATACAACCTCCTTTCATAGTTTATTTTATTTAATATTTTTTATATAATTTATTTATACTGTGGACTTTTTATATTTATTAAAGAGCTTTTGCTACTTTTTTAAGGAGACTACTGCCACACTCTTTGAACTCATATACTTATAGTTGGATAAGTTTTAAACTTTTATGTAGCGCAAGAATGTATTGTTTTTCAAAAAGTGGACTCCACAGATATTTATATTTTTAAGGATGTGATTTTATGTTTTTATTAGGGATTGATATTGCGAAACTGAACCATGTTGCTTCTTGTTTTGATTCTTCTACGAATGAAATCGTTTTTTCTAATTTCAAATTTAAAAATGATTTTAACGGTTTTAGCGCTCTTTTAAAAAAATATCCATCCACAGAGGAAATCGCAGCCCTAAAAGAGGATGACATTTCCAATCTTTTATATGCTTCTTCCAAGGGACATTTCAAAAAAGAAAAGTCCCTAGAGCTTAAGAGTCTTGCGAAAACCTCTGTTGGTATGAAAGATTCCTCAATATCTTTCCATGTAATTCAATGAATAGAGCTCATTGAGCTTTATGAAAAACAAATAAAAGATATGGAAAGTAAAATCGCTGATATTATTCACAGATTAGATTCTAAGCTTTTATCTGTTCCCGGAATCAGCCTTATTGCTTACGCAATCATTCTAGGGGAAACGAATGCTATTGATAACTTCTCTACTTCTAAAAAATTGCTTGCTTTTTCTGGGCTTGACCCAAAGATAAGGCAATCCGGTAATTTTAATGCTTCTTCCTGTAGAATGTCTAAAAAAGGCTCTCCTTACTTAAGGTATGCTTTGATTTTTACAGCTTGGAACTGTGTCAGACATTCTAGAAAATTTAATGAGTACTACCTTTTGAAGCGTTCTCAAGGCAAATCACATTACAATGCCCTTGGACATGTTGCGCATAAACTAGTAAGAGTGATATTTACTTTGTTAAAAAAAGATATTCTCTATCAAGAAGAAAAATTAGATTAACTTTTTTCAGTTAAAATCATATGAAAAATCAAGAGTTTTGTAACTCTAATTTTGTTATGCCAAAAATTCTTATTTAAAATTTTAAAAAAAGTTCTTGACTTTTCATAGTTGGTCTCCTTATTTTAGATTTTCCTTATATTGCAAAAAAGATATGTTTTTTTTATCTTTTTCGGATAAAATAATATCCGTATCTTTTAAACCATATTTTTCAAAATTCCAATTGATATAAATCTCTTCATCATTCCACATGATTCCGGACTCAAATTCCGGATGATAAAAGTCTGTACATTTATACATAAACTCTGTTTCTTCCTCTAAAGTTAAAAAACCATGAGCAAAATTTTTAGGAATAAAAAACATTTTTTTATTCTCAGCACTTAGTTCAATTCCAAACCATTTTCCAAATGTTTTACTATCTTTTCTTAAATCTACAGCAACATCATAAACGGATCCCTTAATCACTCTTACTAGTTTTCCCTGAGAATAGTGAGTTTGAAAGTGTAAACCTCGCAATACTCCTTTTTTTGATTTCGAATGATTATCTTGTACAAATTCGTCCAAAATTCCAATTTCAATAAATTCGTTCTTATTATATGTTTCTAAAAAGAAACCTCTATCATCTCTAAATGTCGTTGGTTCTATTATATACAACCCTTCAATTCCTGTTTCTATCTTTTTAAATTTAGACATCCTATTTCTCCTTAATTAGATCCATTAAATATTTTCCATATTCTGACTTCAATAGTATTTTTGCTAATTCTTCTACTTTCTCTTTAGAAATCCATCCATTACGGTATGCAATTTCTTCTGGGCAAGCAACCATAATCCCTTGTCTTGATTGAACTGTTTTTACAAAATTAGAAGCTTCTAGAAGCCCTTCATGAGTTCCTGTATCCAGCCAAGCCATTCCTCTTCCTAAATTAACTACATTCAATTTATCTTCATCCAGATACATTTCATTTAATGTAGTAATTTCTAATTCTCCTCTTTGGGATGGCTTCACTTGTTTTGCTTTTTCTACTACTGTTTTATCATAAAAGTATAACCCTGGAATTGCATAATTCGATTTTGGATTTTTTGGTTTTTCTTCTAAAGAAATTGCCTTTCCCTTTTCATCAAATTCTACTACTCCAAAGTCTTGAGGATTATTTACGTAGTATCCGAACACGGTAGCTCCTTCTTGCTTATATCTTGCTTCTTTTAACATTCCCGTAAACCCATGCCCATAAAAAATATTATCTCCCAATACTAAAGCACATGCTTCTCCATTAATAAATTTTTCACCAATTAAAAAGGCTTCCGTTAAACCATTAGGCTTTTCTTGTACAGCATAAGATATTTTTAATCCAAAATTACTACCATCTTCTAATAACTCTTCAAAGACAACTATATCCCTTGGGGTGGAAATAACCAAAATTTCTTTTATTTCAGCTAACATCAAAACAGACAAAGGATAGTAAATCATAGGTTTATCATATATCGGTGTTATTTGTTTTGATATAGCTTTTGTTATTGGATAAAGTCTTGTTCCACTTCCTCCTGCTAATATTATTCCTTTCATTCTATACCTTCTTTCAATTAGTTTTATTATGAAATTATTATGATGAATAGCAATAAGCAATGCGACAGTTTTATCTCAACATAGAAATTTCATGAAATAATATTTCAAATAGCGTTTTAAATCCTAAGCATTTTTTAGGGCGATGGGGTAAAAGCATCAGAGCATTTGTGGTTTCTTCTGTCTGAATTTTTGCTAAGTTCGTTTTCTTAGGAAAGAATTCTCGCAATAACCCATTACTATTTTCATTGTTTCCACGTTGCCATGTGGCGTAGGCATCTGCAAAATAAAAAACAATTCCGAAGCGTAGCAAGCAAATTCTTTTCTTCAATCCGAAGGAAATGTTTGAAAAGCTTCTTTCGGAAATCCTTCCGTTACTTTACGAATGGCTTGAAACATAGAGTCTTTCTCTCTATTTTTCATAGGGAGTGTGATATAAAACCGAGTCTTTTCTTCTATGAAGGTAGCAAGACACTATTTGCTTTTTCCTCGAGAACTAATTCCCAGTGCCCAAAAGTATTGTGTTTTTTAACATCGCTGGGACGTTCTTGGTACTACGTCCAATTGTGAATTGACCACGCTTCTCTTTGCTACTCCCTTACGACGAAGAATCGTCTTATCTACAGAGAGCAATCCTCTGTAAATGGTCTTCGTAGAAAGGGTATTGGGAATTCTTTTCCAATAATTTGTTTCAAGAGACCATGTACGTTTCAGACGGTCTTCAATGGTAGAAAGCATTGCTTTGTTTCGCTTGGAAGGTCTCCCTTTACAAGCCTTTTTTTTGCTAGCATCTTGTGTGCCACACGAAGAATATCCCAGAAATATGTTTGATTTCGCCAGCGACGGTAGAGTGATGCACTCCTATTAAAGAAGCAATGTTTCGAGTAGAATATTTTTCTTTTCGCAAAATCTCTATCTGATTTCGCTTTTTTATGGTAAGATGTATGTAACTCATATTAGATCTCCTGTTCTATGTATTTGTAATTATTTACATTTTACATGAAACTTCTAATATGGGTTACTTTTTTGTCGCACTATATTTTACAATTTATCATACTTATATTTTTGAAATAAAATTATAAATATTGTGATAATCATCGTTCCTAGTATTCTTTCTATATAACCTAATAATGAAAAAACATTAGCAAAAAAACATAGAAATAAAGAGGATTTTAGTATTAGATTTAAAAATATCCACATTTCATTTCTTAATAATAAATTTTCAACAATATATGAATAAATTGCTAAGATAACTATAAAAATATACATTCCTTCTGTCCCTATAGAAAATACTAATTCTGGGATAAGCCCCCCTACATTACTATTAACTCCTAAATAATTTACAAAAGGTAGAGTTGTATTAATATAGTTTCTTTCTCCTTGAAAAAAACTAATAATATTATAAAATGGAGCTATAGCAACTTTTGGATTCCCTAAACCTTCATATTTTAATAAATATTCACCTATATATATAGGAGATAAAAAATAGTGTTGCATATGTTTCATTATAAAAAATAAAAACTCTGTAAACTTATAATCTAATTTATTTATTTTAAAATTTAAGTAATAAGTTGTAAAAAATATTATAAACATTAATATAACTAATGATAATGATATTAACAATACTTTAAATTTAAACATTTTTTTTATTTTATATGTTTGATAAAAAAATAATGGCAGCAAAAATAAAAATGTTTCATATTTAGGATGTAATAAAAATAGAATTATTGTTATCATAAAATAAACTTTTTTTAATTTTTTTTTATCTATATAAAATGGTATCAAATAAAAAGTACTAAAGAGTATATATATGTGTGCTAATATCCCTCCAACCTTTCCTTTTATATTTGTAATCCCTAAAAGAAAAATAGCTTTAATTGTTGCTAATAATAGTGGCATAAATACCAAAATTTGAATATGATAAAATATTCTAGGGAATTTTGTTATGTCAATTTTCTTTTGTTTTATTTTTTTTATAGGAAGTAATGAAAAAAATAGTCGTATTAATATCCCTACAAAAAACCAAATTAATGAAATATTAAAAAGTAAAATTTTATATTCTTTTAAATTTAAATTATGATCAAGTGATTCTGCTAAAATAATTGCAATAGTTAACGGAAAAAGAAATATAAAAAGAGGTGTCATCCCTGTTTTATAAAGTTTACTTTCTAAATAAGAAAAAATAAATATAGGCCCAACTAAATAAAAATTCATTTTTATTTTATATATAATAATATGATTATTACATATCCTCCTTATATAATATATTTAGGTTGATAAAGGAAACCTAAAATCCTTTATTAATTTATTTATACAAGATATTCTTGTATAATAAGTGTGTTAGATAGAGTGACATTGTACCTTGAGTTTTAAAACTCGTTAAAAAGAGTAATGCCCCTTTCTGTTAAACTGTTTACATATTGGTTAGATGTTGACCAATTTCTAGTACTTCGTATCTTGAATAAGGTAGTAACGTTTTTCAGAATAGAGGTTTTATCTAAAATTTTTTTTGGTGATTTTATGTTTTTCTTAGGTATTGATATTGGTAAAAATTCTCATGTTGCTTCTCTCTTATTGATGATAAAAAGAAAGTTATTTTGAAAGCTTTCTCTTTCTCTAATTTCATGGAAGAAGTCGACTCTTTAATCAAAAAATTAGAGCCTTTTTCTGATTCTTTAGACATTACTATGGAAGCGATCGGTTATGATTGGATTAATTTATTCTCATTCCTTCTTGAAAAAAATTCTTTGTCCATCTTATCAATCCCATCCAAACAGATGGTTGCGCAATAGTACTGAAATTCGTAAAAGAAAAAATGATATGATTGATTCTATATTAATCACAGATTTACTTCGTTATGGAGATTTTATAGAGTCTTCTTTCTCCAAGGAAGAGTAGTATCTATCATTGATAAATGTAACGCGTTTTAGAAGATACCTTATATCTTCTACTGCTAATTTAAAAAGAAAAACAATTGTATTACTTGATCAAGTATTTCCTGAATATAAAAAATGTTTTAGTGATGTTTTTGAAAAAACATCGAAAGAAATACTATTGTCATTTACTACTCCTCAGGGGTTTGAAAATATTTCTTCCAGTAAACTTAGTAAAGCATTAAAAAATATTACTATGAAGAAATTTGCAAAAAAGAAAATTGAAGAATTATCTGAAAAAGCAAAAACTACAACAGGTGTTAAGTTTTGCTTAGATTCTTTTTCGCTACAAATCAAAATGCTAATAGAACAAATTAGTTTTATAGAAAACCAAGTAGAGTCAATAGAGGAAGCAATATCAACTATTATGGCTAAATTAGACTCCCCTATTACTGCAATTCCAGGAATTGGACCTGTAATAGGCGCAACAATATTAGGAGAATTAGGCGATATTTCAAGATTTTCTAATGTTTCTAAAATAGTAGCTTATGCTGGTTTAGACTCAGTAGTTTCATAATCAGGAAATTATGAAGCGAAATCTCTGTCCATAAGCAAAAGAAGTTCCTCTTATTTAAGAAAAGCCTTATTTCAAGCAACTTTAAGAGCTGAGTTTTGTGATCCTGTTTTTTCAGAATACTATCAGAAAAAAATCGCGCAAGAGAAATTTGATTTGGTAGCAAGCAATGCAGTAGCAAGAAAATTATATTATACACTATTTGCAATTCTTACTAAGAACGAATCTTACAAAGTCCAAGAATAAAAGATAAATTGATACTTTTTTAGAGTTGTGTAGCCAACTCTTTTTGTACTACAATAAAAAAAATACCCAATTTTTTTATTTTACCTATTAACTTTTAATAGTTAGTCTTTTTAATTCATTCTTCTAACAATTTTTTTACCCAACTCTCAATACTATACTGCTTTATAATTTCCTCAGATACTTTTTCATAATCACTTATCAAAAACTCTTCAGAAATAGTTGGATCATCTCTATCTATAACCAATATATTGTTTTTATTGTAGAAATCATATGTTTTTATACTTTGATTTGTTGTTATTAATTTTTTTTCTAAAATTAAACTATCAAAAACTCTTTGAGTCAACCCTTCTTGATTTATATCAGCATCATCTAATAAATATTGTGAATTAGACATATTTTTATAAACCTCTGTTCTATCCATTGTTTTAAAAACTAAATCTTTCATTTTTACATTTTTATATTCATTAAATTTTAATATTTTAAAAATAAAATAGGTGAAAATATTGTGATATATAAGTATTGTAAATTTATATTTTTTTAGTTTTTGCTTTAATAAATACCTTTCTTTTCCATACTGCCCTATAAAAAAAAGTAGATATTTTTCTTTTATTTGCTCTGAAATTATATTATATATTTGATTGGAATAAAAATTTGGTAAAAAGGTGAAACCATATTTTTTACAACTTCTCTTTTCAAATGAAAATATCCTAGAATAATATTGATATGTAGAAAGTATTATTTTATACCTTTCCATTGGAATCCACAAATATAAAATTAAATCTTTTGGATCTATTAAATATTTATTTTTAAGAAGTAATATTATCTCTTCACTTAAATTTTCTCCACTTAGTACAATTATTTTATCAAACTTTTTTGACTTTGCTTTAAAAAAAAGATTTATTTTAAAGAAATAATTATAGCATTTAATTTCAAATTTTTTTAAAAATTTTGAAATTATCTTTAAAAAAAGTCGAATAGCTACATTATTAATATTTAAAGGGATATACGTAACTTCATAATTTTGCTTTTTTAATTCTTCAATTATTTCTTTCTCATAAGAGTAAAAAATAGGTGCTATCAATAGTATTGTTTTCATTTTTTTCCTTTACTTTTCAATTCTCCTATATATCTACATATTTTTTCTGAAGTTTTTTCATCACCATATGGATTTTCTACCTTCGACATATCTTGATATAATTTTCCTTCTAATAATTCCATAAATTTTAATACATTTTTGTAAGATGTTCCTATCAATTTTGCTGTTCCTGCTTTAATCGCTTCTGGTCTTTCAGTTGTATCTCTCAGTACTAATGTAGGTTTTCCTAAAGTCGGAGCTTCTTCCTGAATACCTCCAGAGTCTGTCATTATATAATGAGCTTTTTCCATTATAGCGATAAATTCTAAATATTCCAAAGGTTCTAGCAATATTTTGTTTTTACAGTCTTTCAAAGTTTCATTTATAGTTTCTCTTACTTTGGGATTAAGATGCATAGGAAAAACTATATAAAAATTTTCTTTTTGATTAATATAATTTTTTATAGCACTAAGAACCTCCTTCATTGGTTCACCCCAATTTTCTCTTCTATGCATTGTTAATAATATATATTTTTTATTATTTACATTATATTTTTCTCTAATTTTTTTTAATATATTACTTTTATTGGTTATTATCCATTTTAAACTATCTATAACTGTATTTCCACATTTTAGTATTTTTTCTTCAACAATTCCTTCTTTTATTAAATTTTTTACATTTACTCTTGTTGGAGCAAAATGCATATCTGCTATAGTTCCAATTAATTTCCTATTTACTTCCTCAGGAAATGGAGAATAAATATTTCCTGTTCTAAGACCTGCTTCAATATGCCCTATTGGGATCTTATTATAAAATCCTACTAGTGCTCCGGTAAAAGCAGATGTAGTATCTCCCTGAACTAGAATATAATCTAATTTTTCATTTTTTATAATTTTATCTAATTCAATAATCAATCTTCCTGTTAATTCTGATAAATTCTGACCTTGTTTCATTATTTTCAAATCATAATCAGGTTTTATTTCAAATAAATCTAATACTTGGTATAGCATTTCTTTATGCTGACCTGTCACAATTGTCACAACTTCCATTTTTTCTTTTTTTAAACTATGATACACTGGAGCCATTTTTATTGCTTCAGGTCTTGTTCCAAAAATTAATCCTATTCTTTTCATTATCTCCCCTTTCTAATAAAATAATAAAAATAAATAATTTTTATAAGGCAAGAGAGAATCTTCACCTTGCCGAAGCATTATATATAACATTGCAAAAGAATATACGCAAAATAAAAATTTATATAAAATCTTTATCTTTTTGTCATTAAAAGTCTTGTATAAATAAACTATCAAAGCTAAATAAAAAATTCTGAAATAAAAAGTAATCTAAACAATATTAGATACTCTATATAAAAGAAAAAAAATAAGCTTAATATTAGAACTTTTTTTCCATATTGAAATTTTTTTATACTTTCTTCCTTAATGCTTCATAATTAGCTATAATACAAAACAAAATTAATATGAAGCAAAGAATCTTTTTTAATTAATACTTTTATTCCTAACAATGATAAACTAATTGCAATTAAATTTCTGAGTGGATAATCAATAAACAAATATATCCCCATTTGTACAAAAAACAACACATTCATAAATGGTTCATTTGTATTTAGTAGTTTATAAATTCTAATAAAAATACAAAAGACAAAAATTTTATTATAATATAATATCTCTAAAAATCAAAGAATACTTTCATTATTTTATTATATATGAGAAAACTTTTTTCGTAATGAAAATTATTAACATTCTCTAAAGTGTACTCTTTAAAAATTATTTGATAGGAGTTAAGATCACTTCTAAATTCATATGCAAAGCAAAGATGAACTAATAAAATTAAAAAATTTATTCTTTTTCGGGAAAAAGAATTCTTAAAATACATTTCGATTGGCAATAAAAAATACTAACTCATTCTTCTTCTTGTAGAATGTCTAAAAAAGGCTCTCCTTATCTAAGGTATGCTTTGATTTTTACAGCTTAGAACTGTGTTAGACATTCTAGAAAATTTAATGAATATTATCTTTTAAAACGTTCTCAAGGAAAATCACACTACAATGCTCTTGGACATGTTGCGCATAAACTAGTAAGAGTGATATTTACTTTGTTAAAAAAAGATATTCTCTATCAAGAAGAAAAATTAGATTAACTTTTTTCAGTTAAAATCATATGAAAAATCAAGAGTTTTGTAACTCTAATTTTGTTATGCCAAAAATTCTTATTTAAAATTTTAAAAAAAAGTTCTTGACTTTTCATAGTTGGTCTCCTTAATTAAATTAAGAAATATTATTTATACATCTATTCTTTCATGAATCTCTCTAATAACTTTATTAATATTATCTGTTCTTAAAAAATCTATTTTCTTTTTAAATTTTAAAGTATTCTCTTTATATTTTGGATAATTTCTTTGTAAAACCTTAATCAATTCTCCAAAATTATCTCCTGATACTCCCACTTCATTTTTTTCCATAAAACATTTTAAAGGTATATTTTTATATGCCAAGATAGGTAATTCTTCATAAATATATTCATAAATTTTTCCAGAAGCACAATATTTTGTATTTATATTTTTAATTTCATACCCAACATAGCCGGCATCCATTTTTTTTAAAAATATCTTTAGTTCATCTAAATTTACTCTAGGTAAAAAATAAATATTTTTATATTTAGTATCATTTTTTAATTTATCTACACCTATAAAAAACAATTCGACATTTTCCATTATAGATATTTCATCTATTAATTTTTTTTCTAATAAAGTTTCTTGGTAACCACTTGTTGAAACTATTTTAAATTTTTTAATATCATCTAAATATTCATATTTTTTCTCAAATTCTTCTATGTTTTTTTCATCTAATTGCAAATATCTAATATTTTCAAAAACTATAGGAATATTTTTTAAATTATAATATTTTTTCATAATTATCGCCCTATAATGATTAGCCACCAATATTATATCAGCTTTTCTTATAATTATATTTTCAAAAATACATCCAATTTTAGATTTTAAAGTTTTTTGTTCTGTAAAAAAGTACATTTCACGACAATCTTGAATGACATATTTAGGTTTTTTAAAAAAAATATACAACAATGCTATAGGTAAAATTGCTCTATTATCTACAACAAAATAATCATATTTCTTTTCATTTAATAATTTCCAAATATATTTAAATAAGGATTTTTCAGTACAGTCATATACCTTTGTTTTACCTAATATATTACAAATTTTAAACAACTCTTTTAATCTACCATCATTAGCCATATTATTAAAAGAAACTAATAAAACTTTTTTTTCTTTCATTACTTTTTCATCTCCAAAGTCGAAAATTCTTTCAACTCATCGAATTTCACTGGCAATCCTGTTTTTCTTGATTTATAAGCTGCCAAAATAATCTTTATAGCTAACATTCCGTCCACACCATTTACTAATGGCTCCCGATTTTTTTCTATTGCTTCAATAAAATCTTTATACAGAGCTTCATGCCCGTACCCATAGACAGAATTTGGATCCCCACAATCAATCTGTTTAAAATCTTCTTCATTATCTCCAGTCACTCTCCAAACATCTACTTTGTTGACTGCTGTTCCTCCAACGACTACTGTCCCTTTTTCTCCCACAATTGTTAAAGTTTCTTCTAAATTTTTAGGATATGTAATTACACTTCCTTCTATTGTTCCGATTTTTCCATTTTTATATTGAATTAAAATAACTCCATAATCTTCTCCTTCAATCTTTCGAGAAAAGGTATTTGCAATGGAATAAACTGTATCAATTTCAGAATCCATCATCCAGTTTAATAAATCAATGTTGTGAATACATTGATTCATAAAGGTTCCACCATCTAATTCCCAAGTTCCTCTCCAAGATGCTTGATTATAATAATTATCATCTCGATACCATAGAACTCTCGCTGTTCCTGTATATACTTTTCCTAATCTATTTTCTACAATTGCTTTTTTTAGTAATTGAATTGGGTAGTTAAATCTATTTTGGTGACAAGCTGCTAATTTAACTCCTTTTTCTTTTGCCTTATCTACTAATTTTTGGGCCCCTTGAATAGACATTGCAATCGGTTTCTCTATAATGACATGGATTCTTTTCTCTAAACAATCTAGAGCTATTTCTTCATGATATCCACTTTCTGTAGATATGATAGCAATATCAATAGGAAGTGTTTCCAATAATTCTTTATAGTTTTCTTTTTTTAGAATAGAATCCTTGCTATTTACTTTCTTTTGATATTTTAAAGCAATTTCATTCATTTTTGAAGAAATAAGATCCGAAACTCCTATTAATTTCGCTTTGTCTTTATTACTTACAATTCCATCCACAATTTTATGTGAAATTCGTCCACAACCAATGATCACAAAATTTAACATGATTCCTTCCCCTTATTTTACTCTTATTTTAAAACTTCATTCAAAATAACATCCACTTTATCTGCTAATTTTTCCCAAGAAAAATTTTCTTCTACATATCGCCTACCATTATCTCCTAACATTTTTCTTTCTGATTCAGACATATTATATAATTTTATACATCCTTCTTTAAAATCCTCTATGTTCTTTCCTACCATCCCGGATTGTGTTTCGTGAATATAATCTGGAGTTATTCTTCCATAAAATAATATTGGTTTGGAAGCAGCCCAATATTCAAATAATTTATTAAAACTTACACCATTTTTATATAAATCAATATCTAGAACTGCCATAATTAATGCGTCGCTATTTCTTAGTACTTCCGGAACCATATTTTTATTGATAGGATTATGAAATAGAATATTATTTATGTTCTCCTCTAAAACTCTTTTTTCTAAAAAAGATTTAAAAGGTCCGTATCCTATTAAATGAAATTGTATTTTCTCCTTTTGAACTAATTTTGCTAAATCAAGAATAATATCCAAATTATTTGCCTTCCCCATAGCTCCTGTATAAGTAATATTAAATTTATTTTTATTTAAAGGAATCATTAGGGAAGTTTTTTTATCAAATTCTTCTAAATCTACACCATTGCTTATATATTCTAATTTATCTTTTGAAATTCCTAAGTTCAAAAAATAATCAAATCTTGAGCCTAAAAAAATAATTTTATTTGCATGGATATATAAAATTTTTTCTATCAGTAAAAAAAAGCGATGAATAATTCCTTTCTGTTTTATAATCCCCATCTGTACCCATGTTTCCGGCCACAAATCTCGAACTTCTAAAATAAATTTTGCTTTATTTCTTTTCGCTAAAATAAATGCTCCTAAAGCAGCAAACAGATGTGGAGAAGAAGAAAAAATCACATCAGGTCGTTCCTCTTTTGAAAATTTAAAAAATGCAACTTTTAATCCAAATAAGGTCATAGAAATAACTCGCTTAAGAATACTGCTGTAAGCAACCCCTCTTAAAATATGAACATGAACTCCTTGATATTCTATATTTTTTTGGTACTTTTCTTTATACGCATATTGATTTTCTGTTCCATGTATAAAAGAACCACATAAAATATGGATATTGTATTTTTTCTTTTTTAATAAGTATTTGCTCATATCATATCTTCTTCTAAATTTTGAAAATTCAGGTGGAAGATCGTATTCATTTATAAACCATATATTTTTCATGATAACCTCTTATTTTAAACTTTCCTTAAATTTTTTCATGAATTTATTATGTTCTATAGCCAGATTTCCAGTTACAGTTTGATTTATAGAAACATTTTTACTTACTACTGCTCCCATACTTACTCTAGTATTTTCTTCTAATATTAATCCATTTTTTATACTAGCATTAATTCCTGTATATGAATTTTTGGCAATTCTAGTTCTACCTCCAATAATACTTCCTGATACAATTAATGTATTTTCTTCAATTTTCACATCATGTGCTATATGGACCAAATTATCAATACACACATTTTTTCCTATATAAGTTTTGCCAAATACCCCTTTTACAATGGTTGTATTACATTGTATTTCTGCACATTCATCAATAAAAACACTCCCTATTGCATCCACAGAAAACACTTCATTTTCTAATTTCACAAATTGAAAAGGTCGGCATCCAATAATAGTTCCTGCTCCTACTCTTGTTCCAGATTTAATTGTAACATCATCATAAATAACAACATTATCTTCTATGATAACATTATCTTCTATGACGACATTTTTTCCACGTATTTTAACTGTATCTGCTATCATTGCTTTGTTTGAGATATTATTGTCTTTTTGCATTTTTATATAAAATCCCTCTTTTGCCAATTGATTATGAAACTCAAAAAAAACTTTCTTAGGATTGTTCACAACTAAAATTCCGATATCTTTTCGAACTTTCTCTGCAATTTCTTTCGAAGTTATCACACAGGAAACTCCTAAATTATGATTCAACTCTTCTACAAATTTTTCAGACATTAAAAAGGTTAAGTGATGCTTTCCTTTATATATTTCCGCAGTGAGTCCCAACCAGTCAAATTCTCCATCTCTTAGTACTTCTCCAAAACCAATTTCAGATAGTTTCATACTTATTCTCCTATGTTATTCAATATGTCAACAATGTAACTTCGTTCTTCCTCTGTTAACTCTGGATCAACAGGAATTGCCAATGTTCTTTCTGATAAATATTCAGCATTCGGCATGCTTCCTAATTTGTATCCTAAATCTTTGTATACTTTTTGTAAATGCAAAGGAACTGGATAGTACACTCCATATCCTATATTCTTTTTTTCCAATTCTTGCACCACATTATCTCTATTTTCTGTTTGTATGATATACATATGGTACACACTTTTATTTTTTTCATCCAATTGCATTTTTTTATATTTTTTACTATCTAATTTTGTATCATAATATTCAGCATTCTTAATTCTATTGTCGTTCCATTTATCTAAATAGGGCAATTTCACTGTTAAAATTCCAGCATGCAATTCATCTAATCTGGAATTATGCCCAATTAAATAGTTATAATACTTTTTAGGATTGTAAACAGTATCATCTACATTTACACTTTCTTCGACAACAGCTTCAATTTTATTTAAATAATTAAATGCTTTTTCTCCTTGCTCTCCACTACCATGAGCTTTTAATGCTCTACAAACAGTTGCTAAGTCATCGTTGTTTGTCGTCAATAATCCCCCATCTCCATAAGTTCCTAAATTTTTAGTTGGGAAAAAAGAAAAACAAGAAATATCCGCAATAGAACCTACCATCTTATCTTTATATTTTGCTCCAATGGCTTGACATGCATCTTCGATAACATATAAATTATATTTTTTTGCAATCTCCATAATTTTATCCATTTCTGCTGGTGTTCCGAAAATATGAACTGGCATAATTACTTTTGTTTTATCTGTGATTGCTGCTTCAATCTTTGTTTCATCTATATTAAAATCGGATAATTTCACATCAACAAATACTGGAGTTGCTCCAACGGCAGAAATTGCCTCTGCTGTCGCAAAAAAGGTAAATGGGGAAGTAATAACTTCATCTCCCTTTCCAACCCCTAGTGCTTCCAAAGCGATAACTAATGCATCTGTACCGTTTGCCACTCCCATCACGTGTTTTACATCTAAATATTCAGCCAATTCTTTTTCTAATTTTTTAACATAGAGTCCGTTGATATAGGCTCCTCCTGTTAGAATTTCCGATAAAATTTGTTCTATATCTTTTTGTAAGTATGTGTATTGTCTCTTTAAATTTAACAAAGGAATATTCATTGTTATAACCTCCAGTATTGGTATTCTTTTTCCATTTCACTCTTTTCATATAAAGATTTTACATCTATCAATAATGGTTTTTGATATTGAACAGAGAAATATTCTTTAAAATCTTTTGGTTGCAAAGCTCTGTATTCCTTATGTCCTACTGCCACTACAATCGTATCTACATCTTTAATATCTTCTATCTTATACAATACAATTCCATATTCTTTCATTGCTTCTTTCGCATCAGCCATAGGGTCTACAACCAAAACTTCCACTCCATAATCTTTTAATTCTTGAACCATATCCGCCACTTTAGAATTTCTTAAATCAGGACAATTTTCTTTAAAAGTTAATCCCATCACTAATACTTTGGAATCTTTAATCTTTAAATTATTCTCTATCATCTTTTTTATGGTTTGTTCTGCGACAAATTTTGCCATTCCATCATTAATTCGTCTTCCTGCCAGTATTACTTGTGCATGATATCCCAATTCATTGGCTTTATCTGCCAAATAATAAGGATCTACTCCTATACAATGTCCTCCTACCAATCCGGGTCGATATGGTAAAAAATTCCATTTTGTTCCGGCAGCTTCCAGAACTTCTAATGTATCAATCCCAATTCTATCGAAAATCATTGCTAATTCATTGACAAAAGCAATATTAATATCCCTCTGAGAATTTTCAATTACTTTTGCAGCCTCTGCCACTTTAATGGAACTGGCTTTATGAATTCCCGCCTCAATAATAGAACCATAAACTTTTGCGATTTCCTCTCCACTTTCTTCGTCCATTCCAGAAGTAATTTTTACAATTTTAGTAAGAGTATTTACTTTATCTGCCGGATTTACTCTTTCCGGGGAATATCCTATTTTAAAATCAACTCCACCTTTCATTTTAGACTCTTGTTCTAAGATTGGTAAACAAACTTCTTCCGTTGCTCCAGGATATACAGTAGATTCATAAACCACAATAGCTCCTTGGGATAAATTTCTACCCACTACTGCAGAAGCTCGCTGTAAAGGTCTTAAATCAGGCATTTTGTTTTTTAATACAGGGGTTGGTACTGCTACAATAATAAAATTTCTATCCTGTAAATCTTTTT
Organism: Fusobacterium necrophorum subsp. necrophorum; assembly: GCF_004006635.1. Taxonomy (NCBI): domain Bacteria; kingdom Fusobacteriati; phylum Fusobacteriota; class Fusobacteriia; order Fusobacteriales; family Fusobacteriaceae; genus Fusobacterium; species Fusobacterium necrophorum. Next base: position 906,679 of record NZ_CP034842.1, on the reverse strand, counting down.
CATTGTAACTGAATTTCAAAGTTGTTTTTTGAATTTTATCTTCTCCTACTTCGTTGGTAGGATCTTTTCCATCCAAATACAATTGAATTTTTTCTTTATTGATATCGAACCCAATTACATCATATCCTTTTTCTGCATAGGCAATAGCTAAGGGTAATCCTACATACCCCATTCCTACGACTGCGATTTTCCTTACCATAATTATTATTCTCCTTCAATAATATTATTTCTTAATAGCTAGTTTTAAAAATGTTTCTATCATTATTTTAATATAATTTAATATACTATTTTCTTTTAAATGATACTCATTCAACTTTACTTTTTGGGGAATAATTTCATTGATATAATATTCTTTTGCATTTTCTATAGTTTCCATTAATTCTTCCTCATTAGATAGATATATTGATGCTTTTCCTGTAATTCCAGGCATGATAGTAAAATAATTAGGTTCTATTTCTTTATAATATTGAGTATATTCTGGTGTATCTGGTCTGAATCCGACAAAGGACATTTCCCCTTTCAAAATGTTAATTAATTGTGGAATTTCATCCAATTTCGTTTTTCTCAATATTTTACCAATTTTAGTTATCCTATTATCATTTCCTATTGTAATAGCTCCATTATTATCACTATTAGGTCTCATTGTTCGAAATTTATAGATATAAAAATTTCTTTCTTGATAACCTGTTCTTAGTTGCTTATATAAAATAGTTCCTTCTGAATCTAGCTTTATTATTATTCCAACTATAATACAAGGAATAAATAAAATACAAGATAATATTATCGCTATAAAAATATCAAAAAGTCTTATAGAAATTTTCATTATTTTTTAAGCTCCTTTAATCTTGCTAATACAATATTTACCTCTTCTTTTGTCAAATTAGAACTACATGGAAGATTTAATACCCTCTCATAATAATACTTTGCTTTTTCAATTTGATAAGCTTGATATTTTTTGTGAGATTTCTGTTCATGAATTAACCCCCAAATAGGTCTTGTTTGGATACCTATTTCTACTAGGTTTTGTAAAAGTTCATCTCTTCCTACTCCATATTTTTCTTTATCAATTATTAAAGAATAAAACCAATGATTGGTTCTCCCATAATCTACAAATGATAAAATTTCTAATCCATTAATTTCTTCAATCCCCTTTAGGTAATGGTTGTAGTTTCTTTCTTTTGTTGCAATAAATTCTTCTAAATGATCAATTTGTGAACTTCCTAGTGCTGCCTGTAAATTTAGCATCCGGTAGTTATATCCTACTTCATCGTGAATAAAATAAAGAGGATCCGTTTTGGCTTGTGTTGATAGAAAACGAGCTTTCTCTAACATGAAATTTGAATTCGAAACAAGCATTCCTCCTCCACCAGTTGTAATAATTTTGTTTGCATTAAAGGAATAAGCTCCAAAATCTCCTATTGTTCCTGCAAATTTTCCTTGATATCTGCCTTCTGTGTAATAAGATCCCAGTGCTTCTGTAGCATCTTCTAAAACTTTTAAATTATACTGTATTGCAATATCCATAATTTTTTCCATATTTGCTAAATTTCCAAATATATGAACAATTACAATGGCTTTTATATGTTTTTGAGTTTTTTTATTGATTAACTTGCCTTCAATAAAATTACATTCTTCTCTACAAAATTTTTCCAATTTGATTGGATCCATGCACAAAGTATCATCACAATCCATGAAAATTGGACTTGCTCCTTGATAAATAATTGGATTTACTGCAGCAATAAATGTTAAAGTCGGAGCAAACACTTCATCATTATGTTCGACTCCTAGGATACGCAAAGCTATATGCAATGCTGCCGTTCCACTTTGTACTCCTACAGTATCCTTTGCATGGAGATATTTTGCCATTTTCCCTTCAAATTCTGGGATAAATTTTCCACCTGTAGATACCCAACCTGTTTCTATACATTCTCTTAAAGAATCCACAATATCTAACGAAAGATTTGGAACTGATAAATTTATATTTTTCATAAATATCTCCCCTTTAATATCTTATTATTCCCCTATATTCTTTGACAATCTCTTGGACCAATTTCCTAATTTCTAATACATTTTGTTGAAAAACTACTTCCTCCAATTTAGAATAATAGGAGCTGATAGCTTTTTCATTTGCTTCTACTTGAGTAATAAATATCTTATTATTCTTGGTTTTGACAGCCTTATTGACATCATAAAGTAGTTCTTCATATAATTTTTCTCCGGGACGAAGGCCTACAATATCTATTCCTACATTTGCGCCAGAAAGCCGAATCATGTCCTTTGCTAAATCATAAATTTTGACAGGTTCGCCCATATCTAAAATAAAAATTTCTCCCCCCTTTCCAAAAGATCCTGCCTCAATGACGAGTTGCGCTGCTTCTGGAATGGTCATAAAATAGCGATTGATGTCCTTATGCGTCACAGTTAAGTTTTTTCCTTCTTGAATCAATTGCTTAAAGATAGGAATAACTGAACCATTACTTCCTAATACATTTCCAAATCGTACTGCACAAAATTTTGTTTTAGAATGTTTTTTCGTATATTCTTCGATAATCAATTCACACATTCTTTTTGTGGCACCCATAAAGCTAGTTGGATTGACAGCCTTATCCGTGGAAATTAAAACCATAGTCTCTAAGCCAAATGCTTCTGCACAGGCAGCTATATTTCTAGTTCCAAACACATTATTTTTTATGGCTTCTTCTGGATTATGCTCCATTAAGGGAACATGTTTATGAGCAGCAGCATGAAATAATACCTGTGGTTTATATTTTTCAAATAAGATTTCCAATTTATGTAAATCTCTAATAGAGCAAACCTCTGAGACGAGTTGTAAATAAGGATATTTTCTTTTTAATTCTAATTCTAGAAGATATAAATTGTTTTCATTGATATCGATAATGACTAAGTGTTTGGGATGATAAGCTGAAATTTGTCTACATAATTCAGAACCAATGCTTCCGGCTCCACCTGTTACAAAAATGACTTTTTCTTGGATAAATTTTGTAATTTCCTTTCCATTAATTTCTATAGGTCTTCTTCCTAATAAGTCCTCGATTTGGATTTCTCGAATATGACTTTCGACATTTTGGTCAATCACTAAATCATGGATACCCCCTAGAATTTTTATCTTTAAGTAGGGAATCTTATTTAGTTTTTCCAACATTTGCTTTAATTTTACTTCTGATATGGAAGGAATGGCTAAAATAATATGATGAACATCCATAGATTGAATCAACTTTTCTAAATCTTTTCCTTCTCCCAATACTTTAATATCATAAATATAAGTTCCTATTTTATTGGAATTATCGTCTAAATATCCTACAATCTGATAGGGAAACTTTTTATTAAAAAGTGTCTCCCTTGCCAATAATACTCCTGCTTCTCCTGCTCCATATACAAATGTCTTCGTTTTTTTTTCTACTATCTCACCATTCATTTGATAATAGCGCAAACTTGAATAAAGAAATCTGACAAAAAGCTGTAAAAAAATGGAAAAAACTAATGTGATAGGCAAGGTTGTTATTGTATATCGAAAATTAAAAATAGCAATAGAAACAAAAAAGACAACACTGGTAATCACATTTAAGATAATAATTTCCACATTATCCCGATAATTAGAATATTTCCAACTATGATATTGAAGACACAATAAAAAATATCCTGATAAAAAAATTACTAAATATAGCAAAGTAAATATCTGACGAAAATTAATTCTCCAATTTGATTCAAATTTTAAGACAAAAGGAATAACGACTGATAATATAATAATCAAACTATCAATCATAATTTTAATTAATCCTCGCAGTTTCGGATTTTCCATAAAAAGCATTTCCTCCCCTACTTTACAATTTCTCAAAAGATTATATCATAGTTTTTTGGAAATTACTATACATTTATACCTTACTTTTACTTTTTTCTTACAAAAAACAATTCTCAATCCCAATATTTTCGAAACTTTTCTTTCTCTCATTTCCCTTCCATATTACTTTTTCTCTATCTGTTCCAAAGCTTTTTGTGCTTTTTTCCAATTCTTCTTCAGACTTAGCTACTTTAAAGACGATACTGTAAAAATCTCAAAAAAAGATATTGATTCTTTATAATAAGCATCCTCATACAATGTGACGATTGAAGTATTATAAGTCTTTGTTCTTCTATCTTCTTGATAAAATTCTGTTCTTATATTTTAAGAATACGAAAGAAACCATATTATATCCACACTTTATAATTCCATTATACTTTAGAATTATTGATAAATCAAGTCTTTCATGAAGATAGCTTTTTCTTTTTTCCATTCCTAAAGAAATTCTAACTCCATAACTATTGTTCGTAAATACCTTCAAAAAATAACCATAAATTGCTATATCTATTTACCGAGTTTAAACCTTTTTTAATAAATTCCCAAGTAGAATTATAATTACCTGGAACTTTGAAAATAGGATCATTAATAAATTTAATAAATTCAATTTCTTTTTCATAAAATTTATCTGCAAATTGATTCGCCAATTCGTTTTTCTCTTCCTCTTTGATATCCTCTAATCTATTATGAAGAACATGCTCCAAATTACAAGACATATAATAAAGTCTATAGGGAATAGAATTAATGCTTGAGGTTGATAAAAGTTTTTCTAAAACTCCTCTTTTACTCTTATTTCTAGTTTGTACTATATTTTTAGAATAATACGTTATCCCCTTAGTGGAATATAAATATTTTTTGACTTTTCTATCTTCTGTTATATTAGCATCAGGAATATAGACCCCATCTATATCTAACACATGAATTATTTGAAAAATATCTGTTTTTTTCAATTTATTTCTTTTGATAAAATCCATCACATGATTATTAACTTTTACTATACAATTTTGTAGATTAACTCCCTTTCTAGATGTAATATCTCCTTCTGTAATTTGGAATTTAATCTTTTCGTTATTACTAAGATGTTCTATAAACTCCAATGATGTACAATCTGAAGCCCCTTCCACCAAAAATAAAATAATTTTTTTACCTTTTTTCATCTGCAACACCTGCGCGATAAAAAGCTCTTTTTATATCAGATTGCTTTGTTTCTTCATAGAGTTTCTCATCTTGTTCCTGAATAATCAAATCTCTCAAATACAAATCTCTCAAATTATTATTAGGCTTGACATATTTAAATCGTATATATCGATTTGCTGGGTTTGCTGTTGAAAAAATAATATTCTTTTTATCTATTTTTTCTAAAATTCTTAAATTATGAGAGGTAAAAATTAATTGCCCTTTTATTTCGTGAGACAACACTTCCAAAATTTCTCCTAATAAATACTCAAAAATTCCAGAATCTAGCTCATCAATGGCCACACAAACAGAAGGTTCATGATATACAGCAATAAGTACTCCTAATATGGATATAATCCTTTTAATCCCTTCTGATTCATATCGTAAAGAAATTGGTTTTCCATCTCGAATGGAGCGAAAATCAGCAATAATATTAAAATGACCGTCAGGAAGTATTTCTTTTCTTTGTTTTTCTATTTTTAATTGGAGCTTTGGAATAATTTTTTTTAAAACAATATTGATTTCTTCAATAGTTTTTTCCACACTAGGATAGATTTGTTCATTTACAACAACATTTTCATTTTTATCAATTTGAATCGGTAAATCTCCACAAGAATTTAAATTTTTTATTTTAAAAGGAAGTAACAAGTTTAAAGTTATCATTCCAATATCTTTATTAGAAACAATAAATAAATTTAGCATTCCATAATATTCTAGAGCATTTATAATAAAACTCAAATCTGTATCTTTTTTTAGCATAGCTCTATTTTCTGAAAAAAAGATTGAAGAAATTCTTAATTTTTGTGATATCCCTTGATTTACCAAAATTTTTAATAAATTATCCTGTTTCGAACTGTTTTCATAGTATTTATTGATTTGAGAAGATTTGTTATTAAATGGCATTTTTATTAATAACTGAGTGTTTTTCCATTTGCTGTCAATACAGATAGAATACTTTATAATCTCTTTTGAAATAACAACACTATTATCCTTTGTTTTCTCAATTGTAATTTCATAATCCACAACATATTTTTTATCCTTGAATTCAATATAAAATTTAAATAAAAGAACAGTATTTTCTTCCCCATAAGTAATTAAATTCTTCAACTCACTATCTAAAGGAACAGTTGTTAAAATAGATTTTAATATAGATAAAACTTCTATTATTGTAGTTTTTCCCGAACCATTCTGTCCGTAAATTCCTAAAATATCTCCTAATTGCAATGCTAAAGTTTTTTTTACATTCGAATTTAAAAAACTCATTTTCCCTTTTTTCACATTTTTCAAATTAAAAATTTGGATTCCTAACAGTCTTACAATTATATTTTCCATTTTAGTCTCCTATCTATAAATATTTTTCTTTTATTATAGTATATCCTAGACTATAAATCAATTCTATTTTAAATAAAAGTCACATTTTTTTACAAAAAATAAAAAATATGAAATGCCTCTATCATATAATACTAAAATTCTTACGACTAAAATCGCAAATATTTTAACATATCCGATTCTTCTTCAGCCTTAACTACTATGAACAAAAAAAGACTCATATCAGAAAATCCAATATGAGTCCTATACAATGTAGCATTAAAATCTATATTGTAATCCTGTTGAGATTACTGAATCTGCCCATTTCTTATCTTCTACTCTGAAATCTATATTTCCATATATTCCAAATACGGGTGTCATTTCTCTAAATACTCCTAAGCCTATCCATGTTGTATTCTTTGCTTGTTTTACTCCATAGAATTTTTGTTTTACACTACTTCCTGTAAAACTTCCTTCGTATGCTAAATCTCTTTTATCTGTATTTATTGATTGGGTTGCATAAGCTTGTAATTTATATTTATCACCTACATATTCTGCTCGTGCTCCCACCAAGAAGTTTGTTGCTCTGTAATTCTTTTTATCTACTTTTACGCCCCAAGATGCCTCTGCTTCATTAAAACTTCCTCTTCTTAAATGATCTTGTGAATAGCCTATAAATGGTGTAAACCATCCTATTTTCTTTCCAATTTCTATGTAAGCTGATGCCATTTTATCATGGTGATCTATCTTTCCTGTTACCGTTTCTCCTGTCGATGTCAATAATTCTCTTTCGACTTTTGTTGAAATATTAGATATCCCTAAACGCCCCGCCATATAGAAGCCATATGCTAACTCTTGTTTTCCATAAAATGATATTCCTACCATATCACTCTTTGACTTGCCTGCATATCTATTAAAGTTTGCTTTCGCATAAGAATAATTTGCTGCTACTCCAAGAGTTGTTGTTCCCCAAAATTTAGTGTCTATACCGAATTGTCCTCCTGTTACTCTTGTATCTGCTGAAGCATATCCATTTCTTCTTAATTTTCCTGCACTTCCTAATACGGAGAACCACACTTCTGAATCTTTAGTGCTGTTTTTGAAATTATCTAATCCAGCCAACCTATTTGATAAATCTCTATTTACATTTTGTGCTTGTGAAAAAGTTAATGCCTGTGCTGAAGCATATATTTCTCCTGACATCATTTCTGATGCTGCTGCAAATGTAGTGCTTCCCATACTTTGTATAACTGCTCCCATAGCTAATTCCTCTTTTGTTGCCGTTCCTTCTTTTACTTTTTTATCTAAATCTTGGAATACATTTTCTACATTTCCTGCTACATTTTTAGTGGAGGCTTCTGCCATTTCTCCCACATATTCAATTGGATTTTGTCTTGATACTTCTACAATTAATTTTCCATCCTTTATTTTGGTACTAGCCTTTCTCATACCATTAATACTTGTATTTTCAATTTCTCCCTCAATAGTTGAAGCATCCATTAAAGTTGTTTTTTCTTCTGAAGCTATGTATCTATCGGATGATAAATTCATTTCCCCACCTTGCAAACTTATTTTTCCTAAAACTCTTACTTTTGAAGAAAAATCCATTTCTGTTTTAGAGCCTGTATGCGCAATATAGTCTCCTCCTATAATTGCTGTTGTTCCTATCACTTTTACTGTCCCTTTATTATCTACATTTTTTGCAATTATATTATTTGCACTTATTTCACTTTTATCTATAAGCTGTGAATATTCCGGCTTCTTATATCCTATAACCGCTTTACTATGTAACACCAAAGTTCCTTTTTCTTCAATTTTTACCTCACTGGAATGAATTTTATGTATTTCAAGACTTCCTTCCTTAACTATACTTCCTTTTTGATAGGAGTTGTTCCCTGTCAAATGCAAGCTTCCTTTTCCTAATTTTTCAAGTCCTCCATCTCCATAAATATCATTTTCAAAATATGATACTTTATTTTCCGGTACAGTAGCACTAAACATATTATTACTATTTTGAGAATATTGATATTGGCTACGAATATTTATAAATGCTCCCGGTCCCTTTAATGCTCTTTCTTGATTTAACATTCCCCAACCATATTTTTCATCTGGTTCAACAGGTGTATTTCTAATGTATTCTATATAATTTTTATCCATCTCAGTTCTATCTGTTGTAGTAAATAAAGTTTGACGAACTTGATCTGCCGTCATCCAATCAAATTTTTCTGCAACCAAAGCTGCTGCTCTTGCTACTCTTGGTGCTGCAAATGACGAACCCCTATGTGTTGTTCCATTTTTATCAATAACTTCCGCATCAGCTGAAATTGCCCACCATTTCGCATTTCCTGCATAGGCTAAATGATTTTGATAGTGTTTATTTAGAATGTCTCCATCTTTCTTTTTAACTCCAACTACAGCAATCCAACCTTTTTCTAGGTCTGGATAAAGATGAGGTAGACCAGCTTGATAATAGGCATCTTTAAAATAAACAATGTTATTTCCATTAGTTCTTGAAGTATTTCCATTTGCCCAAATGAAGAGAGTGTCTTTATTTATCTGATCTTTATAAAAGTTAAAGATTTCTCTCCCTTCATTAGCCGTTTGACCTGGTGCCAGAGCTTTCATTTTTTCTTCTTCACTTTTTCCTTTATAATTACTAACTTCTTCTGGTACTCCCCAAGATTGATTAAACACTTTTACTTTTTGATTAGGATTAAATGCTTCCAATGCTTTTTTATAAGTTTCTAATTTTGGAATTACAGCTGTACTCACTTTTCGACTATCATCTTCATCTTCCCCTATACTTCCAGCAATTATTCCTAAATTATTGTTTTCCCTTAGGGATTTTAAAACTAATTCTCCATGATCACTTACTTTAGGTTTAATATTTCTATCTAAAATTTCAATGTTATTATATTTATTTTGTAAATATACTTTTTGCTTTATAAAATCTCCATCCAAAATAGCAACTTTTTGTGTGGAACCATTCAATCCCCTACTATCTGTAGGAATTGTTTCAGTTGCATTCTTTTGCTCATTAAAAACAAATTCTCTAGTTTTATCTTCACTCATTCTTGCTCTAAGTTCTCCAAGATCTTCTCTTTTCACATTATTAACAGGATGATTCGAATTTATGACATCTTCTGTTTTCGGCTTTTGAGATACAACTGATACATTTCTTTCTGGACCTACTGGGATATTAGAGGCTCCCCCTCCTCCTCCACTTCCACCACAGCCTACAAGTAATAAGGCTGCCAAACTTACTAATATTAATTTATTCTTTAATCTTCTCTCTTCCATCTCCTTTAGTAATCTCCTTCATTTTAATGTATTTGCTATTTCACATATCAATATATTCTATATATAATATGACTTCCTACTATAACATAGATCATTTATTTTTTCAATTATAACTTTTAATTTTTTTAATCCAATGTTCCGAATCGAGGCTTAATTTTCAAAAAATAACTTGTATAATAAATGGTGTTGAAAGGAAAAATCCCCTCAACACCATCTAACAAAGAAGTATCATTTTCATTTGATATATTTGGGAGCTAATATACTACAACTCCCCTTTTTTCCCTTATACACTTCCAACAACACGAGATTGGACACCCTTCCATTTTGATGATAAACAAATTGAATTTTAGAAACATAGAACCCATATTTCATAAAATTTTCAAAGAGTTCTTGTAAACGATGACTTCGATATACCATATACAAAGCTCCGATAGGAGCTAAAATCTTCTTTACAGAACGGACAAATTCTTCTAAAGTAAGGCAAATCTCATGTCTGGCGACAGCCTTATTTGAATTTATATTTTGCAATTTTCCGTCTCGTTTCATATAAGGTGGATTGGCAAAAATCTGAGCATAGGCATTCTTTTCTGAAAAATTGCGAATATCCTGACATACAAAACGAGCATACACTCCATTCTTTTCCGCATTCTTTTCTGCCAACTCTATATTACTTTCTAAAATATCCACAGCACAATATTCTTTGGACACAAATCCTCTTTGAGAGAGTAAGACCGGCAAAATTCCATTTCCTGTCCCAATTTCCAAATTTTTCTGCTGTACCTTTGCAAATTCCACAATAAAGTCTGCCAGCAAAATAGCATCATGACCGAAACGAAAGCCCTCTTTTTCTTGATAAAAACTGCCTCCCCCTTCCCAAAAAATTTCATCGTAAGCTTTCATCATTCTTTCTCCAACTCTTTATGTTCCACTTCCTCACTTGACTTTACATTTTTCAGTTTATTGGCTTCTTTTTTATTGAATTTTACCTCATCCACACGATATTGAAAGATTCCCTTTCCAAACACATCCACATATAAGTTTCCTAACAAAGGAGCAATGCTAATGACCTTTCCATCTCCATGTGGGCTTGCTACCATTTGATTTACTGCCGGAAAGTGTCGCAATGCCTCCTCATATTGTTTGTATTCATAATTAATGCAGCATAAAAGTCTGCCACAAACTCCTGAAATCTTGGTGGGATTGATGACCAATCCTTGATCCCTTGCCATTTTAATGGACACGGAATCAAATTTATTGATAAAACTTCGACAGCAAAGCTCTCTCCCGCAAAGGCCAATGGTTCCTAAAATTCTCGCCTCATCTCTTACTCCGATTTGACGTAATTCGATTCGAATTTTAAAAATATTTGCCAAATCCTTTACTAAATCTCGAAAATCAATTCTTCCTTCTGCAGTAAAATAAAATAATAGTTTGCTTCTGTCAAAGGTATATTCTGTTTCCACCAATTTCATAGGTAGTTGATGATGTAAAATTTTTTCTTTTCCAATTGCAAAAGCTCTCTTCGCATCCTCTCGCTGTTGTAAATAAAGATTTCGTTCTTCTCTCGATGCTTTTTTGATGACCGGTTTTAAAGGTAATACCAAGGATTTCACAGCCACCATCATAGGTTTCCCACAAGAAAGACCTATTTCTTGCCCTCGGACTGTCTCTACAATCACATAATCTCCCTTTTTATAATTCATTCCATCCGGAACTTCAAAAAAATATCGTTTTTTTGTCACTTCAAACATAACCGTCAACACACGATATTCCGATTTTATCTCTGCTTGTTGATTCTCTACCTTTTCCTCTATCATTTATAATAACCCTTCCTCTAAAAAACTAAAATATGAATGCTTACTGACAATAATATGTTCCAACAGTAAGACATCAAACAGCTTCAAAGCCTCTTTCATTTCTCTGGTCAGCTCAATATCTTGGCGAGAAGGTCGAGTATGTCCTGAAGGATGATTATGAGCAAAAATAATGGATTTTGCCTTATATTTCAACACCTTTTCCAAAATTTCTCTCGGATACACTGCACTCCTATCAATGCTCCCGTGAAATAACTCCTCCAAACAAAGCAACCTATTTGCTGTATTTAAAAATAATACCAAAAATATCTCCCTATTTTCAAAGCCAATTTGTGCTCTCACATAAGAAATCAAATCTTCTTTCCTATGAATATGAATATTTTCTTCTTTCTGCAATGGCTTTCGAAACAATTCTGTTTCAAGATCTCCAACAAATCGTAATAAAATACTCGTATTCTCTTTCACACCTTTTATTGTTTCCAATTCTTCCTTACTTGCCTTGCAAACAGATTCCAAGTTGCCAAATTTATGTAATAATTCTTTTGCCAAAGCCTTTGTATCCCTTCTTGGTAAAGCATAAGTCAATAATAATTCCAAGACTTCATATTCCTGTAACGAAGAAAAACCTCGTTCCAAATAACGCTTTCGTAATCGTTCTCTATGACCTGCATTACTCAGAATTTCCATAAATTGTAGACTCCTTCCTACTGCTCGTAGAACATATCATAAATTTCCTTTGGAGTTCTTAAGATTTGAAACATAGCAAAGGCACAGTCTATCATGGGATATACCAACACAGCTCCTGTCCCCTCTCCCAGCCTCATTTTCATTTGTAAAAAAGTACTCTCCCCCAGTTCCTCTAGAATAATTCTCATTCCGGGCTCCTCGCTTTGATGACTGAAAATACAATAATCCTGTACCTCCGCTTTCAATCGACAAGCAATCAAAGCAGCTACGGCAGAAATAAATCCGTCCACAATCATCGCCTTTCGATAAAAAGCACTTCCCAAATAACAACCCACTAAAAAAGCAATGTCATAGCCACCCACAATCCTTAAAATTTCCAGACTTTCTTTTCCAAATAATTGATATTTCTGACAAGCATCTTGAATGATTTGTTTTTTTCGTAGTAGACCTTCTTCCGAAAGTCCTCCGCCATGCCCGACCACATCATGAATATTTTTTTGAGTCATCGCATACAACACCGCCGAACTCGTAGTCGTATTTCCGATTCCCATTTCTCCATTCGAAAAAATATCATATTCTTTTTGCTTCTCTCCTATAAAAGAAAAACCTTCCAAAATTGCTCTTTCACACTCTTCTTTTGTCATCGCGGCTTCTTTTGTAAAATTTCTGCTACCCCTTCTTATTTTTTTTCGATAAAAATTTGAATATTCCTTTTGAATGTCCTCCTTCATTCCAATATCTACCACTTGTAAATCAATTCCCAATTGCTTTGTGAAAATACCAATGGTAGCCATATTATGTAACATGGCTTCCGATACTAAACGAGTATATTCCAAAGGGCAGGAAGATACCTGTTCTTCAATAATGCCATTATCTGCCACAGCGACAATATGACACTTTCTCTGAATTGGAGGCAAGGGATAGGAATAGATTCCCGCCATTTTCTGCACCAATTCTTCCAACACTCCCAAACTTCTTTCAGGCTTCATCTTCTCCTTTAATATTTTCGTTACCCGTTGAATGGAATGCACATCTTTACCCACAATTCCGGAAAGAATATCCTCCAAGCCTTTCATATCGACCCCTTTATATCAACTTTGTCAATACAGGAAAATTATCCTTTACTTCTAAGATAACAAGCCCACCATTGATAATTTTAAATTTCCAATAACTTTCTAAATTTTTAGACATGACATAACTTAAAAAGGAACAGATGACTCCCCAATGACTTACAATAAGATGATTCTTTTTTAAATCCAAAGAAAAGATATATTCGATCACTCTTTTTTGTAACATTTCTAAACTTTCCCCTGTTTCATAGTTATATTGTCGCCAATCTGTAACACTTTTCTCATACTGCTTAGGATAACGTTCCACAATCTCCTGATAGGTTAAGCCCTCAAAAATTCCAAAATTAATTTCTTCCAGTCTTTGATCGAATACAATATCCTTTCCTAAAAAATTAATAAGCTCCGCCGTCTCTTTGGTTCTCTTCAAAGGACTCGCATGAATATAATCATAGCAATCGATTTCCTGCTCCAGACGTTTTTTTGCCTCTTGAGCCTGTATTTTCCCCAAATCATTCAGGGAAGGGTCTAATTTTCCGAAATAAATTCGATCTGCGTTCATCTGTGTCTGTCCATGTCGAACTAAAATAATTTTTCCCATATCTCTCCCTATACTCTAACAATAAATAATAAGCCATTCTGTTGCATAAATACAAATATATAAAAAAAATCCATACATTACTTCTGACAACTCCACAAGAGCTCCTAATGTATCCCCTGTAATTCCCCCAATTTTATGCTGTACCAATTTTCCAAACAAATATTGAAACAACATAAGAAGCAAACAAGAAATTCCTAAAGCAACAATGACAGAAAATACTGCTTTACTCAAATACCACACAACTCCTAAAATACTTCCTGTCAGTAACATAGAAAACACCAACTCTTTCTTTCCGGTATAATCCACAAAGCTCTTTCCCATTCCGGTTGCTCTGGCATAAGGAAAAAAAGCACAGTGAATAACACTCCCCAATCTTGCAATGACGGGCATAGTTATCAAGAAGATTGCAAAATAATTCTTTCCTAAGGCATAAAATAATTCTGCAAAAATACTCCATTTCAATAAAAAATAAAAGATAAGAGCAAGAGCTCCATTGGTTCCTAACCTTGAGTCTTTCATAATTTCCAAAATTTTCTGTTTGCTTCGATAGCTGAACATCCCGTCAAAAGTATCTGCCAAGCCGTCCAAATGCAAAGCTCCGGTAATTGCTACTTCCAATAATAAAATCAATACACTTAATAAAAAAGGAAAAATAGGGGATGTAAGAAAGGAAATCCCTCTTGCAAATAAATATAAAATCAATCCAATGACCAAACCAATCACGGGAAAAAATTTCATAGATTTTCCTAACTCTTCGGAATCAAACTCTGTTTTTCCTTTTTTTGATACCGGTAGCCTTGTCATAAAAGAAAATAACAACATCAGTTTTTTCATCTGCTCACCCCTATGCTTTCTACTTCAAACGTAACTTTGTCCCTGACACAATAAAATAAGACTCCTGAGCTTCCTCTGCAACCAATTGATTGGCTCTACCACAAATGTCCCGAAAATATCTTCCAAGAGGATAGGGAGGAACCAATCCCATTCCCAATTCGTTAGAAACGACAACCAAATCATAGGATGTCTTTTTGATTTTCTCCAAAAAAGTGGAAATTTCCTCTAAGATATATTTTTCCAATTCTTGTATTCTTTCCTGAGAAATATTCTCCCAATCTTCCTGTTCTTCCAATAATACATTACTCACCATATTAGTAATGCAATCCAATAAAATAACTCCTCTGGTTGCCTCTTTCATAGAAGCTTTTACCAAATCATATAAGTTGCGATAACCTTCTAAAGTATCCCATTCCTTTCCTCGACGTTCTACATGAAGTTTTACTCTTTCCTTCATTTCTTCATCAAACACGACAGCAGTTGCCAGATAAATTTTATGATCATAGTGACGATCCAAAATATATTGCTCTGAGTGAGCACTTTTCCCACTACGAGCCCCTCCGGTAAAATAAATAATCCTACCCATAATGATCTCTCCTTTTTACTGTAAATCGTTCTTTTTATTATAACATTTCTACTAATAAAATTCAAGAAGACATCTTAGCTCGCTTCCACTTGGAAAAAGCATCAAAACCTCTTTTCTAGATATGTGCTTTTTTTGAACTCATCATTCTTATTTCTGAATTTTTTCTATCTTTTTTCTTTCTTTTTAGAAAAATACTTTTCTTTTTTGTTTTTTGTGATATACTAATTCTCGTGAAAAGAAAAATTATTTTTATAACGAAAAAGGGAGTGGAACACGAATGAAAAAATTATTAGTACTTTTAGCTTTAATGTTAGGAATGGTTGCATGTGGACAAAAAGAAGAAGCTGCTCCAGCTGAAGAACAAACAGCTGTAGAACAAGCTGCTGAAGTAGTAGAAGAAGCTGCTACAGAAGCAACTGAAACTGTAGAACAAGCTGCTGAAGCTACAACAGAAGCTGCTGCTGAAGCTGCAGACGCTGTAAAAGAAGCTGCCGCTGACATGAAAGAAGCTGCTACTACTGACAAACAATAATTGTCTTTGGGTTAAAAAGCAAAAACCTCTTGAAATATCAAGAGGTTTTTTATTTTTGATTCTATAACAAAGCCTTCTATGATAGTATATTTACCATAGAAAGCTAAGTATCAAGAGTTAAAAGGAATATGAAACCTTGAAATAAATCGGGGGATTTTCTCTTGGCATATCTTGAGCATATTTTAATGCTTTTGAAAATGTCACACTTGCAACTATATTCCTTTTCTTAAACTTTATTCCTGTTGCTGCTCCTACTAATCTATCACTTTCCTTTCTATAATAGTCTCTAGATAAACCAAAGTCAAAACCAATAAAGGGAGAAATCCCTTCTCGTTCAAAAGAGAAAGTATTTGACATATAAATCCCTTTATCTCCCTTTATTGTACTTTCTTTAAAGCCTCTTACACTATTCAAACCTCCCATTTCAAACTTATTTGCATCTAATAAATGGTCAGAGGTATAGCTAGCCGAAATATTTGCCGTATAATTAAAGTATCCATAATTTGTGGGAAAGAAACTTTTACTTAGATAAATATTCATGTTGTATTTTTTAAACTCTTTATCAAATGGAAAACTCACTTGCTTATTATTCTTGTCTCCTTCCCCTCCCAAAAATCTTACTCCTCTTTCGATGCTAGGTTCCAAATAAAGCACAGCATTATTAAAATAATAATACATTCTGCTTCCCAAGAATATTTTATTACGTCTTTTGCTAGAAACTTCCAATTTTATTTCATTAAAATAGTTTTTAGTATCTTTTAAGTTAAAACCAAAGAAAAAATCTATTTTTTTTGTTGCATTTCGATACAGCACTTTAGAAAATTCTACATTATGGATATTTTCTACCTTTCTATTTTCATATTTTGAAGATAAAATCTTATTTTTTGTTTTTTCATGAGAAAAACTGTAACTTACTTTCCAATTTCTTATCGGTATAGCATAAGATAGACTATATAAGCTTTCCCTATGCTCTTTTCTATTTTTTGTAAGCCTTTCTTTCGTGTAAATTGAGAAATAATCTCCTCCTGAAAAGATATGATCACGTCCTAAACTTAAATATAAATTTTCTCTGCCATAATCCTTATAATTGTTATTATCTAATGTTATGTTCGCATCCAATATTTTTTTTCTTTCAGTTTTTATAATAATATCATAATAATTTTCTTTATTTGATGGTATCACCACAACTTGGGGTTCACTTAAATTTGTTTTCAAATTTTCTACTAATTGATCAAGTTGCTGTATGTTGAAAACATCATTCTCCTTAAAAGGTAACATCAAAGAATAATTTCCATCAGTAATAATTTTATTTACATAAGTTTTGTTTTCCTTTAAAATATTTGCGAGACAATCGTTAGTAATGATACAAAATAAGAATATCATTTTTATAAAAGTAAATCTCAAAAATATCTCCTTTTACCATTTTTAGATTAATTTTTCCGCACTATTTGTTGGAGTTCTCCAATTTTTTACCTTATCTCTCATCTGTTCAATTCTCTCTTTGGTGATCATTTTATCTTTTGCGTCAATATTAACTAATACTTTTCCATCTTTTTTATATTCAATTTGGTCTGTTGAAATTGAAAAATCTGGACTTTTTCCATCTATTCCAACAGAAGCTTTCAGTCCAACCCCTGCTTTTACATCAGTACTTTCTGTCTTATTTGTTACAACATCTGTTGTTGATTTTCCAGCCGCAAAAGAATAATTCACATTTCCTCCTACATTTCCATCTGCCGCTACTATATGATTCGAAGAAACTCCTATTTTTAAATCAACATCAACTCCTGCACCTCTTTTATCTTTGTAATAAAAGTCTGTTTTATTATCTTCATTTACAGCTGCAGCTTTATGATTCACTTTTCCTACCTCTACAGTTGTATTTAAACTTTTTTTATTCAAATCAGTTCCGCCATTGTAACTAGCTTGAACACCTACACCAATTTTAGCATTGGCTCCATCTGCTATATTGACTCCTACATTTTCGTTAACTGATACACCAACCTTTAAAGAATTTTCTTCTTTATGAATCGTTTTCTTCCCTGCTAAAAGATTAACTTTTCCAGGAGTTTCTGTGTTAAACTCTTGAGCTTTTAAATAAGTGTTTTTTAAAGTAATATCTCCTTCATCTGCCTTTATATTTAACTTCCCTTTCGCTTTCAAAGAAGAAGCTGTTGTTTCCGTAGTAGTAGAAGTTTTATTAGTGTATTCTACCCCTACTCCCTGACTTGATTTTATTCCTAAAATGTCTTTTTTAGTTAGATTTGGAATCGTTTCTTTTAAATCTTTGATTGTTTCTTCTGCTTTTTGAGCTAACCCGAGTATATCTTTCTTTTCTAACATCTCTTTACTTTTTAGAACATCATTTGCCAAATCATTCAATTTATTGACATTTTCATTAGAAAAAGCGATGTCACCTTTTACAGAAAGATCAAGCTTATGATTAACCTCTTTCGTTACATTTTCCTTTGTAGTGGTTTCTACTTTTTTACCTCTTAAGTTAACATCATTTTGAGAATTGATATCGGTATTTCCTATATCAGTGACCCCATTAGAACCTATAGTCACATCACCACTTTCCGAGGTAATGTTGTTATTTACATAATTTTTACTTTCTTTTATGCTCTTATTAACTTCCATTTTTGCGTAAACTTTCGCTCTGGCTTCCGCTTTTTTAAATTCATTCTCTTTTTCTAAAAGACCTTTTATCCCGGAAGTTTTTCCCGTTGCTGTATTATCTAAAGTGTTTGCTTCCCCAGCTGCTCCCATTCCAGCAAAAGCAATCTTTCCTTCTACACCAAAGCCAGCTTTCACATCTGTTTCTTTTTTTATTTCTGTTGAAGCTAAAGCATCACTGTAATTATTTGCCTCACCATTCATAGTTACGCTTCCAGCTTTCACAAAAACAGATTGTTTATACAAATCTCTTTTTGCATGTACATTTGCTTTTTCTCCAGCTTCAATCATAGTAGACACTACATCTTTTTTCTCCAAAGACTTTTTATAACTATTGATAGCACCGCTACCCCATTCCATCTTATTTAATTCCTCTTTCTTAGAATTCAAAGAAGCTAGTAATTTTATATCTTCTTCGGCTTCTAAGTTAACTTTTTTTCCTGCTTTTATTTTACTTGATACAACAGTTAAATTTTTTGATTTTATATTTATATTTCCTTCCGATTTTAAGTTGCTTCCTACTATGTCAAGATTTTCTTTTGAAGCCTTATCTATTTTTAATAATTTGTAGACTCCTTTTTTATTTTTTCCTCTGCTATCTGAATAAAAATTACTATAATCAATATTATTGCTATTTTTGATATTGACATTTCCCTCAGAAATGATTTGGATTATGCTGTCAGCATTTTTTCCTGAAATCAGTGAACCCTCAATAGCAGCACCATCTTTTGCAGTGATAAAAATTTTATT
Organism: Fusobacterium necrophorum subsp. necrophorum; assembly: GCF_004006635.1. Lineage (NCBI taxonomy): Bacteria > Fusobacteriati > Fusobacteriota > Fusobacteriia > Fusobacteriales > Fusobacteriaceae > Fusobacterium > Fusobacterium necrophorum. The sequence goes on along the minus strand of NZ_CP034842.1, from coordinate 887,492 downwards.
AGCAATTATTTTAGAAGGTGTAGATTCCACTTTAGCTTGTAAAGCTTTTGTATATTGATGATCTCTTAAAATATATTTTTTTCCTTCTATTAATTCGGCCTTATAATTTGCATTGATTGTACTGATATCTTTTACATTTAACTTATCAGAGTCTATTTTTATAAGTCCATCTTTTGCCTCTACATCTGCACCATAAATATTTAAGTTCTTGGATTTGATTCCAACAGCCTTATTTGCAGTAACATCTGTTTCTTTAATAATCGCATGTTCCCCAGAAGATTTGAAACCAAGTTCTGAAGATAAATTTATATCTTTACCAGCTTCAAGAAGAATTTTATCAGCAGAAACTTTAGCTCCCTTCACATCAATATTGTTTTTAGAATAAAGAATCGCACTGTCTTCCGCTGCAATATCTGCATTTACATTTGTTATATTATCGGCTTCCATATAAACATTTTTCGCTTTTATATTAGCATTTTTAACATCTGAAATCGTTGATTGTAAACTTTCCGTTTTCGTAGATGCTACTTCAAATATTTCTTTTTTAGTCATAACATTAGAACCACCAAGTTCAATCACTTTTCCAGAAGCTTTCAAGTCATTTCCTGCTTCTATTGAATAAGTTCCATTTGTAAAACTTATGGCTGCTTCTTTATTCCAATCTTTTTCATCTTTTATTCGTTCCCTTGTTCTCCAATCAGCCCCTAATAAACCACTTAAAACTTTATTTAATTGAGGGTCATCAATTTGTTTTAAGGCTGTGTAATATTCTTTATTTTTCTTTTGAGTCATTATTTTTAAAGCATCCAACAAGCTTCCATCTGTTAAAGAAGAGTTTCCATTAAAATATGCGTTATCAACTAGACTTCTGTGCTCCCAACGAAGATCTACTTTTATTCTTTTTAAAAGATCTTCTAGCTTTATTCCTTCTGACAAATGTTTTGTTTTAAAATTTCCTTTTACTTTGATATCATTTCCTGCTTTTAAATCCCCAGATAAATTTTCAAAACTTCCATTTTCAAGATTATTATTTATTTCAATATTATTTCCGGCTTCAATAGACGATTTAACTAATTTTAATTCATTTTCCACTTCTGACATATTTTTCACATTTAAATAATAGTCATAATAGATAATTCCTCTTTCTCTATTTTGATACTTTTTATTATGTTCATTTGATTTTAATCTAACACTTCCTTCTAATCTGGACATATTTTTTACGATAGGAGCATTAAGACTGACATTTTTATCCGCTTTCATTTTTCCAATATTGTTAATTTCTTCTTTAGACGATATTTTGATATCTTTTCCATTTATGTCAGAACTTACAACTTTTCCTTCAGAGATTATCTCCACTTCATCCTTTGCTTTTAGGCTTCCTTCATATTTGATTCCTTCGCCTTTATTAGTACTCAAGATAAAAATGTTATTTCCATACATAGCTCCAAATTTTGAAGCGGAAATAGCTTCTACATTGGTAATTCCATCTTTGGCGTTTTCAGCATTTAATTCGAAAGTATCATTTACAGCTGTAACAGTATTTGCACCAGCTATAACATTGATATTTAAATTTTTATTATGTTCAGAGTTGATTGCTCCATCTAGTTCAGCCCTTCTTGAAAGGATATTCAAGTAATCAGAATCTGTTTCTATTCCTTTTTCTTTTACTGCTATCTTTGCATTATTTGTAGCTGTGTTAAAAGAAATTTTTTTATTATCGACTGAGACTTTTCCTGTTGATAATGTTAGAGCTGAAGTGTTTATAAATCTTGCTCCATTTACATTTATTCCATTTTCATTGGCAATAACAAGATCTGCTCTTTTCCCAAAAACTTCAAGTCCTCCGTTTAATTCTGAAGCAGAATTTCCTTGAATTTCATTCAAGATAACAGAAGCAGAGTTTGTTAAATTTGGGTTTGCACTGACTTCTCCTCCTGTAACAGAAGTTCCATTTTTTTGACTGTTGTTAAAAATAACATTATTTTTGTCCCCAACATTAAAATCTACATACTTATTGTGAGATATTCCATTATTAGGATCAACAATATTAATAACATCGGTCCCATTTTGGCTTGAAGTTATTCTTAAGCCATTATTTGAATTTGACGGAGTTATTTGATTCCTAACTCTTAAATCTCTTGCTTCAACATCAAAGCTTAGCATCCCATGAATTAAAAAAGCAACAATGAATGCTGTCGTAATTCTTACTCTTTGTTTTAAATGCGATTTTAAAACATTTTCAAAATTTTTTAATTTTTTCATGATATCTCCTCCCCTTTTTTTTACAATAATTTCATATATAATACTAGAACTATAATATAACATTTTTGTAATCTTTTGTCTATAGTCTAAGATAAATTTTTTTACCTATCTAAAAAATTTATTTCTTATAATATTTCATTGCTTCCGGTAAAAATGCTTTTAAGGCAGCAATTCGCTTCTCATTTGCCGGATGTGTAGATAGAAAATCTGAACCACTGCTTTCTGAAAGAGAGGCCATTTTCATTTCCGCATAAATAGCTTCTGTAGGGTCATAGCCTGCCATTGCCATAAAAATCATTCCATATTTATCCGCTTCGTATTCTTGCGTACGGTTAAATTTCAACAAACCGATGGAAAGTCCATCAGATACTAAGGAGGAAGCTGATTTTCCAACCATGACATTGGTAAGAGCACTTGCCAATCCGGCTAATTGTTGGTTGCTATATCCTTCTGCATGATGTCCGCCAATGACATGTCCTATTTCATGCCCCATAACAAAAGCAATTCGAGCATCTGTTTGTAATACTGGCATAATTCCGGAATAAAAGGCGATTTTTCCTCCCGGCATAGCAAAAGCGTTGATTTCTTTGCTCTCAATTAAATTGAATTCCCAGCGTAAATATTGGATGCGATCTCCCATTCCATTTTGATACATATATCTTTCAACGGCAGAAGCTACTCGTTTTCCTATCATGTGTAATCTGCGTCCATTCTGAGTATTGTTTGCCAGCTTTCCTTGCTGCTTTGCTTTTTGAATGAGTTGATTGTATGAATTTGCAGAACTGGCAACTAAACTTTCATCACTCACCAGTTTCAATTGATTTCTTCCTGTCAGTGGGGCAGTAGAGGTACAAGCCATCATAATACTAGAACATAATACCAAAAAAAATATTTTAATTGATTTTTTCATACTTTCATCTCCTCTTAATTAATATATTTTTAGCTACAGATTCATAGCTAAATTTATTTTAAATTTTCTGTATTCTACACCCTTTTAAGGTATATTTCAAGAAAAATAAAAAACTTTTTGAAATCTTAAAAGGTGTCAGAGACTAAGATAAATAAAAACCTGTCTTTTTGATTGACAATCATTTATATCAATGATACAATTTTCAAAGACAGTTCATTGGTACCATCCTGTCTATAAACAAAACTAGGGCTATTTTTTATTGCAATTTTTTGGAATTGTGTATAAGGGATAGACTAGAGATCTATCCCTATTTTTATTTGATAAAGGAGAAAGCCATGTATACTTTACATAGTGAAGCCAGTTTCGACAGTGCTCATTTTTTAAAAGATTATCAAGGAAAATGCAGAAACATTCACGGACATCGTTGGAAAGTTCGAATTGAAATATCTGCAGAACATTTACAGAAAGAGGGAAGTTGTCGTGGAATGCTTTTCGATTTTTCAGAAATAAAAACGGAGCTTCGAGAAATTACAGAGTATTTTGATCATGCCTTAATTATCGAAAAAAATTCTCTTAAAAAATCCCTTCTCAATGCCTTACAAGAAGAACAATTTCGTATCATTGAGGTAGAATTTCGACCGACTGCAGAACATTTTGCAAAATTCTTTTATGAACATTTTCAAAAAAAAGGCTTTCCTATTTCGCAAGCCCTTGTCTATGAAACACCCAATAACTGTGCTGCTTATTCGAAAGATGTGATATCATATGCCGAAGTATAAAGTAGTGGAAATGTTTGAGAGTATCAATGGAGAAGGAAAAAAAGCAGGTCAATTGGCTCTTTTTATTCGTTTTCAATTCTGTAATTTGGACTGCTCCTATTGTGATACCAAATGGGCAAATACGAAAAAGAGTCCTTTTACTTGGATGAGCCTTGAGGAAATTTTGGAAACGGCAAGACAAAGAGGAATCAAAAATATTACCTTAACAGGAGGAGAACCTCTCCTCCAATCTGATATTTTTGCTTTGTTGGAAGCTTTTTCGAAAGAGAAAATGTTTGAAGTAGAAATTGAGACAAATGGAAGTATTCCTTTGAAAAAATTTCAATCCATTGAAAATCCGCCTTCGTTTACTCTGGATTATAAGCTTCCACAAAGTAATATGGAAGAATATATGTGTCTGGAAAATTTCTCTTCGGTTAATGCCAAAGATACTGTAAAATTTGTAGTTTCCGATCTGCAAGATTTAGAAAGGGCAAGAGAAATCATGAACCAATATTCTTTGATTGGAAAGTGTTCCCTTTACCTAAGTCCTGTTTTTGGAAAAATTCCTCTTCCCACTATTGTGGACTTTATGAAAAAATATCACCTGAACGGAGTCAATATGCAATTACAAATGCATAAATTTATTTGGGATCCGGAAACGAAAGGAGTGTAAATGGTAGATAAAAAAGCAATTCAAGAACATATTCGAGGTCTTCTCATTGCTCTCGGAGAAGATCCGGAACGGGAAGGTCTTTTGGAAACTCCGGAACGAGTTGCCAACATGTATGAAGAAATCTTTGAGGGAATTCAATACAGCAATGCTGATTTAGCGAAAATGTTTGGAAAAACCTTTGAGGGAGATCATCCAACGGAAAGTGATGATATGGTTATAGTTCGAGATATTGAGATTTTTAGTGTCTGTGAACATCATTTGGCTTTGATGTATGACATGAAAGTGACGGTAGCCTATCTTCCCAATAAAAAGTTATTAGGACTTAGTAAAGTCGCCCGTATTTGTGATATGGTTGGAAAACGTTTACAGCTACAGGAAAGAATGGGAAGGGATATTGCTGAAATCATGCAAAAAGTAACCGACTCACAGGACGTTGCCGTTTTTATTCAGGGAAAACACAGTTGCATGACCATGAGAGGAATTAAAAAACAGCAAAGCATAACAGAAACAAGCTGCTTTTTAGGAAAATTCAAAGAGAATTTACTTCTACAAAATAGAGTATATTCACGAAGTTAGGAGGAAGCATGAAAGTATTAGTATTACTAAGCGGAGGAATTGATAGTACAACTTGTTTGGCTATGGCAATTGAAAAATATGGTGTTGAACAGGTTGTCGCTCTCAGTGCATTTTACGGACAAAAACATAACAAAGAATTGCAAGCTGCCAGAAATATTGCAAACTACTATCGGGTGGAATTAATAGAACTCAATCTATCCAAGATTTTTGCTTACAGCAATTCTTCTCTACTAGAACATTCCGGAAAAGAAATTCCCCATTGTTCCTACGTAGAGCAACTAGCAGAACGGAAAGAGAAAACCTTGTCGACCTATATTCCTTTCCGAAATGGTTTATTTTTGTCCACTGCAGCAAGTATCGCCATTTCAAAAAACTGTAGCATCATTTTCTATGGAGCTCACAGTGATGATGCCGCCGGAAATGCCTACCCGGATTGCAGCCCTGCCTTTCATGAAGCCATGAATACTGCTATCTATGAAGGAAGCGGAAGACAAGTGAGGATGGAAGCTCCCTTTCTTAAACTTCATAAAAAAGAAATTGTAAAACTGGGATTGGATTTAAAGCTTCCCTACGAACTCACTTGGAGTTGTTATGAGGGAGGAGAATATCCTTGTGGACAGTGTGGAACTTGTATAGATCGAGAAAAAGCCTTTGAAGAAAACGGCCATATTGACCCTTTAGTAATAGGAAGAGGAGGAAACTAGATGAAAGAAAACAAAAATTTGACCTTATTAGGCAATCAGAGCACAAAATATCCGCAGGACTATGCTCCGGAAATCTTAGAAATCTTTGAGAATAAACACCCCGATCATGACTATTTTGTCAAATTTAATTGCCCTGAGTTTACCAGTCTTTGTCCCATCACTGGACAACCGGATTTCGCCAATATTGTCATTTCTTATGTCCCTAATGTTAAAATGGTAGAAAGTAAATCTTTAAAATTATACCTTTTCAGCTTTCGAAATCATGGAGATTTTCATGAAGATTGTATGAATATTATTATGAAAGATCTAATTCGAGTCATGGATCCTAAATATATTGAAGTTTGGGGAAAATTCACTCCCAGAGGAGGAATTTCCATTGATCCTTATTGCAATTATGGAAAGAAAGGAACGAAATGGGAAGAGATTGCTCTTCATAGAATGGTAAATCACGATATGTATCCGGAAAAAGTGGATAATCGATAAAAAAGAAGAAATGAAAAAAGTCAAATATAAAAAGGATTTTAGAGATATATTTTCTAATATCTCTAAAATCCTCTTGAAAATTTCATAGTCTATCTCCATCAGCACCATTTGACAAAAAGGATAAAATTTGCTATTCCCAAACAATATTTTGATATCTCTCCACCAATACGGCATTTCGGATAACCTCTATAGGCTCCAATATTTCAGTATTCAACACTGCCTGCATGATTGCTGGACTATATCCGCTCACAAAAGCAATTCCTTTTCGTGTTGTTTCAGGAAAATTATTCGTGAAAAAATTTACATTCCAATAAAGAATGTCAGGTAAGATATAATTCTGTTTCTCATATAATTTTCTCATGTTTTCCATAAAGGTCTTATTCACACTTTGTGTCGTAGCTTCGTCAAACTGCATATCAGAAATAATAATCAAATGTGTCGGTAACTCTTTTGGCTCTAATTTATGTTCTATTGCTGTTTGTAATATTACCTTAAATACCGCTTCTATATCTGTATTTGCCACTTGATAACAAAAAGCATTTATTTTCTGTTGTAATGTTGTATATTGGGATAAATCCAAAAAATCGACAACTTCTGAAAATTCTAGTAATTTATTTCGATATATTTCACTCGGATTTCTTTCTGCAATATAAATTCCAATAGAAACTGCAACATTCATCGGAGTCCCTGTCATAGAAGCACTGGTATCTACCACAGGAATAGCATTTAGAGCTTTCGTCATATAGTTTGGCAATGCTTTCCATTGTTGCTCCAAAATTTCATCATATTTCTCTGCAGAGCATTTCCAATTATCCCAACTGTTTGTGTAGTATTTTTTTACAATATCTACAGGAAACAGAACTTCGGAATGTATCTTTGCTTTTCCATGAACTAAGCCTTGTTGATATTCTTGAAATCGTATTTTATCCTTTTTCAAAAAAAGATGTCGATTGAGTAGCATACATTTACTAGAAACATTTGAATAGTCTATCTTTTCAAAATCTTCAGCAGCAATATGACTCTCCGTAATATCAATTTTTCTTCTTAATTTTATTAGATCTTGTCTGTAATTCTTTACATAAATCTTGTACTCAATACATTTTTTTGCTTTTTCCACAGTATGCTTAGAACGGGAGTTAATCGTTGGCAACCATTTGGAAAGTAAACTTGGATGTTCGCTATTAAAGTCTTTTTGTAATTGCTCTCTCATAAAACTTGCTAATATTTCCTTATATTCAGAAGACTGTGTTGCTAAGAAGATATCTATGATATCTTTCCAACTTCCAAACTCTACAATCTGCGTTAAATTTTCTAAAACAACTCTTTCTAAAGGTCTAAAATTGGAATTAATAAAAGAAATCATCAACAATTTAAAAACAGACTTCTCCCCCATTCCACCTCTACAATCTCTTGCATAAAATATTGCTTTCACAGCTAATTCTCTGTTTTCAGCATAGGCTCTTTGAAATAATTTTTCCAATTTTTTGTAATTAATATTATCATTCCAACTTCTCATGCTTCCTATTCGTCCAAACAGGTCTACAACAGCATTTTGTGTAGATTTCACTGCTATGGCACCATTCCAAGTTTGAGTTAAATTTGTTACATTTCTTAATACATTCATGAAATTCATTTCTTTCCCTCCTTCATTCCAGCCAAAAGAAAAACAGAACTTATACATGTCTTAGCAATCGTTTCCAATCGCCTTTCTTTTTAAGAGTTTCTTTCACTTTATCTTGTTTTTGCTGTTAAGTTCTGTATTTTATTTACTTCATTTATTTTTTCTGGCTTCCCTCATTTATCGAAGAGAAGAACACTCCACAATAACACTACTTAAATCGGAAAACTTTTTCTCTAACTCCTGTTTATAAATTCTATACCAAATTTATTAAAAAAGCAAGTACTTTTTTAAATTAAGCCCACTCTCCCAGTAGAATTTACAATTTTTTATTTTAGTTTTAATAAGTCATGAATTCTGACAACTCCGACAAATGTTTCTTCATGAAACACAGGCATTACGGAAATTTGGTATTTTCCCTCTTCCATATAAGACAAAGCTTCATTTGCCAGCATATCCTGTTCGACTTTTTTATATTTCTTTGTCATAATCTCCTCGGCACGAAAGGTAAAAAATTCTTCTTCTCGAGACAAAGCTCTTCGAATATCTCCTTCCGTAATAATTCCAACTAACTTCTCGTTCTCCATGACACACAAAATTCCAAGTCTTTTTTCATTCATCTTCAAAATGACATCTTTCATTTTCGTATTCGGAGAACAAAGAGCTAAGTCCTCTCCCGTCTTCATCAAGTTTTTCACTCGAGATAACAGTCTTCTTCCCAAGCTTCCTCCCGGATGATACATTGCAAAATTTTGTGGTTGGAAATTTCGCATTCTCATCAAAACTCCGGCAAGAGCATCTCCCAAAGCCAAGGCGGAAGTCGTAGAAGCCATAGGTGCCAAATTCAACGGACAACCCTCACTTTCTACTCCACAGAACAAAACAATTTCTGCTTCTTGAGCCAATCTTGAGTTTGGATTTCCTGTCATGGCAAATACTTTCGCACCGATGTTTTTAATAGCCGGTATAATATGTAAAATTTCATCACTTTCTCCGCTATTGGAAATTCCAATCACAATATCCTCCGGATTTACCATTCCCAAATCTCCATGAAGCCCCTCGGTAGAATTCATAAAAATGGTTGTGGTCCCCGTGGAAGAAAGAGTTGCCGCTATCTTTCTTCCAATAGCTCCTGTTTTCCCGATTCCTGTGATAATCAATTTCCCTCTACTTTCATAAATCGTTTTTGCCGCCTCTATCAATTCTCTTCCCATAGACTTCTTCAGCTTCTCCAAGCCTTGAATTTCAGTATCAATAATTCCTTGAGCCACTGCTATCATTTCTTGATCTTCCAACATGAGTCATTCCTTCTTTCTTAACATTTAGTATTTGATTTTATCCGAAAATCATATTTATTATTAATAATACCACAATTCCTACTGCCCATGCAACTGTACTTGCAATAGAATATAGTCGTAATTGCTCTTTTCCTTCCGTAATCCCAATAGAACGATTGATGACCCAAAAAAAACTGTCATTAAAATAATGAGAAGTATATTTCGTTTGTTTTTTGATAAGTTCTTCTACGCAAGAAGAAAGAGAACAAGTTGCATTCGAGCCCGTTAAGTCATCCGCGACAATTACATACTTTACCATATTCCCTCCCTAATTTCTCTTTTTTGGTATCAGTTTACTGATATAATTTTTCCCATTAAATTATGCTTCTCTATTTCCGTGTCAGAAAAAGAATAATTTGTAATAATCTTATGAAAATTCTTGATATGAGCCGCTCTATATAATTTCTTCTTTCCAAACTTACTTTGGTCTGCCAATAAAATACTCTTTTCGCTGATCTTCATCATAGTACGTTTTAAAATGGCTTTTGTTTCTGTAGGAACGGTTATATCTAAGTTCTCGGAATTAGCTTTCATCTTTCTATATCCAAGCAATACTTTTTAGAAGAAAGACCCAAAAGAAAATCGTGACAATGGAACAAGCACTTGTCGTCACTACAATCTCTCCCGCCAGATCTCCGTCCGCCTCCATTTCCTTTGCCATAGTAAAAGAAGCCACTGCAGCAGGACAAGCTGCCGCCGATAAAAAGGCTGTCATTTCCATTGGACTGAACTGTAGAAAATGTGCTGTCACAAGCAGAAAAAGAGGAAATAAAATTAACTTTACGATATTTGCAGATAATAAATATTTCCAATGTTTTTTAACACTTCTCATCTCCAAACTTCCCCCCAACACGATAAATGCCAAAGGAGTTGCCACTTTTGCCAAACTTGAAATTGTAGCTTCCAAAATAGCTGGAATTTGAAGATGAAAAAATAAGCAAAGCACGGCTGAAGTAGAAGCCAAAAGCAAAGGATTTTTTAAGGTGGATATAAGAAGTTTTGAAAATTTTATCTTCTTGCCTCGATAAAACTCCAACAATAAAATGGCGGTAATATTAAAAGTCGGAATGACAGCTGCCAACAAAAGCGAAGTAATCCCCAAAGCTTCCTCTCCATATAAGCTGCTGGCAATCGGAATTCCAAATAATACAAAATTTCCTCGATAGGCCGCCTGAATCATAACAGAGCATTTTTTAGAATCTTCTATCACCTGAGAATAGTATAGATAGCTTAAAAAAATCATAAAAAGAACTCCGAAAACAGGAAATAAAATAAATCTCAGGTTCTTTGTCTGAAATACCGCCTCAGCCTCCAATCGATAAATATTGATAAATAATAAACTACTCATAAACACTCGAAAGACTAAACTATTCATCTGATTTAAAGAAGAATCATCAAGCATTTTAAAATATTTTAAACCATAACCTATCGTCAAAATGATTAAAATCGGTAACACTACATTCATTGCCAATATGAAATTTTCCATTTATTCTCTCCCAAATCTCTTTTCCATGTGCAAAATACAACATAGAATGAAGAAAGGCTATCTCAAAATCAACTCTGAGATAACCTCTTATTCTTTATTTTTCAGGTATTTTTTTTACTGCATCTCTTATAGCATCCAAAAATCCTTGAGAACTGGATGAAGCTCCTGCTACAACATCCACATCCAAAGTTTGCATACTTTTTATTTTTTCAGTCAAAGATGAAATCGCCATTCCTCCAACTTCCGGAGTATCTTCATGCTCGACTTGAATATCTGTAATTCTAATCTCATTCTCTTGATTTCGGTATGCTGTTACTTGTACCCGAATCTCATTTTCAAATCCTTCTCCTATTCCCTCATACACCTTTGGTGCGTTCCTTTGTAATAGAACAGCGGAAATAACGGCAGCAATTACAAGAGCCATAGAAATATATTTAATTCTGTTTTGATATGTCATCTGTTTTCCTCTTTCTCTATTTTTTTTCTATTATATCATAGCATTTTCAAAAATAGCAATCCTCTTATTCTTTTTTCTGAAATTATTTTTCAGAAATAGAAGCAACTCCCGGTAATACTTTTCCTTCCAAGTACTCTAAAGAAGCTCCTCCTCCCGTAGAGATATGAGTGAATTTATCCGCATATCCTAAACTAATGGCAGCGGCGGCAGAATCTCCTCCCCCGATAATCGTAGTTGCTCCCTCCAGATGAGCAATGGCTTCACAAACTCCTATGGTTCCCTTTGCATAATTCGGCATTTCAAATACTCCCATCGGTCCGTTCCATACCACTGTTTTTGCCTTTGCAATCTCTTTGGAAAATAATTCCACTGTTCCTGCTCCTATATCCAATCCCATTTCCTCTGTCGGCACTGCGTCCACAGAAACAGTTCGATGAGCTGCATCATTTTTAAATTCTTTCGCTACTACGGTATCTATCGGTAATACTAATTTTCCATTGGATTTTTCCAATAAAGCTTTTGCCAATGTTATCTTATCTTCTTCCACCAAAGAAGTTCCTGTGTTCTTTCCTAAAGCTCTTAAGAAAGTAAACATCATCGCTCCTCCTACCAGGACTTTATCGGCTTTTTCCAATAAGTTTTCAATGACTCCAATTTTATCGGAAACTTTTGCTCCTCCCAGAATGGCCACCAAAGGTCTTTCCGGTGCATCCACAGCTCCTCCGATAAATCGAATTTCCTTTTCCATTAAGAACCCTGCTGCCGATTTTCCCTCTCCAATATTGGAAGCGATTCCTACATTGGAAGCATGAGCTCTATGAGCCGTTCCAAAAGCATCATTGATGAAAACATCTCCTAAAGAAGCCCAATATTTTCCTAATTCCGGATCATTCTTGGATTCTTTTTTTCCGTCCAAATCTTCAAATCTTGTATTTTCAAACATCATGATTTCTCCATCTTGTAAGGAATTCACCGCTGCTTCCAATTCAGCTCCTCGAGTCGCTACTATAAATTTTACTTCTTTTCCCAATAATTCAGAAAGTCTTTCCGCTACCGGTTGTAAAGATTTTGTTTTCAAGTCTTCTTCCGTCTTCACTTTTCCTAAATGAGAAAAAGCAATCACTCTTCCTCCATGTTCCAAAGCATATTGAATCGTTGGAAGTGCTGCCACAATTCTATTCTCATCTGTAATTTTTCCCTCTTTCATAGGAACATTGAAATCCACTCTCATCAATACTTTTTTTCCTCGTAATTCTAAATCTCGAATATTTTTTTTTGCCATCTTTCCTCCTTGGATTATTATAAAAAACGGAGCCTCTTCAGGCTCCGCTCACTAGGCTTTCTTATTTTGCTTTCGTAACTGCTCCTAAAGTTCTAATCAATTGAGAAGTATAAGACATTTCATTGTCATACCAAGAAACTGTTTTTACCAATTGTTTGTCTCCGACAGTCATCACTCTTGTTTGCGTGGCATCAAATAAAGAACCGAATCTACATCCAATCACATCGCTTGACACAATGTCTTCGTCATTATATCCAAAAGATTCATTGGCTGCCGCCTTCATTGCTGCATTGATTTCTTCTACGCTGACAGATTTTTCCAATACGGTAACTAACTCCGTAATGGATCCCGTAATAACAGGCACTCTTTGAGCTGCTCCGTCTAATTTTCCTTTTAGTTCAGGAATGACCAAACCGATTGCTTTTGCTGCCCCTGTTGTATTAGGAACGATATTTGCCGCAGCTGCTCTCGCTCTTCTCAAATCTCCTTTTTTATGTGGAGCATCTAAAGTATTTTGGTCATTGGTATAAGCGTGAATGGTTGTCATCAATCCTTCTACAATTCCAAAGTTATCATGCAATACTTTTGCCATAGGTGCTAAACAGTTTGTTGTACAGGAAGCTCCTGAAATAACAGTTTCACTTCCATCCAAAATATCATGATTTACATTGTATACTACTGTTTTTAAATCTCCGGTTGCCGGTGCGGAAATCACAACTTTCTTGGCTCCCGCTTTGATATGAGCTTCCGCTTTCTCTTTGCTGGTAAAGAATCCTGTACATTCCAATACTACATCAATTCCCAATTCTTTCCAAGGCAATTCTTCCGGATTTGCTTTTGCAAAGACTTGAATGGAATCTCCATTGACTACAAAGCCTTCTTCTGTTACATCAATCGTTCCTTGAAATCTTCCTTGTGCCGAATCATATTTAAATAGATGTGCTAAGGTTTTTGCATCCGTTAAGTCGTTGATTGCTACAACATCGTATTCAGGATTTTCACTCATGACTCTTAATGCTAATCTTCCTATTCTTCCAAACCCGTTAATTGCTACTTTTACTGACATGCCATCCCTCCTAAAATTTTACCTAAACATTACTCTATTATTTTTTTTAATCGTTTGTCTCTTTCCATTACTATATAATAAGTTTCCCTCTTTGTCAATGAGATTGAAGAATTACTTTTACTCCGAAGATGAACAGTTTTTACCCATTTAGATAGTCTTTCATATCCTGTGGCAAGTCAATGACAATTTCCTGTTCCTCCGCATTTTTTGGATTTTGGAAACAAAGACGATAGGCATGCAAAAGTTGTCTTTTTATTGTTTCCTCGCTTCCACCGTATAAATCGTCTCCAACAATAGGATAGCCTTCTAAGGACAAATGAGCCCGAATTTGATGTGTTCTTCCCGTAAATAATGTGACCTCCAACAAGGTTCTATTTTTTTGAGGAAAGCGTTTCAGCACTTTGACAAAGGTTTTTGCCTCCTGTCCTCCCTTTTCGACCGGCAACTCCACTCTGCGTAAATCTTCTCCCACTTTTCCAATCGGTCTGGTAATATAAAATTCATCCTGTTCTACCATGCCTTTCACTATCGTTTGATATGATTTTCTGACTTCGGTTTTTTCTTGTAAATAGGCTTGAGAGTAGGCATTTTTCGTTACAATAATTAACCCTGTGGTATTCATATCCAAACGGTTATAAAATCTTGGAACCATCGTTTTCCCCGTCGTTTTTAAAAAATAAGCAACGACTCCGTTCGCCAAAGTGGCATCTACTTTTTTTGTTGTAGGATGTGTTACCAAATTGGCTTGTTTGTTGAGTACCAATAAATTCTCATCTTCGTATACTATATCCAAAGGAATCTCCATAGGCCGAATTCCTGTTTCTTTTTCTTTTTCCACAATCAAAATACGATTTAATTTCCGAACTTTTTTCGCCGTATTTTTAATCTTCTTTCCGTTCAAATAAATTTCCAGTTTTCGAAGTCCTCTTCCTGAATATCCTTTTGTTTCTTTCAAATATTCTCCAATTTCATAGCCGTCATATTCCGGCTCCACAATATATTTATGCAATCCAAACTCCTTATCTTTTTCTTTTTTAGATGAGTCTATTTTATCATATCTTCCAAGAAATGAAAAGTTTTTTCCCTGCTAAAGAAAACATTGTAGGAAACAAAAAATTGAGTTATAATGAAAAAGAAGATTAGTGAAAAAGAAAGGATTTAAAAATGAATATCAAAAATTTTGCAATGATTGGAATTTCTCATAAAATACTTTCTATGCAAGAACGAGAAGAATTTATCAGGCAGAAACCGAAAGTTCTTTTGGAAGAACTTTTTCAAACAGGAAAAATTCGAGCTTATGTGGATCTTTCCACCTGTTTACGAGTCGAATTTTACATGGAGCTCCTTGACAATACAAGATTGGAAGAAATAAGAGAAAGATTTCCCGCTCAACGGGGGCTGCAAATGAAGCAAGGAGAAGAGGCACTCCTACACTTAGCAAAAGTCGTTTGTGGATTTTTTTCGGTCATCAAGGGGGAAGATCAAATTTTGTCACAGATGAAACACGCCTATACAAAGGCTCTGGAAGAGAAACACAGCTCCAAACTTTTCAATATTATCTTCCAAAAAATCATAACATTGGGAAAAAAATTCAGAACCAAAAGTAATATTGCTCATCATGCTCTTTCTTTGGAAGCCATTACCCTACATTCTATCCAAGAAAGAATTCCAAATGTGCAGGAAAAAAAAATTCTCTTATTGGGAGTCGGAGAGCTGGCCCAGTCTATTCTCTCTCTTTTAGTAAAAGAAGGCTTTTCCAATCTCTATATTACCAATCGGAGCTATCATAAAGCGGAGAGAATTTCCAATGCCTATCAGGTGAATATCATTGACTTTCGTGACAAATACGAGTGGATTGCCAAAGTGGACATTATTATCTCGGCTACTTCCGCTTCTCATATTGTGTTGGAATATGAACGATTTTTAGAAAAAAAACAGGAAAAGAATTACCTGATGTTGGACTTGGCGGTTCCCAGAGATATTGACCCTCGTATTGCAAATCTTGAAGGAGTTCAAATTCTCAATTTAGATGATATTTGGAAGATTTCGAAACAACACGGCTCCTTTCGAGAGCAATTGTTGGATGAGTATTGTTATCTTCTGGAAGAGCAAATAGAAAGCATTCATAAGGCACTTTCCTATTATGAAACTAAACAGGAGGCTTCGGTATGTTAAAACATCATATTATTTTGGGAAGTCGAGGAAGTATTTTGGCATTGGCTCAAACAAATTGGGTAAAAAAACAACTGCAACGACACTATCCTCAACTTACCTTTTCCATTCAAGTCATCGAAACACAGGGAGATAAAGACTTGACTTCCCATTTTGGAAACAGTGAGCTATCCTTAAAAAGTTTTTTTACCAAAGAAATTGAGAAAAGTTTATTGGACGGAGAGATCGATATTGCCGTTCATTCTATGAAAGATGTTCCGAGTAGTTCCCCGGTCGGACTTATCTGTGGGGCAATTCCCGTTCGGGAAGATGTTCGAGATGTTCTTGTCAGCACTTCCGGAAACACATTGGCAGATCTTCCTAAAGGCTCTATTCTAGGTACCTCTTCCTTACGAAGAATTCAAAATATCAAACAGCTTCGCCCTGATCTTGAAATCAAAGCTCTTCGTGGGAATATTCATACCCGACTGAAAAAATTGGAAGAAGGGCATTATGACGCCATTGTACTGGCTGCAGCAGGTTTAAAAAGAGTAGGGCTGGAAGAAAAAATTACGGAGTATCTGAACCCGACCGTCTTCTCTCCCGCTCCCGCACAGGGAGCTCTCTATATTCAATGTCGAGAAAAGGATGAAGAAACTCGAAACATATTACAAAGTATTCATGACGAAAACCTGGCAAAAATTTTGGAAATAGAGAGGGAGTTTTCCAGAATTTTCGACGGAGGCTGCCACACTCCTATGGGCTGTTATTCGAAGGTAGAAGGAAAAAAGATCTTCTTTCATGCCATGTATTCCCATAAGGAAAAGAGTTATCAAACTATAATTACGGAAAGCATCACAAAAGGAAAAGAAATTGCTATCATGGCTGCACAGGAAATTCAAAAACTGATGAAGGAGAAATAAAAAAATTTTTTGAATATACAGTTCATTCAAAAAGGGTATAAAACATATGGAGAAAAAAAGGAGTGGGAAGATGAATCCTGTTAAAATTATTTTCTTTGATATTGACGGAACTCTCATTGACATGAAAAAGAAACGCATCTCTCCAAAAATGTTGGAAACATTGAAAAGATTGCAAGAAAAAAATATTTTAATCGCCATGGCAACGGGACGTTCTCCGATGATTCTTCCAACATTTGAGGGAGTGAAATTCGATGTATTCCTAAGTTATAACGGTTCCTATTGTTTTAACAATGAGAAAACCATTTTTAGTAATTCCATTCCCAATGAAGACATTCAAACTATTATAAAAAACGCCTCTCGCATTGGCAGACCTCTCTCCTTAGCAACCAAAAATCGTTTGGCATCAAATGGGAAAGATGAAGATTTGATAGAATACTACAGCTTCGGCGGTGCTCAGATAGAAATTGCGGATGACTTCGAGGAAATTTCAAAACGGGAAGAGATATTTCAAGTCCTGTTAGGATGTAGGAAAGAAGAATATTCTTCTTTGATGCGAGGAGTTCAGCAAGCGAAAATCGCAGCATGGTGGAATAGAGCGGTGGATATTATTCCTAAAATCGGAGGAAAAGGACTGGGAATTCAAAAAGTTTTAGACTATTATCAGATAGATAGAGCCGAGGCTATGGCTTTTGGAGACGGCAATAACGATATTGAAATGTTAAAAGCAGTGGGAAGGGGAATTGCGATGAAAAATGCTTCGGAACAATTAAAAGAAATTGCGGATGAAATTTGTGGAGAAGTAGCGGAAGACGGAATTTATTATTATTGTTTGGAGAAGCATTTGATATAAAATTTTTTATCAATTTCCCATCCTTGTCTTTGTGCAACAGGAGGAAACATGAAATATACAAAATACTTTTTTATCCTGCTCTTAGGTAGTCTGTGTTTTTGGGTTTCTCAAATAAAGATTCGACTTCCTCTGCTGACAACGATAATCTACAAAAATTCAAAATTTACTATTTTTGAAATGAAAAATCCTCTTTTAGCAGGCATTTTCATAGCTGCCAGTGCCGGTATCTTCGAAGAAGGATTCCGATTTTTATTCCGAAAATTTCTGCTAAAAAATAGTCGTAACATTGTAGAAGCTGCCATTTTCGGTTTAGGACATTCTCTCATGGAAATTCTTTATCTTTTTTATGTTACAGGTTTCCATACTGCTCTCTTCAGTATCAATATTTGGGGAATTTTGGAGAGAATCCTTGCTACATTCCTTCACATAGAATTATCGATTCTTCTTTGGCTGGGATTTTTGAAAAATAAAAAATATAGAATTCTTATATTGGCAATGTTACTTCATACTTTCGTAGATTCAATCATTCCTGTCGCAGGATACTTCCGAAGAAGTATTTGGGAAGTAGAATTTCTATTCTTTACCATCGTACTTTGGATTGGGACTTTGCTTATAAAATATCACAAAAGGGAGGAAAACTTATGAAAAAACTACGTTCTGTCAAATGGTTGTTTTTATTACTTTTTTTAACTGTCTTATGGATTGCTTGCGGTTCAAACAAAAATGCTTCTACCTTATCTGAAATTCAAAAAGAGCACTATAAAGAAATGGCACGGCACACTATTATCTCACTTCATGAAAAAAATTGGACAGAGATAAGACACAGCAGTACGGAGGAGTTAAAAGAAGCCTTGACCGATGAAAAATGTCGGGAAATATATACTCAACTCGAAACAAATGGAAGTTTTGAAACCTTTTTAGACTATGAGGTTACCAAAGTTCAAGAAAACAAACAAGATTTTATTGTTGTAGCACAACGGGTAAAATATTCAAAAAATACATTGATTTATACTATCAGTTTCGACAAAGATGAGCGTCTGGCAGGTATCTTCTATCGATGAAGAAAAAAGGGAGGATTATAAAAAATTATGGAGAAAGGAAAGGCATATATCCTGGGAGCCGGTCCGGGAGATTTTGAATTACTGACACTCAAGGCAAAACGAATCATAGAAACGGCAGACTGTATTATCTATGATAGACTTATCAATCCCAAAATTTTAGGATTGGTAAAAAAGGAAGCGGAAAAAATTTATCTCGGAAAAGAAAATACGGAGGGAGGAAGAATTCAAGAAGAAATCAACCGAAACTTAATTCAAAAATGTCTGGAGGGAAAAAAAGTAGCCAGAGTCAAAGGAGGAGATTCTTTTGTTTTTGGTCGAGGAGGAGAAGAAATCTTGGCATTAGCGGAACAAGGAATTCCTTTTGAAGTCGTTCCGGGAATTACTTCCTCTATTGCTGTACCAACGTATGCAGGAATTCCGGTAACACATCGTGATATTGCAAGATCTTTCCATGTTTTTACAGGACATACCATGGAAGATGGAAGATGGCATGATTTTGAAAATATTGCAAAATTGGAAGGAAGCTTGATTTTTTTAATGGGAGTGAAAAATCTCGAACGAATCGTGCAAGACTTATTACGATATGGAAAAGCTCCGGATACTCCTGTTGCCATCATTGAAAAAGGAGCCACAGAACATCAAAAAGTTCATATCGGAATTCTTGAAAATATAGTAAAGCTTTCAAAAGAAAGAGAAGTGAAAGCTCCCGCCATCATTATTATCGGAGAAGTCGTTGCTCTTCATCGAAGATTACAATGGTTCGACACAAAGAAAGCGAAGAAAATTCTGGTGACACGTGATAAAAAACAGGCTTCCGAGATGTCAGACTATATTTGGGACAAGGGAGGCATTCCCGTAGAGCTTCCTTTGATTACAATCGAAGAACAGGAACTGAATACAGCTCCTCTATCAAAATATTCCTCTATTTTATTCAATTCTCCGAATGGAGTCAATGCTTTCTTTCGCCATATCAAGGATATACGAAGCCTTTCCAAAATAAAAATTGGCATTGTCGGTGTAAAAACCAAAGAAGCTTTGGAACACTATAAAGTCCTACCTGATTTTATGCCGGAAGAGTATCTGATGGATCGATTGGCGGAAGAAGCCGTCAAATTTACAAAAGAAAAGGAAAATATCTTAATCATAAGCTCTGATATTTCTCCCTGTGAACCCGAAAAATACAGCAGTCTTTACCAAAGGAATTATGAAAAAGCAGTGTTATATCATACCAAAAAAAGAAAGCTTACAAAAGAAGAGATGAAGAAACAATTAGAACATATTGATATTATTACTTTTTTAAGTTCTTCCGCTGTAGAAGCTTTTTATGAAAATATGGAAGGAGATTTAGAACCTATCCTCAATAAAAAAATCGCTTCCATTGGTCCCGTGACTACGGCAAGTTTGCAAAAATTGGGAATGACTGTAGCATATGAGGCAAAGACCTATACTGCAAAGGCTCTGATAGATACTATTTTTGAAGATTTCAAATAAAGAAAGAGAGGATTTCATGAAAGAATTTACCAATATCGATTACCTGGAGGATATTCGTAAAAAAATTCCCGGATACGATCTTATGTTGGAAATTATTTTTAACGCTATCTTAAAAAAAGAGTTCCCAAATTCTAATATCAATACTATTCTGTCTATTGCCGGACAAAGTGAAGAAATAAAATTTCTCCAAAGTCGCTATTCTTTTT
Source organism: Fusobacterium necrophorum subsp. necrophorum (assembly GCF_004006635.1). NCBI lineage: Bacteria > Fusobacteriati > Fusobacteriota > Fusobacteriia > Fusobacteriales > Fusobacteriaceae > Fusobacterium > Fusobacterium necrophorum. The sequence continues at coordinate 867,195 of NZ_CP034842.1, read as the reverse complement.
CCAGTCTCTCTCTTGTAGAAGCAAGCGAGAAAATGCTGGAACTTGTAAAAGAAAGCTGTCAGAATGTAAGAAATTTTGAACATATTCACTACTATTGTCAAACCTTTGAAGAATACGAAACTACAACACAATATGATTTATGTATCTGCCTTCTGGTTTTACAATTTGTGGAAGACCCGGTATTTTTTTTGAAAAAGGTCTACCACTCTCTTCTTCCTCATGGAACATTCCTTTTAAGCATCTTTTCTAATGTTCAACTGGAATATTGGAAAGAATTTGCTCTGTCCAGAGGGGCGAATCCGGAGCAGGTGGAAAAAACATTTTCACAGCAGGAGACTGTGATGAAAGTCCTTTCTCCGACAATGATTGAAAATCTATTGCAGGAAATCGGATTTACAAAAATAACAAAAGTCTGCCAAATTTTATCTACAACTCTATGGCTCATAAAAAAATAAAAAACCATAGATCAATTTAGGAGAAGCTTTTATGAGAATTAAACATATTGCTATGTATGTAACAGATTTAGAAAAAACTCGGGAATTTTTTATTCAGTATTTGGAAGCAAAATCAAATAAAATATAGGTTGAAAGGAAAAATAATGTTTAAAAGAACTAGGCGTTTACGAAAAAACACGATAGTACGAAAGATGTTACAAAATGTTCATCTTTCTTTGGATGACTTGATCTATCCCATTTTTGTGAAAGAAGGGAGCAATATCAAAGAGGAAATTTCTTCCATGCCGGGACAATATCGATATTCTCTTGATAGATTACCGGAATTGTTAGACCGGTGTTGTGAACTGGGAATCAAGGCTCTTCTGCTTTTTGGAATTCCAAAACATAAAGATGAAGTGGCAAGTGAAGCCTATCACAGTCACGGAATTGTCCAAAAGACTTTAAGATTTATCAAAAAACATTATGAGAATCAATTTTTATTAATTACGGATGTCTGTATGTGTGAATATACTTCTCATGGACATTGCGGAATTTTACAGGAACAGGAAGTCGACAATGATACGACCTTACAATTTCTCTCAAAAATTGCTCTTTCTCATGTGCAAGCAGGAGCGGATATGGTTGCTCCCTCCGATATGATGGACGGAAGAGTACAGGCAATTCGAACTGCCCTAGAGGAAAACGGCTTCCCTTACACTCCTATTATGGCGTATTCCGTGAAATATGCTTCCTCATTCTACGGTCCCTTTCGAGATGCCGCAGATTCCGCTCCGAGCTTTGGAGATCGAAAATCGTATCAAATGGATTTTCAAAGTGACAAGGAATTTTATCAGGAGGTTTTATCCGATGTGGAAGAAGGAGCGGATTTCATTATGGTAAAACCCGGTATAGCCTATTTGGATATTCTACATGCCATCAAAGAACACATTTCTCTCCCCCTTGTCAGCTATCAGGTCAGCGGAGAGTACTCCATGATAAAAGCAGCTGCGTTGCAAGGTTGGATTGAGGAAGAAAAAATCGTATTTGAAAGTATGATAGCACTGAAACGGGCAGGAGCGGATCTTATCATCACTTATTATGCTTTAGAAATAGCTCAATGGTTAAAGGAGAAATCACGATGAAACAAGAAAATTCAAAAAAATACTTTCAAGAAGCCTGTCAATATATTCCCGGAGGAGTGAACAGTCCTGTAAGAGCATTTCAATCGGTTCATCGAGATGCCCCTATTTTTGCAAAAAAAGCGAAGGGAGCTTATCTTTGGGATGAAGATGAGAATCGATATTTGGACTATATTTGCTCTTGGGGACCCATGATTTTGGGACATAATCCTGAATTTGTTTTACAAGGAGTGCAAGAAGCTATTTTATCAGGAAGTTCCTTCGGTCTTCCTACCAAGGGAGAAGTGGAACTTGCAAAGTTATTGGTAAAAACAGTCCCGTGCATAGAAACAGTAAGATTGACAACATCTGGAACGGAAGCCACTATGTCTGCAGTACGTCTTGCCAGAGCCTATACAAAAAGAAATAAAATTATTAAATTTGAAGGTTGCTATCACGGACACTCCGATGCTCTTCTGGTAAAATCAGGTTCTGGACTTTTGACACAGGGCTTTCAAGATAGCAACGGAATTCCTCATTCTGTTTTCGAGGACACCGTCACTCTTCCTTTTGGAGACATAGAACAAGTCATCTCTATGCTGCAAAGCCAAAAGATTGCCTGTATTATTGTAGAACCTATTCCTGCCAATATGGGAGTGATTGAAAGCCAAAAAGAATTTTTACAATCTCTTCGAGAAGAAACTATAAAATATGGAACACTTCTCATCTTTGACGAAGTGATTTCCGGCTTTCGAGTGGCTTTGGGAGGAGCTCAAGAATATTTTGGAATCACTCCCGACCTTTGCACTTTAGGAAAAATTATTGGTGGTGGTTATCCTGTCGGAGCCTTTGGTGGAAAAGCGGAAATTATGAAGCTCATTGCCCCTCTCGGACAAGTCTATCATGCAGGAACCTTATCCGGAAATCCTATTTCCGTGAGAGCCGGTTATGAAACTCTCTCGTATTTAATACAACACAAGGCTGAAATTTACAGAAGTATTGCTGAAAAAACAAACTTTTTGGTAACACAGATTCGACAATTGATACAAAAATATCAGATTCCGGCAGTGATTCAGAGCATGCCTTCTCTTTTTACAATTTTCTTTTCCCCAAAAGAGAACATTACAAATTTGGAAGATGCTTTGACCTCCAATTTGGAATTTTTTACCATTTATTTTAATACCTTATTAGAACATGGAATTCTGGCTCCTCCATCTCAATTTGAGGCACATTTTCTCTCTTATCAACATAAGGAAGAAGATTTACAAAAAACTCTTAAAGTCATAGAGCTCGCCTTTCAAAAAATCCGTGAGGTCATGCAAAATGAATAATTCTTTTTTTCCTCTTTTTATCGATCTGAAGGACAAAAAGGTACTACTGGTAGGAGCCGGGAAAATTTCTTTTAGAAAAGCCTGTACATTAAAAAAATACGGTGCTATAATAGAGATAGTGAGTGAGAAGATTGACAAATCCTTTGAAATCTTCCCCGACATTAAAATATATCAAAAAAGATATGAAGAAAAAGATCTTCAAGATTATTTCTTGGTGATTGCAGCAACCGAAAATTCTTCTCTCAATCATAAGATTGTAGAAGATTGTAAAACTAAAAACATTTTAGTCAATAATATTACTTCGAAAACAGATATGACCTGCCGCTTTGGAAGTATCTGTGAAAACGAAGAATATCAAATTGCTATTTCAGCCTACGGACATCCAAGTAAGTCAAAAGCATTAAGAAAAGAAATAAACCATTATTTAATACAAAGGAGTGATATAAGAATGAAAAAAGTGATTCACACAGAAAAAGCCCCTGCGGCATTAGGACCATATTCTCAAGCGATTGAAGCAAATGGAGTTCTTTATGTATCCGGGCAAATTCCATTTGTTCCCGCAACAATGACTTTGGTTTCTGACGATGTACAAGCCCAAACAAGACAATCTTTAGAAAATATTGGTGCCATCTTGGAAGAAGCAGGATACAGCTTTCGTGATGTTGTGAAAGCATCTGTATTTATTAAAGATATGAACGACTTTGCAAAAATCAACGAAGTATATAATGAATATCTTGGAGAAGCTAAACCGGCAAGAGCTTGTGTCGAAGTTGCTAGACTTCCTAAAGATGTAAAAGTAGAAATAGAAGTCATCGCTACAAAATAAAAAATAGGATGAAACTTCTAAAGATTATAAATACATTTGTATAATCTTAAAACCTTCTAGAAATATGTTACACTGAAAACATAGACTAGGAGGTTTTTTTATACAAACTAATTACTGGTCCACCTCTTAGGAAGAAATCCTAATCCCAAACTGAACCTCTCACGACTGAAGTCGCGAGGTTCTTAAGTACTATTTAGTTTCTTTTGAATCTCTAACATTCAAACACTAGCTAATTTCCTTAAGACTTTCATGGACAAGCTCTCCGTTAAGAACATTAGCGTCCTATTGGCTCGGTTCAAAACCATTTATTTTTTATTTTAAAATCCCATACATTTTAATCTTTTTATATCACTTTTTTTTATTCTTTCCATTTCCTCATTATGTAATCTTACAAAATTTTTAAATTCTTTTTGTGCTTTTTCTATATCTACTTCTTCTAAATTTTCTTTTACATTTTTTATTAAAAATGCTGAATACAAATCTCTTTGTATTTTATTTCCTACTATTTCTACCCATCTTTTTGATAGACTTTTCTTTTCATATTCTTCTGTTTCATGATTTAATTGGCTTGCCTTTACTTTAAAAGTATTAATTTTGATTATATTTTTTCCTATATATCTTAATTTTCTATCTATGATTTCAATCAATAATGCTGGTGCTCTATTAGAGTGTGTCTACACAAATTAAACAAGGCATCTTAACCATAAAACGATTGATGCCAAATGAATTGCTCCAACAAAGCAGGAAACGCTCTTTGCATAACGGGTAGCGATCCCTCGGAATTGCTTTAGCTTCAAAAAGGTGTTCTCAACAAGATGGCGATACTCATAAAGAGCCTTATCGTACTCCCGTTTGGTCGTTCGATTTCTCTTCGGAGGAATGACCGCTTGAGCCTCCTGTTGATGTAGGTACTCCACAAGGGCATTTGTGTCATAAGCTCGATCCGCCCTCAGGTGTTCCACAGGCATTCCTTCGATCAACTCGATTGCCATTTTGCAATCTGTTCTTGTACCCTCTGTGACAAGAGTTCGCAGTGGCATACCATGCGCATCCACTGCAAGGTGAATCTTGGTATTGAGCCCCCTTTTGTCCTTCCTATCGCTTCGTTTCCTCCCTTTGCTCCGCAAGCATGAGGGGGAACTTTACAATGGGAGGCATCGATCATCAGCCATTCATAGTCGGGTTCCGTTATGAGTTCTGCAAGGATATATTCCCAAATGTGGTTGTCGCACCATCGTTTATATCTACGATGGACCGCATTGAACTTGCCGTATTGAGGGGGGAGATCTCTCCAAGGGGAACCGGTTCTTACGATCCATAGGCAGGCGTTGACAAACACCCTGTTGTCATGGCATTTGAACCGCCACGTTTATTTAAGTGCTGTTTGATAATCGGTTCAATTCTATTCCACTGTGCATCGGTTAAATCATGCCTATTTTGTAGTTGTTCCATTGTATCAAACCTCCTCTGTTTTATATGATTATCTCACAGTTTTTACACTTTGTAAAGGATTGCGTAGACACGCTCTAATAAAGTTTATAAAAATTTTTCTTTATATAGTATTTGGTCTTCTTCTAATATTTTTTTGAGCTTTCTGTCAAAAAAATACATAATAGCGAAATTACAAAAAATACTCTCGACTCTTTTCTATTTTTTCCCTCAAGAATTTTTCTTACTTTTTTCTATGTTTTCATTAAGCTCTAAGGCTTTCTCTAAAATTTTTCCTTTCCTTTCTTTTAAAATAGTAGAAATAAATTTTTTATGAGTATCACTGATATATGGAATTTTCATTATCATTTTATTTATTTTTTCCAAGTCTATTCTAGCGGTTATTTTTTTTAAAGAACTTAAACAGTCTGCATTATCTGTTTGTGTTAAAAAATTATAATAGTTTATTCCTTTATTTTTTACTTGAATAGCGGAACGAGGATTTCCCATAACCAAATTATTTAAAGTATTTGGATTCCTATACATAATATTTTCCATTTCTTTTTCGTTAAAATGTGTATGAAAAGAGGAACCACAGTCATATATGGGAGCTATTTTACATATTCTTTCTTTTTCATTTGTTAAAATTCCCCAATTTCCATTATGTCTATCTCCGTTTGCGGTTAAACTGTCTAAAATAAACATATCCCCAAAAAAGGTTTTTAATTCTTTTTTATCAACATATTCCTGATTTTCAATAGTATATAATATGGAATCTAATTCCAATCCTCTTCCCAATCTTTTGCTATCAATTAGACTATTTTTTACAGAAGTAAAATTTAATAATTTAAACCCATCTACTTCGAAATCCTCACAGGCAACAACAACTTTATCATTGTATTTTCCTAATATAGTATTTTGGCTATTTAAACCTAATTCTTTGGCTATTACACAAGCAATATGCTCATGTATGCTTGATGTTGTTTCTTCATTTGTATTAGGATTTAAAGAAGGAAATTTTAACATATACACTTTTTCATTGTAATAAATAGAAATTTTTTCTCCATTTGCTCCATCATATCCTCGAAATAAGTTTTTCTCGCATTCATTAAATTGAATCATAATATACTCCTATAATATTTTTCTAATATATTTAGCTTCTTCAGAAGTCAAATCCTTTTCTTGTTCTGCAACATTTATACTTGCAATCACATTATCGATTACTGCTGAATACATAATATTATTCCCTTCTTTTATATATTTGAAATATTCTTCTAAGTCATCTTTTAAATAACTAGGAATTTTTATATGTTCTATTTTTTCTTTCCAATTTTTTTTACTTAACCACAATTCTTGAGCTGCTCTGCTTTTATTAAAATCTTCTTTCGTATTCACAAAAACCTCCTTTCTCTTCTCCAATTTTTATTTCAATTATATCACGATAATTCATAAAAATATACTTTTTTGAAATTTTATACATGAATTTATTTTTTAAGAGATTATATTACATTTATCTCAATAAATCATTCATTTTTCCTGATTTCTTCATCTAAGAATTTTTAACATTTGCACTCTACTCTAGTAATACTCTAATATTTCTCCATCTTGATACCCTACTATATACCGACCTTTATTTACATTCTACTCTAGTAATACTCTAATTTTAGAGGTTACAAATGCAGTTAAGGGTTTGTACGAATTTACATTCTACTCTAGTAATACTCTAATTTGTTCCGCAAACTCCCAAAATCCATTGAACGATACTATTTACATTCTACTTTAGTAATACTCTAATTATGCAGATGAAAATCTATGCAAATGGTGTATATATATTTACATTCTACTTTAGTAATACTCTAATTAGCAACACTGGTTTTTCCCGTTCCGCGTTCTCCCACTATTTACATTCTACTTTAGTAATACTCTAATTCTGACAGTATTATAATATCATATTCTTCTATTAAGCCATTTACATTCTACTTTAGTAATACTCTAATGAACAGGAAGTAATTCTGTTCTTATTTCTTCTTGATTTACATTCTACTTTAGTAATACTCTAATGGGTGTCTGTCGTATTCTCCCTTGTATCTACATTCGATTTACATTCTACTTTAGTAATACTCTAATTTTTTCTGTAGTAACTTTGATATTTATCTATTCTCATTTACATTCTACTTTAGTAATACTCTAATAGAAGGAATTAGCATAGTTGAAAATCTAGCAGAAATATTTACATTCTACTTTAGTAATACTCTAATGATATCGCTCTAAAAATAGGAATGGCAGCATAAGTTAATTTACATTCTACTTTAGTAATACTTCTAATACACTATGTATTAAACAGTGTTCTTCTATATACTTAATTTACATTCTACTTTAGTAATACTCTAATGCATTTAATTGATAGCCTAAGTTTTGTCTTCGCTCATTTACATTCTACTTTAGTAATACTCTAATATGGGACTATGTGAAAAATAATGCAGCCATTGAAAAATTTACATTCTACTTTAGTAATACTCTAATAAAATTAGAAACTTCCATAAAATATTGGACTGTAACATTTACATTCTACTTTAGTAATACTCTAATGAAAGAAGCTTGTCTTTGGCTTGCAGCCATAACCGGTATTTACATTCTACTTTAGTAATACTCTAATACTACCTCATAGAAAACATTAAAATTTATGGAAGTATATTTACATTCTACTTTAGTAATACTCTAATTTTTTTATCGTATATGTATTTCCAATTTTAGTAACATTTACATTCTACTTTAGTAATACTCTAATGGTGTCATACTTGCTAAACTTTGTTTACTGTTAATATTTACATTCTACTTTAGTAATACTCTAATTGATACTTCTCCCTCTCCTCGCACATCCCCAAGTTATTTACATTCTACTTTAGTAATACTCTAATAGGTAACCCTTTGCTAAAAAGTACACAAGAAGTTGCATTTACATTCTACTTTAGTAATACTCTAATCAAATAAAGCTATTTTATGTTTATCTGACATTCACATATTTACATTCTACTTTAGTAATACTCTAATCTTAATCCTAGACCTGCTACAGCCCCCCAAATTCCTGATTTACATTCTACTTTAGTAATACTCTAATTTATTGGGTACAATATAGATTTTGGTACAAATAGAGTATTTACATTCTACTTTAGTAATACTCTAATTTTTATTTTTGTAGTTTTAATCTTATCTGTTATTCTATTTACATTCTACTTTAGTAATACTCTAATACGGTAAGCCTTTCTAACCTCTCCCGTCGTTCTCGGCATTTACATTCTACTTTAGTAATACTCTAATTATATTTAATTTACGCAGGTGCGGGAACATTTCTAAAATTTACATTCTACTTTAGTAATACTCTAATAAAAAATTAAAGGTCGGTATTTCAAACTTTAGAACTTATTTACATTCTACTTAGTAATACTCTAATTTACTCCGTGTCTATCTTGTGCGGTAAGAGTAAAGCTATTTACATTCTACTTTAGTAATACTCTAATGCGTAACATCATCTCCAACTACACCTAAATCCTGCTATTTACATTCTACTTTAGTAATACTCTAATATTTTTCTTGACTGAATATTGAATTTAAAACTTCCTGATTTACATTCTACTTTAGTAATACTCTAATGGATTGATTGCTCCTCTTAACCTTAAAAGTGCATCATTTACATTCTACTTTAGTAATACTCTAATCTAGTTTGTTGATAGTGGGCATCCCAAACAACAGAATTTACATTCTACTTTAGTAATACTCTAATCACTTTAATACCAATATAAAAAATAGGGTATTTTTTATTTACATTCTACTTTAGTAATACTCTAATGATAAAGCTCCGCTTCCGCCAGACATTAAAGAAGAATTTACATTCTACTTTAGTAATACTCTAATATCTTCCTATGCCTTTTGCGATTCCAACTAATTCCGCATTTACATTCTACTTTAGTAATACTCTAATATGGATTTGCTTGAAGAAAATGTAGAACTTTACATTATTTACATTCTACTTTAGTAATACTCTAATAATTTTTTCAAAACTAATTTTAAAATATCTTTTACATTTACATTCTACTTTAGTAATACTCTAATGTTGTTGTATTCATCTTCTAACCCCATTATAAAAGCATTTACATTCTACTTTAGTAATACTCTAATTAGTCTACTTATTCTTGATTCTAATGCATCATATAATATTTACATTCTACTTTAGTAATACTCTAATAAGAGAAGAGGACATAGTAGATTTCGATCAAGCATATTTACATTCTACTTTAGTAATACTCTAATTTAGAAGTCCCTCAAGAAATAAATCGTCTTCGTTATTATTTACATTCTACTTTAGTAATACTCTAATTATCTATGATTGAAAATCCTGTCATGTATTGCTGCAATTTACATTCTACTTTAGTAATACTCTAATCTTGTTATTTCGAGTTCTACGAAATCCATTATTGATATTTACATTCTACTTTAGTAATACTCTAATAGATGATAATGCTATAGCTTATTCGAAGGAAAGAATATTTACATTCTACTTTAGTAATACTCTAATCTAAAGGCACTATAAAAAATATCTTGAATTTAACTATTTACATTCTACTTTAGTAATACTCTAATAAACTAGGGAACATACAGCATATCAATTTAAAGAAAATTTACATTCTACTTTAGTAATACTCTAATAAAAATTAAATCCTGAAATAAGAGATATTTCTTCTCAATTTACATTCTACTTTAGTAATACTCTAATTGACGTTGATATTGAACTTATACTTATTTTGTTATTATTTACATTCTACTTTAGTAATACTCTAATGAGTATTAAGAATTGACTTTTCATATCCAAGAAAAATTTACATTCTACTTTAGTAATACTCTAATTTTTTCTTCTGAAATCATCTACAATAATTTTTCTTCATTTACATTCTACTTTAGTAATACTCTAATAATCATGAGCGGGGGAAATGAAGACATTAAAAGACTATTTACATTCTACTTTAGTAATACTCTAATCAAAACTTCCCAAACAGAAAATATTGCTGTTTTTAATTTACATTCTACTTTAGTAATACTCTAATAAGTTTAAAATGTAGTACTCATTCATACCTGTAAGGAATTTACATTCTACTTTAGTAATACTCTAATAGGAGAGGACAGAAAGTATGTTATCAACGAACTAGATTTACATTCTACTTTAGTAATACTCTAATGAAATCGTTTTACAGATGAAATTATTGTAAAGAAAAAATTTACATTCTACTTTAGTAATACTCTAATAAAATATGATTTTGAAAATTTACCAATTACATTTTAATTTACATTCTACTTTAGTAATACTCTAATCGCAGCTTACTCTATGTATCATCAAATAAGCATTGCTATTTACATTCTACTTTAGTAATACTCTAATTCTCTTTGTTTCATTCTCAACATCTCCTTTTTCTAATATTTACATTCTACTTTAGTAATACTCTAATATGGAATTTTTAAACCAAGCAGGAACTCCGGGACAAGATTTACATTCTACTTTAGTAATACTCTAATTTAACTTTTGTATTGTAAGGTGTTGAAAGAATTGCATTTACATTCTACTTTAGTAATACTCTAATTTTCTGATAAAATAGCATTGCATAGTGTTGTTTTTCATTTACATTCTACTTTAGTAATACTCTAATACGAGACTTTAAAATACATTGCTATCTATAACTTTTTTTGACTATAATTGTCGATAAAGTTATTTTATAAAAAAAATTAAAAGAAAACCCTTTTTTATTTTTCTATCTTTACTTTTTTTCTTGGAAAATCAAGTTCTTTTATTCTTTTGTCAATGTCCTGAGATTTTTACCTTATGAGAGGTCGACAATGAAAATATCTACAGAAAATTATCTGTTTTGTCTTCTTGTATTCCTAACATTTCTTTTTCCATCCATCTCTCATTCCGAGATTTAAAAATAATAAAAGAATCTAGATTATCTCTAATATAATTAGATACTTCATATTTTAATCTCTCAATATCCACTTCCGATAGTTCTCCTTCAAACACAGAGTTTTGAATATGATGCAAATATCGTTTGCAAATTTGAAAAATTTTTTTCCAATGATAAGTCCCTTTCTCATCTAAAGAGATATCATATACAACTACTACATACATATTTTATCACCACCACATTTGGAAAGACAAGTACTTCTTTTCACCCAATAAATGCTTAATCAATTTATAACATTCCAAACGAATCAAATATTGATAGGAAACTTTCCGGTTCAAATCTTTATGCTGAATCACTTGCTTCAATCGTTCTTCTAATTCTTGAACAATTAGTTTGGAAGCATCTTCTTTCAGTCTTAAATACTCAAAATCTTTGACAAAGCTTTTCTCTGTAATTTGCTTCTTATTCAATAAGGAAAATATTAAGCGATCTACAATTAAAGGCTTAAAAATCTCTGAAATATCTAAGGAAAGAGAAAATCTCTTTGTGCTTGGCTGATGTAAATAACTAATTGTAGAATTTAATTGAGTTTTATAAATTTCTCCCAAAACTTTTGTGTAAAATAGTGTATTTACAAAAGAAATCAAAGAATTAATCATATTATCGGGAGGATTTTTCACTCTCTTCTCAAATTGAATATCTTGATTGATAATAATATTCCATGCTTCATAATAAATTTTTCTGATATTTCCCTCATATCCCATCAATTCATCCACTTTGGTTACATTTGGAAGCTGCTTTCGCAATTCCTCAATTTGATGCATGTATGTTGAAACATCTTTTCCTCTTCCGTTATAATATCTTAAATTTCGATAGATATTAAAAGAGGCTCCTTCAATAAATTCTCTTGCAATCTCAATTCTTTTCTCTTCATTTAAATAATGTTCTACCTGTTTTACTAATAGCTGCCCTGAAACCATTGTTTCTCTTGGATAAAAACTTCCAGTATAAAAAGTATAATAATTGAAAAAATGAATAGGAATCCCAAATTGAGAAATATAATTGATAAATTTTGTATTAAAATTCATCTCCGACATAATGTAAAAATCATCTATCATTTCAATGGGAATATCTTTTTTCTCTTCTTTTTCATTGATAAAAGTGATGGTATTGTCTTTCCGTTTCAGAGTCCCATTGGAATACAAAAAATAACTGCGTTTCATCCTCTCTCCCTTATACAAAACATAAATCAAAATAAGCACACTTCTTACAAATTGATTTCTTTTCCAAATCAGGAGGAATACTGGATTTCATAATCTTCTCTATCTCGGACAAAATCTTCTCAAGATTTTTCCTATCTATCTCTGTTAATTCCACTTCCACTTTTTGTTTCAACAAGGGATAATCCAAAATTCCTTTCATTCCTGTCAATCCTTTTTTCTCTAAATAGTACAGATAATATTGAACCTGTAAAATCGATGCTTCTTCCATTACCTTACTTTTTTTAATCTCATGTAATATCTTTTTTGCTCTAAAAAAATCAATATTAATAACACCATCAATTGCAATTTTCTTTTCATCTCTAGTATAAGTATTTTCCTCTAAAAGTCTCCCTAAAATAACATTGGAGTTATCTGCTTCTAACTGAATTTCATGAAGAAAATACCATAACTTTCTCTGACAAACGACATAATAATAGACCATAATTCCGGTAATTTCTTTTTTCATAGCCTATCCTTCCTTATATTTTACATAAATTCAAAAGTAATATTTTTTTCTATAAATTTCTTAGCTTGAAATCCTCGCATTTCATCATATAGAGATTCCAAAATTACAATTTTATCATATTGTGAAATTTTTACAGGACTCACAGGCATAAAATCCACATTCCCCGATTTCAACGCTTTCTCATAATCTCGTAACATGTAAGTAGGAACATCAACAGTGTACTTTAACATTTCTTCTCGCAAATGAATTTTTTCTTCTTTCGGAATTTCATCCTTTTGAAGTTTCTCTTCTAGCTCTCGAATTTCTTCTTCATACTCTTGAAATACAGGAAAGGGGATGATGGTAGTATTTTGAATATCTCGTAATCTTGTAAGATCACTAACTTCGTTTTTATTAACATTTAAAACATTCCTATACTCTTTTATCGCCTTTTCAAATTCATCCAAAAAAGAACTATTTTCTAATTTTTCATAACTTAGATATTCTTCCACTAATTTCATTTTTCTCTTTTCTGAAATCTGACCATGATACCCTATAAGAGCTTCTTTTGACAAAGTATGAAGAACTTTATCAATAAAGCCATAACTGCTATCTTTTTCTTTTAAATACCCCTCTTCTGTTTCTAAATAAACAAAGCAATTCGCTTCTTCAACACTTTTTGTTCCTTTTCGATTGCATCTTCCAAATCTTTGAAATAAGGAACTTAGATCCTGTAATTCAGTAAATAGGTAGTCAAAATCAATATCTAAGGATGCTTCAACCAACTGTGTAGAAATCCAAATGCCTTCCCCTATGTAATCTGTTTTTCCAAAAGATAAAATTTCTTTTTCTTTCTTGGCACGATCTTCTTTGATAAATCTTGAGTGTAACATAAAAAGAGCCTCTTTCAATTCTTCCTTCTCTAATAAATGCTCATAAAGTTTCTGGGCATCCTTAATCGTATTACAGACCACTAAAATTTTATTACTCTTCCCCAATGCTCTATTTTTCAAGAATAATTCCGTAATCTCGTCCACTCCCATTCTCTTTTCGTAAGTAAGCACATGATGTCGTATTTTATCTTCCGAAGTGAAAACTTCTTTTTGAAAAGAAAAATCAGGAATTTCTTTTTTCATCAAATATTCCACAATTGGAGGAAACGTTGCCGTTACAATTCCAATCTTTCCTCCTAACTCTAAAATAGTCTTCATTCCTAAAATAATTGCTGCCAATAAATTGGGATCATACATCTGAATTTCGTCCAAAACAATTTTGGAATACGATAAGGTTGCTAACTTCATCTCATAGCCTTTATACTTTAACACAAAATTAAAAATTTGATCTGCAGTACATATGGTCAAAGGCAAGGAAAGGTGTTTCCCTCGATGATGATAGTCAAAAATATCCAATTCATGATCCTTCAAATTCTTTGCGTAGTACTCTAAGGCACTAGAATGTAACAAAGACAATCGTTCTTCCAAATTTTCATAGTGTAAAATATCCCGAGACACTCTATCGTAAATCGCATTGATAGCAGTCCGAATTGGTAAAGTAAAAAAAGCTTTATCATTCCCAATCCATCGTAATGCAGCCTCTGTCTTTCCCATTCCGGTATCCGCAATGGCTATAATATTTTCCATCCTGTATTCATAACAAAACTCCTGCAAAGGATTCCAAGAAAATCCAGAGTGAGAAGTTCTCCACCGTTCCAATTTCTCTTCCAAAAAATCATTGGGATACTCTATTTGATAATTTCCGCTTGCCGCATAGTCACACTTCATTAAAAATCCCAATAATTTTTGATTTTTTAAAGTATGTAAATTTGCAATTTTGAACCCCATAGGCAAGCGATAAGAAGAAAATCCTTCCAATAACCTCGCAATATCTTTTTTCCGCTCATCTATTGTCACAACTACATCAGAATAATGATGATGGAATAGCACAGCATATAAAATAGATTCATATTCTTCTTTCGAATAATTCTTAGGATTGATCATGTAAATAGACAAAACATTGTGTTCTACTTCCATCTCAGGATTAAATTTTTTCTTTTTCTGACTTAAAACTCTTAATTGAAAATATTCATTTTTCTTTCCCAAATCATGATGCTCAATTGCTTCATGAACAATTTTATTTTCTTCCTGAGATTTGATATATCCTAATTTCCACAGCAACTCTCTTGCACACTGTAAATCTTGATTGTGTTCCTCTATTGTCTTATTCGGTTTTGCATAATATTCCATCATCCTCTCCTTATAAAAAATTTACGATTACGGGAATTTTATTTCCTTCTTCATCTTTTCCCCAAAAATCCAATTTTACATTCTCACTGCTTTCTTGTGCTCCAAAGTGACTACTATACAATACTGGAATTTTGGTGAAAATTCTTTTATTCTCTTGAATACTATATTCCTTATCCAAATAGTATTTTGTTCCCCCGGAAGCATGATCTAAGTCCACTTCCAAATTAAATATTTTTCCTTCTTCTACATCTCTTCGATTCAAATACATAGAAGTATTTAAGGTTTCTTTTGAATAAATATCTTCTTGAAAGTCTTGTAATTCTATAAAATTACAATCTTCCACTTCCACAAAATCCTCACTTCTTCCTAAAGATCGAAGTTCATAAATATTTTCATGAATATCATG
The DNA here is from genome assembly GCF_004006635.1 of Fusobacterium necrophorum subsp. necrophorum. NCBI lineage: Bacteria > Fusobacteriati > Fusobacteriota > Fusobacteriia > Fusobacteriales > Fusobacteriaceae > Fusobacterium > Fusobacterium necrophorum. The sequence continues at coordinate 851,754 of NZ_CP034842.1, read as the reverse complement.
TAATATTTTTTCTTCTGCACGAATATGAATAATCAGAAAAATGTCATGCAATATTTCATAAAATTTTAAAGAAGTTACCAAAGAACGATATGCCTTGATAGGAATAGAGTAATTTTTTTCTTCATATTCTTTAAAATCATCCAAATATTTTTTTTCTTCTGTTTTTATCTTTTTTTCTTCTTCCAATATTCGTTTATATTCTTCTGAATTTTTTTCTAATTTCTTTTTCTTGCCTCCTAATTCTGTTTTCTTCTGTTTGAATTCTGCTACTTTTTCCTTATAGACAGTATCTTTTTGCTCTTTAATTTCCATACTTATATCTTTTAACCGACAATATTCTTGAAAAAGTTTTTCATCATGAACTTGAATAGAAATTCTCTTTTTGAAACTGTTTCCTTGTGGTTTTTTGGAAGAAGCAACACGAACAAAAGAATTCGATAGACAATCTGCATTTGCCATTTTTACCAAAATACCTCGATCATCCATAACAGAATTTAAAAAGCAATAATCTGTATAAGCTCGTTTTGATAATCCAGAAAATTTGCCTTGAATACTCACATCCATAGGATGATATTCTGTATATCCACAAGCATTATGAAGTGCCCCTATGATAGTAGAAGGAATGGGCAGTGGATAAGTCATCTTATTTTCCAAACAACCTGCTTTTCTATAATTGGCACTTGTTTGTCGTAAAACAATTCTCAAGGCTTTCATCTCTTTTGCCTCCTTACACTTGGTAATATTCTTTCACTTCTCTTATTAAAGAATCAAAAAACTCTTCCATAGAAATGGGTTGTAATGTTTTTAAAATTTCCTCTTCATTCGTAAAATTATCTCCTCGTAATAATGCACATCGGAATCCTTTTTTCTTCTTTGTGATTAAATCTTCTCCTAATATCAAAGCTCCTTGTTCTGTTTTCACAACATTTTCAAAATAGTGAGTTTTTCGTTCTGATAAACCACCAATGATAAACATAGGTTCTGCATTATCCAAATTTCCTTTTACCACCAAGCTCAAATTTTGGACTGCTTCTAAAATACATTTGACTCTCTCATATTTCTCTACAGCCCCTGCTTCTTGCTTGAAATTCTCATCCTTTCCAATTTTTTCTAAATCAATTGTGATACTATATACTTTTGGAGATTTTTCATATTCATATTGATAAGGCATAAGTCCTACAGTTCCTGCATTTACTTGTACATTCAATCCATTTGCTTTGGCATAATTCGTTGCTAAATATAAATTGTTATGAAACCTTGTTTCATTGACAAAACTTTCCGTAGAAATAGCATCCGTCAAATAAAAAGAACTATTTCTCACATATGTGTCTGCAACGGTACACATATATCCTCCTTCTAATGCTCTACAGTTGGAAGCATTCAATTCTGGCGTCACATTTTTTTGAGTTGCACCACTGACCACCGTCCGTAAATCTTCGTACATACCGCTTTGTACCATAAGAGCATTTTTCAAACTCTCTCGGCTTCGAATGGAATATACTGCTCTATTTTTATAAACTTTTTGTACACTTGAAATATTTCCCAATCCTTCTGAATAATTGGATGTCATATTGGCAATCACTGTCAAAGTTAATGAATTTTTTTTCATATTTATTTCCCCCTTATCTTTTTATTTATCCTCTGTCTTTTTTTCTTTTCCATTTGGTTCATATTCCGTTGAATTTAATTTAAATACAAAAGCTCTTACAAGATCATCATTTTGAGATGGATTTTCAATAAAATCAAAAACAAACCCAAAAGATACTCCAGAATAATTGGACAACTGCATTAAAATATCCAAAGTTCCTTTATAATCTCTGAATACTAAGGAACTAATTAGTTTTTGACGATAAGAATCCAATTTTTTTTCAATGTTTTTCTTTTTAAATTCTTTCACAACTTCTCTGGCACAAGCTTTGGCTGCTTTTATATTTCCAGTCATTTTTTCCCCTCCATTCTTGATTCTATTATTGATTTCTAACAATTCTTCTATTGCAAGATTGATACCTATAGTATTTATCTTTTTTTCTTTTTCCTTCAGTAAAAAATGAATTGTATCATCTACTCTGCTTAAATTCATAATATTTTTAAATGTTTCCTTTAAAATGTTTCTGTAAATTTCACCCTCTTTCAGATTCAACTGAATTTTCGAAATATTAACTTTTTGAAAAATTTCTATGCTTTCATTTCGCAAATACCAACTGTCAAAATGTGTTTTTTCCCGATCTTTATAAATAATTTCCATTCCATATTTCAACTGATGCGTTTTACTTTGTAATAATTCCATTAAATTTCGTGGAATCTCTATTCTTTCCTCTTCTTTTCTCTTCCACAATACTTGTACATTATAGTTCATTTTTATTAAAAGTTCTAAATCTACATTATCATTTAAAAAAACAGTTTCAAAAGAACTTCCATTGAATGCAAAAGGAATGAAGTCAAAAATAAGGTCATCTTCATATACAATCGTATCTGTTTTAAAATTATACGCCATTGATTTTCCCTTTTTCCCAGTATCAATATAATAACCTTTCACTCGGCATACACTATCTTTTGAGGCTTCTGTTAATAAGACACCGGATTGACAATAATTGTCATACAGATTTTTTTTATTTCGAAAAGTTTCCTTTATCATGAAATCTCTATTTTCTTCGATAAGATTTAAAATTTCTTGTTTATTTTCTCCTATAAACTTCACTTTTGAAAAAATTTTTTTCAGAGTAGTATTGGCTGCCATCTTTTCTTTTATCCATTTTACTTCTTCTTCATGAAAAGTAGATTTACTGTTCAATTTATTTTCCAAAGCTTTATGAGCTAATTCTTCTCCATAAAACCTCTCCACAAATTGTAGATATTCTTTTTCAGTAATATCTTGTGAATGATATAGAAAAAAATCATCCAAAATCTTATCAATTTCAATGTTTTTTTCTATTTTATATGTTTTTTTCATTTTCTCCAGATAATACTGCAAACCCACAATAGCCGCAGAGTATCTCCAATCAGAAGCAGAAATGGCAGTATCAAAACCACTGTAAACTTTCGGATCAATACTATGCTTCATTTATGTCACCCCCCGGACCCAAGTATTCAAGCAAACCCAAGCCTTGAGAAAGTCTGGAACCTAAGCCTGTCCGATATACTTCTTTCAGCAATACTTTAGGAGCTTGAATTTCAAAAATTCCATTTGTCACAGGAAATTTCAAACCAAAATGTTTTACAATCACTTTCTTTCCGGAAATAAGTTTACTGGAAAATTTTATCATATCTTTTGGATAGCCTAGTCTTTCAAAACGTTTTTTCATAATCCAATCCAATTTTTCCAGAAAATTTTCGTCTCCGACAGAATAATAAATATCTTTATTTTCTTCTTGTAAATGTTCCCTCACAGTAATTCCGCCTCCTAAAGTAGAACGGAACAGAGCAGTCTCCCCTTGAATTTCTTTTTCCTTCACAGGACGTATTTCCTGCAAAATCATGAAATTCTGATTGGGAAGTGGGAATTTTTTATATCTTTGTAGTAAAAAGACATTCATCAAAAGAAATCCAATATTTTCTTTTTCTGTACAAGACAGTACTACAGACATCTCCGGTTTTTTCAACTCAATACAGTCCGGATGAAATTTTTCCAAAGAATAAATAGTAGAAAAACAGTAATCTTTCAATTGAGTATCCTTAAAAAATTTTTCATAATACTTCGCATCATGAGCTTCTGTTAAAGATTTTTTTATGAAACTGACTACCGCTCTTCTTATTTCTATTGGAAGAAATGTTGAATGTAAAGAAAATTTTAAAATAAACCGCATACTTTCACCCCTTTTTCTTGTTATATTTACATATATACAATTTTTTTATAATTTGTCAAACAATATTTTATATTTTTTAAAAATTATAATGGTGTTTATTTATAAAAATTTATTTTCTATTTTAATTCTATTTTTTATGTTATAATATTTTAATATAAATTTTGAATTTATCTATATTTGAGTCTATCTACAATAGAATTTAAAATTATAATTTTTTAAAATCACCGAATGAGTATTACCATAGTGGAAACAACTTACAATTTAAGTATACCTCAAAATTTTTTAAATTCTTTATATAATTTATATATTCTTTCTATAATTTTCTTTATCTGTATTTTTCTACTCTACCTTACTCTAAATTTTTATGAATTATGCCAGAACACTCGCGACTTTAGTCGTGAGATAAATGGCATTTTCTTTGAAAAAAATAAATCATATGGTATAATATAATGGGTGATAGATCATGGCAAATATTAATTTTGGAAGAGGATATGTCTATTCAATTCAATATCATATGGTATGGTGTGTAAAGTATAGACATGAAATTTTAGTCGCTGATATTGAAAAGGATTTGAAAGAAATATTAAGAAACATATCAGAAGAATTAGAAATAAAAATAGTTGAAATGGAGACAGAGAAAGATCATATTCATCTATTGATAGAATGTAGTCCACAACATTTCATTCCTAGAATAATAAAAATACTAAAAGGAAGCTCAGCAAGAAAATTATTTGTAAAATATCCTGAACTAAAAAAAAGATTATGGGGTGGACATTTGTGGAACCCAAGTTATTTTGTTGCAACAGTATCAGAAAATACAGAAGAACAAATAAAAAAATATATTCAAACTCAAAAAATAAAATAAGGAGGAAACTATGGCTAATTATGTGTTAACTTTGCCGTTAAAAACAGAAAAATGGCAAGAGGATATTTTAGATAAAAGATTAAATATTGCTAGATTACTATATAATGCTAGTCTTAATGAAATCCTTAAAAGATATAGAAAGATGCAAAATGATGTTGAATATAAACATATGAAACATCTTGATCCAAAAGAACAAAGTAAGAAATATAAAGAATTCGATAACAAATACGGTATTTCAAAATTTGATTTGAATCAATACATAAAACCTATGACACAAAAATTTAAAAAGAATATAGGTTCTCAAATGGGACAAGAAATAGCAGAAAGAGCATATCTAGCTTTTGAAAAATTAAAATATGGAAAGGCTAAAAAAGTATATTTTAAAAGATATGGAGATTTCTACTCTGTGAGAGAAAAAGGAAATAAAACAGGACTTAGGCTTTTTAAAGAAGAGAATTGTATATCTTGGTTAGGTTTTAAAATTCCTTTAATAATAAGAAAAAATGATAGCTATGCGCAAAAATGTTTTTTAGATAATTTACTTTTTTGTAAGTTATTAAAAAAAGTGATTAGAGGAAAAAATAAATATTATGTACAAATTACTTTTGAAGGTGTTCCACCTAAAAAACATGAGGTAAGGAATCATGCTGAAGTTGGTCTAGATATAGGAACTTCAACAATAGCAATCGTTAGCGATAAGGAAGTTAAATTACAAATATTAGCAGAAAATATTGGAATAAATGAAAAAGAAAAAACAAGACTACAAAGAAAATTAGATAGGCAGAGAAGAGCAAATAATCCTAATAAATATAATACTGATGGTACTATAAAAAGTAATAATAAAGAAAAATGGAAAAAAAGTAAATCATATTTAAAAACACAATTAAAACTTTCTGATATGCAAAGAAAAATCGCAGAGAAAAGGAAACAATCTCATACTATTTTAGCGAATAGTATACTAGAAATTGGAACAATAGTAAAGGTTGAAAATATGAGTTTTAAAGGTTTACAGAAAAGAAGTAAAAAAAATGAAATATCTGAAAAAACCGGAAAATTCAAAAAGAAAAAAAGATTTGGGAAATCCTTATCTAATAGAGCACCAGCATTATTGATTGAAATCATAGATAGAAAATTAAGATATATAGGAAAAAATATAATCAAAATTAATACTTTTAAAGTAAAAGCAAGTCAACTAAATCATGAAACAGAAGAATATGAAAAGAAAAGTCTATCAAAAAGATGGGTAGAAATAGTAGGAAATAAAATACAAAGAGATTTGTATTCAGCATTTTTAATAAAAAATGTAAAAGAAAATTTGGAAGAAGTAGATATAGAGAAAGTTAAAAAGGAATTTAAAAATTTTGTAAGATTACATAATGAGGAAATGGAAAGAATAAAAAAAAGTGATATAAAAAGATTAAAATGTATGGGATTTTAAAATAAAAAATAAATGGTTTTGAACCGAGCCAATAGGACGCTAATGTTCTTAACGGAGAGCTTGTCCATGAAAGTCTTAAGGAAATTAGCTAGTGTTTGAATGTTAGAGATTCAAAAGAAACTAAATAGTACTTAAGAACCTCGCGACTTCAGTTGTGAGAGGTTCAGATATAAAAGATAGAAAGGAGCCATTATGAAAACTCTTGTTGTATATTCAAGCTTAACAGGAAACACAAAAAAAGCTACTACTTGGGCATTTGAAGCAATTTCTGAAGAAAAGAAATTGCTTTCTGTGGACGAAGCAATGAACATTGATCTTTCCCCTTATACCAAAATTGTACATGGTTTTTGGGTTGATAAAGGAAGTTTGGATTCCAAATCTCGAAAATTTTTAAAAAAAGTAAAGGGAAAAGAAATTATTTTTATTGGAACTTTAGGGGCTTATCCCGATTCCGATCATGCCAAAAAAGTCACGGAACGTTCTCGAAAAATAGCAGAAGAGGAAAATCATTACTTGGGGACTTGTATGGTACAAGGAAAAATGTCAGATTCTTTATTAGCTTCTATGGATAAGTTTCCTCTCAATTTGATTTTTAGAAAAACGGAAGAAAGATTGGAAAGAATTAAAGTGGCTGCCTTACATCCAAATGAAGAAGACAAACGAAAAATTCAAGAATTCGTTAGAAATTTATATTAAATGAACTCATTTAGGACCTATTTCTCCAAAGGTCCTATTTTTTTCTCAAAAGATTTGCTTTTCCAGCCTCTTAGTGATAGTATAAAATTATAGGAAATAAAAACATAAAATGAAAACTTAGATTTACTATGTTTTCATCATAGGAGGAGGATTTTATGAAAATTATTGAATCATTACAAAGTAGACGTTCTTATTATAATATCGAAAAAAAAATTCCTGTAACAGAAACAGAGATTTTCGCTCTGATAGAACAAGCCACAGAATTAGTTCCGGATGCTTTCAATATGAAAAGCTCCAGAGTTGTCACAGTCACAGGAAAAATGCAGGATACATTATGGAACAGTATCTACAATGCTTTTGAAGGAAAGGTGGCAAAAGAAAAAATTGACAGCTTTCAGAAAGGATATGGAACTGTCCTTTATTTCTACGAACAGGAAGTGGTAAAAGGATTGCAAGAAAAATTTCCTCTATATGCAGACAATTTTCCCCTTTGGGCTTCTCAATCTTCTGCTATGCTGCAATTGACTATCTGGAGTGGACTTCGAGAATTAGGAATAGGAGCTTCTTTGCAACATTACAATCCTGTCATTGATGAAGTAGTCAAAAAGTTATTACATTTACCGGCTTCTTATGTTCTTGTAGCTCAAATGCCTTTTGGAGGAATTTTGGAAGAACCAGCTCCAAAAGAGAAAGAAGAGATTCAAACAAGAGTTCAATTTGTAAAATAAAACTTAGTCAGATAATTTACAGAAAGCTTCTTTCAAGCTCAAACTTCTTGAAAGAAGCTTTCTTTCTGATAACCAAAAAACTGCCTTTTCTCCAAGACAGTTTTTTCATTTTTAGTACAACTCCGCCAACATACACCTCGCAGAGCCTCCTCCATATTTTTCAATGGTAGACACCCGAACAGGCACAATAACAACATATTTTTCCAAAATTTGTTTTTGTTCTTCTGTCAAAATTTGATAAGCACTTAGGGACATGACACACAGATGAACTCCCTCTGCATTTCTTATTTCTAAAGCATTTCCTAAAAAATGCTCCACCTGTTCCTCTGTAATGAAAATAATTTCCTTGCCGTCTTCTTCCAAGCTGGCAATCACCCTTTCTCTTTCTTCTCTCTTGTCAATCGCCTCCGCACATAAAAGAGCAAATTTTTCTCCTACACTCATCATAACATTGGTATGATAAATTTCTTTTCGTTTCCCCTGAACTGTTTGATAGGAATGAAAAGCTATCTTTTCATATGCCAAATCCTGACAAAAAATATCCAAAAGTCTTTTGTCCGCTCTTTGTGATAAAGAACAATAAACTTTTCTGTTTTTTCTGTCCAGTACCAGAGAACCGGTTCCTTCCAAATAAATTCCTTCTTCTTCCAATTTGCTGTAATCTAAAATATTCACTTGATTTTCATCTAAAAGCTCATAAATCTCTTCTCTTCGCTCTAATCTACGATTTTCTGCAAACATGGGGTACAAAACGACAGTCCCGTTCTCATGACTGGAAAACCAATTATTTGGAAAAATACTATCCGGAGTATATGGTTGTAAACGATCTTCCAAAACTTTTACCTCCACTTTATTTTTTCGTAATACTTCCACCATAGTATCAAATTCTTTCAAAGCTTCTTCTTGAATCTCTTTTGGAGATTTCAAGTCTTTCTTTTGATAGTAGTTATTGACAGCCGTTTCTTCGTTATAAGCAAAGTGCACCGGCCTTATCATCAAGACTTTTCCTGTAATATAAGATTTCATTTCTTCCCCCTTATGAAAAACAGCCACAGAATTCATTTCTATGGCTGCATTTTTATTTTGTATTTCTCTTCTTATTTCTTTTTTGTTTCTTCAAATTTTGACCAAATTCCGGCTTTTACCAGAATAGATTTTACAGTTCTTGTAGGTTGGGCCCCATTAGATAAGAATTTTAAAATTTCTTCTTCTTTTAACACTACTTTAGAATCTTCCAATGGAAAATAGTTTCCTAAATAAGCAATTGCTTTTCCATCTCTCTTGGATAAATTTTCCATGACCACCAATCTGTAAGAAGGTCTTTTTTTGTCCCCTAATCGAGTTAATCTTAACTTTAACATATTTCTTTCTCCTTTTTATCTTGATTTTTATATCTTCTTTTAAAATGGAAATCTTCCACCTTTTCCTGACATCATTCCGTTTAAGTTTGGAAAGTTCGGCATTTTACCCCCCGCAAACATTTTCATCATCGTCTTCATTTGATCAAATTGTTTCAACAGACGATTGATATCCGCCACATCGGTTCCACTTCCCTTTGCAATTCTTTGTTTTCGACTTGCCTTCAATATTTCCGGTTTCTTTCTCTCCTGTTTTGTCATAGATTGAATAATGGCTTCCACTTTTTTCATTTCTTTTTCTGCAGGAGCTAAGTCTCCAATCTGTCCCATTCCCGGAATTAACTTTAAAATACTTCCCAAAGAGCCTAATTTTTTAATATTTTGTAATTGTTTTAAAAAATCGTTCAAATCAAATTTTTGAGTACGAATTTTTTCCTCCAAAGATTTTGCCTCTTCTTCCTCAATTGCACTTTGTGCTTTTTCGACTAAAGAAACGACATCTCCCATTCCTAAAATTCTGGAAACCAAACGATCGGGATGAAATAGTTCAATATCGTCCAACTTTTCTCCCACTCCAATGAATTTAATCGGTTTTCCTACCACCGATTTTATGGATAGAGCTGCCCCTCCACGAGTATCTCCATCCAATTTTGTCAAAACAACCCCATCAATACTCAAATTTTCATTGAAAGACTTTGCTAAATTGACTGCATCTTGCCCTATCATAGAATCTACAACCAATAAAATTTCTTGAGGTCTTGTCAATCGTTTTATATTCTTCAATTCTTCCATCAGAGTTTCATCAATATGCAATCTTCCCGCTGTATCAATAATCATGTAAGTATCATGTTCTTCTTTTGCTTTTTCCAAAGCTCTCTCACAAATTCCAAGTACGTCTTGATGTCCTTCTTCCGCATAGACTGAAACCTCTACCTGCTCTCCCAAAACTTGTAACTGCTTAATGGCTGCAGGACGATACACATCGGCAGCTACCAAGAGTACCCTTTCGTTTTGTTTTTTTAAAAACTTCGCCAATTTCCCTGCAAAAGTTGTTTTCCCTGCTCCTTGTAATCCGGAAAGCATTAAAACAGTCGGATTTTTAGAAGCTTTTGTAAGCCTCGCATTGGTTCCTCCAAGCAATTCTACCAATTCATCATTTACCAACTTAATGAATTGCTGTCCCGGGTTGATTCCTTTTAATACTTCCGTTCCAATCGCTTTCTCTCGAATAGACTCTATAAAATCTTTGACTACTTTATAGTTCACATCTGCTTCTAAAAGTGACATTTTTACTTCTTTTAAAGCGTCTTTGATATTACTTTCACTTAATTTTCCATGCCCTCTAACTTTCTTGAAAATTTCTTGAAACCTAGATCCTAAATTATCTAACATAGTCACCTCATTACAACAGTTCATCCATAATATTTTCTAATACTTCCAGACGAAAATCTTTTTCCAAACTCTCTAATCTTTCTCGTAATTTTCTTTTTTGCTCGAACATTTTCAATTTTTTCTCGTACTCATTGAGCAGCTTGATTCCTCGCTTGATATTATCAGAAACTGCTTGTCGGCTCACATTATGAGTATTTGCAATCTCACTCAAGGAGTAATCTTTTTCAAAATGTTCTATTAAATATTCTTTTTGCTTCTCGCTCAATAGATTTTTATAAAGCTCCAAAAGACTTCCTATTTCTAAAAATTCCTGTAAGTCCATTTTTATCACCAACACATCATATCAAAGCTTTTAAAATTTGTCAAGTATTTTATCTTGACATATGAAATTATTTTGTCTTTTCTATTTCATGTAACTCCGGGAAAACCAACATTTTATTTTTCTTCAAAAATTGATAGGTTTTCTGAAGTCCTGACAGCAAAGAATATTGATTTCGGAATCCTGTAGACAATAATTTTTCTATATTTCCAAACAAGTTAACATTTCGGAAAGGAAACCAATCTCTTGCCTTCCATTTGGTATCTTCCAGAAAAAAATATCGTATTTCCACTGCCTTCTTCATCGCTTTCGCACATAATTCAACATATTCCTTTATACTGACAATCTCTTCTCCACTTACATTAAAAATCTCATTGTAGTATTCTTCCTTTCCAAAGGAATATATAATGGCATGAACCAAATCCTCTACATAAGCGAACTGAATTTTTTCTTTTCCATCATTAGGAAGATAGACCGGAAGATTATGTTCTATTCTCTTAAAAATATAAGCTTCTCTGTCTAAATTATTCCCAATTCCATAAATGTAAAAAGGTCTGAAAATTGTGTACTTTGCATTCCCAATCTTTTTCAGAATTTCTTGTTCCGATAAAAATTTGTTTTTAGCATAGTCTCCCCAAATGGAATTTTCTCCAATCTTATCCTCCTCTGCAGGAATATTTTGGATTTCCTGATAAATGGAGGCACTGCTAATATAAATATACTGTTTATAGTTTCCTTTCATACTCTCCAACAATATACTGACCTGTAATGGCTCATATCCCGAAATATCTACAATATAGTCCACTTCAAGACCGGATAGAGCTTTTTTTAATTGATTTTCTTCATTTCTATCAACGGAAATATGAAATACATCCCTTACATTTTTTCGATTTCCTCGATTTAAAGCAAAAACAGTATGTCCTAGAGCAAGTAAGCTTTCACAAAGAGCCTTTCCCAAAAATTGGTTTCCACCCATAACTAAAATTTTTGACATAATTCCCTCCATACTATTATATTAGTCATACATTTTATCACCATTTTTATTCTACCATATGTACTTATCTATCTCAAATTTTTGGGAAACAAAAAATATGCCATTCATAAATCTTCTATTTTATTGGTATCTTTCTTTTAAAAGATAAAAAAACAGCCTCCTATGATAATATGTTTCACCATAGAAGACCCTATATTAAGATGTGAACCTCTCCCACTTAACATTACTTTGTCATTTTTGAAGTGGGAGCTTTTTCTTGGGAAGTAGTTGCTTTTGTTAGCCAACTATATTTACCAAGCTAGCCCCGTAGTTCCTACGGTTCTTTTTAGTTTTAAGCTGTCTCCCTCATTCTTAGACCTTCCGCCAATATATTTTTACTTGCATTGATATCTCTGTCGTGATGTGTATGACAAATGGAACAAGTCCACTCTCTTATAGCAAGGGTTTTCTTGCCATCTCTATGACCACATACAGAGCATAGTTGACTTGATGGATACTGTCTATCTACTTTTATGAGCTCTTTCCCATACCATTTTGCTTTATACTCTAGTTTGTTTACAAATCTAGCCCAAGATACATCAGCGATAGATTTTGCGAGTTGATGATTATGAAGCAATCCTTTTGTGTTGAAGTCTTCCATACAGATAATATCGTGGCTTTTGATAATATCATTCCTACGTTTCTTCATACGCTTTCATTCTATCATGTAACATAAGATGATAGACAAGACGAACACAACCAAACGTTTTATTAAAAAATATCTTTTGTTCTTCGCTAGTATACTGACCTAAAATTTGTATTCCAATCCCACTTTATATATTGGAGCTATGGAATGTTTCATATAATTTTGCATTTCCTTTTGAGAATCTCGGAACTTCCATTTTTCATATCCAATTCCTCCTATCAAATTTAATTCCCGTTCGTTGTTTTGATATAAATTATAAGAAACTAATAGAGACATATCCAGATATTGCTTTACACTTTTCATTGGAATATTAGACATGAAAGAAAAAATTATCTTTGTTTTTTCCATCAATTGATAATTTGTTTTGAATCCTATAGTAGGAATTCCTGCATGAAACTTCCGAGTATCTTTATTGGCAATAGCATCTCCCTCTTTATTAACAGCGGAAAATTCATAGCTAAAATCAAATACATTTATTCCAAAAGCCGGGGTTAGTTTCCACTTTTCAGTGGTAATAACATCGTAATGGAGATTCCATCCATAATAAGCATATTTATGTTTTGTCCTTAAGGAAGAATCTTTAGGAATGAAGACATTATGGCTTATTAAATCTTCTTTTACATGAGCTTTTCCCTTGAAAGTTTCATATTTTCCATGTAAACTCATAGAAAATTTATCCCATTTCGTAGTAAATGTAATTTCAGGATAATACACATAATTTACTCCTAATTCTTCAAAAGTAGGTCTTTCTTTTGAAGTCGTTCCATATTGTCCTCCCTTAGGAATTTGGACGAATCCATCCATTTTTCCTGCCGAAGAAAGAACTTGAATCTCATATGTTTTTGGAGCTTCAAAAGAAAAAGAATAACTAAAAGTAGATAATAAAAAAAATGCTACGAAATAATGCAGTTTTTTGTTCATAATTTCCCCCTAATATGATGTGAAAGTATATTTTTTATCATATCATAAAAAGAAAATTTTTCCTAGAATTATTTATTGAAATACTGAAGCTTTGTAAATTACAATAGTAAATGTCACACTAACATAAATATTTTGTAAATTCCTCTACATGTATTTCTTTTGAACTTTTCCCATTCCATAATTTTCTAGGATATGTATTCATCCACTCTTCTATTTCTTTTATTCTTTCTTCGCTTACTTCTCCGATATCCATTCCTTTGGGAAGATATCTTCGAATTAGCTTATTGTTACTCTCGTTGCTTCCTCGTTCCCAAGAACAATAACTATGCGCATAAAAATAGGGAATTCCTAATCTTTCTATCGCAGGCGTATTCATGAATTCGCTTCCATTATCGTTGGTAATGGTTTTTATCCATCCCGGATATTCTGTTATGATATCACGAACGGCTTTTCCCACATGAGCGAAACTCTTTGCTTCTAGCTTTCGTATGATTTCTAATCTTGATTTCCGATCTGTTAATACAAGAAGACAAGAGGAGCTTCCTTGCTTTCTGGCGACGGTATCCATTTCAATATGACCAAGTTCTTTGCGCGCATTGATACTTTCTGCTCTTTCTTCTATACTTCGTCCCCCTTTTTTTCTTATACACCATTTCCTCTTCTGTAATTTCTACAAAAAGATTTTGATGTATGTAATTGTAAAGCGTTTTTAAACAAATATTCACTAAAAACCCGGCTTTCTTTGCTATTTTGTTTTTCTTCGTATTTTCTTTGGGTTGTTTGCGCAACATAGTTATCATAAGTATCTAACTTGGAAGTCAATAAACCCGAAACTCATTCTCTTTGTATTTCTCGTTGAATGATTCTTCGACTGACTCCTATCCGTAGAGCAATTTCAGTTTTGAAAAGTCCCATATTCCAATAGGCTTCTATTTGCCCTCTTTCCCATAAAGTTAAATGTTTGTCTTTTTGTGATATATTGTTTTTGAACCATAGTAGTTTTCTCCTTTGATTGGTTGTCGTAAACAAATCATACCATAGAAAACTATTTTATGGTTCTTTTTCTTTTACAACACTGTGACACTTTATTTTACAACTTAAATACTTTTCTCATATATACAAAAAATAATATTAATTGATATTTTTAATCTTATAAATGAGATATTTTCGTGAAAGGGAGCTGCTTATAAGCAGCTCCCTTTGGCTTTTAGACTCGAATTAAACTTATCCTGTATAGTACTAGTAATGGGAATGGTCGTGTTTGCTCCTTTGCTTACACCACCATAGAATATTATTTTATAAGGGGGAAATTTTTATGAAAAAATTAGCACTTGTATTAGGTTCTTTATTAGTCATCGGTTCTGCCGCTTCTGCTAAAGAAGTGATGCCTGCTCCTATGCCTGAACCTGAAGTTAAAATCGTTGAAAAACCTGTCGAAGTTATCGTTTATCGTGACCGTGTCGTTCAAGCGCCTGCTAAATGGAAACCTAATGGATCTATTGATGTTCAATACAGATGGTACGGAAAAACTGAAAATAAAGTTGATGGGCAATTAGAAAAAGAAGGTCTAGGAGAAGACGAGCTTGATTGGGCAAGAGAAGAAAATAATTATGGAAGATTACAAACAGAAGCAAAAATCAATTTTACTGAAAATCAAAAATTAGAAGTCAGAACAAGAAATTTCCATACTTGGGTTCATGGAAAAAATCCGGAATATCCAAAAGCTAAAGCAGATAAAGATTCTGTTAGATTGCGACATTTCTACAATTTTGGAAAAATTGCTGACACAAAAGTAAATGCAACTTCTCGATTGGAATGGGATCAAAAATCCGGAGATGGAGCTAAAAAATTAGAAGCATCTGTTGGATTTAATTTTGCGGACTATTTATTTAATAATGAATTTGTAAAAACAACAAACTTTACAGTAAGACCTTTATATGCTCATAAATGGACAAATCATAGAGGAAATGATAGAAAAGGCTCTGAAGTATTAGGATTGTATTTGGAATCAAACTTTGAATTCCCATATGGATTTGAATTAGAATTTAAATTGGAACCTACTTATACTTTCTATGGAACTAAGCAAATGATTAGTGATAAAGATGGAGAAAACCTAAGAGAAAAGAAAAGAGCTTTGGATATGGATGTAACATTAATTTTATCGAATAGTGTTAACTTATATACACAAGACAAATTTGCTTTAGACTTCAAGTTTGAAGGTGGATATGATCCATATTCTTTCCATCAATATAGAAGCTATGATAAAAAAACAGAAGATGTTGGAGCAAAAAGATCGTATTCTCTATACGCATTACCGACTCTTGAAGCTAGCTACCAAGCTACGGAATTCGTAAAATTGTATGCGGCTGCCGGAGCAGAGTATAGAAACTGGAAAGTAAAAGATGAAGATTATGCTACAAGATGGAGATGGCAACCAACTGCTTGGGCTGGTATGAAAGTCAACTTCTAATCCCGGCTTAGCATAGGTTTAAAAACAATAATCAAGGCACTCACTTTGTGGGTGTCTTTTCTTCTATACATGCTATAATGAAAGAAAAAGGAAAGAGAGGTGTTTTCTTTGGAAAAACCTTAAATATGTCAATGTTACAATATTTTTGGGACATCTCCCACAAGGAGGAAAACAGAAAACTGTTTCAAGGCTTAAAGATAGAACGTTCTCCCTATATGGAAGAACAAGGAAAATATCCTGTGATTTTTCTTTCCTTTAAGGATTTAAAAAGTAGTTTTTGTGTAGATTATGTAAAAAAACAAAAATAATTATATCAAATTTATACAATAAACAGGAAAATATAAGAGTTTGTCGAGAGAGGACAAAGGGAGGTTTTGTATTGGAATGTAAGGTGGCAAAATCAGAAGAAGAATTGGAACGAAAGGCCGAGGAAGATTTACAACAGATAGAAGAGAAGCAATATGAGGTTGCATTGAAAGAAAGAGGAATCTCCAACCTTATCAAAGTTAGAACTTGCTTTTTGTGGAAAGAGAGTAAAAGTGGGCTCAAACCTTTGAAAAAGATTTCTGCTCAAAAAGGTTTTGATTAAAAAATACAGTATGATTTGAATAGAATTTAATAAATGGTATTGATAAGAAATTTTTTCTCTCAATAGCATTTTTCTTTTTGTAAGATAAGTTGTAAAATATAGTGTGACAAAAAAATACTCATATTAGAAATTTCGTGTAAAATGTAAATAACTACAAATACATGAACAGAAGATTCTAATATGAGCTATTCATATCTTAACACAAAACAAAGAAATATTATAGAAGTTTTACACAAGGAAAACCTCTCTACTCAACATATCGCAAAAATCATTGGAGTGCATCATTCCACAGTCGCAAGAGAACTCAATCGTGTAGAAAGCAAATACTGTTCTGCTCTTGCGGAAGAAGACAGAAAGAAAAAAGCCTCGCGCAAAGGGCGAAAAACAAAGATTAACCCCGAAATCGCCAACTCAATTCAGACACAGTTACAACAAACTTGGTCTCCTGAGCAGATTGCTGGAAGAAGCTTTAGGAATCCCTTTCTATTTTGCAGATCCTTATTGTGCATAGCAACGAGGCAGCAATGAAAACAGCAACGGTTTATTACGAGAATTTTTCCCAAAAGGAAACGATTTATCAAAAGTAGAAGTAGAAGACTTACGAAAAGTTCTTCTCCTTTTAAATCATCGTCCTAGAAAATGTCTAGGTTTTAAAACACCATTTGAAATGCTATTTGACGAAATTTCTAAAATTACATAAGGCTGTCGCAATATTTATTGCAATTCATCGTAAAAAATTATTTTTTTCTTTCTAGAAAATTCTAAAAGTATTTTTTCATTTTCTTTTTTCAAAAAAGAAATCTTAAAATTCATTTTATAATTTCCTTAAGAATAAAAAAAGCCGATTGGAGATTTAAAAAATCTCTTCCAATCGGCTGATTTTTTCTGTAAAATAAAGTTACCACACCTAAATTTACAGAAAGAAGGCGATCCTATGTTAAAAGACCTATTCCTTACCTCTAATTTACCACATATTTTACAAAATATCCAACCTTTTTTTTCTCCTGCGCATTTTCTCCACCTCATAAAATCTTTCAATGCTTTTTTACTTTGTGCTGATTATCAAAAAGCTTTCGTCTCTTTTGCTTGTCCTCAATGTGGGCTTACTCATAAATTCCCAATTACTTGTAAAACTAGACTTTGTCCTACCTGTGGATATAAATATTCTAAAGTCTGGGCACAAAAAATAACAAATGAACTTCTAAATGTTCCTCATAGACATCTACTCTTCACAATTCCTAAGGAATGTAGACCTTTTTTTTGCTTAGATCGTTCTTTACTACACAAACTTACTTTAGGAATCAAACAAATCTTTGATTATCAGTTTCAGAATACTCATAAAAAACGAAAAAGAAAAAAGAAAATTGGGAAATATTCCAAAAACTATTTTACAGAATCTGATATTGTACACTATGGACTCATAACTGTAATTCATACCTTTGGCAGAGACTTAAAATGGAATCCTCATGTGCATGCACTCATTTCTTTGGGAGGATTTAATAAACGTTTTGTATGGAAAAAATTAGACTATTTTCATGTAGATGTCATTGCGAATCAATGGAAATTTATCGTCTTACAACTCATTCAATCCGGAAATTATCAAGATCCCATCTGGAAAGAAAAAGCAAAACAAGTAGCCAATAAACTCTACAAAGAAAATGCACGACTTTTTTTCTCGGTGGGAAGACAAGAAGTCAATTCTGCGGAAGGACTCTTGAAATATCTAGGTAGATATCTTGCGCGTGCTCCGATCGCTGATTACAAAATCGTGAATGTTACAGAAAAAGAAGTAACTTTCTTTTTTCATGATTTGGCAAATCACAAAAAAAAAACATATATCACCATGTCTCGAGAAAAATTTATTCAACAAGTATTGATTCATCTTCCCCCAAAACATTTTAAAATGATTTCTCGTTTTGGTTTTTATGCGCGTAGAAAATCAGATACTTTAAAAATACATATGGCATTCTTACAAAAAAAGAAAAAGAAGAATCCTTTTTCCTTTTATGTCAACTCCATGCTAGAAAATTTTCAAATACATCCTTTCCTATGCCCAAATTGCCATATCCCCATGAGGAAAAAAGAACTTTACATCACGGTACGCTGGTATGGAAGAAAAATTCACATCTCATATCTTTCCAAAACCTAATATTTCATTAGGTTTTTTCGCGTGCAAAAAAATATTTTTTCTTTTTTTTCATCTTTTTCCTTCTTCAACTCTACATTTTTTTTAAACATTTTACTCCTTCTTTCCATTTATAATTTCCTAAAGAATAAAAAAGACACCCACAAAGTGAGTGCCTTGAGTATATTTTTCAGATAATCTATGCTAAGCTAGATTAGAAAGTAACTTTCATACCAGCCCATGCTGTTGGATTCCATCTCCAGTAACGTGCAGTTGATTTATTATTTTCTCTATTTACGTATTCTCCTCCAATAGCTGCATACAATTTTACGAATTCAGTAGCTTGGTAGTTATATTGAAGTTTTGGAGTATAAGTAAGTTCATATGCTCCCCATTTTTTATTTTTTCCTTCACTATTAACTCTTCCATGTCCATCAACATGTGGCCATTCTTCCATACTAGCATCTTTTTTATCCCAAGCCCAGAAAGTTTCATATTCTAATTCATTTAAGAAAGCCAAAGAATGTTTTCCTTCTTTATATAAATCTAAGCTATGAGATAAAACAAAATCTGCATGTCCTAGTTTAGCTTTATCTCTTTTTCCATCTCCCTTACCAGTAGAAGTATAAGTAAAGGCATCTTCAAATTCTGCTTGGAAACCAAATCCATATGGCAATTCGAATTCTGCATTTGCATAAAGTCCAAGAGCATTATAATATCTGTCATCATTTCCTCCCCATACATATTTATATGAAGGACCAATTTCTAATGCAGTTGTTTTGAATAAGCTATTGCTATAAATATAATCAGCAAAATCAAACACTGCTCTTGTTCTTAAAGAATCAACATGATCATCATGTAAATATTGAGATGCTACCTTAAATCCAACTTTAGAAGAACCTAATTTTCCAAAGTTATAAGTATGTCGAATTCTTACTTGTGTATCTTTATGATTTGATTCTTCCTTATCAGAATCTGTTTTAGTAAGAACATGAGTTTGTCTTGTTCTTACTTCCAAATTTTGATTTTCAGTGAAGTTTACAGAAGCTTTTGTTTCCAATCTAACATTAGGTTCTTTTCCAGCCCAACCTTTTCTTGCATTTTCTTCAGTAGCTTTTTTACCTTTGTTTTCAACTTTTCCTTGAGTTCTTAATTCAACACCAACAGACCCATTAGGTTTCCATTTAGCAGGCGCTTGAACGACACGGTCACGATAAACGATAACTTCGACAGGTTTTTCAACGATTTTAACTTCAGGTTCAGGCATAGGAGCAGGCATCACTTCTTTAGCAGAAGCGGCAGAACCGATGACTAATAAAGAACCTAATACAAGTGCTAATTTTTTCATAAAAATTTCCCCCTTATAAAATAATATTCTATGGTGGTGTAAGCAAAGGAGCAAACACGACCATTCCCATTACTAGTACTATACACTATAATTTTAATTTTGTAAACCTCTTTTTTTCTTTTTTTCTCATTTTCAATTGATAAATCTATCTTTTTTGAGATATTTTGTTCAAGAAAAAATGTTATTCTAAAGATAATATTTCCAAGAGATGCCTTTTCAATTTTTTCTCAAAATTTTGAAATTATTTTTACTTTTTTTCCGTAAAAAGCAAGCCCTAAGCTTATAATCTTGGAAATTCCTCTTTCTTGTAATACAACTTCATATTTCTTTTCTGCTATCTGTTGTAAAGCTTCCTCTGCTTTTCTTTCCAATTCTTCTTCCGATTTAGCCAATTTACATTCGAACACAAAACCCGCTTTTGTTTTTTCTCTCGGCTCCAAAGCAATATCATATCTTCCATAGCCGCTCTCTACATTGGAGTGAATTTCATATTCTTTCGATAAAGATAAAACCATCCCCAGAACCAGATTATGATAATATTTTTCCTCTTGCCCTACATCATAATAACTGACATTGCTAAGTAAAATATCCTGTAATTTCTTTTCAAATACTTTAATATTCCCTTGTTTTAAGGCAAACATCATATCATGAAAATAATCCACTCCCCCTAAAAAACGATTCAAGAAACTTTTTTCAAAAAAATCATGAATTTCCTGATTTGGAATTTTTAACAAATATCTATGATTTCCCATATTTTTTTCCGTCTTTAAATATCCGCTATGCACCAATAACTGCCATATTTCCTGCGGATTTTTCATATCTTGGAAACTAAAGGAGTAATCCAAGGTCTTTTGAATTTCCTTTCCTTGAAAAACGGCTTGCAATTCTTCAAAAATGTCCATATTCGCTTTTTCCAATACATCGTATACCAAAACATTACTGGAGGTATTAATCCAATACGCTTCCAATGTTTGATTCGAGATATAGTTCAGAATTGACCAGGGATTATAGATTTCCGTATTTCCAAACAAGTATCCGTCATACCATTCTTTCACTTTTTCCATATTGTATTCCAATTCGTAATACTCCAATACTTCTCCCACTTCTGTTTCCGTCAGTCCAAAGGAAGAACTGTATTTCTCATCCAAAATACTATATACCGCTAAATTATTCAGTCCGGAAAAAATTCCTTCCTTTGCCACTCGTAATATTCCTGTCATAATTCCCTTATGTAAATATTCATTGTCTTTCAAAGCCGCACTGTAAAAGATTCGGAAAAAAGAAATCGCTTCCTCATAATATCCATGCTCGTAAGCAGATACGATAGGACTGTCATATTCATCCAGTAAAATAACAGTCTTCCTATTATAATATTGTGTCAAAATTTTAGAAAGAAGTTTGATCGAATTTTGTAATTCCACAATATTTGCTTCCCCCAATAGCAACTTTTCAAACTGGAGAGCCTCGAAATTCTTTAAATTTCCCGAAAGAAAACTGAATTTATCAAACAAAACCGAAATCAAATATTGAATACTATGTATCATAGTGGAAAATGAGGAGGTTTTAATATCTTTTAAGGAAAGAAAAATCACAGGATATTTTCCTTGTTCTTCCATATAAGGAGAACGTTCTATCTTTAACCCTTGAAACAGTTTTCTGTTTTCTTCCTTGTTGGAGATGTCCCAAAAATATTGTAACATTGACATATTTAAGGTCTTTCCAAAACGGCGAGGTCTGGTGAATAATTTCACTTTTGCTCCGTCTTGAAGAAGTTCCTCAATCCATTGTGTTTTATCTATATAATAACAATTACTTTCTATTATCTCTTTAAAATCTGCAATTCCAATCGGCAATAATTTCACAAGAAAACACCTCTCTTTCCTCTTTCTTTCGTGACAGCCTATAAAAAGAAAGCTGTCTTTATAGCTTAAAAAATAGTTTGGATTTTTTGAAATACAATACGAAATATTTAATATCTTGTTACAAATTCTTTTGGGCTATTTTCACCTTTTTCCCATAGAAAGAAATCCCCAATCCCAGAATATTCGAGATTTCTCTCTCTTTCATTTCTGTAGTATATTTCTTGCTCTCTATTTGTTCCAAGGCTTCTTTCGCTTTTTTCTCCAATTCTTCTTCCGATTTGGCTATCTTAAACTCTAAGATAAAACCTGATTTCTTACTATCTTTCGGTTCCATACTGATATCATATCTCCCGAAACCGCTTTCTTTATTAGAATGAATATAATATTCTCCTTGTAGAACACTTAATAAACCTATCATAAAAACATGATATATTTTTTCATCTTCCATAGTAATATCAAAATAACTGAAAGAATTCATCATAACCGTTTGTAACATTTCTTCAAATCTAGCCCATTGCTTTTGCATTAGAGCTATCACTAAAGCAGAAAAGTTTGTAACATTTCCTAAAAACTTTTGAATAAAGCTTTCTTGAAAAAAACTATACACTTCTTTATTCGGAATTCTCAGCTGATAAAACCCTTGTTCCTGCTCTCGCTCTATCGTTAAATATCCACTGTATAAAAATAACTGCCACACTTCTTCCACATGGACTAAATCATGAAAATCAGATCCTTTTTGAATTTGCTGTAGAATAGATTTTCCTTGAAATAAGCTTTCTAATTTTTGAAAAATATCACTTTCTTCTTTCCTTGCTTTTTCCAACATTTGATTGATAAGAGCATTGCTGGAAGTTCCTATCCAATATGCTTCTATTTTTTTATTTGCCATATAGCTGATGATGGACCAGGGATTATACATTTCCGTATTTCCAAATAAATATCCGTCATACCATTCTTTTACTTCTTGAATATTATAGTCCAACTCGTAATATTCTAAAGCTTCCCGCACTTCTTTTTCGGTTAATCCAAAATAGGAGGAATATTTTTCATCTAGAATACTGTATACTGAAAGATTATTCAAGCCGGAAAAAATTCCTTCCTTTGCCACTCGTAAAATTCCTGTCATAATTCCTATCTGCAAATATTCATTATCTTTCAAAGCGGCACTGTAAAAGGTTCGAAAAAAAGAAATCGCTTCCTCATAATATCCATGTTCATAAGCGGATAGAATTGAAGTATCGTATTCATCGATTAAAATAACAACTTTCTTTTGATAATATTGGCAAAGGTACTTTGATAAATCTTTGAGGGCATTAGAATAACTGCTTTCTTCCTTCTCTAACCAAATATCATCAAAATATTTCAAATCTCTTTGATTTAATGACTCTCGAAGAAAATGATATTTATCATACAAATCGGATAACAATTTCTTTATTTCTTTTTTGCACTCTTCCCAACTTCTTTCTTTTATATCTTTGAAAGAAAGATAAATGACAGGATATTTTCCTTGATCCATTATATGGGGACTGTTTTCAATCTTCAATCCATGAAACAATTTTCTATTTTCTTCTGCATGTTGAATATTCCAAAAATATTGTAACATCGACATATTCAATGTTTTTCCAAATCTTCTTGGTCTTGTGAATAAAATGGTTTTCCCAATTTCTTGTTGTAGTTCTTCTATAAGGGTACTCTTATCGACATAGTAGTAATTTTTCTCCCTTAATATCTTAAAATCACTAATCCCATTTGGTAATCCTTTTATCTGATTCAAAGAAAACACCTCTCTTTCCTTTTTCTTTCGTGACAGCCTATAAAAAGAAAGCTGTCTTTATATCTTAAAAAATAGTTTGGATTTTTTGAAATACAATACGAAATATTTAATATCTTGTTACAAATTCTTTTGGGCTATTTTCACCTTTTTCCCATAGAAAGAAATCCCCAATCCCAGAATATTCGAGATTTCTCTCTCTTTCATTTCTGCAGTATATTTCTTGCTCTCTATTTGTTCCAAGGCTTCTTTCGCTTTCTTTTCCAATTCTTCTTCCGATTTGGCTACTTTCAACTCTAGCAATAAGCCTGCTTTTCTCCTATCCTTCGGTTCTAAAGAAATGTCATACCTTCCTTCTCCGCTTTCCCGATTTGATTTGATGTAATATCTTTCCTGTAGACTTGCCACCAATCCAATCATAAACATATGGTAAAATTTTTCCTGTTCTCCATGAAAATCAAAATAACTCACGGAGGAAAGTAGTATTTCTTCCAACGATTTTTCCAACTCCTCTATTTTGCTTTCCTCTAAAAAATGAATAAAGGAAGTAAATGTCGTATAATTTCCTAAAAATTTTTGGATAAAACTCTCTTGAAAGAAAGTATAGACTTCTTTATTCGGAATGCATAACTCATACATACTATCTTGTTTTTTCTCACTTACCGTTAAGTATCCACTATGCAAAAAAAGTTGCCATACTTCATCCATATTTACTAAATCATGAAAATCGGAAGCTTTATTGATTCGTTGAACAATCGTTTTCTGTTGAAATAACATTTCCAACTTTTGAAAAATATTACTTCCTGTTCTTCCTGCCGTTTCTAATACCTGATTGATAATTCCGTTACTCGAGGTATTAATCCAATACGCTTCCAATTTTCGATTGGAAATATAGTTTAGAATCGACCAGGGATTATAGATTTCCGTATTTCCAAACAAATATCCGTCATACCATTCTTTCACTTTTTCCATATTGTATTCCAATTGGTAATATTCCAATGTCTCTTCCACTTCTGTTTCCGTCAATCCAAAAGAAGAGCTATATTTTTCATCTAAAATACTATATACCACTAAATTATTCAAGCCGGAAAAAATTCCTTCTTTCGCCACTCGCAAGATTCCTGTCATCACTCCCAATTGTAAATTACTATTATCTTTTAAAGCGGCACTGTAAAAGATTCGAAAAAAAGAGATTGCTTCTTCATAATATCCATGCTCATAAGCAGATACAATAGGAGTATCATACTCGTCAATGAGAATAACTACTTTTTTGTGATAGTAGTTTTTTAATATCCTGGATAAAAGCTTTAAAGAATTGCTTAATTCACTGATATTTGCTTTCTTCATAATGATATTTTTGAACAGAGGAATATCAAATTCATTCAAATCTTTTAATAAAAACTGATAAGAATAAAAAAGCTCTGAAACTAAAAACCGCATTTCTTCAAGTATTTCTTTCCAAGTGCCGTATTTCATATCTTTCAAAGTCATATAAATCACAGGATATTTTCCTTGTTCTTCCATATAGGGAGAACGTTCTATCTTTAAGCCTTGAAACAGTTTTCTGTTTTCCTCCTTGTTGGAAATGTCCCAAAAATATTGTAACATTGACATATTTAAGGTCTTTCCAAAACGGCGAGGTCTGGTGAATAATTTCACTTTTGCTCCGTCTTGAAGAAGTTCCTCAATCCATTGTGTTTTATCTATATAATAACAGTTACTTTCCATTATCTCTTTAAAATCGGTAATTCCAATCGGCAATAATTTCACAAGAAAACACCTCTCTTTCCTTTTTCTTTCATTATAGCATGTAACACCAGAAATATATAGTCTTTACTTGGAATTCTTTTCTTTCAAAAAACTAAAAAACATCTCTTATGGGAGAAGAGATGTCTTAGTACTTGTATTCTGTCCTTTATTTTTAATTTTGTTATTTTTTCTGGGATTTTCCCCCCTCCTTTTGATCGGAGGGGGACATTTTCTTTCTGGGGGGAGAGAAAAATGTTTATTAGCTTTTTTAAGCTTCACAATTTAGACATAATAAGTTATAAAAAAGTTTAAAATTTTTTTATTTTTTCTTCTTTATTTTCTTATTATACTTTTTAGACCTCACAAAGAAGAAAAAAGTTTAAATTTTTTTATTTTATCTTTTTATAGTGGATATATTGGAAGAATTACAGCAAAGGGGTCATATACAAAGGAAGATATAAAATTCCTTCTTCCTCTTTCAGGTCAAGAGTATGCAAAATATTCTAAATATTAATGTCTTTCCCCTCCAAAATTCGATTTACCGTTCTCATAGCACACATTTTTCCACACATGGAGCAACTGTCTTTGACTTCAACAGGACGACTGTTAAAATATTTTCTGGCTTTTTCTTCATCCATAGCCAGTTGAAACATTTCTTCCCAAGCTAAACGTCGTCTGGCATCACTCATCTTATTGTCCCAATCTCTTGCTCCCGGAATTCCTTTTGCAATATCTGCCGCATGAGCCGCTATTTTTGTCGCTATAATTCCTTCCTTCACATCCTCCACATCAGGTAGACGCAAATGTTCCGCAGGAGTGACATAGCACAGAAAATCAGCTCCTGCCGTTGCTGCAATCGCTCCTCCAATTGCCGAGGTAATATGATCATATCCGGGTGCCACATCCGTGACCAAAGGTCCCAAGACATAAAAAGGAGCTCCATAACAAAGTCTTTTTTGAATTTGCATATTGGCAGCAATTTCATTAATCGCCATATGTCCCGGTCCCTCTACCATAACCTGCACATCTTTTTCCCAGGCTCGTTTTGTTAAATATCCCAGCTCAATCAGCTCTGCCAATTGTCCGGCATCCGTGCTGTCATGATTGGAACCCGGTCGAAGTCCGTCTCCCAAGCTAATGGTAACATCATATTTTCGTAAAATATCTAATACTTCATCATAGTGTTCATACAAAGGATTTTCCTGTTGTTTCATTTCCATCCAGGCATAGAGTAAGGAACCTCCTCTGGAAACAATATTGGTCAATCTATCCTGTTTTTTCAAAAATTCTACAGCCCTTCTGGTAAGCCCTGCATGAATCGTCATAAAATCCACCCCCTCTTTGGCGTGAGCTTCAATGACTTCCAAGAAATCTTTCGCTTCCATCTCCTGTAAATCTTTTTCCAAATATCCAATCGCATCGTACATAGGAACCGTTCCGATCATAGCGGGAGAGCGTTCTATCAACTGTCTTCGAAAAGTATTGGTTTTCCCATAGTTACTTAAATCCATGATTGCCTCACAACCATATTGAATTGCCAAATCCGCTTTCTTAAATTCCTCTTCATAGTCTCTTTTATCCCCGGAAATTCCTAAATTTACATTTACTTTTGTTTTCAAGCCACTTCCGATTCCTTCCGGACTAATGCTTTTGTGATTGATGTTACAAGGAATACACACCTGCCCTTTTGCCACCAACTCTCGTAATTTTTCCACCTCCATATTTTCTTTCTCCGCCACAATTTTCATTTCCGGAGTGACAATTCCTTTTCTTGCCGCTTCCATTTGTGTAAAATATTCTTTCATCCTTTCCTCCTCTATCAATAAAAAAGAGGGACACGCAGTCCCTCATAATCTCTGAATATCTCAGCTTATGTTCCCTACGTTGGCATTATCCAAATCAGGTTCATGGGTCGAAGTTCTGACTTCCTCTCAGCCCGGCACACGAGCTCCCCTTTGTTATTTATTTTTTCTGTGTTTTATAAAGACAGTTGTTTACAATTTTCTGCCACTGTAAATTCTGCCTCCGTTGTCGCTTTAATATCTTCCAAAGAAGAATATGGACTGATTTCAATTAGTTCCAATCCTTTCTCTGTCACTGTAAATACACATTTTTCAGTAATAATTAAATCGACTACTTTGACTGCTGTCAATGGAAGAGTACATTTTTCCAAAATTTTAACGGATCCCTTGGAAGTATGTTCCATTGCCACGATAACTTTCTTTGCTCCGACAACCAAGTCCATCGCTCCACCCATTCCCGGAACCATTTTTCCCGGAACCATCCAGTTTGCAAGATTTCCTTCTTTATCTACTTCCAAAGCTCCCAATACCGTTGCATCCACATGTCCTCCTCGAATAATTCCGAAAGAAGTGGCACTATCGAAAAATTGAGCTCCCGGCAAAGCAGTAATAAATCCTGCTCCCGCATTCACTGCATGAGGATCTTCTTCTCCCGGAGCCGGAGCCGGTCCTACTCCAAGGCAACCATTTTCTGATTGGAAAATAACTTCCATTCCTTCCGGAACAAAGTTGGATACCAAAGTAGGCAATCCAATTCCCAAGTTTACCACATATCCGTCATGAAACTCCTTCGCAACTCTCGCCGCAATATATTCTCGAACTAATTTTTTATCCAATTCCATCTTTTGTTCCTCCTTATTTCCCTTCTACAATGTAATCTACGAAAATCTTAGAAAGCATTACATGATCCGGATCAATTTCTCCTACTTCCACAATTTTTTCAGCCTCTACAATGACTAAATCCGCAGCTGGTGCCATCAACGGATTAAAGTTCTTTGTTGTTTTTGCAAAAATCACATTTCCTGAGGTGTCCACAGTAGTCCCTAACAATAAGGCTACGTCCGCTTTGATCGGTTTTTCCAAAAGATAGTCTTTTCCATCTACATTAATTATTTCTTTTCCTTCTGCAACAATGGTTCCTAATCCGGTTGGAGTTAGGACTCCTCCCAATCCAAAACCTGCCGCTCTTACTCTTTCTGCCAAAGTCCCTTGTGGAACCAATTCCACTTCCATTTCGCCACTTTGCATTTTTCTTCCCGTTTCAGGGTTGGTTCCAATATGAGAGGCAATGACTTTTTTCACTTGATTATTATTCACAAGTCTTCCGATTCCTTTATCCGGAAATCCGGTATCGTTTGCTACAATGGTTAAGTCTTTCACTCCCTTTTCAATCAAGGCAGTAATGATATTTTCCGGAGTTCCTACTGCAAGGAATCCTCCAATATGAACTGTCATACCATCTTTCACATGAGAGATGGCTTCTTCCATAGAAACTATTTTTTTCATTTTCACACCCTCCTAAAGTTGTCTATATTAAAATAATAGGAAACCTGAACAAATAAACAATCCTGAAACAATGGTTACGATCAGACAATATCCCATAATGTCTTTTGCTCCCAGTCCTGCAATTCCTAACGCCGGTAATGCCCAAAACGGTTGTGCCATATTTGTCCATGCATCTCCCCAAGTAATCGCTAATGCTGATTTTGCTGCAGAAACTCCTATCATTTGTCCCGCCGGCATTACAATCGGAGCTTGCACTACCCATTGTCCTCCCCCGGAAGGAACAAAGAAATTTACGATTCCCGCACTTAAGAAGGTAAACAATGGAAATGTTCTTGGAGTAGAAATATTGACAAAGAAATTAGACATCAAACCTGCTAAAGAGTTTCCATCGATGTCCATTCCCACCATAATTCCCATAATACCTGCATAGAACGGAAATTGAAGCAAGATTCCTGCTGCCCCCTTGACAGCTTCTGCCAAAGCATTCAAATATCGTCTTGGTGTTCCATGGAAAATAATTCCGGTAAACAAGAAAATAAAGTTTACGATATTCAAATTCAAGGCAAAACCATTTTCCATTAAATATTTAATAATATATACATATCCCATAACTCCTAAAGCATAAGAAACAAATTTTCCATTTTCAATTTTTTCTGCCGGAGTCATTGTCTTAGTATCTATTGTTACCGGCTCTATTTCTTTCAATAAATCCGGATTGATAGTTACCACTTCTTCCGGACTCGGATACATTGCCGCATTGATGAGAGGCAATAAAATCAAAAGTCCTATTAAAATATATAAATTCATTGGAGAAAATAAAGTTTGACTGGTAGGAATCGCTTCTGAAACCACTCCCAAGGTTTGTTGCTTTAAGACTTCTCCACCGGTTGCCAATTGAAGTGGAATGGAACCGGATAAGCCTCCATGCCACACCAAGAATCCGGTATAAGCGGAAGCGATCAACAAACGATAATCAACACCTTTTAATTTTTTTGCAATTTCTTTTGCAAAAATAGCTCCAATAACAAGTCCAAATCCCCAGTTTAAAATACAGGCTATGGTTGAGACCAAAGTAACTACAACAATTGCTTGTCTTGGTGTCTTTAATTTAGATGCCATTTTTTCCAATAAATTTTTAAAAACCGGCGAACTTGCCATGGTATGTCCTGTTACCAACACCAATGCCATTTGCATAGAAAAAGAAAGCAAAGACCAGAATCCTCCGGACCAGTACCTGATGACATCAAAAACAGATGCCTTTGTAAATAATAATGATGCGATAAACACAAAGAAAGTTAAAATTGCACAGAAAATAAAAGGATCCGGCAACCATCTTTGCATTAGTGCAACTGAAGCTGAGGTAAATTTTTTAAAAATACCTTTTTTCTCATTATTTTGTTTCATTGTATCATCTCCCTAATATATGTTAGTTTTGCAAACATTTCACCCTATATCAAGTATATAGCCTATTAAGAAAAATGTCAACTTTTTTCCCTATATTCCGTTTATTTTCACAAGAAACTTTTAGAAAACAACTCATCCACAGAATATATTTCCTATTTCCCATATCAACCTCTCTTAAAATATCGAAGTCGTAAA
The DNA here is from genome assembly GCF_004006635.1 of Fusobacterium necrophorum subsp. necrophorum. Classification (NCBI taxonomy): domain Bacteria; kingdom Fusobacteriati; phylum Fusobacteriota; class Fusobacteriia; order Fusobacteriales; family Fusobacteriaceae; genus Fusobacterium; species Fusobacterium necrophorum. The sequence continues at coordinate 821,734 of NZ_CP034842.1, read as the reverse complement.
GCATTGCTTACGACAGAAACAGAACTCATTGCCATAGCGAAACCGGCTATCATAGGATTTAATAAATGTCCTGTAAAAGGATACAAAAGTCCTGCTGCCAGAGGAATTCCCAAGCTATTGTACAGAAAAGCCCAAAATAAATTCTGTTTGATATTCTTCATGGTCGCTTGACTTAAATCCAAAGCATCCACAATACCGGAAAGGCTTTTCTTCATCAATACAATATCTGCACTTTCCATGGCAATATCGGTTCCTCCTCCCATAGCAATCCCTAAATCCGCCTGCATTAAGGCGGGAGAATCGTTGATTCCGTCCCCTACCATAATTACTTTTTTGCCTTGCTCTTGCAGTTCTTTTACTTTTAAATACTTATCCTCAGGACTGACTTCGGCAAATACAACATCTATGTTCAATTTTTTTGCAATACTTTCCGCCGTTTCTTTTTTATCTCCTGTAATCATAGCTAAATAAAAGCCTTTTTCCTTCAATTGTTCCAATACTTCCTTACTCTCTTCCTTAATTTGATCGGCTACCACAAAAGAAGCGATTGTTTTTGAATCTTCCGCTAAATAGAGAACCGTCTTTCCTTGAGCTTCGTAAGGAAAAGGATCTCTCACTCCTTCCAAATTGGCTCCAAATTCCAAGACACCTTTTGAACTTCCCATAAAATAATGTTTTCCATCTTTTTTTCCGGAAATTCCTCTCCCTACTAAAATTTGTATCTCTTCCATTTCCATGAGTAAAAGATCTTTTCTTGCTGCCGCCTCTAAAATTGCTTTTCCTAAAGGATGTTCTGAATATTGTTCCAAAGAAGCTGCAATCTTTAGACAATCCGTTTTATTTGAAACATAAGGTATCATTTCTTCCAATTCAGGTTTTCCCTCCGTTAGGGTTCCCGTTTTATCAAATACAATGGCAGTCATCTTTTGTGCCTTTTGTAAAGCCTCTCCGGACTTAATCAAAATTCCCAATTCCGCTCCTCGCCCCGTTCCCACCATAATGGCGGTCGGAGTCGCAAGTCCTAAAGAACAGGGACAGGCAATGACCATAATCGAAACAAAAATTGTAAGGGAGAAAACTAAATCTTTTCCAAATACAAAATACCAGAATAGAAAAGCAAGACAGGCAATTGCCATCACAACAGGAACAAAATACAGGGAAATTTCATCTGCCAGTTTCGCAATCGGTGCTTTTGTGCCCTGTGCATCCTCCACCAAATGAATAATTTTTGCAATGACGGTATCCTCCCCGACGGCTTCCACTCGAATTTTTAAGTTCGCTTCGCCATTGACCGTCGCTCCGTACACACTGTCTCCCACTTTTTTAGACACCGGAATACTTTCTCCGGTCAACATGGATTCATTAATCGTGGATTCTCCCTCAATAATCACTCCGTCTAAGGGAATTTTTTCCCCTGCTTTTACCAAAAGAATATCTTGGAGTTCAATCTCTTCCAAAGGGAGAGAAAGAATTTGTTCTCCTACAATTTTATGAGCCACGGGGACCTGCATGTCCATCAATTTTTGAATGGCTTCCGAAGTTTTTCCCTTGCTTCTTTCTTCCAAATATTTCCCTAAAGAAATAAAAGCCAAAATCATGACGGAGGACTCAAAATATAAATGGTGAGCATAGTGTACTTCCCCTTGCATAATTTGGTACAAACCATAGAGGCTATAAAGAAAAGCCGCTCCTGTTCCCACCGCTATCAAAGAATCCATATTGGGTGCCAATAACAAGAGTTGTTTCAATCCTTTTTGGTAGAAATGTCTTCCGAAGTATAAAACGGGAAGACTGAATACCAACTGTATGGAAGCAAAAAACAGAGGATTTTCTTCCATAGAAAATAAAGAAGGAAGAGGAAATCCCAACATACTTCCCATAGAAATATAAAAGACAATACAGGAAAAAAAGAAAATGCTTTGAAATTCCCTTTTTTCTTTCCTTCGCTGTTCTTCTTTTTCTTTTTTCTTGCTCTCTCTATCTTCTTTTTTAGGGATGTTTCCTCCATAACCTAATTTCTCAATTGTTGCAATGATCTCTTCCAATTTTACCTTATCGGCATCGTAAAAAAAGCTTCCGATTCCGGTCGATAAATTTACATTCGCCCGTTCCACTCCATCCATTCTGGAAACTTTCCTTTCAATTTTTGCAACACAGGCTTGACAGGTAATCCCTGAAATTTCTAACACATCTTTTTTCATAACAAATCATACCCGGCATCGTCCAAAGCATCTTGGATTTTTTTCATATCATAATGATCTGCCACTTCAACAGTTGCTTCTCCTATTTTTACTTCGACTAAAGAAACACCTTCTAAAGAAGACAAAGCTCCTGTCACAGCCTTCACACAATGTTCACAACCCATGCCATCAATTTTCAATACCTTTTTCATTTCCTTTCCTCCTTCATTCGTGTTTAAAATATACATTTTTTCGCTAGATTTATTGTATAATATTTTACTTTTTTTGTCAACAAATTTAACGAAACAAAAAAAGAAGATATCTTTTTCAATATCTTCTCTACTATTTCAATGTTATTTTGTTCCGAAAATTCGGTCTCCACAATCTCCCAATCCCGGATAAATATATCCATTTTCTGTTAATCCTTGATCAATTTTTGCTGTATAAATTGCTACCTCAGGATGTTTATTTAACAACTTCTCAATTCCGCTTGGAGCTGCTACTAAACACATAAACACAATCTCTTTCACATTTTGTGACTTTAAATAATCAATGGCATAGACTGCAGATCCCCCCGTTGCCAACATAGGATCCACCAAAATCACTTTTCTCTTATCAACATCTGTAGGTAATTTACAATAATAATAAACCGGCTCTAAGGTTTCTTCATTTCTGTAAACTCCAATATGTCCCACTTTCGCAGTAGGAATTAAGGCCTGTATTCCCTCTACCATTCCCAAACCTGCTCTTAGAATAGGGACAATGGCGACCTTGTCCGCTAACGTATATCCTATCGTTTTCATAAGTGGAGTTTCCACTTCCTCTTCCATTACTTTCAGATTTTTTGTTGCTTCATAAGTCATTAACTTTGCAATTTCATTTAAATTTTCTCGAAATGACTTAGTATCCGTATCCTTGTTTCTCAAAATCGTCAACTTATGTTGAATTAAAGGATGATTGACCTCAATAACCGCCATGATAGCCTCCTTAAATTTTTTTATAAAAAAACAGGATAAACATCCTGTTTTTATACTATTTTCCCAAGTTGTATCGTTTGTTAAATTTGTCAACTCTTCCAGCAGTATCTACGAATCTCATTTCTCCTGTATAGAATGGATGAGATGCTGAACTTACAGCAATTTTGATCACCGGATATTCTTTCCCCTCATACATAGTTGTTTCTTTTGGCATTTTTGTGGATCTTGTTAAAAATTGATTTCCTGCCATATCTTCAAACACAACAATGTTATACTCAGGATGTAATCCTTTTTTCATTCTGTTCACCTTCCTAATCTTATCATTCTCAATATCAGAATAGATAATAGCATATTTTTCAATTTTTTGCAAGTGCTTTCTGGAATTTTCTTCGATTTTATTTACGTCGATTTAAACGTTGAATGGAGAGCTCTCTCGCCTGTAAATATTGCTCCTGACTGATATATTTTTGCATTTCAATTTGACTTCTCACCTTGTCTTTTAATATCTTAGCTTCAATCACACCGATCCGATCAAAAAGAGTATCCAAGGTTGACAAGTTTTTGGCAGGATTTTCCATCATCAATTTGTTAATCTTTAACTCAATTTCTCTTCTCTCCAACACAAGCATTTTATACGTTGTTTCCGCTTGCTTAATCACAGCTTTCGCCTGTCGTAAATTTGCCTCACTCACTCCAACTTTCCGTAACTCACTGTCTTGAATAATTCCAAATTCGGATTCTCCCAGAAGTGTCAAAGAAGACAAAACAAATATTATATATACCCACAATTTCTTCATTCCTGTATCCTCCATTAAATTTGTGTATCCAATCCAAATAACTCATCTGGATTGAGTGACACTGTTTTTTCATGTAATATTCCTGTGTTATAGATGGAGTCTAAGATAAAACTATCCTTTTCAAATTCTTTGACTTGTTTTTCGGCTCCCATAACATAGCTTGGACTTTGTCCTCCCGTGCTTGTTCGATATAAAGTATTATACCCTGAGCTTGCAAATATTCCAAGAAGAAAAACACTGACAGAAACAATGGAAAGTTTTTTATTTCTTCTCTTCTCCTGTTCCAATAATTCTTTATATATATTGGCTCTTACTCTTTCTTTCGGTGATGTCATCATTCGTTTCCTCCCATATCTCTTATCGCCTTATAATAAATTGATTTTACCGTTGATAAGTTCATATCTTTCATTTCAGCAATTTCTTTTAACTTATAGCCATATAAATCTTTTAAAATGACAAATTCCCTCTCTTGCATGGAAATTTTTTTCAATTTTTCTGCCAAAATCATATTTCTGTCCATATCCACATTGTATTCCAAGGACAGAATTTCCTCGTTGATTTCCAGCATTGCCTTATTCTTTTTTAAAAAATCATAGGTCTTGTTAATTGCAATTCGATAAATCCAAGTATAGATACTGCTTTCTCCCTTGAATTTTTTCAAATTTTTATAAACACTGATGAAAACTTCCTGAGAAATATCTTCCGCATCATCTGAATTTTTTACAATCCCTAATACCTTATAATACACTTTATCAAAATATTGTTCAAAGATTTCATCAAAGTCCATGTCATACCTCACCTGTTTTTATACACTTTCTTAGACGATATCACAAACAAAAAAGTTTAACTTTTTCTTTTCAAATCTTCCGCAATCATGTTTTTTAATTCTTGCAAGATATCTTTTTCTTGCACTTTTTTTACAATTTTTCCTTTTTGAAACAAAATTCCAACTCCTTTGCCACCTGCAACTCCATAGTCAGCTTCTTTCGCTTCTCCGGGGCCATTCACAACACAACCCATAACAGCAATTTTTATATTTCTTTTTTCTTTTACAAATTCCTCTTCCACTGTTTTTGCCAAAGAAATTAAATCAATTTCCGTCCTCCCGCAAGTAGGGCAGGACACAATTTCTACTCCTTCCTTACGAAGTCCCAATACTTTTAAAATTTCTTTCGCTACTTTGATTTCTTCTACAGGATTTTCTGTCAAGGAAACTCGTATGGTATCCCCAATACCGTCTAGCAACAGAGCTCCGATTCCAATCGCGGATTTAATACTTCCTTGAAAGGCGGTTCCTGCTTCCGTGACTCCCAAATGTAGAGGATAGTTCATAAGTATTTGAATTTTTCGATAGGCCTCTACCATCATGGCAACATTACTTGCTTTCAGCGAAATAACAATGTCATAAAAGGCAAATTGTTCCAATAGTTTCACATGATACATGGCGCTTTCGACCATAGCATCTGCCGTTACTGCTCCATATTTTTCTAAGATATGTTTTTCCAAAGAACCTGCATTGACTCCAATACGAATGGGAATTTTTTTCTTTTTTGCCGCTTCTGCAACCAAACGAATATTTTTTTCAGAACCAATATTTCCGGGATTAATCCGTAATTTATCAATTCCCTGTTCTATCGCCAATAAGGCAAGTCGATAATCAAAATGAATATCTGCTACCAAAGGAATATGGACTCTCTTTTTAATCGCGGGGATTGCCATAGCCGCCTCTTTTGTATTGATCGTCATACGAACCAATTCGCAGCCGGCTTCTTCCAAATCCAAAATTTGCCTGACACTCGCTTCTACATCCGAAGTTTCCGTATTAATCATCGATTGAATCACAATGGGATTTCCCTTTCCCAATCTTAACATCCCGATTTGTATTTCTCGACTCTCTTTTCCCATGTTTTTAACACCATTCTTTCTTAACCATATTTCAAAATTTATAAGTACTTCATCGGATTGAGTGTCTTTCCGAAACGTCGTATTTCAAAGTGCAAATGTGGACCTGTTGTTCTTCCTGTATTTCCTGTTTTTCCAATCAGCTCTCCACGTTCCACACGCTCTCCCACTCGAGTAGAAATTTGACTTAAATGAGCATATCTTGTTTCAAAGCCATTATCATGCTTGATAATAATAATTTTTCCATATCCACTCATATTTCCGGCAAAACTCACCACTCCGGCTCTTGCTGCTCTCAATGGTACATACTTCGCTACCAAATCAACTCCAGAGTGAAAAATATATCGTTTCAAAACAGGATGAAATCGGGACCCATAAGGACTGGAAACTCCCGCATACCGAACTGGCATAGAGAATCCTCCAGAAGAAGCTGTTCCTCCAGTATCAGAATCCTCTTTTTTTCCTTCCTCTTTCTCTGGTTCTTCCTGCGGTTTTTGAGTACTTTTTCCTGTTCTTTTATTCTCCGCATAAATTTTTTGATCTTCTTTTTCCTGTTTTTCTTTTAATTTTTTATCCAATTCTTTTTTGCTTAATTTCGGCTTTTCTTTTTCCAAAAAAGCCTTATAATCAGGACTTTTTAAAAAGATTTCCTGTCCAACTCTCATTTTTTGAGGACTGATATTATTATATTTGACAATATCAGCTGCTTTTACCTTGTATTTGACAGCAATTCGACTCACAGAATCCCCTTTTTGTAATTTATAAAACACTCCATCCTCTGAAACCACGTTGACACTGCTTCCCACCCTTAAATTTTTATCCATATTAGGATTATTGGCTCGAAAACTGTTCAAACTCATCCCGAATTTCGCTGCAATTTTAGAAGGCGTATCTCCCTTTTTTACAATATAGGTAGATTTTGTGGGATACTTCGTTTCCTCCTTTTTGATTTCTTCCTCTTTTTTAGGAATTTCCATATACTGATTCGGAAAATGGTACACCCTTTCAAAGTTATAAAAACTTTCAATAAGTTCAAATCCTCCATTGTCCGCTACCGATGTTTCATAATATTGTGTAAACTCTTCCAAATTCACAATTTCCTTTTTAGATTCTTCCTGTAAACGAATGAAAAGAAATAAAATGATCACACTCAGAACGACTATGCTTCCTCGTTGTTTCATACCCTAGTGTTCTCCTTCCTTTATGAATAATGAAAGTAAGCTTTCATTATTGTCCGTTTTTCTCATCCCACGAATTAAAGTTTGTGCAGCTGTCGCTCTATCCATTTTTGAAAGCATTCTTCTTATTTTCCAAACTTTATCTAATTTCCTTTTTCCAATCAATAATTCTTCTTTTCTGGTTCCCGATTTTTGAATATCAATCGCCGGGAAAATACGAAGTTCTGACAGATGTCTATCCAAATGTATCTCACAGTTTCCTGTCGATTTAAATTCTTCATAGATAACATCGTCCATTTTACTTCCTGTATCAATCAATACAGTTGCAATGATGGTTAAACTCCCTCCTCCTCGAATATTTCTTGCCGTTCCAAAAAAATTCTTAGGATAGTACAAGGCGGTCGGATCAATTCCTCCTGAAATCAACTTTCCACTGGAAGGAATAATGATATTGTAAGCTCGTGCCAACCTCGTCAGAGAGTCCATTAAAATCACAATATCTTCTCCATCTTCCACTTTTCGTTTTGCCTTTTCCAAAATGCTCTCCGTTACTTTGATATGATTTCTAGGATCCTCATCAAAGGTGGAAGCATAGACTTCGGCTCCTGTTACATTTTCTTTAATATCCGTTACTTCTTCCGGTCTTTCATCAATCAATAAAATCCAAACTTCTGTCTTTGGATAATTTTGGATTAGAGAGTTGGCAACACTGCTGATGAGCATTGTTTTTCCGGCTTTGGGAGGTGCCACAATAAGAGCCCTCTGTCCTTTTCCAATCGGAGCAATCACATCAATCATTCGCCCGGAAATACTCTCTTTTCCTGTTTCTAAATGAAACTGCTCAGTAGGATAGGCAGGAGTTAATTCTTCAAAAGGAATTCTGGATTCCGCTGCGGCTAAATTTCCATTATTAACTCGCAGCACCTTTGTCACTGCAAAATTCTTTTCTTCCCCCGTCGGTCTCCTCACTTCTCCCATAACAACATCTCCGGTTCGGAGTTTAAATTTTCGAATTTGTGAAGCAGAAATATAGATATCTTTTTCTACGGAAGTGTTTCGCAAAAAACCATAACCATCCGACAAGACTTCTAAATACCCAGAAGCCATCGTGTGATTTGGATTTTCGTCGAAATATTTTTCTAATAATATTTTAAGTTCTCCCTTTTTTAAGCCTTTTTTACAAGGCACTCCCAATTGTTTTGCAACATCATACAATTCATTGATTAAAAAAGATTCCAATATTTCCATAAATCCACTCCTTCTCTTACACTAACTTTCCATATAAAGTCCATGTTTTGCATTCATAAATCTCCACATTTACAAAACTTCCTTTTAAAGAAATCGGCGCTTGGAAAAGTACAATTTTATTCGTGGAGGTTCTTCCAGAAAGTACTTCCTTATTCTTCTTACTTTCCCCCTCTACTAACACTCTCACTGTCTTTCCACGATATTTCTGACTTTCTTTATAAGAACATCGGGCTTGGACATCCATCAACTTTTGCAATCTCTCTTTTTTCGTATCTTCCGGTATTTGTTCTTGCATACTTGCTGCTCTCGTCCCCTGTCGAATGGAATACATAAACATAAAAGCATTGTCATAGTTGATTTCTCTGACTACCTCTAAGGTATCTAAAAAATCCTGCTCCGTCTCTCCCGGAAACCCTACAATAATATCCGTTGTCAATGCTACTCCCGGAATGCTGTTTTGAATTTTATGGGCTAAGGCCAGATATTGTTCTTTCGTATAACCACGATTCATTCTCTTTAAGATTTGACTCGACCCCGATTGTAAAGGAAGATGCAAACATTTTGCAATTTTCTCTTCCTTGGCAATCACGTCAATGACATCGTCCGTAAAATCTCTAGGATGAGGGGATACAAAACGAACGATGAAATCTCCGTCCACTTTACAAATTTCTGTCAGCAATCTTGCAAAAGTATCTCCATTTTTGAAATCATGTCCATAGGAATTGACATTCTGTCCCAACAGCATAATTTCTTTTGCTCCCTTTTTTACATACTGCTCCACATCTCGAACAATCTCTTCCAAAGGAACCGAACGTTCTCGCCCTCTCACATAGGGTACAATACAAAAAGTGCAGAAATTATTGCAACCATAGCTGATGGCAATGGAAGCTGTTTGATCAGAACCGAAATCCGCATCCAATCTTGGCGGTAAATCATCTTCGTGATCTGTAAACACGACATGTTTTTCCGTTTGATTCTCAATATTTTCAATGGCCTGAGGCAATCTTCCAATATTTTGGTTTCCCATGACAATATCAATCACGGGAAATTTTTTTAAAAGTTCCTTTCCTTGTTCCTGAGCAAAGCAACCGGTTACTCCTATAATACTTCCTCGTTTTGCTTTTATTTGCATCAGTTCCCCAAGTTTCCCATAAATTTGTGTTGCCGCTCCCTCTCGAACGGTACAAGTATTTAAAAAAATAGCATCGCTTTCTCGGATATTTTCCGTTATCTCATAGCCAAGATTTTCAAAAATTTTCTTCATCTTAGCACTCTCATTTACGTTCATTTGGCATCCATAGGTAATGACTGTTGCCTTTTTCAATTGGATTTCCCCCTAACTTGCTTTAAAACTCTACGATATTCTATTATAACATATCTTTCTTTCTATTATCAAGAATTATTTGCTAGGACTACCTTCCTGAAAAAGAAAAACTCGGTCTTTTTCTCCCCCGAGTTTTCTCTTATTTTTTGTTTATTTTGCAAGCTTAATCGGTCCCGCCATAAGAGCCAATTGAACCGCATGTCTCAATTTTCCTCCACGAACTGTTGCTCCTGCTGTTTCAATTCCTTCCGGAGTATATAACTTATCTAAAACAGCTTGATTGACCTTTTTCCCTACCATATAATTCAAGGCTCCCATATATCCTTTATTTTTGGCAACATACTCCTCTTCTTTCAACCAATCATGGTCTTTATATTGTAAAGTCCGGTATTTGGCTTCTGTCATCACATCATTTTTTAAAGTGAACTGCACTTCAATTTGCGTTTCTTGTCCTGAAATATAGTAGCCTCGATAAATTCCGTCTCGATAGGTGGAAGCATATCCTGTCGCTGCCAATAGAAAAGAGAATAATACTATCATTTTCTTCATATATTTAACCTCCTAATAGTTTGATACTCATATTATAGAGGCATTTTCTATTCCTGTCAAGTCAAGGATTATTTCGTCAATTCCACTGTAAATTTAAGTCTTTGTATCCCCGTTCTCATCGCTCGAATTTTAAACTTACTCAACTTAATTTCTAACAGATCCTCGTCCTCCGCCTCTTGAATTTCAGCAATGTTTCCATAGGTAGTAACCATTTTTTCTATATCCTTTTTCGTCAACTTACTAATTTTTCCCAAAATTCGATATCCACGAGAAGAAACCTTGTTATCCAAAACACTATAGGTTTTTCCATATCCAAAAACATCTGCTAATATTTCTGCTTCCAATAATTCTTGATCCGTCAATTGATGAATTCTCTTTTGAATGCTTTCTATCTTCGTTTCTTCCTTGAGATAATCTTTCAAAAATTCCAAGTATTCCACTTCAATATCCTGAGTCAATTCTTTCAGTTGAGAATTGATTAAATGTGCTTCTTTTCCAAGTTCTCTGACATAGCCTATCAATTCATTTTCAATTCTAGAAATCATTTCAAAACGCTGTGCCATCGTAATGACATCAAAAACGGTTACCAAATCATCCAATTCCAATAAAGTCAAATTGACAAGGGCCTTGTCCAACACATACCGATATCTTTCCAAAATTTTAAGAGCCTGTGTCGCTTCTTCCATTAAAACAGATAAATTTTGCAAACGATATTTTTCTTTTCCCTGATATACCGTGACAACTGCCTTTCGCTCGGAGACAGCCACCACCAATTTTCCTAATTGTTGAGAAGCTCTATGAGCTGTTCTATGTCTGGTTCCACTTTCTGAAGTAGGGTATTTTGCATCCGCTTGTATATGAACATTCGCATAAATAATTTTTTCACAATTTTTATCCAAAACAATAGCCCCGTCCATTTTTGCCAACTCAAACAATCTCTCCGGTGTATAGTCACAATCAATAAAAAATCCTCCATCCAATACCTTTTCCACTTCCTCATCATAACCAAGGATAAGAAGAGCTCCTAAATGTCCATCTAAAATATTAAAAATACCTTCCCTCAATGGTGTTCCCGGAGCTATTTTTTCAAAAATCTCCACCAAATTATGTCGAATCATCTTCCCTCCTTAATTCTTTCCAGAAGTTCTTCCAGATTTTTTAAATAAATAATCTTTAATTGATATTCTTTCTTCTCCAATTCCTTTCGATTTGCCTCCGGAACATAGACTCCTTTAAATCCTAATTTCTCAAGTTCTCTCAGTCTTTTTTCGATGAAAAAGACTTTTCGAATTTCCCCACGAAGTCCCAGCTCTCCAATGGCTGCAATTTTTTGACTAATTTCCACAGCATGATAGGCCGACAGCATGGAAATCAAAAGACCCAAATCCGCCGCAGGATCGGATATGTTTAACCCTCCGGGAACATTGATGAAAACGTCTTTCATCCCCAAAGGAAGATAGAGCTTTCTCTCCGCAATGGCAATTAAAATCTGAAGTCTGTTTCTATCGTACCCCTGCACCACTCTTTTCGGAATTCCCACGCTCACATCTGTTAACAGAGATTGCAGTTCCAATAAAAAAACTTTGCTTCCCTCCAGGATAGGAACGACCATGCTCCCTATATTTTTTTCTTCTCTTTCACTCAAAAAATATTCAGAAGAATTTTTAATTTCCTTCATTCCGTCTTCTTCCATACTGAAAACGGCCAACTCATTTGTGGAACCGAAACGATTTTTGGTACTCCTCAAAATTCGATAATATAAGCCCTCTTCTCCTTCAAAATTAAACACGGCATCGACCATATGCTCTAAAATTTTAGGTCCTGCCACCTTTCCGTCTTTTGTAATATGTCCTACGACAAAAAAAGAAATTCCATAGCTTTTCGCCAATTCTATAATTTTTAAAGTACACTCCCGAATTTGTGTCGGAGTTCCTGAAATGGAATCCACTGCCGAATTATAAATGGTTTGTATCGAATCAATGATAACCACTTTCGGTTTCGTCTTAACTAAATATTCATAAATCAATAAAATATCTGTTTCGGTAAACAATAACAGACCGCTCTCTCGAATTCCCAAGCGATCGCTTCTGTTTTTAATTTGTGACGGAGATTCTTCTCCGGAAATGTAAACAACCTCTCCATACTTTGTATAACAAGAAGCTACCTGCAATAAGAGAGTGGATTTTCCAATTCCGGGATTTCCTGTCAGTAGTATGACTTCGCCCTGTAACAATCCTCCACCTAAAACCCGGTCAAATTCTCCCACACCGGTAGTGTATCTCTCACTTCCTTCCACACTCACTTCTGACAAAGCTTTTACTTTTTCGGAAATATTTCCCGAAGCTCCTGTGCTATGAAGTTGTTTTTGTATTTCCTTCGGAAGAGCCACTTCCTCCTCAAAAGTACCCCATTCCTGACAAGAAGGACATCTCCCCAACCATTTTGCGGATTGATACCCGCATTCCGTACAATAATACACAGATTTTATTTTTGCCATGAATTATTTCACCAATTCTTTCGCCCTCAACTTTATCTTTTCTTCCAATCCCTTATCGACATAGGCACTGATATCTCCTTGATTGATTGCAATTTCTCTCACACCGCTGGAACTTAAATACATATATTCTCTGGAGGCGGGAATGAAAATCGTTTCCGCCTTTCCTTGAGACAGCTCCTTATTGGTAAAAGCATAGCACATTTCATACTCGTAGTCGGAAACAGCCCGCAAGCCTCGAATTAATAGGTTGACCCCCCTCTCTTTCATAAAATCGACAAGCAAGCCCTCGTATCTATGAATCTCAATCCTATCTCGGTACTGACTTTCCATACTTTCCAAAATCATCGCTTCTCTTTCATCAATATGAAACCAATATTTTTTGTTGGGATTATTTACGACCAATACAATCAAACGATCCACAATGTTTAAAGCCCTTCGAATAATATCCTGATGCCCCTTGGTTATAGGATCAAAACTTCCTGCATAAATTCCTACTCTCATATTTCCTCACTTTATTTTTATATTAAAAGATTTTTTTTCCGTTTTTTCGTCTTTGCACATAAGTTCTATACTATCTTTTATACCACATTGGCTGGAGTTTTTCCACTCCTGTAATATATTTTTTTCCGCCTCGACGGAAAGAATATTCTCTCCTTTTTCCAACAGCTCTTTGCACTCGTTTTCCAAGCATTGTACCTGATAAAAAACATTATTTTTATCGTAATAGGAGCTTAATTCTTTTCCCTTTCTTTGTCTTGAAAAAAGAAAGACGTCAAATTCATGGAAGCCTCCCCATGTGAGAAAGTGATTGTCCGTTGAAAATTCCCGCTTCAAAGTATCTATAATTTCTTTTCTTTCTTCCGATTTTTTGTTGCTGATAAAATCAATCACAACCATTCCGGCAAGATTTCGAAGTCTGACCTGTCTTGGAATTTCTTTTGCCGCTTCCAGATTGCTTGCATGCAAGCCGGCAGGTCCGCGATTGACATCTATGGTGACACAAGCTTTGGTCTTCTCAATAAATAAATAGCCTCCGGAAGGTAAATAGACTTTCTCCTGACACAGTTGTGCAATTTGTTCTTCCAGTTTTCTCTGTTTCCAAAGAGAAATGTCCCCATGATATTCCCTCAGTCTCTTTTGATAGAAAGATAAATTCTTTTCCAAAAGTTCTTGACATTCAAAATTTTCACAATAGCAGGACTTCCATTCCTCTTTGCCATATTGCTCCAAGAATTCTTCCATCCAAGGAAGCGAAGTTCTTAAATTTCCTCTCTCTCTCAGCTCAAAGGCTTTTTTTTGAATCTGCTCCCATTCTTTCAGCATTTTTTGAATTTCTTCTTTTAAAGTCTCTTCTTGTTGCCCTTTTGCTTCCGTTCGAATCAAAAAGGAAGCTCTTTCCCGATACGGCTGAAAAATGTTTTCCAGTCTTTCTCTCTCCTCCTTTTCTTGAATCTTTCTTGAAAGGTGTACGCCTCTTTCGTAAGGAAAAAAAACAAAGTAGGGGGTTGTCATTTCAATCTTTTGACTGACTTCCGCCAACTTTCCCTCCCGTTCTTCTTGCAGAACTTGTACAATTTTCTCCTGCCCCTTCGGAAAAGCTTCGGAACAAAACACTTTTAACCCATTGGACAAAAAAAGAAAATCTTCTCTTTCTTTTTTCGCCACATACAAACCGTTTCTCAGCAGTTTCTTTTTTTCTTCTATGCGTAAATCCCAAAGCTTAGCTTCTCGAAAGACAGCCACTTTATGATAAAACAAATCAGAAGTCCATAGAAATTCCCACATTGAGATTCCTCCTTATTCTTTCTTCTCTGGAATATCGCTTCCCGGCAATCAAAATTTCTCCCGGCAATAGCTGTTTCTGAATACTCACTTGAAATTTTTCTCCAAAACGCTCTTTATTTTTCTTCTTCAAACCTATCATTCTGGAAACTTCTATCTCCGAACAGAACACCTTCTGTACTCCTTCCCTTTCAAAAATCCGTTTCAAAAAGACATAGGAAATTTCCGTTTCCACCAATTCTCGAAAAGCAGGATGATAAGGTCCCGCTATCATCGTATTTTCTTGACTCAATTCCTCACTTGCCTGCAAACCCAGACGTATGGTTCGAATTCCCGCCTCTTCCAGGTAACAATATAAAATACGACTTCGTTCAACAGCTTCTTCTAAGGAAAGAGCCTGATATTCCCCTCTTCGATATTGTTGTTCCAACTCTGTATCCGCCAATACCAATGTGGGATAAATTCGTGCCGTATCCGGTCGACAGGCAATCAAAGTTTTGACCGTTCTTATTTCTTTTTCCAAGTTGGAAGCCGGTAAACCTACCATTAGCTGAATTCCCACTTCAAACCCATAGTCCTGAATTTGTCTTATACTCTCCAACACCTGTGTTTCCGAGTATGCTCTGTCACTTTTTCGTAATACTTCCTCATCTAAGGACTGAATTCCTAATTCAATCGCCTTGACACCATACTTCTTAAGTTGCTCTAATATCTCTTTTCGAATATAATCCGGACGTGTTGACAATCGAATGCCTTGAATATCCCCTCTTTCCATGTATTCCTGCAAAGTTTCCAAATACTCTCTTTGCAACTCCATAGAAAGCCCTGTAAAAGTTCCACCAAAAAAGGCAACTTCTTTTTCTGATTTTTTTGGCAGAGTTTTTAAATACTCTCTGACAATTCGATGAATGTCTTCCACTCGAATATCCGTTTCCTGTCCGTTGATTTTTTGTTGATTGCAAAACACACAATGATTGGGACAACCAAAGTGACTAATAAAAATAGGAATATTATAATGCTTCATAGAATACTGACTCCCATTTCTTTGCATAATTTCTTTGCCGCTTTTTGCTCCGCTATTTTTTTATTGTTCCCCTTTGCTCTTGCAACCTTATCTTGAATCTGCACCTGCATTTCAAACAATTTTCGATGGTCCGGTCCCTCTTCTCTCAAAAGAGTATATTTTGGAATTTCTTTGAATTTTTTTTGACAATGCTCCTGTAATATCGTTTTAAAATCCAAAATTTCTTCAAAATCATCAATGTGGTCGATAATTTCTTTCAAATGAAAGAGAACATATTCTTTTGCGGCAAAAAAACCGCTATCTAAATAAATAGCACCTAAAATTGCCTCAAAGGCATCTCCTAAAATAGAATTTCGATCTCTTCCTCCTGTCACAATTTCTCCCTTGCTCAGCAGGAGATAATCTCCTATATGCAGCTTTCTCGACACACCGGATAACACGGGTTCGCTGACAGCCATAGATTTAATTTTTGCCAATACTCCCTCTTTTTCTTTCGGATATTTCTGATATAGATATTCGGCAACGACAAGACCCAGAACTGCATCTCCCAGCAGTTCCAGTCTTTCATTGTTAATATTTTTGTAAGTTCTGTGCTCATTTCCGAAAGAACGATGAATGAGAGCATTCTTTAAAAGATTTTTATCATTGAAGTAGTAGTTGATGTTATGTTCCAAGTCTACTAAATTTCTGCCCACTGCACTCACCTAGGCTTGATATTTTTTCATCAAAATCACTGCATTATGCCCTCCGAAACCTAAAGAATTCGACATTGCCGCTTGAATATCTCCTTCTCTCTTCACATTCGGAACATAATCCAAATCACATTCTTCATCCGGAGTTTCATAGTTAATGGTAGGAGGTACGATACCTGTTTCCAACACTTTGGCAAGAATAACTCCTTCCAATCCTCCTGCAGCCCCCAAACCGTGTCCTAAGGCACCCTTCGTAGAAGAAATCCAAAGTTTCTTTGCCTGTTCTTCTCCAAAAGCAACCTTGATAGCTCTGGTCTCGGTTTTATCATTTGCCGGAGTGGAAGTTCCATGTGCATTGATATATTGCACTTCTTCCGGCTTCACTCCCGCTTCTTCCATTGCCATGGTCATAGCGTGAGCCGCAGCCGCTCCGCTTTCATAAGGTGCTGTGATATGATAGGCATCACAACTGCTTCCATATCCTACCATTTCCGCATAGATTTTAGCCCCTCTCGCCTTTGCATGTTCCAACTCTTCCAAGACTAAAATTCCCGCTCCTTCTCCCATCACGAAACCGTCTCTATCCTTGCTGAAAGGTCTGGATGCTTTCTGCGGTTCTTCATTATGTGTATCCGAAAGAGCTTTCATATTGGCAAAAGCATTTTGTGCAAAAGAAGTAATCGCTGCTTCCGTTCCTCCTGCCAACATTACTTTCGCCTTTCCAAGCTTGATTTCTTCAAAGGCTTCTCCGATGGAATTTGTTCCGGAGGCACAAGCTGTCACAACGGATTTATTAGGTCCTTGCAAGCCTAAATAAATCGCAACATTTCCCGCTGCCATATTGGAAATCATCGCCGGAATGGTAAAAGGAGAAATTCTTTTTATTCCTTTATCCAACATATTTTTATGTTGTTCTTCAAAAATTTCCATTCCCCCAATCCCGGAAGAAATGACGACCCCAATATCAAAAGGGTTCATTGTTTCTAAAGATAATCCGGAGTCTTCCAATGCCATTTTGGAAGCGGCAATCGCAAATTGTGTATTTCTTGCTAATTTTTTCACTTCTTTTTTCTCAATTCCAAAGTCCATAGGATTAAAATTTTTTACTTCCGCCGCAATTTGTACAGGCATTTCCGAAGCATCATAAGATTGAATTTTCAAAATTCCACATTCTCCATTTAGTAATCTTTCCCAAGACTCTTCCACATTGTTTGCCAAAGGAGAAATCATTCCTAAACCGGTTACAACAACTCGTTTCATCTTTTCCTCTCTTTCTACAAAGAAAGGGGGATTTTTTGTACCCCCCTTCTCTATATTCTATTCTTTTTCTTATTTTTATTGGTGAGCTTCTATATAATCTACGACATCTTTGATTGTTTTGATTTTTTCTGCTTCTGTATCAGGAATTTCCACTCCGAATTCTTCTTCGAAAGCCATAATCAATTCTACCGTATCCAAAGAATCTGCTCCTAAATCTTCTGTGAAACTAGCTTCCATTACCACTTGTTCAGGTTCTACTCCTAATTGTTCTACTACAATTTCTCTAATTTTATCTAACATTTTTTCCTCCTAATTTTTTAATAATATATCTGTATTTTACATTAGATTTTCAATTTCTTCAAGTGTTTCTATATTTTTTACCGTAATTTCTCTGTTTATTTTCTTAATGAGTCCAGATAATACCTTTCCTGGACCAATTTCATAAATTGTATCCACTCCTGCCGCTACCAAATACTCAATTGTTTTTACCCAATATACAGGACCGAAACTTTGATGATAAATCTCATCTTTCACTTCTTCTACTGATGTCAGAACCTCTGCCGTCGTATTGGCAACCAATCCAATATCCGTCATAGAAAAATGATATTTTTCCGCTTCTTCTTTCAATTTTTCTCCCGCTTCTTTCATCAAAGAAGAATGAAAGGGACCCGAAACCGCTAAAGGAAGTGCCCTTCTTGCTCCTGCTTCTTTCAAAGCCAGACAAGCTGCTTCCACCGCCGCTTTTTCTCCCGCAATGACGGTTTGATTCGGCTCATTGAAATTAACGGCCTCCACAACTCCCTCGACACGAGACAGAACTTCTTGAATCTTCTCCGCTGACATTCCCAAAACCGCTGCCATTGTTCCCTTTACTTTTTCAGAAACGTCATTCATAATTTGCCCTCTGGCTGCAGTTAAACGAATCGCTTCCTCTAAAGACAGCATTCCCGCAGCTCCATAGGCAGCATATTCTCCGACTGAATGCCCTGCCACATAATCCGCCTTTATCCCTTTTTCTTTTACCAATTCCAGTAAAGTTAAACTGAAAGCGACAATCGCAGGTTGTGTATACTTCGTTTGTTTCAAATCTTCTGCAGTTCCTTCAAACATAATTGATTTCAAATCAAAGTCTAAACTTTGAAACATTGTATCCATTACTTCTTTCGCTTTCGGACTTTTTTCATATAAATCTTTTCCCATGCCAACATACTGTGTTCCCTGACCCGGAAAAACAAAAGCCACTTTTCCCATAACTTCCTCCTTTTATTATGCTTTAATATGCCCATTTCATAACAACAGAACCATAGGTCAAGCCCGCTCCGAATCCTGTCAGAGCAATATAATCTCCTTTTTTTACCATTCCTTTTTCCAAAGCATCGGCAAGTGCCAATCCGACGGAAGCGGCGGAAGTATTTCCTACCTTATGTAAATTGACATGAAATTTATCCGAAGACACATTCATTCGTTTTGCCGCCGCTTCAATAATTCTCAAATTTGCCTGATGTGGAAAGAAACGTGCCACTTGAGAAGCTTCCACCTTTGCCTTCTTCAAAGCAGCCAAAGTCGCTTCCGGCAAAGCATGCACTGCAAATTTATAGACATTTTGTCCTTTCATTTGCACAAATTGTTTCTTGGCATGGACACTCTCTAAAGTAGAAGGATACCTGGATCCTCCTCCGGGAATTTGAAGAATTCCCTCATCTTCTCCCTCTGCTCCCAAATGAGTCGCTAAAATACCGCTCCCTTCTTCCACTTCTCCTATGATGGCGGCAGCAGCCCCATCTCCAAATAATACACAGGTATTTCTATCTTGCATATCCATAATTCTGGATAAAGTTTCCGCCCCAATTACCAAAACATTTTTGTATAATCCGGTTTGTACCATAGAGGTTGCCATTGCCAGTCCATACATAAATCCACTACAAGCTGCATTGATATCAACTGCCGGAACTCCCAATAAATTTAATTTACTTTGTAAGACACAGGCTGTACTGGGAACCGGATAATCCGGAGTACAGGTACATACCATAATAAAATCGATTTCTTGAGGATCCATTTTCATGGTTGCCAATAATTTTTGTGTTGCCTCATAACATAAATCTGAGGTTGCCTGTTCAGGAGAAGCAAATCTTCTCTCTTCAATTCCTGTTCTTGTTCGAATCCATTCATCTGAAGTATCTATTATTTTTTCAAATTCAAAATTTGTCATAATTCTTTCCGGAACATAAGAACTCAAACCTTTGATTCCTACACTTTTCAATTTGTTTCCTCCTCTATTACTTTCTTTAGTTGTTCTATCAAATTTATTTTACTAAATTTATCCGCTACTTTCAAGGCATTTTTAATTCCATTCGCATTTGAATTTCCATGTGCTTTGATAGAAATATTATGTAAACCTAAGAAAATTGCTCCACCATACTCCGAAGAATCCATTTTCTCTTTCAAATGCATAAAGGTTTTCCGTAAGAATAAAGCCCCGATTTTGGATAAAATACTTTCCCGTATCATCTCTTTTAAAAAGGAGGTAATCAATTTTGCAGTCCCTTCTGCTGTTTTTAATACCATATTTCCGGTAAATCCGTCTGTGACAACAACATCCACTCCTCCTTCCAACATTTGAGTTGCCTCAATATTTCCGATAAAGTGAATGCTTTTATTTTGTTGCAACAAAGTATAAGCTTCTCGTGTTAACTCATTTCCCTTTCCCACTTCTTCCCCAATATTCAAAAGTCCGACTCTGGGTTTCTCAATTCCCAATAGTAATTCTGCATATTTGGAAGCCAAGCTGGAAAATTGATTTAAATATTCCGCCTTGCAATCCGAAGTCGCTCCCAAATCCAACATCACAATCTGTCCATGTTTGGAAGGAAATACAGAAGCGATGGCAGGTCGTAATACTCCTTTGATTCTTTTTAATTTCAATTGACTTGCACTCAAAAGAGCTCCTGTATTTCCGGAAGAAACACAGGCACTCGCCTTTCCCTGTTTTACCAAATCCAAAGCAACATTCATAGAAGAATCTTTCTTTGTTTTTATCGCTTCTATCGGGTGATCCGTCATTTCTACGACTTCTCTGGCATTATACACCTGAATTCTGCTTCTGTCATACTTGTATTTTTTCAGTTCTTCTTCAATCACTTCTTCTTTGCCCACTAAAATAATTTCCGTTTCTGTTATCTCCTTTGTAAATAACACTGCTCCCTCTATTGTGAAATGGGGAGCATAATCTCCACTCATAGCATCTAACGCAATCTTCATGGATTCCTCCTTGTATCTTTATTTTACTTCATATTATACAAGAAAAATTACAAAAAAGATATGTTTTAATATCAAAATTAAAAAACATACGTTATTTTTAAAAATAAGAAAAAAGCAAGAATACTCTTGCTCTCACTTTTATTATTCTGCTTTTGCTGCAAGAACTTGTTTTCCGTTGTAATCTCCACATTCCAAACAAACTCTATGTTGTCTCTTAGGTGCTCCACATTTACTACAAATAGATAAGCTGATTCCTGCCAATGCATGATGAGATCTTCTCATGTTCTTTTTTGCCTTTGAAGTCTTTTTCTTAGGTACTGCCATTTCTCTACCTCCTCTACACACTCTTGAATTCTATACCCAGATATTCTACAAGGTTTTTTATGTATTGTCAAGTATATTTTTAAACATTGAATAAAAATTCCATCAAATCTCCGTCTTGTACCGTATACTCTTTTCCTTCCAATCGAAGAACTCCAACTTCCTGTGCACCCTTCCAACCTTTGTATTGAATAAAATCTTGATAAGATACCACTTTCGCTCGAATAAATCCTTTTTCAAAATCTGTATGAATTTCCCCCGCAGCCTTTGGAGCCGTATCTCCAATATGAATGGTCCACGCTCTGACTTCCTTGACTCCCGCCGTAAAATAAGTTTGTAGACCTAAAAGTTTAAATCCGGCTCGAATCAGACGATTTAATCCCGCTTCTTTCACTCCTAAGGATTCCAAAAATTCCTGTCTGCTTTCTTCATCCATTTCTTGCAATTCCGCTTCCACTTTCGCAGATACAATGACCACTTCCGATCCCATTTTTTCTGCATACTCCTTTACTTTTTCCACATAGGAATTTCCCTCCGCCAAATCGTCTTCTGCGACATTTGCGGCAAAAATCATAGGTTTTAGAGTTAAAAGTTGATAATTTTTCAAGAGAGCCTTCTCCGCTTCCGTGAAAGAAAAGGTCTTCAACAGTTGAAAATTTTCCAAATGTGCCTTCGCCTTAGGAAGTACCGACATCAATTCCACAGATTCTTTTATTTTATTCTGAGCTAATTTTTTGTGTTTTTCCATTGCTTTATCCACCGTTTCCAAATCCGCAAAAATCAATTCCGTGTTGATAACCTCAATATCTCGAATCGGATCGACAGAACCGTCTACGTGTACCACATTCTCATCTTCAAAACATCTTACTACTTGACAAATAGCTGCTGTAGAACGAATATTGGATAGAAATTTATTTCCCAAGCCCTCTCCTTGAGCCGCTCCTTTCACAAGTCCTGCAATATCCACGAATTCTACCGTCGCCGCTACGATTCTCTGCGGTTGAATGATCTCCGCCAAAGCTTGCAGTCTTTCATCCGGAACGGTTACCATTCCGACATTTGGTTCTATCGTACAAAAGGGATAGTTTGCCGCTTCCGCCGCTCCCGCTTTTGTAATTGCATTAAATAAAGTAGATTTCCCAACATTTGGCAAACCTACAATTCCAATTCCTATCATTCTTCTTTCCTCCCAAGTTAATATTGCTTTTCATTGTAACATATCTCATTTCTAAAGTAAATTCTTAATTTTTAAAACTGTGAATAGGAGCGGGAACTCGTCCCCCTCGACGAATAAACTTTTCACAGCTAAAAGAATTTACTCTCATGATGGGAGCTCGACCCAAAAGTCCTCCAAATTCAACTTGCTCTCCCACTGTTTTTCCAACAACGGGAATCAATCTCGTAGCTGTTGTTTTATGATTCACCATTCCTATTGCGGCTTCATCAGCAATAATACCTGAAATTGTGAATGCTGAAGTATCTCCCGGAATGGCAATCATATCTAATCCGACAGAACATACACAAGTCATTGCTTCTAATTTTTCCAAACTGAGAGCACCTCGTTCCACCGCCTCTATCATAGCATGATCTTCACTCACCGGAATAAAAGCTCCACTTAATCCTCCAACATAGGAAGAAGCCATAACTCCTCCTTTTTTTACATTATCATTTAAAATTGCAAGGGCTGCCGTTGTTCCCGGAGCTCCGGCACATTCCAAACCCATTTCTTGAAAAATTTCCCCAACACTGTCTCCAACTGCCGGTGTAGGTGCTAAGGATAGATCAATAATTCCAAAAGGAACTTTTAATCTTCTCGCAGCTTCCTGTGCTACAATTTGTCCCACACGAGTAATCTTAAATGCCGTTTTTTTAACAGTTTCACAAAGCATTTCAAAATCTCCCTCTCTCACTTCTTCCAAAGCTCTCTTGACAACCCCGGGACCGCTAACTCCTACATTGATGACACAATCTGCTTCTCCCACTCCATGAAAAGCCCCTGCCATAAACGGATTATCTTCCACGGCATTACAGAAGACAACTAACTTCGCACAACCAATTCCATCTCTGTCTTGAGTCAGCTCCGCTGTTTCTTTAATAATTTCTCCCATCATTTTGATCGCATCCATATTCAGTCCATTTCGAGAAGTTCCAACATTGACAGAAGAACATACATGCTCTGTTATATTCATAGCCTCCGGAATAGATTTCATAAGAAGAATATCCGACGGGGTACATCCTTTTTGAACTAAGGCTGAAAAGCCTCCTATAAAATTAACTCCACAATCTTTTGCAGCTCTATCCAAAGTCTCGGCGATACTTACATAGGAATCCGTTTTGCAAGAGGCTGCAGCAATGGCTATGGGGGTTACCGATATTCTTTTGTTTACTACCGGAATTCCGAATTGCTTTGCAATATCATCTCCGACTTTTACCAAATCTTTCGCATAGCTGGTTATTTTTTTATAAATTTTTTCATTAAATTTTTCCACATCGGGATCTGCACAGTCGATCAGACTAATTCCCATGGTAATCGTTCTTACATCCAATTTTGCTTCTGCTATCATACGATTTGTTTCCTGAATTTCTACTCTGGAAATCATATTGTCCTCCTAGTTTTTTCTCTCTATTACACTCGATGCATACAGTTAAAAATGTCTTCATGTTGTGTCGTAATAATAACTCCCATCTTTTTACCAATCTTTAGAAGCTCTTCGTTCACTTCTTCTATTTTTTTAGTAGTTTCTGTTATATCTACAATCATCATCATATTAAAATATCCCCCGATAATCGTTTGAGAAATATCCAAAATATTGATATTTACTTCAGATAGATAAGTACAGACTTTTGCAATAATTCCCACTTTATCTGTTCCCAATACTGTAATAATACATTTCATTTCCATCCCTCCTTTATCTTGAAAACAACTTCATTTTCTTTTTATTTCAATATAATTTTCTTATATTTCAACATTCTAACACAAAAGCTCTTTTTTGTAAACCTGAGAGAAGAGAATAAAAAAAGCCGATTGGAGATTTAAAAAATCTCTTCCAATCGGCTGATTTTTTCTGTAAAATAAAGTTACCACACCTAAATTTACAGAAAGAAGGCGATCCTATGTTAAAAGACCTATTCCTTACCTCTAATTTACCACATATTTTACAAAATATCCAACCTTTTTTTTCTCCTGCGCATTTTCTCCACCTCATAAAATCTTTCAATGCTTTTTTACTTTGTGCTGATTATCAAAAAGCTTTCGTCTCTTTTGCTTGTCCTCAATGTGGGCTTACTCATAAATTCCCAATTACTTGTAAAACTAGACTTTGTCCTACCTGTGGATATAAATATTCTAAAGTCTGGGCACAAAAAATAACAAATGAACTTCTAAATGTTCCTCATAGACATCTACTCTTCACAATTCCTAAGGAATGTAGACCTTTTTTTTGCTTAGATCGTTCTTTACTACACAAACTTACTTTAGGAATCAAACAAATCTTTGATTATCAGTTTCAGAATACTCATAAAAAACGAAAAAGAAAAAAGAAAATTGGGAAATATTCCAAAAACTATTTTACAGAATCTGATATTGTACACTATGGACTCATAACTGTAATTCATACCTTTGGCAGAGACTTAAAATGGAATCCTCATGTGCATGCACTCATTTCTTTGGGAGGATTTAATAAACGTTTTGTATGGAAAAAATTAGACTATTTTCATGTAGATGTCATTGCGAATCAATGGAAATTTATCGTCTTACAACTCATTCAATCCGGAAATTATCAAGATCCCATCTGGAAAGAAAAAGCAAAACAAGTAGCCAATAAACTCTACAAAGAAAATGCACGACTTTTTTTCTCGGTGGGAAGACAAGAAGTCAATTCTGCGGAAGGACTCTTGAAATATCTAGGTAGATATCTTGCGCGTGCTCCGATCGCTGATTACAAAATCGTGAATGTTACAGAAAAAGAAGTAACTTTCTTTTTTCATGATTTGGCAAATCACAAAAAAAAAACATATATCACCATGTCTCGAGAAAAATTTATTCAACAAGTATTGATTCATCTTCCCCCAAAACATTTTAAAATGATTTCTCGTTTTGGTTTTTATGCGCGTAGAAAATCAGATACTTTAAAAATACATATGGCATTCTTACAAAAAAAGAAAAAGAAGAATCCTTTTTCCTTTTATGTCAACTCCATGCTAGAAAATTTTCAAATACATCCTTTCCTATGCCCAAATTGCCATATCCCCATGAGGAAAAAAGAACTTTACATCACGGTACGCTGGTATGGAAGAAAAATTCACATCTCATATCTTTCCAAAACCTAATATTTCATTAGGTTTTTTCGCGTGCAAAAAAATATTTTTTCTTTTTTTTCATCTTTTTCCTTCTTCAACTCTACATTTTTTTTAAACATTTTACTCCTTCTTTCCATTTATAATTTCCTAAAGAATAAAAAAAGCCGATTGCAGATTTTAAAAAAATCTTTTGCAATCGGCTCTCTTTTTCTGTAAAATTTAATTGCGAAAAAAAATACAGAAAGGAGCTACTTCTTATGATTAAAGAAATATTACTCTTAACTAATCTAACACATATCTTCAATTTTATCAAGTCTTTTGTTGCGCATGAACATCTTGAATTTATCAAATTTTCTCTTGATAAATTTTTACTTTGTAGAGATATTAGCAAAGGTTTTGTTAAATATTCTTGTAAAAAATGCGGTCACTTTCATACTTTTCCTATCTCTTGCAAATCTAAACTCTGTCCTACTTGTGGTTTCAAATATTCTTCTGTTTGGGCTTCTAATATGCAAAGAGATATTCTTAATATCCCTCATAGGCATGTTCTTTTTACCATTCCTGAAGAATTAAGAATGTTTTTTTGTTATGATCGAACTTTACTTAGAAAACTCGCTGAAGCCGTTAATGAAATTTTTAAATATCAGTTTCACAATATTAATAAAAAAACTCAAAGAAAAAAGAAAATTCCTAAATCTTCTCCTAATTACTTTACTGATACTGATATTGTTCATTATGGGCTTGTCACAATTATTCATACCTTTGGTCGTGACCTCAAATGAAATCCACACATCCATGCGCTTGTTTCGCTGGGTGGGTTTACTAAAAAACTAACTTTTAGAAAATTGGAATATTTTCATGTTAATTCTATTGCTAAACAATGGCGTTTTTTAGTACTTGATATTGTAAAAAATGGAAACTACTCTGAAAACATTAAGAAAAAAGCGCTCAAATCAGTTAGAGAACTATACAAAAAAGATGTTCGCCTATTTTTTAATGTAGGATCTACAGAACTTAATTCAA
Organism: Fusobacterium necrophorum subsp. necrophorum; assembly: GCF_004006635.1. Lineage (NCBI taxonomy): Bacteria > Fusobacteriati > Fusobacteriota > Fusobacteriia > Fusobacteriales > Fusobacteriaceae > Fusobacterium > Fusobacterium necrophorum. The sequence goes on along the minus strand of NZ_CP034842.1, from coordinate 795,423 downwards.
CTGCCGGAATCATAAAGTATCTTGGAAGATATCTTGCGCGAGCTCCAATTGCAGAATATAAAATTGTTAATTTTAACGATAAAGAAGTTACTTTTTTCTATCAAGATTTAGCTGATAATAAAAATAAAAAATATCGCACAATGCCTATTGATGAATTTGTTCAACAGATTCTTATTCATCTTCCACCTAAAAACTTTAAATCTATTTCTAGATTTGGGTTTTATGCTAGGCATTTAAATTCTAAACTAAAAAAAGTTATTCTTAATTTTAAAAAGAAAAAGCAATTTGAACTTTCTTTTTATGTGAAATCTTCTTTAGAAACTTTTGATATTAATCCTTTTATTTGTCCTTTTTGTAAGATAAAGCTAAAAGTAAAAGAATTATTTTTAACCTCCCTCTGGTCTGGGTATGAAATTCATAAAATATATCCTTAATTTTCTCTAATTTTATTAGAGCTTTTTGCATTCAACAATTTCTTATTTTTCTATAACTTTTCTATAATTTTACTCTTAATTACAATTTATATTTCCGTAAATTCTTTTTTTTTATTATTTTCCTATCTCTTTAAATTTATACTTTCCTATATAATAAAAAGGCTATGGAGCACCTACTCCATAGCTTGATATTTCAATACTAATTCCTATTTTTCTTTTTTAGCGTTCATATAGGCTTCTCTTTCCTCTTTTGTTCTCAATCGAACTTTCGGTTCCGCCGGAAGAGCAAACAACGGAACTAAGCGATCCAATCCTGTCAAGGTTAATACCAACATACTGATAACCGCAATATATGCAATAAAGTTATATTGAATCAAATCAATCGGTTTAAATTCATAAATCGGATATACAATTCCGATAATTCCTAAATAATATCCGATATATACGTGCCATGGAATCAATTGTGATCCAAATACACCCATCGCATCGGAGAAAGTCGCATTTCTCAATTTCAAAATATACATATCTTCTTCGGAGGCTTCAATATTTTCTTCCACCAATTCTTTGATAATAGGTCCAATCGTTACGATTTGTGCCATTTCATCTGCAAGAGCTGCGTTTCCGAAGATGGACAGACATCCATTGAAGAACATCAGTTGTCTTACATTTCTGGCCATTCTTCCCAATAAGTCGGAAAGAGGTCGGAAAGCATTCATCATCTTCATGACTCCACCGAAGGCGGCTACCCACATCATCATAACAACAACCCATCCTCCTGCAGAAGCAAACCCTTCCATACACATATCCAAATATTCATTTATCGTTCCTACCGTTCCCGCAAAATATCCGAAGACATAGGACAGAATCACTCCTGAGAACAGACAAATGAATGTTTGAAATCCTGCAAAAGCTAAAACCAATACAACAATCAAAGGTATTACCATATATAATGGAACTCCTGCCTGTACTTGTTCCAATAATTTGACTGCAGATTCCCTTTTTTCTGCCAATTGAGCCCATACTTCCGGAGTAATTTTAGAAATTGCTTCGGCAGCATCTCCAACCGTAGAAGGCAAGTTCATCACCACTCCAAATACTCCGAATAGAATTACTCCCGACAATAAAACCAATCCTGACCAAACTCCTTGGTGTCGAATTCTTCTAACAACTTCTACTCCCTGAATTCCGGAGGATACAATAGTAGTGTCGGAAATCAATCCGATATTATCTCCAAAACAAGCTCCCCCTGCAATAGCTCCTAAGGTTAAAGTAATGCTTCCGCCTACAATATGATTTAACCATAAAAATACCGGTGCACAGGCTGCGAAAGTTCCCCAAGAAGTCCCTGTTGCAATGGATAGAACTGCGGTGACAATCGCTCCTACCAAAGCAACCGTTTTCCCGGTAATTCCAAATTTCAAAGCAATGATGATAATGGAAGCTCCTACTCCTGTGGACATAAATGCTTCCGCCATGGCATAGGCAATCATTAAGATAAACAAAGCCACTTGAATTTCTCTTACACTGGCAATTGCCGCATCAATGACAGATTGAAATTTTGTTTTTTCTGTCAACATGGCCACCACACAAGCATATATGGTTGCTATAGGTGCTGCAATCAAAGCATCATATCCAGCTACCATTAAAGCCGCCAATACCAATACCGGACTCAATTTCAAAAACGCTTTCATAAATTTTTCCCTCCCTATAAATATGTTACTATGCTCTTTTTTTACCACATTTATGTTCTTTTGTCAACCGCCTTGTTTTATTTTTGGCAGTAAAGTCCCTTTTTTACTACTCTTTCATAAACCATATAGATTATTGATGATTCTATAAAAAATATGTATATATTATAAATCCTTGAAAGAAAAAGCAGCTAGACTTTTCTAACTGCTTGTAATCTCAAGATTTTTTACTTCTCTATCAAACAGCTTCCATTCATTTCTGCCGGCTGTTCAATCCCTAGAAAATACAGTAAGGTAGGAGCTAAATCACATAGAGCTCCATTTTTTAAAGTAACATTTCGATAACGATTGGATACCAAAATACATGGAACTTCGTTTGTCGTATGAGCAGTAAATGGAACTCTTGTAAGAGGATCTTCCATCAAATCCGCATTTCCATGATCTGCTGTAATCAACAATACTCCGTCTTTTTCCAAAATTTTATCTGCTATTTTCCCTATACATGCATCAACTGTTTGCACTGCTTTCACGGTAGCTTCCATAACTCCGGTATGTCCTACCATATCTGTATTTGCAAAATTTAGAATGATAACGTCATAGATATCTTTATCTAAAGCTTCCAACACTCCTTCCGTCACTTCATAAGCGGACATTTCCGGCTGCAAGTCATAGGTGGCTACTTTAGGAGAGGGAACCAAAATTCTATCTTCTCCCTCATATTGCGTTTCTTTCCCTCCATTGAAGAAAAAAGTAACATGAGCATATTTTTCAGTTTCTGCCGTTCTCAGTTGTTTTAATCCCGCTTTGGATATAACTTCTCCAAAGGTGTTCAGAATATTTTTATCTTCATAAATAACTTTTGCTTCTATACCGGTATCATATTGCCTCATACAATAAAATTTTAAATCCAGATGTTCTCTTGAAAAGGCTGTAAACTCTTTATCATTCAAGGCTCTTGTTATTTCTCTGGCTCGGTCCGGTCGAAAATTAAAATTGATGAAAACTTCTCCTTTTCCTATCTTTCCTCTTTCGTCCACTAAGGTAGGAAGAACAAATTCATCGGTTTTTCCCTCTGTGTAAGAAGATTCCAAGACTTCTACGGCTGTCTTTCCGTGATTTCCTTCTCCTAAAACCATGGCTCGATACGCCATTTCGACTCTATCCCAGTTTTTATCCCGATCCATGGCATAGTATCTTCCTGACAGACTGGCAAGCTTTCCGACACCAAGTTCTTTCATTTTTTCTTCCAACTCTTTGACATAGTTTATCGCGGAAGAAGGCGGTGTATCCCGTCCGTCCAAAAAAGCATGTACATATACTTCCGATAAGTTATATTTTTTCGACATTTCTAAGAGCCCATATAAATGCTCTGTATGAGAGTGCACCCCTCCCGGAGAAAGCAAGCCCCCAAAATGTATTTTTACCTGATGCTTCTTGGCATACTCAAAGGCTTCCACCAGAGCCGCTTTTCTGAAAAAATCTCTCTTTCGAATATCCACACTGATTTCTACCAGAGGTTGATAGACAACCCGTCCCGCTCCGATATTCAAATGTCCCACTTCGGAATTTCCCATTTGTCCTTCCGGCAAACCCACCGCTTCTCCGGAAGCCTGTAGCCTCGCATGAGGATAGTTTTCCTCCAATTTTAATAGATTATGGGGCTTCGCTTCTCGGATTGCATTTTTTTCTTCCTTGTTCTCATTGATACCCCAACCATCCATAATCACCAACATTACCGGCTTTTTCATTTCCCAATCTCCTTCTATCTTTCTGCTCTTACAATGGCTGCGAATGATTTTGCCTCTAAGGAAGCTCCCCCAATCAGTCCGCCGTCAATATCTTTTTGTGCCAATAATTCTTTTGCATTTTCAGGTTTCATGGAACCTCCATATTGAATTGTCATGCTTTCTCCAACTTCACCGAATAGAGATACTAAAACATTTCGAATTTCCGCATGTGTTTCTTGAGCCAATTCAGGAGTTGCCGTTTTTCCGGTTCCAATTGCCCAAACAGGTTCATAGGCAATAATAATCTTCGCCGCCTCTTCTGCAGAAATTCCCGCCAAAGCTCCACGAAGTTGTTTTTCATTGACCATATTTGTCTTTCCTTCTTCTCTGTCTTCCAATTTTTCTCCGATACAAAGAATAGGAAGCATTCCCTCTCGTAACACAGCCTTTACTTTTTGATTGATGAACTCATCGCTTTCCTGAAAATATTCTCTTCTTTCCGAATGACCCAAAATAACATATTCTACCCCAATTGCCTTTAACATCTTGGGAGAAATTTCTCCGGTATAGGCTCCGGAATCCTTCGGATAAACATTTTCTGCAGCAATTTTTATATTACTTCCCCTCGTTTCTTCCACTGCAGCTGCTAAGCAAGTAAAAGGAGCCCCAATCACAATATCCACTTCAGAAATTCCTGCTACCTCTTCTTTTAATTGATGAAGCATTTCCACAGCTTCTTGATTTGTTTTGTTCATTTTCCAGTTTCCTGCAATCACAGTTCTTCTCATTTTTTTCTTGTATGATAAATCCTTTCTTACGTTTATCACACAACCTCCTTTTTATTATTTTTTATAATATAACAGTAATTCTGTCCTAATGTACTTTTGATTGCCTTATCATAACATAGAGATTTTTCTTTTTCAAATATTTCCATGATTATTTTCCACGACTCTTTTGCTCTATTTTTACTCTTTCCGATAAACTGAATGCAAATATCACAATTTTATTTGGCTTTCCTTTCTTCCAAATGGCTTTTTTCATCTCCGACATTGTCGTTCCCGTCGTTACAATATCATCAAAAAGTAATACATTTTTTCCCTCCAGAGAAAACGGACAAGTGAAAGCTCCTTCCATTTTCTCCTGTCTATCTTCCCTACCGGAATATCGGTATAGAGCTTCCGTATTCTTTCTTCGTTCCATTCTGAAATAAGAAACTCCTAAATAATCCAACATTTCTTCCGTTTGATTGAATCCTCTCTCCAATCTCCTTTCTTCATGAATAGGGACCGGAATGACGACTTCAATTTCATGTTGCCTGCAACATTCCCAAAAAGCTTTTTTCATCCATTTTGCAAAAACATTTCCAAAGTCTCTTCTCCCTCGAAATTTATATTCATGTATCCAAGAACGTATCGGTTCCTGATAGAGATGAACATAGTAATATCCCTCATAATATCGCAGCAAAGATTTCTCTTTCCAAGTTCGAAAACAAGGATCACAAAAAAGAAGCTCTCCCATGCTTAAACTTTTCTCACACAGGCAACAAGAATCTACAAAAAATAAGTTTCTAATACTCCGCTTTAGGAACAGGAACCGCTTTTTCATCTTTATCCACAACCTTTGCTAAATAAAACTCACTATACCCGCAATCCAAGCAAGTTTTCACATAATAAAGATTTAGTTCTAATTTCATTCCTTGTTTTTTTTCAGGTAATATGACATTTCTGACTTCATAGACTTTACTTCCGCACTTAGAACATTTCACATCCAATTTCATCACCCCATGCGACATCTTGATCCCAAAAATAAGTATCTCCTAAAAAATGAATCACATCAATTCTCATTTTTTGATATGGTTTTGTACAACGACTCCTATAGTATTCCGCCACTCGAAAAATTTTCAATAATTTCTGAGAATTGACAGCTTCTTTTCCATAACCGAAATTTCTATTTTTTCGATATTTGACTTCCACAAATACCAAAATATCATCTTTTTCAGCAATAATATCAATTTCTCCGATAGAAGTTCTAAAATTTCTGGCCAAAATACGATATGCCTTCTCCTGCAAAAGACTAACCGCTCTCTCTTCATATTCGTTTCCTTTTTTGCGATTATTTTGCATTTTCCCCGTTTTCCTTTCTATTTCTTCTGCAATATTTTGACCAGGAAACTGTTTCGATGCACTCCGGGAATGGCTCCCAATGACAGTATTTGCTCCCGATGCATCTTTGTCCCATAACCCTTATGTTTTTCAAAACGATATTCAGGGTATCGCTTTGCAAGCTCCAACAATTCATGATCTCTTGTCACCTTTGCCATAATGGAAGCAGCTGCTATGGAAAGGCTCTTCGCATCCCCTTTTACAATGGCTTCCTGCTTTCTTTGACATTCCCGTATTTTAAAATTTCCGTCCACTAAAATACTGGCATCCGCTATGGAAATTTGTTCCTCTAACTGAGCAATCGCTCTTCGCATTGCCAAAAAAGTCGCATTTAAGATATTATATGCTTCAATCTCCTCCACACTTGCCCTCCCAATTCCCACATAAAAATAGTTCGGAATCATAGAAAACAAGGCTTCTCTTTTTTTCTCCGTCAACTTCTTGGAATCTTGAATCTCTTCCAACGAAGCATCGTATTTTTTCAGAAGAGTCGCTGCCGCTACCACAGGTCCCGCCAAAGGTCCTCTTCCCGCTTCGTCCACTCCTATAATTTTTTCCCCCTTTGCAAGATCAAACTCATACAAGGACTGTGTAAATATCTTTTCCATCAAAAACCCTCTTTCCCGCCTCTAAAAAATCTTCCGGCAGTTTTCCCTCGAAACACATTTCTTCTTTTGTCACAGGATGAACAAATTCCAAACGATAGGCATGGAGCATTTGTCTGGAACATTGTAAATCCTCTTGTCCATATACAGCATCTCCCAAAATAGGATGATTTAAATATTTCATATGGACTCGAATTTGATGTGTTCTTCCTGTTCTAATATTTACCTCAACCAAGCTGTGTTTCTCTCCGCTCCACAATACTTTATAATGACTGACGGCTTTTTTTCCATGACTTTGACTCACCGCCATTTTCTTCCTATCTTTCCTATCTCTGGCAATCAAGGTTACTAAATCTCCCTCTTTTTTTTCTTCGGAGAATCTTCCTTTCACAATAGCCAAATATGTTTTCTGAATTGTTTTTTCCTGAAACATTAAAGCTAAGCGATGATGAATTTGATTGTTTTTTGCAACCACGATAAGTCCTGTCGTATCCTTATCCAAGCGATGTACAATACCGGGTCGAAGCGTTCCGTTGACATCGGATAAGCTCTCTTTGCAATAGTACAGCAATGCATTTACCAAGGTTCCCGTATAATTTCCCAGAGCGGGATGAACCACCATATTTGCCGCCTTATTTATCACTAACAAATACTCATCCTCATAGACAATATCCAAGGGAAGTTTCTCCGCCTCCATCTTCATCTCCTCTTCTTCAGGAATGGACACTTGAATTGCTTCTTTTCCCTTCAATTTTTTCCCATTTTTTGTAATAACTTTTTCATTACATTTAACATAGCCCTCTGTAATCAACTTCTCTAAATAACTCCTCGTAGCTTCTGGTAGTTGCTCCTTTAAAAACAAATCCAATCGTTTTCCCTGATCTTTTTCCTGTGCCTGATATTGATAACTTTCTATTATTGCTCTCATTTTCTTTTCCTCATATTATAGTTCTATTCTTTATCCTCATTATAGCATAATTTTTTCTATTCCATTTCTCTTTTTCAAAAAAAGTGGAGATTAGGAAATTTTCTTCTTCCTTGTAATTATAAGACATAATTTAAAAGTTTCCTATGAAAATTTTTATTGACAAAAGGACATTATTGTAGTGCGACGTACTACAGAAAGAGGGGGATGATATCACGGCATTTTCAATAAGACTTCCATAACAACAAGCTATGTAAAACTAAATTCTTTATCCTTAGGAGAAGCATAAATAAAAAGACTCTTTATCAACTTTGTTGACGAAGAGTCTCTTTTCTTTATTCAACTATTTCTCCAACTTTTCAAAAATATCATCCAACAAAGCGGGAATATCTTTTTGTCCAAAGAACAAGTCTTTATCATTCATGACCACAGCCGGTACACTCATAATGTCATACTTTTTCTTAAAATCTTGGAAGCCGAAGACGTCTACGACTTCAATATCCACATTCGGATTTTCTACTGCAATTCTTTGAGCCGATTGGACAGTTTCCGGGCATTTCGTACATGTCAAGGAAACTCCAATTTTCAAATTCACTCCCTTCTCAATTTGAGCGGATTTTTTTGTAATTTCCTCATTAACGGCTTGCCCCGGTCCCGCTACATTGTAAAGAGCCAATAGGAAAGATGTCAATTCATGTCCACCGGGAACCACCGCATACTTAATTCTTGCGTACTCTCCCTTATCGTTCAAAAAGGCAACGACCGGCAAGAAATTTGCCTGAATTTTGGCTTCCATTTCCGGATTTTCTCCTTTTTGATACTGTTGTACTTGAATTTTATCCGAAGCGGAGGCAATTTCCTTCACCAAGCTTAACATTTCTTCTGATTTTTCAGGTTTTTCAGGATCTTGGATAACAACCAATTTCACTGATTTTTCAAATCTTTCTGCCAATCCTTGAATTTGTTGCATGATTCCTTCATCCAACACACGAGAAGGGGAAGCTGTCTCTGTTCTCTTTTCCTCTTCTTTCTCTTCTTTTACGATTCCCAATTCTTCCCGTAATTCTTGGACATATCTTTCAATATTGGTTGCAGCAATCGCTCCGTCGGCAACGGCTGTTACCACCTGTCGTAATTTCTTCGGTCGAATATCTCCTGCCGCGTATACTCCTTCCACATTCGTCATCAAATCTTCATCGGTAGGAATGAACCCTGCCGGATCCAAATCAATCACTCCCTTGAAAAGTTGTGTTTCCGGGGCATACCCCACGAATACGAATATTCCGAAAGTATCTCCGTCTGCCGCATGATATTCTGTAATTTCTCCTGTTTCATTATTTTTAAATTTTGCATGTCGAAGTTGGGTATCTCCCGTCGCTTCGACCAATTCCGTATGGAATTTTACTTCAATCTTCGGATGGGCCTTTACCTTATCTCCAATTGATTTTGCACAGGTAAAATCAGGTTCTCTTGCAATAACCGTTACCTTACTTGCATATTTTGTTAAAAACATTGCTTCTTCCGCTGCTGCAAACCCTGCTCCAACAACGAAAACCGGTAAACCTGTAAAAAATTCTCCATCACAGGTTGCACAGTAAGCAACTCCTCTTCCTCCATATTCCAATTCTCCCGGGAATCCTAACTTTCTCGGAGAAGCTCCCGTTGCAATAACCACTGCTAAAGTTTTATACTCCCCGGAAGTTGTTTTGATTGTTTTAATTTTACCGGAAAAATCCATTCCGATGACTTCTTCCGTTGCAAATTGTACTCCAAATTTTTTCGCCTGTTCTGCTGCCTTTTCTCCAAATCCTGCCCCTGTAGTTTCAAGAATTCCCGGATAATTTACAACTTCCTCTGTAATTCGAATTTGCCCTCCCGGAACTGCCTTTTCTAATAATAATACGTCTAATTTTGCTCTTCCTGCATAGATTCCGGCAGATAATCCTGCGGGTCCTCCACCAATAATAATGACATCATAAATTCTTTCCATTCATTCCTCCTCCTAAGGTCTTAATTTTGAAAAAAGGCACCAAAAGGTGCCTTTTTATTCTTATGGCTCTAAGTGCTTATTAAAGTTTTCCTACTAAATCAATAGAAGGTTTGATGGTATCGCTTCCAGGTTGCCATTTTGCCGGACAAACTTCTCCATGTTCCTCTACAAATTTAGCAGCTCTCAATTTTCTTAATAATTCAGAAGCTTCTCTTCCAATTCCATTGTCATGAACTTCGTAAGCTTTGATTTCTCCTTGCGGATTTACAATGAAACTTCCTCTTAATGCCAATCCTTCTTCTTCAATCATCACTTCAAAATCTCTTGCTAACTTTCCGGTAGGGTCTGCTAACATAGGATATTGAATTTTTTTGATACTGTCTGATGTATCGTGCCACGCTTTGTGTACGAAATGAGTGTCACAAGACACAGAATATACTTCACATCCTTCTTTTTGGAATTCCGCATAGTGGTCTGCTAAATCTGCCAATTCTGTAGGACATACGAAAGTAAAATCTGCCGGATAGAAAACAAAAGCTGCCCATTTTCCTTCAAAATCCTTATTTGATACTTCTTTAAATTCTCCATTATGATAAGCTTGTACTTTAAATTCTGATACTTTTTTTCCAATTAATGACATAGTATTACCTCCAATTTTTTAAATTTATATTTTTAACTAATTTGTAATCTTTACAAATATATAATACAATAACTTACTAAATATGTCAAGTAAAATTTTTATCTTTTTAGTAAAAAAATAAAAAACTCTTTGATTTTTAAGGAATTTTTTTTGTTTTTTTCTTTCCTGATCTCCATTTCTCATATGTAAAAGGGACTATCTCCATATCTTCTTAGAAGCTTAGCTCCCGTCTTATCTTCAAAAATTACGGATAAGCTCCTCTCTTTGAGATGGTCTTTTTTCTCATTTTCTGAAAGTAAGTAAAACCATTCCTCCTTTTTCATCATGACCGCTGTTCCATAGCTCTTCAAAATCCAGCCATTCCGACTTTCCATAGGTGACTGCCTTCACTAAAAATTTCCCTTCCTTCTCCTCATAGCCCGTCAATAAAAACCAGTGCCATTCATAATCCTCAAAGATTGGATTTTGATGTAATAAATTTAAATAAGGAATCGGAAACCCTTCCTCCATTTGTTCTCTTACCTTTTCTTTGGCCTCTTTCATCTCGTGAATTCCGGAAAATCCCTTCATCAAAATCTCTTCATCTTGAATATCCCGTAAATAATTTCGAAATCCATCCATAAATAAATCCAAAGTATCAATTCCCCGTTTCCGAGGAGATAAGTACGGTCTCATCAGTTCTCCAAATTGAATATACTGCTCCTTCTTCAATTCTTCCTCCTGAAAGGGATAGAGATGTTTTTTGCCTTGATGTAAATGCAGGTATAGACAGGTATCGCAAGCTGTCAAAGCTCCGCAACCTCCCCGATTCATCATAAAATCCGTAAACCATTCCTGATTCCCTCCATAAGAATCCTCTATATAAAAATACTCCAACTCTTTTTTCATACCCTTTTCCCCCACCTAAGATTCTGTAGAATACTCTCCTCATTGTAGAAATATTTCCCCTGTTTGTCAATTCTTTTTCGCGAATACTTTTCCATAAGTAGTTCACAGCTTCTGAAAAGTATGGTACAATACTTTAACTATAGTATAATAATTAAGGAGGAGATAACTATGAAAAAAATAGTGTCCCTGTTGCTTGTCACCTTGTTGTTATTTTCCTGTGTAAGTTCTGACATTCGTAATTCTAATACAGCATCAGGTAACAATAATCATATCGCTGCTCTTTCCTATTTGGAAAAGCATCTATATAAACAGGCAGAAAAATTAGATCCGGAGGTATTAACAAATTATCAGCTTGCATGGAATAAGGGAAGAGAATACTATGATTCTATTATCCGACAAAATTTAGCAAATTCACGGGATATGCTAAATTATAAGGAAAATTATTATGAGCTTTATAAAAGTTATTTTTCTCTTCCACAAGCAACAAAAGAGAAACTTCCTCTTATCGTTGCCCACAAAAACGAACTGGAAAACAGCAGAAAATCACTGGTAGCATCTTATGTGGAATACGGAGATCAACTCCCTTCCGCCGGCTATCAAAATAGACTTCATAAATATTTAATTTATAAAAAAGCCGCTGACTATGCTCTTCCAACGGATATAGCAGTATTTCAAAAACTACAACAGGCAAATATCGGTTTAGAAAAAAATATAAAGGTGGACATTCTAAATGCTTTTGATTTTTACTTTAAAAATTCAATACAATCCAAACTGGAAAATACTTTATTAAAAGAAAAGTTTTTTTCGATCTCCCATTCGGGAAACTATCATTTATTATTCCAAGTGAGAATTGATAACTACCAATTTTTACAAAGTCAACCTTCTTTTTCAAGCACTACAGAATATAAACTCATAAAAGAGCCTTATGACAAAGTGGAAAACGGAAGGATAATGAAGGCATATAAGGAAATTCGAGTTCCTTACCAAAAACTTGTCTATGGAAAAAAGAGCCGACTTTCTTATTTATGCAGCTATACTTTATATGACAAAGAGCAAAATATCGTATTTCAACGAAGCCTTCCTTGTCACATAGAAGATTCTAAAACGTGGCATCAATATATAAGTCTTGACTTCACACATTTCATTGACTTACCGAAAAATGAACTGGAGCCCAATTCCCTATCCCAGGAAGAATTGATTGAAAAAAGTTTTTCCCCTGTTATAACATCTTTAAAACGGGATATAGAAGCTTTAAAAAAATACTAATAATAATGGAAATATCTCTATAAAAGAAAACTAAAAATCCCTCTCAATAGAATATTGTTGAGAGGGATTTTTCTATTATTTATTGACTTCCATTTCTCGAAAGTGATCTTTCGAAACCCCACATGGTGGGCATACCCAATCCGCCGGTAAATCTTCAAATTTTGTTCCCGCAGGAATTCCGTTATCAACATCTCCCAACGTAGAATCATATACATAACCGCATACTTCACACACATACAATTTCATATTTACACGCCTCCTTAAGCTTTCCTTAGAAGTATTATAACATACTTTCTCTATTTTTGTTATTTTTTCTTTGCATATTTAATTGAGTCGAAAGCAACTGCGGCTACAATAATAATTCCTTTAATAATGTATTGCCAATAAGGACTTACTCCAACATAAGTCAATCCATAGTTGATGACGGTTAAGATAATAACCCCGGTAATAACTCCCGAAATTCTTCCGACTCCTCCATAGAAAGAAACTCCTCCGATGACACAGCCTGCAATCGCATCCATTTCATACATAAAACCTAAGTTATTCGTCGCAGATCCAATTCTTCCCGCTTCCAAAAATCCGCCAAAGGCATAAAATACTCCGGATAAAGCATAAATTCCTACCAAAGTCAATACTACGTTCACTCCGGATACCTTTGCCGCCTCCGGATTTCCTCCTACTGCAAAAATATTTTTTCCGAATTTTGTTTTATTCCATAACGTCCACATAATAATGGTAGCAATGCTTGCATAAATAATCAAATATGGAATGCTGAAACCTCCCAGCTCAATTGCTCCTTGTGCAAAAGCACTGTACTTGGAAGAGAATCCTGAAATTGGAGATGCTCCCACAATATCATAGTACAGGGAGTTAATTCCATAGACTACCGTCATACTTCCCAGGGTAGCAATAAAAGGGTGAACACTCAATTTTGCAACAATGAGACCGTTTATAATTCCAATTACCAAACCTACCAAACAAACCACTACAATCGCATAGATAATCGGTAGTTCACGATTTAATCCAAACACTCGATTCACATTGGTGACCGCTTGCAACATTGTCGCAGAAATAACAGCCGCTAATCCGACCTGTCGCCCAGCTGACAAGTCAGTTCCCTGTGTTAAAATAAGTCCTGCAACTCCCAAAGCAATGATGGCTCTTACCGACGATTGTGTCAAAATATTCTTAAAGTTTCGAATGCTTAAAAAACTTGGTTCTTTCCAAATAATAACCAACAGCATACAAAACAATACCAAATACAATCCGCTTTGAATAAATAGTTCTTTATAATTGATTTTTCCTTCTTTATTACGAATATTCATACTTTCCTCACCTTTTCCACTATAAATATTTTGCTGATAATGCCATAATTTCTTCCTGGTTCGTTTCCGATGTTTTTACAATTCCGGCAATTCTTCCGTTGCTCATCACTAAAATTCTATCTGTCACTCCTAACAATTCAGGCATTTCAGAAGAAATCATAATAATTCCCTTATCTTTTTTTGCAAGCTCTATCATCAATTGATAAATTTCATATTTTGCCAAAACATCAATTCCACGAGTTGGCTCATCCAGCATCAATACTTCCGGTTCTGTCAATAACCAACGTCCAATAATCACTTTTTGTTGGTTCCCTCCTGACAAGGAGCCGATCGGTGTCGACTGAGAAGGAGTTTTGACTCTCATACTATCAATAACCCATTTTGTTGCATCTTTCATACGTTTCTTTTCCAACAAGCCAAATTTATTTCTGTACTTGCTCAAATTGGAAAGAGTGGAGTTTGCAGTGATGTCCAACATACTGAAAATTCCTGTACTTCTTCTTTCTTCGGTCACTAAGGCGAAACCATTTTTAATCGCATTCTTCGGATTCGTGTTTTTCACTTCTTTTCCGTGTAAGAAAATTTGTCCGCTTTGCAGTTTCCTCATTCCGAACATGGTTTCCACAATCTCAGTTCGTTTTGCTCCTACCAATCCGGCAATTCCCAAAATTTCTCCCTTATGTAAATCAAAGCTTACATCTTGAATGGTAGGTTGATAAAAACCTGTCAAATTTTTAACTTCCAAAATTTTTTCTTTCACTTCATTGTCTTTCAGAGGGAAACGATCCGTCAAATCCCGTCCCACCATCATGCTGATAATTTTGTCTGTATCCAAGTCTTTTACGGAATCCGTCGCTACCCAAGTTCCATCTCTCAAAATGGTAATATCATCAGAAATGGCTTTGATTTCTTCCATCTTATGAGAAATATACACAATCCCAACGCCATTGTCCCGTAGCTTATTGATAATTCGAAACAGGTGAGCCACTTCCTTTTCCGTCAAAGAGGAAGTCGGTTCATCCATAACCAAAACCTTAGAATTATAGGAAACTGCCTTCGCAATTTCTATCATTTGTCGTTCCGCCACTTGTAATTCCGATACTTTTTTTCTCGGATCGATATTAATATCTAAATCTTTAAAAATACGAATGGTATCCTCATACATCTTTTTTTCATCTATAAATAATCCTTTTTTTGGGTATCTTCCTAGCCAAATGTTATCCAATACATTTCTTTGTAATACTTGATTTAATTCTTGGTGCACCATAGAAACTCCATTTTCCAGAGCTTCTTTAGTACTATGAAAATCAATTTCCGTTCCGTCTAATAAAATTTTTCCGGCATCTTTCTCATAAATTCCGAATAGACACTTCATCAAGGTAGATTTCCCTGCTCCATTTTCTCCCATTAAGGCATGAACAGAGTGAGGTCGAACTTTCAACTGTACATTATCCAAAGCTTTTACACCCGGAAACGACTTCGTAATTCCTTCCATCTCCAGCACATATTTTAAATTTTCCATACGGTTTCCTCATTTCTTCCAAAATTTTTTGCTAAAAAGGAGATTGTCACAGACAATCTCCTTTCTTTCCATTTACAAACCTCTGTCTTACTTATTATTTGTATTCTGCTACATTTTCTTTGTCAATTCCGATACTAGGTACCAATACGATTTTATTTTCCATTTGAATGTCTGTTCCTTCCGTTGCTTCTTTTCCTTCTCCTAGGTTCATAGCTACTTGGAAAGTTGCTTTTGCTTGACCTTTTGCGTCATTTAAAACAGTTCCCGCCATTTCTCCTTTTTCAATCAAAGTAATAGCTTCTGGTAAAGCATCCACTCCAAATACCGGTAATGATTTTCCAAAGGCTTTCATGGATTCAATAGCTCCTAAAGCCATTCCGTCATTATTACAGATAACCACTTCAATCTTATCCGCATTCGGTCCTGACAACCATGCATCCATTTTATCCTTTGCTTGTGCAGTATCCCACATAGCTGTATCTAAATGTAATTCTTCTGTTTTAATTCCATCTTCATTCAATGTTTTAATGGAGTAAACAGTTCTTGCTTCTGCATCTGGATGTCCGGGTTCTCCTTTTAACATAGCGAATTGAATCACTCCGTCTCCGTTTAAATCCAAAGCAGGATTTGCTTGCCATGCTTTTTCAATTAATTTTCCTTGAGCAACTCCTTGTGCATTTGGATCAATTCCTACATAGTAAGCTTTGTCATAAGAAGCCAACGCTTCCTCTGAAGGTTTTCGATTATAGAAAACAACTGGCAATTCTTTTGCTTTGATTTTTTCCAATACAACATCGACACCGGCCGGGTCAACCAAATTGATTGCTAAGGTGTCAATTCCTTTTTCTAATAACACATCCAATTGTTCATTTTGTTTTGCTGCATCATTTTGAGAGTCAACCATTTGTAGAGCAACTTGATCTCCTACAGCATCCGCTTCTGCTTGAAAAGCTTGTCTGAACAATGCAATGAAGTTATCATCAAATTTATAAGCAGTTAATCCCATTCTTACTGCATTTTCAGCGGGAGCTGCTGCTTCTTTCTTTTCTCCACATCCTACAAGTCCTGCTGCCAATACCAAAGCACCCAATACGATTCCCATTTTTTTCATGTTTGAAATACCTCCTATTTTTTAAAAAACTTGTTTTCATTTTGTTTCATTTCCATATATTCTATACCATTACTATAATGTTTTATTTCAATTTTGTCAATGTTTTTTTAATTTAAAAACAATTATTTTCCTTTGAAACTTTAATTCTAAGAAAGCATAAAAAGGGCTGCCGCTCCTAAGATCCCCGCTTCATTTCCAAGCACTCCGGTTTTGATTTCTAAATTCTCTAAGGTAATTTCCAAAGCATACTTTCGAATCTTCTGTTTCATCGGTTCCAAGATTTGTTCCTTAGCAAGAGCAATGCCTCCCCCTAATACTACCACTTCCGGATTGATAATATTTAATAGATTTCCGATTCCCATAGCTAAATATTCCGCTTCATAATCCACAATTTCCTGAGAAAAAACATCTCCCGCCGCTGCCGCTTCAAAAATATCTTTCGCTTCTAAAGTCTCATAATTTCCTTGAAATTTCTCATATAAAGCATTCAATTTATTGACGTACAATCGGGATAGAGCTTCTCGAATCATTCCGGTTGCAGAAGCATAGGCTTCAAAACAACCTTTTTGTCCGCATCCGCATAACTTTCCGTCAGGAACCAACTTCATATGTCCAATTTCTCCTCCAGCTCCGGTCATTCCGGAAATTAATCTTCCGTCTACGAAAATCCCTCCTCCGATTCCCGTCCCCAATGCCACTGTAATCGAACTCTTATGCCCCTTTGCCGCTCCAAAAATCGCTTCTCCTTGAGCAATGACATTCACATCATTGTCCACTAATGTTCTAATCCCTGTCAAGGTCTCCATTTTTTCTTTTAAATTCATATTTTTTTCCCAAGGAAAATTTGCGAAAAAACCAACAATACTCTGATTCTTTACAGGTCCCGGAATTCCAATTCCAATCCCTGATAAATCTTCTCTTTTAAGCTTTTCTTCTGTCAGTTGCTTTTGAATTTCAAGCCAAATACGCTTCAGGGTATCCTCAACTCCGTGAATGGAATCGGTCTTAATAGAAGAAGAGTGCAAAATCTTTCCTTCTTCATTACATAGTCCAATCTTGGTATTTGTTCCTCCCAAGTCCACTCCACTATAATATTTCATGTTATATTCTCCTCTTTCAATTCTTTTTTGCTTTTATTATACTGTTTTCCAAAGATTTATGCAAATAGAACTTTCTTGAATTTTCAATCCAATTATGCTATAGTAAAATGAATTCTATAGTTTGATATAAATATAGTGAGTATTACAAAAATAATGGTTTTTTAATATATTTTAAAGAAAATGAAAAATAAGAGCTTAGAAAAAATTTTATAGACTCTTATTTTGTTTAAGTTCATCCGTTCATATTATAATACATCCTTTGTGATGAGAAATTGAAAGTAATTTTAGGGAAGAGAAGAGGAGGCGTAACAATCTATGATAATCAAACTTTCCAAAAGTATTCGGGAATATAAAACAGTATCTCTGTTAACACCTCTTCTGGTATCTCTGGAAGTGATCATGGAATGTATTCTTCCTTCTATCATTGCTTTATTAATCAATCAGATAAAAAGTGAAGGAGAAATCCGTCTTCTTTTTCGCTACAGTTTTTTTGCCTTTATATTACTTGGATTCTCCTTTTTAGCAGGTATTTTAGCAGGAACCACTTCCGCTGTTGCTTCCTGTGGCTTTGCAAAAAATCTGCGAAAAGATATGTTTTATCATATACAACACTATTCTTTTAAAAATATTGAAAAATTTCCAGTATCTTCTCTGATTACTCGAATGACAAGCGATATCAGTAATCTTCAAAATGCATATATAGTAATTCTTCGTACTGCTATTCGTGCTCCTCTTATGCTCATCTTTTCTTTTATCATGGTGTTTATCCTTGGAGCAAAACTGGTATGGATTTTTTTTGTTGTCGTTCCCATTCTGGTAATAGGACTTATCTGGATTATTCGTAAGGCTTTTCCTTTTTTTCAAAAAATTTTTATACAATATGATGCCATGAATAATCTGGTCCAAGAAAATATTAAATCCATGCGTGTTGTAAAATCATATGTAAGAGAAGAATACGAAGAAAAAAAATTTAATCTCACCATACATAAACTTTATACAGATTCCGTAAAAGTCCGATCGATTCTAGCATTCACCAGTCCACTAATGCAGTTTTGTATTTATGCTATAACTGTTTTTCTTTTATTTTTTGCTTCCTATCACATTACTCTTCCTCAAAAAGGAAATTTTGATATTGGACAATTGTCTTCTCTACTGCTTTACAGTCTTATGATACTAAATAGTTTTATGGCTCTCTCTATGGTCTTTGTCATGATTAGCATGTCCGTGGAATCCGGCAAACGAATTACAGAAGTTCTCATTGAAAAAAGCCTTCTTTCAAATCCTGAAAATCCTATCTTTTCTCTAAAAGATAACTCCATCAGATTTGAGAATGTCTCTTTTCAATATTCCAAGAAATCCAAGAAAAAAATTCTTACCAATATTAACCTACAAATAAACACCGGCGAAACAATTGGAATTATCGGAAGTACCGGCTCCGCAAAATCTTCTCTTGTACAACTCATTCCTCGATTATACGATGTTACAGAAGGAAGTATCAAAGTTGGAGGAGTTGACATTCGTAGCTATGATATAACAACGTTACGAAAACAGATTGTGATTGTGTTACAAAAAAATACCCTGTTTGCAGGTTCTATTCGAGAGAATCTTCGTTTCGGAAGAGAAAATGCAACAGAACAGGAGATGAAAAAAGCCTGCCAACTTGCACAGGCAGATGAGTTTATTTCTCATTTTCAGGAAGGCTATGACTCATGGATTGAACAAGGAGGAACCAATCTTTCTGGAGGCCAAAAGCAACGATTATGCCTTGCAAGAACCTTTTTAAAAAATCCAAAAATCCTGATTCTGGATGATGCCACCAGTGCTGTGGACACCAAAACAGATAGACTTATTCAAAAAGCTCTCTCCGACTTCTTTCCAGAAAGCACAAAAATCATTGTTGCACAACGGATTGCTTCCATAGAACATGCAGATCGCATTATTTTAATGGAGCATGGACATATTCAGGCAATAGGAACACATCAGCAACTTTTATTAGAAAATCAAAATTACAGAGACATTTATATTTCTCAAAAAAGAATGGAGGATAGGAATGAAGACTAAAAAAAAGAAAACACTGAATGTTACCGAGCTTTTTCAACTTCTGAAAATGATATTTCAGTATTATCCTATTCTATTTCCTACGACACTGGTTTGTACGTTTCTGAATCCTCTAGCAGGAACTGTTTCTTCTGTCTTTATAAGAGAGATTATTGCCGTGATTGAAAAAAATACAAAGAGAGGGGAATGGAACATGGTTTCCTTACAACTCCTTCCTTTCCTCTACGCCCTAGTCGGATGTTATCTTTTTTCTCTGACTATGGCTCTAGTATCCGGTCAACTCATGGCAGTCATTACCCCCGGAATCTTGAAGAAAATACGTGGCAAGATGTTTTCTCAAATGCAAAAGCTTCCGATACAATATTTTGACAAACACAGCTATGGAGAGATTATGAGTCACTATACCAATGATGTGGACAGTCTTCGACAGCTAGTTTCTCAGGGATTTC
The DNA here is from genome assembly GCF_004006635.1 of Fusobacterium necrophorum subsp. necrophorum. Taxonomy (NCBI): domain Bacteria; kingdom Fusobacteriati; phylum Fusobacteriota; class Fusobacteriia; order Fusobacteriales; family Fusobacteriaceae; genus Fusobacterium; species Fusobacterium necrophorum. Next base: position 775,533 of record NZ_CP034842.1, on the reverse strand, counting down.
CTCAATTATTTATTTCTTTCATTACAGCTATCACCGTTCTGAGTATTATGCTTTACTATTGCTTGTGGTTGACCTTTCTCGTGTTAATTGCTGTTATTTTTATATCCATGATTACTCAAAAAATCGGAAGAAATTCGATTGTTCATTTCTCCTCTCAGCAAAATTCACTGGGAAAACTGGAAGGATTTATCGAAGAAAGGATCAATGGACAAAAAATAATTCAAACTCTTTGCCAAGAAGAAAAGAATAAACATTCTTTTGATACATTAAATGATACTCTGTTTCAAGAAGCAAAACAGGCAAACACATACACCAATATTCTGAATCCCATTTTAAACAGCACCGGAAATTTTCTTTATGTTATCATTGTCATCACTGGTGCCTTTCTGTTATATTTTCATATTCCAAATCTCAGTATTTCAGGTTTACCAATCAGCATGAGCATCATCATTCCTTTTTTAAATCTGTCAAAGACATTTTCAGGAAGTGTCAATCAAGTCTCTCAACAAATGAATGCGGTCGCTTCGGGCATCGCAGGAATGAAACGAATTTCTTCCCTACTGAAAGAGACGACAGAAAGTGACGTGGGAGAAGTTACTTTGATTCGTACTGAAAACTCTGAAAACTCTAAAAAAATCTGGACATGGAAGTACAGAAAGCCTGGAAAAACTCTTCCTTGCTATAAAGAACTTCGAGGGGAAATTCATTGGAAAGCTGTTAAATTTGAATATGAAGAAGGAAAAGCTGTTCTAGAAAATATTTCTCTTCATGTCCAACCCGGAAAGAAAATTGCTTTGGTAGGGGCAACTGGTGCAGGAAAAACAACAATTGCCAATCTGTTGAATCGCTTTTATGATGTTACTGCTGGAGAAATCTATTATGACGGAATCAATATTCAAAAAATTTCCAAAAAAGCTCTTCGTCATTCTCTAGGCATGGTTTTACAGGACACCCATCTATTTACAGGAAGTATTTTGGAAAATATTCGATATGGCAGACTGGAAGCAACGGAAGAAGAATGTATTTCCATTGCAAAATTGATAGGAGCAAACGATTTTATCAGCAGGCTACCAGAAGGATACCATACTTTCCTTTCTGAAACTATTGACACTTTGTCGACAGGTCAACGTCAATTGATTGCCATTGCTCGTGCTGCAATTGCTGATCCGCCAATTATGATTTTAGATGAGGCAACTTCTTCCATAGATACTAAAACAGAAAACATAATTCAAAGAGCTATGGAAATATTGATGCAAGGAAGAACTGTTTTCATCATCGCTCATCGACTTTCCACGGTAAAAAGTGCAGATCTTATTCTTGTTCTAGAAAAAGGACATATCATAGAGCAAGGAAACCATGCTTCTCTCATGGCACAAAAAGGGCAATATTATCAGCTCTATACCAGTGATTTTGAACTTGAACTTCCACAATAACTGTGATATAATGTTTGGAAAACATATTTTAGGAGGCACTCTATGAAACGAAGTTTATCTGGTATCCAACCGAGCGGTATTCTACATCTCGGAAACTACTTTGGTGCCATTGAACAATTTGTAAGAATGCAAGAGGAGTACGAAGGATTTTATTTTGTAGCCGATTACCATTCTTTGACTTCTTTGACGAAGCCGCAAGACTTACGAGAAAATACTAAAAATATTATTCTGGATTATTTATCCTTAGGACTGAATCCTGAAAAATCCACCTTATTTTTACAATCCGATGTTCCCGAACATGTCGAACTTTATTGGCTGCTTTGCAATGTAGCTCCTGTCGGTTTGCTGGAAAGAGCCCATTCCTATAAAGATAAATTAGCCAAAGGGTTCACTCCAAATATGGGACTGTTCAACTATCCTGCTCTCATGGCAGCTGATATTTTAATCTATGATGCTGATGTGGTTCCTGTCGGAAAAGACCAAAAACAACATTTGGAAATGACAAGAGACATTGCCATGAAGTTCAATCAACAATATGAGGTTGACTTCTTTCACTTGCCGGAACCTCTCATCTTGGATAAGGTTGCCGTCGTACCGGGAACGGACGGACAAAAAATGAGTAAATCTTATGGAAATACCATTCAGATGTTTGCTCCAAAGAAACAGTTAAAGCAACAGGTCATGAGTATTGTCACCGATTCCACTCCTTTGGAGGAACCTAAAAATCCGGATAATAACATTGCAAAACTTTACGCTTTGTTTACCAGTATTGAAAAACAGAATGAAATGAAGGAGAAGTTTTTAGCAGGAAATTATGGCTACGGTCATGCCAAGACGGAGTTATTAAACACTATTTTGGAATATTTCGGTCAAGCGAGAGAAAAGAGAGAAGCATTGGAACAAAATCCAAAATATGTGGAAGACATTCTACAAGAAGGAGCTAAAAAAGCAAGAACCATTGCAAGCAAAAAAGTGCAGGAAGCAAAAGAAATTGTCGGTTTACTGGGAAATATTTATCGATAAGAAGCTTCCGCTTATCAAGGGCTATCCCATTTGGAATAGCCCTTTTTATATCCTAACTATGCAGCTTACGATTTTTATCGCCGTATACTAACTCTCTCTGAGGTAAGCTTTTTTTCATGCTTCAATCGCTGCCATCTATTTTTACTCTCTTCCCTTTTTTATGTTATCTACGACAGAAATCACTTCTTCTTCCTTTATCGGAACTTTCGTTCCAAGAGGGAGATACCAAACAAATTGTGAGAAATAAGCTTTTAAATCTTTTCGAGAAAAATCATAACCCGCAAAGGCATAGGGATAATTCCGAAGAAGTTCCAATTCCTCCCCTGTTAACTTTTCTAAATCTTCCCTGTAAAATTCTTCGTCTTCCATTTGCATTCTCAATAGCAGTTCTGTCAATTTATCATGGAGAATATATTTTGAATGTTTCGGATTGGAAACTCGACCCACCGTTCCCCTGCTATCTGTTATCACCACAGCATGAAATTCTTTGTCAGGAGAAAAATTTTTAGCTCGGTATCGTATCACTCCGTTTTTCATACGAAGGTATACTCTTTTTTGCTTTTCTCCTTCTTCCACCTCAACACTTTTTCCTTCTCCCAACATTTCCCACTCAATTTTTTTATGATTCTTCCAAAAAGTATAGGGTAAGGCAACATAAGCATTTTTCATGTCCAAAAGCAGTTCAAAATTTTCTACTCTCTGATCCTGCCATTTGGAAATCGTGGTCAAAATATAGGCAAACTCTCTTTCAAAAATACCATAGGACCCCGTGTAATAATATTCATGTTCCACCACATTTTCTCCCTTGAAAAAAGGAGCTTCCAAATAATACACATCACTTTTCCAATACTTCTTTTCTTGATATTCCTCCCATGCTTCCTTATCCAAAATTCCTTTGGATAGAATATCTTGCAGAGCTTTTTGCTGAGTGAGAACTGTTTTCCCATTGACTTTGCTCAAAAATTTTGTAATTCCTAATCTTTTATCTTTTCCGGCATTTTCTTCTTCTGCATCATTATCCTCCCTTTCCGGAGTGACAAAGCCGATGATTTTCTTTCCCTCCTCTTCATTTTCAAGTACAAAGCGAACTTTGACTTTCATTCGAAAGTCTCCACTTTTATCCTCTTCCAATTTCATCATAATTTTCTCATCTTTGATTTTCATCCTGGAATTTTTGAAAGGGACCATGTGTTCTCCCCGAGAACCGAATTCCCAATCATTCGAATAGGAAAAGAAATTTAAAATCAAAAAGAGTAATCCGAATATTCCCATTCCTCTCCATATCTTTTGCATATCTCCCTCCCTCTCTAAAGTAAAAAGTTTTTTATCTCACGTATTCTTTGATTGTTCCGATTTCATTATAAGATATTTCTTTTGAAAACACAAGGAAACCTGTTCATCCTCATTTTTTTAACAATAAAAAAAAGTCCCCCAAATGAATCTTTTGAGAGACCTCTTATCTTTGTTATTTCTTCTATTTTAGTCAGAACTGGCATACTTTCCAGAACGTTGTTCTTCTATAAGCGATCCTGTTTCCTATTTAAATTTTGCCAACAAATCTCGATATTGAGAAGCCAACATTTTTACCATTCTCTTTTTGATAAATTGATACCATTGAAACTCCATCCCTTCCATTCCCCGAAGAGAGTCCTTCAGCATTTTTTTCAAAAATTCTTCTTCTTCAAAACTTACTTTTAATTCCGTACTTTCTTTTTTTTCTGCAATTTCTTTGACATAAACAAGAAAATCATAGATTTGCTTGTTTTGGTCTGCCATAGCAGAACCTGAAAATTGTTTTTTTACTTCATCCATAAATTTTACCAGAAATTTTTTACTGGATTTATCTAAGGAAACGGAATATTTTCTTTTTCCTTTTCCAATTTTTTGTAAACTGCTCATCATTCCCATCATGGAAGACATTTGATTCATTTCCATAGGACTGACAGCATTCGGATTTATTCTTGTTTTCATCATTCCTCCTATATTTTTCCTATTACGGCTTCTATTTCTTCTTTCGTTATCGCACCCAGTCGCAGTATTTGAAGGGAATCTTTTGTAAAATCAAGGATAGTGGATGCCTCTCCTACCGGGCAAACGCCTCCGTCAATGACAATATCCGCTTTTTGCTTGATTGCCTCCGATAATTCCTGATAGCTGCTTGGGGTTGCTTCTCCTGAAATATTCGCACTTGTCGTAGGTAAAATTCCTCCTGCCGCTCGAATAATTTCAAGTGCCATTTCATGATTCGGAATACGAACTCCTACAGTATTTCCCCCTGAAATCATAATTTTAGGGACACAATCTTTGGCGGGTAAAATGACAGTCAGACCTCCCGGCCAAAATGCTTTACTCAATTTTTCAAGCTCTTCTTTTTTGCTATCTATATACGCAATTTCAGAAATTCTCTCCACCGAATCGACCAAAGCAATCAAAGGAGAAGAAAAATTTCTTGATTTTGCTTGATATAGATGTATCAAAGCTTCTTCCGATTGCATATCGGCTCCTATTCCATAAACGGTATCCGTGGGGTAAATAATAAGAGCCCCTTTTTTGATTTGTTCCCCAATCTCTTTATACTTTACTTCCATTGTTATTTCACTTCGAACAACTCGGAAACAGATTCATTGTGTACCACTCTTTTAATTGCTTCCGCAAATAATGCATCTACGGATAAAATCTTTATTTTATCAATTTTCTTTCTTTCCGGTAAACAAATAGAATCCGTCACAATAATTTCTGTCAAAGAAGATGCCGTCAATCTTTCAATCGCAGGGTCTGAGAATACTGCATGGGTACAACAAGCATAGGCTTCTTTTGCTCCTCTTTTCATAATTGCCTCCGCCCCATTGGTAATGGTTCCTGCGGTATCAATCATATCATCAATAAAAATTGCAATTTTTCCTTCCACTTCTCCAATTAAGTTCATCACTTCCGACATATTCGGTTTCGGTCTTCTCTTATCGATAATTGCAATTTTACAATCCAATTTTTCAGCCAATTTTCTAGCTCTTTTTACTCCGCCGATATCCGGAGAAACCACTACGACCTTATCTCCATAGAAACCTTTTGACTTAAAGTATTTTACCATTAAAGGCAAGGCTTGTAAGTGATCCACGGGAATATCAAAAAATCCTTGAATTTGATCTGCATGTAAATCCATTGTTAATAATCTTGTTACCCCTGCTTTTGTCAACAAATTTGCCACCAGTTTTGAGGTGATCGGTTCTCTTGGACTTGATTTTCTATCTTGTCGTGCATATCCATAATAAGGTACGATGACATTGATACTTTTCGCGGAAGCTCTTTTCAAGGCATCTACAAAAATCAATAATTCCATTAAATTTTCATTCACAGGTTCCGATGTCGGTTGCACGACAAAAACATCTCTTCCTCGAACGGTCTCATCAATTTTTACAAAGACTTCTCCATCTTTGAAACGAACTACTTCAGCCTTTCCTAGTTCCATTCCATACTTTTCAGCAATTTTTTGAGCCAACTCCTTGTTTGATGTTCCAGCGAAAATTTTAACGCTATCTACCATTCTTCTTCCTCCATTCATGTTTTATAATTTGTTTATTTCTTTCTACTGCCAAGGCATTTTCCGGAACGTCTTTCGTAATGACGGAACCCGCCCCAATCAATGCGTTTTCTCCAATCGTAACAGGAGCTACCAACATGGAATCACTTCCAATGAAAACATCTTTTCCGATATTGGTGGGAAACTTGTTCACACCATCATAGTTACAGGTAATTGTTCCTGCTCCGATATTCGTTCTTTCTCCGACATGAGCATCTCCCAAATAGGTCAAATGCCCCGCCTTAACGCCCTCTTCCAATACGGACTTCTTCACTTCCACAAAATTTCCAATATGAACTTTCTTCTTCAAATGAGTTTTCGGACGAAGATGAGCAAATGGTCCCATCGTAACGCCCTCTTCCAAAATACTTTCCTCAATGACGGAACTTTCTACGATGACTTTATCTCCCAACTGACTATCCACAATTCTTGTATTCCCTAAAATTTCACATTGTTTTCCAACAATCGTTTTTCCTTGCAATACAACTGTAGGAGCTAAGACGGTATCCTGCCCTATTTCAACATCTTCTTCCACATAGGTTATCGTCGGATCCAATAAAATAACACCGGCTTCCATCAATTTTTTATTTTTTCTCTCTCGTAACACTTTACTTGCTTCCGCCAATTCTACTTTAGAATTCACTCCTAAAATTTCTTGGGCATCTTCTAATTGATATGACAGTACTTTTTTTCCTTCCCGAGCTTGAATGGATAATACGTCTGTTAAATAATATTCCCCTTTTTCATTATGATTGTCAATCTGAGACAAAGCCTTCCATAAAGCTTGGGAATCAAAACAGTAAACTCCCGCATTGATTTCCTGAATCCGCTTTTGTTCTTCCGTTGCCTCTTTTTCTTCAACAATTCCCAATACCTTGCCGTCTTGTTTTAAAATTCTTCCATAGCCGAAAGGATTTTCATAGATAGCTGTCAATACTGTTGTCGTTGCTTTTTGCTCTCGATGATACTGATACAAAGCCTGAAGAGTTTCTTCCCGTAACAAAGGAGTGTCTCCATAAAGAACCATAATATCTCCATGATACCGTTCCAACTTTTCTTTTGCCTGTAAAATAGCATGCCCTGTCCCTAACTGTTCTTCCTGTACCACATAACTACAATTTACCAATGTTTTCAAAATCTCTTCCCGCTTATATCCTAAAATTAGAATATTTTCTTCCGGCTGCAAAGAATTTACGACTTCCAAAATTTTATGCAACATGGCTTTTCCATTGACCTGATGCAATACTTTTGGAAGTTCCGACTTCATTCTAGTTCCCTTTCCTGCCGCCAAAATCAAAGTTTTTAAACTCATTTCTTTCCCCTTTTTTATCAAAATCCAAAGTTATTATATCACACTGTATAGCTTTTTTCAATTTTATCATAGGCTTCATTGATTGCTTTCAATTGCTCCTCATGATATTTCTTTTCACTTTCAGAAGCACTTGCAAAACGATCCGGATGATGTTCCTTCACTTTTTTCAGATAGGCTTTCTTTACTTCTTCCTTATTGACTCCCTTGGCAACTCCCAATACCATATAATATTTTGTTAAATCTTCTGTATATGTCGCATAAGGATTCCCATAATTTCCCGAAGAACGCCTTTGATATTGTCCTCCATACTGACTCCCAGCGGCTCTTCGAAAAAAATCTTCAAAATCTTGCTGGGTATAGGTTCTATAGGTATATTGTGTTCTTCGATGTGTCTTCGGTCTCATACTCTTAGTAATATAATTGATTCCCACGATTGCCAGTATAATCCAAAAAAACTTAACCGTAAACCAACCTAAGAAAAATAAAATCAAACCAAAAATCAGCAGTCCTGAAAGACCTTGTATTCTTCCTGAAAATGCCAATATGGCGATGATTAATATCAAAATTAAAAATCCATTGTTCATATTCTACTACATCCCTCCCTGTTTATTCTGACAAGGCATCTATCTTCTTCCTTATTTTTTTATCTCGCGGGTCAATTTCATAGGCAAGAATATATTCTTCCAATGCCTTTTCCTTTTGTCCCATTTTTTCATATTTCTTGGCAAAGTCCACATGGGCTCCATAAATATCAAAATCCAAAAAAATTGCTAATTCATAACACCAAGTTGCTTCCTTTATCTTGCCCAGTCGAGAATAGCTGTTTCCCAATAAGAAATAAATGAAAGGAGAATTTGGACTCAAATCTACCGATTTTTCAAAATAGGGAATCGCCTTTTTATATTTTTCCTGTTCATAATACACATAGGCTAAAAAACCGGGCCAATTTCCATTGGTAGCATCTAATTTCATTAACTTTTCAAAAAAATAAACAGCCATGTCATAATCTTTTTTAAAAAAGCATAAAGATGCCAGCTTTGCCATGATAGAAACCGCATTCTTTCCCACTAAAAGCTTCATTCGCAAATCTGCCTCATAGTCTTCCAATGCTTGCTCTGTATATTTACTTAAAAACTTTACTTTCAATAGGTCTGTATTCAACATTTCTGCAATATCCTCCTTATTGATAATAAAAAAGAATGAACTTTTTTTTATTATAACACACTCATATTGAAAAAAATAGGAAAAAGTAAAGTATTTTTTATTGAAAAAAATCACACTCTCTCAATATAATAAAAGTAGTATAATTCTATTTCTCACATATGACTATTTAAAAAAAATAAAAAAGAAGTAAATTAATCTTTCTACTTCTTTTTATTGAACTGATAAAATTTTCTGATATATTTAAAATTAGTAACAGAGAATCCTTTCATATCTGGAAATTCTTTTTGTAAATCTTTTGATAATGAGTTAACAAAAGAGTCTCCTCAAGAATATTCTTTTTGTTTTTCAGTAATTTCCTTCCCTAACTCCCAATATCAATCAAGCAATTCATAATTTACTTTTACTGCTAATTTTAATTGGATGCTTTTTACTTTTTAACTCTTTTTATATTATTATTTATAAAAAGGTATCAATGAATTAAAAAATTCATTGATACCCAAAAAGCTCAGACCTATTAAAACTTGTATTCAAATCCGAAAGATGAAGCTATAGTTTTATTAGATATTCCTGAAAGATCTTTTATATTTTCAACCTTACCGTCTTCATCTGTGTGTCTGACATTTGATTTTTTATTTTTAAAATATTTTGTAAGTTCTATTTCGTATTTTAAAGCTAAAGATTCATTCCAATGATATTTTATTGAAAGATTCGAAGAAAGGTATTTAATTGATTTATATTTTTCAAAACTTTCCATTTTTCCTCTTTCCAAATGTCTATCTTTTGCCCTTGCTCTTCCCCAAGCACTTCCTTTTAGAAGCAAATTGACTTCCCAATTAGAATTAATTCTATAATCAAAGTATAGTCCTAAATATGGAGTCATAAATCTTTGTTTGTATGTAATTCCTTTTTTACCATTTCCCGGCTCTAAAGTATAAGCACCTGTCCCGGGAATATAATTCTTTTGATCTCCACCTAATGCATAGAATTCGAATTTATCATAATTTAATCCGACCATAGGGGCTATTTTATATTTATCATCCTTTTTCAGATAATATTTAGCCGTTAAATCCAAACCTATAATATTCTTTACGTAATTTTTATTTTTACTGAAGTTTGATAGCTCTCCTCTATCTTTTTCCTGTGGCGTATATTGAACGGCATATTGACCTTCCTCTTCTTTTACGTCAAGTTTTATTCCCAGCTCTTTACTTTTTTCTTTTGCCATAGCCTCAGCCTGATCTTTACTCAATCCTGCTTGTAAAAGTACAGGCTCGGATTCTTCCGCTGTACTGAACCAATCATAGTCTTTCATGTAGCCACTTCTAATGTTATTTCCTATATTTTTTCTTCCTCTTATTGAAAATTCCCAATTGTCATATTCGTAATTATAGCCCAAATTTAGCATGGGAACATTTTTTATATCCCATTTCAGGTAACTTATTTTATCTCCATTTGTAGGAATATAAACATATTCTCCAGCTTTCCCGTTAAGATTTTGGATATTTGCGCTAAGCTCCCCTCCATTAGCATATACTGTACTAGACAAAATTAATGTCATAAGTGCCAAATATTTTTTCATTAGTATTTTCCCCCTTATAAAATTGTTTACTTTTAAAACATTTCGCTCATTCTTTCTATGTTATAATTTCCTAAAGAATAAAAAAAGAGTCATAAAAAACCTCATAACTCCCCTTAAATTCAAGAATATTGCAAGTTTTTACCTCGCCACTCTCTGTCAAAATATTTTTTCATTTTCAAAAAACATTGGTAAATAAAGACTTTATGGCGGTGAGAGAGGGATTTGAACCCTCGGTACCCGTGAGGGTACTCTTCCTTAGCAGGGAAGTGCATTAGGCCACTCTGCCATCTCACCGTACATGGCGGAAGGTTAGAGACTCGAACTCTAAAGTCTTACGACGTCGGTTTTCAAGACCGATTCCTTACCAATTAGGATAACCTTCCAACGTTTTATATCATATCATATCCTTCTAAGCTTTGTCAAGAATTTTTCTCCCTCTTTTCTCAAGATGTAAATTGCAATAGTAAATGTCACACTAAGAAAAATATTTTGTAAGTTCTTTAGAATATACTTCTAAGGAACTTTTCCCATTAAATAATTTTCTTGGATATGAATTCATCCACTCTTCTATTCTTATTATTTCTTCTTCGCTTATAGAACCTATATCTACTCCCTTTTTTATATAGCGCCTAATTAATTTATTATTATTTTCATTACTTCCTCTTTCTCCTGAACTATAACTATGTGCATAAAAGTATTCTATTCCTAACTCTTCTATTGCTTCAGCATTCATAAATTCGCTTCCATTATCACTTGTAATTGTCTTTATTAGTTCTGGATATTCTCTAACAATATTTTTTACTGTTTCCACAACATCTTTTACTGTTTTAGACTTTAATTTTCTTATTACTTCTAATCTTGATTTTCTATCTGTAAGAACTAAAAGACATGAAGAGCTTCCTCTTTTGCCTACAACAGTGTCCATCTCAAAATGACCTATTTCCTCTCTATTATTAATTAGCTGTGCCCTTTGTTCTATTGATTTTCCTCCTTGTTTTCTTATTCTTTTTTCTTTGAGAGATTTTTTTCTTATATCTTTTTTGTAACACATATCTTTCTCAGTAAATTTTATAAATAATTCTTTATGAATATAGTTATACAATGTTTTTAATGATATATTTACATTGAAACCCTTCTTTTTAGCACTTTCTAAAGCTGCATAGGGAGAATTTTTATCAATAAGCATAGAGTTTTCTAGAAAATTAATTAATTCATAATTCTTATCTATTTTTAAATTACCTTCTTTTTTTCTTTGAGAATCATTATATTTTCTTTGAGCTTTATGCGCAGAGTATGTGTCGTAAAGAGATAAATCAGAGTTTTGTAATCCTTCTACCCAACCTCTTTTAATTTCTCTTTGAATAGTTCTCCTAGAAACATCAATTAACTGAGCAATCTTAGTTTTAGAATACCCTAATTTAAAGTAAGCTTCAATTTTTCCTCTTTCAATGGAAGTTAAATGTTTACCTTTTTCTCTTTTTATAGTATACTTTTGTTGAACCATAGTAGTTTATCTCCTTTTGATTGATCGGCAAATTAATCATATCATAGAAAACTACTTATGGTTCTTTTTATTTTATTTTAGTGTGACACTTTATTTTACAACTTAAACCTCTTTTCTCAAGATAACCTCTTCCATTTGACCATATAGAAAGAGTCCAGAACTTTTTCTTGATAGTCAATGGAAAAGCCTCCCCACTCATCATAAGACCCTGCTACATTCTCCGGAATTTGAAGGGCTACACTTTCAAAATTGGGATGTGTTTCCAAAAACCATGCAGCATTTTCCTGATTTTCTTGTGGAAGAATCGTACAGGTACTATAAACCATTTCTCCTCCCACTTTTAAAACCTCTGCGGCAGAAGCTAAAATTTCTCGTTGTAATATCACCAATTCTCCAATATTTTCGGGTTTTTTCGTATACAATCCTTCCGGTTTTTTTGCCAATACCCCATATCCGCTACAAGGAGCATCGACAAGAATTCTATCAAACTTTTTCCCTTGCAAAGAAAGATGTCTTGCATCCAATTTTACAGCTTGCACTATCGTAATGCCCAATTTTTTACAATTTTCCTGAATCAATTTTATTTTGTGTGTATGAATGTCCAAAGATAAAATTTGTCCTTCATTTTTCATGTCTTCCGCCAACACGGAAGTTTTTCCTCCGGGAGCACTACAGGTATCCAAAACAATTTCTCCCGCTTTGGCTCCCAAATTCTTCGCTGCCAAATAAGAAGCTGCATCTTGCACAATCATTTTTCCTTCTTGAAATTCCGAACTGGCCAAAATATTTCCCGCTTTCAGATAATAAACGGTTTCGACTTTCTTTACAATATCGATCTCTTCTCTTGCTAAATATTCCTCAAATTCCTCACAGGAATACTTCAACAGGTTCACTCTTACACTCAACAACGGTGTTCTTTTTAAGCTCTTTAAAATCTCCAAATACTGTGTAGGATTTTCCTTTTTGATTTGTTGGAAAAACCATTTCGGATATGACAGTAAAATTTCTTCTTTCTCCGCTTTTATCAGTTTTTCTTCCTCTTCTGAAAAACTTCTCTGAAAATTTCGCAACACGGCATTGACAAAGCGAGACACGGAAATACCGTATTTCTTTTTTGCTAATTCCACTCCCTCCCAAATGACTCCTTTGTCATCACTTTCCATGAAACGAATTTGATAAAAAGAAAGTCGAAACAACTGCTGTAACCAGTCCTTTTTGATTTCCTTTACTTTTTGTGAAATCATATGGTCCAAATAAATTTTATTCCGAATCACTCCATAAAATACTTCCGTGATAAAATTTTTTTCTCCCTTTTGAAAACTTTTTTTATGAAACAATTCATTCAAAACAATATTGGAATATTTTCCCTGTTCCACTTCCTGTAATAAAGCAATAATATCATTTTTAATTGCCATTGGATCCTCCTAATTTTTCTTTTCCCGATTTTCACTTCATTATACCATAAACTCATCTTTTATTTGCGTTTTTTTATCAGAAATGGTACTATAAAATTGAGTGAAAATACATAAAAATTTAAGAGGAGGTGTCATCATGGAGAATATTTTGGAATATTTGGAAAGCAACCGACTTTCTGAATTGAAAAATATTTTAAACGAAGAAAACCCTGTAGACATTGCAGAACATTTTGAAGACTTATCAAAGGAGAAGACTATACTCGTCTTTCGTATTCTCCAGAAAGATGCTGCCTCAGAAGTTTTTTCTTACCTTTCTCCGGAAAAACAGGAAGAAATTATTGAAAGCATTACCGATGAAGAATTGAAAAGAATTTTAGATGAATTGTTTCTTGATGATACTGTAGACTTGGTTGAAGAAATGCCGGCAAATATTGTGGATAAAATTTTAAAAAATTCCTCTGCCGAAACCAGAAAACTTATCAATCAATTTTTGAAATATCCGGAAAATTCAGCTGGTGGAGTCATGACGGTGGAATATGTATCTTTTAAAAATGACATGACTATAGGGCAGGCTCTTTCCTATTTTAAAAACGTGGGAATGGATAAGGAAGATACCGACATTTGTTTTGTCATTGATAAAACAAGACATTTTTTAGGGATTATTACCTTGAAACAGCTCATTCTTGTGGAAGATGATGTTCCTCTTGTCGATGCTATGGATACTTCGATTCCGACAGTCAAAACCTTAGATGACCAAGAAGACGTTGCCGATTTATTCAGAAAATATGACTATAACTCAATTCCTGTTGTAGATAATGAAAATCGTTTGGTAGGACTCATTACGATTGACGACGTAGTTGATGTCATCGACCAAGAAAACACGGAAGACTTCCACATTATGGCTGCAATGGAACCGTCCAATGAGGAGTATCTGAGAGAATCCATTTTCTCCTTGGCAAAGCATAGAATCATTTGGCTACTGGTACTCATGATTTCAGCGACAGCAACGGGAATTATTATCCGAAGATATGAATCCGTTCTGCAATCTGTTGTGACTTTGGCCATTTTTATTCCCATGTTAATGGATACCGGAGGAAACGCAGGCTCTCAGTCTGCAACCCTGATTATTCGTGGTTTGGCTTTGGGAGAAATTGAATTGTCTGATATTGGAAAAATTGTTTGGAAAGAATTTCGTGTTAGTATTTTAGTTGGAGTCGCTTTGGCACTTGTAAATTTTCTACGAATTTACTATATTGATCAAGTTGGACTTACCATCTCTACAGTTGTTTGTTTTAGCCTGCTTATCACGGTTATTATTGCGAAAGTGGTGGGAGGATCCTTGCCAATCGTAGCAAAAGCTCTAAGATTGGATCCTGCTATCATGGCGAGTCCTTTGATTACAACCATTGTAGATGCTTGTGCTCTGGCAATTTATTTCCAATTATCGTCCCATTTTTTACATTTGGTATCTTCATAATTTTATACAATAAGTGGTGTGAACATAGGTGTCAAAATCAATTTTTACAGTTAGTGTCTTAGTTGTTTAAGGGGGGAAATGGCTATGAATCAGTTTTTATTGGGAAATGGAGCTTTGTTACTAACATCGTTTATTTGGGGAAGTGCCTTTGTAGCACAGGTCACGGGAATGGATCTCATCGGACCTTTTAGCTTCAGTGCTTCTCGTTGTTTTTTATCTACTCTTTTCGTTTTTATACTGATTCTTTTTCAAAAAGAAAAAGATACCACAAAGCTGAAAGATTTACTTTTGGGTGGAGCTGCCTGTGGTATCTTCCTCTTTTTAGGCTCCTCTTGTCAACAAGTGGGCTTACTGTACACAACTGCGGGAAAAACAAGTTTTATTACTTCACTCTATATTGTATTGGTTCCCATACTGGGAATTTTCTTTAAAAAGAAAGTAAATCTTTTCACTTGGATGGCTGTTTTTTTAGGAACGGTAGGGCTTTACTTACTGGCAATGTCCGGCTTGACAGAGGGAGCAGCGATTAATAAGGGAGACCTTTTTGTTTTCTTGGGTTCTTTTTTCTGGGCAGGTCATATCTTAATCATTGACCATTTTACAAAAAAGGTAAACCCTATTAAACTTTCCTGCTTACAATTTGCTGTGACTACCTGCTTAGCGGCAATCGTTGCTCTGAGCATAGAAGCTCCAACATTACCCAATATTTTTGCTTCTTGGAAGTCCATTGCTTATGCCGGAATTTTGTCGGGGGGAATTGCCTATACTTTACAAATTGTAGGGCAAAAACATACGACAAATGCAACTTTAGCTTCTTTGATTTTAAGTTTAGAATCTGTATTTGGAGCTATTGCAGGTTTCGTGGTTTTACATGAAAGATTGAAAGCGAGTGAAATTTTAGGTTGTGTGATTATGTTTATTGCCATTCTGGTGGCTCAAATTCCAAGTGATTTTTTCGAAAAAAAGAAAGGAAAGTAGTATCCTATGTTAGAAGTTTTAAATCCCATCAATCAATATCTTTACACAAAAATAGAAGAAAAAGACCCTATTCTCTTAGAATTGGAAGCATATGCCCAGCAACATAAGGTTCCTATTGTGACCAAAGAAGTGGCAGAATATCTAAAGATGATGTTACAACTAAAAAAATGTCATCATGCTTTAGAGATCGGTACCGCCATCGGGTATTCCGGAATCTATATTGCGAGAGAAATCAGCGGAACCTTAACGACAATAGAAATTGATAAAAATCGTTTTGAAGAAGCGAAAAAAAATTTTGAAAAAGCAAAAATATTCAATGTAAATCAAATCTTAGGAGATGCCACGGAAGAAATCAAACATCTTGATGAAACATTTGACTTTATTTTCATAGATGCCTCCAAAGGACAATATCAAAAATTTTTCGAGGACTCCTACCCCAAGTTACAACAAGGAGGTGTTGTTTTTATCGATAATATTCTATTTCGAGGCTATGTCTGTGAAGAAAAGTATCCGAAACGTTATAAGACTTTAGTAAAAAAATTGGATGAATTTATTTCATATCTCTATAAAAACCATAATTTCGTCCTTCTTCCATTCGGAGATGGAGTTGGAATTATACATAAAGACGACAATATTGCCATGAAATCTAAATAATAAAACCTGAGAAAGGATAAGGATAATACAATTTCAAGTTTCTTGATATTACTTCTCATTCCTTATCCTCCATGTATATATAAAATAAATACATAGAATATATAGCATTCCGACAGGGAAACAAAAAAAGGACAAGTACCAAAAATTATGCTTATCCAATATTCTTCCGATGACAACTTGAAAAAAAACTAAAAAAATACTGGACAAAGAGCTTATCAAGGACACTACCGAAGATCTAACATCATCCGGAATAAAAAAATGCATACTTCCAAAAATCAAAGGAATTATGAAACCATTGCTTAATGACAAAATAAACATAAAAGAAAGATAAGCTTTCAAGTTTGAAGAATCATAAATATAGACTAAAGATATTGGTATTAAGATACTTGCTAAGAAATAAACAAAATATGTCCTTATATTTATATGTTTCACTATAAATCCGCTGACAGCCATTCCAATCAGGAATAAACTTTGAACAAATCCGAGTTTACTTTCCAAAATTCCCAAAGAATTAGCCCTAGGTTGCCAAATAAACAAATAAATGGAGTAAAAAATATAATGAAGTGTCATTGCCAATGTATAAACCCATAATTTATGTTCCTTCCAAAAAATGCCTATACTTTTTTTTCCGATTTTTAGTAAATCTCTTTCTTCACTTCTATTATCTTTAAAAAAAGAATAAATAAAAACACCATTTAAAATATACAAGCATCCAGCTATCATCAATATAGTCTTATACTTCAAATCAAAAGGAGCTATTAAAAATCCAATAAAAATACCTAAAAAATTAGTTGTATATTGGGTTTGAGCGTTTACTTTCATAATACTTTCTTTTCTTTCTAATTCAGAAAGTCCTTTTTCATCTAGTGTATGAATGAACCAAGGAAATAATGTTCCACTTACTTGAGATTCTCCTACTCCTAAAATAATTGCTCCGGAATACAAAAGAAAGATATTCTCACTTATCATCATAAAAAGGGAGAGCCCCATAAATAACATCCCAATTGTAAAGATTTTTAATCGACCATATTTGTCTGCGAAACCACCTGTCGGATAATCAAAAATCATTTGTGAAAATAGGACTATTGACCATAAAATTCCAATCTGATAATTTGTTAGACCCACCTGCAACAAATAAGCGGTTATAACGGAACCATAAAGAATCGAAGAGATTTTAAGACTACTCTCTCCCCAAAGTAAGGCAATTACATTATTTCTACTCATATAGTATCTCCCTTAACAATAATATTTTAAGCAACTAAATTTTTAAAATTGATTTTTCATTGTTTCTAAATTTATATATACTTTAGCTTTTCCTAAAAATCAAGAAAACAATACTTTATTTTAAAAAATAAATATAAAAAATTCAATTATAGATTTTTTATCTAAAAATATCTTAATTTTTTCCATATATGCCGTCTATCGCTTGACAAATAAGAGGCAAAATAAGCCTCCTCAAAGAGCTTTCGGGTAATTTCCCTAGTCTCTTTTTTTATAAAGGGCTAAAATCAGCTCTTATTTTTTACGAAAGCCATGAATTTTAGAGGTATTTCGCCGTTTAGTATCCAAAACGGCAAAAAAAGAAAAAATGGATTGCCATACATACCGATTTTTCGAGGAAGCAGCCTTTACTTTCTATCCGGACAGCTCTCAGGAACTTTTCTTCTTTTCTTTGTCAAAATATGATGTTATCCGACCTAAGTGGATCTATGGCAAGCTTTGATAAATATCTTCTTTTGTATCTGCTTTTTCCACAAAAATCAAAAAAAGAAAGATTCTACCCTCCTGTAAAAAATCAAGATATTTTTTTGTTTAAAAACATATATTTTGTATCAAAATAATACTGCTCCTATTTTATGCTATTTTAAGAAAAGAAAAACAAAAAGGCCGGACTCTTCCAAATCCGGCTCTTGCTTTCTTATACCTTTGGAAAAACTATTTTGTAATTTCAGATACTACTCCGGAAGCTACCGTTCTTCCTCCTTCTCGAATTGCAAATCGCAATCCTGTTTCCATTGCAATCGGGTGAATCAATTCTACCGTCATGGTGATATTATCTCCTGGCATTACCATTTCCACTCCTTCCGGTAAGGTTACTGCACCTGTAATATCCGTTGTTCTGAAGTAGAATTGTGGTCGGTATCCTGTGAAGAACGGAGTATGTCTTCCTCCTTCTTCTTTGGTCAATACATAGACTTCTCCACTAAAGTTTGTATGTGGATGAATACTTCCCGGTTTTGCCAATACTTGTCCTCTTTCCACTTCTTCTTTCTTCGTTCCTCTTAACAAAGCTCCGATGTTATCTCCCGCTTGTCCTTGATCCAATAATTTTCGGAACATTTCCACTCCCGTACAAGTCGTCTTTGTGGTCGCTTTGATTCCTACGATTTCTACTTCTTCTCCTACTTTGACAACTCCTCTTTCCACTCTTCCGGTTACTACCGTTCCTCTTCCCGTAATCGTAAATACGTCTTCAATCGGCATCAAGAATGGTTGATCTACAGCTCTTTCCGGAGTTGGAATGTATTCGTCTACCGCCTTCATCAATTCCATAATTTTATCTACCCATTTTTGTTCTCCATTTAATGCTCCTAAAGATGATCCTGTTACAATTGGAATTTCATCTCCTGGGAATCCGTATTCGGATAACAATTCTCGTACTTCCATTTCTACCAATTCCAACAATTCTTCATCTTCTACCATATCCGCTTTATTCAAATATACTACGATGTATGGTACTCCTACTTGTCTTGATAATAGAATATGTTCTCTTGTTTGTGGCATCGGTCCGTCTGCTGCGGATACGACTAAGATCGCTCCGTCCATTTGGGCTGCCCCTGTGATCATGTTCTTTACATAATCCGCGTGCCCTGGACAGTCTACGTGCGCATAGTGTCTTGCTTCCGTTTCATATTCGATATGAGCGGTATTGATGGTAATTCCTCTTTCTTTTTCTTCCGGAGCTACGTCAATTTTGTCAAAATCTACTTTTTGTGCCAATCCTAAGTCAGATAACACTTTGGAAATTGCTGCTGTGGTAGTTGTCTTTCCATGGTCAACGTGTCCAATTGTTCCGATGTTTACATGCGGTTTACTTCTTTCATATTTTTCTTTTGCCATTTTCAATCCTCCTATAAATTATATATAATTTTTATTATTTTCCTCTTTCTTCTTGAATTGCTTTTTGGATAGATGCCGGAACTTGAATATATTCTGAGAATTCCCATGAATATGTTGCTCTTCCTTGTGACTTAGATCGTAAGTCGGTTGCATATCCGAACATTTCAGATAAAGGTACTTTCGCAGTAATAATTTTTGCTCCGTTTCTGTCAATCATTCCGGAAACCATTCCTCTTCTTGAGTTTAAGTCTCCAATGATGTCTCCCATATATTCTTCCGGAGTGGTTACTTCTACTTTAAATACCGGTTCCAAAATAACGGCAGCTGCTTTTCCGGCTCCTTGTTTCAATGCCATAGATCCTGCAATTTTAAACGCCATTTCTGAGGAATCGACTTCGTGGTAAGATCCGTCATAAAGAGTCACTTTGACATCTACCATAGGGTATCCTGCAACAACCCCTGATTCCAATGCTTCTCTACATCCTTTTTCTACAGCCGGAATATATTCCTTAGGAATCACTCCTCCTGTAATCTTATTCACAAATTCAAATTCTTTTCCTGGATTTGGTTCAATAGTAACCTTAACATGTCCATATTGTCCACGTCCTCCGGATTGTTTTGCGTATTTTACTTCTTGGTCTACAGATTTTGTAATCGTTTCTCGATAAGCAACTTGAGGTTTTCCTACATTGGATTCTACCTTAAATTCTCTCTTCATTCTATCTACAATGATTTCCAAGTGCAATTCTCCCATTCCTGAGATAATTGTTTGACCGGTTTCTTCATCGGTTCTTACTCGGAAAGTAGGGTCTTCTTCTGCCAACTTCGACAAAGCGATTCCCATTTTTTCTTGGTCAGCCTTCGTTTTCGGTTCTACGGCAACCGAAATAACCGGTTCCGGGAATTCCATTTTTTCTAATACAATAGGAGCATTTTCTGCACAAAGAGTATCTCCTGTTGTGGTATCTTTCAATCCTACTGCCGCTGCAATATCTCCACAGTATACCACATCAATTTCTTCCCTTTTATTTGCATGCATTTGAAGCAATCTTCCCATTCTTTCCTTTTTCCCTTTTGTAGAATTCAACACATAAGATCCTTTTTCTACAATTCCCGCATATACTCGGAAGAATGTCAATCTTCCTACAAACGGGTCTGTCATAACCTTAAATGCTAAAGCTGCGAATGGAGCGTCGTCAGACATTTGTCTATCCAATTCTTTTTCCGGATCTTTAGGATCGGTTCCCGCTACCATAGCTACATCTGTAGGTGCCGGCATATAGTCTACAATAGCGTCCAATAAAGGTTGAACTCCTTTGTTTTTAAAAGCAGTTCCACAAGTTACCGGTACAATAGTATTTGCAATCGTAGCAACTCTTAGGGCTGCTCTGATTTCTTCTACCGTGATTTCTTCTCCTCCGAAGAATTTCTCCATCAATTCATCACTTGTTTCCACTACAGATTCTAGCATATATTGTCTTGCTTCTTCTGCCGCTTCTTTCATACTTTCTCTTACTTCTCTTACTTCGAAAATTTGTCCGTTGTCTGAGTCTGCTCCCCAAACAATTTCCTTCATTTCAATCAAATCCACAATTCCTTCGAATTGATCTTCCGCTCCAATTGGTAATTGAATTGGCACAGGGTTGGATCCTAATTTTTCTCGAATGTCAGAAACACACATTTCGAAGTTCGCTCCGATTCTATCCATTTTATTGAAAAATGCTATTCTTGGAACTTGGTATTTATCTGCTTGTCTCCAAACAGTTTCTGATTGTGGTTGTACCCCGTCTACTGCTGAGAATACAGCTACGGCTCCATCCAATACTCTCAATGATCTTTCTACTTCCACTGTGAAGTCCACGTGTCCTGGTGTATCTATAATGTTAACTCTATGTTCTCGCCAAAAACATGTAGTCGCTGCAGATGTAATTGTAATTCCTCTTTCTTGTTCCTGTTCCATCCAGTCCATAGTTGCTTGTCCTTCATGAACTTCCCCAAGTTTTCTTTCTACTCCGGTAAAAAACAGAATTCTTTCTGTCGTTGTCGTTTTCCCTGCATCGATGTGAGCCATGATTCCAACGTTTCTAGTCATATCCAGTGATACTTTCCTAGCCATTAAATATTTCCTCCTCGATTTCCAAACTAGATCTTATAGTGTGCGAAAGCTCTGTTTGCCTCTGCCATTTTATAAGTATCTTCTTTTTTCTTAATAGTCGCTCCTTCATTATTTGCTGCTGCAATCAATTCCGCTGCTAATTTTTCAACCATTCCATATTCTTTTCTTTGTCTAGTGTATAGAGTAAGCCATCGAATAGCCAATGTTTGTTGTCTATCTGCTCTTACTTCTACCGGAACTTGGTAAGTAGCCCCTCCGATTCTTCTTGATCTTACTTCAATTTGAGGTTTAATATTTTCTAAAGCTTGCTTGAAAACGTCATACCCCTCTTGACCAGTTTTTTCCTTTATTATATCCATTGCACCATAAAAAATTCCTTCTGCAATCGCTTTCTTTCCATCTAACATGATTGAGTTGATAACTTTAGTTACCACTTTGTCTGAATATCTAGAGTCTGGTAATACATCTCTTTTTACCGCTGCTCTTCTTCTTGACATGAACTGTTCACCTCCTTAAATTACGCTTTTTTCGCTCCATATTTTGATCTTGCTTGTTTTCTCTTCGCTACACCGGCAGTATCCAATGCACCTCTGATAATCTTATATCTTACCCCCGGTAAATCTTTTGTTCTTCCTCCTCTTACCAAAACGATTGAGTGTTCTTGTAAGTTGTGTCCTTCCCCAGGAATATAGCAAGTTACTTCAATTCCATTTGTTAATTTTACTCTGGCAACTTTTCTCAAAGCTGAGTTCGGTTTCTTAGGAGTTGTTGTATAAACTCTCACACACACTCCTCTTCTTTGTGGGTTACCGTGTAATGCTGGTGATTTTTTCTTTTCCACCAATGTGTCTCTTCCATTTTTAACTAATTGACTTAGAGTAGGCATTTTACCCTCCTTCCTTCTTTTTTCTTTAATTTTTTATTTTTCATAACTGAAACATTATACCCTGAATACAAAAAAAAGTCAATATCATTTTTTTCAAACAATACCAACTCTTTTTTCAGATACACACGAGGGTATGTGGATTTTTATTTTACCCTCTATTTTCCTTTTCCAATTCTTTTCTCCGTAAATTTTCTCCCTTCACAAGATAGATAACGTTTATACTCAAATGGATAATATGATCTGCAAATCTCTCGTATTTCTTATATAAGTTCCAAAACAGGAATAAAATCTAAGTCTTATTCCAAAAATATCTTGAAAATATTCTGAAAAACCTTTGATGTTTTCTCTTCAAATGGGCTCCTCAGGAAAAAGAATTGACAGTTCTGAATAATGCTGCTAAAATGGTAAAAATTAATCAAAAATATCAAAAAATTTTAGTACAAAACAAGCAAAAACAGGGGAGGAAGAGAGCTATGAAACAATTTGATTTAGAACATGTAAATCCGGAAACACTATGTGTACAAGCGGGATATGAGCCAAAAAACGGGGAGGCAAGAATACTTCCGTTGATTCAATCAACAACCTATAAATATGACAGTGCAGACGATGTCGCTGATTTATTTGATCTGGTACAAAGCGGTCACATGTATAGCAGAATATCCAATCCGACAGTAGAAGCACTGGAAAAGAAAATCGCATGCTTAGAAGGCGGAGTGGGAGCTTTGGCAACATCCTCCGGACAAGCTGCAACCCTTTTAGCGATTTTAACAATCTGCAATGCGGGAGAACACATTGTAGCTATGAACAATCTTTACGGCGGAACCCATACCTTAATTGGTTCTACCCTTCAAAAATTAGGAATCCATACAAGTTTTGTCCCGCTGAATGCGGATGAGAAAACCATAGCAGCGGCAATCCAAAGCAATACCAAACTGATTTTTTCAGAAACCCTTGGAAATCCGAATGTAGAACTTTTGGATATCGAACGAATCGCAGGAATTGCTCATAAACACAATCTTCCGCTCTTCGTAGACAACACTTTTGCAACACCTTATCTTTGTCGCCCTTTTGAATTCGGTGCCGATATTGTCGTGCATTCTACGACTAAATACTTGGACGGACATGCGACAAGTGTAGGAGGAATGATTGTAGATGGCGGAACCTTTGACTGGACAAATGGAAAATTTCCTCATTTAAGCGAGGAAGATCCGAATTATCATGGATTAAGTTATACAAAATCTTTTGGAAAGCAGGCCTTTATTACTAAAGCTCGAGTCGTATTCATGAGAGACTTCGGAGCGACAATGAGTCCCTTTAATGCATTTTTAACAAATCTGGGAACGGAAACTCTTGCACTTCGAATGGAGAGACATTCCGAAAATGCTTTGAAAATTGCACAATTTTTGGAAGCACATCCCAAGATAGCATGGACGAATTATCCCCTACTGACAACTTCCGCTTCCTGTGAGCTTGCAAAAAAATATTTAAAAAAAGGAGGAAGCGGTGTTATTTCCTTTGGAATCAAAGGAGATTTGGAAGCTACCAAGAAATTTATCAATCATTTGGAATTAGCATCTCTTGTGGTGCATGTCGGAGATTTAAGAACCCATGTTCTTCATCCTGCCAGCATGACACATCGACAACTCTCAAAAGAGGATCAATTGAAAGCCGGTATTCAAGAAAATATGATTCGACTTTCTGTGGGAATTGAAAACGTGGAAGATATTATTGCAGATATCAAACAAGCTTTGGAACGATAAAACAGACTAGAAAGAGAGGAAAAAGAAATGCCTTTAGTAATACCAAGTGATCTTCCTGCTAAAAGTATATTGGAGAAAGAACAAATTTTTACCATGACAACGCAACGAGCAGAAACACAGGATATCCGTCCTTTAAAACTGGCCATTCTGAATTTGATGCCGAAAAAGGAAGAAACAGAAACCCAACTTCTTCGCATGTTGTCCAATACTGCATTACAAGTCCATGTGGATTTGATACGAACCGACAGCCATAAATCCAAAAACACGGATTATAGTCATTTGCATCGATTCTACAAAACCTTTGACGAAATTAAACAAAATAAATATGATGCCATGATTATCACGGGGGCTCCCATTGAAACTATGGAATATGAAAATGTTGATTATTGGCAAGAATTTACTGAAATTCTGGAATATGCAAAGGAACATGTGTTTTCGACAATGTTTATTTGCTGGGCATCACAAGCGGCACTGTATCATTACTATGGAATAAAAAAACATCAGAAATCCAAGAAAATCTTCGGTGTATATGAATTTGATTTAAAAAAACGCGGTACTTTGACAAAGGGATTTGATGACAGCTTTTTTATTCCGCAATCACGATATACCTATAATGAATTAAAAGATGTACTGTCTCATCCGGATTTAGATGTATGGGCAGGTCGAGAAGACATTGGAGCAAACTTAGTCTCCAGTAAAGACGGCCGTTTCCTATTTGTTGCCGGACATTTCGAGTATGAGGAAGATACTCTGTATCAAGAATATCTGAGAGACAAAGCAAAAGGACTCGGAACAGATATTCCGGAAAATTATTTCATCGATAATGATGAAGCCAAAGGAATTAAGGTCAAATGGCGTTCCCACGCAAATCTATTTTTTTCCAACTGGTTGAATTACTGCGTATATCAAGAAACTCCTTATGATATCTCCCAAATTTCCAAGAAAAAGGTGGCAAAGTTTGGTGGAAGTTCCTTAAGTGATGCAGGGCAATTTTCAAAAGTAAAAGATATTATATATTCTTCCGAAGAACGTGAGATTATTGTAGTCTCCGCACCCGGAAAAAGAAATGAAAAAGATACCAAAATTACAGATATTCTAAATCAATACTATATCTTAAAAAAAGACAATAACGATCTAATGCAATTGGAAGAAAAAATACGAAGATTTCGGAAAGAAAATGAAGAGAAAAAAGAAAAGTCTCTGGACATCATTATAAATCGTTTTACAGAGATTGCAAAGGACTTGGAATTGAGTCAAGAGACCGTAGCTATCATTCAAAATGTCATTTCCAAAATCAAAGATTCCGACAATCGTGATTTCATTCTGAGCCGGGGAGAATATTTAAATGCAATCCTCATGGCAAAATATTTAAACTATGAATTTCTGGATGCGGAAGATATTATTTTCTTTGATAATAACGGTGCACTCAATAAACGAAAAACATACCAAGCCATTCGTCAAAGAATGGCAAATCACTTGAAGTTCGTGGTTCCCGGATTTTATGGAAAAACAGAGAATGGGGAAATAAAAACATTTGACCGTGGAGGCTCGGATATCACCGGCTCGATTATTGCAGGAGCTTTACATTCGGAGCTCTATGAAAACTGGACTGATGTGGACGGAGTTATGACCGCAGACCCAAATAAAGATAAAACTGCAAAAACCATTGATCACCTGAGCTATGAACAACTTTTACGTATGGCGGAAAAAGGTGCCAATGTGTATCATTTGGATGCCATTGAACCTGTGATGAAGCAGGAGATTCCTATTCATATCCGTAATACCAATAATCCTTCGGGAAAGGGAACGATCGTTCAAAAAAAATAAAAAAATTAGGTTCTTTGTCAACGTATATTGATAAAGAACCATTTTATTTTCTCCTCTGTACTAAGTAAAAAGATTGGAACATATCCAGCCTAAACATACAAGTGGACAATATTCTTGCCCTTATCCCCGACTTTTGAAGATATCACCGTTAAAGATTGCGGGAACTTCCGCAGAATTAGTTATGCCATCATATAACTTTTAACCCTATCTTATTTTTTCAAAATATGTTAGAATGCTTATAAGAGTTATATCACTTTTCCAGGATTTACAAGAGTAAACTTTCATTCTTCTTGTAGGATGATTAAAATTCTCATGTAAAATATAAAAGAGTAAAAATATATAAAATTTTATCACATTACTTTTGTGATTTATCATATAATGAAAATCAAATTTAAGAGTAGGAGGGTTTAATAATATCCTTTGTGAATATTATTATATAAAAAATTATGTCAGAAGTACCTATTTCAAACACAAAAAAAAATAATGAAAACAAAGCACAATATCTTAAGGTCATAGATAAAATCAAAGAAAAAATTTTTTCAGGTAAAATCAAGATAGGAGATAAGCTGCCTCCAGAAAGAGATTTAGCGGAAGAATATAAAGTGGGAAGACCCTCTATAAGAGAAGCTGTCAGGGGACTTGAAATTTTAGGTCTACTCGAAGTGAAACAGGGAAGTGGAACCTATGTAAGAAATAACATTGAAAAATTAATGGTGGACTCTTTAGATATTATCTATAACACAAATAATGTATCGGACAGGGAAGTTATAGAGTTTCGAGAAATGTTTGAATATTCCTCAGTTAAACTGGCGGCTTTAAATGCAACTGATGAAGAAATAGCTGAATTGGAATGTATTCTACGTAGAATGAAAGAAACAAACAGTTCTCAAGAACTGGAAGAGTTAGATTTATCATTCCATGAGCAGATCGCAGTAATGTCACACAATATTTTAATTATGGAGACTTTTGCGGCAATAAGGAATTTTTTCAATCGTTGTATTAAAAACTCTGTACATTTAATCTATTTAAATGGAGAAAAAAATCAGGATATTATCGACTATCATATTTATATTTTCGATGCTATCAAGGATAGAGACTCCACTGTTGCACTTATTTTTATGGAACGGCACTTTAGGAAAGTAAGAGAATTGATATTAAAATGAGTTATCTTGAATATATTTCAATATATTTCCATTCCAATCTTTCCATTTTTCAAAAATATCTCGTGATATAAAAGAAGCTGTCTTTTTTGAGACGGCTTTTTTTATTTTTTAAAAAAAGGTAATACCATTTTTTATGTTTTTAAAAATTGGTAAGATATTTTTTCGGATTTATTTTTCATACCAAAACACCCTTAAAACTATATATTTCGCTTGATTTTCCGTAAAAATCCAGAAATATGATTTTTATATTTTTGAAAATTTTCCTTGCTTTTCTTAAAAAATAGGGGTATATTTTTATTAAATTGGTAAGATGACTTTTAAATAGGTATGATATTTAAAAAATTTGTTTTCTTATCATAAGATCTGTCATAAAAAAAGCTATCAAGCAAATGGAAATATAGTTTTACTATGTTTTCGTTCTACAAGGAGGAGATATGAAAATAATAGTTTGTATGAAGCAAGTACCCGATACGACAGAAGTGAGATTAGACCCAAAAACAAATACTTTAATCAGAGAAGGAGTTCCGAGCATCATAAATCCGGATGATAAATCAGGATTGGAAATGGCATTGCGATTGAAAGACCAGTACAATGCGCATGTAACTGTTTTGACCATGGGACCTCCACAAGCAGATTTAGCATTAAGAGAAGCTTTGGCGATGGGAGCAGACGAAGCAATTTTACTCACAGATAGAGCCTTTGGAGGAGCAGATACTTGGGCCACTTCCTGTACCTTGGCAGGAGCTTTAAAGAAGCTCCACTATGATTTAATCATTACGGGAAGACAGGCTATTGATGGAGATACCGCCCAAGTGGGTCCACAGTTGGCAGAACATCTACATTTGCCTCAAGTCAGTTATGTGGAAGAGGTTCAAAAAAATGGTGATACTCTCATTGTAAAAAGACAATTTGAAGACAGATACCACAAAATTGAAATCAAAATGCCCTGTGTGATTACAGCCCTATCAGAGTTGGCACAGCCAAGATATATGTCGGTCGGAGGTATTTTTGATGCCTATCAGAAAGAAATAACCGTATGGGGACTTCATGATATTGAGGAAAATATCAATTTGGAACATATAGGTTTGAAAGGCTCCCCTACAAAAGTGAAAAAATCCTATCCAAAACAAGGGAAGGGAGCAGGAACTCTATTAAAGGGAATGACGGCAGAAGAAATTGCTCAGGCTATTTTAGCAAAATTAAAAGAAAAATATATTATCTAACAAAAGGGGGATGCATGACATGAGTAGAGATGTATTTGTATTCATAGAACAAAGAGACGGAGAATTGCAGAAAGTAGGAATAGAATTATTAGGAAAGTCCAAGGAATTGGCAGAAACATTAGGACAAAAAGTGGTAGCTATGTTAGTCGGAGCAAATATCAAATCCAAAGCGGAAACTCTAATTCATCATGGTGCCGATAAAGTAATTGTTATAGAAAATGAGATGTTACAAGAATATGTCACAGAACCCTATGCCAAAGCAATCTATACCATTATAAAAAAATATAATCCGGAAATTGTATTGTACGGAGCGAGTTCCATCGGAAGAGATTTAGCTCCCAGATTGGCCGCAAGACTTCATACAGGATTGACCGCAGATTGTACAGCTCTTGAAATTGATGAAAATACGAGACATCTTATGATGACCAGACCGGCTTTTGGAGGAAATCTGATGGCAACCATATTATGTGAAAATCATAGACCGCAAATGGCAACAGTAAGACCGGGGGTCATGAAGGCATTGGATGCCGATATGAAGGCACAAGGGGAAATTATTGAAGAAAATGTGAAATTTACAGAAACCGATATGAATATTGTCCTAAAGGAAGTCATAAAACGGGAAAGTAAACGAAAAGATATTACAGAAGCAGCTGTATTGGTTTCAGGAGGAAGAGGAATTGGAGCTCCGGAGAACTTCAATCTGTTGCAAGAATTGGCTGATTTGTTAGGAGCTGAGGTATCAGCTTCCAGAGCAACCGTAGATGCAGGTTGGATCTCCAAGGATAGACAAGTTGGCCAAACAGGAAAAACAGTAAGACCCCAAGCTTATTTTGCACTTGGTATCAGTGGAGCGATTCAGCATTTAGCAGGAATGGAAGAATCAGAATGTATTATTGCCGTGAATCGAGATGAAGAAGCCCCTATTTTTAAAGTAGCTGATCTGGGGATTGTCGGAGATGTCAATACTGTTATCCCAAAACTGATAGAATGTTTAAAAAAAGAAAAGCAAGAAAAAGAAAAAATAAATGGAGTGTATTTCTAGGAAAATTTCAAGGAGGGAAAACATGAATAAAGAACAAAACATGCTGGAAGGATTAAAAGTAATCGAGTTTGCAAATTTTGTTGCAGGACCATGTTGTGGAAGATTGTTGGCAGATTGGGGAGCAGATGTCATAAAAATCGAACCTTCGTTTGGAGATACGATGAGAATTGTCGGAATGCAATGGTGTTCTCCTATTGACGAAGTAGAAAATCCGCTTTTTGAAAATGAAAATGCCGGAAAAAAAGGAATTGTCATAGATGCCAACACAAAAGAAGGGCAGGAAGTAATCTATGATTTAGTAAGGAATGCGGATATATTCTTGACAAATACCAGACAAAAAGCTCTGGTAAAATCAAAACTTGATTATCAAACAATGAAGGAAATAAATCCCAAAATTATCTATGGGCACTTACTTGGATATGGAGAAAAAGGTCCGGCGAAGGATACTCCTGCCTTTGACTATACAGCCTACTTTGCCAGAGGAGGAGTTGCCTTAGGCCTTATGGAAAAAGGAACTTCCCCTTGTAACACGGCAGCAGCTTTTGGAGATCACTATGCCGGAATGAGTTTAGCAGCCGGAATATTGGCAGCAATCCATAGAAGAGACAGAATAGGAGTTGGAGAAAAAGTAAAGGTAGCATTATTTCATACAGCCGTATTCGGAATGGGGCTTCCCATTGTAAGTTCTCAATACGGATATGAAATGCCTATCACAAGACGTATGCCGCCGAATCCTATCAATACCACTTTTAAAACGCAGGATGATGAATGGATTCAAATTGCCTTTTTCCAATATGAGAAATGGTTCCCGAATTTCTGTAATCTTGTCATTGATAGACCTGATTTGATTGGAGGAAAATTTTCGACACTAAAAGGAGGAATTGCCAATTCAGAAGAATTTATTCCGATACTGGAGGATATTTTTATTCAAAAGCCGGTATCCGAATGGATGAAACGTTTAGCAGAAGCAGGAATTCCATTTGAAAAATTACAAACTCCCGGAGAGGTATTGAAGGATGAACAATGTTGGGCAAATGACTATTTGTTCAAACATACCTATGAAAATGGACACGAGGGAATTTTATACAATACTCCGGTGCTATTTGAAGAATATGGTAGGAAAAAGTTTGTCAGAGCACCAAAATTAGGAGAACATACAGAAGAAAGTCTAAAGAAAATAGGATATGGAAAAGAAAAGATTGACAGCTTAAAAGAAAAAAAGATAATCGCCTAGAAATTTTTTATCTGGGGAGTAAAACGGTACATAAAATGGAAAGGAATACAAAATATTGGAACGGGTTTTGTAAGGGGTGATGTATGAATGGAAGAAAAGAAAAGTGCAGTTCAGGTAGTGAATGGTTTATTGGCACAGTCATATAAAGATGCATGGGATGCAAAAGCGAAGGGAATCCCTGTTGGTTGGTCCGCCTCCGTCTTCCCGCAGGAGCTTGTGGAATGTTTCGGCTTACCGCTTTGTTTTCCGGAAAATCAAGCAGCAGGGCTTGCCGCAAAAAGAGAATCTTTAAAATTACAGGAAATTGCAGAAAGTAAAGGGTACTCTATCGATTTGTGTGCCTATGCAAGAACAAATTTCGGTTTTTTAGAAAGCGGTTCGGAGAATATCAATATGCCGAAACCCGACTTCGTATGTTGTTGTAATAATATATGCAGTATGATTGTAAAATGGTATGAAAATCTTGCAAAAGAATTGAATATTCCTCTGATTATGATAGATACTCCTTTTAATAACGAATATGAAGTCTCCGAAAGAAGAATTAAATATTTTGTGGGACAATTTCAACATGGAATCAAACAATTGGAAGAAATTTCAGGAAAAAAATTTGATCCTAAAAAATTGGAAGAAGTCATGGCGATATCCTCTGAAAATGGAAAGCTGTGGAAAGAATCCATGCAGCTCTCCAAAGATGTCTATCCTTCTCCAATGAATGGCTTCGATTTATTTACCTATATGGCAATGATTGTTTGTTATAGAGGAAAAAAAGAAACCACGGAAGCTTTCAAGCTTTTAATTGAAGAACTGAAAGAAAATGCCAGAACAGGAAAAACAACATTTAAAGGGAAAGAAAAGTATCGAATCATGATGGAAGGAATCCCATGCTGGCCTTATATCGGCTATAAAATGAAGACTCTGGCAAAGTACGGAGTAAACATGACAGGAAGTGTATATCCCTACGCTTGGGCATTGGTATATGAAAAAAATGATTTGGAAGGTTTGGCAAGAGCTTACAGTTCCATGTTTAACAATGTCAATCTTGAAAGAATGGTGGAATACAGAGAACAGGCATTGGCAGATGGAAATTGTGTGGGGGCACTATACCATATGAACAGAAGCTGTAAACTTATGAGTTTTATCCAATATGAAATGGCAAGAAGAGTGGCCGAAGATACAAAATTACCATATTCGGGCTTTGCCGGAGATCAGGCTGATCCGAGAGGCTTCTCAGAAGCACAATTTGAAACAAGACTTCAAGGTTTTCTTGAAATAATGGAACAACATAAGGAGGCAAAAAATGATTAAAAATCTTTTAAAACAATGTGAAGAAATCGCTTTGAATCCTAAAAAAACAGTTTGTGACTATATCGAAAAAAAGAATATAAAAGCAATCGGGATGATTCCATTATTTGGACCGGAAGAACTGGTGGATGCAGCGGGAATGTT
Source organism: Fusobacterium necrophorum subsp. necrophorum (assembly GCF_004006635.1). NCBI lineage: Bacteria > Fusobacteriati > Fusobacteriota > Fusobacteriia > Fusobacteriales > Fusobacteriaceae > Fusobacterium > Fusobacterium necrophorum. The sequence continues at coordinate 743,600 of NZ_CP034842.1, read as the reverse complement.
ACCGGTTGGATTATGGGGAAGCTATGATATTGAAATAAATCTGGCCAAAGAGTATTTTCCACCATTCTGTGCATCGGCGGTGATGGCAATTATGGAACTGGGATTGAACGGAACATACAATATGTTAAGTGGAGTTATTATTCCCGGTATGACGGACTCCTTAATTTCCCTAAGTCAAAATTGGAGAGCAGGAGTCAAAAATATTCCTCTTATCTTTATGGCATATCCTCAAAACCGAAAACTTCCATGCGGAATGGAATATCTGGAGGAAGAATTAAAAAGTGTCAAAGAAGAGTTGGAGAAAATTAGAGGAAGTAAAATTGAAGAAGAAGAGATTCAAAGGAGTATTCAACTGTATAACGAACACAGAGCTGCCATGAGAGAGTTTGACAAACTGGCATCCACACATCCCAATACCGTGAACAATCGAGAGAGAAGTGTGGTATTTAAGAGTGCATTTTTTATGCCAAAAAGGGAACATCTTTCTCTTATAAAACAATTGAATGAAGAATTAAAAAAACTGCCGGAAGAAAAATATCCGGGAAAGAGAATTGTAGTTACAGGAATCATGTTGGATGACAGAAGAATACTGGATATTTTGGAAGAACATGGAATGAGAATCGTAGGAGATTCTCTGGTACAGGAATCCGTACAATATGGAACGGATGTGCCGCAGGAAGGAAAAAATTCTCTGGAACAAATGGCAAAGCAGTGGAGAGATATTGAAGGATTTACAGCTGCCTATGATCCGTTCAAATTAAGAGGAAAGTTAAGTGCGGAATTATGCGAGGAACGAAACGCGGATGGAGCCATCTATGCATCCGTTAAATTCTCAGATTTGGATGAATTCGATATGCCGATATGGATGCAGGATCTTCAGGCTTTAGGACATAAGGTTTTATCCATTGAGGTTGATCAACAGGATAGAAACCCGGAACAGATAAAAACAAGAATTCAGGCTTTTTCTGAAATATTGTAAGGAGGAGAGAATGAAATTAACAAGGGAACAAGAGCTATTAAGACAAAATGTGAGAGAATTTGTAAAAAAGGAAATGGCAGACTATCCTGAACATGTAGATGAGACAGGATGTATCCCAAAAGATATTATGGAAAAATTAGCAAGATACCAATTCATCAGTCCTATTATTCCAAAAGAATATGGTGGTGCAGGAGCGGACTATGTTTCTTATGCCATTATTATGGAGGAAATTTCAAAAAGATGTGCTTCCACAGGAACCTTTATCACAGCAGGGGCTTCTTTGGTTGCCTTGCCTCTGCTTAACTTTGGAACGGAAATACAAAAACAAAAGTATTTGAAACCTCTTGCTCTAGGAGAAAAGATAGGATGTTTCGGATTAACGGAGCCGGGAGCAGGTTCCGATGCCGCTTCAGGAACTACAACAGCAAGATGGGAAGGGGATCATTATGTACTGAATGGTAGAAAATGTTTCATTACAAATGCTCCGATAGCAGATTTTGCAATTATTTCCGCTATGACGGATAGAACAAAAGGAGTAAAGGGAATTTCCGTTTTCATTGTGGATACAAATACGGAAGGGTGGTCCGTGGGGGCTCATGAAAATAAAATGGGAATTCGAGGAACCATCACCTCTGACATTGTTTTAGATAATGTCAAAGTTCCTAAAGAAAATCTTTTGGATGTAGAAGGAAAGGGCTTTAAGATTATGATGAATACTCTTGATTATGGAAGAATCGGAGTCGCCGCTCAGGCACTCGGAATAGCACAGGGAGCTCTGGATGAGGCGATAAAATACGTCAAAGAACGAAAACAATTCGGAAAACCGCTTTCCAAATTTCAAAATACACAGTTTAAAATTGCGGAACTGGCTACGAAAGTTCAAGCTGCAAGACTCCTTGTCTATGATGCTGCAAAGATAAAAGACGAAGGAGGAAAACCGGGACTGCAATCTTCCATGGCAAAATATTATGCGGCAGAAATAGCCAATGAGGTCGCTTATTGGGCATTGCAATTGCATGGAGGCTATGGATATATCAAGGATTATCCTATTGAAAGAATGTACCGAGATGCCAGAATCACTTCTATTTATGAAGGAACATCCCAAATACAACAAATGGTAATTGCAGGCTATCTTCTAAAATAGAAAACAGAAAATGAAAAACAGGTGCTTATGAGTTTACACAATTAACTGCAAACAAAATCCAATATAAAATTTAATAAATGTAAATTTATTAAGAAAGGAAGGGAATATGAAAGAACATGAGAAAGTGAATGTATCATTAAGTACAACATTTGGAGTTGCAGCTGTTTGGTTTGGAGCACATGTCGGAGGAGGATTTGCTACAGGAAATCAGACGAGAACCTTCTTCGTAAAGTTTGGCTATCCTTCTGTATTTTTGCCAATGATTATTGTTATCTTAATTGGCTTCATTTACTATGAAGGATTATTATTTGCACATAACACCGATGAATACAATTATCATAACTGGATGGAAAAACTTTATGCCCCTTATGGAAAAATTCCTGCCTACATCTTTGACATAGCGTATTTATTACTGACAATCGTGGCAACCGGAGCATCCATTGCAGGTTCGGCGGAGTTGTTTAAAAATTTATTCCAACTCGAATATGTCATAGGAGTGTTGATTGCAGGAATTATATTTTTCATTCTTACTATTTTCGGAGCAAATCTTGTGAGAAGAGCTTCTTCTCTTATAACTATTTTAATCCTGATATTTCTATCTATCGTAACCATTGCAGGATTAAAAGCCAATGCTCATGAATTATCAAATATTTTTACGATAAAACCGGTGACCGCCCCCATGTCCGTTGTATTATACAATGCATTAAGATATGCCGGCTTTCAATCATTGGTGTTAGCCATTATGTTAGGAGCCGGAAGACCTCTTAGCACTAAAAAATCCATCAAAGAATTTACTGTAATAGGAATTGTTTTAAACGGAATTATGATAACCATGTCATGCCTTATGATGCTGGCCTGGCTATCCCTAATTCAAGAAGAAACACTACCAATTCTGGCAATCATCAAGCAGTTAAACAGTAGCCTATTATTATGGGCATATTCCATTACATTGTTTCTGGCATTTGTTTCTACGGGAGTGGGCTGTGTCTTCGGTATAGTAACAAGATATGAAAATTCAAAATTCCTCAATCATCTGGGAGAGATTACAAAGCGCCGAATGATAATCTCCGTTGCAGCAATGATTATTTCCATATTGCTTTCCTTAGTAGGACTGAACACTTTAATCATTAAGGGATATGGATATCTTGGAATCTTATCTATCTTTTTCTTAATCATACCAACCATTGTTTTGGGTATCATAAAAAATAAAAAAGCTGCTACGAAATAAAAATACCATGTCAAAATACTCTTATATTCAAAAGGGAATATTCCTGTGGCAGTGCAAAATCAAACCCAAAATTTAGGGAAGGGGTGCAGACGAAAGAAATGTCCGCACCCCACTTTTAAAATTACACTATACATTTTGAGAGTTTCCTTTTTTTATTGATAGCTTTTACCCTCTCTTCTTTTTCTCCTCAAAAAGTGGATACCGTATTTTGATGAAGTTCTTCCTCCAATTTTTCCCATTCTTCCAATTTTTGAAGTATTTTTTCATCCCATTCTTCTAATATTTTCTGCAAACTTACAAGGGCTTCCAAGTCATTTTTTCTTCCCGCTTCCTCGTAGTCCTTTTCACAAAGAGATTTTTCGGCTTCCAATTTTGAAATTTCTTCTTCGAGTTTTTTGACCTTTCGCTCTAAATTAGCCATTCGATTTCTTTGCCTTTTTTGTTCTTCAAAGCTCAAACTTCCCTCATTGGATTTTTCCTTCTTTTCACTTTCTTCCTCCAAATAGCTGCTATAATCTCCATGAAATACAGAAAAACCGGTTTCTTCTATCTGATACACTTTTGTCACAACTTGGTCCAAAAAATTTCTGTCATGGGAAACAACTAACAAAGTTCCAGGATACTCTTCTAAGGCATTCATTAAAATTTCACGTGAATATAAATCCAAATGGTTAGTCGGTTCATCAAGGATTAAAAAATTAGGTTTTTCCAACATGAGTTTCATAAACGCAACTCTGGCTCTCTCCCCTCCGCTCAGAGCGGAGATCTTTTTATAAATATCATCTTCCCGAAATAAAAAGGCTCCACAAATATTTCTTGCCTCTTCTTCCGAAAGAGTGAAATGATACATCAATTCTTCCAACACATTATTATGAAGTCCCAATCCCTGATGATTTTGGTCATAGTATCCAATCTTGACCTTTTCTCCAATCGAAAAACTTCCTCCACTTTCCGTTTCCAAAGAATTTATGATTTTTAATAAGGTGGATTTTCCCGTTCCGTTTTTTCCAATAATTCCCACTCGTTCTCCACGATATAGCTTTAAATCCAAATGTTCAAACAATCTTCTTCCCGAAAAACGTTTTGATAAGTTCTTCAACTCCAGTACCAAATCGACACTTTGTAAGTCCGTATCAAATTTTAACTTCATTTTTTTCGTAGTGATAACGGGATTTTCCATTTTTTCCATTCGATTTAAAATTTTTTCTCTTCCTCGAGCCTGTTTCGACTTCACTCCCGCCTTATATCTTCTTATAAACTCTTCCATTTTCTGAATTTTTTCCTGTTCCTTTTCATATGCCTTGACGGCTCCTGAGAGGTATGCCTCCTTCTGAATAACAAAATCCGTATAGTTTCCGGGATAGGTTTTTAACGTTTTTCCCTCCATTTCATAAATTCGGTTGGCAACATGATCCAAAAAATATACATCATGAGACACTAAAAAAATAGCTTTGGGATAAGATTTCAAGGTTTTTTCCAACCAGGCAATTGAATTTAAATCCAAATGATTGGTAGGTTCATCCAAGACCAATAAATCCGGTTCTTCTAATAAAATTTTTCCCAAAGCCACCCTGGAAAGCTGTCCTCCGGATAAATTTTTTATCTTTTGTTCCCAAAGTTCTTCTTTTAAACTCAAACCTCGTAAAATCTGTTTCACTCGATATTCCACAGCATAGCCTTCATGCTGTTCATAATAGGCTCCTATTTCTCCTAATTCTTCCAGCAATTCCTGACTATTTCCAAGATCATTTGCCAAAGACACATTGATTTCCTGCATTCTTTGATATATTTTTTGCAATTCTGTAAATACCGTCATCATTTCTTCAAAAACTGTATTCTCCGCTTCTAATGTAGGATTTTGAGATAAATATCCGATCTTCATCCCTTTTTTCATAGAAACCGTTCCTCTTTGCTGCGTTTTCGGATTCACTTCACTATATTCCAAGTCCAGTAAGATTTTCACGAGAGTCGTTTTTCCGGCACCATTCATTCCAATCAATGCTATTTTATCTTTTTCATCAATCGAAAAAGTAACATCTTGAAATAAACATGTCCCCGAAAATCCCATATATAAATTATTAACCTGTAGCAATGCCATGTTAGAAACCTTCCTCATTTTTATTTTCTCTTGTATTATAACACATTCGTATTATATAATGAACTATTAGTTATTGTGAAAAAAAGGAGGAAAGTACCATGCTTCGAAAATTATCCATTCTCTATGTTCTTTTTCTTACCACTTTTCTATGCTGTTTTGCAGACGGATGGCAAACACAAGAACAAAGACTTTCAGCCTTAGATCAGGAAATTACCAAACTTTTAAAACAAAAAGAAGAATATGAGCGATTGAAACAAAAAATTCAAAGAGAAGTACATCGTGAAAATCCCAAAATAGCCTTGGTATTAAGTGGCGGTGGTGCAAAAGGAGCCGCACATATTGGAGTATTACGTGTATTAGAACAACATCATATTCCTATTGATATGATAATAGGAACTTCTATAGGAAGTATTGTCGGTGCTATGTATTCCATCGGATATAGTCCGGATGAAATTGAAAAACTGGTCTTTGGATTAAAGTTCGGGAAACTGTTGACAGACTCCAAAGATAAATCCTTAAAAACGATAGAAAACAGTATTTCCAATGAAAAATATCCCTTACAACTTCATATGGATAAACAAATGAATATTTCCGCTCCTATGGGATTTCTAAACGGTCAAAATATTTACTTCCAATTGAAAGACATCTTTGCAAGAGCAAATGGAATCGAAGATTTTGACAAGCTACCGATTCCCTTTCGAGCTGTTTCTACCAATCTTCAAACAGGAAAAGAAGAAATTTTAAAAAATGGAGATCTTTCGAGAGCCATTTTTAGCAGTATGGCAATCCCCGCTTTTATTTCTCCGGTGGCAAATAATGGAGAATATTATGTAGATGGGGGAGTTGTGAATAACTTTCCCGTCGATGTCGCCATTGCTATGGGAGCTGATATTGTAATAGGAGTTGATATTACTGCAGATACTTCACAGATCGATGAGGACTCCAATATCGTTTCGATTATTGATAAAATTTCATCTTATACCGGAAACCGTTCTACAGCCTTACACAAACAGTTAGCAAATATTTTAATCGTTCCTGATGTAAAAGATCATAATACTGTTAATTTCAGTAATTTGGATGTTTTAGTGAAAGAAGGAGAAAACGCTGCTCACAAACACGATAATATCCTAAAAAAATTGCGAAATGAAGAACGTTTTCAAGAAATAAAAAATAAAAAATTATCTGAAAAACCTATTTATATTCAAAATATAGCAGTAACAAAAAACGAAATTATTAGCTTACAACAAATTCAGTCCCTTGATCCAAAACCTAAAAATAATTTATACAGGAAAAAAGATTTGGAAGTATGGACACGAAAAATTTATGCAAATACCTATGTCGATAAAATTCATTATCAAATCAAAGGGAATACGATATATTTTGATGTTCATGAAAAAAAGGCCGTCGCTATGAATGCAGGTATTTCCTATACATCCCATTATGGCGGTAGTATGAACATCACTTTCAATGTTCCTATCTTTTTACGAAATTATACCAATCATATTGGAAGCAGAATTGAAGTATCCGAATATCCGAAAATTGATTTTTACACTACTTCCATTCATCGCTTTGAAGAGAATTCCATTTATGGACAAGGAAAAATTTTTATACATAAAGACCCCTTATTTCAATATCAAAATGGTAAAAATACGAGTATATACTCCACGCAGAAGTTAGGAGTCAGCGCTATGATAGGAACAGAACTCGCAAGACAATGGATAATAGAATTTGAAGCTGGTCTTATGATGTCTTCCTATCGTTATGAAAAAGGAAAAAAATCCGTTCCGGAATTTAAACAAAATTATCGTTTGTTCGGAACAGAACTCCGTATACAAAAAGATAGTTCCAATCGAACGAACTTCCCTTCAGAAGGTCTTTATGTACAAGCTCGAGGCTTTACAAAAAACAGTTTCAATAAACATTCCGTAGATGTTTTAGCTTATCAAGTCAAAGCGGATACTTTCACTCCCATGACTCCTAAGATAAGCTTTCTTAGCTCTGCTTCTTTTGGAAAAATGCGAGGAACGAACATGCCTATAAACGAATATTTTAAAATAGGAGGTTTTCATCCTTTTCGAAATTCGGTTGTCTTCGTAGGAATGCCTGTCTACTCGGTACTTGCAAAAGAATATTGGACAGTTGGAGCAGGATTACAATATCATATTTTTGATAATTTCAGCTTATTGGGAAGATATAACTATATGCAATATTATGACCTTCATAATCATCAGAATTCCTTAAGTGGATTTGGAGCGGGAATCGGCTTTGATACTTTTATGGGACCCATTTTATTCTCCGTTGGAAGAACTCGAAAATACCATGCTCCCATATTTGAAATTACTTTTGGATATCATTTTTAATCGCAAAATTATGAAAAAGGTGGATTTATTTAACATTTTATAGTAAAATTACAATAAGAAATCTTTTACAAAATTACTATCATTTCGTAAAAGATACATTTTTTATAAAAATAATTCAAATAAATCTCAAGGAGGAAGGCAATGAAAAAAATAATAAAATTATTGGTTTTAGGAATGATGTTTCTTTTTATGTTTACAGGATGTGGAGAAAAAAATGGAGAAAACTCTTCAGGAAACAAAACGGAAGCCAATGCTTCCAATGAACTTGTCATTTACTCTCCCAATACGGATACGGAAGTCAATGCCATTATTCCCGCTTTTGAAAAGGCAACAGGAATTAAAGTCATTCTTCAATCTATGGGAACCGGAGATGTTTTAGCCCGAATCAATGCAGAAAAAGAAAATCCGCAGGCTGACATTAACTGGGGAGCTATTAATATCGGATTTTATAAATCAAATCCTGACTTATGGGAAGAATACATTTCTCCAAACGATAAAAACTTACCAAAAGAATATCAAAGTTACAACGGATTCTTCACAAATACAAAATTGTCCGGAAGTGCGGCTTTGCTTCTGAATATTGATGTATTTAAAGAATTGGGATTAAATATTGATGATTTTGATGGATATGAAGACTTATTATGGCCCGAATTAAAAGGAAAAATTGCTATGGGAGATCCCACAGCCAGCAGCAGTGCTTTAGCAGAATTAACAAATATGCTCTTAGTTATGGGAGAAAAAGCATACGATGAAAAAGCATGGAAATTCGTAGAAAAATTCATAGGACAATTAAACAATACTATTATTTCTTCTTCTTCTCAAATTTATAGAGCAACCGTAGATGGAGAATATGCGGTAGGAGTCACCTATGAGGATCCGGCTATCGGATTATTGGAAGACGGAGCTACCAATGTAAAAGTCATCTATCCCAAAGAAGGAGCTGTATGGCTACCGGGAGGAATTGCTATTGTAAAAAATGCTCCGCATATGGAAAATGCGAAAAAATTCATCGATTTTATTATCTCGAAAGAAGGACAGGAATTATTAGCACCGACAACCATTCGACCTGTGATGACTTCCATCAAAAATACAAGTCCCAACATGAAACCGTTTAGCGAAATTAAAGTGGCGTATGAAGATATCGAATATACTTCAGAACATAAAGAAGAATGGCAACAAAAATGGACTGAGATTTTAACAAAATAAAAAGAGAAGTAAAACAATTAGGAGAACGGAATGAGTGTAAATATTAGAATTAAGCATGCACAAAAAAGATATGGGGATAACATTATTATCCCCAATTTATCTCTGGATATTAAAGAAGGAGAATTTTTTACCTTATTAGGACCCTCCGGATGTGGAAAAACAACCCTATTAAGAATGATTGCCGGATTCAATTCCATTGAAGAAGGAGATTTCTACTTTAATGATAAAAGAATCAATGATTTGGATCCTTCCAAAAGGAATATTGGGATGGTATTTCAAAACTATGCAATTTTTCCACATTTAACAGTAGAAAAGAATGTAGAATTCGGTTTAAAAAATCGAAAGCTCTCAAAAGAAGAAATAAAGCTGGAAACGGATAAATTTCTGAAATTGATGCAAATTGAAGGATATCGAGATCGAATGCCGGAAAGACTTTCCGGAGGCCAACAACAAAGAGTTGCTCTTGCAAGAGCTCTGGTCATTAAACCCGATGTATTACTTATGGATGAACCCTTAAGTAACTTGGACGCAAAATTAAGAGTGGAAATGCGAACTGCCATCAAAGAAATTCAGAATAATGTCGGAATTACCACCGTCTATGTAACACACGATCAGGAGGAAGCCATGGCTGTCAGTGATAGGATTGCCGTTATGAAAGCCGGAGAAATCCAACATTTAGGAACTCCTAAAGATATCTATCAGCGACCGGCAAATATTTTTGTTGCCACCTTCATTGGAAGAAGCAATATTTTAAAAGGAAGCTTGACCAATTCTGTTTTAAAAATTACAGATGACTATAAAGTGGCCATGAATAATATCAAAGATACTTCCGTACAAGGTCCCGTGACTCTTTCCATTCGCCCGGAAGAATTAATCATTGACGAAACAGGAGAGGGAATGGAGGCTTTTGTAGACGATAGTATTTTCTTAGGATTAAATACACACTATTTCGTACATTTGACAACGGGAGAAAAATTAGAAATCATCCAGGAATCAAAAATTGATAATATGATTCCGAAAGGAAGTAAAATTTATTTAAAAGTAAAAAAGGATAAAATCAATCTTTTTACAGAGGATGGAAGTAGAAACATTTTAGAAGGAGTGTACAATGACAGTATAGGAGCTGCCCATGAAAACTAAAAAAAGAGAAATTTGGTTGCTCGTTTCTTTACTTCTTTTAACTCTTTATTCTATTTTCATGATTTATCCTTTGGCTACTCTTTTTAAAAATGCAGTTATAAGACAGGATGGAAGTTTTACTTTAGAATATTTTATAAAATTCTTGGGACGTTCTTACTATTTTTCAACGATTTTCAATTCATTTAAAATTAGTATCTGTGTCACCTTTTTAACGTTATTCATAGGGATTCCTTTGGCATATTTTTTTAATATGTACAAAATCAAAGGAAAACCTTTCTTACAAATCATCATTATTCTATGTAGTATGTCTGCTCCATTTATCGGTGCTTATTCATGGATTTTATTACTGGGAAGAAATGGTTTGGTCACTAACTTAATTAAAAATATCTTAGGAATTAAAGTTCCCAGTATTTACGGGTTTGGTGGAATCTTACTGGTACTGTCCTTGCAACTCTATCCCCTTGTTTTCTTATATGTATCAGGAGCTTTACGAAATATCGATAACTCCTTATTAGAAGCGAGTGAAAATATGGGTTGTTCCGGAGTGAAACAATTTTTTACCATCATTATCCCATTATGCATTCCCAGTATTTTAGCAGCCGGGCTTATGGTATTCATGATTTCTTTTGCCGATTTTGGGACTCCCTTGTTCATTGGAGAAGGATATCGTACCTTCCCTGTTGAAATTTATAATCAGTTTATGAATGAAACAGGAACGGACAAAAACTTTGCAGCAGCCATCAGCATTATTGCCATTACCATTACGACTATTATTTTCTTAATTCAAAAGTATATCAACAGTAAATTCAGATTTACTATGAATGCTTTGCATCCTATTGAAGCAAAGGGAGTTAAAGGAATCAAAGCAATATTCGCTCATATATTCTGTTATGGTATTGTCTTTCTTGCCTATGCTCCTCAACTTTATGTATTCTATACTTCCTTCCAAAATACTTCCGGAAAGCTATTTGTAGCCGGATATTCTTTTAACAGTTACATAGAAGCATTCCGTAAAGTCGGGACAGCTATTAAGAATACTTTCTTCATCGGAGGGACAGCTCTGTGTTTCATCGTTTTGATCTCTGTCTTAATTGCATATCTTGCAGTCAGACGAAATTCAAAATTAAATAAAGTGTTGGATACCTTATCTATGGTTCCACAAGTGATTCCCGGTTCGGTCATAGGAATTGCCTTAATTACAGGATTTAACAAACCCAATTTCACTTTGGTAGGAACCTTCCTTATTATGATTATTGCTCTTGTTATCAGAAGAAATGCTTATACAGTACGTTCTTCCGTTGCAATTTTGCAACAAATTCCATTATCCATTGAAGAAGCTGCCATCAGTTTAGGAACCTCCAAATTGAAAACGTTCTTTCAAGTTACGGTTCCTATGATGTTAAATGGAGTTGTCTCCGGAGCTCTTTTAAGTTGGATTACTATTATTACAGAATTATCTTCAGGAGTAATTTTATATAATTACAAGACAATTACCTTGACCATTCAAATTTATACTTATGTATCGAGAGGAAGTTATGGAGTTGCAGCTGCTCTTGCAGCTATCTTGAGTTCTGTCACAATCCTTTCCTTAGTGATCTTTATGAAAGTTTCTAAAAATCAGAATATTATGATGTAATTCCCGGAAATGTAAAAATCCAAGAAAGCTTACTGCTTCCTTGGATTTTTTTCTATTTTCTCTTCAATTTCTTTCCAAGTTTCTCTTCAATTTTTTTCCAATCCTCCGAAACACTGGGATAAATTATTTGAGGTCTATCCAAATATAAGATTTCAACTCCCGTTTCATCTGCCGCTTCCCTTTTTTCTCTCTCCCCTCCTGTATCTCCTGATCTTTTTGTAATCAAATATTGAATCTCATATTGATGAATCATAGCTACATTCATTTCTTTTGAAAAAGGTCCCTGCATAGCCAAAATCTGTTTGGGAAGAATCTCCTGCTCTTCCGCCTTTTTTACCATATCCCACTTCGGTAACATACGAAAATAGCAATCTTTTTTTCTCGAAAACAATTTAAATTTAGGCAATAAATTACTTCCTAGGGTAACCAATATATTGCCTGTTTTCTGTTCCAAATATCCCAATATCTCCTCTATGGATGAAAATATTTTGTAGTTCTTCGCAAAACATTCCAATAACTTTCTTTCAAAGCGATAATATTCCAATTTCAGCTCTTCTGCGACTTGAATTGCATTCTGAGAAACTTCATAGGCATAGGGATGGCTCATATCGACAATACAAGTAACTGAGAATTTTTCTACAAATTCTTTCATCTCTATAACATTCATAGCTTTTGTATGAACCTCTACTCCCAATCCTTCTAGCAATTTTCCCCCATAGACGGTCGCTGTGGACACCACAATATCTCTCCTTTTTTGAGAAACACTTTCCAAGAAATCTCTGGAATCTTTTGTTCCTCCAATGATCCAAATCATCTTTTCCCCTTTCTTTCCTTGTCAATATTCATATTTTTCCTGATATCCCCTTGGGGTAATCATTTTTCCATTTTTTATATAACTATTTGAGTTTCCAATCAGTACAATTGTAAACATATCAATCTCATAGTCTAAGAAATTTTCCAAGGTACACAGATCATAGTTTTCTCCCTCTCTTCCAATATGACGTAATAAAGCCACAGGAGTAGACAATTTTTTGTATTTCAATAAAATCTCTCTTGCTTCTTGAATCTGATTGACTCTCTTTTTGCTCCTCGGATTGTATAAAGAAATGACAAAGTCTCCCTGACCGGCTGCTTCCAATCTTCTTTTAATGACTTCCCAATCCGTCAATAAATCACTTAAACTAATCAAAACCTGATCATGCATCAAAGGTGCCCCAACCAAAGCAGCTCCTGCAATTGTAGAAGTGATTCCCGGTATCACTTCCACCTCTATTTCACTATCCATGGCGACTTCCAGCATAATCCCTGCCATACCGTAAATTCCGGAATCACCACTACTGATTAAAGCAACTTTTTTCCCTTGACTTGCAAGCTCCAATACTTCTTGACATCGCTCTACCTCTCGTTTCATTCCGGAAACACAAAATTCTTTGTCTTGAAACTCTGCTCGAACCAACTCTACATAGGTAGTATAGCCCGAAATCACATCTGCTTCTTTGAGAATTCGATACGCTCTGACACTAATATCTTCCATATTTCCGGGTCCAATTCCCACAACATAAATTTTTCCTTTATTCACTCTTGATTTCCTCCTCATAGATAGAAATGGTAATTCCCTTGTACTTTGCTTTTTTCTCCAAGAAATGCCCTGTTCTTGAAGAAGATAAATAAGCAACAGGCTCCGACACCGCCCTGACACCAATGTTCCTTTCTACAAAATCCGACCCTTCAAAGCTATGCTGCACTCTCTTGATCTCTTCTCTTCCAATGATAACTAAATTTTTTCCGAGCATTTCACTCGCTCTTATTAAACCTGCTTCCTCTTTTTTGACATCTACTGTAGCAATATGTTTCACACTTCTCATATCTAAATTATGTTTTCCCATAACAGTTTCTATGGCTTCTACAATCTCTATGGCTTTGGTATCTTTTTTACAACCGATTCCCAAAATCAAATTTTGAGGATATAATCTTGTTATTTGTAATGTTTTCTTATTGGAGAGCAAAATCACTCCTTCGGGATTGGTATTTGTCTCAGGATTTTTTCGAATTTTCACATTTTCAGGCAACAGTATTTCCACTTTTTTTCCGTCCACGATCAGAGAGGTGACCTCTTTTGCTGACTGTAAATCTTCCAATTCTGCCTGCAATTTTTGAGAAATTGTATCCACTGCAATTTTTCCTGTGACGTCTGAACTTGTTGAAATAACGGGAATTAAATTTAATACCTCCGATAACCGATAGGTCATCTCATTGGCTCCTCCCAAATGCCCGGACAACAAAGAAACTACAAAATGTTTTCCCTCATCTATTAGGAGAACAGCAGGATCAGTGTCTTTCGATTTTATCAGAGGAGCTATTTTTCTTATCACAATTCCACTTGCCATAAGAAAGATATGGGTATCATAGTTTTGAAATTCCTTTTCCAATTCCATTGTAAAATCTTTTATTTGTATAGTATCAATAATAGAAAATTTTCCCAAAGTGTAAACAACTATCTCGCCTTCCTCAAAATGGGAAGTCAATATTTCTGCATATTCTTTTGCAATCTCTCCTGCTCCTCTTGTCACGGTCCAGAATGCCAGTTTCATAAAAACGCCTTCCTTTCTCCATTCTCCTTATCTTCTATCAAAGTTGCGGTTTAGAGAGTGCCGGTTTTATAAAAACTTCTTTTTCAATCCAGCTTCTCTAACATAGATATATATTTTTGATTCTTAGCATTTTTATTAGGATTTGTATACTGTAACTTTCCTTTTTGTATTAAAGGAATTAAAATTTTTCTACTTACATAACTTGATGAATTCATATTTAAATATGCCATAATTTCTTTTTTACTTCTAGCTTCTTTGCAATATTCTAAAATTTCAAATTCATACTTATGTACTGTGTCACTTTTTCCTTCTACTGTGTCACTTTTTCCTTCTACTGTGTCACTTTTTCCTTCTACTGTGTCACTTTTTCCTTCTACTGTGTCACTTTTTCCTTCTACTGTGTCACTTTTTCCTTCTACTGTGTCACTTTTTCCTTCTACTGTGTCACTTTTTCCTTCTACTGTGTCACTTTTTCCTTCTACTGTGTCACTTTTTCCTTCTCCATTATAAAATATGACCTTAAAGCTCCCTCGTTGATTTATGAACTCTGGCTCCGGCAAATCATTTTTTAACATCTCACTTTTCATGGTTGGTATTCCAGAATGCCTATTTTCAAGAATGGATTTTTGATTTTCCAATATCTGTACAATCGTTGAATTTCTAACTTCTAACATTGTATCCGTTCCCAATTGTTCAATTCTATTTCTTCCATATAAAGTCCCTGGACTTTCTATTTCAATTCTGTCTTTATATTTAAAAACTCTTATGTATGATTTTTCAGTATAAATACTATAATCCCTGTGAACCAGAGCATTTACAATCGCTTCTCTTAGAGCTACCATTGGATATTCTGAAATATTACTCCTTCTTCCACTACTATCGACAACAACTTTTATTCTCATATTTTTTTCTAAAAAATTCATTGCCCCCTCCAGCATTTCTTCAATATTGCCTTCAATTCTGGCATTGTCTGTAAATCGTTCTCCAATCTTTCCTAATTCTCCTAATTCATATCCGGGAATAATAGAACAGGCTATAAATAGTTGCGGATAAAATTGTTGAGGGTATTCTCCAAAAACCATCATTCCTGCAAAAGTCGGAAAAATTTCTCCATTTTTTTCTTTCACAATATTGGACAATTTTAAAATAGAGACTTTCCCTTTTTTTGAAAATTTAGGCTTTTCTTTTTTTATCTTGCGAATATATTCTTCCAACTTTCTCTTATCTAAATTCTTTAGTCGTGATTGTTCAACAATTTTCAAATCTTCATCAATACGCTTTTTATAAGCATCAAGGGCATATATTTCATATTTTGTCATTCTTTGATCACTATCACCAACTCTAATGTATGCTCCTTTTTCAATACCATTTTTAATATAATAACAAGGTTTTTCTATTTGATTTAATTCTAAAATTTCCATCACCAGTAATTTTTTGTTTCTATATTCTATTTGCGTAATAATAGGGCGAATACTAGGAAACATTTTTTGGCTACATATTTCAGAAATTTTTCTTTGTATTTCATTGAAATTCCTTAATCCAACTACTTCAAAATTTCCGTTATTTTTTTCATTGATTCCAAAAATGATAATTCCACCTCTCGTATTAGCAAATGCAGAAATAGTATCGTAAATTTTAGGAATTCCTCCTGAAGCACTTTTTACTTCTATCTCTTCACTTTCAGATTTGAAATTTAATAATTTCTCTATTTTATCTATTATTTCTCTTTCTGTCATACCTTATTCCTCTTTTCTCGTATACTAAGTAAAAATAATAAATTTCATAATACTATATTTTTTGCTTGATTCCCTTTCGATATTCATGAGTAAAATATTTATCATACAACTTTGATTTTTCATATTCATTTCCCAAAAAATCTCCAACTAAAATCTGTGCCGTTTTTTCAATTTTTGCTTCTCTCACCTTCACTTCAATGTTTTCCAAGGTTCCCATCACAATTTTCTGATCTTCCCAAGTTGCTCTCTGCACGACTGCAATGGGAGTTTCTTTCGGGTAAGAAGTTTCCAATCGTTTGACAACTTCTCCTATCATGTGTACGGACAAAAATATAGCCATGGAAGCTCGGTGGCTTGCTAAACTTTCCAAACTTTCTCTTTCCGGAACCGGAGTTCTTCCCTCCAATCTGGTACAAATAACAGTTTGTGAAATATTGGGTAAGGTAAATTCTTTTTTGATCGCTGCCGCCGAAGCCAAAAAAGAACTGACTCCGGGAATCACTTCATAATCAATTCCATATTCATCCAATAAATCCATTTGTTCCCGATGAGCTCCAAAGATAGCAGGATCCCCCGTATGCACTCTAGCCACTTTTTTCCCGGAAAAAATTCCTTCTTTCATCACAGATACCACCTCTTCCAAAGTCATAGAGGCGGAGTTATAAATTTCTACTCCCTCCTTATGGCAATCAATGACTTGTTTCGGCACCAAAGATCCTGCATAAATGATAATATCCGCTTCTTTCACCAAGCGTTGTCCTTTGACAGTAATCAGTTCAGGATCTCCTGGTCCCGCTCCTATAAAGTAAACTTTTTCTTGATATTTTTCCATGTCATCTTCCTCTCTCATTTTGACAATCCTATCCAATCCATTTTAATAACTAAAACTTTGGGTTACATCCGGATTTTGAATTGCATGTTCATATAATTCTTTTCTTTCCTTAAAATTTTTATTAGATTTTTCTACCTGTTCTTTTGCTTCTGAATTTACTTCTTTGATATAAGGATTATTTCCTATACTTGAATGTATTGCAACTCCAAATGGAGTTACAATATCAAATCTCAAAACAAGTTCTGTCCATTCCTTATCCAGATAAAATTTATATCCATCATAGTAGGAACCGCCACCATTATCATAATAAATAGCATTTCCATATTTTACTTTTATTAAATAGTCTATCTCTTTTTTATTTTTTCTGTCATAAACAACAGCTTTATTATTTTCTACTAATTCAGCAAAGTAATTATGAACAAAATCAAACTTCTTATCTTTATAGGATATTTTATTTTTAATATCTGTTATCTTATCCTTTCTACGTCTATTATAAGCTTCCAATAAATCATTTTTACTTACCAAAATATCATAGTCTATCCCTTTATAAGTAACAATTTCCTTTTTATTCTCCGGTAGAATATAATTTAAACTAATTTCTTTTTCAAAAGTTTCTGTCAATTCAACATATCTCTTTCTTCTCGTTTCATAAGTTCCTTTCACTACTGTTTCTGCAAACCCTTGCATAGCAAGCATTAAAAATAATATAGCCACTATTTTCTTCATATTACTCCCTCTCTTTTTTTGTGAATTTAATATAAACGAACATCTTGTATTCTAGTGTTTTCTCCATGTTTCAAAACCTGTTTTTTTCACAATTAAGGTCGTAAAATACGGAATATCCTCTTCTACCATATCTTTTATATCATAATAAACCTTTTGATTTTCTTTTCCGCAATTGGAAACCATAATAATTTTATCTATATTTCCTGTTTGGATAAGTGCTTGTTTTAACCCTTCAAAATTTCTCTTTACTTTCATAAAAACTATGTTATCACTGTGTTTCAATTCAAAATCTATATCTGTTTTTTTATTAAGAGATATCACTTTTAAATCTTCATCTCCTATCATAAGCGGAAAATTAAATCTTGATGCCATGTCCACAAAGGAAGAAATTCCAGGAACGGTTTCTACCAGATATTTTTCAGGTAAATGTTCCAATAAATAAACATAAGTACTATACGTCATCGTATCTCCTATTGTCAAAAAACCGACATTTTTCCCTTGTTCCAATAATTCTTGAATGAACATGGCATTTCTTTTTCGTGCTTCTCTTCTTTCCTCTAAAGATTTTAGCATGGGAAATTCCATAAATACTTTTTCAATCTCTTCTTTCATATATTGCTTTGTGATTTCATAGGCTACACTGCCTTCATCTTTTTTCGCCTCCGGTAAAACAACCACATCTAATTTTTTTAAGATATTGATTGCTTTTAAAGTGATTTCTTCCGGGTCTCCAACTCCAACTCCAATTCCATAAAATTTATTCATACTTTATATCGCTCCCTATTCTTATAATATATATTCATTTTCTTAAAAAACTAAATTTATACTCTGCTCCAGCTTGATAGTACTTATTTTCATCTTCTCTTAACTATATTTTTTTATACTGTAAATATATTTTATTGCTTTTTCAACTTCTTCTTTTGAAGCAGAGTAGATATTGACTATCAACAGATAACCATCAATCGCAATTCCACATGAAACAGCATAGACTTTTTCATAATTTTCATAGTAAGAATACTCATAGCATTTCATTTTAGGATTTTTTATTTTAATTTTGTTTAAATTTAATTTCTTCTCTGATACTTTTGTATTGAGTTTTAATTCTGTACTCCTAACTATTGTTTCAAAAAGTTCAAATAATTCAAAAAATGGAACTTCTACTCTCCCATTAACTTCGTCTTTAACAAAATGAAAATTTACTATTCTAAAGGTTAAATCACTATCGGGGGGATAATATATATGATGTCCATCTACTTCATCAATTTCTTCTACCCAATTTTGTGGGAAATGAATAGTCCATTCATTATCAAGATTAAAACCTTTTGTTCTCTGCATTGAATAAGTTAGAAAAAATAATGACAGTAAAACTAGTATAAATATAAGCAACAAAATTTTTTTTAAATTCATAATCAATCTCCTAAGAATTATTTTCTATTTCCCCCATCCAATATTTTATTCTATTGGGTAATATTTTTTTATTTTTTAAAATAAAATCTAAAATTTCATCTTTTTTTAAACATACCACATTATTAATACCCCTTCCTTTATATCCACCTAATGCAAACAAATATACTTTATTATTATTTTCAGTTAAGTTTATATAATTTTCTGGGACTAATATTTCATTACCCGTTTTTACCTGAGTATAACACTTTTCTTTTCCATCTCTACTTATCATAACAAATTCATACTTTGCTGTGTCTATTTTATTTGTACTAGTATATATTAAATAATTTTTTTCTAATTGAAGATATAGACTTATAATTTCTTCAACATCTTCTGCTAACAAGAAATTTAAAAAATCTTTAATTTCTTCAACCCTATAAGGTTTGTTACCTAGTTTTCTATTATAAATTTTTTGGTCATTTCAAAAATATTTTTACCATGAATTCTTTGCAAAGTAGCATTGGGTCTAAATGAGTTTACTACTTTTCCTGGAACTTCTTCTACAGTTCCAACTTTGACATATTCTACAGGAAAGTAGCTAAAGATATCATTTACATCATTAGCATGTTCATAACTATACTGCCATTTGTCTGTAACTCTACATATATAAAAAATATTGTCTCTATCTCTTGCCCATATCAAATCATCTTCTTCAATTTCAGAATAACAATTTATTACTTTTTTAAGTCCGTTATCTTTATTATATTGCTCTAAAACTAGTTTTTTATAGTTTTCAAAGTTATTTTTACTTTTAAATTTTTCTAAATTTTCCTCATTTAATCCCCAACCTACACCTAATATATTTTGCTCTTTACAAAATTTAAATGGATTTTTATTTATAGCACTTTAATTCCATCATAATCAGTGTTTATCATCACATCATCTAAAGTTAGTAAATATTTAGGATAGTTGTCTTTTATCTTTTTAAAAGGTTCCAATTCTCGTTTTAACATATTTTCCTCTAACACCGTTAAAACAACCTGATAATATTCTATCTCATTTGCATTCACAACAACAAAATCAATTTCCCTTTTATCAAATTTCCTCACATAAACATACCTCTTTCCTCTGAGTACTTCAATAACATAATTGATAAATTTGTCAAGTATTTTTACAATTTTTTCTTGGATTTCTAGTGAAGGAATTGGAATTTCAAATCTTCCTAAATCTTTCCCATACACATGCAAAATACGACTTCCTTGCTTTCATTCAAAAATTTTATGCTCATTTTTTATTTCTCACTTTTTCTTTTCCTATTTTTTCCAATCTTTTTATTTCATCAAGATAATCTTTTTCTACTTGTGTCAATGTTTTTTGGCTATATTTCTTATACTCATCTGTTACTTTATCAATCATTTGCTTTCTTGAAATTTTTCCATGATCTTTTAATAATTCTTCTCCTGTAGCTGTTAAAATATTATCTACATGTTCAACCCAATCTTTCATTGTCATTGTAATTTCTTTCTGTGCCTGTCTTTCAGCAAAATCTAAATAACCTGAAACCAAAGCATTTAAGCTTTTCAACTCTTTCTCACTTAAATAATTTTTTGCAATCTTAGCCTCAGTCAAAGTGGGCTGCTCTCCTTTAAAAATAGTTAATCCCATAAAGTCCTTATTACTATCTACTCGTTGATAAATAATCTCACTTGCTGTATTGTGACTAATTGCATAATGCATTTTATTCTGAACCATTGCAAAGAAATTTCTAGCTTCTTCGCTTTTTGAATCATAATCAATACTGGTAGAAAATAAATCCAAAATTTGACGATAAAATACTTTTTCTGAGGAACGAATATCTCGAATTCTATCTAAAAGTTCCTTGAAATAGTTGCCCCCACCAAGGTTTTTAAGCCTTTCATCGTCCATAGCAAAACCTTTTACTAAATACTCTTTTAAAATTGTCGTAGCATAATTTCTAAATTGTATCCCTCTTGGTGAACGAACACGATATCCTATTGCTAATATCATATCTAAATTATAAAACTTTACTGTATTCGTTTGTGTTTTCCCTCTTATTGCACCATGTTGAGTGGTATGCAACTGATAGTTGCATACCACTTTTTCTTCCAATTCTCCATCATCAAATATAGCTTTTATATGCTTGGTTATATTTTGTCTTGTAGTTTGAAAAAGTTCTGCTATTTCTAATTGATTTAGCCAAATTGTTCCATCAAGTAAATGAAGTTCTATTCTACTATTTCCATCTTCTGTATTGTAAATAATAATATCATTCTTCATCTTCCAACTCCTTTACAATTTCACTGATAGAAGTCCTTAATTCCTCTATTCTTTTAACCATTACCTCAATTTTCTGACTTAACACTTTAATGTCAATTACTCTCTTGTATCTTCTTTTTCCGCATAGGTTGACACAGATAAGCTATAGTCATTTTCTTCAATTTCTCTTTCATCTACATACCTTGAAAAATATTCTTTATCTCTTCTGTTTCTAAATTCTTCTACAATATTCCTGATATTGCTTTCTTCTAAGATATTATTATTTGTTTCCTTTTTAAATTCTTTGCTTGCATCAATAAACAATACTTTATGTTCTGTCTTATTTTTAAGCCTTTTATATCGTTTTCTGATACATAACCAATACTACTTGGCTTCAATTGCCTTGAAAATATTTGATAAATCCGTATTTAAGTTTTCATTTTTTCGAGCTATCTTTATCACATTTTCAAACAATTGGCTTGGTAAGATAAAAATCCCTTATCTTCACACTCAATAATAACTTTGTGTTTAACATCATTTAGAGAAAATTCATAGTACACATCTATTTCATGCAGTACTTTGGATCTTCCTTTAATTTTATATTTTGAAAATACTTCTATCCCTAAGTCTTCTGATAATGCTTTGATATAAGGATTTAATTAAAGATTCATATTCCTCTCCATTTTTTCTAAATTCCACTATTTTTCTTACTCTCCCAACAACCATTCCAAAGCATTGAGCACTTTAATTCCATCATAATTAGTGTTTATCATCACATCATCTAAAGTCAGTAAATATTTAGGATAATTATCTTTTATATTTTTAAAGGCTTCCAATTCTCGTTTTAAAGTATTTTCCTCTAGCACCGTTAAAGCAATTTGATAATATTCTATCTCATTTGCATTCACAACAACAAAATCAATTTCTCTTTTATCCAATTGCCCTACATAAACATTTCCCTTTCTTCTAAGTAACTCAAGATAAATTACATTCTCTAGAATATGTCCCCTATCAATGTTTCTATTTCCCAACATCACTTGCCTAAGCCCTAAGTCTGCAACATAATATTTCGCTAATGTAGATAAAAATTCCTTTCCTTTTATATTATATCTGGTTACTTCGTATATAAGTAAGCTTTCTACAAGTCCTCTTATATATTTTTCAATTGTTTTGTTATCTGTCTTTCTTCCTACAGAAGTCATTGTATTCCCAATTTTTGAAATTGAGCTTACATTCCCAATATTATCAAAGATATATTTTACAACACTTTCAAGCCGCATTACATCAGAAATTTTTAGTCTTGCTACAATATCCTTTAACAGTACGGAGTTATATATTCCCCTTAAATATTCCTGTATATTTTGCAAATCACCATTTAATTGCAAAGTATATGGGAAAGAACTATTTACTATATACTCGTTATAATATTGTAGCAGTGTTTTTGCCGGCTTCCTTTTCTTTTCTATTTCTTCATACACCAGCTTAGTTTGATAATATTCCTTAAAAGATAGAGGTAACATTTTTAATTCTATATAACGACCGCTTAAAAGAGTTGCTAACTCACTTGACATAAAATAGGCATTTGATCCTGTTATATATAAATCAGTATTTTCTTTTATAAAAAGACTGTCCACAACTTTTTCAAATTTATCTACATGTTGAATTTCATCTAAAAATATATAATTTTTTTATTCCCAAGCATTTTTGACTGTATATAAGCATAAAGTTTTTTATAATCTGTAAGCTCTTCATAGTCCATATCTTCAAAATTGATAGATATAATTTGATTTTCTATAATGCCATTTTCCAATAAATAATCTTTGTATATCTCAAAAAGAGTAGATTTTCCACATCTTCTCACCCCTGATACCACTTTTATTATCTGTCTATCCTTTGATTTTATTAAAAAATCTAAATATTCTTTTCTATCTATTCTTATCATGTTAACACCTCATTCTTTTTTTCATTATATAATCCTTTTTATGAAAAAATCAATTTTTCAGGAATAAAATCTGTATTTTTTTAAAATTTAAAAGTTTAAGGAATATATTCCCAACTTTTCTAAAAAATATATTTCCAAAACTTTAAAGAATTATTTTCAAGGAATATATTCTGAAAATCATCATCTTTTTTACTTTTTATGGAATATATTCCTAAAAATATTCCATAAATTTTGACGAGATGTTTTACTTTCAAGTGATTGTCAACTACTACAACAAACTATTTTCTTTTCACAACCTTAATAATACAAATCGGATTTTCTCCATACATCATCATATAAGGTCCCACTTGTTTCCCTCGACTGACCTGTACCTGTACCACTTCAATGTCGACAAAGCCTTTTTGTTTTAAAATTTCCATTGATTTTGCCTGCGTTTCTAAGGTGATACAGTTAATCACCAAAATGGCTCCTTCCGTTCCATACTCCATAAAATGCTCGATGATACCTTGCAAACTTCCGGTAGAACCGCCAATAAACATTCTATCATAGGCAACTTTCGGAAGAGCTTCGGGAGCTTTCCCGTGAAGTAAGGTAAAATTTTTTAAGTCAAATTTTTTTGCATTCTCTTCTATCGTTTGCAAACCTTTTTCTTCTTTTTCAATCGCATACACTTTCCCTTGAGGCAGATAGGTAGCAGCTTCTATTCCAATCGTTCCTGTTCCTGCTCCGACATCTATCAAAATAGAATTGGGTTTTAACATCAATTTAGCTATGGAAACTGCTCGAATTTCCTGTTTTGTCATCGGCAATTTCGTCTGTGTGAATTCTTTATCATAGATATGCATAGTTTTCTCCTTTTTTACAAATACAGACATTCATCTCAAAATGTTCCGGCATTTGTTTCCAATCTTCAATAAAATAGAAGGAAATTTTTTCATTTTCATAGGATAAATTTTCTCCTATAATCAATTCTATTCCACGAAATCCTTTTTCATACAATTCTTTTGCAATTTTTTTCGGATTTTCCTCTTCATCGGTCAATAGAACCAACCCTTGATTTTCTTCTGACAAAACCTTGGAATAGTCCAATTTTCTTCCATGTACACTTCCTAAACGATATTCTTGCCAGTTTTCTCCAATTTTGGAAAACAAATATTGAAAAGAGGAAAGACCCGGAATAATGTCAAATTTTTCCGCAAGCACTTTTTGTAAATAGGAAACCAAACTATAATAGCCGCTATCTCCGGAAACCAGAATACTGATTTGTTTCATTGCATTCTCCTCTATCACGGTCTTGATTTCTGTTATCTTCTTATAAATATGAAGGTGACACTCTTGAGAACAAATCCTTTTTATATCTTCTATCTGTCGAATACTTCCTAAAATCAAATCACTTTCCTGCAATCTTTTTCTTGCTGCTTCCGTGATATAATCCAAACTTCCCGGTCCTATAGAAACTACTACAATTCTAGTCATGACATTCTCCTACCATTCTCAAAAATCCATCACTTTGCCCTAAGCTTCCCCGTTCAAAAGAAAATAATAAAACTTCCGCCTCAAAACCTTCTTTTCGACTGTATTCGATCATTTTATCTCGAATTCGATTTGCCAAATAATCAAAAAATTTCTTATCTTCCACATAATTACAAGCTTCTTCGACTGTATTTGAGAGTAAAATTTTACGAATTTTTTCTTCCGATAATCCGTAAAGAAAAGCATTGGCTCCCATCACTTCCATTCTTCCGTCTGCAATTCGACTATGAGTATGAAAAATTCCTCCTGCCAATTTAATAGCTTTCCCAATATGCCCCAACAAAATCACTTTTTGAAAGCCAAGTTTTACAGCGGATTCTATCATAAAGCCGACAAAGTTACTCGTAATGACCAATTGCTCCAAATCCAATCCCAAGGTTTCACAATAGCTCTTCCCGTAATTTCCAAAGGCAAAAATAACCCACTTTCTCCTTTTATCCATACGAAGTACTCTTAACTCGGTATACATAGAAGCTTTTAAGGCTTCTTCACTCATCGCCTTGACAATTCCTGTAGAACCCAAAACGGAAATTCCCCCAAGCACTCCCATTTTTGGATTGTAGGTTTGACTTGCCTTGGCTCTTCCTTCGGGAATATAAATACAGATGATTGCCTTCTCATCCAAATCCTGCAATATATCCTGTACTACCTTTTCTATCATTTTTTGAGGTCCCGGATTGATTGCCGATTTTCCCACAGGGACTTGTAGTCCTTTTTTGGTAACGAGTCCAACTCCTCGCCCTCCGTATAGAAAACATTTTTCTTTGCTAATTCCTCTTTCTATTTTCGGGAATTCTTTTTCCAAAGAAACTTTTACACAGATAGAAATTCCATTGGTAACATCAGGGTCATCCCCCGCATATTTTTGAACTACCGCTGAAGCAAATTTTCCTCGTCTACGAACTTTTGTGATAGGGATAACCAGCTCTTCTCCTTTCGGAGTTTCTATTTCCACTTCCTGCAAGGAAATATGATAGAGTAAAAACATCAAAGCAGCCTTCACTCCCGCAGCTGCACAAGAGCCGGTAGTATATCCATTTCTTAATTCTTTTTCTTCCATATTTAATATCTCTCTTTATATTTTTCTTTAGCTAATTTGGTACATTTATCTATAAATTCAGCCTTTGCCTCTCTATACGAATTTTGTTCTTTTTCATCTTTGCTCTAAATGAAGATTTTCAATCAAAGCCTTTACTTAATATTTTACTTCCATAGTTCTCCTTTATTTTCTAGGAACTTATCCCTAAAAGCCTTCTCGTTTATAACTTTGGTAAATAATCCCATGAAGAATAGCAACTCCTATCGTACTTCCCCCTTTTCTACCATTGATTGTAATATATGGTAAGCCTAATTTTTTAAATTCTTCTTTGGATTCCGCCGCTCCCACAAAACCAACCGGAACGCCAATAACTAAAGCGGGTTTTTCCATTTCTCCCTTTTCTATCATTTCTTTTAGTTGGTACAAAGCGGTAGGTGCATTTCCTAAGATAAATATTTTTGTTTTGGGGTCTTTGCCTGCTTTTCTCATTCCAACGATGGAACGAGTAAGCCCCTCTCTTTTTGCTTCTTCTATTACTTCTTTGTCCGAAACCAAACAATAGGCGGAACAAGAAAATTTAGATAAAGCCGGCTTACTCAATCCGTTCACTATCATATTGGTATCACAATAAATTTTACATCCATTTTCTAAGGCTTTTAAACCACTTTCTATTGCATTATTGTGAAATTCTATTAAATCGGCATATTCAAAATCTGCGGAAGTATGTATGATTCTTTTTACAATCGGCAATTCCTGTGCTGAGAATTTTTTCACCTTATCTCCCAATTCTTCTTCTATCATTTCAAAACTTCTCTTCTCTATATCTCCCGGTATCTTAATATAACTCATTGTCATCCCCTCTAATCTTTCTCCCTTTTTATATATTTCCTTGCTTTGTATTCTCCAACCGCTTCTAAAATATTTTCTTTCACTAATTTATTTAAACATCTTTTTGCTGTTGCTTCGGAAACAGCTAACAAATTTTGTACTTCTTTATTGTCAATATAGTCATGTTGACTTAAATATTTTATAATGACCTCCATTCTCTCCCTATTTTTATCGGTCATTTTATCGGTCATTTTATCGGTCATCTCTTGTACTTCTAGTAATTCTATTAAAGTTTCTTGAATAATTTTTAACATAAATAAAATAAATTCTGTAGATTCTCCATCTTTATTTGAATTATTGATTGCAATATAATATTCCTTTTGATATTTACGTACTAAACTTTCTATCGGTAGCCATGCAAAAAAATATTTCCATTTGGAAAGAATAAGACTATGCCACAACCTTCCTACTCTTCCATTTCCATCTTGAAATGGATGGATAAATTCAAATTCATAATGAAAAACAGCAGCTTTTATTAAAGGATGTTCTTTGCTATTTTTGAGCCACAAAAACAAATTCCTTATTAATTCAGGTATATATTTTGGCAAAGTTCCCATATGTATCAAGGTATCTCCTTGATATACTCCTGCATTTTTACTTCTGAATCTTCCACTCTCTTTTATTAATTCATTTGTCATTATTTTATGTGCTAATAATAAATCTTCTACTGAATTCTCATCAAGCTCATGAAGTCTTTCATATATTTCATAAGCATTTTGAACTTCTTTTATATCTTTAGGGGGTGCTAAAACTCTTTTTCCGTTTATTACATCCGTAACTTGTTCAAGTGTTAAGGTATTTTGTTCTATGGCTAATGAGGAATAAATAGTTTTTATCCTATTCTCCTTTCTTAATATCAAATTCTTTTCAAGTGCTTTTTCTGTACTTATTTTCCCGATAAGTTCCCCTATTTCATATATTAAAGCAAGTATCTCATTTGTTATGGTAAAAGGTGGTAAAACTTCTCTTTTCATTTGAATACCTCTTTTATAAACGGATAGCTTCCAAAAAAGTGTATATGCGGGTATCCTGCATACAGATTTTTTTCATGAAAGACACAGTCCCAACTTCTTCCATCCTTTTTTTCCGCTTTGCATATTCTTGTATCCTCTAATACCGTTTTTAATTTAGAATAGTGAAATTCATGCCCTCTTGCCATTTCGGTCCCGTCTTTCTTATGTATGGATATATAACCGAATCTTGAAATATCTAATTTATTCGTCATATTCACCATACAAGGAACCAAAGCGCACATGCTATATATTTTTCCGTCTGTTTGCTCTATGCCATGACTTAAATACATAAAGCCTCCGCATTCCGCTAATACCTTCTTTCCTTTCTCATAATTTTCTCGAAGAGAGGCAATCATCTCTTTATTCTTAGATAATTCTTCTGCAAAATTCTCCGGATAACCTCCTCCTAAATAAATAGCATCACATTCCGGTACTTTTTTATCTTTCAGGGGGGAGAAGTATCGAACATGAAAGCCCATATATTCCAAAAATTCTATATTGTCCTTATAGTAAAAGGAAAATGCCGAATCTTTCGCTATTGCAATCGTTCTTCCGATATATCTGTCTTTGAAATGGGATAAAGGAAGTGGAAGCTCTATTTTTCCTTTCTTTTCGTCCAAACTGTAAGTTTGTTCCCCGGCAATTCTTTCTATTTCTTCCAAATTGATATTTTTCAACACAAAATTTTTTAACAGTTCTATTTTTTCTCTTAAGTCTTCCACTTCATTCGCTTGCAAAAGCCCTAGATGTCTACTTGAAATATTTAACGCATCATTTTTTTCAATAAAACCTAAGCATTGAATACCGGTATATCTTTCAATCGCTTCCTTAAATATCGCATAGGTCTTTGCCCCGGAAACTTTATTGATAATAACTCCTGCTATATTCACTCTTGAATCCAACATTTTATAGCCTAAAACCTGTGCCGCAATACTTGTACTTTTTCCTACTCCATCTAAAACTAAAATTACCGGAACGCCTAAAAATCTTGCCAAATGAGCAGAACTGTTGTTATCCAAAGAATTATCAACTCCATCGTATAGTCCCATAACTCCCTCAATGATAGAAATATTTTTATGATGCTTATAAAAACTATATCGAACTCCTGCTTCCCCCATCATAAAGATATCTAGGTTATAACTTGGGTTCCCGGTAATAAATTCATGAAAACCGGGGTCTATATAATCAGGACCAACCTTAAATGGGGAAACATTGTCAAAAGCCGACATCAATGCCATAGATATGGTTGTTTTCCCAATTCCGCTACTTACACCGGCAAGCATAAACGCTTTCATTTTTCCTCCTCCATTCTATCCTCTATCTTCCATGATATCAGCCAATGCCTCCAACATTTTTAAATTTGATTCTCTATCCTTAATGGCAAGTCTCACAAAACTGTCATCTAAACATTTGAAATTGGAAGCATCTCGTATTAAAATGTTTTTTTCTACCATCTTATCTCTTAAGCTTGCTGCACTGATATTCCATAATTTTATCAAGATAAAATTGCATTCTGTTTTATATGGTTTTAGATATTGAAATTCATTTAATTCTTTGTACAGAAATTGCTTTTCTTCCAGAATCCATTTTTCTGTTTTTTCCATATACTCCTTGTCATCAAGCATTACAATTCCCGCAAGATTTGCAAAGCTGTTCACTGTCCAAGGCTCTTTTTCTTCCCACATTTTTTTTAAAATCTCCTCATCAAAGCTTATTCCATAACCCAATCGAAGTCCGGGAATGGCAAAAAACTTCGTAAAAGCTCTCATGAGAAAGACGTTTTTATTTTTTAAGGAAGAAACTGTTTTTTCTTTCCAATCTTCCACAAATTCAATAAAAGCTTCATCCACAAAAATTTTTGTATTTTTCTTTTGACAACTATTTATGATTTCTTTTATGTCTTCCACTTTGATAAATTGTCCTGTCGGATTATTCGGATTACAGAATACTAATAAATCATAATCATGAGCTTCTATTTGTCTTTTTAAATTCTTGATATCAGGATAGAAATAATCCCTTTCTTTCAGTTCAAAATATTCTATCTTTGCAGAAACAGATTGCAAAGCTCTTTCATATTCCGCAAAACAAGGAATCAATAATAGCACTTTTTTTGGTTTTAAAGCTCTCATATACAAAAATAAAATTTCTGTTGCCCCGTTCCCCACAATAATATTGTCCATATTCACTGCATTCCATTCTGCTATCTTTTTTCTTAAGTCAATATAATAAGGGTCGGGATAATGTACTAATGTATCAAATTTTTCTCTTGCCATCTCTATAAATTTCTGTGGTACTCCCAAAGGATTAATATTGGAACTATAATCTAAAATATTATCTCTCCCTTCTCTTTGAAATGTATAAATATTTCCTCCGTGTAAATCTTTCATAAATACTCCAAATTTATTAAAATTTTAATAGTCCATTTTCATCAAATTGAAAATCTGGTGCCCATATTACATTATATGCTATAGTTCATTCCTAGATAAAGTTCTTAAGTTCATTAATATAATTCACTTATTTTAATTAAGGTGAATGTTATAGTTGCTATAAATGATACAACATATAAAATATTTACTGCTTTTTTAATATCTTCATAGTCAAATTCCTTTAACTTATCTCCAATCTTTTGTTTTTCATATTCTTTTCCAAAATAACTTATTTTCCCACCAAATTGTATTCCTAAAGCTCCTGCATAAGCAGCTTCACTCTGCCCGGAGTTTGGACTTGCATGTTTCTTTCTATCTCTAAAAAATATTTTCAAGGAATTTTTAAAATTGTATCCTAATAATAAGCTTGAAAGAGGTACAAAAATTAAACCTGTCAGTCTTGCAGGAATGAAATTTGCAACATCATCCACTCTTGCAGAAAACTTTCCAAAATCTATATATTTTTCATTCTTATAACCAACCATAGAATCCAAAGTGTTGATCGCCTTATATGTCATAGCAAAAGGTAAGGCAAGAGAGACCACCTGTCCAAATATTTCAACAGAAAAAAAGCTTCCCACAAAAGCAAAGAAGGCAGGAGACACAAAACCATCCACTGTATTTTCCGCTATTGTTTCCACTATACTCATAATAATTTTGTCAAGTGATAGCGTATTGGTATCCCTACTCACAAGATAAGAAAGTTCTTTTTTTGCTTTTTCAATGTCTCCGGACTTTAAAATCCTATACACTTTTTTCCCCTCATCTGCCAAACTTTTTGTGGCAAGAGTGGTATAAAGAAAAAATATTTCCACTACATAGCCTGTTCTTGCTAAAAATAAAGAAACGATAAAAGTGATACTTAAGGTTAAAAGATTTAAAATCACTCCTGAAAATATCTTATGATTCGCTTTATATAAAATTTTTTCTAAAAAATTTATGAGTTTTCCTATGATAATAACCGGGTGATATAGCCACCTCGGATCTCCCAATATGAAATCTATGACATAAGCCACTCCAAATTTTGCTGCAAAATAATTGAACATTTTTTATTCTCCATTTCACACAAACTATTTTAACAATTCTAAAATCTCTTCTTTTCTTAACGGCTCAACCATAATGTAGGAAGCATCTATAAATTTATACTTGCTTATTGGTAATTTTTTCATAAAATCATTGTAATCCATATGCCCTGCTAACTTATAACTATTCTCATCATTTTCATCTCCATCAATCGTTACCAAGCCAATATTCCAAAAAGAAATTTCATCATTTTTTACTATACCTGTATTTTCAAATTCCACACTGGGTTGATAAGGAAGAATTGTTCTAAGATTTTCTGTAAGAGTGTAACTCCCTATAATTTTCCCATCTTCTTTATTTTGATAAAATTGTTGATTTGCCGAGTAAGCATCTAAATATTGAATTTCTTTTACTGTATTGGAAAAAGTATCAATAGGACTATCTGAATGATTGATGTTATCTATCATTTCTTTATTAAAGGAAACCACTCTATTTACACCAAAAATATTGTATACTTCTATTTCTCCATTTTTCATATTTGATAAAACCGCCTTTATTCCATAAAGTATATCGCTTTCGTAGTCAAAGCTATCAATATTGTCAACAGTATATACTTCTCCTCTTTCATTTATAATTTCCGAGCCAAATTTTTTCGCTAATGCTTTTATATATTCCAAAGCTAGGAGCCAATCTTCCCTAGAAGAAGGAGTAAAAATTCTTATCGCATAATCTTTATTCTTATTATCATAAGACAATTCAAAACCTCTTGCACTTTCTTTATCAGATCCTACCAAAATACATTCATAATTAGAAATAGGAGATAACAATAAATCATTGGTGTCAATATCATCGGTATTATAGCTATAAAGCTCTTTATCCAATATCGTCAATGCCTTTTCAACAGTTAAAACAGGTTCATAGCCTAAAAATTTTTTCTTGTTTTTCACGTAAAAACTTATACTCATTTTGACCTCCCCAAAAAGCTTTTATTTATTATAAACCCATAATTTTATATATTGTATCCATATCGACATTTTCCCTAACCAACTTCTCCAATTTATCAAATTCTTTTCTTTTATATTCTTCATAAGAAATATTATGATTGATTTCTTCCAAACCTTTTCTTCTTCGAATTTCATTTAAAAGAGCTTCCGTAAATTCCTTATTATCAAAAATTCCGTGTAAGTAGGTTGCCATGATATTGTCCTTATTCACAAAAACGATCCTATCATCATCTGTCAAATTTTCTTCGTCGCCCCGTGTAACGCCTTGGTGAATTTCATAACCTCTTAGCTCCAAATTATCTAAGGCTTTTAACATTCCTTTCTCCACTCTTAAAGTTCCTGTATACTGAACAAGAGTCTTCTCTTTTTCCATTATCGTTTCCAAATTGAAAAGTCCCAAGGCATCCAATTCTTCTATTTCTCCCTCGATATGATAGGGGTCTTTCACCTTTTTTCCTAACATTTGAAAACCTCCACAGATACCAAAAATAATAGTTTCTGTTTTAGCTCTTTTCATAATTTCTGCCGCTATTCCACTTTCTTTCAACCATTTTAAATCGTCTATAGTATTTTTAGAGCCCGGAATTATTATCATATCTTCCTTTCCTATCTGACTCCTTTCCGTGACAAATTGTATTTCCACATCCTCATATATGGCTAAGGCATCCATATCCGTAGCATTGGAAATATGCTTTAATTTTATTACAGATATTTTTATGTGATTGGAATGTTTACTGAACTTAAAACTTTGATATTTTTCACTCAAACTGTCTTCATCTTCTACGTTAAAATCAGCATAGGGCAGCACTCCCAAGACAGGAACTCCTGTCAAGGCTTTTATTTTTTCGAGTCCCGGTTTTAATACCTCTACATTTCCTCGAAATTTATTGATGATAATTCCTTGCACCCGTCTTCTATCCTTTTCCCCTAAAAGCATAATGGTTCCATAAATGGAGGCGAAAACTCCACCTCTGTCTATATCTGCAACTAAAATAACAGGAGCATCTGCAATTCTTGCCATTCCAAAATTGGAAATATCTTCTTCCAACATATTGATTTCTGCAGGGCTTCCTGCTCCTTCAATCACAGAAATATCATAGTTTTCTTCAATCCTATGATAAATTTCTTCCAATTTTGGAAGTAAATTTTGTTTGTATTTATGATACTCCGGTCCTGTCAGATTTCCAAAAGACTTGCCTTCAATAATAATCTGAATTTTTTTATCATGGCTCGGTTTTAATAAAATAGGATTCATCCATGCCTGCGGTTCCAATCCGATGGCTTCCGCCTGTACCGCCTGAGCCCTTCCCATTTCTTTTCCATCCTTTGTAACATAGGAATTTAATGCCATATTTTGCGATTTGAAAGGACAGACACGGTAGCCGTCTTTTTGAAAAATACGACAAAGAGCGGTAACAGTTGCACTTTTTCCTACTCCTGATGCAGTCCCCATAATCATGAGATTGTTATGTGTTTTCATATCTTTCTCCTCTTGTTTTCAAACATTCTCCTAAAAAAAACAGCAATAAGATAAGTACCAATAAAATTGCACTCAAGGCAGAGCTTTCCAAATATTTTTTATCCACAAGCAAAGAATAATTAACCAAAGATACCACAGGAAACATATCTCCCAATTGCATGGTATAAGCGAGGGTAAATTCTCCTAAAAAAATAGCAAAGCTTTGCAAAAAACTTAGTAAAAATAGAGGTCTTAAGATTGGAAATTGAATATTCCAAAAATATTTTCGGGGAGAGGCTCCGTCTAAAAAAGCCATTTCTTCCAAATCTCTCGGAAACATTTTCACATTCTGATATAAAAAAGAATAGACTAAGGGAATTCCCGTCATCAAATAGGCAAACACCAACAGTACGGCAAAGGGAACTTCGTAGAGTACATAGACATAATAGAGGGTAATTGCAAAAAAAGCCCCTGAAATTCCTAAATTAGAAAAAATGAGCAGTTCTACTATTCTACTATAATTTTGCAGAAGAAAATATACAACAATAACCGTCCCTATAGAAGCGATTCCTGCTACCAAAAAAGAATTCCCCAGACTTCTCCAAATCGGATATTCTTCCTGAAAAGCTGCACTAAAAAGAATACGGTAGGCTTTGACACTGAATTCTCCTGTAAAATAATTGTAGAAAGAAGCAACTATGGAAGCCAATACAATCCCATATTCAAAAATTACATAAAAAATAGAAAAAATCATGCTATGACCGGACATCTTTTTTTCATAAGCCCTTCCCTTTAACTCATAGTCCGGAAGAAAGGTTCCGAGGGAATTGATCCCCAATAACATGAAAAATTGTAATAATCCATATAGCATAGCCTTGGAAAAATTAAAATCTCCCTGCAAGCTTGCAGCAATTTCCACTTCCAAACTTTGATACTGAATTCCGCCCAAAGACAACAGAATAGCAAAACTTAAAAAACAATAGGTAAAACATAGAATAAAAGCCTTAAAAATCTGAGGCAAGATAAGAGGGAGTTGTCCCTTCCAAAAAATTGTCCAGCTTCCTGCCCTGTCTATTATCATGGATTCTTCGATTTCTTTTGGAATCCTTCGCAAAGCTTCTCCCAAATATTTTACAAAAATAGGAGAATTATAGAAAACATGAGCAATTAAAATTGCTTTCATACTGTAAAGAACAGAAAAATTTTGAACTCCGGGTAGGTTAAACAGAATGGAAAAAATTCCTATCGTAGATAATACCGGAAAGAAAAAAGGAATAAACAATAAGCTCTCCAACATTTTACTCAACAGATTGTTATGATAGGCCAAATATCTGGCCGGGATAATTGCAAGGAAAAAAGCCAAAAAACTTGAATACAAACTCTGTTTCCAAGTAAAAAGAATCGTCTTCCACAAAGCTCCATCAAAACTGTTTTGGATATCTTCCACAATCCAAAAATCTCGGATAAACCAAAATAAAGGTAAGATCCAAAGAAGAAGATATATACTGTTGATGATTATTTTTTGAGCTCTTTTTTCTTTCATTTTTCTTTTCCAATCCTTGATAATATATATATTTGTTATTATACCATACCTTATGTTATAATGAAACGAAGAAATCAAAAAGGAAGGGACTAAAAATGCTTTATTTTTTTTATGGAAACCAAAGTCTTTTGGAACTGGAGCTTCAAAAAAGAAGACAGAAATATTTACAAAAAAATGTCACCATATATTCTTTCGATTTTAGCAACAGGGAGGAGGAAGCCTTCTTACAGAAACTCTCTATGAATTCTATGTTTGCAGAACCGAAAGCTTTTTTTATCAAAAGAGCGGAAGCTTTAAAAACAAATTCATGGACTGCCATTTTAAAATCTATGGCTCTTTTTAACTTATCCGAAAAAGAAATTCTATTTTTTTATCAGGAGAAAGAACTTAGAAAAAGTATGGAAAAAGAACTTCAAAAATTAAATGCCAAGTTCATAGCCTTCCCAGAAGAAGAACAGGAAAAAAATTTAAAACAATATTTGGAAAATAAATTGGCTCTTTCTTCTTATGAGGCTGAAAAATTATTGGAAATGCTGGGGAAAGATTTTCATAAAATAGAACAGGAAAGCAATAAAATAATACAATTTTTGGACGGAGAAGCCTTTTCTTTCGAAAAAGTACTTCCTATTTTAAGTATAGAAAAGGAATATAATATTTTTACTCTGATTGATCAATTTTTAGAACAGGAAAAGCCTACCATTTTATTGGAATATCTTCAACAAAATGCCAACGATATTTCTGTTATCCTATATAATTTAGCGGATTCTCTATTTCTCTTAAGCAAAATTGCTTCTCTTTTGGAAAAAGATCAAATTGACGACAGGGCATCCTATACCCATTTTAAAACTTCTTTTTCCAAGATTCAAGCCTATTTTCGTGGAAAAGGAGGGCGTCCTTTGCACCCTTATCCGGTCTATCTGAAAATAAAAATAGCCAAAAAGCATCCTCTGTCCTTTTGGCTAAAGAAATTAAATAAAATTTTACTTTGCGAATACCAATTCAAAAGCGGTTTCATGGATATTCAAATGAGTATGGAACAATTTATTCTGGGATTCTATTCCTCCTCTTCAAATATTCCGCAATATAAATAAACGGTGTATCACAAATAGCAACCAGGAATTTAATCAGATAAGTTCCTATAAAAACTTCCCATAGAACGGAAAGCGGGAAAACTCCATAAAACGCAATCACGGTAAACAGAAAACTGTCCAAGAGTTGACTTACCATGGTACTCGCATTGTTTCGTATCCAAATATATTTTCTGCCTTGAAAACGATGTCGCCAGAATTCATAAGCCCAAATATCATGTTTCTGTGAGATTAGATATGCGAATAAGGATGCAATTGCCAACCTTGGCATCAAAGCAAAAACCCCTTTTACTCCGTCAAACAATTCAATTCCGGCAGAAGACGGAGTAAAATGAATCGCCAGCTGCATAATCAGCGTCATAGCAATCATACTGAAAAAACCTAAATAAACAGCTTTTTTCGCTTCTTCCTTTCCATAATTTTCTGCCAAAATATCCGTCACCAAATAAGCACCGGCATATAAAATATTTCCTAAGGTAACTTCCAAAGCAAATAAGCTGACCAACATCACAACTTGGATATTTGCTAAAATTGTGGCTATGGGAATCCAAGCGAACAATCCCATTTTTCCGAAACGATAATACATGACTATAATACATATAAAATTACAAACTAACATAAGTCCCCATAAGATTTCATTTCTCATTGTTTCTTCCTCCAAAGTTCTCAACACGTTTCATTATGATAGCTATATATTCTACTGGTATTTTTTGATATTGTCAATAAAAAAGGATATACAAATGAAGAAGAATAAGGTATGATAGAAGAGTAAAAAAAAATCGAGGTAGGGAAAATGAAAAAAACAACTGCTGTTCGTAACAGCATTTATGATAAATATCAAAAACTGCAAGAATCGGGTGAAGAGTTTGAAAAACAAGCCTCCCGAAACAAAAGAAGTTCGGCTCTTCTTATGATAGTTTTTATTCTTTTAAGTTTAAGCATTGCCAATATGTTCAGTGTCAGTTTAGGATTGCGAAATGACCAGTTGGGACTTGTTAAAAAACACAGTCTTATGATTTTTATTGGGCTTTTTTTTTGTTTTCTGTTGAGTAAATTTTCTTACAAAAATTTTCAAAGACCTCTCATGAGAAAACTACTCTATTTTGTTCCTCCCATTATTTTCATTGGAATGATGATTGCTCCTTCCAGCCTTGTTCCCATTCGAAATGGAGCAAAAGCTTGGATACAACTAGGAGTCTTTGCCATTCAACCCGCAGAATTATTTAAAGTGAGCTATATTATTCTATTATCGAATGTCTTAGCCAAACTGGAACAGGAAAAACATATCAAAGATTACAAGCTGATTCTTTCTGTCAGTACTTTTGTGTTTCTTCCTTATGCGATTTTCATTCACTTACAAAACGATTTGGGAACCATTATTCACTACGCTCTGATCACCGGCTATCTTTTTGTACTGAGCAATATTTCGATTAAAATTATCCGACTGTGGAGTCTTTTAGGTAGTGTGGCAATGATTTCCGCTTGTTCTATCATCTATAAAATAGGAGCAGAGAATTTATCCGGATATAAATTAAAACGAATTTATAGTTTCTTAGAAGGATTGTTCACAGGAAATTATAGTCCGGAATTCGGCTATCAGGTCAAGCAAGCCCTTATCGGCTTTGGAAGTGGAGGCTTTCTCGGAAAAGGATTTGCCAATGGCATTCAAAAATACAGCTATGTTCCGGAAACTGCTACCGACTTTATTTCTGTTACTTTTGGGGAAGAATTCGGATTTTTGGGAATGTTTATTCTGCTTTCTTTTTATCTCATCCTATATTGGATTATTTGTACGATCTCAAAGGAATGCCAAGACAGTTTTGGAAAATATTTATCTGCCGGAATAGGAGCCTATCTGATTATACAGGTATTCATCAATATTGGAGTTGCAATTGGAATTCTTCCTGTATTCGGATTAACACTTCCACTTTTTAGCAATGGAGGTAGCTCCATTTTTGCAATTTTAAGTGCTTTGGGAATTTGTTTAAACATCAATAAAACAAGTCATTTATTTGAAAAAAAGAAAAAAAAATGATATAATAAAAAGATATCATACTAAGAAATCAGGAAGGATGAACCCATGGAAATGAAAGATATTATTGAAAAAGTAAATTACTATTCTCGCCTGTCGAAGAAACGTTCTCTAAGTCCTGAAGAGGAAGCGGATAGAGCTCTTTGGAGAAAACGATATTTGGAGAAATTAACATCCCAAGTTCGAAAACATCTGGACTCTATCAAAATCGTAAACAAAGAAGAAATGAATAACATACAATAGAATTTAAAATATGGAGGCAACAAATATGGAAATGACCACAGTAAAGTCTATTTTTAGAAACAAAGAAACATATATGAACAAAGAAGTGAAATTAGGAGCTTGGGTTCGAAAAATTCGTTCCCAAAAGAATTTCGGTTTCCTAGAAATCAATGACGGATCTTTTTTCAATGGAATTCAAGTAGTTTTTGATAGTAATTTAGTAAATTTTGATGAAATTTCAAGACTTTCCATTGCATCTTCCGTGATTGTGGAAGGAACTTTGATAAAATCGGAAGGAGCAGGGCAAGAATTTGAAGTAAAGGCAAGCAAGATAGAAATTTGTCAAAAAGCGGATTTGGATTATCCTTTACAAAATAAAAGACATAGTTTTGAATTTTTGAGAACAAAATCTCATTTAAGACCCAGAACCAATACATTTTCAGCAGTGTTTCGAGTTCGTTCCGCAGCTGCTTATGCCATTCATAAATTCTTTCAAGAGCAAAACTTTGTCTATGTTCATACTCCAATCATTACCAGCTCCGATGCGGAGGGAGCAGGAGAAATGTTTCGTATCACTACCTTAGACTTAAATGATCTTCCTAAAAAAGAAGACGGAACTGTAAATTTCCAAAAAGACTTTTTTGGGAAATCTACCAATTTGACAGTAAGTGGTCAATTAAATGGAGAAACTTACTGTGCCGCTTTTCGAAATATTTATACATTCGGACCTACTTTCCGTGCAGAATACTCCAATACCGCCAGACACGCTTCCGAATTTTGGATGATTGAACCGGAAATGGCATTTGCCGATTTAGATGTGAATATGGACATTGCTGAGAAAATGGTGAAATATATCATTCGTTATGTCATGGATACCTGTCCGGAAGAAATGAATTTCTTCAATCAATTCATTGAAAAAGGACTTTTCGATAAATTAAACAATGTTTTGAACAATGATTTCGGTCGATTAAGCTATACAGAAGCTATTGATATTTTAAAAAAATCCGGAAAGAAATTTGAATATCCTGTTGAATGGGGAATTGATTTGCAAAGTGAACATGAAAGATATTTAGCGGAAGAATATTTCAAAAAACCGGTTTTTTTGGTAGACTATCCTAAAGACATTAAGGCTTTCTACATGAAGTTGAATGAAGACGAAAAAACAGTTCGAGCTATGGATTTACTGGCTCCTCAAATCGGAGAAATCATTGGAGGCTCCCAAAGAGAAGATAATCTTGAAATTTTAGAACAACGAATCAGTGAATTGGGAATGAATAAGGAAGATTATTCTTTCTATCTTGATTTAAGAAAATACGGAAGCTTCCCTCACTCAGGATACGGGCTTGGTTTTGAAAGAATGATTATGTATCTAACCGGTATGGCAAATATCCGTGATGTCATTCCTTTCCCAAGAACCCCTAACAATATCGAATTTTAGGAGAAGTTTATGCTACTATGTATGTGTACAGGTATGTTTTTTTGCATGTTGTTTTACATCATAACCTATCCTTATACTTTTAAATTAGAAAGAAAATTAAAAAAAATTACCTCCTATCCGGAAGTAACTATAGTAGAAAATCCGAACTATTCGGAAGAAATTTCGAAATCGGAAATAGCAGAAAGCATTCGCATTGAAAAACGGACGGAGCAATTGGAATACTATGTCATTCAACACAAAGATTTTAATTCGAAAGCTTATCCCAGCATTCTTTTATTTCATGGACTACGAGACAAAGCTTATGATTGGATTGAGAAAGCCAAAATCTTAGAGACCTATCTTTCCTTACGGAAACAGGGGAAAATTTCTCCTATGAATTTCATCTTAGTGGATTCCGGAGACGGTGGAGAAAGTTGGTACCTTCCCTATGAAAACTATTTCATGCAGAAGCTCCTTCCGAAATTACGAGAAGAATTTCCCAATATACCTGTAATTTCCGGTTTTTCTATGGGAGCTTACGCTGCCTGTTACTTTGCTTTGCAATATCCTATTTTTCAAGTTGTTGGCAGTTTTTCAGGAGCTATTAGCTTAATTCGTATGGGAGTCAACCGTAGAATCATTTATTTATTTCGTTACCTATATATTCCCAAATTCTTATTTCCTCAAAAAGATAAACAGCACTTCTTTGAAATTTTCAGCTCTTGGGGATATAAAATTCTGGAGAAAGATCCCTATACCCTACTCAAACAAATAAAAAACAAGAAAAAAACGCATTTTTATTTCAGTGTGGGACGAGAGGATTATAAAAATTATCTTATGTTACAGCAATGGAATGATGTCGTGCTTCGTGCTAAAAAACATCATCTTTCCTTTCAGGCTCAACTTTGCTTGAAAGAAGGGCACACTTGGGATTATGTTGCTCGAGATTTTGCTAATTTTTTATGCTATGTGAATCAACACACCATAGCACAGGAGTAAATATGAAACCAAAAATTCAAGAAATTATTATTGTAGAGGGTCGGGATGATATTTCTGCAGTAAAAGCAGCTGTTGATGCTGAAATTATTCAAGTCAACGGTTTTGCAATTCGAAAAAAGGGAAATATTGATAAAATAAAAAAAGCTTATGAAAATAAGGGCATTATTCTCTTAACAGACCCGGATTATGCGGGGAATGAAATTCGTTCCTTTTTACAGCAACATTTTCCAAAAGCAAAAAATGCCTATATCAGCCGTTCTGAAGGAAAAAAAGGAGAGGATATCGGAGTGGAAAACGCAAAACCGGAAGCAATTCTCCGAGCCTTACAATTGGCAAAATGTAATATAGAAGAAGGACAAAATTCTTTTTCCATGCAA
Source organism: Fusobacterium necrophorum subsp. necrophorum (assembly GCF_004006635.1). Lineage (NCBI taxonomy): Bacteria > Fusobacteriati > Fusobacteriota > Fusobacteriia > Fusobacteriales > Fusobacteriaceae > Fusobacterium > Fusobacterium necrophorum. The sequence goes on along the minus strand of NZ_CP034842.1, from coordinate 702,256 downwards.
TTTTTATATGATTTGCATTTAGTGGGACATCCGAAATCCAGCATATATCGAGAACTTTTTACTTCTCTATTAGGAATTGGCTATTCCAATGGAAAACAGTTACTTTCGAAATTAAATCGCTATGGTTTTTCCGAGCAAGAAATTTTAGAAGCTCATCAAAAAATGAAGGAGGAATATGAAAAACAAAATTCGTGAACTACTCTTACAACATCATTCTATCCTGATCACAGCACATAAAAATCCCGACGGAGATGCTGTGGGAGCCGGACTGGCATTGACTCTTTCTTTGTTGGAGTTGGGAAAGAAGGCTCGCTTTGTTCTCCAAGATAAAGTTCCCGATACCACTTTATTTTTGGAAGGTTCTCAGCTCATTGAACAATATCAGGCAGAAGAAAGTTTTGAAGAAGTAGAACTTGTCATTTTTGTTGACTGTGCAACCAGAGATCGTGCCGGTTATATGGATGCTCTGACAGCGGGAAAACTAACTGTCAATCTGGATCATCATATGAGCAACCCTCATTATGGAGACTATGCTTTTGTAGAACCAAAAATTTCTGCCACTTCGGAACTCTTAACACAACTGTTACAGGATTGGAATTTCCCCATGAATGCGGCCATTGCATCAGCCTTATATTTAGGGATTGTAAACGATACCGGAAATTTTGCACATGATAATGTTACTGTGAATACCTTAAAAGCAGCTCAATTTTTAGTCGAGCAGGGAGCTGATAATGCTCTCATCGTTCGCAATTTTTTAAAGACTCATTCCTATGCCAGTTTAAAATTATTAGGAGAGGCCCTGTCTCAGTTCCAATTCTTTCCGGAGAAAAAATTGTCTTACTTCTATTTGACACAGGAAGTTATGAATAAGTATGGAGCTAAAAAAGAACACACAGAGGGAATTGTAGAAACATTACTTTCTTACGAAAAAGCATCCATTTCTCTTTTCTTACGGGAAGAAAAAGATGGAAGTATCAAAGGGAGTATGAGAAGTAAAGACAATATTGATGTCAATCGAATTGCTTCCCTTTTTGGCGGTGGAGGTCATATAAAAGCAGCTGGATTTTCTTGTTTAGAAAAGGCAGATAGCATTTTACATAAAATATTAGAACAGATATAATATTAAGGAGGAATTATGGAAAAAGAAACAAGCATTGTATTTTTAAAACCAAAAAGATTTGAAGATTGTGATGACTGTGTGAGATATGTTGCAGAAGATAAAATCGTAAATGTCAACTTAAAGGACTTAAAAGAAAGAGAAGCTCGAAGATTATATGACTATGTTCATGGAGCGGTTTATGTCAAACAAGCAAAACTAATTGATATTGGAGATAATATTTTTTGTTGCGTTCCCAAAAATGTAGGCTATGAATTGAAATACAATCAAGAAAGCTCTGCCAAATCTAATGAAGAAGAAGAAATCATTCCCTTCTCAAAATAAAAATACTTTGTCCTCAAAAGGAAAACAGCCGTTCCATGTTTTTAAACGGTTGTTTTTATTTTTTGTACTAAGGCATCGAGTGTGTGAACTTTTTTCTACACTTCCAAATTTTTCATTTTTCTGTATAATGTTGCAATCCCAATTCCAAGAGATTTGGCAATAATTTTTTTAGCCTCAGAAGAGTTTCCATAAATTTGTAGAAGATTTTTAATGGCATCTTTTTCTAATTCTGCTAATGTCTTTATTTTTTTATCTTTTTCTTTACTATTTAAAAGTTTTGGAGGTAAATGTTTCAATTCAATACTTTTTTCATTTTCCTCTATGATATTCATACAATATTCAATTGTATTTCTTAGTTCTCGAATATTCCCAGGCCAAGAATATTCCAAAAAATATTGATAAACTTCTGTTGAAATGTCTTTTTGTTCCATTTGAAAAGAAATGTAATATTTTTTTACAAAAAAATTAACAAGAATCTTGATATCTTTTTTTCTTTCCCTTAATGGTGGAATGTCAATAGGAAAAACACTTAAACGATAGAATAAATCCTCTCTAAAGTTTCTTTTTTTTACCTCTTGTTCTAAATTTCTATTAGTTGCTGCTATTATTCTAACATTAACTTGTTTTTCTGTATGAGAACCGATAGGAGTAATTTTTTTATCTTGTAAAACTCTTAACATTTTCACTTGTATTTGAAGTGGCATTTCACCTATTTCATCTAAAAAAATAGTTCCATTATGAGCTCTTTCAAAAAAACCTATTTTACCTTTTGGATCAGCCCCAGTAAAAGCACCTTTGGTATAGCCGAAAAGTTCACTTTCCATCAATGATTCTGGAATAGCACCACAATTTACTGTAATGAAGGGACCATCTGAGTAAGAACTTAAATCGTGAATTTGTTTAGCTATGATTTCTTTGCCAGTTCCACTTTCCCCTGTAATTAAAATAGAAGTGTTATTTTTAGCAACTTTAGATATTTGCGAATAAATATTTTGCATTTGAGGAGATTCTAATAATATAATGGAAGAATTTCCATGAAAACTTAGCAAATATTTTTTAAATTCTGAAATTTCTTTAAAAACAAAGAGTGTTTTTGTAAGTTCTTTATTTTTTTCTAAAGAAAAACTAAAAATATCCCCAATACCAGAAATTTCTTTTCCTGAATAGGAAAACTTAAACTCCTTTTGATTTAAAAAATTGGAAGAAGACTTTAAATAAATATTTTCTTCTTTTAAAATGGGAGCCAAGATACTCTTCCCTTTTTTATTAATTAATTCAATCTGATTTTTTCTATTTGTCAATATAATAATATCTTGAACTCTATCTATAATATTACTTAAAATTTCATTATCTCTTTTTAATTGCAAACTATGAAAATATTCATAAACTTTATACGAAATAAATTCTGAGATTTGCTTTAAAAATTGTATGTATAAATCTTTTTTTCCAATAAATTCATTTTTTTTATATTTTTCAAAACAAATAAGCCCTATAACACCAATAACATCATCTTGATACATAATAGGAGTTGAAATTTCTAATTCTTCTTTACATAAAAATTTCTTTTCACAAGTATGACAATGCATATCTTTGCGGGGCTCTAAAATTATGATGGTTTCTTTCGATTCTAAAACTTGATGATAAATATGAGATTCCTCTTTCATATCCAGACCAACTTTTTCCTTTAAACTTCCCGTTCCCGCAATTCTAGTGAAAGAGGAATCCATAACTTCAACATCCATGCTTATAACTTTTGAAACAATTTCAGAATATTTTTTAACATCATCCAAAATAAAGTTTAAAAAATTCATACTATTACATCCCTTTCTATTTATTATAGCATAATTTATCAATTTGATAAAATTATACTCAAAAAATAAGAAAAAAAATACTAAAATATAAGAAACGAAACAAAATATCAAAATGATAATTATTTATCATTTTGATAATGAAATTTTACACTATATTACAATTTTTTTCAAATAGAACTACTTGAAAATTTCTATTAAGTCCCATTTTTAAAGAACAATTTAAATTATTTATAAACATTAAATTTATAAATTTAACTTGGCATAGATTTTGCTTATTAAATAGTAAATAAAAATGAGGAGGCTATATTTATATGAAAATGATGGAATGGGTTGAAAATAAAAAAAGAAAAGATTTCAAAGAAAAAATATTTGGTTTTGATGAAAAATCAATTGACAGTGTTCTAAAGTTTCATAAAAGTCTACCCAATTATGAAAAAACTCCATTGATAGAGTTAAAAGAGCTTGCAAAATACTGTGGAGTAAGAAATATTTGGTTGAAAGATGAATCAAAGCGTTTTGGCTTAAATGCTTTTAAAGTTTTAGGAGCTTCTTATGCAATAGGAAAATATTTAAGCGAAGTTCTAAATGAAGATATTTCTAAATTACCATTTTCTGTTTTGACTTCAGAACAAATAAAGAAAAAATTAGGGAATCTGACTTTCATTACTGCAACAGATGGAAATCATGGACGAGGAGTTGCATGGGTAGCAAAATGTCTTCAACAAAATTCCATTGTTTATATGCCTAAAGGGTCATCACAAATGAGGTTAAAAGCCATTCAAGATGAAGGAGCAGATGCAAGTATTACAGATTTGAATTATGATGATGCCGTAAGATTAGCAAACAAAAAAGCAATGGAAAATAATTGGATCATGATACAAGATACTGCTTGGAAAGGGTATGAAAAAATTCCACTTTGGATAATGCAGGGGTATTCTACTATTATGAGTGAAATAATTGAAGAGTTGGAAACAATGAAAGAAAAACCAACCCATATATTTTTACAGGCAGGTGTTGGTTCCTTTGCAGGGGCTATGCAAGCGTTGCTTATTGAAAAATTTGGTTTAAAAAGTCCAATTACAATCATTTGTGAACCTAATGGTGCCAATTGCATATATAAATCCTTTAAAGAAGACGATGGCAAGCCTCATAATGTAACAGGGGATCTAAAAACTATCATGGCTGGGCTTGCTTGTGGAGAACCAAATACTATCAGTTGGGAAATATTAAGAGATTACAGTAATTTTGCTTTCTCATGTGATGATAGCATCTCAGCTAAAGGAATGAGAGTCCTGTCTTCTCCCATTGCTCAAGATAAAAGAATTATTTCCGGGGAATCGGGAGCAGTTGGAATAGGAGCTTTTGTAACTCTCTGTGAAAATCAAAAGGAGTATAAAGAGCTATGGAAAAAATTAAATATAAATAGGGAATCTTGTATTTTATGTATCAGTACGGAAGGAGATACAGATGAAATAGCTTATAAAAATGTAGTTTGGAATGGATGGTATAAAAATAATTAAGGAGGATGGTATCAATGTTATCAAAAGAGAGAAAAGAAAAAATTGTAAAAACATTACAACAAGCAATACAAATCAAAAGTTATTCAGGCGAAGAAAAGGGTATCGTTGAGTATTTAAAAAAATTGTTAGAAGAGATTGGTTATGATGCAGTTCATATAGATCATTATGGCAATATCATTGCTTGCATGAAAGGAAAGAGAAAAGGTTTAAAAGTTTTAATGGATGGACATATGGACACGGTTCCTGCACAAAAAGAAAAATGGAAGGAAAATGCTTTTGGTGGAGCAATAAAAGATGGAAAAATTTATGGAAGAGGAACTTCAGATATGAAAGGAGCTCTCATTTCTATGGCTTTAGCAGCTGCTTATTTTGCCGAAGACACAAAAAAAGATTTTTCCGGAGAAATATATATTGCCGGAATTGTGCATGAAGAATGCTTTGAAGGAGTTGCTGCTAGAGAGGTTAGTAAATATGTAAAACCAGATATTGTTATTATAGGTGAAGCTTCTGAATTAAATTTAAAGATAGGGCAAAGAGGAAGAGCAGAAATTGTAGTTGAAACTTTTGGAAAACCGGCTCATTCTGCAAATCCTGAAAAAGGCATAAATGCAGTATATAAGATGATGAAATTAATAGAAAAAATAAAAATTTTACCAATGACTCATCAAGATAAATTAGGATATGGAATTTTAGAACTTACCGATATAAAATCTTTACCTTATCCTGGAGCCTCAGTAGTTCCTGACTATTGCAGAGCTACTTATGATAGAAGACTCTTAGTTGGGGAAACTATGGAAGGAGTATTGAAACCGATTCAAGATTGCATCAATGAATTGAAAAAGGAAGATTCAGAATTTGAGGCAAAAGTTTCTTATGCAGTAGGGAAAGAAACATGTTGGACTGGGGAAGAAATACAAGGGAAAAGATTTTTTCCGGGTTGGCTTTATGATGAAAAGGAAAATTATATCCAAGAAGCATATTCAGCCTTAAAAAATATAGGGCAAAATCCTAAGATAACATATTATAATTTTTGTACAAACGGTTCTCATTATGCGGGAGAAGCTAAAATTCATACAATAGGTTATGGTCCATCTAAAGAAAATTTGGCACATGTTATAGATGAGTATGTAGAAATTGAACAAATTGAAAACATAGCTGAAGGGTATTATGCAATATTAAAAGCTTATTTAGGAAAATAGAAGATTTATAGATACTAAAAAATACCCTTATGAGGAGGAAAATTTATGAATAGTAGGCAAATTATAACTCTAGTAATTATCATATTATACATGCTAATAACCATTCTTATTGGTCTTATTGCCTCTAAGAGGAAGACAGAAAAAAAACAAAGTAATGATGATTTTTTAATGGCAGGAAAGTCTCTGGGACCAATTGTACTTGCAGGAACACTATTTGCTGCAAATACTGGTGGAGCAAGTACAACCGGAATTGCAACGAATGTTTATAAATATGGATTATCTGCTTCTTGGTATGTTATAGCTGGAGGGATCGGCTTTATTCTTGTGTCTTTTATAGCACCTTATTTTAGAAGAGCACAGGCAAATACGGTTCCAGAAATAATTAGCAAAAGATATGGAAAAGCTTCACATATTTTTACCGCATTTACCTCAATACTAGCTTTATTTATGGCAACAGGAGCACAAATAATTGCAACAGCTTCTATTATAAATGTTGTTACTGGTTTTAATTTTAAAACTGCTGCAATAGTAAGTACAATAGTTGTTATTATATATACAATGTTTGGTGGATTTAAATCAGTTACTGCTGCAAATTTAATGCATGTTTTATTTATAACCGTTGGGATGACAATAGCAATGTTTATTATGGTAAATAATAAAGAGGTCGGCGGATTTCAAGTATTATTTGAAAAAGCTAAAAATATACAAAATATAGATGGAAACAATATGAATTTTTTAAGCATGACTAAAATAGGTAGTATGACAATTATAGGTTATATAGCAATGTACTTTATGACTTTTCCAACTGGTCAAGAAATAGTACAAACATATTGTTCCGCAAAAGATGGAAAATCAGCTAAATTGGGTTCTGTTATTGCAGGACTTATATCAGCAGCCTATGCAATAGTTCCAGCCATTATAGGACTTTTATCCTATGTTTGTATTGATGGGTATATATTAGATGGAGCTCAAAAAAATGCTTTAGCTCAAGCAACAATAATATATGCTCCGCCAATTGTTGCAGGTATAGTATTAGCTGCAATAGTTGCTGCTACTATGAGTAGTGCTTCTGGAAATATGATAGGAACAGCGACTATGTTTACAAATGATATTTTTACTCCATATATAAACAATGGTATTAAAGATGATAACAAAGAAATTTGGATTTCAAAAATAGCAATGCTTGTTGTAGGACTTGCAGGATTATTTATAGCACTTGAGGCAAGTAATGTAATTAGTGTTATGATGGGGGCTTTTGCTCTTAGAAGTGCAGGTCCATTTGCAGCATTTATTTGTGGATTATTTTACAAAAATGTTACCAAAAGAGCAGGATTTATCTCTATTCTTGCTGGGACAGCTACAGCAGCAGTATGGATCTATATATTAAAAACTCCTTGGGATTTGAATGCAATGGTTCCCGGAGGAATTATAGCTTTCATAATCATATTTGTTGGCTCATATATAGAAAGAAAAATGGGAGTTAAACCTGCTCCAGAAATAGAATTTGAAAACATATAAAAATGAGGAGGTAATTTTTATGTCTACAATTTTAATAAAAAATGGAACTTTAATTGATGGAACTGGAAATAAAAGATATTCAGCGGATATTTTAATAGAAAATGAAAAAATTAAAAAAATAGGAAAATTAGAGACAAATGCAGATACGATAATTGATATAACGGGAAAAATAGTTTCCCCTGGTTTTATTGATACACATAGTCATTCTGATTTAAAAGTTTTACTAGAACCATTTGTCGAGCCTAAAATCAGACAGGGAATTACAACAGAAATCTTAGGTCAGGATGGAATATCTATGGCACCGCTTCCTAAACAATATGTTAAGTCTTGGAGAAAAAATCTTGCAGGCTTAGATGGAGACAGTGATGAATTAAAATGGGATTGGGAGAATACAAATGGATATTTAAATTTAATTTCTAACACCGGATCTGGACCAAATGAATTATATTTGGTACCTCATGGAAATATAAGAATGGAAGCAATGGGGCTAGAAGCAAGAGCAGCAACGAAAGAAGAGATTGAGAAAATGAAACAAATAACTAGAAGGGAGATGGAAGCAGGAGTAGCAGGAATTTCAACAGGATTGATTTATATTCCATGTGCCTATGCAGAAACTGAAGAGTTGATAGAGATCTGTAAAGTAGTTGCTGAATATGGAAGACCATTGGTTATTCATCAAAGAAGTGAAGCCGATACTATGTTGGAATCTATGCAAGAAGTTATTAGAATCGCAAAGGAAAGCGGAATCAAAATTCATTTTTCACATTTTAAAATTTGTGGACAAAAAAATTGGAAACTAATAGAACCCGTAATAGCTTTGTTAGACAAATGTAAAGAAGAAGGAATTCATATTTCGTATGATCAGTATCCTTATGTTGCAGGAAGTACAATGTTAGGAGTAATTTTACCCCCTTGGGCTCATGCCGGAGGAACGGATAAATTAATAGAGAGATTACAGGATGAAACATTACGTGAAAAAATGAAAGAAGATATCATAAACGGAATTCCTGGCTGGGATAATTTCATAGATTTTGCAGGTTTTGACGGCATTTATGTAACCTCTGTAAAAACAAGCAAAAATCAAGATTGCATTGGAAAAAATTTGACTGAAATTGCTGCAATAAGAGCTAAAGAAAAGTTTGATGCTGTATTTGATTTATTGGTAGAAGAAGAAAATGCTGTTGGAATGTATGATTACTATGGAAAAGATGAACATGTTGAAACTTTTATGAAAAGACCTGAAAGTAATATTTGTACAGATGGACTATTAGGAGGAAAACCTCATCCAAGAGTATATGGTTCCTTTCCTAGAGTACTGGGAAAATTCGTTCGTGAAATGAAAACAATGAGTTTAGAAGAAGCTATTTATAAAATGACTCATAAACCTGCTGTCACCTTTAAGATAAAAAATAGAGGACTGTTAAAAGAAAATTATTTTGCGGATATAGTAATTTTTGATGAAGATAAAATCATAGACAAAGGAACTTTTATCGAACCTACTCAATTTCCGGATGGAATAGACTATGTATTAGTAAATGGAAAATTTGCTGTAAAAGAAGGAAGATCAACTTATAAATTAAATGGAAAAATAATAAAAATAGATTAAAAGTGGAGAGAGGGATGTGAACTTTTTTCTGTAAATTTACCTTCTTATGTATCATCACCTATTCCTAGTATAACAAATTTATTTTGTCTACAGTCTGAAAAGAGTTTGAATCCTCTCTTTTTCACAAAAAATTCTTGACTATCTTATATATGTACTTTATAATGTACATATGAGGGAGAGTGAGAATTATGACAAACACAAATGCAACGAATTTAAGAAAAAATTTATTTTCTTATCTTGATTCTGCAATTAATTATAATGATGTTATCAATGTAAATACGAAAAAAGGAAATGTAATCATCATAAGTGAAGCTGAATATAATGGATTGTTAGAAACTTTATACCTGCTTTCTTCACAGGGAATGAGAGAAAGAGTGGAAGAAGCAAGAAATGCTACTGAAGATGATTATGAGGTATTTGAATGGTAGGAGAATACACAGTAAAACTTCTAAAAAAGGCAACAAAAGACAAAGAAAAAATAAAACAATATCCGACATTAAAAAATAATGTAGAAAATTTGATAAGCCTTTTAAAAAGAGACCCTTTTGAAAATCCTCCACCTTATGAAATTTTAATTGGAGAATTAAAAGGATATTTTTCAAGAAGAATCAACAAGCAACACAGATTAGTTTATGAAGTTGTGGAAGAAAAAAAAGAAGTAAATATCATTAGTATGTGGACACACTACGATTTTTAAGCCCCAGCATTTGCTAGGGCTTTTAAATTCCTTGATATTACATATTCAATACGTGTTTCCATATTGCTGAAATGCTTAAATAAGCTCAAAAACTCATAGCAAATTTTGTAAAACAAAAAAAGACTGTAAACAAATTTATTTTGTCTATAGTCTGAGGCTGTCTATTTTGAGACAGCCCCATTTTTAGCTTGCACTATCTTATACTCCGTTATCTATTTCACTTTTTTATAAATATACAATTCATGAATTTCTTTCGTATATCCTTCATAGAACCCAATCGGCATTCCTCGGTCTACTCTTGTTCCTCGATTAGCAAGAACTAATAAATCCGAATTTGTCGGATCAATAGCAAGTCCCTCAATTTCGCCTGCTCGCTTGAAATCGCTCATTTCTCGGAATAGATTTACATAAGTTGCCGTTTGGTTTTCATCAGATACATCCGTAATATAGATATTGTCGCTTTCTTCAAAATCTGCATCTCCATCAGCAGCAGAAATTAGAATTTTTCCGTATGAACCTCCTCATTCTGTTGTAAATTTATCTTTTTTCTTCTGAAAAGTCCAGACTTGCCAATCTCTTGTATTGTCGCCACCTTCGTTGAGAATCCCATTGGTTCTTCTCAAACAAAGCTTTCGCTTCTATCGGATTTGTTTTCATAAGAGTCAAATATCGAGTTTCTCCCATTAAATAATCTTGGTACAATTCCCATTTCGGTTCTTTACTGTCTAAGATTAGGGGATTTTTTCCCTCCGCTTCCAACAAAGGATTGTATCGGAAAATCGGCCAATATCCGCATTCTGTCGCCAATTTCATTTCCGTTTGCGACTTGGACATTCCTTTTTTAATTCCATGGTTGATACATGGAGAATAGGCGATAATAATGGACGGTCCTTGATATGCTTCCGCTTCTTGAATTGCTTTCAAAAATTGTTGCTGATTGGCTCCCATAGAAACTTGTCCCACATAAATATGCCCATAGCTCATACAAATCGCTGCCAAATCTTTTTTCTTTACCGGTTTTCCCGCTGCTGCAAATTTTGCTACCGCTCCTGTCGGAGTTGCTTTTGAAGCTTGTCCTCCTGTATTGGAATATACTTCGGTATCCATGACAATGATATTGATGTCCTCATTCGTTGCCAGTACGTGATCCAGTCCACCATATCCGATATCATAAGCCCAACCGTCTCCTCCAACAATCCATTGTGATTTTTTAATCAGATACTGTTTTAATCCGAGAATATCTTTTGCATAGTCCTCCTTATTTCCCTCTAATAATTGAATAATTTTAGGAGAAATCTCTCTGGTTTTCGCAGCATAGGCTCGGTATTCAATCCATTCTCGGAACAATCCTTGTAGTGCGGGACTCACTTTTTCCATTGCCATTTCCATACTATGTTGCAATCGATCTCGTAACGCCTCTACTCCAATATGCATTCCAAATCCGTATTCCGCATTGTCCTCAAATAAAGAAGATGCCCATGCAGGTCCTTCTCCATGACAATTCTTGGTATATGGAGTGGAAGGTGCGGAACCGCTATACACGGAAGAACACCCGCTGGCATTGGAAACCATCATTCGATCTCCAAACATTTGAGAAATTACCTTTAAATAAGGAGTTTCTCCACATCCCGGACAAGCTCCGTTGAATTCAAATAAAGGTTGTGAGAACTGAGAGCCTTTTACAGTAGAAGTCGGCATTCTATCACTTCGATAAGGAACGGAAGTATATAAATAGCTTGCCTTTTTGTCTTCTTCCAAGTCTAAGGACTCGGCAATCGGTTTCATGATCAAAGCTTTTCCCGGAGCGGGACAGACGTTAACACAAGAACCGCAACCCACACAGTCAAGCGGTGTGACTTGAATCCTATAACTAACATCCTCCAATCCTTTTCCAACGGCTTTTTTCGTAACAAATTCCACCGGAGAAGCTTTCTTCTCCTCTTCTGTGATTAAGAAAGGTCGAATCGCAGCATGCGGGCAGACATAAGAACATTGATTGCATTGAATACAGTTATCCGCAATCCATTCAGGTACCTCCACAGCAACTCCTCTCTTTTCAAAAGAAGCGGTTCCGTTTTCAAAAGTTCCGTCTTCTCTTCCCATAAAGGCGGAAACAGGTAAATCATATCCCCGAATGGCATTGATTGGTTCTACAATTTTTTGAACAAAGGTTTTTAAAGAAGTTGTTTTACAATTGCAGGTATCGTTTTCTTTCTCTTCCTTGATCGAATCGACGACTTCCAAGTCTTTCCAAGCAGGATCCACTTCCAGCTCTACCAATCCGGAAGCTCCTACATCAATTGCTCTATAATTTAATTGAACAATGTCATCTCCTTTTTTCCCATAAGATTTATAAGCATAGTCCTTCATATATTGTTGTGCCTCTTCAAAAGGAATAATTTCCGCCAATTTAAAGAAAGCTGCCTGCATAATGGTATTGGTTCTTTGCCCCAATCCAATCTCCTGGGCTAATTTTGTAGCATTGATAATATATAATTTTCCATTTGCCTTGGCAAGATCTCTTTTAATATTATTTGGAATCCTTTGAAGGGCTTCTTCCTTGTCCCAAACACAGTTCAATAAGAATTTTCCTCCCTCTTTCAGTCCGGAAGTCATATCATATTGATTCAAATATGCCGGCACGGAACAAGCTACAAAGCTCGGACTTGATACCAAATATGTTGATTTAATGGGATTCTTTCCAAATCGTAAGTGAGATCTTGTCACTCCTCCTGATTTCTTAGAATCATATGCAAAATATCCCTGTGCATATAAATCTGTTTTATCTCCAATAATTTTAATCGAGTTTTTATTGGCTCCAACGGTTCCATCTGCTCCCAATCCATAAAATAGACAAGCTTTTGTGGACGGATCCGATACCATCAATCTTTCTCCAACTTCTAAAGAAGTAAAGGTGACATCATCTATAATTCCTATTGTAAAATTCGTTTTTGGATGCTCCAATTTCAAATTATCCAGTGCCGCCTTAATCTGTGCAGGAGTCGTATCCTTCGATGACAATCCGTATCTTCCCCCTACAATAATAGGAGCCCGGTCTTTTCCATAGAATAAGCCCTTAACATCTAAAAGCAACGGTTCTCCCGGAGCTCCCGGTTCCTTTGTTCTTTCCAAGACAGCAATTTTTTCCACCGTCTTTGGCAGTACTGCAAAGAAATATTTTTCAGAGAAAGGACGATACAAATGTACCGTCAATAATCCTACTTTTTCTCCTTTTTCTACCAAATAATCTACAGTCTCTTCGGCTGCCGGACAAATAGAACCCATAGCAATCAAAATTCTTGTTGCATCTGCTGCCCCTCGATATTTAAAAGGTTTATACTCTCTTCCCGTTTCTTTCGAAATTTCTTCCATATAGTAAGCGGCAATATCCGGTACGGCATCGTAAAATTTATTTTGAGCTTCTCTTGCTTGGAAATAAATATCATCATTTTGTGCAGTTCCACGAGTTACCGGATGTTCAGGATTCAAGGCTCGATCCCGAAATGCTTGAATGGCATCATAATCCACCAATCTTTTACAAACGTCATAGTCCATCAATTCTATTTTTTGAATTTCATGAGAAGTTCGAAATCCATCGAAGAAATGCAAGACAGGAACTCTGGATTTAATCGCCGTCAAATGGGCAATCGTTCCCATATCCATAACTTCCTGCACAGAACCGCTTGCCAACATGGTAAAGCCTGTTTGTCTTGTAGCATAGATGTCTTGATGATCTCCAAAAATGGATAAAGCTTGTACCGACAAAGATCTTGCAGAGACATGAATGACTCCCGGCAATAATTCCCCGGCAATTTTATACATATTCGGAATTTTTAATAACAATCCTTGAGAAGCCGTATAAGTGGTTGTCAAGGCTCCCGCTTGGAGAGAACCGTGAACGGTTCCCGCAGCTCCCGCTTCTGATTGCATTTCCACCAACTTCACCGGAACATCGAAAATATTTTTCATTCCTTTGGAAGCCCATTCATCCACATACTCCGCCATCGGAGAAGAGGGAGTAATAGGATAAATACCCGCTACCTCCGTAAAAGCATAGGAAGCATAAGCCGCAGCCTGATTCCCATCCATAGTTTTCATTCTTTTTTTCACCCGTATTTCCTCCTTTAAACTAAAAGTTTAATTCCTACTTTTCCTATTTTTTCTATGTTTATTATCTGTCTGTTTTGTTATCCTTTTATTTTGTTTTTTTATTTTTCCCTATGTTTGTTATCCGTTTTTTCCTAAATATCTGTTATGTTTGTTTTCGTTTCTCATTTCCTATTTTTATTTGGATTTATCCAAAAAGGAAAGCACTTTTTGACTCAATTGCGGTGCCATGATATATCCCACGGAGAAAAGAAATAGCAACATTTGATACCATAATAACGGTATTAGTTGAGTCGGAGAAACTACTCCCTTTGCAAAGCCTAATAAAATTAACATTTGAGCCCCGTGTGGAATTGCTCCTTGAGCGACACAAGAGAAAATATCCAAAAAGGCGGCACTTTCTCTTCCGTCCACTTCATACTTCGTGGATAATTGTTTTGCAATTTCTCCATTGATAATAATAGCAACGGTATTGTTTGCAACAGCAATATCTGTCAATCCTACTAACATTCCGATTCCGAATTTGGCACTTTTTCTTCCTACTACCATCGTTTGAATTTTTTCAATCACCCATTGAATTCCACCCTGTTTTGTTACCATTTGTGCCATTCCACCTGTTAACATGGATAAAATAAAGATTTCTGTCATATTGGTAAATCCGTTATATACTTGTTGTCCAAAGGTCAACAAAGTAAAATCTCCATAAGCAAAGCCGATAATCCCCGACAACAATACTCCTGAGGCTAACACCACAAAAACGTTAATTCCTATTAAAGCCATGACCAATACAAAGATATAGGGCAACACTTTTACAATATTAAAATCGTAGGACATTGCTTCCGGAACCACTTCAGGTCGACCGAACATAAATAATAAAATAATCGTAAGAATGGCTGCCGGTGCTGCGATAAATAAATTGACTCTGAATTTATCTCTCATTTCGACCCCTTGTGTCTTGGTTGCCGCTATCGTAGTATCAGAAATAACGGACAGATTGTCTCCAAACATAGCTCCCCCCATAACAGCAGCTAAAATTAAAGCCATAGAAACTCCGCTTTTTTCTCCCAAGCCCACGGCAATAGGTCCTAAGGCAACAATGGCCCCGACAGAAGTTCCTGTCGCCGTAGAAATAAAAGCTCCGATGACAAAAAGTCCCACTGCAATATAGTGAGGAGGAATGTAGGTAATTCCCAAATTTACAGTAGAATCAACTCCTCCCATTGCCTTCGACACCACGGCAAAAGCTCCTGCCAATAAGTAGATGATACACATTGTCATAATGTCTTGATGTCCGCAACCTTCCAAGAAAGTATTGAATTTTTCTTCGATACTTCCTTTAAATAAAAGAAAAGCGACTACAATTCCCGCTGCTGCTGCAACCGGACCGGGCAATTGATAAAAAGCCAATTCGACCCCTTGGGATTGCAATATCATTCCCGCCCCCAAATAAATCACGATAAACACAATAAACGGAATCAACCCTTTAAAACTGGCTTTTACTTGGTTTTCTAGCATATAACCTCTCCTTTCTTTCAGATTTTCGATAATCCGTATTCTAAGTCAGCAATAATATCTTCCACATTTTCCAATCCCACAGACAGTCTTACCAATCCATCCGTGATTCCTGCTGCCATTCTTTCTTCTTTGGTATATGGAGAGTGTGTCATGGAGGCAGGATGTTGAATTAAGGTTTCCGTATCTCCTAAAGATACCGCCAAAGAACATAATTTTAAATTATTTAATAAAGTTTTTCCTGCTTCCATTCCGCCTTTCAGTTCAAAAGAAATCATTCCGCCAAAGGCTCTCATTTGCTTTTTTGCCACTTCATATCCCGGATGATCCGCAAGTCCCGGATAATATACCTTTTCTACTTGTTCATGTCGACACAAATATTCCACTACTTTTTCCGCATTTTTGCAATGTCTTTCCATACGAATTTCAAAGGTTTTCAATCCTCGAAGAATATAATATGCTTCTTGAGGTCCTAATACGGAACCTGTCATATCTTTCACTCCTACCAATCGAATTTGATTTGCCAATTCTTGATTGGTCACTGCCAAACCTGCAACCACATCTCCGTGTCCGTTGATATATTTTGTTGCAGAATGCACAACAATGTCCACTCCTAAAGTCAAAGGTTTTTGAAGGAAAGGAGTTGCAAAAGTATTATCGACAATGACTAAAGTATTCGGATTTGTATGAGCCAATGTTGCAATGGCTTCCAAATCTACAATTTTTAAATTCGGGTTTGCCGGAGTTTCCAAATAAACTACTCTGGTATTTGCCTTCATGGCTTTTTTAACAGCTTCTAAATCGGAAGTATCTACAAAACTTACCTCCACTCCGAATTTTGTCAATCCATGATTCATCAAAGCAAAGGTACATCCATATAAAGTGGTATCCGTAATAACATGATCTCCCGCTTTTAAAACAGTCCAAAGAGTCGAAGAAATAGCTCCCATTCCGGATGACATTGCAACTGCCGCTTCTCCTTCTTCCAAAGCAGCCACTCTAGCTTCTAAAATACTCGTAGTCGGATTTCCTAGACGAGAATAAATATATCCATCTTCTTCCAATGCAAAACGTTTTCCTCCCTGTTCCGCAGAATCAAAAATAAAAGTTGATGTTTGAAATACCGGTACCGCTAAACTTCCATAAGGATTTTTTACTGCACCTCCATGAATTGCTGTTGTTCCCAATCCACATTTTTTCATTTTCATACGATTTCCTCCTATCAAAATTTTATTGTTTATAGTATAATATTAGTACAAAAAATATAAAAAATCAATCAATCTTCCAAAAAACTGTCATAGTACACTTTTCCATTTAAAACCGAAGGAGCTGTTATGAAAACAAAAATCATTCGAGATACCGGACATAAAATTTCCATGCAATTATACGAAATTTTGAAGGAAGACATCTTGCAAAATCATTGGAAAGAAAATAGTAAGTTCTATTCCATTCGTCAAGTTTCCATTAAATTTAAGGTCAATCTAAATACAGTTCTAAAAGTGTTCCAAACCTTAGAAGAAGAAGGTTACCTATACAGTATAAAAGGAAAGGGCTGCTTCATCAAAAAAGGCTACCATTTGGACGTAAATGAAAGAATGACTCCCATTTTAAACACCTTTCGCTTCGGACAAAATACAAGAGAACAGGAAATCAATTTTTCCAATGGAGCTCCTCCCAAAGAATATTTTCCCATAGAAGCCTATCGGAATATTTTGACGGAAATTCTTTCCGATGTGGAAGGAAGTAAAAATCTACTGGGCTATCAAAATATTCAAGGGCTGGAAAGTCTGAGGCAGGAATTGGTCCGCTTTATGAAACAATACGGAATCTCCGTTTCCAAAGACAATATTATTATTTGCTCCGGAACACAAAATGCTTTACAGCTCATCAGTACAAGCTTAGGAACACTTCCTCGAAAAACCGTTTTATTATCCAATCCCACCTATCAAAATGCAGTTCACATTTTAGAAAGTTCTTGCAATATTGAGAATATCGATTTACAATCGGATGGCTGGGATATGAGAAACTTGGAGGAAATATTACAAAGCAAAAAAATACATCTTGTGTATGTCATGACGAATTTCCAAAATCCAACCGGTATCAGCTGGTCTATTTCCAAAAAAAAGAAATTGCTGGAATTTGCGAGTAAGTATGATTTCTATATTATTGAAGATGACTGTTTCGCTGATTTCTACTATGAGAAAAAGAGAACAAAGCCGATGAAAGCTTTGGACAAAGAAGGGAGAGTTCTCTATTTGAAAACCTTTTCAAAAGTAGTCATGCCGGGAATCGGACTGGCTATGTTGATTCCTCCTAAAAATTTTGTGGAAAAATGCAGTATCCACAAATATTTTATTGATACCACCACCTCAGGAATTCATCAGAAATTTTTAGAATTATTTCTAAAAAGAGGACTTCTGGAACAACATTTGGATCAGCTGCGAGAAATATTGGGAAAACGAATGAAATACATGGTGGAAATTTTACAAAAAATTCCTCATCTTCGTATTCTGCATATTCCAAAAGGAGGCTTTTTCCTATGGATAGAGCTTGCCAACTATATTGACGGAGAAAAATTCTATTATAAATGTCGTCTGCGAGGTCTGTCCATTCTACCGGGCTTCATTTTCTATTCGGATAAAAAGAATTCCTGTAAAATTCGAATTAGTATTGTGTCCAGTTCTTTCGAAGAAATGAAAGCGGGATTTCAAATTATACAGGATATTTTGGAGCACTGTGAAGGGGTCAACAATGAAATCCGTCTCCCCTGAAGAAAGGAGTTATTTGTTCTATGATGAAAAAGAATACTGCAAAAAAATATGCTGCTAAATTTTATGCTTTTTTAGCGGTCTTTTTTTGGGCATCTGCCTTTGTTTCTACAAAAATAGTTCTGCAATCGGGGCAATTGTCCGCTATGGATTTGGGAATGCTTCGCTATTTTTTCGCCGGAATTCTGTTGATTCCTCTGGCTTTCTTTTGTAAGATCAGGCTTCCACACAGTCGAGATTTATCCAAATTCGCTATTTCCGGAATCTTAGGTTACACAGCCTATATGTTTTTCTTCAATACTGCCAGCACTATGATAAGCCCTTCTACCGCCAGTGTTATCAATGCTGTTTGTCCCGGTTTAACTGCTGTTTTTGCTTATTTTCTTTTCTCGGAAAAAATATCTTGGAAAGGAATTCTGGGTCTGTTTATTTCCTTTGTTGGAATTCTCTTTCTTTCTTTATGGAATGCCAGTTTTTCTCTCAACATAGGAGTTCTATATATGTTTGTGGCAGCTATCTGCCTCTCCATGTACAATATCAGCCAAAGGTCCTTTGTACAAAGATACAATGCTATGGAAACTATGACCTATTGTCTATTGGCAGGAAGTTTCTTTTTGTTCCTCTGCCATGGAAAATCCTTGTTATTACTTCCCCGTTTATCTCAACAAATGTGGAGGCATTTAATATATCTTGCCATGTTTCCAAGTATTCTTTCCTATTATTGTTGGGCAAAAGCCATGCAATCTTGTCGAAAAACAAGCGAAGTGACAAATTTTATGTTTGTCACCCCTATGATTGCTACTCTGTTGTCTTTTCTGATGATCAAAGAGCTTCCAACTTGGAGCAGCTATTTCGGAGGAGCTTTAATCCTATCGGGGATGATTTTATTTCAAATGGAAAAAATAAAAAAATAAGAATCTCTTCATAAAAAATGACATCTACTCTACAGGAAAAGATGTCATTTTTATTTTTATTCGAAAATTTTATAAATTTTCTCTCTCAATCTTTTAGGAAGTCTGTATCCCTCTTGCATGACCTTTTCTAAGGCATAAAAAGGTTTATTTTTATAATTCTTTCTTTCTCGATTTTCATTGTAAATTTCTTCCTCTATGTCATTTTCCAATTCTACATAGGAACCGAATTTTTTATGTACCATTTTTTGAATACTTCTATTCTTTTGATTGGAATTAAAAATCTCCGTAGGATTTCTCCAAGCATGATTGTCCTTATCATAAACCGCCACGTAGGGTATTTTGAAAGCATTTAACAGACGGATAAACTGTGGAATGGTACTTTTGCTTCCACATTCTATAATGGAATCATCATAAGAGTACACTCCTAATTTTTTGGATAAATAAGACAGGATAATCTTGTCGGTTTGTCCCTCTACCAAAATTACTTTTTTGGCGAAGAATAACTCACTTCTGTCGGGATTGATCCAATAGTTCATATTGAATTCCATGACTTCATCTCCGGAGAATAAATTTCCCAGATACTGATATACCCTCGTTTCGTCTCTCAATCTCCGAAAAACACAAATGGATTGATATTGCTCCAAGTCGATAAAACGACTGGAATTCGTAGAAACAATGATATTTAAACCCAATTTACTATGCTCCAATAATTTTTCATAACAGGCTCTTTCCTCTTGAGGATTCAAATAGAATTCAGGTTCCTCCCACAACAAAATGGAATTCTCCCAAAAATTATTTTTTTCTTCTCGTCCGGCAACTTCAAAAAGAAAACGAAGAAATAAATGCCGATAAAATCCATGACTTTTCCGACTCTTTCTAGCTTCCTGATATTCGTTCCAATAATGTTCGTATTCCTTCAGCTTCGGATTTTGAAAAACTCTTTCCAATAAATAATCCATTTGCCCGTCCTCTGCAATCGACGGAATATAGAATACAGAAATAGAACTTAGCAACTCTTGAAATTCTTTCTCTTCCAAGCTCTTCCATTCCGCACTGTATCGTATAAAATATTGAATTTCCCGCTCTTTCTTTTTGAGAAATTTTACTTGAAAATTTCCTCGTTTATCGCAAAAGTCCCCTATTATTTCTAAAGGGAGCTCTCTATTTCGAATATCACTTTCCCGCAAGTTTCTCACTTGAAAAAAAGAAAGAATCGCTTTCATCAGAGAGGATTTTCCGGTATCGGATGCTCCTGTAAAAATCAAAAAATCTTTACAATGTAAGGTCGTTTCTGAAAAAGTTTGCCAATTTTTGATTCGAATTTTCGCTAATTTCATCCTCTACTTCCTCCAAAATCATAGCACCATGCTGGCACACTTTGACACAGCTGCCACAGCCAATGCAGACATCTCGATCGATATTGATTTTCCTATCAATCGCTTTTACCGGGCAATACCTGACACAAGCTCTACACATGATACACCTGTTTTCAATACACTTTGCCTTTCGTTTCATAATTAATCATAGAACCTTTCCCAATGCTCAATCAAAGAATAAATGACTGCCGCCAAGCGATAAGGATGATGTCTTATCATTCCCTCCTTATCTACTTCAATCATATTACGATCTATCACTTCCAATCCCAATTTCTGAAGTTTGGGAACATCAATCTGAACTCGAGATACCCCCGCCTCCTCGTAAAGTTTCATCTCTTTTTTAGGAATACTATGAGAATCTACTAAAATCGTATCAAGCAGTCCCTCTTGACTATGCTGATAAATGGCTTTTACATGAGCGGATGCCGTATATTGTTCCGTTTCTCCGGGTTGTTCCATGGCATTACAAATGTATATTTTTTTTGCCTTAGATTGCAAAATTGCCTCCGATACTCCTTTCACCAGGAGGTGAGGGAGCAAACTGGTATACAGACTCCCCATTCCTAAAAGAATCAAATCTGCTTTTTTCATAATATCTAAGGTTTTTGTAACAGGGGATGCCTCTGTCGTGTAATACACTCTTTCAATTTGCTTTCCCGGCTCTGGAATGTTGCTTTCTCCAATGACGACTGTTCCATCTGCTTTTCGAGCGGCTAGGGTAACATTATCCAAACTCGCCGGAAAAATATGAGCCTTGATATGAAACAATTTTCGCAAGGAATCAATTGCTTCCTGTAAGTTCCCTGTTAATTCCGTCATTGCCATAATAATCAAATTTCCTAAGGGATGACCTCCCAAAAAAGTATCCTTCTGAAACCGATATTGAAACATTTCTTCCATTAAGGGCTCCACTTGACTGAGAGCGGCAATGACATTTCGAAAATCCCCGGGAGGAAGACAAGAAAATTCTTTTCGCAATACTCCGCTGCTCCCTCCACTGTCCGCCACCGTTACAATCGTTGTAATATCAACGGGAAGATGTTTTAAGCCTCGAAGCAAAACAGAAATTCCACTTCCTCCCCCCAATACTACAATGCTAGGTTTCTTGCGCATAGGATGCCTCCTCTCTTATTTCATTTCTCGGATTGCTGTCACAAAAGAAGATAAATTTTGAAGTTCACTTGGAACAATAATTTTTGTAGCTTGCCCGTCTGCCACTTTTTCCAAACTTTCAAAAGATTTTAAACTCAATACTTCCTTTGTAATTTTTGCTTCGTTCAATAGACGAATTCCCTCCGCTTCCGCTTTTCTAATCTCCAAAATCGCTTGAGCCTTCCCTAAAGCTTCTTGAATTTCGGATTCTTTTGCTGCTTCTGCTCGAAGGATCATGGATTGTTTTTCTCCTTCTGCTACTAAAATGGCAGATTCTCTTTTTGCCTGTGCTTCTAAAACGGTTGCTCTTTTCTCTCTTTCTGCTTTCATTTCTTTTTCCATTGCCACTCGAATATCTTCCGGTGGCAGAATACTCTTCAATTCTACACGATTTACTTTAATTCCCCAAGGGTCCGTAGCTTCATCCAATTCGACTCTCATCTTCGTATTGATAATATCTCTCGAAGTCAAGGTCTGATCGACCGTCATATCTCCAATAATATTTCTAAGAGTGGTTGCCGTTAAATTTTCAATCGCCGATAGCGGTCTTTCCACTCCATAGGTATAAGACTTGGGATCTGTGATTTGAAAATACACAACGGTATCAATCTGCATGGTGGCATTATCTTTCGTAATGACCGGTTGTGGAGGAAAATCCACGACTTGTTCTTTTAAAGATACGACTCTGGAAATTCTATCGAAAAAAGGATTGATAAAATTCAATCCGGAACTTAAAGATTGATGATATTTTCCTAATTTTTCAACAATATAGACATTCGACTCCGGAACGATCTTAATTCCTTTGGAAATGAATACAAGTAACAATGCCACAACAACTACATAGGGGATAAATGAAAATATATACATAACTATGCCTCCTTCTTTTTTACAATAATTCGATTTCCCTCAAAAGAGATAATCTGTACCTTATCTCCCACTTCCAAACTGTCTTCGGAAAGTAAAGTCCAAATACTTCCCTTAAATCTCGCCTCATAGTAGCCTGTACGGATGACTTTTTCAATGACTAATTCCTTCCCGAGATAGTCTCCTCTAAATTCCTGTCTTCGATTCTGAAAATATTTTTTGCTCAAAGGTCTGGTAATGACTAAAAACAGAATTGATAAGAAAATGAAAACCTTCCATTCCATGAAAGGACTGAAGACAATCAGAGGAACAAAAGAAATCGCAACCAATACAAAGGCAGCTAAGGCAAACCAAATTGTAATTAAACTTGGGATGATAATTTCCAAGCCCGCCAGAATACAAGTAACCACAATCCAAAAAATAATTCCCATCTGTACTCCTTTACTCTTTTTCTTTTCTCCAGCTTTCCTCCTGTTTTCTCAGGGAAGAAAACACAAAGCTTTTCTGAAATATTATAAGCTTATGCAAAGTAAAAACAGCTTCCTATGATACTATTTTATCATAGAAAGCTGTAAATGAATACTTTTTATTTCTATTAGTTTATTTGACTTTCTTGTGGATATACCCGCTTACTTAAAATCGTAACTTGATTATTGGAGATTTCCACAAATCCCCCTTCCACTCGAAAGAATTTTTCTCTCTTATCCTTTCGGATTTTCATCTGTCCGTCTGCTAGCTCCGCAACCAAAGGAAAATGATTTCCTAAAATTCCAATATCTCCCCCTGTCGTTCGAAGTAATACAAAATCTGCTTCCTGCTCCAAAACTACTTTATTAGGAGTTACAACTTTTACCATGAAAGATGTTGCCATATCTATTCAGCCCCTTTCATCAAATCTCTTCCTTTCAAGACTGCTTCTTCTATCGTTCCCACGTACAGGAAAGCCTGTTCCGGAAGTTCGTCATGTTTTCCTTCCAAAATTTCTTTGAATCCTCGGATCGTATCCTTAATGCTGACGTATTTTCCTTCCATTCCTGTAAATTGTTCTGCCACTGCAAAGGGTTGTGAAAAAAATCTTTGGATTTTTCTTGCTCTGGAAACGACCAATTTATCTTCATCTCCCAGCTCGTCCATTCCCAAGATAGCAATGATGTCCTGCAACTCCGTATATCGTTGCAAAACTCGTTGCACTTCTCGAGCCACCTCATAATGTTCTTTTCCAACGACCTCCGGAGATAAGGCTTTGGAAGTGGAATCCAAAGGATCCACTGCCGGATAAATTCCTAAAGCTGCAATATCTCTGGATAAGACTGTTGTTGCGTCCAAATGAGAAAAGGTCGTTGCCGGTGCCGGATCCGTCAAATCGTCTGCCGGTACATAAACTGCTTGCACGGAAGTGATAGAACCGGATTTTGTAGAAGTAATTCTTTCTTGTAAGCTTCCCATTTCTGTCGCCAAGTTCGGTTGATATCCCACTGCAGAAGGAATTCTCCCCAAAAGTGCCGATACTTCCGAACCTGCTTGTGTGAAACGGAAAATATTGTCAATGAACAATAAGACATCCTGTCCCTCTTTATCTCTGAAATTTTCGGCAACAGTAAGTCCGGTTAAAGCCACTCGAAGTCTTGCTCCGGGCGGCTCATTCATTTGCCCATATACCAAAGAAGTTTTATTCAAAACTCCGGACTCTGTCATTTCGTTGTATAGATCTCTTCCCTCTCTCGTTCTTTCTCCAACTCCTGCAAAAACAGAAATTCCTCCATGACCTTTTGCAATATTATTGATCAGTTCCATAATCAAAACGGTTTTTCCTACTCCGGCTCCTCCGAATAGGCCTGTTTTTCCTCCTTTAATATAAGGAGCTAACAAATCAATGACTTTAATTCCTGTTTCAAAAATTTCTGTCACCGTTTCCTGTTCTTCAAATTTCGGTGCTTCTCTATGTATTGGTAAATATTCTTCTGTCTCTATCGGACCTTTTTCGTCCACAGGCTCCCCTAAGACATTTAATATTCTTCCCAAAACCGCCTTTCCTACCGGAACAGTAATGGGAACTCCTGTATCTCTCACTTCCATTCCCCGAAGTAATCCGTCTGTTGAATCCATTGCTACTGTTCTGACAACATTATTTCCTAAATGTTGCTGCACTTCCAACACAAGTTCCCTTTCTCCCACCTGTACCTTTAATGCATTGTATATTTTTGGCAATTCGTCTTTGAATTCGACATCCACAACGGCACTGATAATTTGTGTAATTTTTCCTTTATTCACCGTATTGCCTCCTTAATTTTTGTTATAGAGCCTCTGCTCCTCCCACAATTTCTGTAATTTCTTGCGTAATTGCCGCCTGTCTTTCCCGATTGTATTTCAAATCCAACTGTCGAATCATATCTTCCGCATTTTCGTTTGCATTCTTCATAGCATTTTTTCTTGCGGAATGTTCACTTGCGGTATTGTTTAAAACGGCTTGATAAACACGTACCCCAATGTATCTCGGCAGCAAAGCGGACAATACTTCTTCCGCACTCGGTTCAAAGAGATATCCTCTATTTTCTTCTCCCTCCACTCGAGTGATGGGAATGATTTTTTCCATTGTCAAATCACTTCTCAAAGCAGAAATAAACTTATTATAGAGAATATACACTTCATCCAGTTTTTCCTGATAGTATCTTTCCACAATCAAACGAGAAATTTCTTCTGTGATCTCCAACATATTGTCCTTGTCAATTCCTATGTAATCTCGAAGGATATTGTAGGCTCTTTTTTCACAATAGTCTCTTCCTTTTTTTCCGACAGGAATGAGATCAATATGTTGATCCTCATGTTCTTTTCGAAATTTTTCCAATTCCTTTAAGGTACTGCTGTTAAAACTTCCGCATAGTCCCCTATCAGAACTGACAACAATGATTCCTATCTTTCGAACTCGTTCCCGTCCGTCAAACAAAGGATGTCTTTCCGCCCTCACTCCCATAGAAATATTCGTCAAAATCTTTTGAATACTATCGGAAAAAGCTTGAGATTCTTTTGCCAACAGAGAATATCTACGAAATTTTGTCGTCGAAACAATTTCCATTGCTTTTGTAATTTGATGTGTGGATTGGATGCTCTTAATTCTGGTCTTAATTTTCTTTGATGATGCCATATCCTCACCTCTTATGCTTCAAAAGTTTTTTTAAAAGATTCTATGAAAGCTCTTAACTCAGCTTCCAAGTCCTTACTCAATGCTTTTTCCTCTCGAATTTTTTCCAAAATATTGGAACTTGCCCTTAGTTTTCCCAGAAGTTCTTCCTCAAACACTTTCACCTTTTCTACCGAAATGGAATCCAAATATCCATTCGTCACTCCGAAGAAAGATACCACTTGCTCTTCCACCGGATAAGGATGATACTGAGCTTGCTTCAATATTTCCATAATTCGATTTCCTCGATCTAACTGTGCCTTTGTCGCCTTGTCCAAATCAGAACCGAACTGTGCAAAAGTCAGCAGCTCATTGTATTGTGCCAATTCCAATTTTACCTTGGAAGCCACCTGTTTCATCGCTTTGATTTGAGCGGCTCCTCCCACTCTCGATACGGAAATTCCCGCATTGATTGCCGGTCGAAATCCGGAGTTAAACAACTGGGTTTCCAAGAAAATTTGTCCGTCTGTAATGGAAATGACATTGGTTGGAATATAGGCGGAAACATCTCCTGCCTGTGTTTCAATAATCGGCAAGGCGGTAATGGAACCTCCTCCTAATTCCGGAGATAGTTTCGCCGCTCTTTCCAATAATCTTGAATGCAAATAGAAAACATCTCCCGGATAGGCTTCCCGTCCGGGCGGACGTCTTAACAACAAGGACATTTCCCGATAAGCAACGGCATGCTTTGATAAATCATCATAAATAATCAAAACATGTTCTCCCTTATCCATAAAATATTCTCCCATAGCTACTCCGGAATAGGGTGCCAAATATTGTAGTGGAGCCGCTTCCGAAGCGGTTGCCGCTACAATAATCGTATATTCCATCGCTCCTGCATTTTCCAATTTTTGGAAAATCTGTGCAACGGTCGATCTTTTTTGCCCAATGGCAACATAGATACATTTTACTCCATTTCCTTTTTGATTGATGATGGCATCCAGAGCAATTGCTGTTTTTCCTGTTTGTCTATCCCCAATAATCAGCTCTCTTTGTCCTCTTCCAATCGGAACCATTCCGTCAATCGATTTCAATCCCGTTTGTAGAGGTTCCACTACCGGTTGTCTGGAAATAATCCCCGAAGCCTTTCTTTCCACCGGCATATATTTACTCGGTCGAATTTCTCCTTTTCCGTCAATGGCTTCTCCCAAAGCATTGACAACCCTTCCTAACATTCCTTCTCCGGCAGGAACCGAAACAACTCTTCCTGTCGCCTTAACTTCATCTCCCTCTTTGATCAAAGAGGCATTTCCCAAAATAACGGCTCCGACATTATGTTCTTCCAAATTCAAAGCCATTCCCATGACTCCATTCGGAAATTCTAAAAGTTCATTGGACATGACACTGCTCAGTCCATAGATACGAGCAATTCCGTCTCCCACTTCTAAAACAGTTCCCGAAGTTTTTACATCTAGGCTTTTTTTGTAATTTTCTATCTCTTTTTTTATAATTTCGCTCACTTCTTCTGGCCTAATTTTCAACGATTTCTACCTCCCGTTCTAAGACTTTTTTCCATGTTTCATCTGTTGTAATTCTTTCCGAAGAGAACCGTCAATCACCTGATCGCCAATTTTTAAGATTCCTCCTCCAAGAATCCTTTCATCCACCTGCGTTTCCAAACGGATTTCATGTTTTGTCCTATCCCTCAATGTTTGAATCAGTTTCTCTTTTTGTTCCTCGCTAAGTTCCTTTGCAAACGTAGCAACGACATCTAAAATCTGATGCTTTTCATAGTAAATTTTTAAATATTCCGTCACAATATCACGAATATGGGAAATTCTTCCCTTTCCTAAGATATAGAAAATAATATCTCTTCGTTGTTCCGGAACTTCTGTAAAAATTTCCCCTAAGACCTCCTCTTTTTCTTGAATATTTAAAAGAGGATGCTCTATAAAATTACGGAAGTTGACATCCTGTTTATAAAGTTCCATAACAGAATTTAAAAAAGAGTGTGTTTCCTGTACTTCTCCACGTTCTTCCGCCAGAGCATAAATTGCCTCCGCATATCTTCTTCCTACTTGATTTTCTATCATACTTCGTCCCCTACCCTTTCGATGAAGTCATCAATCAGGTCGGTGGCTGTTTGCTCGTCAATGTTTTTTCTCATCAATTTTTCCGCCAGTTCTACAGCCAAAGAAGTTACTTCCTGATGAAGCTCTTGTCTTGCTCTGGATTTCAATCTCATGACTTCTTCACTCGCTTCCCGTAACATTCTTTCCTTTTGAAGTCTGGCATCCGCCAAAATTTCATTTCTAACTTCTTCTGCCCGATATTCCGCTTTTTTCAAAATTTCATATGCTTCGTCCCTCGCTTCTTTTAAAGCCGTTTCCGCTTGTCTTGCAGAAATTTTGGCTTCTTCCTTACTCAAGCTTGCCGAACGTAATTCACTTGTAATTTTTTTCTTTCTCTCCGTTAAAATTCTTTGGATCGGTATCTTACAATACTTATTGAATACAAAAACAAGGATGAAAAAGTTGATAATTTGCCAAAATAAATTGATATCAATTGAGATAATCGGCATCGTGATTGCTTCCAATGTTTTTCCTCCTCTCACCTTTATTTGTGGTATTTTCTTATCCCAACAAGTTGATAAGAGGATTTGCATATAATAAAATCAAAGCAATTACCAAAGAATAAATTCCTGTAGATTCCGCAACAGCTTGCCCTAAAATCATGGTAGAAATGATATTTCCTCTTGCTTCCGGTTGTCTGGCAACTGCTTCCACCGCTTTTCCGGCTGCATATCCTTCTCCAATTCCCGGTCCTAATCCTGCAATCATTGCCAATCCCACTCCAATTCCTGATCCGGCCAATACAATCGCCTTCGCCATTAACATTCCTTCCATCATAATCTATAACCTCCTTCATGAAATCTTCTAATCTAAGTATTCCGCATCTCCTAGAGATGATTGAATATATACCATTGATAACGTTACAAAGACAAAACTTTGTACCAAGCCGCTAAACAAGTCAAAATACAAATGCAGCGGTGCCGGAATCACCCAAGGACAAGCCCGGTATAACAATCCTATGATGACAGAACCTGCAAACATATTTCCAAAAAGTCTGACAGAAATATTTAAAGGTTTTGCCAATTCCCCCACTACATTTAAAGGTGCCATAAACGGTAAGGGAGAAAAGAATCCTTTTATATATCCCCATAGTCCGTTTTGTTTGACACTGGCTGTAACAAAAATAACCGTTGTCAACAATGCCAAGCCAACGGTTGTGTTTAAATCCGCAGTTGGAGTTCGAAATGCCGGTTCAATAGAAACGCTACCGGCAGCAAATTTCGCCCATGGAATCGGAAAAAAAGAAATAATATTCGCCGGAAAAATAAATAAGAATAAACTTCCTAAAAAGGAAAAATATTTCACTTTCCATGCTCCCAACATCTGTTCCACTAAATTATCCAAAAACTCATAGATGCTTTCCAATAAAATTTGCGGTTTTTCCGGAATAATTTCTAATTTTTTGGTACAAACTTTAAAAAATAAAAAGAGTAAAAAAATTAAAAACCATGTTGTTACCACTGTGATAGAAACCGGCCATCCATAGTGTCCCTGTCCGTATTCCATCACAAAAGGCAAATGCTGTAAAGAATCAGGAAGCGGAACAAAAAAAGCTACTTTTGGTCCTTCTACCAAAGCCGGTGTTACAAATTGTAATGACTGAAAACCCAACTTTTACTCCTCCTTTCTACTGTAATTTTTTAATTTTTTGAATACTGGTAAAAGATAAATATTCAATTTTATATTAAGCAAGCCTACGGCTGCACTTAACATCATCGGTACTCCCCAAAAATGTCCTAAAAAAGCTAAATAAATGCCGCAAAAAACATAACGCTTTACATAGCGTAAAAAAGCTCTTCTTCGGCTATCATCCCTTTGAAATACTTGAGTTTTTACATCTTCACATATGCTATAAAAATTCAAAATGGCAACCAAGGAGCCGGAAAAAGTTCCAAACAATACATAGGGATTCCAAATCAAAATCCCATAGACAAAAACCGAAGCAGAACAAATTCCTGCATGTTTAAAAATCGTCTTGATGTCTTCCACACTTCTTTTCCTTTCCATTTTTTCGAGTAATCAGTTTGTATACTTGATAGTAAGCGCTCACAATTCCCAATAATAAAAACAAAAATAAAATCAAAGGATGCCTAAAAATATACTTTGCAAATCCCAGATACAAAAAGAGAGAAGCCAGAATATTCCCTATCATAGTGAGTCCAAGCTGTGTAAATAAAGAAAGATAATAAAGAAACTCTCGATTCCAGAATTTTGGCATTACAGTTCTTCCTTTTTCAATAAATACAGATAACGATTTCCCGCAATTCCCGTATTGGCTACTAATTTTTGTATCTTGAGATTGGAACGCCGAATGGCGTGTTCCATTTCTCGCTTATGATAAATCTTTTTGGTATAGGTTTCTTCCACTCTACGATACCTTGACCCTACCAAATGTGTAAAATAAGTGGCATCAATATAATCAATCCCGTCTTCCACTTCATGTTCCCAAATCACTGTCAAATCATCCCGAACATCTACAAAAACGCCATTGGGAAACATTTCATCCATAAATGCTCTGTCCACCATATCAAAGATATAAATCCCCCCGGGATTTAAATTGGCGAAAACACTTCGAAAATGCCGTTTCAAATCGATCATATCAATAATATGATTTACCGTATCGAAAATCGAAAGAATAATATCATAGCGTTCTCCCGTGTCAAAGTCCACCATATCTCCTAAGAATAGCGGAACTTTCTGAGCTCCCAATTTTTCTTGGGCCACTTTTAACATATGCTCTGAAATGTCAAGTCCGTGACAATGATACTCCTTTTGAAATCTTTTTAACAATTCTCCTGTTCCACAACCAAGTTCCAATAATTCTTTTCCTTTCGGTTGCCCCAGAACAATCAATTTCTCAATTTCTTCTTTCCACTTCGTGTAATCTGCATGTTGCATAAAATTGTCATAAATCTTTGAAAAATGCTTATACATAAATAGCCTCCCCCTTGCATTATGCCAAGTTATGCCAATTCCGCTCTCACCACTTCTGCGATTTTTTTGGCAACTTCTTGAACTTGTGTTTCTTCTCTTCCTTCTACCATAACACGAATTAAGGCTTCCGTTCCTGAAGTCCTTACCAAAACTCTTCCATTTTCTCCCATTTCTTCTTCCATTTTTGCAATAAAAGACGTTAACACGGGATATTCCTTCCACGAATTCTTCTTGGCATTGTCTACGCTCACATTGATTAGTACTTGGGGCCAATCTTTGATGGGAGCAATCATTTCGTGCAAGTCTTTCTTAGCATCTCGAATCGCCTCGACTAATTTTAGAGAAGTCAAAACCCCGTCTCCCGTCGTTGCATAGTCACTTAAAATAATATGACCTGACTGTTCTCCTCCGATATTAATGCCATTTGCCAACATTTTTTCCAAGACGTATCGATCTCCCACGGAAGCTCTTACCAAAGAAATGCCTTGCAATTTCAAGTAATTTTCTAAGCCCATATTACTCATGACGGTAGTTACCACTCCATTTTGATACAATTCTCCTCTCTGCTTCATCAAAACGGATAAAATTGCAATGACCTTATCTCCGTCTACAATATTCCCATGTTTATCGACAGAAATCAAACGGTCTGCATCTCCGTCATAGGCAAGACCTAAGTCCGCTTCATATCCAACGACAACTTTGGATAGAATTTCCGGATGGGTGGAACCGCATTTTACATTGATATTTCGTCCATTTGGAGTATCATTGATCACAATCACTTCTGCTCCCAATTCCAAAAAGACATCTTTTGCCACCCGATAAGCGGAGCCGTTGGCAGCATCAATAATCAATTTCATTCCCTGAAAATCCCCTTTAACGGAAGACAACAAATAGTTCCGATACAGATAATATTCATCTTCTGCATATTTAAATTTTCCAACTTCATCTCCGGCTAATCGTTCTGTCAAAATTTCTTCCTGGTGATCCATAAAATATTCGATTTCTTCCTCCACTTCATCCGGC
Organism: Fusobacterium necrophorum subsp. necrophorum; assembly: GCF_004006635.1. Classification (NCBI taxonomy): domain Bacteria; kingdom Fusobacteriati; phylum Fusobacteriota; class Fusobacteriia; order Fusobacteriales; family Fusobacteriaceae; genus Fusobacterium; species Fusobacterium necrophorum. The sequence continues at coordinate 670,564 of NZ_CP034842.1, read as the reverse complement.
AATTTATATCCGGTGGAGCCGAATACTTTCAAACCATTGTCCTTTGCCGGATTATGTGAAGCGGAAATCATCACTCCCGCATCCGCTTTCTTTATTCTTGTAATATAAGCAACTGCCGGCGTCGGTAATACCCCTACAAAGTCCACTTGCACCCCGATAGAAGTCAATCCCGCCGTGAGAGCGGAACGCAACATATATCCGGAAATTCGAGTATCACTTCCCAAAATCACTCTAATTTTCTTTTTATCTGTGGATTTTTTCTTTAAATAATATCCCAAAGCATAACCAAGACGCAAGGCAATATCTACGGTTAACTCTCGATTTGCTTCTCCTCGTATTCCATCTGTACCAAAATATTTTCTCATAAGCTTTGTTTTCTCCTTTTTTCTTTTGAACTTGGAATTCGTAATCGCAACTTCGCGACACAAACTCCTGTAATCAATCCGGACAAGACTCCCAACAATAAAAATCCGAAAATAAAAATCATAATAGACTTTGACTGTAAAGCAATATTCCGAAATAGTAAAAAATATACAACCAGCAATTGTATCATATTGTGAAAGGTTGCGGACAGACAACTAATCGAAATAACAGATAGATATTTTCTAGCACGATAGAGTATTGTCGTCAGACATAAACTGAAAAAGCCGGAACATAAACTGACTAAAAAGCCGGGACTGAACATAGTTCCCAACATCAAGGCTTGAATAAAAATTCGAAGCAATAATACCTCAAATGCCATTTTGTTATCCCATTTTTCTAAAATCACTAAAATAATAATATTGGAGAAGCCGAATTTCATCCACGGAAAAGGCTTTGGAATCAGATTCTCCAAGAGAGAAAGATACAGAGCCAGCAAAACAAAAGCGGCAACGTAGAGTTCTCTTTTTCTCCTTCTTTCCATAGCTATACCCTTAATTCAGCATTCATTCCCAATTGATCCTGATTCTTTTCCAGAATTGGTTGAATTTCCCGTTCCAGAAAGTCTAAGACTTGTTCCGCGGCGAAACCAGTAAAACTCTTTGGATCTAAAATTTCCAACAATCGTTCTTTATCCAATTGAAAATAATCGTCTGCTAAAATTCTATCTATTAAATCATTCTCTTTTCCTTCCACCTTCACTTGTTTTCCGGCTTCCATAGAATGTTGACGAATTCTTTCATGCAGTTTTTGCCTGTCTCCGCCTTGTTTCACGCATTCCATGATGATATATTCCGTTGCCATAAAAGGTAATTCCGACATAATTCTTTTTTCAATCATTTTCGGATAAACCACCAAACCGTCCATAATGTTCTTCCAAATAATCAAAATCGCATCGACTGCCAAAAAAGCTTGCGGCAACGCTAATCTCTTATTGGCGGAATCATCCAAAGTTCTTTCAAACCATTGGGTTGCCGCTGTCATTGCGGTACTTTGTTGCAAGGCAATGACAAACTTTGCCAGAGAAGAAATTCTTTCACTTCTCATCGGATTTCTTTTGTATGCCATAGCGGAAGAACCGATTTGATTCTTTTCAAAAGGTTCTTCTATTTCTTTTAAATGTTGCAGTAGCCGCAAATCATTGGTAAACTTATGAGCACTTTGAGCAATGTTTCCCAGCAAATTCATAATCTCGGAATCTACTTTTCTATCATAGGTTTGTCCCGTCACAAGAAATCTCTTATCAAAGCCCATTTTTTCAGTGACCTTTTCATCCAACTCTCTTACTTTTTGGAAATCTCCCTCAAACAAATCCTTAAAACTTGCCTGTGTTCCGGTTGTTCCTTTCACGCCTCGAAAACGAAGGGTGGAATTTCGAAATTCCAATTCTTCAAAGTCCAACAGCAAACTTTGTAACCAAAGGCAAGCCCGTTTTCCGACAGTTGTAAGCTGTGCTGCTTGAAAGTGGGTGAATCCCAAAGTAGGCAGCTCTCTGTTTTCTTTCGCAAATTGAGATAATTCCGCCATGACATTTATCATTTTTTGTTTGATGAGTCCTAAAGCTTCCCGAATTTGGATTAAATCGGTATTATCTCCCACAAAGGCACTGGTAGCCCCCAAATGAATGATAGGCATTGCTAAAGGTGCCTGTGTTCCAAATGTATGAACATGAGCCATGACATCATGACGAAACTCTTTTTCTTTTTGACTTGCCAAGTTATAATCAATATGATAAATATTTTCTCGCATTTGTTGAATCTGTTCTTCTTGAATCTCCAAGCCCAATTCTTTTTCCGCTTCCGCCAAAGCAACCCAAAGTTTTCTCCAAGTAGAAAACTTAAAATCCGGAGAAAAAATCTCCAACATTTCCTGAGAACTATATCTTTCTGCTAAAGGATTCCTATAAATTTTTGTTTCCATTCCCGTCTTCTCCTCATTTCTTCTCCAAAATAATTGCATTTTCGCCATTATCACGATAATATTGTTTTCTCACATAAATTTCTTCAAATCCGTGTCGCTTATAAAATTCCTGTGCTTCCAAATTACTCTCTCGTACTTCTAATAAAATCGGTCTTCTTTTTTCCGCTTCCAACAACTTTGTTGCCAAACCTCGTCTTCTATGTTCTTTGTTGACAGCAATTTTTATAATCTCCTGACAATCGATGGAATTCAAAAAAATAGCATAACCAAGCAAGGTATTCTCTTCTTCTATTCCATACATGGAATAGGCTTCCTCCAATAACATCTCCAAAAGTTGAGTTTTAGAGTAATAACTTGTGGGAAAATTTTTTTGTTCCAGTTCATACAAGAGCTCTATATCCCCTTGTTCTAATTTTCGTAGCATCTATTTCACAAATCCCACTCGGTTCAAAGGCCAAAAACGGAACAATACCTTTCCTGTAATTCTTTCTCGTTTTACAAAACCCCAAATTCTGGAATCTGCACTGTGATCCGTATTGTCTCCCAAGACAAAGTAACAGTCCTGTTCTAAATCCTGTTCTACCACTTCTCCCGCCATTAAACGATTCAAACTCCTGCTATCATGTAAAAAATCGAGAATAGGTCCTGTCGCTTCCCCATTGACATAGAATTGTAAATTTGGGAGAAACATAAATGCCAGAGCGGCATTTTCCATAATTCCTTTTTGAATTTCATGAGGGTTCAATCCATTCTCTAAGAAAAGTTGCTTATAGTTTGTGCTCGGAATTATTGTAATATGATCCCCTTTTTTAGGAACCTTCCATTCTTCCCCTTCCATTAAACTTCTTGGAATGTCCGTAGTACTCGGTAAAATACTGTAACTTCTCTTTTCATTTTTTTGATTGTCGGTATAGACCGCATTTCCTTCAATTTTTATACTTTCTCCCGGAAGAGCGATAACACGTTTGGTATAATTTTTACTATCTTCAATGGGCTCTTTGAATACAATGACATCTTCCTTTTTGGGAGCTGTAAATCGATACACCACCATATTCGCGAGAACTCTGTCCCCAATCTCTATCGTCGGTACCATCGACGGTGTTGGAATTTTGAAGTTTCCAACATAAAAATGTTGTAACAAAAGCACCAAAATCAAAGCTGTCACTAAGGCTTCCGTCACATCGATGACACGCTGAATTCCTCTCTTCATTCCCTCTGCTTGTACATGACATGTTGCAATGACCCAATTTCCAAATTGAGTTCGATATTTTTCTATGATTCCTGCCAATTTTTTCTGTTTCCACCAGATATACAGAAAAAAAGAAGTTACAAGGACATACACAATTACATTCCATAGAATATGATTTCTCATTTTTTATTTCACTCCATTCTTTTTCTTAATCTTTTATATTCTATCACATTTTAAGCTAAGAAAAAAGTGTTTTCGAGAATAAAAAATATCGCACAATGCCTATTGATGAATTTGTTCAACAGATTCTTATTCATCTTCCACCTAAAAACTTTAAATCTATTTCTAGATTTGGGTTTTATGCTAGGCATTTAAATTCTAAACTAAAAAAAGTTATTCTTAATTTTAAAAAGAAAAAGCAATTTGAACTTTCTTTTTATGTGAAATCTTCTTTAGAAACTTTTGATATTAATCCTTTTATTTGTCCTTTTTGTAAGATAAAGCTAAAAGTAAAAGAATTATTTTTAACCTCCCTCTGGTCTGGGTATGAAATTCATAAAATATATCCTTAATTTTCTCTAATTTTATTAGAGCTTTTTTCCATTCAACAATTTCTTATTTTTCTATAACTTTTCTATAATTTTACTCTTAATTACAATTTATATTTCCGTAAATTCTTTTTTTTTTATTATTTTCCTATCTCTTTAAATTTATACTTTCCTATATAATAAAAAAAGCCGATTGGAGATTTAAAAAATCTCTTCCAATCGGCTGATTTTTTCTGTAAAATAAAGTTACCACACCTAAATTTACAGAAAGAAGGCGATCCTATGTTAAAAGACCTATTCCTTACCTCTAATTTACCACATATTTTACAAAATATCCAACCTTTTTTTTCTCCTGCGCATTTTCTCCACCTCATAAAATCTTTCAATGCTTTTTTACTTTGTGCTGATTATCAAAAAGCTTTCGTCTCTTTTGCTTGTCCTCAATGTGGGCTTACTCATAAATTCCCAATTACTTGTAAAACTAGACTTTGTCCTACCTGTGGATATAAATATTCTAAAGTCTGGGCACAAAAAATAACAAATGAACTTCTAAATGTTCCTCATAGACATCTACTCTTCACAATTCCTAAGGAATGTAGACCTTTTTTTTGCTTAGATCGTTCTTTACTACACAAACTTACTTTAGGAATCAAACAAATCTTTGATTATCAGTTTCAGAATACTCATAAAAAACGAAAAAGAAAAAAGAAAATTGGGAAATATTCCAAAAACTATTTTACAGAATCTGATATTGTACACTATGGACTCATAACTGTAATTCATACCTTTGGCAGAGACTTAAAATGGAATCCTCATGTGCATGCACTCATTTCTTTGGGAGGATTTAATAAACGTTTTGTATGGAAAAAATTAGACTATTTTCATGTAGATGTCATTGCGAATCAATGGAAATTTATCGTCTTACAACTCATTCAATCCGGAAATTATCAAGATCCCATCTGGAAAGAAAAAGCAAAACAAGTAGCCAATAAACTCTACAAAGAAAATGCACGACTTTTTTTCTCGGTGGGAAGACAAGAAGTCAATTCTGCGGAAGGACTCTTGAAATATCTAGGTAGATATCTTGCGCGTGCTCCGATCGCTGATTACAAAATCGTGAATGTTACAGAAAAAGAAGTAACTTTCTTTTTTCATGATTTGGCAAATCACAAAAAAAAAACATATATCACCATGTCTCGAGAAAAATTTATTCAACAAGTATTGATTCATCTTCCCCCAAAACATTTTAAAATGATTTCTCGTTTTGGTTTTTATGCGCGTAGAAAATCAGATACTTTAAAAATACATATGGCATTCTTACAAAAAAAGAAAAAGAAGAATCCTTTTTCCTTTTATGTCAACTCCATGCTAGAAAATTTTCAAATACATCCTTTCCTATGCCCAAATTGCCATATCCCCATGAGGAAAAAAGAACTTTACATCACGGTACGCTGGTATGGAAGAAAAATTCACATCTCATATCTTTCCAAAACCTAATATTTCATTAGGTTTTTTCGCGTGCAAAAAAATATTTTTTCTTTTTTTTTTCATCTTTTTCCTTCTTCAACTCTACATTTTTTTTTTAAACATTTTACTCCTTCTTTCCATTTATAATTTCCTAAAGAATAAAAAAAGAGCCTTATAAAAAGACTCTTTCCTTTCGAAAAAACTTATTTAATAATTTCTTTAATTCTTGCTTTTTTAGCAGACAGTCCTCGAAGATAGTAAAGTTTAGATCTTCGAACTCTTCCGATTTTAAGAACTTCAATTCGATCAATCATTGGAGAGTTTATCGGAATAATTCTTTCCACTCCGATTCCGGAACTTACCTTTCTTACTGTGAAAGTCTTGGCAATTCCTCCGCCGTTCACTCGGATAACAACGCCTTCAAACAATTGAACTCTTTCCTTATTTCCTTCTTTTACTTTGTAGTAAACTCCGATAGTATCCCCTGCCTTGAAGTGAGGGATGTCTGTTCTCAAATAGTCCTTTTCCACTAATTGAATCAATTTTTCTTTCATTTCTTCCTCCTCATTGATATTCATTTCCTCTATTCTCTTAGAAAAAAGCGGAATATCAGTTTTTATACTTTGTAATTTTAACACATTTCTAACATACTGTCAATGAAAATATACTTCCTTTTTCCTGAAAAATTTGATATAATGAAACAAAATATTAGAAACGAGGGGCATTGATGATAAAAAAAATGAAATTTCTTTTTTTCCTTTTTTTGCTTCTTTCTTCGAAAGTAATTGCATTTTCTTCCGAAACAGAAGTCAAAAAATATTACGACATTCGTAAAATTCAAAAAAACTTCCCAACCAGTCATGTTCGAAGACAAAAGACTCCCTACGATGCCGTTACTATCGAGAACGGTTTTCAGGGATATACTATCATGTTGGCTCATTTTAATACTCCCATGCAAGCAAAATCCTTTTTTTATCAGACAATACAGGATGCTGCCAAACAAAATCTGACCATGTTTTTCTCGGAAGAGGGCTATACAACTCTTTTAGATTTTCAACGTGGAATTGTCTATGGCATTTTGACCGAGGAAGAAAATTGTATTTCCGTTCGTTTCACCAGCATAGAAGCTATCAGTGAAATTTTACCTATTGTGGATAAAAATATCGATACTTGGAAAATTATCTAAAAATTTTTTATTGACAAAAAAAAAGAAATCAAGTATACTATCAAAAATTAAAATCAAATACCATCCAGAGAAACGGAGGGACTGGCCCGATGATGTTTCAGCAACCTACTTGAGAGTGTGGTGCTAATTCCAGACAGATGGAGATAAAATCCTATAAGACTTCAAATCTCCATATCTCTACATGGAGATTTTTTTATACATTCAATACACCATTATTTTAGAAAGGACTATCTATATGATACAACTAAAACATGTCAATAAGATTTATAACAATGGCTTCCATGCTGTAAAAGATATCAATTTAGACATTCAAAAAGGAGATATTTTTGGAATCATCGGTCTTAGCGGAGCAGGGAAATCTTCCTTGATTCGTATGTTAAATCGACTGGAAGAAGCCAGCTCCGGAGAAATTTGGATAGAGGGAAGTCCGATTCATTCCCTTTCCAAACAAGAATTACTGGAAAAACGAAAAAAAATAGGAATGATTTTCCAACATTTCAACTTGTTATCCTCGCGAACCGTTGCGGAAAATGTAGCTTTTTCTTTGGAAATTGCAAAGTGGAAGCAAGCTGAAATTCAAGAAAGGGTAAAAGAACTTCTGGAGCTCGTGGAATTGACAGACAAAGCCGACTATTATCCCAGTCAGCTGTCCGGAGGACAAAAACAAAGAGTTGCCATTGCCAGAGCCCTGGCAAATAAACCTGATATTTTGCTTTCCGATGAAGCCACCTCCGCTCTGGACCCGAAAACGACAAAATCTATTTTAGATTTATTACGAGACATTCAAAAAAAATTCTCTTTAACCGTTGTCATGATTACTCATCAAATGGAAGTGGTACGAGAAATTTGCAACAAAGTCGCCGTCATGTCAAATGGCAGCATTGTGGAACAGGGAGGAATTCATCATATTTTTTCAGAGCCGAAATCAGAGATTACCAAAGAACTGATTTCCTACGTTCCGGAAAAAAAAGAACAAAATTTTAACCGCAGAAAAGGACATATGTTACTCAAGCTAAATTTCTTGGGAAGTATTTCCGAAGAACCTGTGATTTCCACAGTCATTCGAAACTGTGCCATTGATATCAGTATCGTTTCCGGAAAAATTGACACACTGTCTACCATGAATGTAGGACATTTATATGTAGAACTTTCCGGAGATTTGGAAGCACAGCAAAAAGCGATCTCCTCCTTTCAGGAAGCAGATGTGAAAGTGGAGGTGATTTATCATGGTCTTTAATATGTTATGGACTTCCACTTTAGAAACTCTATATATGGTGTTTTTCTCAACAGCATTTGCTCTTATCCTAGGATTTCCCTTTGGAATTTTATTGGTCATGACAAGAGAAAACAGCTTGTGGACGCATCCGAAATGCCATCAAATATTGGAAACCGTGATCAATGTCTTGCGTTCCTTTCCTTTTATCATCTTAATGATAGTCCTCTTTCCTCTTTCAAGAGTGATTACAGGAACGACAATCGGCTCCACAGCTGCCATTGTTCCTCTGGCGATTGGGACGGCTCCCTTTGTGGCAAGAATGGCAGAAGCTGCTCTGTTGGAAGTCGACTCCGGTTTAATAGAAGCCAGTGAGAGTATGGGAGCTTCGAATTGGACGATTATCTATCAAGTCATGATTCCGGAAGCTGCCTCTTCCCTTATCAACGGAATTACCATTACCATTATCAGCTTGATTGGATATTCTTCTATGGCGGGAGCCATTGGAGCGGGAGGACTTGGAGATTTAGCCATTCGTTACGGCTATCAACGATTTCAAGTGGATATTATGTGTTATGCCATTATCATTCTTTTACTCCTTGTACAACTCACACAAGGGATTGGAAATTTCCTCATCCATTGGAGAAAGAAAAAATTAGGACAGGTATAGAAATACGAATTTTATAAAATAAAAAATATAGGGAGGTAATATTATGTTAAAAAAATTAATTACTATCGGAAGTTTTATTGTCTTATCATCTCTAGCTTTGGCAGGAACTCTGAAAGTGGGAGCAAGTCCGGTTCCTCACGCGGAACTGTTGAACTTTGTAAAGGCGGATTTACAAAAACAGGGAGTGGATTTAAAAATCGTGGAATTCACCGACTACGTCACGCCAAACTTAGCTCTATCCGACGGAGAACTGGATGCCAATTTCTTCCAGCATGTTCCTTATTTACAAAAATTTGCGGGAGAACGAAAATTAAAATTATCTGCTGCGGGAAAAGTGCATGTAGAACCGATCGGACTATATTCTAAAAAGATAAAATCTTTAAAAGAATTAAAAAAAGGAGCCTCTATTGCCATTCCAAATGACCCATCCAATGGGGGAAGAGCTTTAATTTTACTACACAATAAAAAATTATTGGTATTGAAAGACCCCAAAAATTTGTATGCTACCGAATTTGATGTGGTAAAAAATCCAAATAACTTCACATTCAAAGCAGTGGAAGCTGCACAATTACCAAGAGTTTTATCCGATGTAGATGCCGCTCTTATCAACGGAAACTATGCTTTGGAATCCGGATTAAATCCAAGCAAAGATGCCTTGTTATTGGAGGGAGAAGAATCTCCTTATGCAAATATTATAGCAGTAAAAACAGGAAAGGAAAAAAATCCGGATATTCAAAAATTGTTAAAAGCTCTACATGACCCGAAAGTAAAAGAATTCATCAACAAACAATACAAAGGTGGCGTTGTCGCTGCTTTCTAAAAAAGACTTCTTTATCAAACTGTGTTTTTGAATGAGACAATGAAATCCTTTCCTTTCAATTGAGTTTTGCAATTACATTTTATTTTAATGGGAAAATTTCATTGTCTCCATTTTTTTCAAAAAATACTTTCCTCATCAACACCAAAAAATTACACAGTTCTTACCACACGGAAGCCAATATAGTTGTAAGTATCGGAAAATCCACGATAATCACGACTGGAGATACTGTAATCACAGTCGTAGGAGTACCATGAACCCCCACGCAAACGTCGATTTTTCTCACTTTCATCATAGATATAAGCTCTTTCTTCTGATATATATCCTGATATTGCAGTGTCATAACACCATTCCCAAACATTTCCACTACAATCATAGAGCCCTAATTCATTCGGTTTTTTGGTTCCTACATCATGCGTTCTGCTGTAACTATTGTCCTTATACCAAGCCACTTCAGCAATATTATTGCTTCCAGCATATTTGGTATCGAAACTTCCATCTTGAATAGCTATTTCTCCTCCTCCGGCGAACCATTCCCATTCTAATTCTGTAGGAAGTCGATATCCCTCTGTTTTTTTAAAATCTGCTAAATTTGGATATACACTTTTGCTTTCCCCCAATTGCCAAATTTTAACTCCCTCTCCTTCTAAATCGTACACCGGTTGATAGCCTTCTTTTTCACTAAGAGCATTACAATACTCTAATGCCATTCTCCAACTTACCTTTTCTACTGGCAATCTTCCTCCTTTAAAATGGCTTGGATTCGTTCCCATCACTGCTACCCACATATCCTGTGTTGTTTGATATTTGCAAACTTCCATATCAAATACTTCTCTTTCTTCTTCAAAGAAACTTGCTTTATATTTTCCTCCCTGTACAAATACCATATCCTTATTTTTGGAAACAGTTCCTTTTCTTATTATTTTCTGTCTCATTCTCGTCGTAGCCAATAATTTTGCCGTAGCACTTTTAATCTTAAATTTCTCATATCCTTGTTTTAGGATGGTAATTTTATCTTTCATGATATTGGAAAGAGAGTCAATATTCTTCTTTGCATCTAATAGATCTTGCGTATTTAAAATATTTTCTTCCCTCCCTTCTTTTGCCTTTGCTATAAATAAGCGCTCCACTGCAAATTTTACAATTTCCTCAATATCTGCTCCACAATACCCTTCTGTTTCCTTTGCTAGTTTTTCTATATCAATTTCGTCTATCGATTGTCCCCTTTTTTCCAAATGAATTTCAAAAATTCGTTCTCGTTCTTCTTGATTTGGAAAATCGACAAAAAATATTTCATCAAATCGCCCTTTTCGTAAAAATTCCGGTGGAAACATGGTAATATCATTTGCCGTAGCAACTACAAACACTGTGTTTTCTTTTTCCTGTAACCATGTCAAAAATTGTCCAAATAGTCGCTTGGTAATATCACTTGCTCCATTTCTCCGGTCAATTCCCATAAAAGCCTTCTCAATTTCGTCTATCCATAAAATACAAGGACTGATGGATTCCGCTGTCTTTAATGCAACTCTCATGTTATGTTCCGACTCTCTTACATATTTCCCCAAGAGTCTTCCAATATCCAATCGCAAAAGGGGAACATTAAATTTTCTCGCACTCGCCTTTGCTGCCAAGCTCTTTCCACATCCCGGCATTCCCACCAATAAAACTCCCTTTGGAATGTCCACTCCAAATTTTTGAGCCTCATCCAGTCTTCGAAATACCTGTGCTTTTACGTCTAACCACTCTTTTAATCCTTCCAAGCCTCCAATATCATCCATTTTCTCTTTAAAATCAATAATCTCTAAAACAGCGGATTTTTTAATGATTTGCCCCTTTTCTTTAATAATAATGTTTCGATCAGAAATAGAGATATTTTTCTTATTTTCTATCATCATATTTAATACATGATCAATTTCCAATTTGGTCAATCCCTTTAAGGAAATTGCAATTTCTCCCAAATCCTCTTTGTTCACCTTTACTTGATTGATTTTTGAGAATTCCTGAATATAGTTTTCAATTTCTTCCTTTCTCATAGTCGGAATTTCTAGCACACTGGTAAATTTTTCAATCTCTTTTGGTACTTCTGTTCTTTCACTTACAATAATCGTTGTGAAATGGTAATCTGGCTTAGCACAACGAAGTTCTGCTATCTTTTTGATATAGGCTAAATTTTCAGCTTTTTTTACTTCCTCATCTGCACTTTTAATGAGAAGAAAAATATCTTTTTTCATTCCTTCCGAGTATAAAATATCCAACATTTGATATAATTGCTTAATAGAATCGCTATTTTCTTTTGTATTAAAATTCACGGCTCCTAAAGCTCGATATTCATAGATAGCCCTATTTTCATATTCTTTTGTAGCTTCTGTGATCAAGGTATCCACTTCTTTGTAATCACTGCTTGTAATCCAAAGGATCGGTCTTTTTGCTCTAATATATTTTGTTATTTGATTTTCCATTTTGATATCCTCCTTTTTCTTTTCAAAAGCCAAACAAATCAGTCAATCCAGAAACAATTGATTTTCCAAATTCACAGACCCCACTAATAACTGATTTTATTTCTTTCCACATAGCTCTTGCAACAGTTTTCATAACTTCTATTCCTTCTGTCACAATCTCCTTTTCAGTTTCAGTAATAGCATCTCTTATTTCCCATATATTCTTCTTTCTGTTTTTATTTCATGTTCTTACGATACTTTATAATACATCTCTCCATTTTTCTTATTTAAATTGTATGTATTTCTTTCCTGCTCCTTTGTCATCTATTTCCTCGATTTTTCTGTTTGAGTAGTACTCAAAGGCTCAATTTCCAGTTGATCCAATTTCTAATCCAAAATACTCCTTGCCTTCCAACAAAACTTTTCTAAAGCATGAACAGGTGTAAATTTAACTTTTTTCATAATTTTTCTTCAATTCCTTTCTATTTTTACAATATTCATAAATTTTTTCAAACGATTCTATTTGTTTTCAATTTTTTACGTTCGAATTTCGCACTTGGTTTTAATTATATATAAAATAAAACTATTTTTCAAATAAAAATTTTTGTATTCATAAAATCGTGATGATTTTTTCCCTCAAATTCGTTACTTATAAAATTCATTTTTTATTCTCTCCCTTTTCATTCTTATTCTTAGTATTCTTTTTTCTCTTCGAGGAGAAATCGTTTTTTTATTTTCTAAAAGTATCCTTGTGCTCATAAAAAAAATACTTTTCCTTAATATATTTTTATCTCTAAAAAAATTCTATATTTTATGATTATTCTTTCATAAATTATGCTATAATTTTAAGAAAATGAACTATTTTTATCTCATATTTATCTGCTTGAAGAAAATTACGAAAGAAAAACAACATTATAGAATGAGAAGAAACTTGGAAAGAAAAGTATTTAAAATGGATTTGCAGTCTTGCGAATGCTCAGGAGAGGAAATAATCTTATTAGGGAGGAATTTTATGTTTAAAAAGTTTTTATTATTATGTCTTTTCGTTTGTATATCTATACCTACATTGTCACATTTTCAAATCATTTATACACCTGATTTAGATATAAGCGGGAAGTCAACAGTTTCATTTCAAATGTTTTTTACAGAACATATTGCAAATGGAGAAAAATCTAAAAACATGGATATGGGAAAAGATGATACAAATGACTTTCAAGCTGTGGAGGACTTTTTTGTTGTGCATAGAGGAAATAAGAATCATTTAACTTCCGTTCTCTCTCCTATTAAATTTGGTAGAAAAGGAAATCAAGGTTCTGGATATAAATTTAACTTTGGGGCAAATGACGATGGTGATTGGGTATTTGTTCTGATCCCTTCTCCTTATTTTGAAGAAAGAGAAGGGACTCATATACAACAAATAACAAAAGTGATTACGAATAAGGGTGGAGAAGAGACAGATTGGAAAAATAGGATTATTGAAGCTTATCCGGAAATTATCCCTCTTTCCAATCCTATCACTTGGAAAGATAATGTGTTTAAAGGACAGGTTGTTAATGGAGAGGGAAAGCCTGTTTCCGATATTAAAGTTGTCATTGAATATCTAAATGCAGACATTGAAAATTTACAATTTTCTAATACTCTAAAAGAAAACAAAAAACTCACTATGACACTTTACACAGATATCAATGGTTATTTTTCCTTTACACCAGTCCATACAGGTTACTGGGGTATCGTTGCTTTAAATGCTGGTGGAGAAAAATTTAAAAACAACAGAGCTTTGTCCCAAGATGCTGTTCTTTGGATAGAAGCTAAATAACAAAAAATTAGGGAGAACTTCAAAAGTTGAAATTCTCCCTTTATTAAAAACTCTCTTCTAAGTTAGAAAATGATTCTAACTCCTATTCCTCCTCTAAAATTATTCCCTTTTGTATCATAACCAAGATTAACAGTTCCTCCTAATATTTCTCCTTCTACCCCTAAGCTAAAATCAGTTTTTACATTCCCTTTTCTATCTTCTTTTTCTTTTGGTAAATGAAACCAATCTGCATTTGTATCGGCTACTTTAGCTTTATTATTAGCTTTTGCTACTTTTCCTAATTCATCTTCAAACACGCTTCCTAATCTTGCTGTTATTATTTTTCCACTTGACATTGTATATTTATAGTTAGCTTCCAGTCCTAGTTCAGGTTTCACAGATGTATAATGGCTATCATCTACATTTAATTTTACTTCACCAGATTTTTCTTTCACTTTACCTATCTTAGCATATTCAAGCTTTATTGCCACATAAGGTCTTAAAGATAAAGTTTCTGTTACTCGAAATTCTTTTCCTAGTTCATTCTTCATCGCTACACCATAAGTATTGTATCTTCCTCTCGCATTAAATATTTCATCTACCACTAAAAATTTTCTATTCATCTTATTATAACCATAAGAAATATCTGCTGATACTGTCCAATTTAAGCTATCGTTATCATCAAAGGAAATGGACTTAAACCCTCCTGCTTTTACTTGTAACATTTCTTCTTCTGAACGACCTATATCTTTAAATTTATAGGTATTGTGTACAAGTCCAGCATAGTAACCGAATCCCTTTCCTAATTTGATCTCTTCATTTTCACGAACATAAGCCACCCCGTAAGCATGATTCGTATAATTTAAAATTCCAGCTGTATTCGTCTTGTATTCGCCTCTAGCTCCAAAAGTCTTAATTTTATTAGATTTTTTAGAAGCTGTTTCCCAGTCTTTTCTTAAATGAGTGAATTCTTTATCCAATATATCCCCAGTAGAACGAACCCTTTGATGAATATTTGCATATTGATGTCCCATCATTTCATCAAAAGCTTGTTTCAATAATATTCCTTCGTTGTTTCCAATACTATTTAATTTATTGAATAATTCTTTCTCTCTTGAACCAAGGGATTCAACGCCATATCTTTGCTCCAATCCATCTGTAAAATGATAGGTATCTCTTGTCGTATTTTTATCTCCTGCATATACTGTATAAGGAATTTTTGCCATATAAGCATTCTGTATTGTTTGATCAGTTTTCTTTTGTGTAACAGTTGCTTGCCAAGTTAATGAACCAGAGTACACTTCATACTTATCAATGCCTTTTTTCAATGCTTTTTTGATCATTTCATTATATGGCTTTATTATGTCTTGCCCCAATTGAATATATTTAGAATTTTCATGCTTAGTTACCTCCACACCTATAATCAAGTCCACTGCTTTTATTCCCGAACTTGCTAATGCTCCAAGATTCCCTATTGGTTTTGTTGGATGAACTCCCGATGAACTCATATATATCCCTATTGATGATATAGGTATTTCACTTGCTGCTCTATTCGGAATTGCATGTACTAAAGTAGTCTCTACTTTTTTTCCATCTACAAAGATATCAGCTTGAGATTTGTCATCTTCCCTAACTTTTATATTTACTCCTCCGATTCCTTTACTCGTATCTGCTTGGTCAAGTGATTTTATTTTTTCAGGCGCCTCTATAATAAAGTTACCCGTATTATGAATAATACCCCCACCAAAACTATAAATTCCTATTCCAGTTTCAGCAGCAATCTTTATGGTACCACTGTTATACAAAGTAGCCCCGCTAGTTACTGCTACCCCAATTTGCCCATTGTTGTTACTTCCAACTGTTTCTATAGTTCCAAAATTGTATCCAACTGCTCCATTTTCTAGGAACATTCCTATATTTCTTTTGCTGCCACTTAATTCTATTCTGCCTTTATTTTCTGCAATAGAACCTCTTCCAGTTGCATACATTCCAATACTATCGGGACTTGTTACAGATATTGTTCCTTCGTTTACGATGTGGCCTATTGCTTTTTGTTTTACAATGCCATCCATTACTTCCTTATGTCCTGCTGCCATACCTATACCATATTTTTCATTTTTTGAATCTGATAGATCAGATTTAGCAACTTTTATTGTACTACCTGAATGATTTGTAAGTGTTGGTATTGCAGAAACTGATAGTGTTGACAGACTGTAATGATCACTCTTCGGATAATAGGCATATATTCCTATACTACCTGTCCCTTCTGAAAAATTAATATTTCCATAATTATCAACTTTTCCAAATGAATATATTCCATAGTTGTCATTTCCAGATGAGGTGATATTCGTTTTATTTGTGATACTTCCACTAGAATCTGTTGAATACATATATACAGAATCATTTTTTAAATTAACAGTTCCTGTGCTATTGCTTTCAACTTTATTCTTTTCTCCTTTGATTGTGAAAGCATTGGAATGATTTCCCACTGTTAATTTATCTGTATTATTTACAATATTTCCATTTTTTCCATGATAATAAAGCAGTGTTGAATGATTATCACCAACGCTAAGCTGTGAAGCACTTGATAAATGAATGTCCCCTCCCAAAGAGTAAATTCCAACAGAATTATTTCCTACATTTAATTTAGAATTTTCTTTTACATTGACAGATTTAGCATAAATTCCTGTTGAATTATTTCCAGTTGTTAGCTCACCAAAGTTTTCTACCTTACCATTTTTAGAATATATTCCTATGCTTGGATTTTTGGAATCTATTGAATCTCCCATTACTATTTTTCCTGTGTTGATAACATCAGAACTGTCTGAATATATTCCAACGGATTGATTTCCCAATAATGTTATATTTCCAGAGTTGCTGACTTCTTTCCCTCCATATGAATATATAGCAATGTTCTTTCCTGAATTTGTTCCACTACTTTTTATATCGGCAGTATTCCTTATTTTTGAATTTATTCCCGATATTCCGGTACTATTTGTAGCTAATTTTATAGTCCCTTTATTTTCTACAGCATCACTTATATTTTCTGCATAAATTGCTGTTGATTTTCCTCCTACTTCTATATTTCCAAAATTTTCTACCTTATGAGTGCTCTTTGAATATATTCCAAGAGATTTTTCCCCTAATAACATCATGTTACCTTTATTTACAACATTCTTTTCAGCTGCTTCTTCTGAATAAAGAGCTGTTACATTTTTCTTAACAGAATTAATATTTGTATTTTCTTTTAATATTATATCTGAATTTTTAGCATAGATTAATGTTGTTCCATCGTTGTTTATTGTCTTTTGATTTTCATAATTCAACGTACTATCTTCTGCATAGAAATAAACATAACTGTCATCAGAGTTTACTGTTAAAGCATCCATAAAGTTGCTATTAGAAGTTAAATTAGCATTTTTTAAATAATATGCAACGGAACCCTTCCCTGTTATCTTTATAGTTCCAGCATTTCCTTTAAACTTTTTACTATCCAAAGCCCCTATTTTAAAAGCTGTTGATTTATTTAAGGTATACATACCTTTTTCGATATCTACATCAGATTGTTCTATATCCAATCCTACTCCATCTTTAACAGTTAGATTGGCTTTAGACTTTAATTTTCCATCTTTTATCAAAATACCCACAGCCGAGCTTGCATTTATACTTGCATTTTCACCTAACTCCACTTCTGAATTTTTAGCACTTATTCCTACACTGTCTTTTCCCACTGCTATACTTCCACTGGAAGTTAATTTTCCATGTTCCGTGTATATCCCCACACTTGATGTAGACTTCGCTACATCTATGTTTCCACTATGTGTGACTGTGGAGGAAGCATTAGAATAATTTGCTTGATCATTTTTCGCGTAGATTCCATAAACTCCACTTGAATTCTCTTTTGCTTCTATAGTTCCAGTGTTTGTAACATTTATATCTTTATTAGTAGATATGGCTGTTTTGTTACCATTTACTTTTAAATCATTTTCTGCATAAATACCTGTACCCTTTGTCCCTATTTCTATAGTTCCTGTATTTTTAGCAATGGAACTATCCGCAGCATATATTCCAACTCCTTGCTCACCAGTTACAGAAACCTTCCCCTCATTCGTAACAAGTCCAAAACTTGTTGCCAATCCTATAGATTTTTTACCTGTGAAAGAAATAGTTCCTTGATTGAGAACTTTTATATCCTCTACCTTTGGTGCCGGAAGAGTCGAAGCATTTTCTCTTTTTACATTTGTTTGAACTATTGCTATTTTATCATCCGTATTAGATGTCATATTTATTCCAGAATTTACAGTTACCCAAGAGGAAAGATATTCTAATCTATTATAGACTTCTGCCCTATCATCCAAATTAACATTTTTATCCACCAATAATTTATTTCTAAGGGAAGACTCTATTTTATAATATGGAGATGAATTATCCTTGATTTCAACTCTATTTCCATATTTTTTGAACCCATCCGCAGTCAAGCGACTTAAAGATTGAAATGATTTCACATCATCTATATTATCGTTTGCCGTCATAAACAATGTGGAACCTTCCTCCATTGTTAAACTAAGTTTTTTCCCTGTGACACTCAATTTTGCATTATTATCATCCCAAGTAAACTTATTTTTTAATTGTTCAGGAGTATAACTATCTTTATATCCAGAAACAGAGCTAGTACCATAATAATAAGTGGTATGAAAAAAATCATCTCTAAACATTTTATTCAGAAACTCATTTTTATCCGTCACATTTCTTAAATAAAAAGCCGTCCCTCCATTTTCTACAATTCCTTTTACATCATTACTCAAGCGAAAACTTCCATAGGATTTTGGAGGAGTCGAATCAGAGTGAGTATAGTTATAAAACATCAACGCACCACTTTTTGCTGTTAACTCTGGAGAATTTTTTAAATCTCCATCAGTGACACCATTATTTCTTCCCAATTCTATAATTGCATCATCGGCATAAAGAACAATTCCTTTTTCAGCACTGACTTTTCCGCTCTTTATTCTAGCTAAATTCCCATTATACTGATAAAAAATTTCTTCTTTTGACGAGCTTGTACCAAGTTCTTCTCCTGTAGGAAAGATTCCCTCTTGTCTTCCTTGTGTACCAAATATTTTACTTGCATACACTGCAATAGAGTTTTTTCCGGCTACACTTATTTCAGGAATATCTTCACTTTCGTTTCTCATTTCAAAAGTTCCTGCACTATTATATACTCCTATGGAACCCTCCCCTTTTAAATCAATTTTTCCTTTACCAAGATTTAATGCCACAGAATTGGATTTCTCTGAAGTCGAAGGGGTCATTCCGATAGCATTTTTTGAATTTTCTGTTGCTTTTATCGTTCCAAGATTTTTTACAATCCCTCGACCACCATACCTCTCATAACCAAAATAATCCAAGGACATAGGTATCATCTCCAACTCTGCTTCCGTTGATAGCATCCCTATATTTTTATTTCCACCACTAATGATGATCTCTCCACCAGCTTTATTCTCTGCTATGGAACCTACCCTGAAACTTCCATTTGCCACCATTCCTATATTTTCTTCTCCATCAGTCAAACTAATCTTCGATTTATTATAGGCATATGGCATATTATTATAATAATATGATGAAGTAAATCCATTTACATCTTCATCATCCTCTACTGAAGCCATGTGATAAAGTGGTGTGGAAGGCATGCGATAAAGTGATACCGCTTGCCACTCATCATGACTATGATTAATATCAATGCTACCTCCGGTAACTCTCATTCCAATATTTTTTATTCCTGAAACATTGATGTTTCCTTCATTTGTAATATCATCATCTTTATAAATTTTTAGATACATTCCTGTATTTCCGGTTCCGCCGCTGACATTGATGGTTCCTTTATTTTTTATATAATCTTTATAGGCTCTTATATTTTTCTCTTGCTCCATAGGAGCAGCATATGCATATGCTTCCATTTGAGACACCGCTTGAGGCATAAAAGGAAACAAATTTTCATCTTCTATAACAGCTATCCCCGAAGAGAAAGAACCTACTTTCCCATTCCCACCGGATACATTGATGGTTCCTTTTTCAGCATTTCCAATTTCTTTTATTGTTTCATTGTTTTCATCATTCTGTCTGTTATCTGCAATTCTTGAAGATATTTTGATACCATAACTTTCAGCTCCCCCCATTGAAATTGTTCCTTCATTTTTTACATTAACATTTATTTCAGGGGAATTAGGAGCATAAATTTGCATACCTATGGATTTTTCTCCCTTAAATTCTATTTTTCCTTCTTTCGTATTGATTAAAGAGTATAATGACTCCCTTCTACTATCGTTATTTTCATAGGTTAAAATCATTCCAACTTTATGACCTGTATATCCGCCTCTTTTTATAACTTCATTTTTAGAGTTCACGATATCAGAAGCTCTTTTCACTTTTAATTTATCTCCAACTGTAGGGGGCCCCTCAATACTAAAATAATCCCAAATTCTTTTCCCATCCAAACCACGTGCAAAAGGGGGTAGAGTTAATTCTGTAGAATCTCCAACAGTTTCAACTTCTTCTCCGGCTTCATTTACTTTCCCTACTTGAAGTCCTCCTAAGCCTTTATCATCTCTATATTCCTCTTCCTTTTCATCTGTTATCGTTCCAGAATTTTTAATGGTCCTTTTTCCGGAACCTAGGGTATCACTTTGTACTTCAAATCCTGCAACAAGTGGCCCTGTCAAATTTATTGTCCCTTTGTTCTCTATTGTGGCATCACGAGCATTATCCATAGTAGCAAATCTTGAACCACCTGTTAAAAATTTTCCGGTATTCCATATTCTATTTTTTTCCTTTTCATGAGCTATTTGTGTTTCCGTTAAACTATTTATAGAATCTATCGTTTGCTTAACATCTGATTCTATTGTAAGAGTTTTTCCTTTTTCAGAGCTTGTATCATTTATGTTTCCATAATCAAAATATACTTTTAAAAGTGTTGAGTCAAAGCCTTCACCAGAACTCAAAGCATTACTTGGAGTTGCCCAAGTATATCTTATGGAAGGACCCCTTTCTAAATCATTATTCTTTATGCTTTTATCTTCATGATCCCCATAGGATCTTGCATTAGGATCCATCCCCTCAGCAAGCCCTCCCCCATCTTCATTGTGTTTATTATAATTTGAGTATGTCATATAGTTTCCAAATGAACCTAATTTTATATTGAAAATCTCTGCATCACCTAATTCTGGATTGGGACTTTTTGGCACTACTGGCTCAAATGCATTTAAGCTTAATGTCGGTGCGGCTGGTGCTTCTGGGGCATTTGGACTTTTGGGTAGTAAAACCTCTGGTTTATTTAAACTTGGCTTTTTAGGGGCTTCTACTGTAATTGTTTCTTTATCCATTTTTCTAGGTCTAACGCTTGCCCCCAATTCTATTTTGGCTATCTCTTCTTGTTTTATTTTGGAATTTCCCAATCCATAAGAATCTTCATCTCCACCTCTCAAAGAAGTGGTTGCTAAGCTTTTATCCACTCCCATTTGCTTTTCTACTGCAAACACTCTTTTTGAATTATTTCCACCAGCTGAAAAAGTGGAGAAAGAAGAAATGACTCCTGGCATAAAAGAAGTATACTTTTCATAATTTTTACTGTCAGGATGTATATTTCTTAAAAATAAATCCCCGCTTCTTGTAAAGGTTCCTTCAAATGGATATTTTTCTGACTTATCTCCTCTTCCCTTATATACAGCATTCCATTGACTGTACATATGGTTAACACCAAATTGCCATGACGGCCATGGTGATTTTACCACTTGATTTCCTTGTTCCATTAATTGAATTAATTCTAATCTTAAGCCTGCCAATCCTTTTTCATTTTCTGCTCTTGCACTAGCTATTTTGGATTGTAAGTTTCCTACTAAACTTCTTAAAGTTTCTCTTGACAATATTTGTTCTCTTGTTGGACTTGTGTTTGCTATCCTATTTCCATCCTGTATCTCCTCTGAAAATGCACCTCCCCCCAACATCAAAAATAGGATTACTAATCCCAAGGAGTATCTTACACTCTCATTTCTTTTTGCGATGGAACGAAGGTGTTGTTCTGTTTTACACAAATAACTATTCATTTTTCCCCTCCCCTTTTTTAATTTTCAGCTTCAACGACTCCTTTCTTCACGTCTATAATTCTACTTTCTTCTGAATTTACTTCCCCTACTGAATCTCTTTTTACTAACTTAAATTCAACCCTTCTATTTTTAGCTCTTCCTTCTGTGGTTTTATTGTCTGCTATTGGCTCTTCCTCCCCTTTAGGAAGTATTGCAACAATTCTACTTGGCTCTAAGCCTAATTCAATCAATTTAGCCTTCACAGCTTCTGCCCTTCTTTTAGATAATCCCATATTATATTCATTGCTTGCTATATAATCTGTATGTCCTTCTATTGTTACTTCATAATTATTCTTTGTGATAAACTCTTTTAAATTTGTTAACATTTCATTATATTTTGGTTTTACAACCGATTTATCAAAATCAAAATTCAATGCTCTGTCATCCAATACTATTGTCATCTCCTCCGGTAATTCTTCTTTTAAAGCTTCTATTATGTTAATTTCTAATGCATTTATCCTAATGGAATTTGCTCTCATTCGTTTTGTAGTTAATGTTGATGGTAGTGTTGTGGATGATAGTATTATTAAAAATAAAAACATTATTTTTATACTCTTGATCATTCCTTAAATTCCCCCTCCCAATATTAGTTTATACGCTTCTATACTATCCTGGTGCACTTCATCTTTAAGTACAAAATAGCAAAAAAAAATAAGCATGATTCATTACAGATATTTTTTTCATTTTTCTCTCCACCTCTTTTATATTTATGAAACATTTTTGCATCCTTTTTCTATTTCCATTCTATCAAACCATAACTATGTCTTTGTTTTCTTTGATATAAAAATAGGAGTGTTAAAATATAATCCTTGAAATATCAATAAAAAATTCTATTTTCAGTATACCATAAATTATATTTATAGATTGATGTATTTTTATAAAAAAACAATTATTTATTAAAAGTAAAAATAATTAGGGATCAATATTAAAATAAAATAACTAAATATAAAAAAGAAAAAGCCAAGAGACTTTTTCTTTTTTCTTTTTTTATTCAAATAAAAGCGTTCAAAAAACTCTATAGGCTTATATCAAAAGCATCTATTAGATGCAGATGAAGCCAAGTCACATAGAAAGTAGCTATTGATTTCGTGCATAATGTTTCCAAAACAGATTCCAAAAAAAGATTCCAACAGATAATAACACGATTGTTCCTCCAGGTTTTAATCCATAATAATAAGAAAGACTTAATCCTGACAAAGTAGATATCAGTGCATAAAAAACAGCAAATAAAATCGTACTTCGATAACTTCTTGCCACCTGCATGGCAGTTGCCATCGGCAAAACCATAAAAGATGAAATCATTAAAGCTCCGACTGTTCGAGAGGCAATGGAAACCGTCATAGCCGTAATGAGCGTCACAAGAAAGTTAAGTTGATTGACCGGCACTCCCGCAACTTTAGCTCCCTCTTCATCAAAAGCGATATAAAAAAGTTCCTTATAAAAAAAGAGAAACACAAAAATGACAACAACACTGATACAGGCAATCATCATGACTTCCCCTGTAGAAATTGCCACAATACTTCCAAATAAAAAACTATGAAAGGAAGTTGCATTTTTGATAAAACTGGACAAGACCCCTGCCAACCCCACTCCCAGGGAGGTAATAATCGCTATCGAAATTTCGGAATATTCCGGAATCTTTTCCCGTAGATATTCCGTTCCCAAAGCGGCGACAACACAGGCAAGAAAAGCTCCTACCAAAGGATTCCAAGCCAAGAGCAATCCCAAAGCAACTCCGCTCAAAGAAGCATGAGAAAGAGCGTCTCCCAACATGGAAAGACGCTTTAAGACTACAAAACTTCCTATACAAGGAACGATGATAGACACTAAGATTCCCACTAAAAAAGCTTTCTGCATAAATTCATACTGAAGCATATAATTCTCCCTCCTCCAGTAGATAGATATGCTCACACCAGGTTCTTACTCGAAACAAATCATGGCTGATCATTAAAATACTCATTCCCTTCTCATGCTGCAAGATTGTTAAAGTATCAAATAAATCTTCTACTGCTTTTTTATCCAAACCTGTGGTAGGCTCATCCAAAATTAAGAGTTCCGGTTCCTGTACAAGAGCTTTTGCTATCATCACTCGTTGACGTTGCCCTCCTGATAACTCCTTCATCAAATGCTTTTCATAAGCTTCCATTCCAACCATTTTCAAAGCTTTTCGAGCTTGTTCCCGATGCTTCTCTTTGACAAAATGAAAATATCCAATCTCCCGTCGTAAATTTAATAGTACAATCTCTAATACCGTAGCGGGAAAAGAATCCTGTGTTTTATCCTGAGCCTGACTTACATAGGAAATTTGTCGATAATTTCTTGTCACTTTTCCTTTCTGAAAAGAAAGTTGCCCCAACAATAATTTTAAAAAGGTGGTCTTTCCCGCCCCATTTGCTCCGATAATGGCGGCAAACTCTCCTTCTCCTATGCTAAAATTGATATTTCGTAACAAACTCTCCTGTTTTGGATAGGAAAAATATCCCTGTTCCACTTGAATTAGTGTTTTCACATTTCCCTCTTATTCCACGAATGCTTTCTTCAAAGCTTCTAAATTTTCTCTCATCACAGATAGATAGTCTTTTCCGGAAGCCATTTCCTCTTCTGTCAATCCTTCGATGGGATTTAACATATCCGTTTTCGCTCCTGTTTCTCTCGCAATTGCCTCTGCTACCTTAGGACTTGCTAAACTTTCAAAGAAAATCACCTTTACCTGATGTTCTTTGACAAAATCAATGATTTCTTTCATTTTAGCGGGAGAAGGTTCTGAATCTGCAAAAACTCCTTCTATTCCCAATTGATGTAAATGATAATCTCGGCATAAATAAGCAAAGGCTTCATGAGCCACAACAATTTCTCTTCCTTCAAACGCTGCCAATGTTTCCTTGAATTCTTCGTCTAAGGCTTGAAATTCCTTGATTGCTTTTCGATAATTTTCTTCATAGACCTCTTTTTGTTCCGGATTGACTTCGACCAAAAGATTTTTAATATTTTCCATTTCTATTTGAGCTGCTCGCAAACTTAACCACACATGAGGATCCCATTCTCCATGATGATGGTGATGATGTTCTTCGTGGTAATGTTCGTGTTCATGCTCGTGATGCTTATGTTCATGAGCTTTTTCATGATGAGCTTCCTCTTCGTCCTCATCATGCTCCTCTGCCTTTAACAAATCCACTCGTTGCGATGCTTCTACCACCAATAATTCTTTATTATTCAAACTTTCCAACACTTTTTCAACCCATGCCTCCATTCCTGCTCCATTATAAATAAAGGCTTTTGCTTCTTCCAATTGAGCAATATCTTGTACACTGGGTTCCCAATCATGCGGTTCTGTTCCGGGTGGAACTAAATTTACAATTTCCAAGCTGTCTCCCGCAATTCTTTTCGTAAAATCATACATCGGATAGTTGCTGGTAACCACTTTTATTTTTTCCTGTTCCGCTTCTTCCTTTTTCTTTCCGCAGCCAATACATGCCATGCACAGGCATAATATCACAAAGCATATGCTCCATCTTCTTTTTTTCATAGTCGTCCTCCTTTATTCTAATAGTATAGAAATATCATAGCTTTTTTTTATATTTTCTTCAATACCGCTTACCCCCTACGAGTTATTCTATGTCGTTGCGGCTGTATTTCAATCCTTCGAATATTCACTTCCTTTCGCTGAGAAAACAGAAAAAGAACAGCCTCGACAACCTCTTCTGCCAATAGATAACTATCTTCTTCCTCTCCAACATCGAAAGAATTGTGCTTATAAAAATCCGTCTTTGTCATATCCGGCTCCACGACACTGACTCTCACTCCATATTTTCTCACTTCTTCCCAAAGGCTTGTTGCAAAATGAGAAAGTCCCGCTTTTGTAGCGGAATAAGCAGCTCCTATGGGACTTGCCTTGCCGGCAGTCACGGAAGAAAGAAAAAGGATATGCCCCTTTGTTTTTTTCAAACTTCGCAAGCTTGCCTGTACCAACATCATCGCAGAGCCGAGGTTGACCTGTACCATTTCCTGAATTTTGGAAAAATGAATTTCTTCATGAGGGGCAAAATATCCCAGTCCTGCAACCAAGATGATGGCATCCCAATCTTTGCTTGCTACCACTCGTAACAATTTTTCTACTTCCGCCATCTTTCTCAAATCACAAGAATATGCCTGATACTTGGGATGTTCTAAGGGATATTTTTGAAAATCCCGTCCTATCCCCAGCACCTCATTGCCCTCCTGCAACAGTCTTTCCACTAGGACTCTTCCAATCCCGGAAGTTGCTCCCGTCACTAAAACCTTCATAGTCCTCCTCCGATAAATAGTTTTTCTTCTGCCACATATTGCTTTATTTCCCTTTGGACAAGATCAAATATCTTGCTTTGAATCTCTCTTGGATAACTGTAAACTCCCTGCTCACAAACAAAGGGATAAGAAAGTAACAAGGAATTCCGATTCTGCTTTCTCATTTTTTTCAGGTATTCTTTGGAGATTCGAAAGGTTCCCACACTCACATCTAAAATCTTCTCCCTGTCCAAGCTCGAAAAACAATATTGGAAAAAAAGAGAGTAGTTTTTCTCAAAATCTTTCTGCCACAAAACAGGATCAAAACAAAGTCGAATAGAAAATCCTTGTTTCTGCCATTTTCGAATGGCCTCTAAGCGATTTTGCAAAGAGGGCGTTTTTTTCTCAAACATTCGACTGACAGCTTCGGGAGATAGAGTCCATGCCAAAATAAAATTCGGATTATAGGGCTTCTTGGAAAAATCTAATACTTTTGCACTCTTGGTTCTCAGTTCAATTTTCAAACCGGGATGTTTTTGACTGAAATCATACCACGCTTCCACAAAGGAATGAATTCCCTCCAATGCTAATAAATCCGTATCGTATGAAATACAAAGATATAAGTCTTTTGTTTCTTCCAATCTCCGTTCCACTTCTTCGAAAAAATCCTCTAAATTCACAAAAATGACAATATTTGCAGAAGAATATACCCCTTGCAAATAACAATAATCACAGTCATAGATACAGTTCAATAAAAAACTTGTATAATAAAAGTGATGATTTTCAAAGCTTTCACACACCTTAGCTCCTCTGTATAAAAAGTGATCTCGCTTCCTTGCTAAAATCAATTTTTGACTTTGTTTTTGATAGGCAAATTCCTGCCCGCTCGGATGAAAAACATCCTGATAATTCTCTATCTCTATGATGACAGCTTTTGGAAATTTCTCCATTATTTTTTGGCTTCTCTCATGCTTCATCACTTCTTTCTCCACATAAATATGAGAGAAATTAGAATTCCATGATTTCATTTCGTAAGTTCTCAAAATACTTCTTCCCCTCCGACTTTGTTTTAACTTCAAGCAGCAGATATTTTTCTATCAAGGCTCTTACATTTTTCTGAGACAACTCTGCATAGTGAAGCAACTCTCTCCCTTGAATACACATGGTTTCCGAGCAAAAAAGATGTTTCCATAGAGCCTCTTGCAGCTGCTTCTCTTCTTCTTTTTTTCTTTGCTCACCGCTTTCTTTTGTTTGCAAGTGCCGGTCAAAAAAGAGTGCTAAACTTTCACAGTGTTTTTTCAGCAATGCTTCGGGCTGCACTATCTCTCCCTCCAAAAAATCGGATACACACTTCCATAAAAAAATTTGTCGCTTTTTCACAAAAAAAGTCATCGTTTCAAAAAAAGCGGCTCCTTCCATATCGACTAAATCTTCCCGTACTTCCTCCTCTTTTCCCACAATCTTGGAAAAGCTCTCCAAACTCGCCTCTTTGAAATTCTGTTGATATAATAATTCGGGATAGAAATCTCTACCGCTCTCCTTTGCATGAATTTTATGAATGAGATAGAGTTCTCCCTTGGCAAATGATTTCTTTCTGCTTCCTGCTACTCCGATATTACAAAAAATATCTTCTCCTTCCGGAAATCGTGAGGAAAGAAAATGTGTACTGTGAATTGCCATATTCATCACTCCCACTCCTGTAATAACACAACAGACATTTTCCGCTTCAAACACCTGATATTTTGTATATTGATTTTGTTTTTTACACTTCCATTTTTCTAAAAAAGGTCTTGCTTCCGCATAGAGAGCAAAAAATAAATAAACCATTGTCTTTCCTCCACTTTTTATTCTTTTCATTATAACACACTTCCCCGGTATCAAGAAAATATTTTTTCTCTGAAAAATTTATGATATAATAAAATTGTAGTGAATATTTTATTTGAAAGGGGTATGACTATGTTACAAACAAAAAAAGTAGGAATTGTAGGAATTGGACATGTAGGAAGCCACTGTGCCTTAGCAATGTTATTACAAGGAGTTTGTGATGAAATGGTACTGATGGATATTCTTCCGGAAAAAGCAAAGGCACATGCCATCGATTGTATGGATACGGTAAGTTTTCTTCCTCACAGAAGCATCATCAAAGACGGCGGAATCCAAGAATTGTCTGAAATGGATGTCATTGTAGTAAGTGTGGGAAGTTTAACCAAAAACAAACAAAGATTGGAAGAATTAAAAGGGTCTATGGAAGCTGTGAAAAGCTTCGTTCCTGATGTGGTAAAAGCAGGTTTCGACGGAATCTTTGTGGTCATTACAAATCCGGTTGACATTGTCACATATTTTGTAAGACAACTATCCGGTTTTCCAAAAAACAGAGTTATCGGTACCGGTACCGGACTTGACAGTGCCAGATTGCGAAGAATTATCAGTGAAGTAACAAATATCGACAGCAGTGTAATTCAAGCTTTTATGTTGGGAGAACATGGGGATACTCAAGTGGCAAATTATTCAAGTGCTACAATTCACGGACTTCCTTTCTTGGAATATGTCAAAACTCATCCGGAACAATTTAAAAATGTGGATTTATTAGAATTGGAAAAACAAGCGGTTCGAACTGCTTGGGATATTATTGCCGGAAAAAATTGTACGGAATTTGGAATCGGTTGTACCTGTGCAAATCTTGTCAAGGCGATTTTCCACAATGAAAGAAGAGTTCTTCCATGTAGTGCCTATTTAGACGGAGAATACGGACATTCCGGTTTTTATATTGGAGTTCCTGCCATTATTGGAAATAACGGAGTGGAAGAAATTTTGGAGCTTCCTTTGGATGAACGAGAACACAAAAGATTTGAAGAAGCTTGTGACGTGATGAAAAAATATATTGAAATCGGAAATTCTTATGGAATTTGTTAATTTTATTTCTAGAAGAATGAAAAAGCTTTATATCGCCGGAAGGGTGCACTCTATCAAGAACATACTTCCTCTCCGGCAAAAAATGAATATCACAGAAAATAACAGAGTAGGATAATTTATAACGGTCAGAAAGACTGAGAAATATATGATGAAAATATATAGGGGCTATCTCAAAATATATCATTACTGAGATAGCTCCCTATTTTTATTCAGGAATGATAAAAGCTAAAAATTCCAAATCTTCCACACCCTGATTGCTTAAACTGTGACTGGCTCCGTCCGCCGTGTAAATCATATCTCCAACTCCCACTTTCTTCTCGATTCCGTCATCGATTAACAGACCCTCTCCTTTCAAAATGAAATAGATTTCAAAATTGCTTGTATGAGAATGTTCCCCCAAAGAAGAACCCGGTTCCAAACGAAGTCTTCTTAAAAAATTTAACTTCCCCTTACATTCTTTTTCGCTCAAATAATCTACTATAAATAGACTTCCTACTCCTCCAAAAGCATTTTCCCGACTGATTTCTATTAAATCTTCCGCATTTTTTACCATAACCTTCTCCTTCTTAAAAACATATTTTCTTTCTTACGGAAACTCTCACGACTTAATTCGGGAGTGTTCCAGCATCATTCATAAACAGCAAAAATTTTCTTTGATTTTTAAATGGAATCAGGACTGCCATCCCTCCGTTTTTACTTCCAAGCTTCCTGCTCTGCCAGGATTTTCTCTATCTTTTTTGTTTTTTGATAGAAAATTCCCTCCACTTCTCTCACCCAAAGGACTCCCATCAAAGAATTTGTGAGAAAGCAGGCATCAAAGTCCAACAAGTCCTCCGGAAGAATCCTCTTTTCCTCTACCGGATAATACTCCATTATTTTCCCACGCATAATGCCGGGCAATAATCCACAGGAAACGGGAGGAGTGTACAGTTGATCTCCTTTTAGAAAAAAGAGGTTGGAAACCGCTCCCTCCGCCAATTCCCCTCGC
The DNA here is from genome assembly GCF_004006635.1 of Fusobacterium necrophorum subsp. necrophorum. Lineage (NCBI taxonomy): Bacteria > Fusobacteriati > Fusobacteriota > Fusobacteriia > Fusobacteriales > Fusobacteriaceae > Fusobacterium > Fusobacterium necrophorum. Next base: position 640,602 of record NZ_CP034842.1, on the reverse strand, counting down.
TCATTCCAAAACACGACTTCATCATACTGCCTTTGTTTCGCCTTTTTTTTCTCCAAGAGATTTTCATAATACTGTGTTGTCTTATGATAGACCATAGCGGAGCTCGAATTTCTCAAAACTTTTGAAAAACAAAGTCTGACACCTCTGTCTTTGTTTTGATACAAATAGGGATTTTCCCGTTTCAAATACAAGATATTCCGAGCGGAAACAACGATCTTTAAAGCAAAATTTTTTTCTTCCTGTGCTGCAAGATAAGCTTGAATCTCTTTCTTAGAAATATTTTGAGAAATGTCAAAAAAATCTAAACTTTTCTGTAAACGTCTTAGATGCTCTTCACAAAAAATAGCTCTTCCGTCCTCCACCCTGATGGTTTCAAAAACTCCCGCTCCAAACAAAAATCCATCATCTACTATAATTTTCATGCTTCACTGCCCTCTATCCGAATTTCTTCTTCCATATTTCCAGTAAAATATAGCTGAAATGCTTTCAAAGCACCCTTTGCTTTCAATAAAATTTCCTCAAATTCTTCCTCCGGATTGGAAAGAGCAATAATGGCTCCCCCAACTCCTAAACTTACTTTTTCCTCTTCTATGACAGCGGTACGGATGACAATATTAAAATCTGCCGTTCCGTTGTGAGAAAGAAAACCTATGCTTCCCGAATAAATTCCTCGGGGAACAGTCTCCAGGGAATCAATAATCTCCAAGGTCCTTTTCTTGGGAGCCCCCGTCATAGAACCGCCCGGAAAGCAGGCCTTGATGACGTCTATCGCATCATACTTTCCGGATATCTTTCCCGTCACAGTACTGACCAATTGATGCAAGGTACTATAGCTCTCCACAGTCATCAATTTAGGAACTTTTACAGAAGCGATGTCACAAACTTTCCCCAAATCATTTCTCAATAAATCGACTATCATTAAGTTTTCCGACTGATTCTTCTCTTCTTCCGCCAAACTTCTTTTATATTTTTCATCTTCTTCCACAGTTCTTCCTCGACGAATGGTTCCTTTAATCGGTTTTGTCTCCACCCTCCCCTCCCGATCTACGGTCAAAAATTTTTCCATGGAAGAAGAGGCAAGACTTAGCTTCTCACAGGGAAAAAAAGCGGAATAAGGAGCGGGACTTACTTTTCGCAACAAAAGATAGTAATCCACCGGACAAACCTTTGCAAAAAGTTCCAAGCGATTGGTCAAACAAATTTCATAACTTTCTCCTTGAGCAATCAAGTCCTGACTTTTGCGAATGCTTTCAAGATATTCTTTTCGTTTGCTGACAAAAGCCGCCCTCGGATAGTTGGAAAAATGCTCTCCCTCCTGATATTTTTCTCCTCTCTGTAGGAGGTTTTTTACCTCTTCAATCCAAGTTCTGTCCTCTCCCTCGGATAGTAAATAGAGTTTCTTTTCCCAATGATCCAAAACCACAGCCCTATCCACATAGCAAAAAAAAGCATCCGGATATTCATAGGAATGTCGATTCTCTGCGACACATTCCTGTTTCAACTCATAAGCAAAATAACCGATATATCCCAATTGGAAATCAAAGGGCAGTTCCTCTTTCACTCTCCAATTTTTCTTTCTTGTCTGAAAATAGTCGAAAATACTTTCCTGAAACTTTTCTGTCTTCCCGTTTTCATACTTTTTTTCCAATATTCCACTGTCCACCTTATACGTCAAGCTGTGTCCTCGTTCTAAGCTCGACATTCCAAAAATGGAAAAACGGGATAAGCCCTTTTCTACCTTACTGCTATCCAACCACAGTAATTTTGGAAATCTTGGATAGAGACGCCGAAAAATCTCCTCCCCCTCTTCCCAAGCATCCATACTCTCATAGAGAAAGGTCTCCTGTTTCTGATAATATTCATGACTCAGGCGGAAAAAATTCTCGAGCATTTTTCTTCCCTCTTGAGTACAAATCGATTCGGGATGAAATTGTACTCCCCAAATCGGCTTTGTCTTATGGGAAAGTGCCATAATCAGTCCCTCTTCCGTTCTGGCCTCTACCTGTAAACAGTCCGGAATCTCTCCTTTGCATAGCAAAGAATGATAGCGTACCACTTGGATGTCCTGTGCCAAGTTTTGAAAAATTCCTCTTCCTTCATGGTGGATTTTACTTAATCTTCCATGCATAGGAATCGGAGCCTTGCCGACTTCTCCCCCAAAAACATGGTAGATTCCCTGATGTCCCAAACAAACCCCCAAAATCGGTTTTTCACAATGGAGAATCACTTCTTCACAGACTCCAAAATCTTCTTTTTTATCAGGCCTTCCGGGTCCCGGAGAAATGACGACCGCATCAAAGGCAAGTTTTTGTACTTCCTCCCAAGAATATTCGTCATTTTTAATGACGAGAACTTCTTTTTCCGTGATGTCCGCAATCATTTGATATAAATTATAGGTATAAGAATCATAGTTATCAATCAATAAAGTTCTCATTTTCCTCTCCCTTGCTTTCGTATTTTCTATTTTCAGTATACGAAAGAAAAAAGAAGAAAGCAAGAAAAAACTGCACCCCTATCTTATGTCTAAGATTTCAGGTGCAGTCCTTTTATTTTACTGATTTTCTTTTTCCTTCTTTTCTTTCCGTTTTTATTTCTTCATCGTCTGCATTTCAAAGTTGCTGCTACTTCCCTTGGAAGTATGTACCAACTTTCCTTTGGAAAAAATTTGTTCTTCTTCCGTTTTTGTTTTTTGGAACATGCTGTAATTCTTATTTACTTCCTTTTTTCCTACTTCCACTGTCTTTTCTTCCTCTAATTCTCGTTTTCCATCTTGAAGCTTCCAAGCTTCCACTACTTTAAACGTAGGAATTTTTAAACTTGCCGCTGACTTTGTCAACACCTCTGTTGCAAACTGATGAAGAGCCTTTCCTTCTATGTTTCCATCCAAGGATAATTTTTTATTTACCCTTTCCTCTTGCTTTGGTTTTTCTTCACTTTTAATCGAAATTTCTCCTTTAAACATTTCAGGAGTCGTAAACTTCCCCTCTACTTCCAAATCATTTTCCTTATTTTTTCTGGTTTCAAAGGAAAAACTTGCCAACTTTCCTTGTTGGAAGATAAAACTGGAGTCGTACAAGTCCTCTCTCATCTCATATTCTCCTTGTAGGGGAACTCCTTTCTCACTTATAAATACTCCGTCTTTCATCTGTACTTCTGCAGGTTTTAAAGAAGTTGCAGCAAAAGCAAGCAAAGATGTGATAAAAAAAATTCCCAAACTTGTCGTAAATTTTTTCATATTTCCGATCCTCCTCTTTCCAATTATATCCATATCCTAACACGTTTTAAAAAACTGTGCAATGGAAAATTCAAAAAAAAATTTGACAAAGCTTTTTCCTTATGCTATACTCCAACGTAATAAAGAAACAAAGGAGGAAAAGCATATGTTATTGACAGTACTAAGGAAAAGGAACTCGCAAAGATTTCAATCAAATAGGCGTTCTTTTTCTGTGCAAAAATAATCTATGCGTTTTCTGTAAATACATTAGAGAGCCGTAGTTCTTTTGGACTACGGTTTTTTGTTACTCGTATGCAAAACCATTGACTTTTTGTCAGTGGTTTTTTTATATCAAAATTTTAGGAGGAATTTTTATGAAATGGAAAAAAGGAATTTTCGTTGTTATCTGTTGTCTATTGTGCTTTGCCTGTGGAAAAGGAAAGGAAGAGGCCACACTCGTTGTGGGAACCAATCCGGAATTTGCTCCCTTCGAATATATGGAGGGGGAAGAAATCAAAGGCTTCGATATTGAGTTGATGAAGCAAATTGGAGAAAAAATAGGAAAAAAAGTGGAAATCAAAAGTATGAATTTTGACGGATTGTTGCCCGCCTTGCAAAGTAAAAAAATCGATGTTGTCATTGCGGGGATGACAGCGACGGAAGAGAGAAAAAAGCATGTCAATTTTACAAAAAACTACTATATCTCGCAACAAAATATGATCGTCAAAGAAAACAGAGATCATGATTTGGAAGCATTGAAAGGACAAAAAATCGGAGTGGTTCTGGGATATACGGGAGATGTTTTTATCAGCTCCAAACACGAATATGCTGTGGAACGTTTCAACTCGGCTTCCGCTGCTATTTTGGCTCTACAGGCGGATAAAGTATCTGCTGTCATTTTAGATGAAGAGCCTGCCAAACAATATGTAAAACAAAATCCCGGTTTGTCCACTTTTGCAATCTCCGACGGAAAGGAAGAATACGCCATTGCCTTGCATAAGGACAACGTTTCTCTGTTAAAGGACATTGACAAAGCCTTGGAAAGCTTGAAACAAGACGGAAGTTATGACAAACTATATCAACAATATTTTACAAAATAAAAGGAGAGTATCTATGAAAAAAGAAAAAATTGTGTTGGCATATTCAGGGGGACTTGACACCTCTGTCATCGTCCCTTGGTTACAAGAACATTATCAAGCGGAGGTAATCTGTGTCGCTGTCGATGTGGGACAACAGGAAAATTTTCAACAAGTGGAGGAAAGAGCCTATAAAATCGGAGCTTCTAAATTTTATCATGTGGACAAAAAGAAAGAATTTGTAGAAGAATATCTGTTTCCTACCTTACAGGCAGGGGCAAAATATGAAAATAAATATCTCTTGGGAACTTCTACCGCAAGACCTGTCATTGCAAAAGCTCTGGTGGAAATTGCAAAACAGGAAAAAGCGGACTATATTGCACATGGTGCCACAGGGAAAGGAAATGATCAAGTGCGTTTTGAATTGGGAATCAAAGCTCTTGCTCCTGAAATGAAAATCATTGCTCCTTGGAGAATTTGGAATCTACAATCTCGTAGTGACGAAATCGCTTATTTGGAAAAACATGGGATTGATTTACCCTTCCCCTCTAAGAAACATTCTTACAGCCAAGATGAAAATCTGTTTCATATCAGCCATGAGGGAAACGAATTGGAACAACCGGAAAAAGAACCAAATTATTCCAATTTTCTAAAATTCATCTCCCCTTTGGAACACACTCCCGAGGAGCCGGAATATCTTCGTATCGGATTTCAACAGGGAATTCCTGTCAGTCTGAACGGAGAGAAAATGGACGGAATTTCTTTGCTTCAAAAGTTGAATACCATTTGTGGAAAACATGGGATCGGTTGTATTGATATGGTGGAAAATAGACTGGTCGGAATGAAATCTCGCGGTGTGTATGAAACTCCCGGAGGTAGCGCTCTCTATTTTGCCCATGAAGAGTTGGAACGACTTTGTTTGGATCGAGAAACTTTCCATAAAAAAATAGAACTTTCTTTTCTCTTTGCCAAATTGGTTTACAACGGTCAATGGTTTACCCGACTTCGAAAAGCACTCTCCGCCTTTGTAGAAGTCACCCAGGAATATGTCACGGGAGAAGTTACTTTAAAATTGTATAAAGGAAACATTCTTCTGGCAGGAAGTTCCTCTCCTTATTCTTTGTATTCCGAAGCTTTCTCCACCTTTGAAAAAGACGAGGTCTATCATCAAAAGGATGCGGAAGGATTTATCAACCTTTTCGGACTTGGAATTAAAATTGAAAGTCTTTTACGAAATAACAAGAAATAGGAGGCTCTTATGCAGCATTTTTCAAAACGTTTTCACCAAAAAGCCAATGCACAATTACTACAATTTCATTCTTCCATTTCCTTTGATAAACGTCTGGCAAAAGAGGATATTTTAGGAAGCATTGCCCATGTCAAAGCCCTTTCTCATGCAAAAATCCTTTCCATAGAAGAGGCGGATACAATTCAAAAAAACTTGAAGGAGATTCTTGAGGACATCGAAAATCAAAAGTTTCCGTTTTCAGAAGAGTTTGAAGATATTCATATGAACATTGAGCATGAATTGATTCGAAGAATAGGAGATGTCGGAAAGAAACTTCATACGGGAAGAAGTCGAAATGATCAAGTTGCCCTAGACATGAAACTTTTTGTGCGAAGTGAATTGCAAAGTGTCATAGAGCTTTTACAAAATTTGGTAAAATCTCTTCTTTCGTTGGCAGAGCAACACTTGGAAAGCTACATGCCCGCTTTCACACATCTACAAAAAGCCCAAGCCGGCACCTTTGCTCATTATCTTATGGCCTATGTCGAAATGTTTTTTCGGGACATTCAAAAGATGAAAAATACTCTGGAGCTTTTAAATTACTGTCCTCTGGGGGCTGCCGCTTTGACGGGAACCACCTATCCGATTGATAGAGATTTGACAAGTTCTCTTCTTCATTTTAAAGCTCCCACGAATAATAGTTTAGATTCTGTCAGTGATCGGGATTATCTTTTGGACAGCATGCATAATTTTTCTCTCACTATGATGCACCTCTCTCGTTTTTGCGAGGAATTGATTCTCTTTTCTTCTCAAGACTACGGCTATATAGAAATCAGTGACGACTTTTCAACCGGAAGCAGCATTATGCCTCAGAAAAAAAATCCGGATGCGGCAGAACTCATTCGAGGAAAAACGGGAAGAGTTTTCGGACATCTTTTCGCTCTGTTTACAACCATGAAATCTCTTCCTCTAGCCTATAATAAAGACTTGCAGGAAGATAAAGAAGCTTTTTTTGACTCTTTGGATACCACAAAGGCTTGCCTCTCTATTTTTACGGAAATGCTTCTTAAGATACAAGTTCATCCAAAGAGAATGAAAGAAGCCTGTTATCAAGGCTATATAGAGGCAACCGATATTGCGGACTATCTGACCACAAAAGGGCTCCCTTTCCGAGATGCCTATGCTATAGTAGGAGCTATGGTAAAAGCTGCCAATGAGGAAGGCTCTATTTTTCAAAATTGGACTCTGGCAAAATTCCGGGAATACTCCTCTCTTTTTCAGGAGGATATTTTTCAAATGATTTCTTTAGAAACTATGATTTCTCGTAGAGTAACTTTCGGTTCTCCCAAGAAAGAAAATGTCCTTCTTCATATTCAAAAAATAAAAAGGGAACTGTAGCAGTTCCCTTTTCGACATGAAATTTTATAAAATTATTTGTAAATGGCTTCTTATAAAGCGGCTATCTTCTTTCCAACTTCTCGCAATTGTTCTAAAGTAGCCTCTTCCGGATCTTCTAAACAAGTCACCGGTTCTTCTATCATTTCTCCTCCGAATTCTAGGATTTGGTCTTTCCAAGTATTGGCATACTCTCCTCCACCCCATCCGTAAGAACCGAACAGAAAAACTTTTTTCCCGGAAAACTTGTCTTTATTCTCTTCCATAAATGGGACAAAATGAGCTTCATCAATGGATTCCGCTCCGTCCGCAGAACTTCCTAAAACCAGAACATCGCTTGCAAAAACATCTTCTACCTTAGCATCTTCTATGGAAGATACCTTGACTGCTCCCCCTGCTGCTAAAATTCCTTCCTCGATAGCCTTTGCCATAGCTTCCGTTCTTCCTGTAGTACTTCTATACACTAATGCGATTTTCATATATTTCCTCCTTCAATCTCTTCTACTATTGTTCTCTTTCAGTATATTATAATTTACTAAATTTGTCAACTATTTTTTTTATTTTTTGTCGGATAAGATAGCAGGCACACCGCCAAAAGGATTAAGGCAATTCCAACTATGTCCAAAAATTCAAATGAAGTTCCCAGCAGTAAAATAGAAAGAACCGTTGCCGAAATAGGTTCTACACAAGCAATGAGTGCCGCCTTCGTCGGTCCTATCATTTTAATTCCCTCCATGTATAAAGTAAAAGCAACTATCGTTCCTAAGAATACAACGGCAAAGAAACCTCCGAATAAATTCCAAGTGTAATGTATCGGAATTCTATCAGGACGCGTCCAGAGAAATAAAAGACTTCCCCCGATAATCATAGACCATGCCAAAGGCAAAAAAGAACCGTATTTTTTTAATAAATTCACCGGTTGAATCGTATTTATCATCATGGCAAAGGCGGAAATCAACCCCCAAAGCAATGCTTTCGGAGAAATCACAAAGGCCTCAAACTGAAAATGAGTACATAGTACAAAAACTCCAATGCAAGAAGAAACTAAAGAAATCACTTCTATTCTTTCCGGTTTTTTTCGTTCTCGGTAGCACATGTATACCATAATAAATGGAGGTGCGGAATATTGAAGTATCGTTGCAATCGCCGCATTGGAATATTGTACTGTCGTAAAATAAGTATACTGACAAGCCATCATTCCAAAAACAGCATATATCAGCAAATCTTTGCAATCCTCTTTCAGAATTCGAAACACGGCCTTTCCCTGCTTATGATATAAATAGAGCAACATAACACTTCCGGCTGTCAACAATCTCCAAGGAACTAACCAGTCACTGGTAACCCCTGCAGATTCAAAGAGATACTTCCCTGCCACCCCGGAAAATCCCCAAAATACACCACCAATAAAGGTGACTAAAATTCCCATTCCTGCTCTCATATTTCTCCTTTAATGATTTTTTATACACATTTTTTCAGAATATTCCTTTCTCTCGTGGCTAATTTAGGAAAGCCTCCCGCCTCTTCCCCTTAAATCACTAAGTTGATAAAGGACAAAACTCCTACAAAAACCAAAGGAAGGTTCAAAGCTTTGAATTCTCCTGTTAAAACATGAATGACAATATAAGCAATAAATCCCAAACTTAAACCGATACTGATACTGTAAGTCAAAGGCATCATAATAATGATGATAAAAGCCGGCACTAAAGTTTTCAAATCATTGAAATCTAAAAATCTTACATTTTTAAACATATACACCCCGACAATAATAAGAGCCGATGCGGTTGCATATCCCGGTACCACTCCTACCAAGGGAGCAAATATTAGAGATAACACAAATAAAATCGCAGTCACGACCGATGCCAATCCCGTTCTCGCTCCTGCTGCAATTCCTGCAGAAGATTCTACAAAAGTAGTTACGGTAGAAGTTCCCATAACCGCTCCAAAAATAGTCGATGCCACGTCAGTATAAAGCATTTTTCCAAATCCTTTTATCTTTCCGTCTTTTTCCACCAAACCAATTTCTTTGGAACAGGAAATCAAAGTTCCTAAAGAATCAAATAAATCTACAAACATAAAAGAAAAAATAGGTCCCATCAAAGAAAGTTGAAATGCACTCTTAATATCCAATTTCATAAAAATAGGTGCCATACTTGGAGGTAATGATACAAAACTGCTCGGCATTTCTACCTTATGAAAAATAAAGGCCAAAACGGTAGAGCTTAAAATCCCAATCAAAATTCCGCCTTTTACTCTTTTAATTTCCAAGATAACCGCAATGAACAAACCTGCAATTCCAATTAACACTTCCGGTCCTAAAACTCCAAGTCCCACTAAAGTTGCTTCATTTTTCACGACTAAGCCCATATTTTTCAAACCGATTAAGGTAATAAATAATCCAATCCCTGCTCCTACCGCAATTTTGATAGATAGCGGGATACAGTCTGCAATTCTTTCTCGAATTCCCCCTAAAGACAGAATAAAAAAGAAGCATCCTGATAAAAATACTATTCCTAAAGCGGTTTCCCAAGTGACCCCTTTGTCCATGACCAGAGTAAATGTAAAGAAAGCATTTAATCCCATTCCCGGAGCCAGTCCGAATGGAGCATTTGCCCAAACTCCCGAGATAAAGGTTCCCAATGCGGTTGCTAAACAAGTGACTGTAATAAGAGCTCCTTTATCCATTCCTGTTAAACTTAAAATAGACGGATTGACAAAGATAATATATGCCATTGCCAAGAAAGTGGTTATCCCTCCGATAACTTCATTTCTCACAGTGCTTCCTCTCTCACTCAGTTTAAAATACTTGTCTAAGAATCCTTGATTTTCCATGTTTCCTCCCTTATTTATTTATTAAAATACCATAAAAATTCAGCGGGAATGCCTGTATCCCATTCTTGTTCCCAAGCTGAAATTTTTAACAAATGTGAGTGTAAGTACATTCTTCCCGCTTTCTTTTTTCCATACTTTCCATCTCCTAAAATGGGAAAGCCCATTCCAGCGAGTTGTACTCTTAACTGATGAGTTCGTCCTGTTTCCAAATTTGCTTCCAGAAGAGAGCAATCTTTTTTCCGCTTCAAAACCTGAAAACTTGCCGAACATTCTCGGTAATCTTCCTTGGCACATTGACTTTCCAAAACTCGAGTTTCTCCTTTTTTCAAATAACTTCTTAAAGAAAAGTGATTTTTAGGCGGATTACCCTCCACTATTATATAATATTTTTTGACAATTGTCCTCTTTTTTATAGCTTCCGCCAATTCACGAACAATTTTTAAACATTTTCCTCCCAGAACAAGTCCGGAGGTCTCCTTATCCAAACGATTTACAAAGTGAAAATCCTCATTTTGAAAATAGGCCTGAAACTGTTCCGCCAAACCATAGTCATGAGAACTCCCTTTGTGCATTAACTCTCCCGCTTTTTTACAATAGACCAATATATTCTGGTCTTGATACAAAATACCTTCTTCCAATTCAGCTCTCTCTTCAGAAGACAAGATTAAAAATTCCCTTTTCTTTTGCTCTTTGATCTCCAAATAAAGTTGAATACAATCTTCCGATACAAAACGATAACTCTCTTTTACTTTTTTTCCATTCACTTTTATCTTACCGGTTCTTAGACCTTTGAAAATATCTCCTAACGATAAGTCCGGAAACTCTTTTCTAAGGTATCTGTCCACTCGCACTCCAATATATTTTTCTTTTACTCGATATTCTTTCATGCTACCCCCGATAAAATTTTACACTTTGCACAATGCCCAGCATCATATAGGCAAACACCAAAGAACTTCCTCCGTAGCTCATCAGGAGAAGAGGTAAACCCGTTACCGGCATAATTCCCATAATCATTCCTAAATTGATGAAAATATGAAAAAAGAAAATGGAAGCAATTCCATAGCAAATCAATTTTCCAAATCGTTCTTCGGTATCCTCCGCAATCTTTAAAATTTGAATGAGTAAAAGCAAATAGAGCAGTAACAAAGCAACTCCCCCTAAAAATCCTCTTTCCTCCAAATAGACTGCTCCGATAAAATCGGTATGAGATTCCGGTAAAAACCGTAATTTACTCTGGGAGTTCTCCAAAAATCCCTTACCTCGAACCCCTCCCGAACCAATGGCGATCATCGATTGCATGACATTCCAACCGGAGCCCAGCATATCCTCTCCGGGATTCAAAAAAGTTAAGACTCTTTGCCTTTGATAGTCATGTAATAAGAAGAAATAAGCTCCCGGAATCGCTGAAATCGCAGCAAGAAGCAAAATAAAAATGGTTCTCCAATCCAAACCGTTAATAAATACTAAGCTGGCATAGATCACAAGCAACACCAAAGAGGTTCCCAAATCCGGCTGTAAAGCGATGAGTATAAAAATCGGCAGCATATGAAAAAAAGATAGCATCATGGATCTAAAGCCCTCAAATCTTTCATTCGAATGTTTTGCCATGTAGCTGGAAAGAGTCAATACTAAAAATATTTTTGCAAATTCAGACGGTTGAATCGAAATAGGTCCTAAATCTATCCATCTCTGTGCCCCTAAACGCTTCGTCCCTATGACAAAAACGGACAGAAGCATAAGTACATTGAATAGATAGACATAGCGATCATATTTCATATATTTATGATAGTCCAATAATGAAAAAGCCACAAATACGATAGCACTAATGAAAAACCATAACAACTCTTTCTGAAAAAAACCGGGTCCTTTTGGAATCGTAGAGCTATAAATACTCATTAAGCTCAAGGCAAAAATAGCCAGTATATTGGCAATCAACCATAAATTCATCTTCTTCAATCGCTTGATTAGAAAATATCTTTTTCGATTTTTTCCCATAACAACCTCTTACTTTCCTGTATGTCCAAATCCCCCTTCTCCACGAACGGTTTCATCCAAAGAGGATACAATTTCAAGCTCCATTTGTTCCACTTTATTCAATACCAATTGCCCGATTCTTTCCTGAGCTTCTATTACATAGGGCTGTTTACTCATATTGGCAATAATAATTTTCAGTTCTCCCCGATAGTCGGAATCAATCGTTCCGGGAGTGTTTAACAAAGTAATGCCATGTTTCAACGCCAAACCGCTTCTTGGACGAACCTGTACTTCATAGCCCTCCGGAATTGCCATTCGAATCCCGGTTGGAATCAAAGCACGTTCTAAACTCCCCAAAGTAATACTTTCCGGAATATTGGCTCTGACATCTAAACCGGCTGCTCCCGCAGTTTCATATTTCGGCAGTTGCACTCCCTCTTCTAAAACTACTTTCACTTGTATTTTGCTCATAATGTAAACTCCCCTTCTTTTATATTCCCCAATATAGTACAGGAATAATATTTTTCATCAAACAAATATCTTGCAACTTCTTGAATATCTTCCAAAGAAACGGCATTGATATTTTGAATCACTTCTTCTTTTGTTTCCACTCTTCCATTATTCATATAAGAAGCCGCAATACTGGACATTCTTCCCTTGCTGCTTTCCAAATGAAACATCAGAGCACTGGTAAATTGATTTTTACAACGTTGTAATTCCTGTTCTGTAATTCCATGCTCCAAAATTTCCTGATATTCTTCTTGGATCATGGCAATGACATCCCGATAGGCTTCTTTCGTAGTTCCGGCATAGGTGGTAAACAGTCCGCAATCCTCATAAACGGATTGATAACTGTATACAGAATACGCCAATCCTCTTTCTTCCCGAATCTTTTGAAATAACCTGGCACTCATTCCGCCTCCCAAAGCACTTGTTAAAATAGCAACGGCATATTTCTTAGGATGATGTATGTCAATCCCTCGAGTGTTGAAACAGATATGAACCTGTTGGGTGTCTCTCGTGATAATCTGTGTTCCTGAATAAATTTCATAGCGATTGTCATAGTCTCTCCTCTCGGTCGAACTTGGAAAAGCGGACATTTTTTCTTCCAACTGTGTCATCAACAGCTCTTCATCAAAATTTCCGGAAATGACAATCGTTAAATTGGAAGCCACATATTGATCTCGCAAATACTTCATAAAATGCTCTCTTGTAATTTTCTTCAATCCTTCCGGCGTTCCGGAAATACTGTTGGATTGAATCCCTCGCAAAGCAAAACTGATATTTTCATCATGCACCGTATCCTCAGGACTATCCTCATACATTTTTATTTCTTCAATAATGACATTTCTTTCTTTTTCAATATTTTCTTCTGTAAAGGTGGAATGTAACATCATGTCGGAAAGAACATCAATGGCTATCTCTAACTTGCTGGACAGCAATTGTACATAATACACCGTAGTTTCCCGACTGGTATAGGCATTCATCATTCCGCCTTCATTGTCTATGATTTCAGATAACTCCTTCGCAGTTCTTGTTTCCGTTCCCTTGAACATCATATGTTCTATGAAATGAGAAATCCCGCTCTCTTCTTTCCTTTCATTTCTCGCTCCTGTTCGAACAAAAAAACCCAAAGAAAAACTTTGCAATTCAGGAACTTTCTCTGCCAATACCGTAATACCGTTTGATAATGTTTTTACCTGTACTCCTTCGTTCATAAGCACCTCTTTCTAATATTCCGCTCTTCTCATAAAATAAAGTCCCGCCGCCAAAAATAATAAATTGGGAATCCAACCTGAGAGAAAAGGATTTAAATAGCCGTTCATTCCCAAGGCTTCAAAAGCTCCTTCCACCAAATAATAAGCATAGCCCAGTAAAATAGAAATGACAATATTCAAAATGGACATTCCCCTCACATAATGACTCCCTAAAGCAAGTCCCAGAAAGGAAACGACAAAACTGGCGAAAGGAAAGGAATAGCGTTTTCCCAATTCCGATAACATTTCTCGAATTTCATTTCCTGTAGCACTGCCTTCTTTGATCGCCTTCTTTAATTCTGCAATCGTTTGCTGTTTCGGAACGATATTGGAAAGAGAAATAAAACGATCCGGCTCATCCCTATATTTTTCGTCTTGAATCAAAACCCGGCTCTCCGTTCTATCCGTTTCCGGATAATAAAGATTTACCTCTTTGAAAATCCATATTTTTTTCTCAAAATCATACTTTCCTTGTTTGGCAGTGATAATTCTCTCAATCTTATCAAAGTCCTCCGACATATCTAAGATTTCAACATAATCCATTATTCCTTTTTCTCGATTTATCTTTTTCATATAGTAGACATAACGCCCCTCTTCATTTCGAAAAAAAGCATTTTCTTTTTCTTTAGGAAGCTCTCTTTCTTCCACATCTTCTTTTCCACGCAATTCTCGGTTACGTACGACGGAACCCGGATACACTCTGTCATTCAGATAAAAAACAACAAGGGAGATGAAAAAAGAAACTAAAATCGGTCCTCTCACCAAACGGGCAAAACGAATTCCCGATGTTTTTAAGGAAATAATCTCCAAATTACTCGCCATAATATTGATAGAAATCAATCCTCCCAGTAACACCGCCAAAGGAGCGACATTAATGATAATCCCTGGCAATAAATTTCCAATAAAAAGAGGAACCTCTCCCGCAGACAATTGCCCCTCATTCACATAACGAAGAACTTTGAAAATCTGACTCAATACAAAAATGGCCAAAAAGGAAAACAGACTATAGGAAAAATACTTTAAGAAGTTTTTCGTAATATAGATATCCAATTTCTTCATCCCTAAATCCCCTTTCTTTTTTTAACCAGATACAAACGATAGGTGAGAGCCGCCAATAATAAATTTGGAAGCCAAACTCCCAATAAAATTGGAATTTTTCCCACATTTGCCAAGACAATCCCTATATTTAACAAAGAAATATAGAAAAAAATTGTCAAAATTCCAACTAAAATTCCGGCTTTTTTCCCGCTTCTCTGATGTCCGATGGAAAGCAATACCCCTAACACAGATAACATAACGGAAGAAAAAGGCAAAGCCAGTTTCCGATGAAGTTCCACCTTATAAATTAATTTTTCTTCCTTCGTCTTGCCTTTCATCTCTTGCAATAGTGTAGCAATACTCATCATCTCATTTTCTTTTACTTTAATCTTTAAATCAGAAAAATAAGCCTGCAGTTCCACTCTCTTATCCTCAAAACTTCCTGTTAACTTCCGAACTCCCTTCTCATCAAAACTGATGAAATTTGCCTTTTTCAAGACAATGGAAGAATCTCGCCAGTATGCTTCATGCCCCGCCAATACCACCGGAAAAGTAGATTTTTTATCATTTTCGAAGATTAAAATTCCCTTTGCATGCTTGTCTCTTCCCACTTTATCTATATACAGACTATAATTTTCCAAATTATTCATAAACGTTCTTTCTTTCAGTTGAAATACCGGATTTTCATAAGCAATTTTGGAAGCCAGATACTGCAACTTAATATAGGATCTGGGAATAATACTTTCCTGTAAAAACAAAATAAAGAACATGGAGGCAAAGCCCAAATACAAAATCGGTTTTAAAATGGCGCGAATATCCATACCGATAGAATTCATCGCAATTGCCTCGCTACTTCTTGTAAATTTTGAGAAAGTAATCATAATCCCTACAAAAAGCCCCAAAGGAAGAGTTTGGGTTAGGATAGGAGGAACATAGAAAGAAAGGATCCTTGTCACATCAAACACAGAAATTCCTTTCACAATAATGCTCTCCATCATAGTCACAATAATGTCCAATAAAAATATAAAAGTAAAAATAGACACACTCAGTACAATGGGTCCTCTACTTTCTTTTAAAATATACGAGTTAATTATTTTCATATGCATTCCTTTGATTTCTCAATGCCTTCTCTATAAAGTTAAAATTTCTCATACGATTCAATTTCTCTACAAAAATATCCGGAATAAATTTTTCCATTTCCGGTACGACATCTGCAAAGATGACATTCGCTTTACTTCCGACGGAATAAACTCGAATACTTGGAAACAAGTCCATGGAAAAATTATAGATCAACAGAAAAATAAAAGCAATCACCGTCCCCTTTGCCAATCCAATCAGTGCTCCAATTCCTCGAGTGATGATTCCTTTACTCTTATCTCGCAACACTCGATTACTGATACAAAGCACAATCTTAATCAAAAGATATAGGCTGATAAACACCACAATGTAAGTCAAAGCATAGTTATTATTGATATATTTAATTTTAAAAAAAGAAATAATGCTGGGAGTATAAGACTTTGTCAGCATAATATTTAAAAATAGACCAAACATGGAAATAAATTCTACATACATTCCATTCGTGGCTCCTGTCAAAATTGCTAATAGTAGAATCACACAAACAATAATATCTAAATACATATACTTCCTCCTTAGTCCTCTACGATCTGTACCCAAAGTGCTTTCAAATATAACGTTTCCGGAATATGCAAAATCCAAGGATGATCTTCCGGTTGATAGTTAACTCCCAAGACTCTCAGCTTCTTACCATGTTTGGAAGCCGCCATTCGGGTGACTTCAATCAAATCCTGCAAAGAAATATGATAGGCACAGGTCATCACTCCTAAAATTCCATTTTCTTCCAAGAGAGGGATACTTTTTTCACACAAGTCGAGAAAAAAATCTCGTCCTCGATAAATTTCCGCCTTTCTTTTAATCAAAGAGGGAGGATCCAAAGTGATAATATCAAATTTCTCCTTTCGATTTCCTAAAGTTTCTAGTAAAAGAAACGCATCTCCCTCCATAGTAGAGAAAGGGGAATGAAAGTTGTTCAATACATAGTTTTCTCGACACAGTGCTAAAGCATGAGCATCCTTATCAATCGCGATAACCTCCTTCGCTCCATCTCGTAAGGCTGCCATGGAAAATCCTCCACTGCTTGAAAAGACATCTAAGAAACGAGTTCTTTCATCAATGTATCTCTGAATAAATTTTCTGGAATCCCTCTGGTCCAGGAAAAATCCTGTCTTTTGCCCATTGACAATGTCAATATGATACTTCACTCCATTGTCTTCCATCACAATTCGTTCCGGAATCTCTCCGAAAAGAATTCCGGTCTTTTGCTCAACTCCCTCATGAGTTCGATTTTCTACATCACTTCTCTCATAAATTCCTTTCGGCTTTAAATATTTCTTGATGGCATTGAGAATCTCCTGACGAAAAGCTTCCAAACCGGAATTTCGAAATTGTACGGCAACATAGTGTTCAAACTTATCAATAATCAATCCGGGAATGCCATCTCCTTCTGAAAAGAAGACACGAACACAGTTGGTTTCTTGCAAAAGATTCTTTCTTCTCTCGTAGGCATTTCGAATCCTTCTTTGAAAAAAATTTTTGTCAATTTTCTCTTCTTTGGTGCTAAGTATTCTTACATAGGCGGAACTTCCCTCCGTAACATAGCCTCTTGCGATAAATTCCATTTCCTCGGTCACAATATCCACCAAATCTCCTGTTTTCATCACTCCTATTTTCTCTCGGATTTCATCCTGAAAAACATTGGGATAAAAGTTTTGTATTTTTTTCTCTTTGCCTCGTTGCAACACAATCTTTGCCATAACTCTCCTACTTTCTATTTATAAATTCTCTGTACTCTTCTTCCTAAAGCTGTAAGCATATCCCAAGTACAAGTTTCCGGAATGTTGTTTTTTTCAATGATTTCATTATTCCATACGATAACTTCTGTTCCTATTTCAATCTTGTCCACCAAATTTTCCGGAATTTTGACCATCATCATATCCATGCAAATGGCACCGATAATCGGACATAACTCTCCTAAAATTTCTACCTTTCCTCCATTGGCTAGATATTTTTTCACACCGTCTGCATAACCGATTGGCAAGGTGACATACGTCTCTCCTTTCTTTAGGCAATATAATCTTCCATAGGAAACGTAGGTATCTTCTTCCACTTTTTTCTTAAACAAAACCTTTGTTTTTAACGTCACTACATTTTTAAAATCGGGAATGGGAGTGGAACCCAAAATTCCATACATACAGATACCCGCTCTCACCATATTTCCAATTTTTTGTTCCCTGTGTTGCACCAAAGCCCCACTATTAAAAATATGACGATAGGGAATATCTTTCTGATTTGCATAAGGCAAAAAGCGCTCTATTTGTGTTTCCGTGTATTTTCGTGCCTCTTGAGAAATCCCGTCGGCATCTGAAAAATGAGAAAAAATTCCGCTAATTTGTAAAGAAAGTTGTTTGGCAAAAGCAAGGATATCCCTTCCCTCCTGATAGGAAAATCCCAATCTTGTCATTCCCGTATCTATTTTTATATGAATTTTTACCTTCGGAGCATGCTGAGAAATCCATTCCAATTCTTCCCGACTGCTGACATTGATATGAAAGCCCGCTTCTTCCGCCTCCAAAATTTCCTCGTGAAATAGGGAACCTAAAATTAAAATCTCTCCTGCAATTCCGGCACTTCTTACTTCCTTAGCTTCCTCCAAAGACGCCACTGCAAAAAAATGAATTCCCTCCTCCTCTAAGATTTTGGTCACAGGAAAAACTCCCAGTCCATAAGCATTCGCCTTGATCACTCCGCAAATCTCCAATCCTTCTGCTCTTTTTTGAATTTCCCGAATATTATGCCTTAAATGTTCCGTATCAATTTCTACCCATGCTCTCATCGCAAGACTCTCCTCAATTTTTGAAAGAGCTGTCCTATGTCCTCTCTAAGACAGCTCCTTCCTCTCTATACCAAAATCTTTTCTTCCTCTTCGTTTTCTTCCTCTTCCTCTGCTGAAATTTTTTCCATTCCTCCTCCGTTTCCTTTTTTATGTAGGAAATATACCACCGGTGTTGCAATGAAAACGGAACTATAGGTTCCGGCTAAAATTCCAACCAGAAGCGTCACAATAAAAGTTCGTAAGCTATCTCCCCCCAGCAACAAAATTGCCACAATGGCGAACAAAGTTGTTACGGAAGTATTGATAGAACGAATCATAACCTGATTGACGGATTTCGTCAGGCATTCCTCTATGCTCATATTCGTCTTTCCTCTTCTTTTTAAATTCTCCCGAATTCTATCAAATACTACAATGGTATCATTGATAGAGTATCCTAAAATCGTTAAAATAGCCGCAATGAACGGGGTATTGATTTCATAATACAACAAAGAAATACAACCGATGGCTAAAATCAAATCGTGAAGCAGGGCAATAATGGCTCCAATGGCGAAAATAAATTCAAACCGGAAGGTAATGTAAATAATAATCAATACCGCTCCAATTCCTAAAGCATAAATAGCTGATGTTTTTAATTCCTTTCCAACACTTGCTCCTACTTTATCCTCTTTGTCAATTTGATAGTTTCCAATCGTTTTTAATTGATTTAAAATCACTTTCTTGTCCTCTTCAGAAATTTCCTGTGTTCGAATAATCACAGTATTATCCTCCGAAGTTTGTACTTTTCTACTGTTGGTACCGATTTGCGGAATATCCTTGATTTGATCCAAACTTTTATTGATATCATGAAGAGTGACTTCCTTCTCATACCTAATTTGTAATAAGTTTCCTCCCGAAAAATCGATTCCATAGTTTAAACCTTTGGCAAAAAAGACTCCAAGCGAAAGGATAACCATCATCAGAGCAAGTCCTAAATATCGTTTGCTGTGTTTAATCACGTTTACTTGCATTCTACTTCGCCTCCCCTTTCTTTCCTTTTACCCCAAATAAACTTGGTTTTGTAAAGCCGAATATTTCTACAAAATTCAACAGCAATACTTTGGTAATCGTAATTGCCGTAAACATGGAGCCAAGCGTTCCGATAGTCAATGTGACGGCAAAGCCTTTGACCGGTCCTGTTCCAAAGGTAAATAGAATAATGGTAATGATTAAAGTAGTAATATTCGAGTCGAAAATTGCCACAAATCCTTTGTTAAATCCGCTGTTAATTGCATTTCGAATGGTGTTTCCGAACTGTAATTCCTCCTTGATTCTTTCGAAAATAATTACGTTTGCATCCACTGCCATTCCCGCGGAAAGAATCAAGCCTGCAATTCCCGGCAAGGTCAAGGTAGCATCAATGAAATTTAAGACTCCGAAAGTAATAAATCCGAAAAATACCAATGCAATATCCGCCACAATTCCCGGCAATCGATAGAATAATATCATAAAGAGCCAAATCAAAACAATGGCCAACATTCCGGCTTGTTTACTTTGAGCAATCGACTCATCTCCCAAAGAAGCTCCTACTGTACGAATTTCTGCAATTTCCGCTTTTACCGGTAAGGCTCCCGCATTTAATAAAGTAGCTGTTGCCTTTGCTTCTTCCACGGTATAGTTTCCTGTAATCACTCCACTACCGCTTGGAATTTCTCCATTGATGACAGGAGCGGTTTGTACCTCTCCGTCCAAAGTGATTGCCAATTGTCTTCCTACATTTTCTCTTGTAATTTTTGCAAATTCTCTTGCCCCTTCCGGAGTCATTTCAAATTGAATTTGAGGTCTTCCTAAATTATCGTAAGAAACATCCGCTTTTTTTAGAGCTCCTCCTGTCAATAGAGTTTCTCCCAAGCTTCCGTCTTCCTGTTTTAATTTGAATTCCAATAAAGCCGTCTTTCCTACCATTTTGACGGCATCTTCCGTATTATCGACTCCCGGCAATTCAATAATCACACGATTGTCTCCCGCCATTTGTACACTGGATTCCGCAACTCCCAAGCCGTTGATTCTTCGATCCAATACTTCAATCAAACGTCCCATAGCATCTTTATCCAAACTTTGTCCTGGTTCCGGTACCGCTTCCAATACCACATACACTCCGCCTTTTAAGTCCAATCCCAGCTTGGTAGGCTTTGAAAAACTTAACCAAATTGCTCCCGCAAGAATTCCAAGAACCAATAGCAATTTCAACATTAACTTTGATTTCATGTGTCCTCCATCTCTATTTTTTCATATTTAAATATTGCTGTAGAATGAGAGAAGCTGCCACTTTATCCACAACTTTTCTCTTTTCTAAAGCTCCTTTTCGGTTCATTTCCGTTAAAATCCGATCTGCTGTCACTGTGGTAAATCTTTCGTCCACTTCCAAAATTTCTACTCCGGGAATGGCAGATTTTAAAGCATGAATAAATATTCTCACCTTTTCCGCCTGCCTTTTTTCGCTGCCGTCCAAACTTTTGGGAATCCCCACTACAATGGATTTGGTATTCTCCTCTTCACATAATTGCATAATTCGTTTTACAGGCTTTTCTTTTCTTCGATCAATGGTTTCCAAAGGAATTGCCAGCATTCCCAAGGGATCGGATTTTGCAACTCCAATTCGGACATCTCCCACATCCAAAGCAAGATATTTTTTTAACATAATTCCCCTCTTTATTCCTTTTCTTGAATTGCTTTTTTCACAGCTTCCATCGCTTCCGCTATTTTTGTTTTATCTTTTCCTCCGGCTTGTGCAAAATCCGGTTTTCCTCCACCTTTTCCGCCTGTGATTTCCGCAAGAATTTTCACAAGATTTCCCGCTTTCCATTTCGAAGTCAAGGCCTTGCTGACTCCCACGGCAAAAGATAATTTTTCCAAGGTACTTGTCAATACGACAATCGCATTTTCCTCTTTATCTTTTACAAAATCAATCATCTTTCGCAAATCATCCATGCTCTTATCTTCATATTTTGCCATGAACACCTTTGCTCCTGCCATTTCAAGCATATGACTGTAGAGAGCTTCCGCCTCCTGCTTTGCAATTTTTTCTTTTAAACTTGCAATTTCTCTACTTTTCTCTTTTTCTTCCTGCAATACTTTTTCGACTTTTTCTACCAAAAGACTGCTTTCCGTTTTCAATAATGTCGCACTTTTTTGTAATATTTCCATATTTTCTTCCACAAAACGATACGCTTCATAACCGGTCTTTGCTTCGATTCTTCGAATTCCTGCTGCAATTCCGCCTTCCGATACGATTTTAAACAAACCGATATGTCCTATATTTTCTACGTGAATTCCTCCACACAGCTCCGTAGAAAATCCCGGAACATCAACAACTCGGACAGTATCTCCGTACTTATCTCCAAATAACATCATAGCTCCGCAGGCTTTTGCTTCCTCCATGCTCTTGTGAGAAATCTCTACCGCAATCGCCTCAGAAATTTTTTCATTGACTCTTTCTTCCACCAATTTGATTTGTTCTTCCGTCATCGCTTCATAATGGCTGAAGTCGAATCGAAGCTTTTCAGAGTCCACCAAGGAACCGGCTTGTTGCACATGAGTTCCCAAGACCTCTCGTAAAGCCTTATGCAATAAATGCGTTGCTGTATGATTTTTCGAAACCGCTGCTCGGTATTTCATATCTACTTCCAAAGAGCACTCTTCTCCTTCTTTAAGCTCTCCGGAAATACTTTCCACCACATGAATGAAAATTTCTTTCTGTTTTTTTACATCCAATACTTTTCCTTGAAAAGCATTCGAGAAAATCATACCCCGATCTCCTACTTGTCCTCCGGATTCCGCATAAAAAGGTGTTTTATCAAAAATCAACAATAAAGTTCCGTCCTCTCGAGTTCTCACATTCAACAATTTTGCTTTTTCTTGGCTGCTGTGATATCCGGTAAATTCTGTCACTCCATGGGTATCATAAAATTTTTCAATGAAGCTGTCCTGCCCTTTTTCCATAATAACGGCTCTTGCTGCTCTGGCTTTCTCTTTTTGTTCTTCCATTTTTTCCAAGAATTCTTCCTGAGAAACGGCAATTCCTTTTTCATGACAAATTTCTTCGGTCAATTCATACGGGAACCCGTAGGTATCGTACATCTTAAAAGTGATTTCCCCGTCTAATTTCGTTTTTCCCGCTTGTAAAGCCAACGCAATTTGTTCATTGACCAATTGAATTCCTTGATCTAAGGTATTGGAAAATTTTTCTTCCTCAATTTTTACAATTTTTTGAATATTTTCCATATTTGCTGCTAAATCAGGATAGGCAACGGCAAATTGCTCCACTACCTTTTTGACCATTTTATATAGGAATAATTCTTTTTGCCCCAATAATCTTCCATGTCGTACCGCTCTTCTTAAAATTCTTCTAAGAATATAGCCTCTTCCCTCATTGGACGGAATGACTCCGTCATGAATTAAAAAAGTCACCGCTCTGGAGTGGTCCGTAATTACCTTTAAGGAAAAATCCTTTTCCGGATTCTCATGATAAGTCGAATTTGTCAATCGTCCTGCCTCTTCTACCAAAGGAAATAACAAATCCGTTTCGAAATTATTTTCCTTTCCTTGCACCATGGCGGCAATTCTTTCCAATCCGGCTCCCGTATCAATATTTTTTTTCGGTAGAGGTTCCAAATGTCCGTCTTCCATTCGATTCCACTCCGTAAATACTAAGTTCCAAATCTCAATGTATCGATTGTCAGTTCCCTCATCCCCGATTTTGGAGTTTTCATCCCCACCGTAGGCAGGACCTAAATCCACATGAATTTCCGAGCAAGGTCCACAGGAACCGGTCGGCCCTGCTGCCCACCAGTTTTCACTTTCTCCCATTCTCACAATTCTTTCTTTCGGGAAATGACATTCTTCAATCCAAATCTTCTCCGCTTCATCATCTGTCGTGAAGACGGTGACCCACAGTTTATCTTTCGGCAGCCCCAACACTTCCGTCACAAATTCCCAAGACCATACAATTGCTTCTTTTTTAAAGTAATCCCCAAAGGAGAAATTTCCAAGCATTTCAAAAAAAGTATGGTGTCTCGCCGTTCTTCCTACATTTTCCAAGTCATTCGTACGAATACATTTCTGATAGGTTGTCACTCTTGGACAAGGAGCTTCTTTTTGTCCTAAAAAATATGGTTTGAATGGTACCATTCCCGCCACGGTCAATAATAAAGTCGGATCATCGGGAATCAAAGAAGCACTTTCAAAATGCTTATGTGCCTTTGATTCAAAAAATTCAATAAATTTTTGTCGAATCTCATTTCCTGTTAACATGTTAGTTTCTCCTTCAATCTAGTCTAATTTAAAATTTTCTCCCAAATAAATTTTTCTTGCCATTTCATTTTCGGCAATTTCTTGTGGACTTCCGCTGATAATTACCTTTCCTTGAGCCATAATATAGGCTTTTTCCGTAATATTCAAAGTTTCCCGCACGCTGTGGTCGGTGATTAAAATTCCCAAGCCTCTCTTTTGTAGATAGCGAATACTTTGTTGGATATCTTCCACCGCAATAGGATCCACTCCGGCAAAAGGTTCGTCCAATAAAATAAAGCTCGGATTGTTTGCTATCGTTCTGGCAATTTCTACCCGTCGTCTTTCTCCTCCCGACAAGGAATAACCTAAAGATTGATAGACATGTGTCAATTTAAATTCTTCCAATAGCTTTGCCACAATTTCTTTTTGTGTTTTTTTCGAATAATTTTTCATCTCTAAGATGGCTCGAATATTATCTTCCACCGTTAAATTCCGAAATACGGAAGGCTCTTGAGCCAAATATCCGATTCCTAAATTTGCTCTTTTATACATAGGGTAGGAAGTAATCTCCTGACCATTGCAAATCACAGAGCCGGCATTCGGCTTGATAATTCCCGTAATCATATAGAAAGTTGTTGTTTTCCCCGCTCCATTGGGTCCCAACAATCCAACAATCTCTCCTTTATTCACTTCTAAACTCACAGAGTCCACCACTTTTCTCTGCTTATAGGCTTTTACTAAATTCCTCGCAGTCAGATTGATCATTTATTTCTGCTACTCCTTTTATTTACTATAATTCATCTTTACATTTCCCTTGGCTTTCGCCTTCTTCGTTTGCGTATTATAAATCATTTCATCCGAACGAATGCTTCCGTCTTTACTGCTAAAGAAAACATCCCCATAGAAGTTCACCAGATTCGTATCAAAGTCATACTGTCCCCGTTTTCCCTTCAATGTCTTATCTTCCTGTGTAAACACGGCATCTTCAAATACTTCCAATTTCTTGGCTCTGTATTGATTTTGTTCTTTCGCCAAATACACCCTCGCTTTTTCTCCACGATATTCACTTAACACATTTTTTTGCACAGTCTTTCCGTAGACCTTATCTCGAAAATCCATAACAAGCGTTTTTAAATTTCCTTCCAATCGTTCCGCCTCAAAATGTTCTCCCGCCTCAGAATTCATACTCGGCTTTGTTACATATAATTTTTGCGTCGTAAAATTGACATTTCCGGAATCTCCGTTCACAAGAAATTGCCCTTTTTGTAATTGGAATGTCGTTGGAATTTCCGCATATTTTTCTATAAATTCATAGCTTGCTTTTTCCGTTGTCACAACCTGATCCGCATTCTCCATACGGACTTTTCCCGTCAATTCCGCCCGTTTTTCTTCCGTAAAATATTCCGCATAGTCGGAAGTCACCTTTTCTCCGGCACGAAGAGCGACGAAGTCTTTTCCTTGAAATTGATGAGCTTCCACAAAATATTTTCCACTTTTCATACTTCCATGTAAATTCTCTTGAGAATTTCGATATTGTATCGGCTCTGGTAATTCAACCATTTTTTCCGCCGTTTTGTAAATGGCTTTCGAGCTTGTAATCATGGTTCCTTGTAAATTTCCTTTTACATTTCCCATAACAGCTCCGCTCTCTCTATCAAAGACAGCTCGATCTCCCGTAATATTGAAATTTTGCGTTTCACTCAACAAGTTGACCGGTCCCTCCAAAGAACCTTTTCCTGTATGATTATTATACTTCAAATCATGACCGTGAGCTACATAGTCTTTTCCTATCATATAAATAGAACCGGGAGAAACCAAGTCTCCTGTTTTTTCATTGTATACTGCGGATTTTCCCTCAAAGGTGCTTCCGTCTTTCATTTGAATAAAATAAGGATTGGCTATGGTCAAAATCCCCGTTTCTCTCGCATAATCCAAATCGACTGTTTTAACAGTATAATCTTTGGACTGATACCTAACTTCTCCTTTTATGATTGCTTTCCCTGTTTCTTTCTTGTATTCTAAATTATTTCCCTCAAAAATATCTCCCTTTTGATTCGTGTAACGATAAGGAGAAAGTACACGAATATCTCCCGTTCTCACATCGTATTGAAACTCTTCGGCTTCTATATGATGGCCGTTCCCGTCATAGTTCACTTTGTTTCCATCTCCATACACGTTCAAAATCTTTTCTGCTTCATGATAAACAGCTCTATCCGCTTTCAGTCTGTCTCCCTTTTTTGAAACGATGTCAATATTCCCTATCATGGTAATTTCTTTTTTTACGGTATCATAGACTGCTCGGTTCATAGAGCAACTATATTCCTCATTTTGTGCTCGAATCGGACCTACAAAGTGAATGAGTTCTTCTCCCGCTTTTTTATCCATTGCCAATAAAGTTGCCTTATAATCTTTTGAAGTCAAATTTACATTTTGTTCCAAATGAAAGGCATTTTCTTCCGGATAAAAAACCAGTTTTTCCGCCTCTAACTGTGTTTCATTATAGGTAATTTCAAAGGGTAGATTGGTTTCTCCTCTTCCCGCTTCCACATCATAACTCATGTCCCCAAACTTTCCTCGAAATTCTTTTCCGTCTTTCTTGCTATTGTATAATTCCACATTTCCGCTTAACAGAATTTTTTTACTGCTGTCATCATATTCCGCCTTTTCTCCACGTAATCCGGCTCGCCCGACTTCAAACTTGACTCCGTTTTCCAATAAAATGTGGCTCATACTTGTCGTTGTTAGAAATTTTTTCCCCTCCAGATGAATACCTTTTTTTTCATTGATAGCGGCTACTCCCGCCTCTGAAATAATCTCATCCGTAGCCTTATTGTACCGTAATTCCGAAGTGTTAAACTTCCAACCGTTTTCGCTCACTCCTAAAATATTATTTTTTAATACCAAATTCCTCAATTTATCAATGACAACATTATCTCCGCTCAAAGCCATTCCTTTGACAATGGCTTTTGCCACTTCAAACTTCGTTTCCTTGTCATCCACATAATCAATTTGCTTTTTTGCTTCTACAAAATAATCGGCACTTTTATAAATCGCATTGCTCGTTTCAATTACTTTTTTTAAAGTATCCAGTTTTTTATCTTCTCCAAAATAGTTAAAATAGCCCGCTATCAATACGACAGCTCCAATTCCGCTATAAATCCAAGCCTTCTTAGTCATGTTTCCCTCCAGATAACTTTCCTTTTAAACTTTGCAATAGCACTAAAGCCTGCAAAGGAGTCATTTGCTCTATGGATACATTGCGAATCTCTTCCAAGACACTTTGTTCCTCTATATGAAATTCCACTTCTTCTTCCTCTTCCATCTCCTCACTTTGAAACAGCATCATCTGTTCTCCCTGCATTTTTTTCTCAACCAAGGCTTTTTGCTTTTCCAAGCGAGATAAAATTTGTTTGGAACGCTTTAAAATACTTTGAGGCAAACCGGATAATTTAGCAACTTCAATTCCATACGATTTATCAGCCCCGCCCTGTACAATTTCCCGCAAAAATAAAACTTCTTTTCCCCGTTCCCGTACTTCAATTCTGTAATTTTTTACCAGTTCCAATTTTTTTTCCAATTCCGTCAATTCATGGTAGTGGGTTGCAAAAATAGTTTTTGCCCGAATATGAGAATGGATATATTCCGTAATGGCGGTGGCAATCGAAATTCCGTCAAAGGTGGAAGTTCCTCTTCCAATCTCATCTAAAATAATAAAGGACTTCTCTGTCGCATTGTGCACGATGTTTGCCACTTCACTCATTTCCACCATAAAGGTGGATTGTCCTGTCAGCAAATCATCACTGGCTCCAATTCTGGTAAAAATTTTATCTACAATCCCAATTTTTGCAAAATCTGCCGGAACAAAGGAACCGACTTGTGCCAGAATGATAATTAGGGCAATTTGCTTCATATAAGTTGATTTTCCGGACATATTCGGTCCTGTCAACACCATCATTCTTTCCGTCCTGTCAAAGTACAAATCATTTTTGACATAACTTCCCTTTGGAATTAAACTTTCCACAATGGGATGCCGTCCTCCACGAATTTCCAAAATATCTTCTTCCAGAACTTCAGGACGTACATAGGATTTCTGAATGGCCACTTGGGCAAAACTTGTCATCACATCTAAAAAGGACAACTGCTTTGCCAATTCCAGCAGCTCCTCTTTCTTTTCTTTTATCTTTCCGACAAACTCCTGAAATAAATAATATTCCAAGTTCTCTATCTTGGTTTTGGCATTCAAAATTCTATCTTCATATTCTTTCAATTCCTCTACAATATATCGTTCAGAATTTACCAATGTTTGCTTTCGAATGTAGTGAGAAGGAACCAAATGCTCATTTGCCTTGCTTACCTCTATAAAGTACCCGAAAACCTTATTGTACTTTATTTTTAAGGTTTTAATCCCCGTCTTTTCCCGTTCTCTTGCCTCAATTTCCAATAAAATTTCTTTTCCGGAACTGGCAATATGCCGTAACTCATCCAATTCCTTATGATAGGACGTTCGGAAAATTCCTCCCTCTCGAATGGAAAAAGGAGCCTCTGAAGAAATGGAATTGGCAATCTCTTCTTGCAGCTTGGAAAATATCTCTCGATTCATCTGCAACATGGAATATGAACGTAATTGCTTCTCCAATAGTAAAGCAGCCTGTAAAGACTTCCCCAAAGCTACAATATCTCGTCCGTTGACTGTCGACAGTTGTATTTTTCCGATAATTCTCTCCAAATCATAAACTTCCGATAATAATTCCCGAACTTCTTCCCGTAATAAGACTTCCTTGGTAAAAAATTCAACATAGTCCTGTCTTTTCCTGATTTTAGAAATATCTAACAGAGGATTTTGTAACAATCTTTTCAAATAACGACTTCCCATAGAAGTCTTACACAAGTCTAAAATAGAAAATAAGGCACCGAAAATTTCCAAATTCTTCTGACCGCTTCGATTTAACTCCATCGTTTCCTGATTGGAAAGCAATGAAATATTCATCAGAGGAAATTCCTGTCCCTTTTGCAACTTCGTGACATAGTCCAAAATATTGGCACAGGCTTGTTGTGCCAAAACTTTTTGCTCCAAACCGAAAGATTCCAGAGATAAAATATGGTAACAATCCTTTAAATAGGATTCCGCCTGTCTGACATTTTGACAAAAATTAATTTTAACACCTGAAAAATCAGGATATTTTTCAAAATCATCCTGATATGTTCGATAGACTTCTTCTTCTAAAATCAGTTCTTTCGGATTCACTTTTCCAAGTTCTCCCAACAACTGATAAAAAATGTTTCCCTCCTCAAATTCTCGAACTCGAAATTCTCCTGTTGTAATATCAAAATAAGCAATGGCTGCCTTTTCTTCTTTGCAAACAAAGGACATTAAATATTGGTTACTTTTCCCGTCCAAATAATCAACATCAATTTGTGTTCCCGGAGTAAGCACTCTTGTGACCTCTCGCTTTACAATTCCTTTAGCAGCTTTCGGATCTTCCACCTGATCACAGACCGCCACAGTATAGCCTTTTTCCAACAGCTTCGCAACATAGGAAGCTACAGAATGATAAGGAACTCCCGCCAAAGGCACGTCTTGCCCCTTTTCTCGATTCCGACTTGTCAAGGTTAACCCCAGTTCTTTGGAAGCAATTTTTGCATCTTCAAAAAACATTTCATAAAAATCCCCCAAACGGAAGAGAAGGATTGCATTTTGATATTCTTCTTTTATTTCTTTATACTGTGTCATTAAAGGGGTTTCTGATGCCACTGCGATTCTCCTTTGATTTTTTCTTTTAATTCCTGTAGTAGTTGAACAACTGCTTTGTAGTCCGTACTTTGATTGATCCGATTCTTATATTCTGCGGAGTGAGGAATCCCTTTTAAATACCAACAAATATGTTTTCTGACATCGAAAACAAACTCTCTCTGCGGATTATCTTCTTCCGTTTTCAAAATATGATGAATTGCCATATCTATTTTATCTTCCGTACTCACTTTCGTTTTGACTTCTCCGTATTGAAGCATTTCCCGAATATCACGAATCAACCATGGATTTCCGAAAATCCCTCGAGCCAACATCACTCCGTCCACTCCGGAGTCTTCTATTTTCTCCTTGGCAGCTTCCGCCGTAAAAATATCTCCATTTCCAATCACGGGAATGGTAACATGTTCTTTGATTTCTTTAATAAGGGACCAATCCGCCAAGCCGGTATATAATTGTGCCCTCGTTCTTCCATGTACTGTAATATGGCTACATCCCGCTTCTTCTGCAATTTTTGCAATCTGCAGATAGTTCTCCGGTCTGTCATAACCAACTCGAATTTTAATGGATAGCTTTGTACTTTCTTCTAATTGTTCCCGTAAGGTAAATAAAATCTCTTTGATTTTTTCGGGAGATTTCAACAAAGCGGATCCGTGACCCGAATGTACAACTCTTTTCATAGGGCAACCCGCATTGATGTCAATATTTTTGACTCCCAATTTTTCTATATATTTTGCACTATATATCATTTTTTCCGTATCTTTTCCAAATAGCTGTACTCCATTCCCGGAACGCAAACGCAAAATTTGTGAAATTGTCTTATCATTTAATGCCGCTAGGGCATCGGAACTTACCATTTCCGTAAACAATAAATCAGGTTGAAACTCCTCTAAAATTCCTCGATATGTATAATCCGTCACTCCTGCAATGGGAGCGATAAATATTTTTTTCATAAATGTCCTCCTAATCTAATAATTCTAACACATTTGAGGACTTTTTTCAATTCACTTTTCCGGGAAAATAAAAAGCAAGGCATAAAGCCTTGCTCCAATTTTACTCTCTCTTATTATTGAGCTGAGATTGCTGATACTGGACATCCTGCTGCACAAGCTCCACAATCAACACAAGCATCTCCTACTTCATATTTTCCATCATCAGTTGCTGAAATAGTTGATACTGGGCAAACACCTTCACAAGCTCCACATCCGATACAAGTTTCTTTGTCAATTACGTGCATAATCGTTCCTCCTACTAAATTTTAAGTTTCATTTTCTACTAATTTCTACTAGACTTATTATAGGATAGATTATTTTTTTTGTCAAGTGAATATGTACAAAGTTCTCTAACTTGAATCTTTTAGAGATATCTTGTTTAAACTTTAAGTTCCAATTTTTAGTTAAAATTAGAAAAAATTCTCTTTCTATTTTTTCTTTCTTCTCCCTTTATTATTCTAATCCAAACTACTAATATCATATCCCTCATCCGCATACTCAGGTGCCCCATCTATGAAACGATATCTTCCTTTGTTTTCAATCAGAGATTTTCCTACATAAATTCCCTCTTCTTTCAGCAACATCATATACTTCCCCATTGCCTTCTTCATCTCTTTAAAAATTTCTTGTCTCGACTCATCTTCTGCTACTGTCGATAATTCCCCCGAGGCTATGCAATCCGTACCCACATACAGTCCTCCCGGAGTAAACACCAAATATCCCTTGGGATCTTCTGCTCGATAGCTATATCCTCCTTTTGATAATTTTATTTCTCGTGCAAAAAATTCTTCTCCTTTTTTGGCAACAAGATACATCTTCGAAGTTCTTGATCTATCCTTTTCTATTTCTCCTATTTCTAGAATCTTTTCAACACTATCATAGATTTCTAATTTTGGTTCGTCATAGTTCCTATCTCTTACATATCATAATCCTCCTAACTTCTCTTCAACTTCTTTTATAGTTTTCATTTTTTTCTATTTTATTCCAATCGTTAGGATCAAATAGTGCAAGATGAAGATTATTATCTTTATCAATAAATTTTTTTCTTAAATTTAAATCATCAATTGCATAAATTCCTTCATACGAACTATAATTGTGTCCTGTTCCTCCTATAGTGGATATTCCTATTGAGCCACCTTTGGTTTTTGATTTTTCTACATTTTCTAGGTTATGTCCTATATATTCATCCATAGATAATTTTCCACTTCCGGTTGTGCCTATCGCCCCTGCTGTATTTTCTACCTTTCCTACTTTTAATTGACTTCCATCTCCTATTAAGAATATAGTAGGACTGTCTACCACTTTTCTTTCTCCCTTTGTTTTAGAATCCTTTACACTTCCTGATGGTATTCCGCTTGGTGAAATACCCAAACTTCCACCTTTTGTGCTTCCTTTGGTAGTAGAGGTATTTTGTTTACTTTCCATCGTAAGGTTTTCTATCTTTCCTGTAACGCTTCCCCCTTCTTGATGAAAGCCTGATAACATCATATTCTTGGTATTGTTATGTACTTCATTGACATTGACAAATCTACCATTTTGGTAAGTAGTTCCATTGCTATTCATTTTAGATTTTGAAGCGGAAATACTGACTGCATTGGCTTCTGCTTGAAAACCATGATTGTAGTTAATAGTAACCCCTGTGGATACTCCACTACTTTTACTACTGGATGAGTAGGAGTTATTTAATGCAACTCAGCTTAACTTTTCTTATTCTATTAATCCATCATATCTTTCTTTATACTCAAACATCTCCATTACTTTTGTTCCTAACTCCAAGGCTGTTGGCTTTTCTGGGAAAGTATATTCAACCATATTTCCATTCTCATCTTTGAATGGAGAGTAGCCTTTTCCATCTTTTTTATTTAATATAAGTGAGTATTTATTTTCAAAAAAATCCAAATCAACATTATTATATTCATTAACTACTTTTAAATTAGAAGAACAATTAAAATATTTTTTACACCACTGTACATTAACTTCATCTTCAATTTCTTCATTATCACTTTCACTTAATGCCCAAAATATAAATTCTCCTATTTTTTTACTATCTTTTTTATTTAGATATGAAATTATTCCATAATCTTTATACTTTCCTAATCCTATTTTATTTTCACCTGAAGGTAACATCACCATTCTAAAATCTTTTTCTTTTTTTTCTTTATAAATTGTTACTGATACATTCATTTTAATCCTCCCTATTTTAATATTACTGCCTCTACTTTTAATCCATCTTTATTTGCCTCTTCAACAAATTTCATTAAATTTTCCATTTGAGACTTATTTAATGGTTCATTATTTATTACAATTTTTAATATACTTTGATCTATTTTATCTTTATTTAAATAAACACCATCTAATTTATAGTTATCAAAATCTTTTATAGATCTTCCATATTTATTTAATACATTGTTTAACCCTGAACCACTCGTGTATGTCTTTGAAGTCATATCTATACTTTTTACACTTGTTGCTGTTTTTGTAGCTTTATTATAGTTATCATATGTTTTAAATGTTCTTCCTAAATTATTTTCTAAAGCCTCATCTATAGCTAATCCTGTTTTAGTTATTCCATCTACTTTAAGTCCCAAATCTTTTACTTCTGACTTTATTCCTATTCTTTCTAGTTGAACTTGTGCTATTGGTTTTCCTGTTACCTTTGATTTTGTTTTATCTAAAAATCCACTAAAGCCATTTTCTGATGGCTTTGTATAATTATTTTTAGCAATTACTCCACTAGGGGCTTCTACAACTTCAGCTGTTTTAGGTATTTCAAATTTTGTAAAACTACTTGCTGGAACAGAATTTTGTTTTCCATTTGCAAATTTCACATTTTTACCTGACATATTTACAACTATTGTATTGTCTGGAGCTTTCCCTACTATATATCCTTTTCCTCCTTTTGGACCCGTTACTACTCCTGTTACTTCATCTAGCTTTGCCCCTGCTGCTGATAATTCATCTTTAAATTTTATTAACTCATCAGGTGCAATTTTATTCACAATGGAATTTTTCTTTAAGGAAAGATTTTCTAATTCAGCTTTATTAGACATATTTAAAGAGTTAGAATAATCTGTTGCTTTTCTACTTTGTTGTCCTAATTCTTTTGTGACATCCCCTATTTTTCTTGAAGAATTTATTATCCCTTTAGCACTATCAAGTGCTATACCTGTTCCCTTATAGCCAAGTTCTGCTCCTAGTATATTTCCATGAATCTTCCCATCGCTTTTATATAATTTTTCATCTAAAGTTGGAGTTCCTTCATAAAAATTTTTAATCTCTTTCAAAATACCTTTATTCATCTTTTGTGCTTGGTTTTTTTGAGGAATGATCCCGTTCTCATACTTTCCTACTACTGTATACTCATTTTCTTTTGCTTTAATATACTCAGGAAAATTACTTACAAGATATACATACGTATCCGTCGATATTATTTTTCTAGGATCTCTTTTCGTTTTAATCTCATTGGGTAGTAATTCACCTCCACCTGCTGGTGTTGACCATAAGAAAAATGCTCCTACTGTTGCTCCTAAACGAGAGCCTCCTTTTAAAACTGTTTCTGCTAATTTAAATTTTGCCCCTTCTCTTGCTCCTTCCACAGTTCCTTCTTTCAAGCCATCTATATATGCCTTATTAGTCCCTTCTTTATATTCTTTTGTTGTATCAATATTTCTTCTCAAAAAATTATATCTGGCTTTTAAGACATCTTTTTTGACTAACTTCCATTGTGGAGCTAGTCTAATCTTAGCATATTCTTCATATTCTCTTACAGATTCTATACTTTTTTGAATTAAATCTATTTCTTTATCTTTTTCTAGCCTTGCTTGTCTTTCCAATTCTTTTATCTCTGCTATTTCTTTTCGAGTAAGGGTAGTTCTACCGGAATATTTAACTGAAATACTTTCAAGTTTATTGTTTCTATTTCCTTTTATAAAATTAGCATTTCCTTCTTTTGTTGACAACTGACTAGTCTACATTTCATCTTTATGTGGCAAGCGAACTATATTTTAAAACATTCTTCTGAAGCTCCAAACAATTTGTAATTTTTCCTAGCAGTATTTAATGACACTCTATTTGGTCCAATAATTTCATTAGGTTTCTCCTCTGACACTTCATCATACTGCCAATAGCAAACTTCACAAATATCTACAATTACTTCATCTGTATTATTGATGGTTACATAGCCACAATATGGACATTTTTTCTTTTCATAGTTGGTCTCCTTAAATTTTATTTCTTTTATTATTCTTCCTTTATTTTTAATCATATAAAATTGTACAATATATTGGATTTATTTTATCTAAAATTCTTGTTAAAATTATTGCATCTTGAGGTAGTTTTTCTTTTATATTATTCCAATTGTATAAAATAATTTTTTTAGGAAGAATAATATCATAAATAAAATCTTCGATTGCATTCCAATTACTACCACAATGCTGAGGAAAATTTAGAGCTTTTTTGATAGAATAAATTAATTCTAACTTGTTATTAATCTCGTAACAATTTATCAAAACTTCTTTCTTTTGTTCATATCTCTTTTTTAAAATACCTATGACTATATTATTTTCATTAGATTTAATTAAATTTTCTATATATGCATCACTTATTTCATCATATATTAATTTATAGTTTTTTAATACATAATTATATAAATATGTATTTATACTAATAATATCTTCCTTTTTATTAAAGTTTGAAGATAAAATGTTCCAATATATATCTTCTTCTAAAATATTCTTAAAACCATCTATATCTTGGTAAAAAATATTTTCAAATTGTTTATCTGAAATATATTTTTTTAAATATAAACAAATAATCCTAATATACTTCATATTATCTTGTATGATAAATACATAATATTTATCTATACATCCTCCTTTCGATATTTATTTTATTTATTACTTTTTATTTTTATTTAAAGAGCTTTTGCTAGTTTTTAAAGGAGACTATTGCCACTCTCTTTGAACTCATATACTTATAGTTGGATAAGTTTTAAACTTTTATGTAGCGCAAGAATGTATTGTTTTTCAAGAAGTGGACTCCACAGATATTTATATTTTTAAGGATGTGATTTTTATGTTTTTATTAGGGATTGATATTGCGAAACTGAACCATGTTGCTTCTTGTTTTGATTCTTCTACGAATGAAATCGTTTTTTCTAATTTTAAATTCAAAAATGATTTTAAAGGTTTTAGTGCTCTTTTAGATAAAATTAAAAGTTTTGATGCTAAAAATCTTATGATTGACTTAGAATCCACTTCTCATTACGGAGAGAATCTTATTCATTTTTTATTTCAACATGGTTTTAAAGTTGCGCTTATGAATCCATTACAAACTTCACACCTTAGAAAAGCGAATATTAGAGATGCTAAAAATGACAATTTAGACTCTATTCATATTGCGAAATCTTTACTTTTTACTAAACTTAACTTTATTTCTGAGAAAAACATGGATTATTTTTCTTTGAAAAAACTTACCAGATTTCGAAGTAACCTTATGAAACAAAGAAGTAAAGCTAAAATTCAATTAACTTCATTACTTGATTTCATCTTTCCGGAATTACAGTATCTTTTTAGTAGTAAAATTCACAGTAAAGCTATTTATGCTCTTTTAAAAAAATATCCATCCACAGAGGAAATCGCAGCCCTAAAAGAAGATGAAATTTCTAGTCTTTTATATGCTTCTTCCAAGGGACATTTCAAAAAAGGAAAGTCCCTAGAGCTTAAGAGTCTTGCGAAAACCTCTGTTGGTATGAAAGATTCCTCAATATCTTTCCATGTAATTCAATGAATAGAGCTCATTGAGCTTTATGAAAAACAAATAAAAGATATGGAAAGTAAAATCGCTGATATTATTCACAAATTAGATTCTAAGCTTTTATCTGTTCCTGGAATCAGCCTTATTGCTTGCGCAATCATTCTAGGGGAAACGAATACTGTTGATAATTTCTCTACTTCTAAAAAATTACTCGCTTTCGCTGGTCTTGATCCGAAGATAAGGCAATCTGGTAATTTTAATGCTTCTTCTTGTAGAATGTCTAAAAAAGGCTCTCCTTATCTAAGGTATGCTTTGATTTTTACAGCTTAGAACTGTGTTAGACATTCTAGAAAATTTAATAAATATTATCTTTTAAAACGTTCTCAAGGAAAATCACACTACAATGCTCTTGGACATGTTGCGCATAAACTAGTAAGAGTGATATTTGCTTTGATAAAAAAAGACATTCTCTACCAAGAAGAAAAATTAGATTAAATTTTTCAGTTAAAATCATATGAAAAATCAAGGGTTTTCAAACTCTAATTTTGTTATGCACAAAATTCTTATTTAAATTTTTTCTTGACTTTTTATAGTTGGTCTCCTTTTCTAAAAAATAATTACTTTTATAAAAGTCTTTTAAATTATATTAATATAACATTTTAAAGTTAAAACTATATTTATAATTTTTCTTTAGAATTCTTATAAAATTATATTTTATACTTTTGAACTTTTATAAATATAAAAAATTAAGGCAAAATAGGGAATACAGTTTCATAGTGATCATATGTTCCATATATCAATCCATCACTTGAATATAGAATTCTATAACCTGGATTTTTAAAATTTGAACGACTCATTTTATAGTCAATTCCCACATCAGCTTCATACCATATTCTTCCATTTTTTATTGGTAAAATCCTAGTAGAATTATTAAAAACATCTCCTCCTATAGCCTTTCCAGGAGCATAATTATTTAATGCTTTTCCTTCCGACCATCCTAGTACTTTTGCTTGATCTTTAGTCATATAATTATTTGGTAATCTCCCTGTTTTAGCAATACTATCTACTACATCATTGGCTAATTCACTGACTCTATATTGTTCTTTTAATTTGACATAATTTGCTGCATTATGAGCAGGATAATTTAATTCTTTTAGAGAATTATTTAATTTATAGTTATTAACTATTTCTTTCCCTTTAGAAATCCCCTTTATAGTTAATGGTATCGTTACGGAAGTTACTACCATATCGATTGCTGATTCAAGGGAATTCTTTAGAAGTGCTTGCCTTTCTTCTACTTCTTCTTTTGTCCCATATTGATTACTTCCCTTTCTTATTCTTCCCTTTTCATCTCCTAATTTTGAACCTATTCCTAAAGTAAATGGCTTGGAAAGATCATTTAGACCTCTAAATACAATCCCTGTTAATTCTTTTACATCCTCTGTAAAACTACTATTAGGATGCACATTAATTCCATAACCTTCCGTTCTAAATGGTGCTGAAAAACTTTTTCCAAGATGATACCAATATGATTTTGCTTTGGGATTACTCGCGATAAGTACTTCTTTTTTTCTTCCATCTATTATTTTGTAATACTCTCTATCTGGATTATTTTTATTGAATGAGTCTATTTTAGAATCTGCGATTGCTATTTTTTTCTTTCCATCCTCTGTTTCTGCCCATTCTTTATCATTCGTCTTCATAAAATAATTCGGCTTGGAAGTATAATCACTGATTTCTCCTCTGTTTCCTCTCATAGCTTTTAATATGTCGGGGCTAACCTTTACACTTCCTGAAGGTATTCCGGTTAGAGAAATACTTAGACATCCTCCTGTTATGCTAGATGTATTTCGGGTCTGCTTTTCTATAAAAACAGACCCTTTTCTTATCTTAATATTTCTTTTCTAAATGTAGAAACCTTCTTCTTCCCACCTCTCCAAGTTTTCTACCTTCAGATACCAGCGATAGAGCCATTCCTTCCACTCTTTTCCTCCAAAAGTTTTTAAATCAAACTCCTTCATAAAGAATATTGCTTAAAATCTAATCTTTGATCAATTTTTCTAATCCTAATTCCATCAGAGATTGCCTCTCTCTTTTGACTATATAGTCATCTATTGCTTCATGACCTTCTTTCACTTTTTCCTCAAGCAACAATACTTCCTTAAAAAGTTCTTTCAACCATTTTATTCTATCTCTTTCTTCTTTCGAATATCCTTCTTTATATTCTTCTTTCACTTTTTCAATATAGGGTAATATTTCATCATATCTTTTAAACTTTGCCATAGCTGTTGCTAAAAACATATATTCATGTATCTTATCAAAATATGCTTCTTTCAGACTTTCTATTATGTTTTCTTCCTCTTCTTTTTCTTTAAACCATTTGTATAAACCAGTTTGAATTAATTCCAGTATTTCTGCCATACTATTTTTTATTTCCTCTTCATTTCTTAAATCCCACCATTGATATCTCCAATGAGATTTCTCTTTTGAAAATACGTTAATTCTTCCTCCTATACTCATAGCTCCTTTTAATGCGCCACACCATAATGGTGATACTCCAAAATTAACGGTTACTCTATCATAATGTCTTTGAAAATTTATTGTTTCAATCATCATTAATTTATTTACTTTATAAAATGTAATACTTCCCTTTTTATAATATCCATCTTTTTTTAATGGCTTGTCGAAATATTCTTTAAAATATTTTTTATAAATTTCATGAAATTCCTTTGTTGTTAATTCTTCCATTTGATATCCTCCCTATTTTATAAAATATATATGTTCTGGCTTTATGATTCCATTTGATTTTTTAACAATATCATCAATTGTTTTAGTTTTTATTTCTGTTGTTAATTTTTGTCCTCTTGCATCTATAACAACCTTTTGAACTGTTCCTTTTGGAAGTTCATCAACCCTTATTTTAGCTTGTTCTCCAATTTTTGAAGTCATATTATTATAGTTTTCTATTTTATAATTTTTTACTTCATAACTTTCTCTGCTTGTTACAACTCCATTCTTTGTTTCTGTTTTAATAATTACGGTATCATCAGGTCTTACTGAACTTTTTTCTCTATTTAGTTTTATCAGAGCTGAGCTATTTCCTACTCCACTCGCAATTAATGCTACTTTCGCTCCTCCTGTTTTCAGTGCAGGTATTGTGAAACTTACAGCACCACCTGTCGTTGCAACCCCTTCCCCTGTTGCTACTGCTACTTGTGCTGTTTCTGGAAGAGGTGTTTTTATGCTTCCTCCACCTATTTTATTTGGAAGCGCTGTACTTACTATAGCACCCACAGAACTATCTATGAAAGATTTAGCATTGGTTTCTGCTTTTGCTCTTCTTGTTAAAACATCTTCCGCTTTTCCATTAAGCCTGCCTTTGTCTTATTTTCTTCCGATTTGCTATTGATTAGAATATGATGGATTCCTGTTTTCTCATCTACATAGGCTGTTCCATCTTTTACATACCTATTTCCATCTTTATCAATTCCAATTAATTGTGGGGAGTTCCTTGGGTCTGTATAGATTACTTTTACCGAATAGCCTAAATCTTTGGAGACTCCTTCAAAAGCTTTTGCGATATCTTCTTTCTTTTCTGCTACTTCTAATCTTGAACTTATTACATTATGGATTGTTCTTGCTTGTCTTATTTCTCCAAGTTGTTCAAATACATTTCTACTTTCTTTTCCTTTTGGATTTACTGTACTATCTACTGTATGGTAAATATCATGGATTTCATTTTTAGCTACAACATTCGTAATGTACGGAGATTTAGAAAATAAGTAGCCTAAAAAAATTTCAGACTACTTATATTGTAGTATATTTTCACTTTCAAGTTTCTATTGAAATTCTTCCACTTTAACTATTTCCCCATTTTCATAAGTTTCTATCTTTTCAAGTTCCCCATCTTTCTTATAATATTTCCATTCCCCTATTATTTCCCATCTCTTCTCTACTTCATATCCCATATCATAAGCCTTTCCTTCTTTTTCAATGCTTTTCTCATCTTCATAGAAAAATTGCCATTTTGTTAAGTTAGAGTCTTTTTCATAATATGTCGTTGAATACAATTTGCCATCTTCATTAAAATTTTTAACAAGCCCTACTAACTTTCCATTTTTATAATTAGCAATATTTCTTATTTTTCCATTTTTATGATAATATTTCCACTCTCCCTCTTCTTCACCTTTCTTACTAAATTCTCCATCAGATTCTAAATTTCCATTCTCATGCCAAGATTTCCACCTTTTTATTCTAAAGCCTTTCCATAAAGTTCCTGTATATTTTAATTTTCCACTTTTATAATACCCTTCATCTTCTATTTCTGGAAATTGGATTTCTTCTTTTTTCTCCTCTTTAGAAATATCGAAATCATTTATATCCTTCATTTCTTTAAATTTGTAACCTTTTAAATCACTTTTTTCAATATAATTTTTAAAATTTTCTATACAAAAAAATTGTTCTAAAAAATAGTCTTTTCTTCCAATAGCACCTATTTTAAAAATATCATTTTTACCACTCACTTTTGAGAAATCATAAACATCTATTATATTGGGAGGTAGTTTTAAATCATAACAATATTCAACATCTTTTATATCTGTCACAATATAAAAATCTTTGTTATCATAGTTTACTTTCAAATACTCTAGTTTCCCTGAATATTTTTTCTCTATATATTCTTTTGCTTTTTTTGACAATATCACTTTGATTCCAAATCCAG
Organism: Fusobacterium necrophorum subsp. necrophorum; assembly: GCF_004006635.1. NCBI lineage: Bacteria > Fusobacteriati > Fusobacteriota > Fusobacteriia > Fusobacteriales > Fusobacteriaceae > Fusobacterium > Fusobacterium necrophorum. The sequence continues at coordinate 599,701 of NZ_CP034842.1, read as the reverse complement.
GAAGATATATGATATCTTTAATATCAGATTTTTTACCATCAGGTATTAATTCTACATATTTTTCCAATCCCTCATATGTGCCATATTTATCTTTATATATATCTAATAATGTTACATCTAATATTTTTACTTCTCCTTCTACATATCTTTTCAAATTTGCTTCTTCATAAAATCTATCTTTTTTAAAATATCTATCTAATTCTTCTTTTGAAAAGAAAAAAGAAGCATCTTTATTTATTTTAAAAGTAAACATTACATCATAATTAACATAATCAAATCCTATTTCATATATTTTCATTTTATTTCTTCCCCTTTTCTGTTTTTTCTTTTAATTTTGCATTATTTATTTTTAATTCTCCTGTCAGTAGTTTAACCCTTACATTATTTAATTCATTTTCTATTGCTACTTGTATTTCACTATGGGAAGCTCGTATGTTTTCCATATTTTTTACAATTCTTGGTATAGATGTTTCTAAAGTTTCCTTGTATTCTTTACCATTCGGTCCAGAATGAACAGCTTCTGTTGTAATTTTACTACTATTTGCTTTAGATGTTGGTAAATAAACTCCATTTGTTGCTGAATTTATATCTATTCCATATTTATTTAAAGCCTTAGTTGCATTAGGCATAGTTTTATCAGAAACTAAATGATGAGCTGCACAATCATAATCAGGCTTTGGTATATTAGATTTTTTTAATTGTTCATCTAATATTTTTGAATTTGCTTTATTTTTTTTATTTTCTATTTGCTCCTTAGTTAAATTTTTTGGCAAATTTACTACTTTATTTTTTCCTTGTACATCTTTGTATATTTCTTTAGCTTCTTCTGTACTAATAGTAAATATAGTAACAGATTTTTCATCTGGTATAGGAATTCCTCTATTTCTACCCATTTCCTTTAATCTTTCTTGTTCTCTTCTCGCTTTTTCTCCTTCTTCTTTCTTTTCGGAAAGTGTTTCTTCCATATTTTGATTTAAGGGAATGGATTCAATATCAGGTTGTTTAACCTCTGGCAATGGTAATGGCAATACCCTAGGCAATTTCATATCTTCCGGAATTGGAGATACTGTATACATAATGTTTCCATTTTCTTTATTGGTATCTACTGTTACACTTGCCGTAATCCCTTTTTCTTGCAATTCTTGTTCTAGCATTGATTTTACTACTGCATAAGAAATTTTGGTATGATTTCCTATCTCCTTTATTCTCTCTTTTATTTCTTCATAAGTAGTTATGACAGCATCATTGATTGCTTCTTTTTGTTCTTCCGGTAATAGGGCATATCCTGCGATAGCAATTCCAGCCGTCATTGCCGTATAAGGATTGGAAAAGACAAGTGCCCCTGGATGATCCCCAACATGTTCTCCAAAATCAACATTAGAATAATCTCTGCCATCACTGACTACTTCTATGGCTTGATTATTCTTACGATATTGCTCTTGAAAGAAAGCATTTGTGGGTCTTCCTAAATTCTCTAAACCTTTTTCACTTCCATCAGGAACTTTCTTTTGTCTTCCCTCTATCTTTCCTATAATATGGCTTTGCTCTTCTGCTATGGTGCCTATTAAGCCTGCCTTTGTCTTATTTCCTTCCGATTTGCTATTGATTAGAATATGATGGATTCCTGTTTTCTCATCTACATAGGCTGTTCCATCTTTTACATACCTATTTCCATCTTGATCAATTCCAATTAATTGTGGTGAGTTTCTTGGGTCTGTATAGATTACTTTTACCGAATAGCCTAAATCTTTGGAGACTCCTTCAAAAGCTTTTGCGATATCTTCTTTCTTTTCTGCTATTTCTAATCTTGAAGCTATTACATTATGGATTGTTCTTGCTTGTCTTACTTCTCCAAGTTGTTCGAATACATTTCTACTTTCTTTTCCTTTTGGATTTACTGTACTATCTACTGTATGGTAAATATCATGGATTTCATTTTTAGCCTTTGTAATATCTTCTTTCCACTTTTCAGGATTTTTGACATAATTTATGGTTTGCGCTTCCACATGGATATTGGTTTCAAACTTTCTATCCTTTGTAATTTCTGTCATGGAAGCTAAATCTTTATGGATTTCCTCTCCGGAAGATTTCCCTATTTCTACATTGCCTATGACGGTATTTTTGGTGATTCCTTCTTGTTTTCTATCAGAATACTCTAACCCTATGCTACTGATTCCTGTGGTAGATATTCCTACTGAGCCACCTTTGGTTTTTGATTTCTCTACATTTTCTAGATTATGTCCTATATACTCATCCATAGATAGTTTTCCACTTCCGATTGTGCCTATTGCCCCTGCTGTATTTTCTACCTTTCCTACTTTTACATGACTTCCATCTCCTATTAAAAATGTAGTAGGAGTGTCTACCACTTTTCTTTCTCCCTTTGTTTTAGAATCCTTTACACTTCCTGATGGTACTCCGGTTGGGGAAATACTTAGGCTTCCTCCTTTTGTGCTTCCTGTTGTGGTAGAGGTATTTTGTTTACTTTCCATCGTAAGGTTTTCTATCTTTCCTGTAACGCTTCCCCCTTCTTGATGAAAGCCTGATAACATCATATTCTTGGTATTGTTATGTACTTCATTGACATTGACAAATCTACCATTTTGGTAAGTAGTTCCATTGCTATTCCTCTTCGATTTTGAAGCGGAAATACTGATTGCATTGGCTTCTGTTTGTACTCCATCTCCATAGCCAATCGTAACTCCTGTGGATACTCCACTACTTTTACTACTAGATGAATAGGAGTTATTTAATGCAACTGCACTTTTATTCATATTTTCTACATTATTATAGATCAATTTCGTATTTTGTGCTTGTGTCCCAACATAGTCAATATTTTTTACATGGTTGTAGGTGATACTTGAATTTTCATCTTTTCCTTGTATAGTTGTTACTACTGCGCCTTCATGATGTGATTTCGTATTTGAACTTGATTTATTGAAACCTAAATTAACTCCCACATTTGCATAGAAATGATTCATTGCTTGTGCAGCTTTTGCATTATCTTTTCCAACAGTATTATCTGTATTAACAGCACTGATTGGAAGTTTTGTTCCTTGATTGGAAGCAAGTCCACGAACTACTCCTGTAACAGTATTCGTTGATGAGGCGATTCCTCCAAGGATATCTCCTGATTGCATTTGTTTCCAGGAATCTATTCCTTGTTTTGCTCTATCCAGTGCAGGGGATTTTATTCTTACTGATAGATTGATTCCACTACTCTTTGTTGAGCTTTCTACATCATGAATATCTTTTCTTGCACCATAGGTAACATCTCCATGATTTATACTTATTTGTCCATGTATTAAGTTTGTTGCTGTGATTTCTGCGCCTTGATTGAGTACTGTGCCATCTCCTAATACTAAATTAGATTTTGCATTCGTTACATCTTTTTCTTTTAACTTACCTTCTGATTTTCCATAACCAATAGAAAATCCTCCACTTCCTATACTTCCACTGAATCCTTTTTTCTTTTCTTCCAGTGAATATCTACTATGAAGTTCTGTGGAATCCGTAGTTAATTTTCCTCCAATAAAACTTTTATCGCCTAGTACTAAATTACTTCCTACGACATTTACATCGCCGTTTATTACTCCTCTATTTTCTACATATAGAGTACCCGCAACGTTATTTTCACTATGTTGTATTTCTGTTTTAGAATGAGATTTTAAAAGGTCTTTTGTCTTTGATCTGTTTTCGGTATTGATCTTATCTACATTGGAATCTATATTTACTTTATCTACAGCTAAGTTAGCATTCTTTGCAACAACTGCAGAACCTTTAATATTCATATTCTTAGCGCTTATATTTAAATTTTCTGCATTTACATTTGACCCTATATTTGATTCAAAAGCATAAGAATTAAAATTATTTCCATCTTTTCCAAACTTTTGCTCTCCACTTAGTTTTTGGGAGGAAATATTGACATCTTCTTTTACAGCTATATTTAAATCTTTTGCGCTTGTTTTTCCTGCGATACTTGTATAGTTATCTGCAATAATATTAAGTTTTTTTCCTGATGAAATTTCTGCTATCTTTTCTAGCTCACTATGTCTTGTTCTGTTTAAATCTCTGTAATTGCGATTAGTTTCTGTTACTGTGCTTCTATTTAATATATCTCCATTTTTAGCAATTACATTAAGTTCTTCTGTCGCAGATATGTTAGAGCCAATATTAAAGATATCACTATCAGCAACTAAGCTGGTTTTCTCTCCCCTTATTTCTGCTATTTGGTTACCGATACTTCTATTTACTATGTGATCTGCTTCTAGATATGTTGTTCCTTTCTTTCCAATAAGGGCAGTATTATCAAGTGTTTTCGTCTTTATAGAAGTTAGTTCTGTTCCTTCAATTCTGCTTCTTCCATCTGCCTTTATATTAGCAAGAGTATTTTTAGATAGATACACTTTAGGCGCAAGTACTTTTATACCACTTACCTCTTGATATTCGTACCAAACAATATCCTTATCAAGTTTTGATATTTGTTCTTTTGTTAGAGCTTTTCCAATGGTAAGATTTAATTTTGTTGCTTCAGTGCTTGCATTATCGATGAATTCTTTCATGGATATTGCTTTCCCATTTAAGAATCTTGTTCCTAATTTTTCTACTACAGTTCTTTCTATGAATTGGTTTTCATAGAAAGCATCCCCTAATCTTTTTACTCGATCCCATGTTTCTTCATAGCCTATTCTTTTTAAGAAATAGTCACTTCCATAATAATTGCTAAGCGCAATGTGCTTTAATCTAGTTTCCATAACATATTTTCCAGTAGGCTCTAAATTTTGAATAAATAAAGAACTCGGAAGGTTTGGAACTGTATCAATTTTTCCACTTTTTAATATATCGTTTAATGAGCTTAAATTATTATATATTTCCGTATTCTCATAATTATGTAACGGATTATTAAATTCTAGGTTATTTTCTAAATTAGCGACAGGATTATCAACAGTAGCTAAATGATTTCCCATATTCTCTAGTGGCTTACTCAAATTTATTGTAGGGATATTTGTTCTAGATAAATTAAAGTGAAGTTCTTGATTTCCATTAGAAAGACCTGTATGAAAGTTCTTGCTTGTAAAATTTTGGATATTTACATCTTTTCCAGATTTAAGGGATCCATTAGCTTCCTCTATCCCTTGTCTAACAAGGCTAGCATTGTCTATCACTACATTTTTTCCCTCTATTACACTTGGTTGCCCTGTTACATAGGCATATCTTCCCACATATTCTGTTACATATTCATATACAGGTTTTTTTCTTCCACCAAATTTTTTCTGATAGACTTGTCTTCCCTTTTCATCTAATTTTGGAATTTTTTTCGTAATGTAGTCATTTGCAAAATCTCTATCATAGCTAACTTCCATTTTGACTTTTTTCCTAGGTTTTTTTCCAGTACGTTCCAATTTGATGTACATACTTTCTTCCCCGGTTTTTACTTTTATTTTTTCATCTCCGACGGATACAAGATTTTGTACTTGATTGGCATCTATTTTTATGGTATTTCCTGCTGATAGTATTCCATCCTTATTCATAACTTCATTATTAGAATCACTCTTTTTTTCTATTAGGATATTGTTTCCTGCAAGGACTTTCGCATGAGTTGTTTTCCCTAAACTTCTTAATTTTTCTTGTAATGGAACGGTTTGTATTCTTGCGCTACCCGTTTTTTCTGTATATTCTCCTCTATCCCCTAAATACCCTCTCATTAATTTGTCATATGTTGGAAATAGCAAAGAAGCGTACTTGTCATTTTTCATTTTTTCAGAGATTTCATGATATGCTTCTCTTTGCCTTCTTCTGATTGTCTTTCCTGCGCTTCCATTACTTCTTTTTGAGGAACTTTTTGAAAAATGTACTTTCCAATCTTCAATCTGATTAGCTTCTATTCTTTGTCCATCCCAAGTTTCATAGTAACTCTCATATCTATCTAGATCTTCAACCTTCCCTATATTTTCAAATTTTCCTGCCTTTATATGCATAGTATTCAAGGCTTGAAGAGTTCCTATGTGGTTTGTAATCTGATTAGCTTCCAGTTTTACATCTGTTCCTAAAATTTCAGCGGAATCATTGAAGAGCTCACTAGCTTGAATATTTAATTTATTCCCTGCATATATAGAGCTATTTTCTGTATTTGTAACTTTGTTTTTAACATTTATATTGGCATTGTTTTCAGCTGCTATTAGATCATGATTCGTTAGATTTTTAGCATTCATATGTAAATCGTTTGCGCTAATACTATTTTCATTTACTATATCTCCACTAGCATCTATTTTTAACTCTTTGCTGGATAGTTCTTTTTTGTTAGTGAAGTCATTAGATTTCATAGAAATTAAATGTTTCCCTGTTGTTTTTCCGTCATTTACTATATTTTTTCCTTCTATGATAAGGCTATTTTCTCCATGTAAATTAGCAATTAAATGAATATCATTTACACTTGTTAATGTTACATCCGTTCCACTTATAGTTCCTGTATTATTGAAATTAGATGTATTTTTCATGTCAATAGTGTTAGATAGAATTTTATTTGTATTTGATATATTAGAATTATTTAGTTCTATTTTATTATTGGATATAATTTCTCCAGAGTTTGTAAGAGCAGTGTTATTCGCTGTAATATTTTGTAGGGCAGCGATCTTTTTTGTATTATCTAACTTTTTCGTATTGAGTGTAATATCTTTAAGCGCTAGTATATCACCATCATTTTTCGTTGTTTTTACAGTTGCTAAGATATTATCAGCCTTTATACTTGAGCTATTTACTAAATTCTCTCCAATTATATCTATATTTGTGGCTTCTATTGTTTTAGAATTATTTACAGAGCCTTTCACTATTAAATCTTTGCCAGCACTAAATACACCAGAGTTATCTAGTGTTCCTGAGCTTATATTTTCTCTTGCCATGAAAGTTTTTGTATTCACGATATCTTTGGATGAGAAGTTAGCATCTGTTACTATAGTTCCGTCATTTTGTACCTTTGAGTTAACAGTTATATGATCAACAGCTTGAATGTTTTTCTTATTGGTTAAACTTCCAGCTACATTTAATTTCCCTTTTGTTGCCAACTCTCCTTCGTTTACAAGATTTTTTGTGTTAATTTCTCCCATTGCAACAAGTTTATTCGTAGTTTTCGTATCCTTTGCGCGAAAAGATGAATTAGTCAAAATACTACCAGTATTCTTAGCATTTTCCTCTATTGTAATTTCTTTTATAGCACTTATATTTCCACTGTTATTTAAATTTCCAGCTACTTTTAAACTAGCATCGGTAGCAACAATATCTGTATTTTCTAAGCTTCCTGTTTTAATATTATCTTTTGCTATGATTTTCTTAGTATTTTTTGTATCTTTTGCAATGAAACTAGAATTAGTTAAAATATTTCCACTATTGTCAGCTGAAGAAGAAATTAATATTTTATTGTTAGCCTGAATATTTTTAGTATTTTTTAAAGTTCCATCAACTGTTAAAGTGTTGTTAGTTGTAAGATCTCCATCATTTGTTAGATTTTTAACTGTTATTTTATCTACTGCAATTAATTTATTAGTATTCACTGTATCTTGAGCACTAAAAGAGGCGTTAGTTACTATTTCTCCACTGTTATTCGTAGAGAAAGCTACATTTATTTCTTTATTAACTTTAATGTCTTTCGTATTTGTTAGCGTCCCCTTAACGTTTAAACTACTATCAGTAGCAATGAAAGCATTATTTTCTAAGTTTCCTATCTCTATTTTATCTTTTGCTATTAAACTTTTAGTGTTTTTCACATCTTTTGATGTAAATTTTCCATCAGTTAAAATATCGCCTGTATTATTAACAGAGGAAGAAATTTCTATATCTTTTGCCACTTGGATGTTTTTACTATTATTTAAACTTCCATCTACTTTTAAATTGCCTTGAGTTGCTAAATCTCCGTTATTTATGAAATTTGATGTTGAGACATCTCCTAAAGCGATTAATTTCTTAGTAGTTTTCACATTCTTTGCGCTAAAGTTTGAGTTTGTTAGAATCTCTCCTGTGTTGTCTACATTTTTAGAAACAGTTATATTTTCTTTCGCTTGAACTAATTTTTCATTTTTTAAATTCCCATCGACAGTTAATTTTTTATTTGAAACGAAAGTTCCTGAATTATCTAGATTCCTAACAGCTATATCACTAGCTGCGACTAATGAGTTGGTATTTTTTGTATCTTTTGCTGTAAATGTTGAATTTGATAATATTTTTCCTGAATTTTTTACTGATGAAACAACTGTTATTTTATCATTTGCTTGAATATTTCCTTTGTTTTCTAGCTTTTCATTTATTGTTAAACTACTATTTGTTGCTAATTCCCCTTCGTTTTCTAAATGACTAACATGAATAGAGTCCTTTGCTAATAATTTTTTTGTAGTTTTCACATGTTTAGCAGTGAAAGTTGAATTAGTTGAAATATCGCCTGTATTATCTACATTTGAAGCAACTGATATTTTATCATTTGCTTGGATGTTTCCACTACTTACTAATTTACCATCTATTTGTATCTCTTTTTTTACTTGTATCTCGCTAGTATTTTTCAAATCCTTAGTGTATAGAGTTTCTTTTGTGTATATAGCAGAGTTATTCTCTACATTTCCATCTAAGTTTATTTTTTTCTCGGCTTGAGTACCATCCCCATGAAGCTTTATACTATCAGCCTTTATGTTAATATCCAAGTCAGATTGCGCAAGTCCTGTTTGTTCATATTCCTTTCCTTGAATCTCGATTCCTTTCCCTTGTACCTTATTTACCTTTATTTTTCCATCCGCCGTGATTTCTAATCTCTTATTTTTAGACACAATAAAAGCATCCGAATTGACTCCGGCTCCTTTCTCTGTGCTTATTATTTTGATTTGACCTGCATACATCCCTCCAAGTTGAGAAGCATCGATTGCCACCCCTACAGGAGTACTTGACTCAATTTTTTTTATATTCCCATCTTTATCAATCTTATTCGAACCTGTAATAACTTTTACCTCTGCATTGGCAACTAAATTCCCAGCAAGTTCTAAAGTTTTAGAAAGGAATTCTACATAATTGGCATTGCTAACATCCAAACCTTTAGGACCTATCGCAATCCTTCCTGTTTCCACATCGATTCCAACAATATCTCCATCTTTTAGACTAACTTTCCCTGTAGTAGTAGTGAAGTTTTTAATATTGATAGTTCCACCATTGTTGATATATAGCCCATTTTCATTACTTAGAATGACATCTACTTTCTCTCTACTTAGCGCTTCTAAATATCCTTCTATTTGAGAACGATTGGAACCATTCACTTGTAGGACAATTAAATTAGCTGCTTGATTAGGTGCTAAGTTAGGATTGGCATGAATGAGACCTGCGAGATGAGATCTTCCAACATTATCCGCATTATTTAAAACCTGCCCTTCTTTGCCTATGTTATATTCCAAGAATTCATTTACACTTATTCCACGATGATTAGGAGTGGATACATTTACTATTGGCACTCCTGTATTAGATTTATCAAGTTTTGTATTGTGGTTTGCATTTGGGTCTACAATTAGATTGCTTGCAAATAGTTCAGTCATATGAATGATTAAGAATAGTATCGCTATAGCTTTTTTTAAAAATCGATTTCTCATTTTATTTCCTCCCTTATTATTTTTTATCATAGGGACTGTTAAATTTTTGATTTTCTCCATCTTATAAACACTTAATTTAAATTTCCTATTTTTTAAATTTAAAAACTAAAACAGAAATGACTAAAAAAAGAAATATTCCTATCTTTTCCATACTTCTTCTCTTGTATTCCTACATTAAAATTTGTTTTATTAAGTTTTTTTAATATTATATTCTTTTTTTCTTTCAAAATCAAATATTTTTTATGTTTTAAACACTTTTTTATTCGGATATAAAAAAGCTGATTGGCGATTCTAAAAAATCTCAAATGAACTTCTGAATGTTTGACACTAAATTTTTTGAAACATTTTACTCCTTCTTTCAATTTATAATTTCCTAAAGAAAAAAATAGGAATTCTGTAACAGAATCCCTACTTTTTCTTACTCTAAATTCTTCTATTTTTCTATATTTGACTATACATCCGTATCATGTTTTTGCAAAGAATTGCTTTGAATCACTTTTGCAACATAGGAACTGTATTTGTTTCCCAATTCCGAGTAACTTCCCAAGTGTTTTACCAATCCTACGGAATCCTCTCCTCTTCGAATTCCCCCTCGTAAACTCTTATAGGCATTGTGTCTGGAAATTGTTAAAATATAGTCCTCAATGGATTCATAAATTCCTGCATATTTTTTATACCTCATATTTCCCATTTTAACGGAATTCTCATCTGATTTGGAAAGAGAGGTCATCCCAAATAAGTTATTGGTTAATTGTGCCAATTTAGAGCTCCCCCAACCACTTTCGACAGAAGCCTGTGCAATAATAAGGGAAGTTGGAGGCAGTACCATTTTCTTTAACAACTCTTGTGGTGTTCTGCTACTTACCTTATATTTCGCATAATTGACTTCTAAAAGTTCTTTGTCAGATTCGGTTCTCAAATATTCTTCTTTTTTTAAAATTTCTTCCACTCTCTCCTTATCACTCTTAATATTCCCTTTAATTTCATCAATAATAGGAACTAAGGTATTGATAAATACTTGTTTTCTATTTTTCGTTGTTTTTGAAAAATCTTTTGCCTGAGTAATAGATGCCAACTTTGTATCCGCCATCATATTTTGGCATAAAAAAGTAAACGAAACAATAGAAAGAAGCAATAAGATTACAAATTTCTTCATATATTTACTCCCATCAAAATTAGTTGCTACATTATAACACATTTTCTAAAAAAAAGCAAATTGCTACCCTCTCTATTGAACAAAAACCCCTGATTTCCATACTTTCCCTCCTTATTCTCCTATTTCTTAACAGATAGAATACAATCTTAATAAGAGATCCCCATGCTCAAAAATCAGAAAACTTTGCCATAAAAAAAGCCGATTGGAGATTTAAAAAATCTCTTCCAATCGGCTGATTTTTTCTGTAAAATAAAGTTACCACACCTAAATTTACAGAAAGAAGGCGATCCTATGTTAAAAGACCTATTCCTTACCTCTAATTTACCACATATTTTACAAAATATCCAACCTTTTTTTTCTCCTGCGCATTTTCTCCACCTCATAAAATCTTTCAATGCTTTTTTACTTTGTGCTGATTATCAAAAAGCTTTCGTCTCTTTTGCTTGTCCTCAATGTGGGCTTACTCATAAATTCCCAATTACTTGTAAAACTAGACTTTGTCCTACCTGTGGATATAAATATTCTAAAGTCTGGGCACAAAAAATAACAAATGAACTTCTAAATGTTCCTCATAGACATCTACTCTTCACAATTCCTAAGGAATGTAGACCTTTTTTTTGCTTAGATCGTTCTTTACTACACAAACTTACTTTAGGAATCAAACAAATCTTTGATTATCAGTTTCAGAATACTCATAAAAAACGAAAAAGAAAAAAGAAAATTGGGAAATATTCCAAAAACTATTTTACAGAATCTGATATTGTACACTATGGACTCATAACTGTAATTCATACCTTTGGCAGAGACTTAAAATGGAATCCTCATGTGCATGCACTCATTTCTTTGGGAGGATTTAATAAACGTTTTGTATGGAAAAAATTAGACTATTTTCATGTAGATGTCATTGCGAATCAATGGAAATTTATCGTCTTACAACTCATTCAATCCGGAAATTATCAAGATCCCATCTGGAAAGAAAAAGCAAAACAAGTAGCCAATAAACTCTACAAAGAAAATGCACGACTTTTTTTCTCGGTGGGAAGACAAGAAGTCAATTCTGCGGAAGGACTCTTGAAATATCTAGGTAGATATCTTGCGCGTGCTCCGATCGCTGATTACAAAATCGTGAATGTTACAGAAAAAGAAGTAACTTTCTTTTTTCATGATTTGGCAAATCACAAAAAAAAAACATATATCACCATGTCTCGAGAAAAATTTATTCAACAAGTATTGATTCATCTTCCCCCAAAACATTTTAAAATGATTTCTCGTTTTGGTTTTTATGCGCGTAGAAAATCAGATACTTTAAAAATACATATGGCATTCTTACAAAAAAAGAAAAAGAAGAATCCTTTTTCCTTTTATGTCAACTCCATGCTAGAAAATTTTCAAATACATCCTTTCCTATGCCCAAATTGCCATATCCCCATGAGGAAAAAAGAACTTTACATCACGGTACGCTGGTATGGAAGAAAAATTCACATCTCATATCTTTCCAAAACCTAATATTTCATTAGGTTTTTTCGCGTGCAAAAAAATATTTTTTCTTTTTTTTCATCTTTTTCCTTCTTCAACTCTACATTTTTTTTAAACATTTTACTCCTTCTTTCCATTTATAATTTCCTAAAGAATAAAAAAACTGCACCTTCCATCTTGTGTCCAAGATTATGGGTGCAGTTTCTTTTTATTTTTTCACAAATTCCGACATCATATTCGGAATATTGATTTCCACATCCTCATCGTGAAAGGATAGTTTAAAATCTTTTTCCATGACTTCACCGCTCGCCTTCTTTAAATAAATGGTATGGGAGCTTCCCTGTACATATCTTTGAATTTTTTTCGTTCCCATCTCCTGATAATTTTCTCCGTCAATACTGTAACGCAAGCCGGAAAGTCCCTCTTTATTGTTTAAAATAATACTGTGCTCTTTTCCTGTCAACACCAGAACGTAAATAACGGCAAGGAAAAGAACACTAATGATTCCCCAATTTCTCACTTTATTTTGAGTTGCCATACTTCCCTCCTACTTCAATTGTTCCTGTATCAATCGTTCTCGTTCCGCTTCTTTTTCTTTTTGAGCTCTCCATTCATACATGATAAGTACCAAAGCAATAATTCCATAGGATACAAACACTCTGAAATATTCTCCAATTTGTGCGGAACCCATCAATTCCTTTCCTGCTCTCGGAGCCAGTACGAACATCAAGTGAAATAAGACCACTCCTCCTAAAGCATTCGGTATGCTTGCTTTTGCAACAGAAGCTCCCCCAATCAACAATGCGGCAATGGAAAACATTCCGATTTGTTCATGACTGTTATAGGTATTCATCGTTCCTATATTTTGTAAATAAATCACTTGCCCGATTCCCGCCAATACTGTCGAAATCATAATAGCAATGATTCTTGTCTTATCCACTTCAATTCCGGAAGAACGAGCCACTTCCATATCCTGTCCAATGGCTCTCATGTCTTGCCCCAATTTTGTACTTCGGAACCACATAATAAAGATACATAAAGCTAGGATAAATAAAATGGTAACAACAGGAATTTCCATATTCAGCAGCTTAAAAGAAATAAATTTATCCAAGGCTGCATTCAACTTCCCCAAGTCAATGGTATTTCGTACCCCTCTTCCACTGGATAATAAAATTTTGGAATCCGTCAAGGGAATGACAACTCCCATGGCATACAAAACCAACAGTTGGTATACCCCATTGATAAAATATCCTAAAATCATTGAAGTAATCATTTCTCTTCCTTTGGCTCTATTTAATACGGAGCCTCCAATGTATCCCAATACCATAGAGAAAGGAATTGATAAAATCATTGCCAAAAGCACTCCCTGCACTCCCACAATGTGCCAGTCAGACACAAAAATAAGAGCCAATTGTCCTCCCATCGCTCCCAGAACAATTCCAAAATTCAGTCCCATTCCCGCAATAATAGGAATCAATAGGGAAAGGACCAAGAACAAATTTCTTGACATTCTTAAAAGCATTTCATTTGCAATATAAGAAAGACTTAAGCCCGATAGAGGGAAGGCAAACAAGACCAACACGAACATCAGAATTGGAACACTATTGTTGATAAGTTGATTTTTCCACTTATTTTGCATGACTTCCCCCTCCCTTTCTTGTTAATGCATATAAAATCATACCGTTGGACACGATGATCCGAATCGTTTCCGACATATCCGTTTGAATTACGGCATTCACGACTGTCGGTGTCATCGTCAAAATTCCTTGAAATAAAAAAGTTCCAATCAATACATGCCAAACCGTAACCCTGTTGACAGAAGCCCCTCCGATTAAAATAGCGGCAATTGCCGGAAAAGCCATGTAAAACGGTGCTAAATACAATTGAATAAATCCGAAACTTTGTTGATAAATGATGATTCCGACTGCCGCTAAAACAGTGGAAATGATAACCGCTTGAATTCGGATTCGATTGATGTCCACTCCGGTCGCCTGTGCAAACTTTGCATTTTTTCCGACTGCACTCATGGATAATCCGGTCCTTGTTCGGAAGAAAATCCACATTCCAAAGGCAACGACAGCAAATACCAGAATTTCTCCCACAGGAAGAAGTTCCCAATGAATTCCAATCAAGTCATCTAAAATCTTCTGCCAGTATCGTTCCACACTGATTGTCGTTCTCAGTCCTTCTCCACCGTAGGCCCAAATCATGTCCGCCTTGGTAAAAGGAAGTAACAAAAACATCATACACATGAAAGATACCATAGAGAATCCGATATAAGTGGCAATCATCATTTCTCCCCCTTTGACTCGGTTTAAAATGAATCCATACACCCAACCGAACAGAATGGCAAAAGGAATGGCAAGCAGAATAGCTGCAAAAAATCCAAGTCCTCCCTCCAAACCTAATTGAATACTGATCAAAGCTCCCAGCAGTCCCGCTTCAATTCCCAAAGGCATTCCAAAGTTAAGCCCTGCTCCCGCCTCAATCATAGGCATCAAAGATAAAACCAGAATTGCATTCATTCCAAAACGAGTAAAAGTATCTCGGAAAGCTACAAACAATGGAATCCCGACAAAAGGAGCGATACAATAGGTAGAAAGTAGGAAAAGTCCGATAATCATTCTTGGCCATCCAATCTTTTCTATGATTTTTTTCCAATCTATCATTGTTCTTTCCCTCCTTCCTTTGCTCCGATCATTAACTTACCAAATTCTAAAATATCCGCTTTTGGAGATAAAATTCCGGCTACCTTTCCTTCATTGATGACGGCAATTCTATCGCAAATGCTACGAAGCTCTTCTATTTCCGAAGAAGTAATGATAATCGTCGTTCCCTTTTCCTGATTATATTCTTTTAAAGTTTCCAACACCAGCTGTTTCGCTCCAATATCAATTCCTCGAGTCGGCTCAGAAACGAATAATACTTCAGGTTCCATAGTAAATGCCTTTGCCAAACAAACTTTTTGTTGATTTCCCCCGCTCAATTCCTTTACCAACTGTTTCGAGCTAATACAACGAATTTCCAATTTTTCAATATATTTCTTGGCATTTTCCGTCACCGCTTTTTCATCCAACATTTGAAAAAATCCAAATTGCTTTTTCAAAAATTGTTGCTTGATTTGTAATGCCGGATAGGCAATATTTTTCTCAATGGAATCCTCCAACAAAAGTCCGACACCCTTTCTATCTTCAGAAACAAAGAAAATCCCTTTGGAAAGAACTTCCTTTGGCTGATTGAAAGCTAATGGCTCTCCGGCATACAAGACCTCTCCTCCGGCATCATAGAGTCCCATCACTCCATTGGCAATTCCAATTTTTCCTTGTCCTGCCATTCCCCCCAATCCTAGAATTTCTCCTTTTTTGATGGTAAGGCTCAACTTCTTGACCATTTCTCCCGGCATATCCACCCATAAATCTTTGATTTCTATGATGTCTTCCGCCTCCTGCTTTCTTCCCTGTTCCGCATCTTCCGTCATGGCCATTTTTCTTCCTATCATCCACTCCGTAATTTGATTTACATTGGTGTTCTCGGTTTCCACCGTATTGATTAACACGCCGTCCCTCAGCACAATAATTTTGTCTGAAACATCGAGAATTTCTTGCAATCTATGAGTAATAAAAATAATTGCAATGCCCTTCTCCGACAATGTTTTCATCGTGGAAATTAATACTTTGGCTTCCTCTTCCGTAAGCACCGCTGTCGGTTCGTCCAAAACCAATAATTTCGTTTTTTCCCGTTCTATTTCTCTTGCAATTTCCGTAAACTGTTTATGTGCTACCGGCATTTCGGAAATAGGAGTTTCCGCCCGCAATTGTTCCACTCCCAATTGCTCAATGGCATTTCTGGCTCTTTCCAAATTTTCTTTTTCGTTAATTTTTCGAATTCTGTCTCCGAACAAATACTCGGAGATTCCTTTTTTCGTAGATTCTCGGTTTAAAACAATATTTTCTCCCGCCTCAAATCCCGGAATCAACGAAAATTCCTGATGAACCATTCCGATTCCCGCTTCTAAGGCTTCAAAAGGACTGGAAAAATGAACTTCTTTTCCCTCAAATTCCAATTTTCCTCCATAGCCTCCCGTCGCCTGAATCACTTCCATTCCGAAAATAATCTTCATCAAGGTTGACTTTCCTGCTCCGTTCTCCCCGACTAAACCGACAATTTCTCCCGGTTTTATGGTAAAATTTATATCTTTTAAAACAGTATTTTCTCCAAATGCTTTGGATAAATTTTCTGCTCTCAATAAAATCTCATCCATAGTTTCCTTCACCCCATTTTTAAAAAAGAAAAGGGGAAAGGAGTTCACTTTCCCCTAATTTTTATTCTATTTCTTTATTTCAAAATATTTTTCCGGAACTTTTTGATCCGTCATATGCAAATATCCTTTTCCAAAGACATAAGTATCTTGATACAACATAAAGAAATTATCTTTTTCCACTCCGTTGGCATCCACATACTTGCTTCCATTCCATCCGGCTCCCGGAGTGTATTTTTGATAAGATTCCAACAAAGCGTTAAAATCTTTTAAGTCCGTTCCTTGATCTAAGTGCTTGATTGCCAAATCTGTCAAGGCTTGTACAGAGGCAAAGTTATAAGAGAAAGCCCAAGTTCCCATTCTTCCGGCTCCACCTGCATTTTTCACGGCCTCTTCCACTTTTGCCAAAATCTTTGGCCAATCTCCTTTTTCATCATCTGCAAATTGCACTCCCAAAGCTCCAGGATACCCCATCGTTGGAGACGGTAAATCCGCTTCAATGAAATATCCTCCAATTTCTGCAATCTTC
Source organism: Fusobacterium necrophorum subsp. necrophorum (assembly GCF_004006635.1). Classification (NCBI taxonomy): domain Bacteria; kingdom Fusobacteriati; phylum Fusobacteriota; class Fusobacteriia; order Fusobacteriales; family Fusobacteriaceae; genus Fusobacterium; species Fusobacterium necrophorum. The sequence goes on along the minus strand of NZ_CP034842.1, from coordinate 582,668 downwards.
TTCAATAAAGGTTCTGTTTGTGCATCATTTGTTGCGAAGAATGCCACATCTTTTCCATATTTATCCAACCAGTTTGGAACTTGTTCCAAAATAAATTGTTGTGCTCCCGGTACTCCTACATCACTGACAGGATCCGGAGCTGACATTTCAATATATTCCATTCCCAAATCCTTTGCAGTTTCTTGGAAAATCGCTCTTCTTCTGGCAATCAATTCATATCCTAAGTGTCTAGGGAAAGAAATATGCATAAATTTCTTTGCTCCTAAATCATGAGCCGCTTTTACAATCAAATATCCTCTTGCCACACTGTCCGGGTGAACAGAAACATCAGCATATTGAGAAATCAATTCCGGATCTTCATGAGGTGTATTTGCCATTAATACGATGTCGGGTCTTTTTTCTTTGATCGCTTTAAAAGCCGCTGCCGTTCCCGGAATTGCTTCTGCAATCACAATAACTTTCATTTCCGGATCATCCGCTAAAGAAACAATTTTAGAAATGGTGGTTTCTTGTTCTTGCATAAAGTTATCAGGATAGGTCACGTGAACCACTCGCCCACCGTTTTCCAAAGCACCGTATTCTTTTACCACTGCTTCCGCCCCTCGTAATCCGTCTTCCGACTGGGAAACAGTTCCTGAAATCACACCGATATGATAATTTCCATTACTTTCTGTTGCCACTGCTTCCGGAGCACTCGCTTCTTCCGGTGCTTTTTTCCCACAAGCTGCCAACACAATAAAAGCTAAACTTACGAACAAAGCCAATACATACTTTTTCATGCACACTTCCCCCTTGTTATTTTTTTAGTACACTCGTACTATTTTTTTGTTTTTTAGATATTTTCATTTATTATATAAAACTTTGTTTGTTTTGTCAAGCTGAATTTTCATAATTCTTTTAGAAGCAAAAGTAAGGAAGAGTTCCGTATTTTCTATTTATTTGATTTCTTTCTCTTATGAAAAATATTTTACAAGAACTCTCTTTCCGCAAAAAGCAAGTCCTAACTTGATAAGTTTGGAGATTCCTCTTTCTTTCAATGCAACCTCATACTGCTTCTCTTCTATCTGTTGTAAAGCTTCCTCGGCCTTTCGTTCCAATTCTTCTTCCGATTTTGCCACCTTACATTCCAATACAAAACCTGCCTTTGTTCTCTCTCTCGGTTCCAGAGCAATATCATATCTTCCATAGCCGCTCTCTACATTAGACTGAATTTCATATTCCTTCGATAAAGATAAAATCATCCCCAAAACCAGATTATGATAGTATTTTTCCTCCTGCCCCACATCATAATAACTGACATTCCTAAGTAAAATATCCTGTAACTTCTTTTCAAAAATTGCAATCTCTCCTTGCTTCAAGGCAGAAAGCATAGTATGAAAATGATCCACGCCCCCTAAAAAACGATTCAAAAAACTCTTTTCAAAAAAATGATATATTTCCTGATTTGGAATTTTTAACAAATACTTATGATCTCCCAGATTTTTTTCCGTCTTTAAATATCCGCTGTGCACCAATAGCTGCCATATCTCCTGCGGATGTTTCAGTTCCTGAAAACTAAAGGAATAATCCAGTGTCTTTTGAATTTCCTTCCCTTGAAAAACAGCTTGTAATTCCTCAAAAATATCCATATTCGCTTTTTCCAATACATCATATACCAAGAAGTTATTCGAGGTATTGACCCAATAGGCTTCCAATGTTTGATTCGAGATATAGCTTAGAATTGACCAGGGATTATAGAGTTCTGTATTTCCAAACAAATATCCGTCATACCATTCTTTCACTTTTTCCATATTGTATTCCAATTGGTAATATTTCAATGCCTTTTCCACTTCTGCTTCCGTCAATCCAAAGGAAGAGCTGTATTTTTCATCTAAAATACTATATACCGCTAAATTATTCAGTCCGGAAAAAATTCCTTCTTTCGCCACTCGCAAGATTCCTGTCATAATTCCCTTATGTAAATATTCATTGTCTTTCAAAGCGGCACTGTAAAAGGTTCGAAAAAAAGAAATCGCTTCCTCATAATATCCATGCTCATAGGCAGATACAATCGGACTATCGTATTCATCAATCAATAATATTACTTTTTTTCGATATTTTTCTGAAAGAAGTTCTGTTAAAAATTTCAAAGAGAATCTTAACTCAACAATATTAGAATTTCCTTGAATGCATTTCGAAAATCTTTCCCTTGCAAAAGAGTCCAGTTCGGGCAGTAAATGTCGATATTGATAAAAAAGAGTTTGAATAAATAGTTTTATATTTTCCAGACAATCTTCCCATGTTTCATTCTTCATATCCTTAAAGGAAAGAAAAATCACAGGATACTTCCCTTGCTCTTTCATGTAGGGAGAACTTTCAATCTCCAAGCCTTGAAACAATTTTCTATTTTCTTCTTTGTTGGAAATGTCCCAAAAATATTTTAACATTGACATATTTAGAGTTTTTCCAAAACGACGAGGTCTAGTAAATAAAATAACCTCTGCTCCATTCTGTAAAATTTCTATTACCAGATGTGTTTTATCTATATAGTAGCATTCATTTTGAATAATCTTTGCAAAATCCGTAATTCCAATTGGCAATAACTTCAAAGAAAACACCTCTCTTTCCTCGTTTTTCTTTCCATTATATCATGAAAAAAAAGAAAAGACCAGTTCCTATAAATGCCAATTTCTTCTTCCCTTTTCGAAAACATGATTTGATTTTCATAAAAAAAGAATGACATCTACTCACATAGATGTCATTTCCAAGTTTCTTATTGTTTTCTCTCTACACCCATCTGTTCGGAATGTCAGTGCCCTTGTTAAATAAATTTCACAAAGAATGGTACCAATACTACAGATACGATAGTCATCAATTTAATCAAGATATTCATGGACGGTCCGGAAGTATCTTTAAACGGATCTCCCACGGTATCTCCAACTACGGCTGCCTTATGTCTGTCAGAACCTTTTCCGTCTCCCTTATATCCCGCTTCAATTTGTTTCTTTCCGTTATCCCAAGCTCCTCCGGCATTTGCCATCATAATTGCCATTAAAATTCCTGTTACCAAGGCTCCGGCCAACAATCCTCCTAGAGCTTGTACTGACCAAACTCCTACTACCACAGGAGCTACGATTGCCAATACTCCCGGTAAAATCATTTGTTTTAAAGAAGAATGCGTAGAAATTTCCACACATCTCTTGTAATCCGGTTTTGCTTTCTTTTCCATAATTCCCGGAATTTCTCGGAATTGTCTTCTTACTTCTTCTACCATTTCAATTGCTGCCTTTCCAACGGCTGTCATCGTTAAAGCGGCAAATAAGAAAGTCAACATTCCTCCGATAAACAATCCTACGATAACTTTCGGATTGGTTACATCAATGACTAAATCAAAATCTGTCATACTGTCAACCGTTTGTTTGTAAGTTGCGAATAAAGACAAAGCGGTTAAGGCTGCTGAACCCACTGCAAATCCTTTTCCAACCGCTGCTGTTGAGTTTCCAACGGCATCCAACTTATCCGTCGTTTCTCTGACTTCCGGTGGCAATTCCGACATTTCTGCAATTCCTCCAGCATTGTCTGCAACCGGTCCATAGGCGTCAACGGCAACAACCATTCCTGTGGTTGCCAACATTCCCACCGCTGCAATCGCAATTCCGTACAATCCTCCTTGTTGAAAAGCAATGATAATCGCAATCGCAATAATAATAATCGGTGCTACGGTAGATTCCATTCCCACAGCCAATCCTTCAATAATTGCTGTTGCTGCCCCTGTGCTGGCTGCATCTGAAATTCTGTTGACTGCTTTTGTATGAGTATCCGTATATAATCCCGTGAAATATGCAATAACCAATCCTGCCACCAATCCGGCTACAATTGCCCAAAATACTCCAAGAGGCAACTCAAAATATTTAATGACTCCAAAAGAAGCGATAATAGTTAATAAACCTGCAATTCTTGTTCCTGTTTCCAATTTATGATGCACGGCATTCGGATCATTTGTCTTTACTGTAAAGGATGCCAAGATAGAGGCAATAATTCCTAATCCTGCAAGAACCAAAGGAGCAAAAATATATCCAATGGCTGTCATTCCCGCTTCTTGTGCCGCCATAAACGTTCCTAAAGCAACGGCTGCAATGATAGAGCCTACATAAGATTCAAATAAGTCCGCTCCCATTCCGGCAACGTCTCCTACGTTATCTCCTACGTTATCTGCAATGGTTGCAGGGTTTCTAGGGTCATCTTCCGGAATTCCCGCTTCCACTTTTCCTACTAAGTCAGCTCCCACGTCTGCGGCTTTCGTATAAATTCCTCCTCCTACTCTTGCAAACAAAGCAATCGAAGAAGCTCCCATTCCAAATCCTGTTAATTCTGCTGCAACCGTGGATAATTCCATTCCCATTCCAGTCAATATCAACATTATGATAGATAACATTAAAATTCCCAATCCAACAACGGACAAGCCCATAACAGCTCCCCCGGAGAAAGCAACATCCAGAGCTTTTGCCAATCCTCCTTCTTTGGCTGCAATCGCTGTTCTTCCATTGGCTTTTGTAGCAATTCTCATTCCGATATTTCCGGCAATTGCGGAAGTAATCGCTCCCAATACGAAGGCAACTGCTGTGAATGGACTGATCGCAATTCCTAACAATACAGCAACGGCAATGACGAACCAAATTAAAATTTTATATTCCGCCATCAAAAATGCCATAGCTCCCTCTCGAATGGCTTCTGTAATTTCTGCCACTCTAGGAATGTTGATTGAATAGCTTTCCACTTTTTTGGCATAATAGAATGCAGCAATCAATGAAATAATTCCTGCTATGATACCAAAATACATAAACATTTGTTCCATGATATTCCCTCCATTTTTCATTTTATTTAACTTATTTATTATAATGTAAAAACTCTCATATGACAAGCTATTTTTTTGAGAAATATTGTGAAAAGCCTTTACTCATGTGAAATTTCATCTGCTTATCCACAATCATAACTTCCAAATCTTCGGTTTTATTTGCATAAGCCAAAACTTCAGAAATCGGCATCAGAAAAAATGCAGTCGAATAGACATCGGCTTCAAAGCCGTCTTTGCAAAGAACAACCACCATTTTTTTATCGGTAATAGGGTAACCTGTTGCCTTATCCAAAATATGATGATATCTCTTTCCCTGAATTTCCACATAGGTCTGATAATCTCCCGAGACTCCTAAGGCTTTGTCTTTTAAAGACAAAATTCCCAACATCTCGTTTATATTTTCAGGATTTTCCAAAGCAATTCTCCAAGGCTTCCCCCCCGGCTTGCTTCCCAACAGATCAATACTTGAAATAGAGCTGATAAAAGCACTTTTCAGACCTTTTTCCTGTAAAACTTTCTCCGCTCTTGCCAAAGCATAGCCCTTTAAAAAAGAACCTGTATCAATCTCTTTGACAGGAGAAAGAAGCTTTAGACGATTGCCTTGTATTATCACCTTGTCAAAGTCCACTTCTTTCAAACTTTTCTCCAAAGAAATCTTACCGGGAATCTTTGCTCTTTCAGGCTGCTCAAAATTCCAAAGTTTGAAGAGAGGAGAAATCGTAATATCATATTTTTTATGAGAGAGAAGATATGCTTTTTGAATGGTCTCAAATAAAAACTTTCCCTCTTGATCCAAAGGAATTTCTTTGTTGGAAGCATGATTCAGACGATAGATGATACTTCCCTCCGTCTTACTGTTAAACTTCTTGTCAATTCTGTCAATTTCTTGAAAGGCGGCTTGAACTGCCTTCTTCGCATTTACAGTATTTTCAGAATATGTGGTAATCTTGATATAGGTTCCGAATAAAAATCGACTTTCCTCATACTTTGTTTCCTTTGCATAGACTGCCGTCCCCAGAAACAGACAAAAAAGCACAATCCAAACTCTAGTTATCTGCTTCATAATAAATTTTCCCATCTATAATTTCACGAAATACTTTTTTTAAGTCGGTATCTTTCTTCGCTGTTTTGGTTAAAGGAGTGGCTCCTGCATGAAGCTCTCTCGCTCTTTCTCCTCCTACAATCGTCAAAATATATTTGTTTGGAATTTTTTCCAAAAGTTCATCATAAGTAATATCCTTTTTCATGATAGATTCTCCTTTTCCTCAATAATTTGAATTAAATCATTACAAGCTTGTTCGACGGTGTGATTCACAATTGAAATATCATATTTTTTTTCACACTCCAATTCCTGAATCGAATTTTTCAACCGTAATTGAATGGTCTCTTCACTATCGGTCTTTCTTCCTCGCAATCTCGCTTCTAATTGTTCCAAATTCGGTGTTTTAAAGAAAATTAAATGAGCATCGGGATATAGGGCTTTTACCTGCAATCCTCCTTGGACATCAATCTCTAAAATCACTTTTTCTCCCTGATTCACTCGACTCTCTACTTCCGACTTCAAAGTTCCATAGTAATTATTATGAACTTTGGCATATTCCAGAAAAGCTCCCTCTTGAATTTTTTTCTCAAATTCGGCATGACTTAAAAAATAATAATCCACTCCGTGAACCTCTCCGACTCTAGGTTCCCTTGTAGTAGCGGAGGTTGCAAGATTGATTCCCAATATTTTGCGAACTTTTCTACAAATCGTAGACTTCCCGGCACCGCTAGGTCCTGAAACGATATATAAGTTCCCTTTCGGCATGACTCACTCTCCTTACTCAATATTCATAATTTGTTCTCTGATTTTTTCTAATTCATTTTTTGCAGAAACGACCAAATTGGAAATTTCATATAAATTGGATTTTACCCCTGTAGTATTCAATTCCCGAAAAATTTCTTGTAATAAAAACTCAATCTTCTTTCCCAAAGCTGCTTCTTCACTGTTCAGCTCCCGTTCCAACTGTTGTAAGTGACTTTTTAGACGTGACAGCTCCTCTGAAATATCCGCTCTATCCGTAAAAATCATCACTTCTTTCAAAATATCGCTTTCTTCAAAGTGCAAATCTTCCCGGCAACTTTGTAATCGGCTAAGTAATTTTTCTTTGTATCTCTCCACAACTACCGCTTGGTATTCCTCTATTTTTGCAACATAGCCTTTCAAAACTTCCAATTTTTCTAAGAAAAAGGTTTGAAGTCGACGTCCTTCTTCTTCTCGACTTTGTAAAAAAGGAAGTAACAATTCTTGAATTTTCGGAACTAAGAAATGACTGTATTCTTCTTCGGAAACTTGACGGTTTCCCTTTTTCAATACATTAAAGTTTCGAACCAACAAATCCATTTTATTGGAAAAGTTCTCTCCCAATTCCCGTTCCATAGAAGAAAGAGTTTCAAAATACGCCTTTGTCAAGTTTTTATCATATTTGATTTCCTCGATACTTTCCTCTTTTTCCTCCAGCTCAATGCGTAACTCGACAGAACCTCTTAATACCTTCGTTGCAATTTCATTTCGAATTTTCGTTTCCAAAAAATTTAAATTATAAGGAAGTTTGATTTTACACGATAAGTTTTTGTTGTTTACACTTTTCATTTCCAGCTGCAAAGCATATTTTTCATCTTCATACAGAAGCTTTGCATATCCTGTCATGCTTCTCATGCTCTTTCCTCCAATATTATGATTTAGGAATAGGAGCCTGTCCTATTCCTAACATTATTTCTATTCTTCTACCGCTTCCAATTCTGTCCCGAATTCTTCCTGTACTTTCATCGCTACATTTTTATAGGCTGAGAATCCTGTTCCTGCCGGAATTTTCTTTCCGATAATGACATTTTCTTTCAATCCTTCCAAATAGTCGACCTTTCCTTCAATTGCCGCATTGGAAAGAACTTTTGTCGTTTCTTGGAAAGAGGCCGCGGAAATGAAACTTCCCGTATTGACAGCCGCCTTGGTAATTCCTTGAATAATTGGCTCGTATTGAATTAAGGCCTTTCCTTTTTCCGCCAATTCTTTATTTTCCAAGTCCACCAATCTCTTTTCCACCACTTCATCTTCCAAAAACAAAGAAGCTCCGGAATCAACGATTTTTACCTTCTTAAACATTTGCTTTACAATGATTTCTATATGTTTGTCGTTCACGCCTACCCCTTGATCCCGATATACTTGTTGTACCGATTCCAAGATAAACTGCTCCGCTGCGACCAAACCTTTAATATTTAATACGTCAAAAGGAGAAATTGCTCCTTCGGTAATCTTATCTCCTGCTTTTACCTTCAATCCGTCCGTAACAATCAGACGTTCTCCCACAGGAACCAAATATTCCCGTTGGTCTCCGGAATCATCCAGAGCTTTTACCGTAACAACTCGCATTCCTTTCTTCTTACGATTATTGATTTCCACTCTTCCGTCAATTTCCGTAAGCATTGCTTTTCCTTTTGGATTTCTTGCTTCAAACAATTCTTGTACTCTTGGAAGACCTCCTGTAATATCCTTGGATCCCTCTCCGATTTTCATAATCTTTGCAAGGATATCTCCCTTTTTGACCATAGCTCCGTCTTCCACCATCATGTAGGCTCCATAAGGAATGTTGTAAGTTCCTAACTTTTTCCCCTCTTTGTCTAAAATATGAACTCGAGGGTTAACATCTCCACTGTCCATGGCTTTAACCACCAAGGATTGCCAAACATCATATTTTTCATCATAGGTCTTCTTCGGTGTCAATTCTCGATATTCGACTTTTCCGTCTTGAGCTGCAATCAATGGAATGTGATATGGGTCGAAGGTTACCAATACCGTTCCCTCTTCAATGATGTCTCCCTCTTTCACTCGTAGAGTGGATCCCGAAGAAACTTCATATTCATTGTCTGCTACAATGACTTTTCCTGCCTGACTCACGACAATTTCTTCTCCATTCAAGTTCAAGGTATGAATATCTCGGAAAGAAATTCGTCCTCCATTTTCCGATTTGATTTGTGTAATTGCTGCCGAAGCGCTTGCTACCCCTCCGGTATGGAAGGTTCTCATGGTAAGTTGTGTTCCCGGTTCTCCGATAGACTGTGCTGCAACAACTCCCACGGCTTCTCCTAATAAAATTTCTTTTAAGTTGGACAAGTCCATACCGTAACATTTTTTGCAGACTCCTTTTTCCAAAGCACAAGTCAAAGGAGATCGAATTTTTACTTTTTTGATTCCTTTTTCCTCAATTTCTCGAAGCAGTTCTTTTCCAATCATCGTATTTCGAGTGGCTAAGATTTCTCCCTCGTGGATTAGGTCCTCCGCCAAGACTCTTCCCCTGATTCTTTCCGCCAATTTTTCAATGACTTTTCCTCCGGAAATCAAGTCTCCTACTTCAATTCCTTGCATCGTTCCGCAATCTTCCGCATTGACAATCACTTCGTGAGAAATATCCACCAATCTTCTCGTTAAGTATCCTGAATCGGCAGTTCGAAGTGCGGTATCGGCCAATCCCTTTCTCGCTCCGTGAGAAGAAATAAAGAATTCCAAAACGGTCAATCCTTCTCGGAAATTTGCCTTGATTGGAGTTTCGATGATACGCCCTTGCGTATCCGCCATATTTCCTCTCATTCCGGCTAATTGACGCATTTGGTTTGTATTTCCCCGTGCTCCTGAATTCGCCATCATATATACCGGATTAAATTTATCCAATCCGTCCATCATTGCTTTTGTAACGGCATCTGTTGTTTTAGACCAAACTTCAATTGTTTTTCGATATCGTTCTTCATTGATAATCTTTCCGGATTTATAATCGGCATCGATTTCTTCCACCTGTTTGTCCGCAGCCGCCAATAAATGTTTCTTCTCTTCCGGAATCACCAAATCTTCGACTCCTACGGAAATTCCTGCCAAAGTGGAATAATGGTAACCGAAATTCTTTAACTTGTTGATTAAATCCGCCGTTTCTGTGAAACCATGTTCATCATACAAGTATGCAATCAAATTTTTCAATTCTTTCTTTCCGATTGTCCTTTGATAGTTTCTATCTTGTATCGGTAAAATTTCATTGAACATTACCAATCCTGCAGTCGTTTCTACCATTTCTCCATTAACTCTGACTTTGACAAGAGCATGAGTATCAATGACTTGATTTTGATAAGCCGTCAATAACTGCTCAATATTGGAAAAGACCTTCCCTTCTCCCTTAGCTCCCTTTTTCTTTTCTGTCATATAATAACATCCCATGACCATATCTTGAGAAGGGACTGCAATCGGTTCCCCGCTGGACGGAGCAATGATATTATTCGGTGCCAGCATTAATAATTTTGCTTCCATGATAGCTTCCGGAGATAACATTAAATGCACTGCCATTTGGTCTCCGTCGAAGTCGGCGTTGAAGGCGGAACAAACCAAAGGATGCAGTCGAATTGCCTTTCCTTCAATCAAAACCGGTTCAAATGCTTGAATCGACAATCTATGCAAAGTCGGAGCTCTGTTCAATAAAACCGGGTGATCCTGGATGACATCTTCAATGACATCCCAAACCTTGTCATCAGCTTCTTCAACCAATTTTTTCGCTGTTTTAATATTGGTTGCCAATTCCCGTTTTACCAATTCTCTCATAATAAACGGTTTGTACAATTCCAAAGCCATTTTCTTAGGAATTCCACATTGATTCATCTTCAAAGACGGTCCTACCACGATAACAGACCGTGCTGAATAGTCTACCCGTTTTCCCAACAAATTTTGTCGGAAACGTCCTTGTTTTCCTTTCAACATATCGGACAAGGATTTCAATTCTCTGTTATTTTGAGCTACCACCGGCTTTCCTCTTCGACCATTGTCAATCAAGGCGTCTACAGCTTCCTGTAACATTCTTTTTTCATTTTTTACAACAATTTCAGGGGCTCGAATTTCCAATAATTTTTTCAAACGATTGTTTCGATTGATGACTCTTCGATACAAATCATTCAAATCCGAAGTCGCAAATCTTCCTCCGTCCAATTGTACCATAGGACGTAAATCTGCGGGAATCACGGGAACATTCTTTAAGATCATCCATTCCGGTTTATTTCCGGAAGCAATAAAATCTCGAACAATTTTCAAACGTTTTACAATTTTCTTTCGTTTTTGAGCGGAAGAAACTTCTTCCAATTCCTCTTCCAACTCAATTCTCAATTCCTCTAAATTGATTCGTTCCAACAATTTTAAAATCGCTTCCGCACCCATGTAAGCTTCAAACTTATTTCCATACAACTGTTTAAACAACTTGTATTCTTTTTCCGTGATGATTTTTCCAATTTCTAAGCTGTCTTCCTCGCTTTCCGTAACAATGTATCTCGCAAAATACAATACAGATTCCAATTCTTTTGGAGACAAGCCGATAATCAAAGACATTTTATTTGGAGTTCCTTTGGAATACCAAATGTGCGAAACAGGGGCTGCCAAAGCAATATGCCCCATTCTTTCTCTTCTGACTTTCGATTTTGTCACTTCCACTTCACATTTTTCACAAATCAAACCTTTGTATCGCATTCTCTTGTACTTTCCACATGCACATTCCCAATCTTTTGTCGGTCCAAAGATTTTTTCGCAGAACAATCCGTCTTTTTCCGGATTCAACGTTCTATAATTTATGGTTTCCGGCTTCGTTACTTCCCCATATGACCATTCTTCAATTTTTTCAGGAGATGCCAATTTAATTTTAATTTTTTCAAAATTTCTGATTCCCATGAACTATAAAGCCTCCTTCATTACTCCTATTTCTAACTATTCTTCTTCGTCTTCGTAATCATCCTCATCCTCATATTCCTCCATCTCTAATATATCTGACGGAGAATATTCCAAGGTGGTCTCTTCCTTATTCAGCTCTTCATCGACATTGATGACATTATCGTTTTCATCGCATAATTCCACATCCAATGCTAGAGCTTGGAATTCTTTCAATAATACTTTGAAAGATTCCGGTAAATCAGAATCCGGCATTTCTTCTCCTTTGATAATGGCTTCATACGTTTTTGTTCTTCCTGTCACATCATCGGATTTTACGGTCAACATTTCTTGAAGAATATTAGATGCTCCATATGCTTCCAAAGCCCATACTTCCATTTCTCCCAATCTTTGTCCTCCGAATTGTGCTTTTCCTCCCAAAGGTTGTTGTGTTACCAAAGAATATGGTCCAATAGCTCTGGCATGCATTTTATCTTCTACCAAGTGGTGTAATTTCAACATATACATGATTCCCACGGTAATTTTGTTGTCAAACTTATCTCCGGTTCTTCCGTCATACAAGGTCACCTTTCCGCTTCTCGGATGTCCTTGATTTTCCAAATAATCTTTGATTTGTTCTTCCGTTGCCCCGTCAAATACCGGAGTGGCAATATGAGTTCCGCCATTTAATGACCTCATTGCCATTCCCAAATGTACTTCCAAGACCTGTCCGATATTCATCCGAGACGGTACTCCCAATGGATTTAACACAACGTCCAAATGAGTTCCGTCCTCTAAGAAAGGCATGTCTTCCGCCGGCAACACTCTCGAAACAACCCCTTTGTTTCCATGTCTACCTGACATTTTATCCCCAACGGTAATTTTTCTTTTTTCTGCCACTAACACACGAATTGCCTTATTCACTCCGGCTTTCAACTCATCTCCGTTTTCACGAGACAATTCTAAAATTTCCACAACCGTTCCTTTTGATCCGTGAGGCATACGTAGAGAACTGTCTCGAACATCTCTCGCTTTTTCCCCGAAAATAGCTCGCAGTAATTTTTCTTCTGCCGGAGGTTCCGTTTCTCCCTTTGGAGAAGTCTTTCCGACCAAAATATCTCCCGGCTCCACTTCCGATCCAATCATAATAACTCCATTGGCATCCAAGTTTCTAAGAGCTGCTTCGGAAACATTCGGAATTTCACGAGTGATTTCTTCATCTCCCAATTTGGTATTTCTCGCTTCGATTTCATATTCTTCCACATGAACGGAAGTAAAAACATCGTCCTTTCGTAGCCGATCGGAAATCAAAATCGCATCTTCGTAGTTATATCCTTCCCAAGTCATGAATCCCATTAGGATATTTTTTCCTAAAGCCAAATCTCCCTTGCTGGTTGCCGGTCCATCCGCAATAATGTCTCCGGCTTTCACTTCATCTCCTAAATTTACCAATGGAGATTGATGCAAACACATGGATTGATTCGAACGTTCAAAATTTAATAGACGATAAGTATATTCTCTCTTATCTTCCGTTTCAATTACAATTTTCTTTCCGTCCACATAGCTTACTTTTCCGTCCACCTTTGTCGTTACCACAGCTCCGGAATCAACCGCTACCTTTCTTTCCAAACCGGTTCCGATAAAAGGAGCCTCCGTTCGTAGTAAAGGAACGGCTTGTCTTTGCATGTTTGATCCCATCAATGCCCGGTTGGCATCGTCATGTTCCAGGAAGGGAATCAATCCGGCAGAGACTGATACCACTTGTTTTGGAGAAATATCCAAATAATGAACTCTTTTCGCATCCACGTCCAAAATTTCTGGTCCGATTCGGCAAGTTACCGGTTCCAACAATTCATTATGTTCTCCCAACTTCGTATCGGCTTGAGCGATGAACATTCCTTCTTCCTCATCAGCTGCCAAATATCGAATATCATTCAAATCTGCAATTCCGTCTTTGACTGCGATATACGGTGTTTCAATAAATCCATATTGATTGATTTTAGCATAGATAGCCAAAGATCCGATCAATCCGATGTTCGGTCCTTCCGGCGTTTCTATCGGACAAATTCTTCCATAGTGAGAATCGTGTACGTCACGCACCTCGAATCCGGCTCTTTCTCTGGAAAGTCCTCCGGGACCTAAGGCGGAAATTCTTCTCTTGTGAGTTAATTCCGCTAGAGGATTCGACTGATCCATAAATTGAGACAATTGCCCGGACCCGAAGAAATCTAAAATCAAAGCATTCAAAGGTCTGGTATTCAACAGAGATTGTGGAGTCAAGGTTTCAATATCCTGAATGGTCATTTTTTCTCGAACCATTTTTGACATTTTTAGAAGTCCCGTCTTAATTTGCATCAATAACAATTCTCCAACTCCTCTGACACGACGGTTGGACAAATTGTCAATATCATCGGTATGGACATGAGATTCCCCATTATTTAAATCAATGACATATTGTATCGTTCCCAAAACATCTTCCGGAGTCAATAACACTTCATTTTCATCGATTTCCAATTTCAATCTCTTGTTCATTTTATAACGTCCCACAGGCTCCAAATCATAACGTTGTACGTTAAAGAACATTTGTTTGATTAAACTTCTCGCAGAATCTATGGTTACTAAATCTCCCGGTCTCAATTTTCTAAAAACTTCGGTTACGGCTTCATCTGAATTTTTGGTCATATCGTTGGCAATGGTATTGGCAATCAAAATATCTTCCGGTTTTACTTCCCAATAACTAATTATAGAAACTTTATTTTCTATCATTTTTGAAATAAGAGCCTCTGAAATGACGGCATCTTCTTCCGCAATAATTTCTCCTGTTTCTTGATCAAAAATAGCCTCTTTCAAAAAACTGTTTTCAATTTTAGTTCGGACAACACTTAATAATTCTCCCGGATCATGGGTATATTTCTCATAAAATTCGCTTAAATTCAATTCCTTTTCTTCAAAGAAATGTTCTTTGATTTCAATATTGTCTTTGAAAAAATCTACAGCCTTTAGGAACACTGTCGCTAAAACTTTTTTCTTTCTGTCAATTTTTACACTCAGAAAATCATTTTTATCCGTTTCAAATTCCAGCCAAGTTCCTTTATATGGAATAATCTTTCCGGAGAAAAGATCTTTCCCGGTTTGAATATTTACCTCTTTATTGAAGGATACTCCGGGAGAACGATGCAATTGTGAAACCACAACTCTTTCCGCTCCATTGATGATAAAAGTCCCACGATCGGTCATCTTAGGAACTTCCCCAAAGTAAACCAAAGATTCCTGAATCTCATTTCCACTTTTTTTGTTAAACAGTCGCAGTCTCACCTTCAAAGAATCGGAATAGGTCTTCCCTCTCTTTTTACATTCCAATTCATCGTTTAAAGGCGGTTCTGCAGCATGCAATTCATAAGATACATATTCTAATCGAATTTCTCCGTTAGAAGATGATTCAATCGGAAAAATTTCTCGAAAAGCGGACTCCAACCCTTTGTTTTCTCTATTGTTGGGAGCCACTTTCATTTGTAAGAAATCTTCATAGGAATTTAATTGAAATTCAAGAAAATGAGGCATAATTCCTCTTTCTTTAATTTTTCCAAAATTCAATCGTTCAACGAGTTTCCCCATTCATTCACACCCCTTATACATTATTAAGTCAATATATAATCATTTGAAAATACAAAGGCTAACTATTTTTAAATGATTAAATATTTGTTCTATACATGATTTTCTTCTATAATTACTAAAAAGGCACTCCGTACTAGAGTGCCCTTATTTTTTTATACAGTTATACCAATAGATGAGCTTATTTTACTTCTACTTCTGCTCCGGCAGCGGTTAATTTTTCTTTGATTGCTTCTGCTTCTTCTTTTGGAGCTGCTTCTTTAATAACTCCTCCATTATCAACTAATTCTTTTGCTTCTTTCAATCCCAATCCAGTGATTGCTCTTACTTCTTTGATAACAGCAATTTTGTTTGCACCTGCTGATTTCAACACTACGTCGAATTCAGTCTTTTCTTCTGCAGCTTCTACTGGTCCGGCAGCAGTTACAGCTACAGGAGCAGCAGCCGTTACTCCAAAGTGATCTTCCAATGCGCTTACTAATTCTTTTAATTCTAATACAGTCATTGCTTCTAAATCAGCAATAAATTTTTCTCTATCAAATGCCATTCTAATTTCCTCCTATTTTTCTTATTTTTTTCTTTTCCTATTCTGCCGCAGCTTCTTTTTTATCTGCAATTGCCACAGCTGCGTAAGCCAATTTCCTTACCGGTCCTAACATAGAATTTAGCACCATAGATAGTAATTGTTCTCTGGAAGGAAGTTTCGCCAAAGCTTCCACTTCTTCAATGCTTACTCTTCTTCCTGTTAAATATCCACCTTTGATTTTAAAGATGTCCTGTTTTGCTTTTGCTTTATCTTTTGCTAAGTCGAACACAACTTTTGCAGGAACAGCCGGATCTTCATATCCAAATGCGAATGCTGTTGTTCCTTCTAAAATTTCATCAAAGTTATCTTCTACTCCTGATTCTTTCAAAGCGATTTTGAATAATCTATTTTTTGCTACCAGATATTCCGCTCCTGATTCTCTCATTTTTCTTCTTAAAACAGTTTCTTCGTTTACTTTGATTCCTTGATAATCAACAAAAACAACTGATTGAGCTTTCTTAATTTTATCTACTAATTCCGCTACGATTTCTTTTTTTACTTGAGTTGCCATATTGATTTTCACCTCCCCTTTTCATAAAAATACCTCCGTACCCAAAGAAGTCCGGAGGTTCTGTTATCACAGTTGAGGTCAGCGTATTGCTTACTCCAACCTCGGTAGGACTTGTTAGGATTCTTACGAATCTCCTACGGTCTTTGGTTTGGATTTATATTCAATTATTATCCAACATATTTAGCTACTAACAACGGATCCATTTTGACTCCCGGTCCCATTGTCAAAGATACTGCAACACTTCTTAAGTATTGTCCTTTAGAAGCGGCCGGTTTCAATCTTACGATTTGATCCATAAAGGCTTTAAAGTTTTCTTCAATTTTATCTACTGCGAAATCTGCTTTTCCAATTGCAACATGAATAGATCCTACTTTATCAACACGGAACGCCAATTTTCCCTTTTTAAATTCTGATACCGCTGCTGCAATATCAGGAGTGACTGTTCCTGATTTTGGATTAGGCATTAATCCTTTTGTTCCCAAAATTTTTCCTAATCTACCAATTTTAGGCATCATGTCAGGAGTTGCGATAACTAAATCAAAATCTAACCAACCTTGCTGAATTTGGCTGATATATTCTTCCGCTCCTGCATAATCTGCTCCTGCATCCAATGCTTTTTGTACATTTTCTCCGGAAGTAATCGCTAAGATTTTTACAGTTTTTCCCGTTCCGTGAGGCAATACTACGGTACCTCTTACTTGTTGATCCGCATGTCTGGGATCAACTCCCAATTTCAATGCCACTTCCACTGTTTCTACAAAGTTAGCTGTTCTTGTCTTTGCAACCAATTCCAACGCTTCTTTTACTTCATAAAGCTTTCCGGTTTCTACCAACTTAGAAGCTTCGATATATTTCTTTCCTCTATGTTTTGCCATTTCTTTAATTTCCTCCCTACGTGGTCATCGGATATGATCCTACCACTCTTCTCCAAAACTAGTCTTCAATTTTAATTCCCATTGATCTTGCAGATCCTGCAATAATTTTCATAGCCGCTTCCACATTTCCTGCATTTAAATCAGGCATTTTTGTTTCTGCTAATTCTCTTAATTTTGCAGTGGTAATTTTTCCAGCGACTTCTTTTTTAGAATTTTTTGCTCCTGATTGAATTCCGGCTGCTTTCTTTAATAAGTCAGATGCTGGCGGAGTTTTCAAAATAAAGGTAAAAGATCTGTCATTGTAAACAGAAATTTCTACCGGAATAATCCATCCCGCTTTATCTTGTGTTTTTGCATTAAATGCTTTACAGAATTCCATAATATTTACACCATGTTGTCCCAAAGCTGGTCCTACTGGTGGAGCTGGGTTTGCTTTCCCTGCTGGTAATTGTAATTTTATAAGTCCGATCACTTCTTTTGCCATTTTGTTTCTTACACCTCCAAATAATCTGTGATGTTTCTACATCTTTTCGACACTCGAGAAAGAAACTTCTACCGGTGTCATTCTCCCAAATATATCAATCATAATTTTTACTTTTCCCTGTTCATAGTCCATTTCTGCGACTTTTCCTTCTTTATTTACAAATCCTCCTTCTAAGACTTTTACATAGTCTCCAATTTGAAAATCTGCTTTATGAAATTCTCGCACTTCTTGTTCATAGCCTATCACACGAAATACATTCTCCACTTCATGCTCTTCCATAGGAATCGGATCAGACCCTACTCCGACAAAGCCCGTTACTCCGTTGGTATTTCGAACTACATACCACGCATCGGAATCCACCTTATAGTTGATTCCTTCGTCGCTTTCTTCACGTACTGCCGTCATTTCTAACATAACATATCCGGGGAATATTTTTCGAAACACTACTTTTTCTTTTCCACGAACAATTTCGGTACTTTTTTCTTCCGGAACTAAAATTTTACTTACAATTTCCTTCATTCCTAAAGTTTCTATTTTTTGCTCTAAGTCTGTTTTTACTTTTTTTTCATAGCCTGAATATGTATGTATCATAAACCATCTTTTTACTTCTGTCTTTGTCATTGTCTATCCTCCAAACAGAGAAACCAAATTTTTCAATAGTCTTGTAGCAATTAAATCAAAAACTCCTAAATATATACTCAATATGACGGCCATAACAACAACCCAGACAGTTGAACTTACAATCTCTTTCTTCTTAGGCCATTGCACCTTTGAGTATTCTTTTCTAACATCTTGAAATAAACTCATAAGTTCTCCTTTCCTCCATAAAAATGGCAGGTCAAGAGGGACTCGAACCCCCAACCCTCGGTTTTGGAGACCGATGCTCTACCAATTGAGCCATTGACCTGCATGTTGTTACTTATTTTCCTTAGCTAGTTTTTATTTTTTTACTTCTTTGTAAATTGTGTGTCTCTTCAAAACTGGATTGTATTTTTTTATTTCCAATCTTTCTGGAGTATTCTTTTTATTCTTTGTTGTAGAATAATGTCTTAATTTTGTTTCTGTACATTCCAATAAAACTTGTACTCTCATCTCTTTGCCTCCTTTAACAGTTGTTACCACTCCTTAACGGTATCTGGTTGATCCTCCCATATGCTAAGCGATATGGTACTAGAGTTTTTCCTGTCGCTTGCTTACTAAGACATATAGTATACTATCACAGAACATGATTCTTGTCAATACTTTATTCTTTTATTTTTCTAATTATTTAGAAAACAATGGAGTTGCTTTTCTATCCGAAAAAAGCAACTCCTTCCATACTATTTTTTGATGTGTTCAAAAATTTCTTTCACACTGGGAAATACATAATCCGGTATATCCTGGGTATTTTCCAACATATCTTTCGTGGTTTCTCCACTCAAAACAGCTATTGTAGTGATGCCGCTTCGAAGTCCCGTTCGAATATCCGTATAAAGTCTATCTCCTACAATAACCATTTCCTCTTTGGAAATTCCAAATCTGTCCATGGCCTCATCTACCATATAATGATTCGGTTTTCCGATAATCAGAGGTTCTCGATGACAAGCTGTTTGAAACAGAGAAATAAAAGAGCCCACATCCGGTTTGAATCCGTCCTTCAAAGGGCACAGATAATCCGAATGACTGGCAATATAAGCGGCCCCTTTTACCAAATAGTCATAGGCTGTCCAAATTTTCTCATAGGTCAAACTGACATCGAAAGTCAAAACCACACAGTCCGCTTCCAGACCTCTCTCTTTGACAAGAAAAAAACCCGCTTCTTCAAATTCTTTTTCCACTTCCGGAGTTGCCAGCAAGACAATGTTTTTCATCTTTTGCAGCTTCAAATATCGCAAAGTGGCGTCCGTGGAAGTCAAAACTTCTTTGGCTGTCACATCGATCCCCAAAGCTTTGAATTTATCCAAATACTGCTTTTTGGTGGAAGAAGAATTATTCGTCATAAAGGCAAAGTTTTTTCCTTGTTTTCGAATTTCATCCAACAGATCGGCGGCCCCCGGAATCAAATGTTCCGACAAATAAATCGTTCCGTCCAAGTCAAAGAGAAAACATGTTTTCTTTTGCAATCTATCCATGACTTCATCCCGACCTATCGAAATAAATTCGGAATAAACAAAGCGACTGTCGAAGAATAAGTCACCAATAGCAATACAATGGCAAGAGATAGGATAAACGGCCATACTTCTCGAATAAACTCTTCCAATTTCACATCTACAATCGAACATACTGTAAACATCATAGAACCGAACGGTGGCGTCAAACCTCCAATCATAATATTTACAATGAAGATCACTCCAAAATGTAACGGATCCACTCCCAAAGCCTTAACTGCAGGAACTAATAAAGGAGCCAGGATAACCAAGGCTGCTCCCCCTTCTATGAACATTCCTACAAACAATAATAATAAGTTGATAACCATCAACAAGAGTACAGGACTGTTTGTAAAATTCATCAATCCTTCGGTAATCATTTGAGGAATTCTTTCCAAAGTCATATAGTAACCGAATACTTTCGCACTGGCGATGATAATCATAACTGCTCCTGTGCTTTTTACCGTTTCCATTAAAATAATGGGAATATGGTGTAACTTCAATTTCTTATAGACAAAAAATCCTACTACAAAACAGAAAAATACAGCGACTCCTCCCGCTTCTGTCGGAGTAAACATTCCAATTCTCATCCCTAAAATGATTCCAAACGGAATTGCCAAGGCCCAAACGGATTTTACCGCCTGCTTCCCAATTTCAGACGGTCTTGCCATTCGTTCTCGGGAAGGCTGATAACCTCTTTTTACAGAAATAATATGTACGGTAATCATCATTGCCAAAGTCATCAAAATTCCCGGAGTATATCCGGCTAAGAACATATCTCCTACCGGAACATTCGCAATCAATGCGTATAGGATTAAGTTTGTCCCCGGCGGAATTACTGGACTTACTGCGGAAGAGGCAGCGGTAACCGCTGCTGAAAAAGGTTTTGAGAAACCTTTTTTAATCATTTCAGGTACCAAAATTTTAGATTCCATTGCTGCATCGGCATTGGCGGAGCCTGAAATTCCTCCCATCATGGCACTTAATAGACAGTTTACTTGAGCCAATCCGCCCTTCATATGCCCCGCCAATACTTCCGCCATATTCATCAACTCTTCACTGATTCCGGAATAATTCATCACGGAACCTACCATGATAAAAAATGGCACTGCCAAATAAGGAAAGGATTCCACAGCTGTCACGAATTGTTGAATTACCATATTCATGGCCATGGTAGTATTCAAAAACATAAAATAAAATAAAGCCGATCCCATTAGAGCAAAACCAATAGGGATGTTTAGAAAAAATAATATAAATAAAACAATTACCGGTAAAAATGCTTCCATGAAATTCCCCCCTATCCTTCTATTTCCTTATACTCTTGTCCTGTCACCATTTCTTTAAAACATTGCGCTGCAAAGATAACAGAATATATTGTCATCAAAGCAAATGAAAGGACAATTCCGCTATTGATATAAGAGTACGAAATTTCCAGAGCTGAAGTAATTTTACTGGAACCCATAACATAGGTCAAACTGAAATAAAACATAATTCCGCTAATGATTACCAACAACAAAAAGGTAATAAACTCCACTACTTTTCTAATTTTTTTTGGCAATAGAACTACGATAGCTTCGACCCCTATCAAAGCTCTTTCTCGGTAAGCTGCCGCTGTTCCAAGAAAAATAGTCCATACAAAACATCCTACTGCCACTTCTTCCGCCCAAAAGTAAGTAAATTTTAAGAAGTAACGGGTGAATACATTCATGATAACAACCACAACAGTTATGCTGATAAAAATACTTCCCAAATACAATTCAAATTTTTTTAATAAATCCCTCATGCTTCTTCTCTCCTACTATATAAGAACAGGGGATGTTAAAACATCCCCCACTGAAATGCTTCTCTATTATTTTCCTTCTTTTGCGAGTTCTTCTCGAATTTCTTTTAAATTCTTCATGATTTCATCATAAATTCCCGGAGTCCATTTAGGGAACATTCCATAAACAGGTGCTGCTGCCTTATTGAAAGCTTCCGCATCTACTTCATGGAAAGTTACTCCATTTTCTTTTAATTTTTCTGCATATTCATCTTCCAATTTGATAGTTTCCGTTAAATTGTCTTGTGCTCCCGCATCAAATTCTTCTTGGATAATTGTTCTTTCTTCGTCCGTTAAGCTATCCCAACATGCTTTGGAAATGCATACTGCTGAAACTCCTAATAAATGTCGAGTCAAAGAATATTCTTTTACATTTTCATATTGTTTTGTTCCATAGTAACTTAAGATAGATCCTTCCAATCCATCAATAACCCCTTGTTGTAATGCTGCATAAGTATCAGGATAAGGCATTGCAACTGGATTTCCTCCCATGGCTTCAATCGTAAAGGTATACAATTGACTGGTAGGAACTCTTAATTTTAATCCTTTCATATCTTCCGGAGTCTTTACAGGTTTTTTCGTAATCATATTTCTAAATCCGAATAACCAATCCAAAGACAATACTTTGATTCCTTTTTCTTCTGCTTGTTTGTTTAAGTTTTCCACCAAAGGTGTTCGAACCATTCTTAAATATTCATCAAAACTTTGATATAGCATAGGTCCTGTAACGGCATTATAATCCGGAATATAATCTCCTAAGAAATTTACTCCATCCACTAAAATCCAATCGGAACCGTTTGCAACTTGTTCCATACCGTCTTTTCCAATCGGTAAGGTTCCACTTGTAAATAATTGTAATTCCAAACTTCCCTTGCTTCTTTCATTTACCTTTTCCACTACTTTTACTAAAGACTTCGCAGTTTGTTCATCGTCTACAAACTTTGTAGTCACTTTAATAACTCTCGCTTCTTTCTTTTCTCCTTCTGGTGCAGCAGCATCTTTGTTTCCTCCACATCCGACTAGAGCTAAGGCCAATAACCCCATAGCACAGAAAAATTTGAATCCTTTTCTCATTCTCATTTCCTCCCTTATTTGTTTTAGGTAAAAAAAGACCCTCTCGATTTCTCTTGAAGCTCCTCCCTTACACTAAGCTTATTGCATTTCTACCTTAGAATACTTCATTTTTATTCTTTTGTCAATTCATTTTTAAAAAAATTGGTGTTTTTTTAATAGAAAATGTTTGCTTTCTAATCGCTTTTCAAAAAATAATTGTTCTCCAAAACAAAAGGAACATACGACTGTATGTTCCTTAGAATATCTTATATCTTTACCAGTTTCCCTTCTAATAACTCTTTAAACACTTCTTGAATATCTAATTATTGTATTCCTTAAAATATAGAGATTTCCTTCCATTAAAAATTGAACTGCACCCATGATCTTGAACACAAGATTATGAGTGCAGCCTATGTCAGATATTTTAATTGTTCAAATCTCACTGAACCTCTCACGACTGAAGTCGCGAGTGTTCTGGCATAATTCATAAAATCAAATTTAAAGACTTAGAATAAGCCTTTTATTTTTCCTTTTCCATCAATATCAATATTATTAGAAGAAGGAACTTTTGGTAATCCCGGCATTACCATAATATTAGAAGTTTCACAGACAATAAAACCGGCTCCTGCTGAAACTCTGACATTTTGTACTGGAATATCGAAATTTAAAGGTGCTCCTATATTGGATGCTATATCCGAAAATGAAAATTGCGTTTTTGCCATACAGATTGGAAGTTTGTCCAATCCGAGTTCTTCTAGTTTTTTCACTTGTTTTTTTGCTGCAGCAGTTAAAATAGCCTTATTTCCTCGATACATTTCTCTTACAATTATATTTAACTTATTTTCAATACTTAAATCTTGATCATATAAAAAAGTAAACTTTGAAGAAGAATCTGCTAACTTTACTACTTTATTTGCTAGATCAATTGTCCCTTCTCCTCCTTTTTCCCAACATTCACATAGAGAAACTTCTACATTGTATTCTTTACATTTTTTGATTAAAGTATCTAGTTCTTTTTGTGTATCATACATAAACTTATTTAAAGCTACTACTACAGGGACACCATATCTTTTTACATTTTCAATATGACGTTCTAAGTTCGATATTCCTTTTTCTAAAGCTTCAACATTTTCCTCTTTTAAATTTGTTTTTGGAACTCCGCCATGCATTTTTAATGCTTTTATTGTTGCAACTATTACAACAACACTTGGTTGTAAATTTCCCTTTCTACACTTGATATTGAAGAACTTTTCCGCACCCAAATCTGCTCCAAAACCTGCTTCCGTCACTAGATACTCTCCAAGCTTTAATCCCAATTTTGTAGCTATTAAGGAATTACATCCATGAGCTATGTTAGCAAAAGGACCTCCATGAATAATTGCTAAAGTATGTTCCAATGTTTGAACAATATTTGGTTTAATCGCATCCTTTAAAAGTGTTGCCATAGATCCTTCTGCCTTTAAGTCTTTTACAGTGACAGGTGCCCCATCTATATTATAAGCAACTATCATTTTAGACAGTCTTTCTTTTAAATCGTCTAAATTTTTTGACAAACAAAGCACAGCCATAATTTCAGAAGCAACAGTAATCATAAAATGCTCTTCTCTAGTTACTCCATCTGTCTTAGCTCCAACACCGACAATAATATTTCTTAATGTTCGATCATTCATATCTAATGTTCTTTTCCAAATGATATTTTTCATATCAATTTTTAAAGTATTTCCTTGAAAAATATGATTATCTATAAGTGCGGCTAATAAATTATTTGCTGCTGTAATTGCATGTAAGTCCCCTGTAAAATGTAGGTTAATATCTTCCATAGGAACAACTTGTGAATATCCCCCACCGGCCGCTCCGCCTTTTACTCCAAAAACAGGTCCTAAAGATGGTTCTCTTAATGCTACCACTGATTTTTTCCCTATTTTATTTAATCCTTGTGCTAGTCCAATAGAAACTGTTGATTTTCCTTCTCCAGCAGGCGTTGGGGTTATTGCAGTTACTAAAACGAGTTTTCCATCTTTTTCATTTTTTAGCCTTTCAATAGCATCAAAAGAAACTTTAGCCTTATATTTTCCATAATTTTCTAATTCATCTTCTTTTAATCCGTAACGTTCAGCTACATCTTTAATCAATTCCAATTGGCATTCTTCTGCTATTTGAATATCTGTCTTTACTTCCATTTTTCCTCCTTTATTTTTAAAAATAAATTTGATCTACTGAAAATTCAGCAGAAATTCTTAAATAAAAATCTAAAATATCTCGCAATGCATAAATTGGTACCGGACCTACTAATTCTGTATCTACAATATTTACATTATATCTATTGGCTTCCGATTTAATCGTTTCAAATACTCGATGAATGGGAGTTTTTTCATAATTAATCATATTCATGGAGACTTGAATTTGTTTTTTTTCTTCTAATGAGAGTACAATTGCTCTGACATAAGTAAATCCCCCTGTTGCTGCTCTTACCGCTTTTACAATCTTTTTTCCAATTTCTAAGTCTTGAGTTGCTAAGTTAATATTAAATGCGACTAACGGAAAACGAGCCCCGGTAACTGTTCCTCCAGATTTGGCATTAAATTCTTTCGGACCTTCATCAGGAATCCATTTCTCATCTTTCATTTTTTCTTCTAACGCCTCATATTGACCCTTTCTAATACTAGGTAAAGTTTTTCTGTATTCTTTTTCTTGTGCATCTTCGTAGAAGTACACCGGTACCCCTAAACTTCCTAAATATTTTCCAAATTCTTTAGCAATCACTACTGCTTCTTCCGTTGTTATATTTTTTACAGGAATAAATGGAACTACATCTACTGCCCCCATTCTTGGATGAGATCCTTTATGGTCTCTCATATCAATGAGCTCAACTGCTTTTGCTGCCAAAGCCTTTGTTGCTTCTAAAACACTACTTGGCTCTCCTTTATAAGTAAATACTGTTCTATTATGATCAATATTAGAATCAATATCCATAATTTCAATTCCTTTTATATTCATAAAACTTTCTTTTACTTTTTCAACTAATTCTAAATCTTTTCCTTCACTAATATTTACTTCAGTCATTAATACTTTATCCATTTTTCCTCCTCCTTATATCATAAAAACTATTTTAAATGACCGGTTATTTTTTCCACTCTTTCTAATAAAGCTGCTGATTTTACAATCTCAAAAGAAATATCCATGAAAGGATAAAAAATAACATCATTTTCTATAAATGGAATCTTTTCTCGAATCACTTTATAAGCCTCTTCTGTTCCTTTTCCAAGTTTTTCATTATTTCCAAGATCAACTGCTTGTGCTGCACAAAAATATTCAATGCTTAAAACATGTTGTGCATGATCAATAATCGTTCTAGCCTTTCTAGCTCCAATAGTTCCCATACTTACATGGTCTTCTTGATTTGCGGATGTCGGTATTGAGTCAACACTTGCAGGATGAGCCAATACTTTATTTTCAGATACAAGAGCTGCTGCAACATATTGAGGTATCATAAATCCATCATTTATTCCCCCATTTTTGATCAAGAATGCAGGTAATCCATGTGATAAAGCTGGATTTACCATTTTTTCTATTCTTCTTTCTGAAATATTTGCAATTTCAGACACTAATATTCCCAGAGTATCCATTGCTATTGCGATAGGTTGCCCATGGAAATTTCCTCCTGAAATACAAGCTCCATTTTTTCCTGAAAATATTAATGGATTATCCGTCACAGAATTTATTTCTGTTTCAACCGTTTTCTTTACATAATCAAATGCTATTCTTGAAGCTCCATGAACTTGTGGAGTACACCTTAATGAATACGCATCCTGCATTCTCTTTTCAGCTTGCCTGGTTGTTCTTTCAGAAGTTTTTAATAAAGTTCTTAAGTTTTCTGCTGAATCTATCTGTCCTTGATGAGGTCTTACTAAATGTACTCTTTCATCAAAAGCATCTACAATTCCACCTAAAGCATCTACTGTTAGAGCGGCAATGATATCAGCTTGTTTTAGTAACTGTTCTACATCATATACAGCCAAAACAGCATTTCCCATCATGGCTTGGGTTCCATTGATAAGGGCCAGCCCTTCTTTTGCTTTTAATGTTACTGTTTTAATACCTGCAGCTTCCATAGCTTCTTTTCCAGACATTATTTTTCCTTTGTATTCAGCTTCTCCTTCCCCCATCATTGGTAAAACCATATGAGCCAGAGGACATAAATCTCCTGAAGATCCAACAGAACCTTTTGATCTGACGATAGGATGAACTCCTTCATTTAACATATTTACTAAACATTCTATGGTACTTAATAAAACACCTGAATATCCTTTTGATATTGCATTTGCCCTTAAAAGCATCATAGCTCTTACCACTTCTGTATCAAATGGTTCTCCAACTCCACAAGCATCAGAGTAAATTAAGTTTTTTTGTAATACATCAAGCTCTTCTTCAGAAATAGGGACATTTTCAAACTTTCCAAATCCCGTGTTTATTCCATAAACTGCAAGTCCCGATTTTAAAGCACTTTCAATGTATTCTCTTGAAGCCAATATTGCAGGTTTTTGCTTCTCATCTATTTTTACTCTTGCTCCATATCTTGCTACTGCAACTACATCTTCTATCGTTAGATTATTTCCGTTTATTTCTATTATTTTTTGCATAAACCTCTCCTTATGAAAAATTTTTATAAAAGTTCAACTTGTTTTTTTAAATTTGCTATAATTTCTTCATTTTTTATTAAAGGTAAATTTACTTCAACATTTGCCTTAGCAATTTCTAAGCCTAATTTAGATAAATCTATGCCTGCTCTTAAATCTGTAAAACATGCTGGATTCGATTTTCCAATTAGGGAACTCCCTATTTCATACACTTTTTTATTTAAAATAGCATTGGAAAGAGGTACTTTAGCTGCTTCAATTCCAGCTCTTTGAATCGCTTTTTTTCTTTCTTCTTTTTCTTCATCTGTCGCTTTAGGAAGCTTATAAGCGTTTGCTATCATCATATATGCCCTATTGTCTTCCACACTTCCTTGTAACAATTTCTCTTTTAAAGTATTCAATTCTGCTACTATACTATCATACTTTTCATCTGTATAACTATATTCTTTCCCTTTTGAAAGATTGGCTACCATTCCAATAAGTCCACAAGCCATAGCTCCAGCTAAGGCAGCAGTTGAGCCTCCTCCAACTGTAAAATCATTTTCATTTAATATTAATTCATATATATCTTTATAGTCCATTTGAGTTCTCCTTTTTATTTACTACCACTTTACCTTTCTTTATTACATAATCTACCTCATTTACCCCTATTTTGTAAGCAATATTTTTATAACTATCTGATTTTCTTATTTGAATATCAGCATATTTACCTACTTCTAGTGATCCAAAATCTTTATCCGCTCTAAGAGCCTTCGCTCCACCAAGTGTTGCTGCTCTTATCGCTTCTTTTTCAGTTAAACCATGATTTCTACAAGCCAAAGCTATTGAAATATCCATTGATTCTACCCAGTTTCCAGGATTTAAGTTTGTAGCAAGTGCTAGAGTTAGCCCTTTTTCTATCATTGGTTTTGGATTAAATGGTTTATGATGCTTTACACTGAAATCCGTTGTTGGAATTATTACTCCTACAACTCCTGCCTCTTTTAATGGAATCATATCTTCCTCTTTTAAATAATTTAGATGTCCAATATTTGCTGCTTTTAATTCTGCTGCCACTCTTGCTCCACCGATTACTGAGTAACATTCACTATGCATTGTCGGTATCATTCCAAAATCTATCCCAGCTTTCAAAAGTTTATAGGAATCTGCGGCAGTATAATAACCATCATCACACCATATATCAGAAAACTGTGCTAAATTCTCTTCTTTAATTACTGGCATAACTTCTTTTATCATAAAATCAATATAGTTTTCTTTTCCCATTTTCACATCATAAAAATGTGCTCCCAAATATGTAGAAAAAATTGTTTGTGGAGTTTTTTCTTGAAGTAAATTTATCAATCTTAACAGTCTTAACTCCGTTTCTTTGTCTATTCCATATCCAGATTTTATTTCTATTGTTGTAGTTCCACTCTTTAGCATTCTATTTAATTTTTCCAAGGATGAGTCTATAAGTTCCCCATCTGATGAAATTCTTGTGGAATAAATAGAAGAATCTAACCCCACTCGTGGTAAAACTTTAGCAACTTCTTCCTTAGTCATTGTAAGAGAAGCCACATATTCATCAACTCTACTTTTTCCGAAAATAAGATGAGTATGACAATCTACATAACCTGGAAGAACTACTTTATCAGCACAATCAATTTCTGTATAATTGTTATTTCCAATCTCTTTTAAAAGTTCATCTGTACTTCCTATTTTTTTAATTCTTTCCTCCTCTATAAGCAAAGATGTATTATGCAATAAACCAATTAAATCTGATGAACTTTCCTTTATCGTTAAGAGTTCTCTACAATTTTTCAAAAGTATATAATTCATATTTTCTCCTCACTATATAAATAAAGGCCAAAGCACTCCCGCTATCATAAGTGGAATGTCAAAACAGATAAATTGTGGAATACAAGTATCCCAAATATGATCGTGTTGTCCATCTACATTGAGACCAGCTGTTGGCCCCAATGTTGTATCGGATGCTGGAGAACCGGCATCTCCAAGAGCTGCTGCAACTGCTACCATAAATACTATTGCAGCCGGAGAAAAGCCTAGTTTTTGTGATAATGGAACATATATAGCTGCTATTACTGGAACTGTTCCAAAAGAGGTTCCTATTCCCATAGTTATTAAAAGCCCTAGTAGTATCATAGTAAATGCTCCTGCTATTTTAGAGCCTCCCAATAAATGAAAAGCGACTTCTACTAATTGTTCTATAGCTCCAGTTGATCTAATAACTGTTGCATATCCAGGAGCTATAAGCATTACAAATGCTATAAATCCCATAAGTCCAATTCCTCCATCAAATATTTCTTGTATTTCACTCCATTTTACTGTTTTAGTTACGACTATAAAGATTAAGGCTGCCAATGCTCCAAGCGGTAGTGAGCCTGTCATAAGTTGGACAACCAAAGCAATAATTCCTGCAACTAATGTCATCCAATGTTTCATTTCTATAACGATTTCTCTACCATCTTCTCTACTATTTTCTAAATCTTCTGACATTTTGTATTCTCTATTTTTTGAATAATACAGTAAACCAAATATCAACCCTATTGTCATAGCAATTCCTGCCATCCAAGTAGATCTCCAAATAAGAGACATATCCACATTAAGCCCTGCTTCATTTACGGAATCTCTTATTATTCCTTGGAATATTGCCCCATAGGCTATCGGAATCGTAATATAGGGTGCTTTCAAACCATAACCAAAACATACAGCTAGCATCCTACGATCCATTTTCATTTTATTCATTAATATTAAAAGAGGCGGTATCAATATTGGAATAAATGCAATATGTGTAGGAACAATTGTTCCTGATGCTACTGATACTAAAATGATTATTATTGAGAGAGTGAATTTATTTCCTCTTACAATAGCTGAAATTTTTCTTGCTAAAATATCTGCTGCTCCTGTTTTATTAATCGTATATGCAAGAGATCCCAGTAATATATAACTAAGTGCAGTATTGGCGTTTCCGCCCATTCCTCCAACAAAAGTTACCATTGTTTCTGATAGAGAACTTCCCCCTGCCAATCCTGCTGTCAATGCAGCTATTAAAAGAGCTCCTAATACAGGCAGTTTTAATAAACATAGAATGGAAAGAACGAATACCGATAGTACAATTGGATTTAAAAGTATCATATTTTACCTCCTTATTAAACAATGTATTTTAAACTAAAATAAAATTTTAACAATAAATACTGATAAAATTAAGGATAATAGAACTCTTTCGAACCATATTATTATCATATCTCTAACTTTAATAGGTATATCAGTTGCTAGGATACACGGAATGGAAGCTGAAAAAAATAAAATTTCGGATATACATATCACAGCAATAACAAATTTTGTTTGGAAGGTTTCTTCCATTGATATGATTGCAGACATATCAGCCAAAGTTATTGTTGATGCCTTTGCCATTAGGAAAGGAGAATCAAAACCTAAAATTGAAGTAATAGGATAAAATAAATATCCCATATAATCAAAAATTTTAGTATATTGAGCTAAAAGTAATGAAATTACTCCTACTGACATTATAACTGCACCTATATTTATAGCTAGTCTTATTCCATCTTTTAAATTAGAGATTGTATTATTTATAACTGTTTCTGACTTCATAAAATTGTGAATACTTTCTTCCCAAGCCTTTTTAAATATATTTCTTTTTTCTACATTCTTTGTTTCAACGAGGACATGATTACTATCAAAATATGTATTTGGCATTCTTGACAGCGGATATAATCTCGCTGTAATTGCAGTTACGACAAATGTAACAACCAAACATACCCAAAAATAGATTGTCCAATATTCCATCAAACCTAAAGTATTCACCGTTATTATCATAAATGTTGCAGATACTGTTGAAAATCCTGTTGCAATAATTGCAGCTTCTCTAGCAGTATACTTATTTTCTCTATAAACTCTATTTGTCACTAATAATGCCAAAGAATAACTTCCTACAAAAGAGGTTACTGCATCAAGAGCTGATTTTCCAGGAGTTCTAAAAACAGGTTTCATTACTGGCTCCATTAACACTCCTATTCCTTCCATCAAGCCATAAGAAATTAGAAATGCAAGAAAAATAGATCCCACTGGAACTATAAGAATCACTGGTATTACAACTTTCTCCAATACATAAGGAGCCATTGTATCCTGTATTATAAGTTGAGGTCCTATTTTAAATATACTCATTATAGTAAATATAAAACCACTGATATTGAATACAGTCATTATCAGATTCATTTTAGATTTATTCCACGTTTTCGAATAAAAAGGCAGTATAAGTCCTACTGTGATAATTATTAAACCATAAACAGAACCTAAATATTTAATTTTAAGTATAGCTTTTACTAAATGGTCAATAGGAATTGTTTTTCTAACTCCAATTTTGATAGGAACAAAAAACATAAAAATTCCAATTAAACTATATATAAAAAATAAAATAATTGCCTTTTTTTTATTCAATTCCCTCACCTCACTTATATATAGAAAATGTGATGTAAAATAGCCCACTATTCCACATCACATCAAACTATTCTTCAATTCTTAAGTATATTATTATCTATACATACCCTTAGGTCCAAAGGTTACTTTTTCAGCAGCTTCCCACCATAAAGGAATCTTAATAGAATCGCTTGTAAACTTGCCTTTTCCATTCGCTACATCCTTTGCAGATTGATATCCAGATTGAGCATGACGAACAACTCCAATTCCAGAATCGACTGTTAATGTTACCGCTAATCTCCGATCTGCTTCTTCTGTTCCATCTGCTATCATAGTTACTCCAGTATGAACTGCCTCACCCATTGAATAGTTTTGTTGGATAGCAATTAAATCACAACCCCCTGCACAATTAAGAAGAGCATTCAAATATGGCCAGTCAGAAATATAATCTCCACCATCCGGCATGTTTTCTGATTCAAATGTAGGGTTAACAATTGACCCTGAATCTAAATTATCTCTTGAAAATGCAACGGTTCCTTTAATTCTTCCATCTTTAATCGCTTGATTAATAGCAAGTCCGAATCTTTTTCTTTCTCCAAATCCCATATAGCAAACTCTTGCTGGCATTCCTTCAATTGGTAAATTTTTTCTTGCCAATGTAATCCATCTTTCTACTAGTTTATCTCCTTTACAAATTTCCAATGCAATGT
This sequence comes from Fusobacterium necrophorum subsp. necrophorum, assembly GCF_004006635.1. Taxonomy (NCBI): domain Bacteria; kingdom Fusobacteriati; phylum Fusobacteriota; class Fusobacteriia; order Fusobacteriales; family Fusobacteriaceae; genus Fusobacterium; species Fusobacterium necrophorum. The sequence continues at coordinate 550,281 of NZ_CP034842.1, read as the reverse complement.
CGTCAGATACTTTTAAATCTTCGGGATCTCTGGATAAACAAGTCCATCTGAATGGTCCTCTTCCTTCACAAAATAAAGGTCTAATATATTCAGATACAAATCCATTAATTTTCATAGCTTCAGCTCTAGGGAAACCAGCATCCATACATTCTTTTCTAATAGAAGTCCCATATTCAAAAACTTCGACTCCTTCTGCTTTTAATGCAACCATAGCTGCCAATTGTCTTTTCATTGTAGTTCTTGCTAATTCTAAATACTTTTCTCTATCTTCAATTCTTAATTGATCTGCCTCTTCTGGAGTATATCCATCTGGAATATATGAAATAGGATCGTGACATGGACACATTTCTGAACAAATATCAGGTCTAAATTTGCTAGCTAATACTTTTTCATAAATATCTGCTGCGTTTCCTACAATTCCAACAGAAATAGGTTTTTTATTTTTTGCATTTTCAGTAGCAATTTCAATAGCTTCTTCCAGGGAATCCGCAATTAAATCAAGATAATCTTTTTCAATTCTTTTTTCTAAAGTTTTTCTATTTGCATCTACTACAATACATACTCCGCCATGCATTTTCATGGCCCAAGTTTGATTTGCTCCCATCCCTCCTGCTCCGGCAGTCATATAAATTTTACCAGTTAAATCATCCTTAAATCTCTTCATTGCAATTGCTGATAAAGTTTCAAATGTCCCTTCAATAACACCTTGCGTTCCAATATATTCCCAAGGAGCTGCTGTGTATTGAGCAAAAATTGTAAGGTTTTTATCTTGTAAATCATAAAATCTTTCCCAAGTAGCTCTCATAATATTAGTTGTTGCCATAACGACTACTGGAGCTTCTTTATGAGTCTTAAAAATTGCTACTGGCATTCCTGATTGCACTACCAAGGTTTCGTCATCTTCTAAATTTTTTAACGAATCAACAATTGCCCAATATGACTCCCAGTTTCTTGCACATTTTCCATTTCCACCATAGATAACTAATAATTCAGGAATTTCAGCATTTTCCATATTGAATTCCAACATTCTAAGAATAGTCTCTTGTCTCCATCCTTTACATCTTAGAGTATCTGTGTCTTTAAGACCTCCACCTTGAGCCTTTACTTCATAAAGAATTTCCAGATTTTCTCTGTAATATAATCCTTTTTCACCGTTCATATTTACTACCTCCTTAGACATTTGCTATTTGAAATATTTTATGTTTCTTTTTTATACCGTAATTATATATATGGAGCGTTAACATAACGTTTAAAATTAAATTATTTTATAATTTTTACTTTTTATTTTAAATAAAAAAATGCACCTTATTTAGTCCATTTTTTTAATTTAATCTATCATTCGCCTTGTTAAATTTATCCTATATTTTTTAATGTATTCGTTAATATTTCAAAAGCAAGATCAGGATTTTTCATACTCAATATTCCCATAGAAGACATAATATATTTTTCATCTATAAAAAATCTGGGATTTCGAGGTAATAAATCCATCTTTTCTTTACTGATACATTCTTTTAATATTTCGTAAGGATGTTTGCCATTTGTAAGTACACCACCAGTACCAATTATATACTTTATTTTTCTCAAATCTTTTCCGGATTGTAATAAAACTTTCCTTCCATTAATATAACTAGAACGCAATTTACCTACATGTCTTTGACTGGAAAAAAGAACACAATTTTTCGCCATAATCTCATCAAATTGGATCTCTTCTTCTTCATCGAATATAATAGTTGTGTTTTGATGTCTTATTTCACATTTTTCTTTAATATGTTTCAAATCTCCTTTATATTTCATAAAATTTTCTTCTCCTATATTCTCATATAAACTAATAGCAGAATATCTCATACCCAGATCTCCCTCAACTGTTCTTTTTATATATGGATCTATTAAACCTTCTAATAGCAAATTACAATCTTTATGAGGATCCGATATCGTATGAACATCTGTTGTTGCCCCTCCAATATCTATTACCATCACATCTCCCCAGCCTTGATATTTTTCCGTTCCCTCTGCTAATAATTTAGCTGATTTCAATACAGCACTTGGAGTAGGCATTAAAATTTTATGAATTTCTTTTTCCACTTCTTCCATTCCTTTTGCATGAATAATTTGTTTCATAAAAATTTTTCGAATTACTTCTCTTGCAGGCTCAGGATTTATCATATTGACATCGGGCATTATATTTTCTGTCACTTGAAATTCTTTTTTTGAGTTTAAAAATATTTCAGATATTTCCTTATTTACTCCACTATTTCCAGCAACAACAATTGGAATTTTTCTATCTAATTTTGTTAACATCATAGCATTATGAAGAATATATTTTGTATTGCCATTTTCTGCTCCTCCTGTTAATAAAATGATATCTGGTCTTAAACTTGATATTTCTAAAAGATCTTTTTCCTTTAAAAAATAGCTATAACTTTTTAATAATCTAGCCCCTGCTCCTAAAATGGATTTTTTTGCTGCCTCTACTGTATAATTGGGAGTGATACCAATTGCTACCATTTTTAACCCTCCTGCAGCAGATGAACATGCCAAGATATCTAAGATATTAATTTGACTAAAATCTATTTTTTCTTTCATTTTTTTTAATGCATTTTCATATCCAATTTTTATATTAGTATCCACTGTTGTATTCGCATTTGTTGTCGCCAATAAACATCTATTATCTGCATCTATAAGCGTTAATTTTGTATAAGTACTACCAAAATCAATAAGAATGTAAGCATTCATAGTTTCTCCTTTTTTAATCTATAAAATTCTCTCTTAAATATTTTATCTCTGCTTGATCCCTCACATAGTCCAGATATTTTATAGCATTATAATAATAAGATTTTGAGTTTTCTGTCAGAAATTCTTTTATTTTTTGCGAATTAGGATCTACCTCATTTTTTATTTTATCTGATATAATTGCCTCTACGAAATAAATAATGCCGATATCTCTTGAATTATTAATAATATTTCTTTCCGAAATAGCATCTTTTAAATATTGAAGAGAAGTCAAGTAATCTCTTTCTATAAAATAAATCAGAGAAAGAAAAGAATCTAAAACAGCGACTCTCCAATAAGAATCGAACTTCATAACAATTTCTTCCGCTAATAAAAAGTATTTTTTCATTTCTATATAATTTCCTATTAAAAAATTGGTTTTTCCTGCATTAATATAAAAAATAGATAAGCAGGTCGCTTCACTTTTTTTGCATAAATCAATAGCACTATTAAAATATTCTAAGGCATCATGATACCGTCCTTCTGATTTTCGAATTTCTCCAATATAATTATAATTTGCTGCAATACTAATTGAATTTTTACTTTCTATTTTTTCTAAGGCTAAGAAAATAGAAATTGATTTATTAAATAACGCTTCTGCCGATTTCGTTTCTCCAATCATTAAATAATAAACCCCGTATAATCGGTAAAATACTCCCATATCAGAAATTTTATTAGAAATTTTTGCAACTTTAATTCCTTTTATAATATTATGTAACATGATTTTAGAGTTGTTGATTTGAATTCCATAAATAATCATTTGCTTATATCCGGCTATTTCCATATTTTGTTCTTGACTCTCTCGAGAATAACGAATCACTCTATTTATAACACTTACTCCTTCTGAATAACTGCCAATTCTTACTAAATACCTTCCTTTACAATATAAAAATAAAAGTTCTATACTCATAATATCCTTTATATTTTGCTCTTTCTTCTTGGAATTTTTAATATATAGTAAAGTTTTTTCTATTTCATAAATCCAATTTAAAACTTTTTCATTTGTTATTTGTAGTTTTACTTGTTTTGTTAAATCATAATCATCTAAATTGGGATAAATTTCATGATTGAAATTTAAATAATAATTTAATATATGAACATCGTACTTCAATGTTTCTATTTCTTCTTTTGCCTCTTTATAATGATATCTAAGTTTATTGTAAATAGTGATGTCTTTTGTATTGTTTGAAAGTTCTATTTTTAAAATTTTAGCAATCTCTTTATTTAAGATTTGCTTAGAAGATTCACTTAACTTGCTATAAATATAATCTTTAAAAGCTGAATAAGTGAATCTAAGAATAATTCCGGTATCTTCTTTTTTTTCTTCAATAATATTTAATCTGGATAATAAATTTATGCTCTTTAAAATATCAAATGCCTTGACATCTAAAATTTTTAATAACAGATCTAAAGATACATCTCCATAAAATGCTGAAATCATTCTTAAAATATTTAATTCCTGCTCTTCCAAATTGGAAAATTTTTCATCTAAAATATTGTACATTTTTGAACTAATATTTTGATTTTTTTCATTATTTTTAAAAAGTTCAATGTATTCTCTTAAAAAAAATGCATTTCCTTTTGATTTTTTATAAATTTCTTCAATCCCTTCCTCGGTAATTTTATCTCCTAATATCTTCTTTGTAATAATTTCTACTTCACGTCTATCAAAACGTTTTAATTCAACAATCGATATTTTTTCCAAATCTTTTAATGGTAAAAAAATATTTTCTATATTTTTTCCCATTTCATTTGATTCTGTTAAAAAAAATAGAACTCGATTGTTAGAATTTAATATTAATCGTATTAGTAAATTTATACTTGCTAAGTCTGCCCATTGAATATCTTCAAATATAATAATCATCTTCTTTGCAAAACTCAATAATTCAAAAGCATTTGAAAGAGTACTGTAAATTAAATCCATATTAAAGTTTTCTTTTGTTTCAACAATAGCCACAGATGGTTGAATCGAACTCACACTATCAAAAAATATATTTTTTAAAAGTTGATCCCATAAATAGGGTCTTTTAATATTATTTTTTTGAAAATCATTTTCTAAAAGCTTTATAATTTTCGTCCATGGAGAAAAAGAAAATCTTTCTTCAATTTTATAACAAAAAACTTCATAGAAAATAAATTTTTCATTATTTTTTTCGATAATATGATTTTTTAAGATCGTTTTTCCTACACCGGATTCTCCTGTAACAAAAACTGATTTTATAGCTCTCTCTTTTTGGAAATCATCTAAATTTTTTTGTATTATACTATATTCATATTCACGAGAGTAATATTCAAATGCAACTTTATCTTTATCATTATTTTTATTTCTGTTTATAAATTTAATTGACTCATTATAAATGTTTTCAATTTCTTTTGAAGGATTTATTCCTAATTCTTCATTCATAAGCTTATGTAAGTGATGATATTCATTGATAACTTTATCATATCTATTGTTAATCTTGTAAAATTTCATTAAATATGTGTAAGCTGTCTCATTAAAATTATCTATTGATAACAATTTACTAATTAAAGATTCTATATTCTTATTTTTGTTTTCAAACATATCTTTAATTTTCTTTTCAGAATTTTTTATAAAACTTTCTCTATAAAAAGAATTTAATTCTGTACACCAATAATCAAATTCTATCGCATCTTTTATATAAAATCCTTTTAAGAAATCTTCAGTATATAAATCTAAATTTTTATAGGGATCTTGTTCAAATTTCTTTACATCAATATCAATATTGATTTCTTCATTTAAAACAAGAATAGATTTATTAGGAGACAATATAATGTCTGATTTAAAAGTTTTTCTAATTTTATGTAAAGCGTTTCTCAAGCTAATTTTTGCATTTTCTTCAGTAGATTCGGCCCAAAACATTCCAGCTACTTCATCACGACTCACAATTTTTTTCATTAAAATATAGTAAAGAAAAGCCGTTAACTTCCCTGACGGGATATGTATATCTTTTTCATCTTCCCTAATTTTAGGATATCCAAAAAACTTACAAATTATATTATGCATATAGCCTCCTAATTTTATAGTTTAGATACTCTAACTACAACAGAAAATACATCCTTTCCTCGTAAAATTAATGCTATATCAACAGGAATTGCCACAGGGGTTTCAATTTTATCAATAAAATAGCATTTTCCTGATGTGGATTTTCCTACTTCAACTGATCTTTTTAAACTTTTGGGAATAGGTTTTATCTCTGTATTGAATATTTCAAATAAAATAGTAGTTAATATATCATTATGTAAACCTTTTTTTAGATCTAAATGATAGTATTCTGAAAAATAATCATGAATTTGAATAATCATTTTTAAGTATGCGATTGATTCCCAATTTTTCATATAATTTTCTATACCAAAAATTCCCTTTTTTTCTAGTGCTTCATAATCAATATACACAGGTAAATTATAGTGTTTTTCTTCCTTATATTTTTCTATCTCCAAATATTGAAACTCTGTTAAATCTTTTAATACTCTTTTCTTTAAATTTTCTTTTTCTTGTGAAGAATAGTAAAATATCTCCTCTATTTTATTAGATTTTAATATTTTTTTCTCTGTTTTATTCTTATTTTTATATTTAATTTTTGATTTCATACCAGAATTATAATTCAATAAAATATTAAAAAGATTATTATAAACTTCTTCTATCCTTAAAATTCCCGAAAGTTTTATTGTTTGTTCTTTCGTTAAATTCCTATTCTTTTCAAAATATATTTCATAATCGGAATTTAAAACCTTATCCATAATATAGTTAGCTAAATTATTTAATACTATAAAATGAAAAAGAGGGAGAAATTCATTCTTAATTATAGCATAATCTGTAATATGGTATTCTGAATAAATTCTTTGAAAGTAAGGATATTTTTCTATATTTTCAACAATATCAATATACTCTATATCATCATAAATTATTTCACATGTATCACTTTCTTCCAGATAAATTTTATTGTCTTTTAAAGAAATAAATAATTGTTTCATTGAAATCACCTCTTTCGTTAATTTATTTTAATATTAATCATGTTTCGTTAATATTTCGTTAATATAAATTCTTTAATAAAATTAACAAAATAAATGACATTTCTTATTAAAAAAAAGTTTGTTTTTATACCATATTTTTTTTATTATTATTGATTTCGTTCCAAAATTCTTTATTATGTTTCTATTTATCATTCTAGATAAATTTATGAAAAGTCCAAAATAAAAAGCAAGCCATTTTATTGACTTGCTCATTGCTTTCTATATGGTGCCGATGGTGGGACATTCTATATATCTTCACAACTTGGCTTTTATAGGTTCTTTTTATCCATTTATATGTTCTTAATATGTAAATGACTTTTTTACATATCATCTAATTTTTCTAAAACTTCTAACTTTTTTTCTTTCATGACATGGGTATATATGTTCATTGTCGTTTGAATATCACTGTGTCCTAATAAGCTTTGAACTGTCTTTACCGGAATATCCATTTCAAATAATCTTGTTGCGTAGGTGTGCCGGATACTGTGAAATGTTCTACTGTCATCAATTCCTAATTCTCGGCAAATGCTTTTTATTCTTCTATCCGGTCTTTTGCGTTCAAGGGGATTTCCATTCTCATCACAAAATACCAAGTCATTTATTCTTGGGATATTTTCCAATAGATCCATCAATTTTTTAGGTAATGGAATATCTCTCACGCTGCTAGGTGTTTTCAACATATACTTGAAAATATAAACCGTTTTTCTATTTCCATCCTCATCTACCCGAACATCTTTTTGATACTGCTCTTTGACAAATAAAATATTTCCCCGGATATTGTCCCATTTAATCGCCAGTACTTCCCCAAGCCTTAGCCCTGTGTAGAATGTAAAGTATAGGATACAGTCTGTTATGTTTCTAAGGTCTAGGGCTTGAGTAATTGCTTCCTGCTTCCGATAATAGTTAATCTGTTTTAACAATTCTAAGCTTGTAATTTTATCTTTCTTCATATCATCACGCTCCAAAATCTTCATGGGTCATCATTCGTTTTACTGCGTCTTTTTCAATTCCTAAAAAAGGCAGCACATTCTTTTGGTGTGATTAAAACGGTCGCTTGTTTTTCTCCTGTCATAACATCAACTCCTTTCTAGTTTTTAATGAAAATTTCTACTACTTCATCATTGGTCAACTCCAAAATTTCTTGTATCTTTTGGATTTCTTGGGGGCTGAAAAGAACTTTTCCTCTGATTTTAAGTGAAAAATTTGGATAATTCAACTCCATTTTCTCAGCTAATTCTTTTATGGTAAAGCCTTTTAGTGCCAATTTCGACTTTAAAAGATTTCTATTTAACATTTTTTCACTCTCCTTTATACATAATATTTTATATATTTTCAAGAAAAAAATAAAAAAGTTGTAAAATATTATGTAAAGTGGTATAAAATAAAGAAAAAGAATTGGGGAGGGTGGGAGTATGTCAAAATTTGGGAATAGATTAAAAGCTATTAGAAAAGACTTAGGTCTAACACAAAAAGAATTATCTGAAAAAGTAAATAAGTCCCTTTCCAGTATTCAAAAATATGAGGCTGGAGAGGTAAGCATTCCCATTGAAGTTATATCTTTGTTATCTGAAAAATTGAATGTGCCTAGCTCTAAATTGATTGATGAAACTGAAAATAAATACTATCAATATGACAATATAAAAAATTTTTTGAATTTCATGGGTTTTACTTTTGATGAAATAGGTGTTTACTTAGGTAGTGGGCAAAACTCAAATTTTCCTGAAATGGATAGTTTAGATTTTAGCCCTAATTTTGTCATAAAAAATTCTTTCCTTGAAGTGATGATTGATTTAGAACAATTAGATAATTTGAAAGAACAAATTGAAAGTTTTCTTTTATTCTCATTATGGAAATTAGAAAAAGATGGAAATGTATTAAATATAGACGCTCATATATTAGATCGTGAAGAACTTTATTTTTCAGACGATTTTATAAATACCGTTAAAGAAAAATTAGGTTTTTATGGAGATGATCATATTAGACCTCTTTCCAAATTAGAAAAAAGAGTGTGGGAAATCTACAAAGAAACTCAAAACTCCAAGAAATAAAATCCTGAACGAAATTATTCCGTTCAAGCAACCCACAAATACCCACATATTACCCCGTACCATTTGGTACGAGCCTAGAGAAAGGAGCGAGAATGAATCTAGAAATATATAATCAAAAAACTTTTGAAGATATTAAGCACATTAACGATGACGGAATAGAATTTTGGTATGCTAGAGAACTCCAAGAAGTTCTAGGGTATGCTAAATGGGGTAACTTTCTTAAAGTTATTGAGAAAGCCAAACAATCGCTACAATCCTCAAATATTGAGGAGTTAGACCATTTTGCTGATGTCGGCAAAATCGTAAAAGCTGGCGTTTCTTCTAAGGAAATTAACGATATGATATTATCCCGTTATGCATGCTATTTGATTGTACAAAATGGAGACCCAAGAAAAAAGATGATAGCATTGGGACAACAGTATTTTGCAATCCAAACAAGAAAACAAGAACTGACTGAAAAGGAATTTGAAGAACTGTCAGAAGATGAAAGACGTCTAATATTGCGAAAAGACGTTACCGGATTCAATAAAAAATTATTTGCTGCAGCCAAAGATTCCGGAGTAAATAATTTTGCCCAATTTAATAATGCAGGATATAGAGGATTATACGGAGGAGAAACGGCACAAGATATAGGAGAACGAAAAGGATTAAAAGAAAAAGAGCATATTTTAGATCATATGGGTTCCACAGAATTAGCAGCGAATTTATTCCGAATTACCCAAACGGAAGAAAGATTGAAAAAAGGAGACATTCAGGAGCAAGAAGAGGCAGATAGTACCCACTATAAAATTGGAGAAAAGGTTAGGGAAACTATGAAAGAAATTAGTGGAATTACTCCGGAGCAACTTCCTACTCCAGATAAAAGTATCAAGCAATTAGAGCATGAAAAAAAGAAACTACTTAAGAAAAAATAGATTTAAATAGGGAAAGGAATATAGAAAGAACTATGCCAGCTATTGTTCAAGTTGCGGAAAAAATAAATTCTCTGAGTCAAGATGAGCTAAAAAGAATCATCGAAAACATTGAAAAGGGTGATCCGCAAGTTTTTGATGAAATTACTCAGATTATTCAAAAATCTTCATACCGTATTGTTGAAAAAACATTAAAAATAGGAGATAAATTTTTTAGGATTAGAGAACTGAATAATATTAATTTGAAAGAATTATCCTCAATAAATAACTGTTGGGCTCCTCCTAACCCTAAACAAGGTCGCTACAACAGGAACGGCTGTCCTATTCTATACGTTGCTAAAGATGAAGAAACATGTAAAAAAGAAATAGGAATAACCGATGATAATACATATATGCTAATAAAATATGAATTAAAAGAAGAGATCCAAGTATATAATCAAAAAATTTGTCAAGATCTGCGTCAACTTTTTAGTGGAGAAACATACAGGAATAACTATACCCCATTATTGGCAGATCCCAAGAAAGCTAAATTATTAGAACAAATTATTGATGAATGTTTAAATCATAAAGATTATAATTTTTCCAACTTTATTATTAATTTTCTTTTTCCATGTACAAATAGAATATTAGGTTGGGAATATGTATCAAGAAAGAATCCATTAGGTGTAAACTTAGCTTTTAAAAATGAAGAAATACAAGAATTCGTATTGATAACGGATGTAAAAATTATTAAAAAAGGAAAAATTTATTATAACGGCTTTATCGATAGAGATAATATTAAGTATAAAAAAAATCTAAAGTATTATGTATCTTATATAAAATCCATTTTAAAGCCTTTCAAAAACATTAGACATATAAGATTACCTCTTTTGTTTTTGAAGTGGATAAATCAAGCTCCTATCAAGCCAAAATAAAAGACTTAGTATTAAACTAGGTCTTTTCTTTTTTATTTGCTCGTGTTCCTCTTTGGCAGCTTAATTTTTAGCCGCCAAATTTAATTGGGTGGGAGAGTTCCGCCGAACTCTTTTTAAGGAGTAAGAAAAGTCAGGATATTTCTTTTTCAGTCTGCGGAAACTTCCTCATACCTCTTCCTACTCCTAAAATCAATTCTAATCTTTTTCTGAAACTCTAGGAGCTTAGTTTTAATACTTCCAAAAGGCTTAGGGTTTTGTATACCCTCGATAACGGAATACATTAAAATGGCTTGTAGAAGTATAGTAAATCTGTTTCTAGTAAGTTTCTAGTAATTTTATATTCTGATCTTTCATTCTCTAAGTTCTTAATGATAGAAATTGGCTTTTTTTATAATTAATAAACTAATTAAGAAACCATGTGGCTGCTCTCGGGAATGGTATCTAAAATCTTAAATAGAATCTTGCGGGGGCAGGAACAAAAATAAAAAATTTTCGTATCAGGTCAAAAAACCTTTTAATCACAATCCTTAAACAATACTTAGTGGGTAGCACTATAATTATTTGTTAGAGTGCCTGTTTTAAATTGTTGCACTCAGATTTTAGAATTTTAATAAAAAAAACAAATTATAATGTATATACCAATGAAAATTATTAGAATTCCATTAGAATAAAATAACTTAAGTTATCCCAATTTCGTTTCTGGCATTTTCTCTATGAAAGCAGAAAGTTCCGCCCTCATTTCTTGCTCCTTTCTATCATCTGTCCCGTTTAATCTCTTGAATAAGGCATGTCAAAATTGTTTTAGGTAATAATTAGATGCCTTTCTTTTTTGATATGACTTAAAATGGCTTTTAAAATTTCCAATTCCACTTTTTACAATAAAAAATCTTTTGTTTTCCATCTTACTTCTATTGGAAACGGAACGGAACTCATTGTTTTTTTTACCAGTATTCAGACACAAGCCGGGCCTCGCAAGACCCGCAGCCTAAAAAAATATTTCTCAAAGTACCTTTTTCCTGCTCCTATATCCCAAAATAATTCCACATCTCTTTATCCTCTAGCATAATCATTTCTTTTAGACTTGATTTGGCTTGTGAAAAAGTATACTTCAAGTCTTTCCCAAGGATTTTATATAAGCTTTTAATTGCTTTCTCTGTCATCCCTTCCACTTCTTTCAATCTCCATATCTCAAACGGCTCATAGTTTTCATACAGCAAGAATCCCATAGCATAAGCTTGATAGACCGGATAAAGCTTTTTGTATTCCTCCCTAAGATAATGCAATACTCTCTCTTTCTTCTCATACTCAGATAAGTTTTCAATATAGTTACTATGTTCTTGGTAAAGCATAATCCCCTTTGATTTCTCATTCAATCCGTACCGTTCTATTTCTTGGATTTCTTCCAAGAGGTTCTTTACCTTTTTCTTGATAAGACAATAAGCTTTTAATTGCTCCATCTTGTACTTTACAAAATGATTTTTATTTGGCTTGAATAAATCTTTTCCATCGGTAGGAGCGGGAACTATTGCCTCTTGCTCCCGGATTTCTTGGATAATGTTTTCCGCTATGCTTTTGATCATTTTCTTTATTCTCCCTTTATCTTATGTAATTCTCTTTTTCTTGGATAATAAAAAAAGCCGATTGGAGATTTAAAAAATCTCTTCCAATCGGCTGATTTTTTCTGTAAAATAAAGTTACCACACCTAAATTTACAGAAAGAAGGCGATCCTATGTTAAAAGACCTATTCCTTACCTCTAATTTACCACATATTTTACAAAATATCCAACCTTTTTTTTCTCCTGCGCATTTTCTCCACCTCATAAAATCTTTCAATGCTTTTTTACTTTGTGCTGATTATCAAAAAGCTTTCGTCTCTTTTGCTTGTCCTCAATGTGGGCTTACTCATAAATTCCCAATTACTTGTAAAACTAGACTTTGTCCTACCTGTGGATATAAATATTCTAAAGTCTGGGCACAAAAAATAACAAATGAACTTCTAAATGTTCCTCATAGACATCTACTCTTCACAATTCCTAAGGAATGTAGACCTTTTTTTTGCTTAGATCGTTCTTTACTACACAAACTTACTTTAGGAATCAAACAAATCTTTGATTATCAGTTTCAGAATACTCATAAAAAACGAAAAAGAAAAAAGAAAATTGGGAAATATTCCAAAAACTATTTTACAGAATCTGATATTGTACACTATGGACTCATAACTGTAATTCATACCTTTGGCAGAGACTTAAAATGGAATCCTCATGTGCATGCACTCATTTCTTTGGGAGGATTTAATAAACGTTTTGTATGGAAAAAATTAGACTATTTTCATGTAGATGTCATTGCGAATCAATGGAAATTTATCGTCTTACAACTCATTCAATCCGGAAATTATCAAGATCCCATCTGGAAAGAAAAAGCAAAACAAGTAGCCAATAAACTCTACAAAGAAAATGCACGACTTTTTTTCTCGGTGGGAAGACAAGAAGTCAATTCTGCGGAAGGACTCTTGAAATATCTAGGTAGATATCTTGCGCGTGCTCCGATCGCTGATTACAAAATCGTGAATGTTACAGAAAAAGAAGTAACTTTCTTTTTTCATGATTTGGCAAATCACAAAAAAAAAACATATATCACCATGTCTCGAGAAAAATTTATTCAACAAGTATTGATTCATCTTCCCCCAAAACATTTTAAAATGATTTCTCGTTTTGGTTTTTATGCGCGTAGAAAATCAGATACTTTAAAAATACATATGGCATTCTTACAAAAAAAGAAAAAGAAGAATCCTTTTTCCTTTTATGTCAACTCCATGCTAGAAAATTTTCAAATACATCCTTTCCTATGCCCAAATTGCCATATCCCCATGAGGAAAAAAGAACTTTACATCACGGTACGCTGGTATGGAAGAAAAATTCACATCTCATATCTTTCCAAAACCTAATATTTCATTAGGTTTTTTCGCGTGCAAAAAAATATTTTTTCTTTTTTTTCATCTTTTTCCTTCTTCAACTCTACATTTTTTTTTAAACATTTTACTCCTTCTTTCCATTTATAATTTCCTAAAGAATAAAAAAAGCCGATTGCAGATTTTAAAAAAATCTTTTGCAATCGGCTCTCTTTTTCTGTAAAATTTAATTGCGAAAAAAAATACAGAAAGGAGCTACTTCTTATGATTAAAGAAATATTACTCTTAACTAATCTAACACATATCTTCAATTTTATCAAGTCTTTTGTTGCGCATGAACATCTTGAATTTATCAAATTTTCTCTTGATAAATTTTTACTTTGTAGAGATATTAGCAAAGGTTTTGTTAAATATTCTTGTAAAAAATGCGGTCACTTTCATACTTTTCCTATCTCTTGCAAATCTAAACTCTGTCCTACTTGTGGTTTCAAATATTCTTCTGTTTGGGCTTCTAATATGCAAAGAGATATTCTTAATATCCCTCATAGGCATGTTCTTTTTACCATTCCTGAAGAATTAAGAATGTTTTTTTGTTATGATCGAACTTTACTTAGAAAACTCGCTGAAGCCGTTAATGAAATTTTTAAATATCAGTTTCACAATATTAATAAAAAAACTCAAAGAAAAAAGAAAATTCCTAAATCTTCTCCTAATTACTTTACTGATACTGATATTGTTCATTATGGGCTTGTCACAATTATTCATACCTTTGGTCGTGACCTCAAATGAAATCCACACATCCATGCGCTTGTTTCGCTGGGTGGGTTTACTAAAAAACTAACTTTTAGAAAATTGGAATATTTTCATGTTAATTCTATTGCTAAACAATGGCGTTTTTTAGTACTTGATATTGTAAAAAATGGAAACTACTCTGAAAACATTAAGAAAAAAGCGCTCAAATCAGTTAGAGAACTATACAAAAAAGATGTTCGCCTATTTTTTAATGTAGGATCTACAGAACTTAATTCAACTGCCGGAATCATAAAGTATCTTGGAAGATATCTTGCGCGAGCTCCAATTGCAGAATATAAAATTGTTAATTTTAACGATAAAGAAGTTACTTTTTTCTATCAAGATTTAGCTGATAATAAAAATAAAAAATATCGCACAATGCCTATTGATGAATTTGTTCAACAGATTCTTATTCATCTTCCACCTAAAAACTTTAAATCTATTTCTAGATTTGGGTTTTATGCTAGGCATTTAAATTCTAAACTAAAAAAAGTTATTCTTAATTTTAAAAAGAAAAAGCAATTTGAACTTTCTTTTTATGTGAAATCTTCTTTAGAAACTTTTGATATTAATCCTTTTATTTGTCCTTTTTGTAAGATAAAGCTAAAAGTAAAAGAATTATTTTTAACCTCCCTCTGGTCTGGGTATGAAATTCATAAAATATATCCTTAATTTTCTCTAATTTTATTAGAGCTTTTTTGCATTCAACAATTTCTTATTTTTCTATAACTTTTCTATAATTTTACTCTTAATTACAATTTATATTTCCGTAAATTCTTTTTTTTATTATTTTCCTATCTCTTTAAATTTATACTTTCCTATATAATAAAAAAAACCGGGTAAGCCTTACGACCTACCCTATTTGTTCCGGAGTTGTTCCAAGGCTTTTTTCAATTTTCTCGGAATAGGAACTCCGCATTTCCCACAATTCTCAATTATACTAAGCATTTCTGTAGCACAGTAGAATAAACCTACTAAGCTACGAAACCCAATGCCCGGGGCAAGCTTATGCATAAGAGAGGCTCCACAAAGCAGAACTAAAATCAAGAATTTTTTCTGAAACCCTTTATACGCTCTTTTAGAATTTAAATTCTTTTGCTTATACCCCACCCATAAGCCCGTTAAAAAGTCCAAGAACATCAAGGCTAGTAAGACCCTAGCTAACAGGTCAAACCCGCCTATCAGCCATACGAGAAAGGCTATCCACCCCGTCCAAATCATTGCCAAATACGTTTTTGTTAATCCAATCATCTAGCCTCCTATTTTTTCCCTGAAAATTTTGAAACCCCTTTGTATGTGAACAAGAACCCAATCAAAACCTTAATGACTTCCGAAAAATCGGGATTGATAGGTATAATTGGAAGCTCCTGCCCCAGTTGTGCGTGAATAAAATCAGATCCAAAAATCAATATATGCATTAGAAAATAAGAAGCAAGCCCGGCAGGAATAATCCAATCCCGAATTACAGTGCCGAGTGACTTTACATACTCTGTTTTTACTTTTAATTCTTCCACTTCCATTTTTGCTAATTCTACTTCAAGTTGTTGTCGTTGGTCCGCAGATATTGGGATTCTTTTTTCTATAACATCTAGTAATTTATCAATTACTTTTTTCCCAATTGTGCTGCCCATTATTGTTCCTAGTGTTACACTCATATTTCGACCTCCTCAATAAATTTTTTCAATGTTTTTCTCATTTCTTCAACCGGAATACAATCTTTTTCATTGGAACCGAAAAAGGGCTCTATCAGTAGATAGTGCCCTTTGCTGTTACATATCCCGTAAGCTCCGTTTCTTTCCCGTTCGTGAGAAACTTCTATAATTCCTCTATTTCTATGCCCTTTGTCTACTAGTCTGTCTAACAAGTTCTGTGCCAACATTTTAGTTTTTTTGTTGCCTTTATAGACTAAAACTTCCGCTCCGCTTGCGTTCGAGATAGCACTATTAAAGTGCAACTCAATAGCGACATCATAGGTTAACTGTTCTAATCTACTAAGCATTTCTCTCATTTCCAAGCCATAGCCTCGATTTGGATTTCTCCGGAGAATCGGAACATCTAATCCTTTCACGACCTCGCTCCAATAATCATACTCCGACATTTTGAGATAAGGGGAGTATGCTCCTTTATCTCTCGCATTGTGTCCTATTATCAGTACTGTTTTCATTTTTACCTCCTTCCAAAAAAATGACCTCGTGAGAGGCTGTTTAAGCCCTCTTGAAAATGTCTTAGATACATTTATATCCCCTCGCTCCAAGCAATTTTCTCTATTTCTTCTATAGAGTTTGCTTTTTCTAATTCTTTCCACATTCTTTTCAAGTCTATCCATATTTTCTTTTTTCTTTCTCCCCAAAGTCCTACTATTTCTAGTAATTCTTTATATGTAAATTCTTTGAAAGTGTTATCTTTTAATCGCCACTCTTCCTTATCTGTTAATTTCTTTTGACCGAGTGCAATTTGAAGCCCTCTCTGTTCAAAATTCTTTACGTCAACGTCTTCTCTCATTTGAAAAATAGAGCCTTTGTATTCTAAATCTGCGTCAATTTTTTCTTGTCTTTCATTTTTCCATTTTTCGTTTATTTTCTTTTTTATCTTCTCTAAGTTTGGAGAATAAACTAGTTTTTCATCTTGATAGATATAGTCATCTAAACTTTTATTAAATTGAAAATCGTCTTCTACTTCAATTTCAATAGAACCTGGTAACTCTCCGACATCGCAGTATCCTTTTATTCGTTTGTTTTCATCTATTACAATTTTTATTATCTTCATCGTTCCTCCCTATAAAATATAGTCTACTCTCAATATATAACAGTCATTTCCCTCCGTGTGCCATCCCTCCGGAATGAATTGATTACTACCGTTTATATAGAATCTCGCTTCTCCCCACCGATCAGATCCTGGCGCATGGTATGATATGCCTTTCATATATTTTGTGATAATAGCTGTGCAATAGTGATTGCCTAGATCATCAGTACTTCCCCACTGATATTGAATTATGCACAATTCCCAGTCACCAGGTAAAGTACACAAAACAGATTGACTGCCTTGTGTGGATAAGTATTTACCACTCCACGCTGTTTTTACTTTTTTTCGCTCATACAGCCAGTTCGTGAGATAAGCGGAGGCTACATTTGTTTTCGATGAATCATTAATTGACGTTGATATCGAATTTATGTTTACTCTGCTGTCTGGATTGAAATTGTGATTATCCCAGATCTTCCAATACGAGGATCCTTCATCTCTCGTAAAGTAAAGAGCATCACCGTTGTAGTGAAATCCGCCGTTTACGAACTTCCCGCCAACAAAACGAGTTAACTGTTCTGTTTTTTTCCAGCCTGTGCAGTTGTCATTCGACTGCATGATCCATGCTTGCAAAGGCCCATTTTTTGTGATTCCAAAGGCTGTTGTTTGCTGCACGTCACCGCCTTCGTATGTACGCATGTACATCCAGTCCTTGTAGTTGTATTCTTCTTTTATAATTTCGTTCGACATCAAGAAACGTACTTTTCCATTTTGCACATACGAAGGTGGCTGTTTCCCCCCATTCCCTGAGTAAGCGCCCGCAATTTGCTGGGAGTTATACTGCGACCCGTCCATATTTGCAACTTGTTTACCGTTTTGATATATATATCCTGCTTTGATAGTAGCTGAAGCGCTACCTGAACCCTCTCGTCCATTCCAAAACGAAAACGCCTCAATTGGAGTTCCGTTTTTTTTAGTTCTGTAATTGAAAATAATAGAATCTCCGCCTGCTTCAAAATTTATCTCGTTGGATGCCCCGACGTAAATTCCTACACTGTCGTCGTAAATTCCTTTCATAGAACCTTTGCCGTAATGAATGTCCCATTTTTTATTGTTTAGATTATAAGCTCCAGCGGCTGTGAATAGCTTATTTGAATTATTTTCGATTGAACTTGTTTTTTCTAAGTTGAAGCCTGATTTTTTATCAGTGATAGCTGGTTCCTTACCTGTATCCCACTCCTCCAATTTTCTATCAATCTTTTCAAAATTTTTGTTTTGATCTTTTTCAACATTATAATATTCGCTGTCCTCCGGCAAAAATAATTTCAAAAAATTTGTAATTCTACTCATTACCAACCCCCCCTAGTATATCGTTTCTGTCGAATAATTCTTTATGCGTGTATCTTCTTAATTCGCCATGTGTGAATCGTCTTAAAAGTTTGTGAGTGCGGTAGATAAACATAATCGTATACCCCAAATGCGCAGGTTTGTTTAGCTCTATCATATTCCTGAAATTTTCCATGTTGTTTGGAATCCCAATAACATTTTTAAATGTTATTGTGAAACTATACCCAGCAAAGTCTTCCGTAATTTCAATTTCTCCTCCACCTGTGAATATTTTCGCCTGTTCTTTCAAAAATCCGGGAGTGAAAATCCCTTTGCTTCGTAGAGTATATAGAATTCTTTCTGCCCTATCTCTCAAAGAATAGTCTTTTCTTTGTTCCAGCTCCATGAAATTTTCCCATTTTTGTAAAGTTGCTTCATCTGCTTCTAAGATAAATACCTTTTTTCGCAATCCCTTAATATTTTCTTCCGTCGTCTGATAAAATATCCCTAAAGACTTAAAAAAATCTTCCATTAACTCATTTCTTGCAATTTTAGAAAGTATCGAAATATCCATTTTTTGACTAACCTTCATGTAATCTCACCTCCTGTAAATGCGGAGAGTATTCTTCTCCAACTTCCACGTTTACTGTTCCGCCATTAAAGGTTAGTGAACAGTCCACAACTCCGGCTGTGTTCAAAACAATTCTTTCGAGCTTGTTGATAGAAATCACTGTAGACTTATTCTTTTTATAACTAACGCTACCCTGTCTCAGAGCAACTCGAATTTCTGCCTCTGCAACTTTCTGCACATCCTGCAATTGCGCTCCTTTTTCCAAAAGTACTGTTCCGCCGATCGATATTTCAAACTGTTTAAAACTTTCCACCGTAACTTGAGCTCCCACCGGTCTACCGTCTTCCCTCTCAATTCTTTCTTTTACTCGTCGAATTAAATCACTTTGAGCCTGTTCGTAGTTGTAGTCAGACACCAACACTTTTACAGTCCCATTTCCATCCCAAAGCGGGATTACGTGCACATCTCCAACACCGTCCACTTCCCTTGCCCACTGCTTGTAATCATTCACATTCCCGGAGTGAGCTGGTTCCATAACTTTCTCTTTTGCTCGAGCAATTAACACAGAATTAGGCTCTTTTTCAAAGCCTCCTTTCACTTCTGCTTCATTCGTAACAGAATATAAATTCGTGTTTATAATCTCAAAAGATGAGATTTCTCCAATTGCACAGTTTCCTGAAAGTCCACTTTCTAAAGCTTCAATTCCAGCTTTTCCTTTCCCCTCTCCGTCTAAATAAACTTGTCTTGTCGTTCTATACTTCAATCCTTGTCGGTTTAATACAATCGTATTATCTGCTACTAAAGTTCCCGGAACTCCCGAGATTGTGATTTCCCCGACTGCTTTTGTAGCACCTCTCCTGCTAACGCCGAACAATACAGCATGTCTATCGATAATGTCGTCATCTGTCGCGGTATCGATGAAAGCTTGCTTGCTCCAATAATCGAGAATCTCATATAAATTTTGCCCCACTGCTCCGACTCCGGAGGCGATGTCGAAGTTATAAGACCCTTCCATCTTAGAGAGTGAATTTTCTAAAGAATCTAAAAATTCATTTCTCACTTCTGTTTTATTTTTAATATCCAAGTTGCACCTCCTGCTCTAAAGTTCCATACACTGTATCGACCGAAAATGTTATTTTCACGTCATTCTCCTGTTTTTCGAAAGAGAAGTTATAAACATTTGTCAGATAAGGATTTACGAGCAAGCAATCTTTTATTTGTTCCTGCATAAGCACTTGCTTAATAGATTCATTGTAAATCGTCCCGATGTGTTCTCGAAGATCACTCCCGAAATGTTCCGAGTGTATCGCATATCTATTTCTTTCCGTTTTTAGTGCCCTAAAAATCCAAACTTTTAAAGCCTCATTCCCGGTCAGTGTTACAATATCCTCATTTTCATAAAGAGGTTGACCGGATTCAAAATCAATTGCGTACTCACAAAAAAGAGGCAGCTCCGTCCCGGATACCACCTCTTGTTGCTTTGTTATAAATAAATCAAAATTGCGGTCCATCTACACCCCCTCAATCGCCTTATTCGGCATTTTTGTAATTTTGCTAATAACAACATAAAACACCCCTACAATTGCCACTAACACCTCATCTCCAACTTTCAAAGTGTCCTCAAACCAAATATCCTTGTGTGATTTATAAGTTCCATTTCCTTCAAACTTCCCGCTTCCTTGCAAAGGAATAATTTTATCTCCAGACAAGTCGCTAGTCGTGTTTGTGTAGTCATAGGAATCGACATCGATTTTAATCTCATCGATAACACCGTCTATCTTATAATCTCTATGATAATATGGCAATAAATAGTTACTGCAGTAAATCTGCTCCGGCATAATTTCCTGCTCTGCGAATTTCAATTTCAAGGCAGGAGGTGGGGAAATGACTTTCGCAACGATTAAAGTTTTTGAGGTGGAGCGATTCGCATTTTCAATAATTAAATCTATAAGCTGATTCATTTTTTATTCACCCACCCTTCTCCTTCTTTCAAAGACCATACTTTTTTCTGTTTTTTTTGTTTCTTCCCTTTTTTCTTCTTTTGTTCTTTCTTTTTCTTATATTCCTCGAACTCTACTTTATCCATTTTATTTTCAAAAGATAACTCTAAGTTCGTGTAATAATTACCGTTTTCAACAATATGGGTATCCCGTTCAATAAGAAATGTTCCTATCAGCCTGGTTCGATGTTCTTCTACCGCTACCATATATCCAGACTGCAAGTTCACATCTCCAATCACTGTGATGTTTGCCTTATTTTCAAGTCCTCGCAACATTTCTCTTGCGTCATAAATATTATTCACATCTTCCGAATACTCCATGACATTCTGAAATACTCCATATTTCTTTTTATCTGAATCGTTTGACACTTTATCCAAGATCTGTAGTTTTTCCTTGTCAGTTTTGTAAATAATAATCTGATTTATCATATCCTCAATCGATTGGCTATATTGAGCTTCCTGAATGTCATTCCGGCTATCCAATTTCACATCTTCTAAAATAATCCCTTGATGAGCAATCTCAATTTTCCCGTCGTTGCAAACAACTGAATAAATCTGCTTATCTTTCTTATGCTGAATCGTGTAAGCTTGCAAGATAATCTCATATCCGGATTTATCAATTGCCGGAAAAGAGCATTTTACTTTATCCGGAGGAAATTTCCCCACGGTCAAACCTAATTCCCCGCAAATCATTTTCAAAATTTGACTCGGGGTTTGGTTGTATATATTCTTCACAAATCGATTCCGATTTAGATAGATAGAATCGTCAAAGGCTTTAAGTGAAAAAGTCCCTTTCGTCGCAAATCTATCTATCGTAAATATTTTTCCTTGGAATAGTCGCTCGTTGTCTTTTAGTAAAAAGATAGGACTCCCGATTTCAATTTTGGTTAGCGTATCGTCGTCATATTCCACTTCCAACACCCTTGAAGTACCTTTGATACCGCCTGACCATTGCAAGTGTGTAAATCGTCTCGATATGCGCGCACCGTTTATTATAATTTCCCACATCGCTATCACCTTAACCATATTCCTAATTTATCATCTAAAATTTTCGGGCTTCGATGTTCACAAAGAGTCATCTCAAACTGAATATCCCCTGTTCGCTCTTCATAAGAAGTGTTAAATGACTCAATGTAACAATCATAAGAAATGTTAAATTCAGGGACCAGCAGCCGTATTTTCGCTTTTGTCGCTTTCCATTGCTTCATCTCTTGAACACATGAGACCGGAGGCAATGGATTCAGTAAAACTTTGTAAAATGGAGAATTTACGTTTGGAAAAAAAGAGGAGAAAGAAATGCGGTCACAATTCCTTTCTCCCATTTTGACAACTTCTCCGAAGTCTATTAAGTTTAGACTTATTGTTTTTTGCTGGCTTTCAATCCTCATATTGACAGGAGGGACAGAAAGCACAAACGGGTAATTTTGGTTTAATAAAATAAAGGTCGGCTTCATAATCTCCCTCCTTACATTTGTAGCAGAGATTGTGTCTTATATTCCTTAAATAGATATTTCGACAATTCATCTGCTATTTTTTTATTGTCCACCGTTTCCTTCATCACCGTTCCTGATAAGTTTACATGTAAATTTACATTCACCTCTTTTTTCGTATTTTGAGACGGTAATTGTGGTACTGGGATATTCGGGATTTGAGGAATTTTATTTTGACCGGGAATTATTCTATTTTTTCTATAATCAGTGTTTCCTCTAGCAACATTATAATACAAATCTTCATAATCCTGTTCACTCATGTTTTTGATTCCGTCAGATCCATTATTGTATAAAAATTGTTTTAAAACTACATCCCCTTTTTTTTCTTTATTAGACTTTTCGTATAAAGAGTTAAGAAATGAATCCTCTTTCTTTTGAGCGTCTATCCAAAGTTTTTTTCTCGCTTCTTCACTTGCAGCATCGTAAGAATCCATTTTGAAAGCTCTATTTTTTTGCTTTAAAATATCATAATATGTTTTTGATTCTTCTTCTGTCAAGTGATCTCCTGCAACAAAAGCAAAAGCTTTTCCGATTTTTCCTCCAACCCAATTCAAAGCTTTCATAGCAGCTACAATGGGTTTTAAAATGAACCACACTCCTTTAAGAACCATGATCGCAGTTTCAGCTCCATCTTTAATACTTTGAAAGAAACTCTCCACATTCTCTTTACTAAAAGTATCCGAATCAGTAAGCTCATTTACTTTTTGAGTTATATTCTCAATAGCTTCAGTGATAGCGGGGGATGCACCGTCAGCAATTGCTAATTTCAACCCTTCCCAAGCACTTTCTAAAGCTTTTATTTTATTCTGAGGAGTATCCTTTTGAGTCTGATAGTTTTCTTCTACTGCTCCGGTTGAATTTTTGATCGCATCCGTAACTTTCTTAGTCCCCTCTGCACTATATCCTGCGATAGATGCCCACACTTTTAAACCTTCCGTCCCTGCCACAGTGGCCAGCCATTGATTCCTTTGAGCCTCAGTCATCCTATCGAGAGCAGGTTTACTTTCTGCAATAATTTTTCTTAGACCCTTAAACTTTCCACTCGTATCATAAAGAGTTGTTCCAGTCTTTGCAAATTCTGCAAGCATATCATCCGTCGGCTTTGCCAATCTTGCATAAATTGCTGCTAAATTTCTCCCAGCTTTCCCTGCTTTAATCCCGTTATTTGCTAGAATTCCAAGTATGACATTGACTTCCTCGAAACTGTCAAACTGTCTTGATGCAGCCCCGACATACGTGTAAGCCTCTCCTAGCATAGATATGCTTGTATTCGTGTTATTCGCAGTTGCTGCCATGACGTCCATGAGCCTATCTGCATCTGATAACTTTAAACCAAAAGCATCTAAATTATCAGTCATGATATCAGATGTTCTTGCTAAATCCTCTCCTGATGCGATAGAAAGTTTTAAAAGCTTAGGCGTCATTGCAATAATATCATTCGCTTTGTACCCCGCCATAGCTTGATATTTTTGTGCTTCTGCTACTTCTCTTGCTGTAAAAGGCATAGTTTTCCCTAACTCTAAAACTTGAGCCTTTAGTTTAGCGGTTTCTTCGGCAGATGCCCCCATGATAGCTTTATTTTTCGTCAAAGCATGATCAAGTTCAGCATAGCCTGTATATGCACTTTTTAGAAAACTAAAAGCTGCAGAAACTACTCTAAGTCCTCCTGCTGCAATTGCAAAATTTCTCAAACTGGTAACACCATTCTTGATACAATTCGCAGTATCTTTTACAGCACTGCCTGCTTTTTTGTTTTCTGATTCAAAACTTTTTAGAGCAGAACTTGCAGATTTTATTTTTGCAGAAAATTTATCTTTTAGTTCGAGTGTAGAACTTAATATATGATCCATAATCCTCCTCTCTAAAATAAAAAAGAGAGGCTCCGTAGATACCTCTCCCGTTTTATTTTAATTAATATGGTTTTCCGGCTATCCAAATAGAACCAAAGAAAATGATAATTCCCGCTATTGGATTGATAAAAAACGCTATAAAACTTAATAACATCATAAATATCGCTCTTATCATAAATATCATCCCCTTTCGTCTTTTTCTTAATTATACTCCAGTATGATTAAAAAAGTCAATACTTTGATATAAAAAATACAGTTCTGTAAAACTTAATGATTGGAGTTCTCTTAAACTATACCCTTTTTGTAGATAGTGGGCAATCGTAGATATTTTCCAATCATTCTTGATTAGTTTTTTATATCACTTTCCATCAGTTTTACATATTTCGAGATAGCCCCGTTTTCAATTTCAGATTGCTGTAAAATTAATTTTGTCAGAGCATAAATTGAAGATGCGGATAAAACTTTATCTACAACTTCAACTGGATTCAATTCACACTTTAATTTTCTTATCAAGTCGTCATTTCTGAAAATCGGACAGCTGTTGTATATGATTTCAGAATCTTCATCTTTTGTACCGGAAAATACTATATCCAAATATTCTTTTCGTGAAATGGGATTACACTCAATTTCGCGGTCTAATTCCGTTACATACACTTTAAATGTCTTTTTGTCTTCTCTTTTTTTCGCTTGTCCCAATAAATCTTCTACAGTTACTATCATTTCACCCCTCCCTATTTTATTGCATTTTCATATTTCACATCTTCCGGAGTAAAGCCAAACGGTAATTCTTCTTCCACAACCTCTCCTCTTGTAAATTTTGCCAAATCGATTGCATTGAACCACACGTTATCAATCGACACCCGTTCTTCTCCTTTTCCGACTGCATCCGGGTCTTGGATAGAAGTCACGATTCTGCTTCTGGTATCTTTCCCTTTCAACCAATCTTCCAAAAGCTTTTTCCCTCTTGTATAGACTTTGTTGACTGTTATGGTTCCCTCTCCTTTTAGTCCTATAATTTTACTGTCTATCGAAAGTCCAAGTTGAACATCTGTTCTCTCAGCTGTGACTTTTGTCTCTACAGACTTTAATTCCATTACTTTTTCGTTATTCAGCCATAAAGTGCCATAAGCACCACTTATAGTCTGATTTCCTCTTGTAATTTGTTCTGCCATTTATTCCCCTCCTTTTACATCAAAATCGTCAACTGTAGATTCGCCATAGTATCTGCAAATCTCACGTCTCCGGTTAAATACACATCATCCCCAGTTGGGTATTTCATGATTTCCAACTCTGACATTTCATCCGGATCCAATCCCTCTGTGACAATGTATCTCTTTTGTGCATCAAAATCGATTTCAATTTTATTGTCATAATCCGCAGATAATACATTCGGAGCCAATTCTTTAAAATAAACTTTTGTCACATTAGAGCAAAAATTCATTTTATTGTCATAGCTGTTCAAGTAAATACCTAACCAGTATTTTTTGAATGTATCCCTGATGTCGTCTACAACCATGCACATTCCTTCAACTACTTTGATTTTTCTAGTATCTTTCTTCCAAGAACTATCAAATGTCGTCTTAGAATTGACCGCATAGTTGATTCTGACAACTTCATCATCATTGTATAGAGAGAACTTCCCAAGCTTATGCTCTACATCTACAACAGATATTAAATCCGGCATAATTGCATTATCCAAACTTCGATTAAGCGGACAACCTGCAATCGCCCCAGCTATAGCTACTGTGTATTCCTGAGCTGTAAAATCACCCAACTTGGATTTATAAGTTCCGGTATTCGCCAACTCCACGATTGCTGGATGGTCTGAATTGCTCGCAAAAGAAGAAACATACTTAATTGTTTTTCCGATCGCAGTTGTCCCAAATTGTTGTTTTACCCAAGTTACCACTTTTGTATCATCTGGAGTTTGAGCGGATGGGCATGCCAACCAATTGATTTTTCTATTTTCTAATTCTTTTAAAATAATTGAATAGTCAGATTCTTCCGTCTGCAACGCTCGCACTAAAATCTTTTTCGGCGCATATTTTTGCATTGCTAAAGTCATCAATTTCACGGATTTCTCATCCCAGTTCTTTGCGTCAATATCCGCAATTGTTTTGATTGTGTTCCATTTTGTTTTCATCTTACTGTCTTTCAAAATAATGCATAAAATCCCTTGTGCACTTCTCTGGATTGCTGTTGTAGCTAACGTTTGAAACACAATATTGATTTCCGGACTTGCTTTAATTTGACCTACTTGTGCCATTTACTACCTCCTAATCTTTAAATTGTAATTCTAAATCTTTCATCAATTCATAATCGTACGGTTTCCCATATAAATCAAATAGATTGAGCGTAAAAACATAATGACCAACTTTATCTATTACCGCAATATCTGTATCCAGTAAAGTCAGCCACCGCACTTCTTTAATCTCATTCTCTTCTACCCGTTTAGCATGTAATACCTTATTTCCCTGAAACTCAAATGCCATATCCAGTTTTTCGAGAGCTTCAATAACCTCACTCCGAGCATTTTTATTATGCTGTTCCGGATGATAGCGAATGTCTAAAATAATCGATTTCCACTCTCGATGCGTCGTATTGAATTCTTTTTTATAATCCACTAAGTCTATAAAAAAATAAGGAAATACCGGATTGTCTATTTCCTCGAAATAGATATTCGTATTCGGCATGTTCCGCTTCATCGTAGAAGTAATGCTGTTTTTTATATCTTCCCATCTCATTTTTTCATCAACTTCCCTACAAATTTTTCCAAGTCTCGATAAAACTTAATCCGCCTTGTATCTATCGCTTTTCTCAACATGAACCGTCCCTTAACAAATCTTTTTCTCCCTTTGCCAATTCTATGTCCGTATTCCACGTGAGCCGCATAATCGGTAGCATTGAATATTGTTTGCGATAGCTCATGTCCGTGTAAGCCTTTTCCTGACCTATGCCAGGAATTTTTCAAAGTTCCTGTATCAACCGGAGTTCCTTTCTTTATGTCTGCCTTTGTTTCTTCCGCTTGCTGCTTCATGAATACTTCCAGAGCACCCGGTGTCTCCTCTTCTAAACTTTCTAATACTTTCCCAAACTCATTAAATCCTTTTAGTTTCATTTCACTACCTCATTTTCAGAAATTTCAGTAAGTACGATTTCTTTATGTCGTATCACGCTGTAAGACATCGGTTTTGAGGCTTTGAAAAAGTATTGGTTACCGTCAGCATACCTCGTGATAACAAGCCTGTCATTCTGCCTAATATCAGCCCCTAAGTCTGTGAAAAGTTTATACTCCTGAGAGGAAGAATTGTTATCTCCAACAGAAACGCTCCGTAATACTTTTTGAGACAGGCGGCAAGGGATGTTCTCATGTAATTTTTCATATCTCTCTTCCAGAGCTCCGTACTCATTTTCCCGAGATACAGCTCGATACACAGTGCATTCGTCTACATGTAAATCTGATAGTCTCATAGAGTTCCCACCTTTCTGAACCGATTTAGCTGGCTCTTAAGACCAAGCAATAGTTCTTCTGTTGTATCTCGAGAAACGTTTAATTCATACTTTGTATCACCTTCCGTGATACTTTTTATGTTTGGATCCAAACGTTCCATTTCTTTTAAAGCTAAATGCTCTGCAAAAGGCTCTACGAGTTGTTCTGGGAAATCTTCCCGGTGCATATAGTTGAGAGCTTTGCGGATTAGAATCGAGATTTGTACTTTTGTTTTTGCTTCATTTTCAAGCTTAGTTAAATCCTTCATTTTCAATAAGGTTTTTTCAATAACAACTTCCATAGCACCTCCTTATAGAAGATATCTTTATCTAACTCTATTTAGAATTTCTTTCCCGCTTTCATCAAGAGCTACATTCTTTTCTTTCTTGTAAACGACCATATAAATTTCGTGTTTATCTCCATTCATCGTAAATTCATAATAATATGCCCCCTTATGTCGTGCCGACATTAGGCATTTAGAGTTCTGCAAAGTTTTACAACTCCACACACAAAACACATCATCCTTTTCTATAGTACAAACTGTATCTGCTACATCTTTTCTATCTCTCTCGATTCTTGCTACTTGCCTTTTACAAAAATTCATAAATTGTTCATGTGTCATTTTTATTCTCAGCTCCTTTCCAAGAAAAAAGCAGGAGAATTATTCCCCTGCTTCAACTTCCACCACTGCACTGTTATCTCTCAATAAAGCAATTTCCAACTCGTCCTCTGTTTCATACTCTCCGTTCCGGAATGCAATGTTAGTTCCAGCAATCATCAAACTCTTATAATCTGACGTGAACTTTACTCTTTCTGTTGCTTTTTCCACTTCTTCCACAGTAACTTCTGTTGCTTTTTTATCATTTTTTGCCATATCTTAATTCCTCCTTATTTTACTTTTACATTCTTCACATGCACTTGGAATGGTAAATTCTTAATTTCCAATCCATGTTCTCCGTGGAAGAAATATTCATCTCGTAGCCCTGTTTTCGCCGCCATTTCTTCTTTGATTGGGTATAATTCTTTGATTTTGTAGTTATATAAGTTTGTCACTAAGAATTCATCATCCAACAAAGAAGGAGCAGGGAATACAGTTAGTTTTCCGGCATTTGTGATAACTTCTGTAACTAAAGTTCCGGTCACGTTTTCTCGAATGTCAGTTCTTACAGATTCTTTGTTTAATCTGTTAATCTTAACCGCTTGAGCCCAAGGAACACATAAGAAATATTTCCCGGCTTTCAATTCCGCCGCTCCGGGATTTCCTCTATCTACGATAGCCTTTACTACTTCATCTAAGAAATCTACAGAAATATCTTTGTTTTGGGCATCAATCACGATTCCGTGTGCCTTGATTAATGATTTTGCTCCTCCGGAATTTCTTTGTTTTCCGTTCGAAAACTTAACCCCGTTTAGTACTTTATTTTCCAAATACCCCATCATTTCATCTTTCTTCTTTTGTGATTCCAGCTCTCTTGCAGATAATCCACCTTGTCCGTGAATTGCTAAATGCTTTGCAGTTTCTGTGATTTCATAGGATTCGAAGATGATTCCGGTGTTATTCGTGACGTGAATCGGTAATTTTACAGTGGATGGTTTTAAATCCCCGCCTTCTTCCATCTCAATTCCTAAACTTTGAACTGCCGTTCCTACTTCAAAAGTTCCTGTATTCTTAGTAGTTCCTGCATATCCTCTTGTCACATCTGCTTTATTGTCTTCTTTCACGTTCGTAATTTTTACAACTTCATCTCCGATTGCTAATAATGCATCTTTTACTAATACATCTTCATCGTTCACTTGAATTTCATTTCCGGATGTTTGCAATTGCGCTTTCAAAGTAGAATTTGTTTTTCTCTCATAATGATCCACCCATTCAAACGTAATAGCATTTGTTTTTTCCTTTCTTCCACCTCTCAAAATGTGCGACATAATTGGAGAAACATTGGGATTGACTAATGTTAATTCCTCAGAAATGTCATTTGAGATAAATTGATTCGTTGAGTTTAATTGCTTATCGATTTTTCCTGCCATATTATTCTTGACCTCCTATATTTTCTTCCGCTTCTGCTTTCGCTTTCACGTACGCAGCTCTGTCCTCAGCACTTCCTGATTCCATTGCCTTTTTTTTCAATTCTTCCAATTTCGCCTTATCGGCTCCGCCATTACTTCCACCGTTCATTGCTTCCGGAGTTCCGCCAACTTGTGACTTCATATATTCCCCGATTGCTTCGGAAAATTCTTTTACAGATGCTTCGATTTCTTCTTCTGTTGTTCCGGAGATACGGGATAAGAATTTTTCGGATAGCTTGTACTTCGCTAACATATTTCTCTTTATCTCGTTCGTTTTGATTGTAGAAAGTTCCGCATTTTTTGCATCCAAGTCTTTCTGAATTTTTTCTAATTCTTTCTTGTGTTTTTCTTCTGCCGTCAAGTTCGCATTTTTGATTCTTTCCTCATACTCCTCGATTGTTTCTCCGTGCTTTCTTTCCAGCTCTTTCTTCTCTTTCTCAAAATCTGCTGTCTGTCTTCTTAATCTTTTCTCCACGATTGCATCCACTTCTTCTTGTGTGAAAGTTTTTTCAGTTCCTTCTGCCATTTATAACCTCCTGTTTAAAGTCCTGTATGACTATTATTTTCATTTCCGTGTGTTTTACGCCCACAAGTACGGCAAAAGAAAAAGGACTATTGCTAGCCCCTTTCCTACTTTTTCTTAAAATCTTTCTTTGCTCGATTGAATAAATCCTTTGGCTTCTTTTGACGATACTTAATTCTAAAGTATGCATAAAATCCACCGACCAAACATATTGCTGCTAAGAAGCAATATCCTGCTACCGTCATATCTTTCACCTCGCTTTCCTGTTTTTAAGTATTAAAAAAAGCACTTAATCAACACTAAGTGCTTTTATCTCTCCATTCAACAAACCCATTAACATTTGCCCGTTTCTTTTACATAATTTGTAAATTTCTTTGTAGTACATCTTATTTTTAATTCCGTTTTCTATGATTCTTGAGAACATGTCTTCCAACTGATGTATTGCTATCAACTTTCTGAATTCAATAATATCTCTAGTATTTGCTTTTATGCCAACTAAAGAATTTACCAATTTACTATATGTCATATAAAGCATATCTGCGTGATTGCTTCCTTGCTCTTTTGCATAAGGAATCAATTCTTGAATTGCATCTGTTTCTGCTCTTCTTATCAATTTTCCCTGTTCTCTAGTTAACAGCCATTCGCTACTATTTCGATTTCTTAGAATCTGCTCCATTCTTTCAAATTCGTTGATATAAGCTACATTATACTCAAAGGCTTTGGGAACCGCTGCAGAATATCCTCCAATAACCTGAGCAATCCCTTTTTTGGTAATTAAGTAATTTCTATTTGATTTTCCACTTTTATCTTTGTAATTACTTGAAATATAGAACTGCCCTGAAAGTTTAGGTGAGTTAAATTTCTTCACATAATCATCAATTTTATTCAATAAATTATCGTGTCTTATTCCTAGCTCCACAGCTACCCGATTACTAGAAACTACTAAAATCCCATCTTTGTTTTCTACTTTTACTAATACATTTTCCATATTTTACCTCCTTTTGGACATAAAAAAAGAGAGGCTGTAATACCTCTCTTCGTGTAAACTATTTATTTAATTTTGCTTTCCCTAAAACACTTCCATATTTCATGGCATTAAAGGGAGAAATTAGACAATTCTTTTTCGCTCTATTTAATTCCTCAATTTTGTTGTATAACGGTAACAATTCCTCTTCATAGATTTTCTCAATTCTAGACTCAATAATATAAGCCTCTTTCATACATTCAAACATTCGATTGTAATAGTTATCCTCGAATGGTTCTTTATTCTCTCGCACCACAGGAACCTTAGGTGTTTTATCCTCTATTCTGTTATCTACCCGGAAATAGTTTTCAATGAAATCTTTGTACTTTTCGTAGATACCATATTTCTTACAAATTGTAATGACTGTTTCTTTTGATAGAATACTGATTGCAGAATAGCCCTTATGATTTACTTTCCTATTTTCCTGTTTGTATTCTTGCAACTCTTTGTATCGTAAAGTTACTTTCTTTCCATAAACTCTCCAATGAATATTCCCATTTGTAATTCCGGTCATTTTACTTAATTGTACTACTTCCATAACCGGTTCTCCTTTCCAAGTGGTTCGGATAGGAGTTTGATTTTGAAAATCTAACTTTGTTTGCTTTGGCTTTCTTA
The DNA here is from genome assembly GCF_004006635.1 of Fusobacterium necrophorum subsp. necrophorum. Lineage (NCBI taxonomy): Bacteria > Fusobacteriati > Fusobacteriota > Fusobacteriia > Fusobacteriales > Fusobacteriaceae > Fusobacterium > Fusobacterium necrophorum. Next base: position 518,212 of record NZ_CP034842.1, on the reverse strand, counting down.
GGGCTTGTTCCATTCGATTGAATTCGTTGATGTATGCCATTTTTTTCTCATACAAACCTTGAACATTGAACAAATATAATATAACACCGTCTTTAAGTAATAAATATTCCTTATTCTTTTTCCCGTTACTTGCGATATATTCAGACTTTATGAATAGCCCTCTAATTTGAGGGCTACCCTCTGTGATAATTTTTTCGATATCTCTCATAACATTATCATGTCTTCTCTTCACAACAATTGAGACATTTCTACTTGACACTACAAATCCATATTTACTATTATTTTCCACTTTTACTAAATTGTTCATTTTTTCCTCCTTGTTTTTAAGGGGAAAATATAGTACAATATACTTGCTGAGGTAGTCTTGTACTACTTGTCCCCATATTTTGTCTATACGATAAGAGTGGGGACTTTTTATTTCTTTTTTATAGAGATTTCTTTTTTTTCTTTATTATAACTCATTTCAATTTCATTATTATCTTTCGTTATACCCATATCGGATACCCATTCCGTATTTAATACTATTCTAGGAACATAATTACCAGCACCCCCTTTATTGAAGTTTACTTTTTTTATGACTTTTTCTTTCATCCCTTTCACTCCTTACGTACGTTATATTCTTATATTATCACAACGTACGTTTAAAGTCAAGTAAAAAATAAAAAAAGCCGATTGGAGATTTAAAAAATCTCTTCCAATCGGCTGATTTTTTCTGTAAAATAAAGTTACCACACCTAAATTTACAGAAAGAAGGCGATCCTATGTTAAAAGACCTATTCCTTACCTCTAATTTACCACATATTTTACAAAATATCCAACCTTTTTTTTCTCCTGCGCATTTTCTCCACCTCATAAAATCTTTCAATGCTTTTTTACTTTGTGCTGATTATCAAAAAGCTTTCGTCTCTTTTGCTTGTCCTCAATGTGGGCTTACTCATAAATTCCCAATTACTTGTAAAACTAGACTTTGTCCTACCTGTGGATATAAATATTCTAAAGTCTGGGCACAAAAAATAACAAATGAACTTCTAAATGTTCCTCATAGACATCTACTCTTCACAATTCCTAAGGAATGTAGACCTTTTTTTTGCTTAGATCGTTCTTTACTACACAAACTTACTTTAGGAATCAAACAAATCTTTGATTATCAGTTTCAGAATACTCATAAAAAACGAAAAAGAAAAAAGAAAATTGGGAAATATTCCAAAAACTATTTTACAGAATCTGATATTGTACACTATGGACTCATAACTGTAATTCATACCTTTGGCAGAGACTTAAAATGGAATCCTCATGTGCATGCACTCATTTCTTTGGGAGGATTTAATAAACGTTTTGTATGGAAAAAATTAGACTATTTTCATGTAGATGTCATTGCGAATCAATGGAAATTTATCGTCTTACAACTCATTCAATCCGGAAATTATCAAGATCCCATCTGGAAAGAAAAAGCAAAACAAGTAGCCAATAAACTCTACAAAGAAAATGCACGACTTTTTTTCTCGGTGGGAAGACAAGAAGTCAATTCTGCGGAAGGACTCTTGAAATATCTAGGTAGATATCTTGCGCGTGCTCCGATCGCTGATTACAAAATCGTGAATGTTACAGAAAAAGAAGTAACTTTCTTTTTTCATGATTTGGCAAATCACAAAAAAAAAACATATATCACCATGTCTCGAGAAAAATTTATTCAACAAGTATTGATTCATCTTCCCCCAAAACATTTTAAAATGATTTCTCGTTTTGGTTTTTATGCGCGTAGAAAATCAGATACTTTAAAAATACATATGGCATTCTTACAAAAAAAGAAAAAGAAGAATCCTTTTTCCTTTTATGTCAACTCCATGCTAGAAAATTTTCAAATACATCCTTTCCTATGCCCAAATTGCCATATCCCCATGAGGAAAAAAGAACTTTACATCACGGTACGCTGGTATGGAAGAAAAATTCACATCTCATATCTTTCCAAAACCTAATATTTCATTAGGTTTTTTCGCGTGCAAAAAAATATTTTTTCTTTTTTTTCATCTTTTTCCTTCTTCAACTCTACATTTTTTTTAAACATTTTACTCCTTCTTTCCATTTATAATTTCCTAAAGAATAAAAAAAAACAGAAAAAATCTGTTTTTTAAAATAAAGCGGATTGTGTATTTTCTTCCAGTTCTAGAACCTCCATTATATTGTAATGAATTGTTTCTTTACTTCCATTTGTAATTCTAATTTCTTCTATTTTTACTTTAATTTTTTGCCCCGAAGAAAAAGCAAATTTTCTTTGTAGAACTTTCTTCTTAAAATTTTCATCTAATATATTCACTTTAATGTCATGGTCTGTTTTAACAGTCCATTGTCCACTCATTTCTAAGTTTGGAATCTTGATAGTAACCGTTCTAATGTAAATGTCCTTTTCAATAACTTCTTTCTCTTCTTCTATTACTAAAGGAGTTTTTATCAAGTCTTTGATTTCTGTATTTATTTCTAGGTTTCCCATCTCTGTTTCTATGTTAAGTTCTCGACTACTTGGCAAATTTTCTCCAAAATTACAAATAGCTTTGTCTACTTCTTTTCTTCTTTCAGGATCTTGCATAATATATATTGTCGGTTTATAGTAATAATTTTGAATTTTTACACCATCTTTATACAAACCGTCACCCTTAACTTGTACCTTTTTATCTTTTAATTTTTCTTTTATTTCTAAACATTCTTTAAAAGTAGCAATTACTTCTTTAGAATTCTTAACAGTTTCAAAAAACTTTGGAATTTTAGTTACTATAGAAGTTAATACAATTAAAAAGCCTCCTTTTTCCACTGAAGAAATATTAAGTTTAATATATGTTTCTTCTTCTGAATTGGAAACAATCTTTTCAAATGTTGAAACAGTGGCTTCTAAAAACTTTGATAATTCTCTAGCTCCAATTTCATTGCTTCCTAAAAATCTAAATTTTATACTTTCCTTATTTTCATCACAAATTTTCAACATTTTTAACCCCTTTCCTCCTTTGACTTTACTAAAACTATACCTTTATACAAAATGAAAAGTCAAGAGATTTTAAAAAAAAAATTACCCCAAATTTTATGAGGCAATTTTCTGACAATGATTTTTATTCAATTTCTAACTCTTTCTTTATAGCTTGTTGCAATAAGCTTGAGAAATTTAAGTTATAATTTTTTGCCATTTCATTCATCCAACTAGGAATCGATACATTTTTTCGGACAATTTCATTTTTGCATTCCTGAACATATTTTTTAATATCCAAACTTATTAAAGTCTTAAAGCTTTCGCCCTCGACGATATATTCTTTTTCTTCTTCTTCAACCTCTAAAGATATATCAAGAATATTACTCGCTTTTGGAAATTCTTTTTTTGAAACAAAATCATCATACAACCATGTTCCTATATAATCTTCCGCCATTCTCATAGCTTCTTCTAGTGTTTCTCCCTCAGTAGCTCCATTCTCTAGGTCAGGAAAACACACAATATAGCCTCCTTCAACTGCTTTGTGAAAAATTGCAGGATATACAACTAGCATTTTCATTCCTCCTTTTTGAGGTGGCAAACAGGACTATTTTAGTCCTGCCTGCTTTAAGATTTTGTGTTCTGTCCCTTTTTTCAATTCTTTTTTATGGTCAGACACTTCGGTTTGTTTGCCCGTACTCGGATTATAAAACTTCTGATGGGAGCCTTTCCCACCCGGTATTCTTATGAATCCGTTTTTAAGAAGTAATTTAATCATTTCCGTTGACGTCATCGGCATATCAACCACCTCAGTTGTATTGTACACAATTTTGTGTAAAAAAGTCAAGAGAAATTTTTGTAAAAAGAAAAGAGCCCAATTACAAGGCTCTTCTAGCAACTAAAATTTAGGAAAATCAGATAACCAGGAATATCGCTTTGTTTTATAGCTATATTCAAATCTACAGGTATAATTCATAATATCCGTTTTCATTCCTAATTCTTTTTGCTTTTCTGGAGTTAAAGTACCTAAAATTCTAACTTCTCCACTCGCATATGTTCCAACTTTTTTCAAGGATATAACATGAGCGGATGACTTTTCTTTAATGATTCCGTTGACTCCAACTTCTGTATCCAAAATACCTCTTTCCACTTCTTCGACTACTTCCTTTTCAATAACTGGGTACTCTCGAAATGGATTTGAAACTTCATTAACCACTTCGTCCATATTGAAAGGATTACAAGCTGTAAATCCTAAAGATAGACATAAAACAACCAATAATTTTTTCATTTCACATTCCCCTCCCTAATATCCTTTTTTACAAGGTGTATATCCTCTTGCTTCCGCTTCACTTCTTTCAATCGGAATAATCTTTTTCGCCCTCGATAACCCAGGACAAGTCTTACTCGGATGATATTTCTTCCCTGTTGGTGTAATATACACTGTTTCCGCTAAGACCGAAAATGACAGCAGCAACATCAGCACACAAACTAATCTCTTCATTCTAACATCTCCCTAATAATTTTGATTACATTCTATTTGTACTATATTTTGCTTATTTGTCAAATTTAAGTACGAATTTTATTCTTTTATACCGTACCTTTCTTTGATGATTTTCAGTTCTTTTTGATACCATTCCTCGTCAAACAATCCTGTTTTCATCATTTCGCACAATCCTGATAATTCATTCTCATACGATGTATTTGTATGACCTATCACTTCACACGCAGGAATGAAATTCCAACGATCATCTGAAAATCGTTTTTCTTTACTCATCTTTTTCCTCCATTTCGATTTCGTATTTCCCATAATTTACTTTGAAGTTGACTACTGTGAATTTTGAATTTCTTGGATATACAATCTCTTGTTCTTCTTTATTCATGCTTGATATATCTCTCCCCGATTTTGATTTAATTTTTACGAGTATATCTGCATCAGGATTGTAGATTTCTCCTTTTGTAGTAGAGGTGTATGCAGGATATTCAACATCTTCCCCGACTTTATGTATTTGTAGAAATTCTTTCAGCTGTTCTTTTTGTCCAAAGAAACCTATACTACGAGTAACTTCCCCCTGATATTTTGGCATTTTATCTAGAGCTTTATCCAGATCTCGAGACCACTGCTTATAATCATCGGATAGCTCTCTTCTGTTTCTCAAAGACTCGTTTAAAGCATAAGATTGTCCTCCGATGTATTTTCTTACTGCTAAGAATTCTTCTTCTGTCAGTTTATCACTTTCTTCTTTTCTTTGCAACTGCTTTCCTAAAGCCTCAAAGTCAATCACCGGTGTCGTCGTACTTCTGCATCGAGGATGCATCGGCGGGTAATTGACTCCGACGACTGCCTTACTTAATTCGAACGTTTCTCCATTCAATCCTGCACAAATTTGGCTTGTTCTACTATCTAACGTTGCATCAAAAGTATATTTCTCAATCTTAGCATCCCTATAGCCGTCTAGCGTGGCTTGGTTCATCGTATAATTAACTTCCGTTCTTAAAAGCCTTTCCACATCATTCTTTTTCGCTCCTTCGATTCTATCCGATATACGCTTTCCCATTGTTTTTAGATTGATTCCTTGTATCAGTCCGGTTGCGACTTCTTGCTTCAATACTCTAGCTAATTTTTCAGAATTTCCCCAAAGCCTGCTAGAATAGTTTGCTCCACTCCAAGGACGGTCAATCACTGCTTTCACCATATTTTCTGAGAACATAGATTTCACCCCTAGATCTTTCACGACTTCTTGATACGTATTGCCATAAACTGCAAACAAAGCTTTTCCAGTAGCTTGTACTGCTTTATCAGAAACTTGTATAAGTTCATAGTCTATCTGTGCTCTTAGAGTATCTAGTACATTCATACGACTTCTTGCAGACAATGTTTCTATTTCAAGCCATAATTTTCTCGCTTCCCATGGAGCTGTTCTTTTTAACTGTTTCCATTCTTTCATGTAATTATGCAAATCTCTTTTCCACGCTTTATAATCATCTCCAAGCAATAATTTCATAGCTTTGTTATGTGACAATCTGTTATCTTTCATGTACTTATCGCTAATATACGCTATATTCTTGCTTATATTTATTCTTGCCCGCTCTAAAGCCTCTTTATACTCTTTCTCCACTTCTAATATACTTGAATAAGCCTTCGCCTCTCTCTCATGTTGCCGTTTTTCCCAATATTCTTTACTCATCTTCGCCATTTCCATCAGCTCCAAGCCGAGTATTCATATCCACTGCCACACTTGCTTCCTGCTCCGCTTTCAATTTTTCCATTTCTGTTTTCGCTTCTTCAACAAAAGGGACATTCGATAATAAAGTTTCTTGAGATACAATTCCTGAAAGCTTTGTCACAACATCCGCAATTTCTACTAAGTTTTTCGGAGTATTTCTTGTGAATACTTTTTGAATTTGTTTCGGTTCTAGGTTTAGATTATAGAAATCAATCATCAGCTGCAATCTTTGATTTAATGCTTTTTTGAAGTACATTTCTTTCTGTGCAGTCAACTGTTCTAATGCTAGAAGCTTATATCCCAAAGCTACACCGGAGCTATTTCCAGAAAATTCCTTGTCTTGCATATCAGGGATTAAGGAGAATTTGTGAATGTCTTGATTTAAACGGTTTTTGTTGTTTTGTGCGTAAGTATCATTCACGACTTTCACTAGCCATTCCGCTCCGCCATCTCCGTCCGTTTTCATCACTTTATCCCGCTTAACATTTCTCATTGTTTCTTCATCAGTTCCGCTTAGATTCTTCAAGACTAAGATTGCATCTGTGAAGTCTTTCATGTCATCCACCGATGTAGATGTAACTTCGTTATAGCCATCTATCAGGGTAATGACTCCTTCAAAATCCCCTCGTTGTCGTTTGTTATTGCTAAACTCAATGATGGGAACTTGGTTAAATCCATGAAGTTTACTTTCCCCCACAACGTTAGGAAGTTCTTTCCCTTCTGCTTCCCACTCATACCGGGTGACGGATTTCTCATCATACACTTCTAAAGTGTAAATACTCTTATCATCAGCGTTCTTCTGCATATCCCAACGAACGGCAGCAATCATTTTTTTCTGGATACTATTATCTCTCAAAATAAAGACATCTCGTGGATCCAACACGACATTTTTGATACTTTGGTCTAAATCTACATACCACAATTCGTAAGATTTTCCAAATATTGAACAATTCTGTGCATGCTCAAAGTTTTCTTGCTGCTCTTCTTCTGTTGCTAAATATTCAGATAGCTTCTCATAATCCATTTTTTCATTCTCGCAAGCATACCCAATTGGCTCTCCTAAGAAATACGCTGTTGAAATGCTTGCTATATATTCGCAATAATTGTTCACTAGCTTTGTATCTTTTTTTCCTGGAACTCTGTCTTGCTTTTTCAAAATATCGTGCTTCCCGACATAGTAGTCTTCCAACTTCTGTAATCTCGGTAATTCTACTCGTAAGAAAGTTTTCAAAGCTGCTTCTAATTCTCTTACTTCCAAATTTATCCTCCTCTCTATCTTATTCCTAGACTTCTGATGTCTATCGTGCTTATTGTGTTTTGATTCATCTTTTCCGCAATCCCGGATAACACATCCGGTCCGTCATCATGAGCATTTTTCCCTTCTTTCTGATAGGTAGTAATCGCTCTATAAAATTCCGGCCACTTGTTCTCCCAATCAACAGGGAAATAAATATTCTGCTGCACCCAAGAGCTGTTGGACAGTATTCTTGATTGCTTATTTCCGGACTGATGAAACCATTTTACAACTGTTTTATAATTTCCCAGTTCTTTCGTTCTTCTCTCTACATTCCTTGCAAATCCTCTTCCCCCGTTGTTCGATTCGATATCTGCTAAATTCACCTGATGGGTTTTATAAGCATTCGCAACCATTTCTTCTGTGATTTCCATTGGCTCTTTTGTATAAATCACATCGATGATATAAGCGCTATCTTTGCAGTCGTCGTAAATAATATTACATAAATAATCCGCCCCGGTATCGGCTGTATCACAGTAGGATTTTCTTTGTCTTACTTTCTCTCTTGGGATTTCTACATATGTTTTTAAGTTCTGATATAACTTCCCTTGAACGTCGATTGGCTCTTGCTGATAGTTTGCATATACAATCGCCTTATCCATGTGTTTTGTCTTAAAGTTGAAATCTTCTAAACTCAAGACGTCTTCATCTAAAGCACTTCCATCTTCGTTGATAGCTTTGTAATTAATATGCTCTACATCCTCGAAGTTCTCCAAAATAAAACCCGCCAGGTCATTTGTCGCCCAACGGGTCATGATGATGATTAGTTTAAATCCTTTCTCTGTCCGAGATAGCATTGTGTTTGTAAACCAATCAATATGCTTTTGTAAAGTATTTGCATTATATGCTTCTTCACTGTTCTTTATCAAGTCGTCAATGATGATAATGTCCGCTCCAAATCCTGTCGCAGTCCCGGTGGGGCTCGTTGCTAAATAGTTTGCTACTTGACTTCCCTCTAATGCCCATTTGTTCATAGACGCTTCTCCGTACTTGATTTTCGTATCCGGAAAAATATCTTGGTATACTGTCATACCTGTGCTTTTTTCCGTTGCAATCATATCCCGCACTTGCTTGGCAAATGTGGATGACAAGGTTTCGTTATAGGATCCGGTCATTATCTTTAGCTTGTTATTTCTTCCTAACAACCATTGCACGAATAAAACAGCCGTTCTCGACTTCCCGAAACCGAGGTGGCATATTTACCACTAACACTTTTTTATCAGATTCTATAAATGCTTGTAATCGATTGCACAAATCTATTAAATGCAATTTTGCTTCTGTGTAAAAAGTAGGAGAGAAGAAATTGCAGTAACTCCAAAAATCTCTTCTTGCCAATTCTTTTTTTGCTTCTAATCTTATCAAATTCATATCATATGCCACCGTACCACCTCCTATCCTTGTATCAGCTTTTTCAATTCATCTGTTGTCAATCCTTGCAGCGGATTATTTACTGTCATTTCTCCGTCTATTTTTACTTTGTCATTAAACATCCCTAGATGCCTACCTAGCATCTCCAATGCTTTTTCTTTGTTATAGAAAGACACTTCAATTCCATGTTTCGTTTCTTTTACTCCAGCAACGCATGCTCTCTGCTCAGGTGTTAATTCCTCAAAATCTCGTATAATTACTCGGTTCTTTTTCAGATTGACGATTCCAGTTCTATCCGTAAAAGCCAAGTTTGCAATCTCTCTTAATACTCTATCTTGCGTAATTTCCGTTCTTTTCTCTCTTTCAGCCATTGCCTTTTGTATTTTTTCTTGTATCTTAGGATTTCTTAGGATTTTAGCAGCACTTGCAGCAGCAACATTCTCACTCTTAAATTTATATCCTGCTCTAATATATGCTTGTGTCGCATTCAAATCTTTCAAATACTCTTTTACAAATAAATCCTGTTTGTTCAATCTGTTTCACCTCACTTTCTTAAATATATTTTGGTTGCTTTTCCACTTCGCAACCTTTTTACATTGCTTTTTGGCGGAGAGTATAGGATTCGAACCTATAAGCCGTATTGGCGGTAGTTTAGTAGACTACTTCCTTACCAGTTAGGATAACTCTCCATAATATCTAGGATTTTTTATAGTAGAATCCTAAAACTACTTTTTTTTATTCTAATCATCATCCTTATCAGTGTTGACTTCAATATAAATCGGCAAATGATCAGATATCTTTTTCCTAGCTTCTCCATACTTTTTATTCGTAAAATCTACTATTCCACTTTTTCCAGTATATTCTGTTGTATATTTTTTAGAAATAAAAATGTTATCATATGCACTCGATAATCCTTTTGTTCCAACAGTAGTCTTTGTTTTAGGGTCTAGTGTGCACGTTATATTATCTCTATGATTATACAAACTATCAAATGCCTTATCAGATGCGGATAAATTAAAGTCTCCTCCAATTAAAATATCATTTTCTTTGGTATCCTTATCTTGAAAATAATCATAGACTTTGACTAATTCAGCCGCTTCCAATTTTCTTTCTAATACTTTTTTCCCATAAACCGCATGTTGTAACACAAAGGTAAAATCAAAATTGCCAATTTTAAAAGTAGCTCCATATGGCTCTCTAACAAATTTATTGTCCGGATCAGGGTAAAAGCCTTCTTGTTTTATCAACTTTACCTTGTCTTTCTTCCAAACATATCCATAAAACTCATTATACCCATTCTCTCCAACTGCATGTTGTGAAATATGTCCTTCCCAGATACTACCTGTATTTTTGTTCAATTCTTTCACAAGATTTTCTACAGCTTCTTTTTTCATAACCTCTTCCAAACCTACTAAATCGAAATCTCGTATTGTTTCACAAAACAATTTGTAATCCTTTTTAGAAGTCCCTAAATGTAAAGTATTAAAACTTGCCACTTTCCCTGTATTTGCATACAAAGACAACGTAAATAAAAAAAATAAAATAACTCCTTTTAATTTTTTCATTTTTCCTCCTTTTCTTCTTTAAAATAAAAAAAGCAAGAACTTATCATTCTTGCTCACGCCAAAAAACAAAAAAGAAGCAAGGTTTTTCCCCCTACTTCTTCCACGATAGCATTATAACACATAAGAAGTTTCATTAAAATATCATTTTCGTATCATTTTTTAAAAATTTTCCATAATTTCTTCCGGAAATATGATCAAACTTAACTCGTTAATGAGTCTGCTCTTATTTCTTTTCACAGTAATGACACTTATATCTAATCTCTCTGCGATGTCTTCTAAAGACAATCGTTCAAAATATCGTAATGTTAAAATCGAATAATGTTTATCCGTTTTAACTTCGTTCAATCCAAACTCTACCAAATCTATAACTGTTTGCATTTTAGAAATCATAATTTTATCTCGTTCTTGAATATCTTCAATTTTCTCAAGCTCTGACTTGTATTCATATTTGGTATTTCCAAATCCTCCAGCTATTCCGGAACATTTTTTCAAAATAACCTCATCTAATCCTTCTTGTAATTTAACGATTCTTCGTTTGAACGAATTATAATACCAAAGCATTTTTTCTACTTTTTGAAAAGTGTTCTTACTTTCATGGATATTCTTTAATTCTAGCATTTTATCTGAAATTTCTTTCTGGATTATCTTCCGTATTTCTTTCTCTGTCATCTAGTCCTCCTTAATATCCACTTCTTTGTCTCAAAAGATTTTTATTATTCTTCTTACAGTACCACTCGAACATCTCCTGCTCGTCCTTAAAGACATCAATTCCAAGACTGATTAAGAAGTGTAGTACATCTGCAAACTCTTCTTTGAGTGCATCTGTAACTTCCGTATTTTTATGTTTTTTCCAACATTTAAAATCCGGATTTTCATTGAACATTTCTCCGACTTCTGCTACTAACGCAACTTTTCTGTGTAGAGTCGTTCCCTCTCTTGTTACCCCAGCATTTGCAAAAACGATATTATCGAACTTCTTTTGTCTATCCCAGATTTCTTTTAATCGGTCTTCCGATTCATCTTTAATTATATCACACCAATCTCTGTGTACACGGAAACTTCCAGCAGTCGCGAAATATTTATTTTCTTCAAATGTAAACTCCATTCCGTCGAAATACATAGCACAGTCGTACGGGATTGCGTCTAGTGCTTCCATCATTCTTCTATACCTCTCTACGTTAAATCTATATTTCATTTCCTCACTCTCCTAATTCATATAACAGTATTTCTTTTTAAAATTCATATAAATATTCTTCCATCGTTCCTTTTTTCTTCTCTATTTTTTTTATTTATTCTTGAATTTTTTCTACAATTTCTTCAACTGTTCTCATTTCTTAACTCCTTTTAGCTTCAAAAACTTGTTCATTTTATTAGAAAAATATTGTTCCAAAGCAACAGAAACATCTAAGAGTTCTATTCTTGCTATTTCTTCCAATTCAGCATTTCCTAACAATATTTCATCGCCTTCTATGCGATAATAACAAGCATTTTTACAAGCTCTAATCATTCCAGCGTAATGTTTATATAATTCTTTGCTTGCATTAACACTCATTCCACCACCTCGCACCAATCTTTTAAAGCTTGAAATTCTATTTCTAATACTGTTTCCATTTTTATCCTCCTCTTTTGACTTTCTCAATTCGTACTTTCAAACTCTGTAACAGTTCCTCCTGTACATTTCCTTTGTTCTCCAAAGCGACCATCACATCCTCATCCCGCGTTCCTTTAGTGATGAGATGATGGATAATGACTTTCTCTTTTTGTCCCTGTCTGTGTAGTCTCTTATTCGCTTGTTGATACAGTTCCAAGCTCCAATTTAACCCAAACCACACAACATGATTTCCACCTTCTTGCAAGTTTAGCCCATACGCTGCACTGGCCGGATGGGCTAACAGTATGTCAATTTTATGCTCGTTCCAGTCTTTTTGATCCTCCGGAGACTTCAATAACCTCACTCGTAGTCCTGACTTTGTCAATGCCTCTTGGATTCGGCTTAAATCGTGCTGGAAGTTGTAGAAGACTAAAGCCGGCTTCCCGTTTAGCTGTTCAATAAGTTCTAAAAACCTCTCGATTTTACAGTCGTGGATTTCAAACACTTCTCGATTTTCCCCATATATCGCTCCATTGGCTAATTGTTGAAGCTTGTTGGATAAAGCTGCGGCGCTGGCCACCGTGATTTCTTCTCCGGCTTCTAGCTCTAAAATCATTTTTTTCTCCAACTCTTCGTAAGATTTTTTCGCTTTACTATCTAAGACCACCGGAACAGTCTCATAAATCACGTCCGGAAGTTGCAAGTAGTCTTCCGCCTTCATCGAAATACAAATATCCGCTATTTTTTCATGAATCGCATGTTCGGAACCGTCTTTTGCCTCATAGTTGAAAATCGTCGTTCTGTTCCGTTGTCCCGGGTCAAAATATCTCTCCCGGTATCTCCCGATGGTTTTCTCCAGTCTGGCTCCTTGATCTAGTAAATAAACTTGAGCCCATAAGTCAATCAGACCGTTTGGAGTTGGTGTTCCGGTCAGCCCTACCACTCGTTTCATCTTCCCCCGCACCATTTTTAAATATTTGAATCTCTTGGACTGATGATTTTTGAAACTACTCCACTCATCCAGCACCACCATGTCGAATGGCCAGTTATTTTTATAGTATTCCACCAGCCACACGACGTTCTCCCGGTTGATGACATAGACATCCGCATTCTTGGCCAAGGCCTTTATTCGCTTTGAGGCACTTCCTAGCACGAGGGAAGGACGAAGTAGGTGTAAATGCTCCCACTTCTCTATCTCATCCGTCCACGTCACTTCCGCGACTTTCTTAGGGGCGATGATAAGAACTTTATTTACTTCAAATCGATTGTACTTCAATTCCTGAATCGCGGTTAGGGTTATGATGGTTTTCCCGAGTCCCATATCCAACATCAACCCCAAAATATTATCATCCACCATGCGTTCGATACAGTACTTCTGATAATTATGCGGTACAAACTTCATTCGCTATCACCTCCTAACTCATACACCAAGTTTCAATCAGGTCATTGACTTCTTCGTAAGAGGATACGACCCAAACCATATGACCCAACTCGGTTAATTTTTTGTGAAAGTTTTTCTGCAAAGGAGAAAGATTGTTCTTCTTCCCCTCTGCTTTTAGTTCTACGAACAAGACATCGCCTCCGGGCATAATGCATATCCGGTCAGGCACTCCTCGTATTCCCGGAGAGGTCCACTTCAAGCATAACCCTCCGAGGCTTTCTATCTTGCTCTTTAATTTTCGTTCAATTTCTTTTTCCGTTTTTTTTTTCAATTTCAAATCTCCTTAAAAATCTAAAATGTCATCTCGCGCGCGTACGCGTATAGAGGGTATTAAAAATAAGAAATTTAAGAAATATTTATACCTTATTTTTCTTATTTTATATATCTCTATATAGATTTATAGTTGACATAGTTGACAATATAATAATAATACAATAATACTAATACTTTTCACGTCAACCGAAACCGTCAACTCGATGTCAACTCACTGATTTTCATAGTTGACATATATAGAATATATGGTTGACAATTTCGGTATTAAGTTGACATTTTTTAGCCTCAGTTGACACTGTCGGTTGACACTTTTCTTCGGAATCCTTTTTGTGTTCCGTATCTCCCAAACCTTGCATTTGTCTTAATTCTTTCCCAGTTTTTGAGACTTGATAAGACTGACGATATGTTTTTACTGTCATAAGGTTTCAGGAATCGTTTATCTTGACCGAGAGCCTCTTCCCATATTTCCAAAATACAGACTTTTTCACGTTGGAATAGTTCCGGGTACAGTTTGACTTGTTCCTCGTATTCGTTTAGATAATTTCTTCTCATATATACATCCCAAGTATTCCAAGACTTCGGCAACTTCTTCTCTAGGTAATCTAAGATAATTCCTTTTTGAACATTATCCTCTTTGTGTGCTTCTTGCTCCTGCTCTGCAATTTCTTTCGCTTTCTCGCTTAACTCCAAACTAAAGGATTCCTCTTTTGCGATCTCGCAAGCCTCCGCCCATATCTGTTCTAACTCTTTTCGCAAGTCTGTGAAAATCGATTTTTTGCGCTCATAGATGAAACAATCTATAGGCCAAAATCTTCGATTCCCGGTCTCGTCTCGTAAGAAGTTATAATCGTTCGCGGTCCCAAAGAATACGCACCGTCTCGGGTATTTTTGAGCTCTCCGCCCGAAAGAAGCTCGAAAGATGTCATCCTGTCTACTGACAAAGTTTTTCATCGTGTCAATGTCAGATTTCCGCATTCCTGCAAGTTCTCCTAACTCTACAATCCAACTTCCTTGTATCAACTCACAGGCCTCTTTTCCGCCTTCAATTTTTGTGATACTGTCGTTGAACCAATCCATTCCAAGAATTGCTAAAAAAGTACTTTTCCCCACTCCTTGAGGACCTATAATAATCGTCATGTAGTCGAATTTTCCCCCGCCGTTTATGGCTCTTCGGACTGCTGCTACTAACGATTTTTTCGCAACTTCTCTTGTATAAATATTATCCTCACATCCTAGGTAGTCGATAAACAGTGTTTCTAATCTTTCTATCCCGTCCCACGAAGTTCTCTGCAGTCTCATGGCCACTTTATTTTCTTTATTCTCCTCCGCGATTAAGTTGACCCCATCAATGATCTTATTGACCGCAACGATTCGATAAGCACTTTCGAAGTAGGCTCGAAGTCCTGCATCATCGAAGTCAGTCCACAGCCTATCTTCGCCTGTAAATCGAGTATCCCAAGGAAGCCCTCTTCTGACTAACATATAAGAGGAAAACTCATCGATAAAAATTTTTCCACGTAAGAGAGGGTCGTTTCGCAAAATTAACAGGATATTCGTGGTCGTCTTCACTGGCCAGCCGTTCGCATCAAATTCCAGCTGATCCTTCCAAGCATCATCTTCTTCCACGACTTCTCCTTCCAGAACTTCTTCTGCACTTCCTTCCGGTAGCGGTGCCAAAGAAAACTCCTGAATGGCTTTTTCCTGTCTCTCTTTTAACAATTCTTTCGGAATTGATGTATTACGAGCAATAAACTCCTTCATTGCTAGATATGAGGGCAATCGCCCCACCGGAGTTCCCTCTTCTGCGGTATCGTCTTTATGTCCGAACTTATGCAGCCGCACTAGGTCAAAAGCGTTCACGAGCTTCTGACTGCAAGGGTCCGTCGCATGATGCGAGTAGAGGAACAGACCGTCTTCGTAGAGTACCGCTCCTGCTGTCGTACTCCCACCAACGAAGGTCAGTCGCCCCTCTGTGTCGCAAGGCTCATACACTCCCGGTAGGAACTCTTCTATCGCTTCTAAGATGTTGTATCTTCTGCAGAAAGCTCCCACAATACCTTCTTTCTCTAGAGGATTTTCTTGTTTCTTTGCCATGTTCTCGTGAAGCTTTGCGGTTCCCGGAACCTCCGGCCACTGTCTCACGTCTTGCCAATTCTCGTACATATTCAAGATAGCTTTTCCGTCTATCAATCCTTTATCTGCGTATTCATAGACATAGTCACTGTCTTTCGAATGGCTTGGCCAATACATTAAACGGACAGGTTGGAAGGTAGTAGGGTCACAGTACAACATACCAATAAAACTAGCAAGCTTCCGGGCAATAGGCTCATATTCATCCGCAGACACATCGGCAGCAAGTGGGAATATGATTCGAAGTCTGGGTTTTACTTTACTGTGCTTTCGTGTGCTGTAGACCACGAACGAACAGTTTAGGCTATGTAGTATTTTCAGTATTTTCTCGTCATCTTGATAGACTAGATTATCTAAGTCTAGGGTTACGATACTACGTGTTCGTATCGTTGAGTTTCGGCGGAGAGAGCTTGCCAAAGCCCCACCGACGAATCCTCCTACGTCTTTGATTTGGTCTTGCTTTTTCTTTTTGTAGGTCATGTACTCTTCGTAGCTCTCTGCAGTCACAATTGGCTTCCCGAGCTTTTCTACGAATGCAGTCCATGTCATTTCTACCGCGGTCCACTGCTCGGAGTATCGGTTGTTCGCAGTAGAAATAGTGATTGTTCTCGAGTATTGCATTTGAGGTCGCCCCCCCCTTCTCTTAAAGTGTTAGTAATTTATTTAGGTGACTTAACGCTACCGTATAATCACAAGACATGATTGCTTTGAAAATAGAGTTGGTTTCTTCTTGAGCGGGCTTCTTATGCGCTTGTACTTCTCGTTTTTCATTGTGTTTTATCTCTCTTTTCGTTTTTGGTTTTGCTCGTCTCATAGTGATACCTCTTTAAACTTTTTCAAATAGAAATCGTATCGTCCTTGTTTCTTTAAATCCCGCATTTTGCTTATACAAGTCCCTGGAGTTATCCCTAACATAAGAGCAATGTCTTCCCATTTCATTGTTTGTCTATACCCAATCATGTCGATGAGGTCTTCTCTACTCCAAGGAGTTCCGTGATTTTCAAAAAGTTCAGGATTATATACAAGACGTTTAGAACTTTCATATCTCTCAAAACCTCGAGAATCAATAAATGTTTTTACCATAATTCCTCCCTAATCTTTCATATAATAGTCGCTGACAAACCCTGCAGCTTTTAATATCAGCCCCGGAGCCCACGGTATCGGTTCTCCCATGACTCTTTCTACATCTTCTAAAGAAACAAACTTTGGAGCGTCAAGGATAATCTCATCGTGCACATGAAACACGACTTGCCACCCTTTCTGCTTCACTCGAAGTAGAGTTTCTGTCAAACAATCTCTTGCAATAGCTTGTACGATATTTTCCGTTAGTTTTCCGCCATAAGTGGGTATAATCTCCCATTTCTTTGATGTTTGATTGATACCTTTGTAATGCATCTGCATAGAGCCAAACTGGTTCTCTCGCAAATGCGGCTTTGGGTAAAATAACTTACGACCGGACGGCAATAGTATCGTTAAAAACTCTTGCATAAAGGTAACATCGAATTCCATCGCCAAAGTCACGCATTTCACCGTTTGTTTCTGCCCTGTCGTAAGTACGTCCACAGCCGCATTTTCCAAAGCGTACCAGAGCTCTACAATCCGTTTGGAAGTGTTCCGCCACCTCGACACAATATCTTTCATTTCATGCTCAGTTAATCCCATCTTATCCGCTCCCATAGCGATTAAAGCTCCGACGCTCCCTTGATACCCGAGAGCTAATTCGGCAACCTTCCCCTTAGCTCTGAGAGCATAATTCTCATGTCCTTTCACGATTGTGTTAAGAGGTACTCCGAACATTTGCGATGCGGATGCCTCATAAATTTTCCCATGGGTCTTGAATACTTCCATCCGCCATTCTTCCCCGGCTAACCAAGCAATCACTCTAGCTTCAATAGCGGAAAAGTCGGATACCACAAACTGATGCCCTTCGCTTGGGATAAAGGCCGTCCGGATAAGCTGAGATAGTGTGTCCGGGACATTCCCGTATAACATGCTTAGAGCTTGTCCATTTCCCTGCCTTGTAAATTCTCTCGCAACATCTAAGGTTTCTAAGTAGTTACGAGGCAAGTTTTGCAATTGAACAAGTCTGCCAGCGTATCGCCCCGTACGATTGGCTCCGTAAAAGAAAGAGACTCCTCTTATCCGGTCATCCACTCCTGCAGCTTCCTGCATGGCTTGGTATTTCTTAATCGAAGTCTTGGAGAGTTCTTGCCGGATCTCTAATACCCTCTTCACATCTCCGTCTTCCAAGTCTCCAACCAGTTGTGAGACCGTTCCTTTTTGCAAGTTTTCCACTTCCGTTCCCTCTTTCTCCAACCATTCCATCAATTGCTTGGAAGAATTCGGGTTGTTCAGCCCGGTAATTCTCATCGCTTCCGACATTAGTTCTTGTCGTACTTCAGCATCAATCGCTAAAGCTCCCTCGACTAATCGTCTGTCAATCTTTACTCCAAAAGCATTCATAGCCACATCGTATCTCCATAACATCCACTCTTTTTCCGGAACCGGATAGAATAATAACCGGTCCGCGATTGCCATTTCTGTCACAACGTCTTGCAGACAGTATTCTTTGAATAATTCCCATTTTTCCGGTGCATGGTGTGGCAGGTTCCGGGTACGATTCCCGTTGGACTTCGTTGGTTTACAAGGCACACAGAAATATCGAATCAAAGCCGTTCCGGTTGCAAGCTTCCTCTTATCCTGTGGCAGTCCTATCGCTGCCCCTGTAGCCCCTAATCCTACCGTATATCCGCAGTACAACCCATGAACCATCGTACACCGCCATTGGTCCAGTGGTGTATCAATTCCCGCTTGATTCAAGCACCACCACTCGAACGCTGCGTTATAAGCATATTTAACGCAGTTTCTGTCTTGCAAGGCAAATAACACATTTTCCGGAATAGACTCTCCTGATTTCAAATCTATAATCTGTACGGCTTGATGGTTGAAACTGTAGGCAAATAAGAGAATTTCAAAATCATCACTTTGGGCATACTTGTAAGCTCCTGCTTTTTTAATGTCGATAGAGCTGTATGTCTCTATATCTATGCTTAGTGTGTTCATCCCTTCCTCCTTTGATGAGAAAAGGCAGTTTGTACTGCCCTTCCTCTATAAAATAGGTTCCCCAGTCAACGGGTCAATTTGTACTGCATCGAACTCGTCCTCTGCCCGAATTGCAGATGCCGCTAAAGGTTCTCCGTCTGCCAACTTTTGCACATTGTTCAATCCTGCCCCGATTCCCTTCTTTCCGTTTACCGAGTACGCAAAGAATGTCACGGATACCCTCGCGTAAATTCCAGAATAAATCTCCGATTGGTTCAGAATCGGTTGGGCTCTTACATCTACCACACCGGGAGCAAATTCTGTCTTCGCACTTGCTGTGAACACCCAATGCCCTTTGCATTCCAGTCCAAATTCTGCTCCGTCAGACGGTCTTACTGAATCCCCGTCATAAATCGGTGTTGCCGGTCTTGGAGGTTTGGCTCCTGCCCAACACCCTGTCACACCTTTTTCGATAGCAGCGTTAATGGCCGCATCGATTTTCGCCTTTGTCACCACATCGTGCTTAGGGACTAAGATTGTACAACTGTACTTTTCTTCCTGCCCCGCATTCGCTGCGTACGGTTTAAATAAATGCACATAACTTAATCTCACTTTTCCTGTCATAATTCTAGTCTCATTTGCCATAAATACATCATCTCCTTTATACTTATAAATTATCGATATCCTCAACTGCGCTAAATTCCTCTTCTGCTTTAATTCGATTCGTAATCGCCTGTCTTTTATCGCTTTCTACAACAAGAGTTGGCGAACCTTGCTTCATTTCAATGTAATCGCCTACCATTTCCTGAAAATCCTTTTTCCCAATTACTTTTTCCATCTGTGCGAGAGTTAAATACTTGCGTTCATACAGTAACTCTTCTGCAATCCCTTTTTCTACCAATACCTTTACAGCCTCATCTGTATTCGTGAAACTCCTGCTTCCTCTGCCGTGCACTGCTTTCCAACCCGGAATCTCATTCCCGTTCAAGCACTCCGACAAAGCCCACTCCTTGAGCTCCTTTGCCCAAGCGGCTAAATCCTCAGCCTTTTTTAGAATATGCCCGACTTCATGCGTTTTTAAAAGTGGCGGCAATGCATACTGCCAACCCTCGAGTTCCAAGTTTTCTTCCGCCCGTGTCCTGCAAGTCGTTTTTGCTTTGCAGAACTTACAATGTTTTCCCGCTTGAAATTCCCCTTGCCCCTCTGACGCCATGAGGGCCTTTTCCTTGGCTTTCTCGGCAAAGGATAGTAAATAGTCCACGTCGCATTCCCATGACGAGAAATGGGACACCCTAGGCTGTACAATCGACATCTGAATACGCTTGATGTCATACAAGAAATTGTAGGCCAAATAAGCCCCCAGAGTGTACAGCAACATTTGTGGATTCTCTTCCGCATCCACGACCACACCCCTTCCGTATTTAAAGTCTATGATATGGATCATATCTCCGGATATGAGAATACAATCCGCCGTTCCAAAGCCCTGCGGAACATACTGTGAAAAATCTACTTTCTGTTCCACAGCTACATACGGTGTATTCTCGCAGGCGCACATTTGTTCTTGGATAAAATCCACATAGATGTCCGTAAATTCCTGCATTTCTTCCTGATACAGCTCCCGTCCTTTTAATTTTTTCATTTCGGCATTAAACTTCCGGGCGGACATTCCCGGATCCACGATTTTTTTCTTCAACTTGAGTTCAGCTATTTCGTGTGCCAAACTTCCTTCTGCCGCATACTCGCTTGTCGTATCCGGCATGTCTTTTGTTAAATTCACGGATGGTGGGCAAGCCATCCACCGTGACGCACTGGACGGACCTAATAGAGCATGTGCCATTAGACATCAGCTCCTAGGTTCTTTAATTCTAGGATAAACGCTCCGAACTGGTCTTGTTGTAACTCGGTAATTGCCTTTACACCGAAATTTCCAAGAGCATTAATTAGTTCTGCGGATTTTCCTTGATGTACGAGCGGAGCCGCAATTCTTTGAATGTCTGCAAAAGTGTATTCTGTCGCTGGCGCAACCGGTACAGTCGGTACGACAGGAGCTGCGGGTGCCGGAGCCTCTGTTTTTGGTACTTCTTTACAATCGCAAGTTGTCCAATTTCCCGTTGGAGCTTCATCTTTCACAGACTCTATTGTCGTTTTTTTAGGCTCCTCTACGACGGGTATATCGCCCACTGCCCTAGAAATAAACTCCGCATCCTCAACGGGTGCTTGCCAACTTCCCACAAATTCCACCATTTCATTTTTTACCTCTTCCACAGATCCGTGAAATTCTACTTTTACCATATTATTTTCCTCCTTTTCGCCACGATATTGGCATAATAATGTATTTTAAATTCGGCATTTCAAAACAAACTGCACTACTTTCTTTACTCGTATAAAGTAAAGTCGCTACTACTTTTTCTTTCGCTGTAGCTTTTAACCACAAATCAATAAAATTTGGATTCAATACTTTTTCGCATTCCATTTCCAGCGGGATTGGGAACATCATTTCTAAACGTGATTTCCCTAGATCCGCTTTTACAGAAATTCCCTCAGGCGTAAAATAGAATCGAGGGCACATAACATGTAAACCTAAAGGCTTGAATGTCGTACAAATAGCTTCCCACGACAGGACATCTGTTAAAGGCATTTCTTTGAAAATATCAGTGAAAAAGGATATTCTTTCTGCATCTGCGGGTATCAGTTTATCCAATCGGGCAATGTCCGGCACTTGATTCAGGACAGGAGCGAATACATGTACCTCTTCTTTTACCCGAATTGCTAAAGTATAATCTTCCAACAAAGCGACTTCTTGAGCTTTTTTCAACAAAGATAACAAGTCTGGGGAATAATACCCAAGAGGACTTTGTGTTTTTTGCACAACATTTGTGGCGCTAATGATAACCGCACGATACGAATCCGTAAATCCGATGCAATCCCCAGACACAAGCAAGTATTTTGCAGATTCCACCGGAGACTTTTTCATAATCTCTGAAAATCTCGACAGTCTTGCTACTTCCTCTTCTCTCCACAGCAAGTGGAATTTTTTGTAATGAATCTTAAATTCGTCCAGCTTCATTTATCCCACCAATCCTTTAATGCATAATGTGCGACCAATCCCACAAGAGGTAACAGGGTTTCTCCACCAAACGTGAGATACCCTCTGTCCAGTCTTGCAAACAACATTAAAAGTAAAGTAACGACTAAGCTGACATTGAAGATATTAGGTTTAATTCGGTATCGTTTTTTCATTCATCAACGCCTCCTTTATCGAATTTATTCCCTCCGATAAAATGACAACCGCACGTTGTTGCCCGAATAGAATATTATGTCCTGCATGACGAATCTGCAATAAACATAACTTTTCTTTCTGTTCCTCTGTAAGAGGTAACGTATTTATAAAATCGGATAGCTCTGTCGCGGATCCATTAGCTCGCTCTGATGCCCTTTTTAAATTTTTCTTGAATTCTTCTACTTCAAAATCTGGTAAACCCATTGCATTCCTCCTTAAATTGTGTTAAAATTTAAAAACAAGTAAATAAATACTTGCTCTATTATGAAAAGTATCTAGTAAAGTTTGCCGACTCTGTAGATACTTTTTTTCATTTCCCGAAATCCTCCCGGTTGTGCTTTGTCAGCCAATCCAGGATCTTCGGTTTGATAATCAGAGTCCTGTTCCCATTGTAAATCAGCGGGAAATCAGGAACTTCTGTCATCCGCTTCACACAATCTTTCCCGACTCCAATGTACTCGGCGGCTTCTTCAATTGTGATAGCAAGTGTTTCTTTTTTCTCACTCATAATCCCCTCCTAACACTCATATTCCCACAAATCTTCTATCTTCATATAGATTTGTGTTCCGGTACTTCTGTTTTCCAATTTCGCAAATTTCCCATCATCTCCGATATAGTCGTAATATTGACCGTCAATGCAATACATGTCATACATAAATGATTCCCCCCTTTCTCTAATTTTAATTTTCAGCACTGCTAAGAAAAACATTGATAAAATACTGCTGTCCTTTCCCTGTAACTTTTGGTGTTCTACTTATTCTTATAGAACCGTCAGGATTAACTCCTGTTCTTTCTTTTATCTCAAATAAACCTAAATCCATAGATTTTTGAGTAGGCATATTATAGCTTTCACCTTTTTGCTTCATTAAAAAACCATTTTCTCTTAAATAATTGAATAGTCTTTTTTGTCCTGTATCTATTCCATTTTGTTTTAGTAACTTTGCTAAATCTCCAATTAAAATAGAGGACTGTGAAGTGGCTACGGCATCTGCAAATAAAACCTTAGGCTTATCTTCTTCTATTTTTGTCTCAAGTATTTTAATTTTTTCCGTATGTTGCTCAATCATTCGAGATTGAATTTGATTTGCACGAGCTAAAATCATTTCAGGACTATTCCAAGCTTCTTCGCATTTGATGAAGTATTGTCTTGCCTGTTTCCCTTTTTCGGTATTAGCTACCATAGCAACTTCTTTCGCCATTGATATTGTCATTAAATGATCAGTAAATTCTGTATATCCCTTAATTTCATTGCTCGCTCTTTTTTGAACAACCACCATAAAGTCTTTGTTTTTAATAAAATTATATTTTTCTATAATTCTACCTACCCAAGTATCGTACCTAGTCCCTACTTCTAAAAATTCATGTAGATCTCTACCATCTACTAATTGTTGTCCATCCCTTACTTCAATTTTTACTAATTCTTCCATTACATCACTCTCCTTTTAAATCATATGTAGTAACTGAATAACTCTTTTCGAGATTCCATCGCGTTCTTCAAATGATTGAGCATTATCAAAGTCATCTGTAAAGGTATCAATCAGATGTTGAATGACTCCGATTTTATAATCCGCCCTTGAATTTCGTTCTCCAGTTTCTTCCGTAAATGTTTTTAAAACCTTATACCCATTTTCATCTTTAGCAAGATACCCTCTTACTTTCAAACGATAGATATACGTTTTTGCCATTTGCTTATTTACTTTGATGTCTTTGTAAATTTCATCATACGTTGCTGTTGGGTTCTTCTCTAAGTAAATCAACAGCGATTCTAGTTTTGTCATTTTTCGATTCCTCCTTTCTTGAATTTTCTCCTCCAAAAAGTTATAATTATATTGCGACTAATCCTATAACAAGAGGAGGTGATAAATTATGACAGTTAAAAATATTGACCATTTTTCCGATTTGTCTCAAGAAATGCAAGACCAACTATTACAATATATAGAAGAGCATTTCTCCATAAAAAACGGATATAATCATGATGGATTATCCACCGCAGGTGGCTTGAAACAGCATTTTACATCTACAATTGCTTCAAAAACCGAACATGTGACAAAACAATGTTTCATGGAAGCGATGGTAAAATACGGATTTAAAGCGAAAGTTCTTGATGAATCAAAGTA
The DNA here is from genome assembly GCF_004006635.1 of Fusobacterium necrophorum subsp. necrophorum. Lineage (NCBI taxonomy): Bacteria > Fusobacteriati > Fusobacteriota > Fusobacteriia > Fusobacteriales > Fusobacteriaceae > Fusobacterium > Fusobacterium necrophorum. Next base: position 493,934 of record NZ_CP034842.1, on the reverse strand, counting down.
TGGAGATTCTCGAGATTGGGTTTTCAATGTCTACATCCGTAAATCATCATTTTCTAAACCGTAGACCCAATCGACAATATCTTCACGGAAACGTTGAAAGACCTCTGACGGATACTCGTCAATAGGGAAATATGCTTTTGAATCTTTTAAAAGCAATACCACGAGTCCTTCTTTTTCCATAGGGATAGTGTCAGGTTGTAACAATTCACGGCTGTAAGGTTCTGTGATATTACGAAATCCCAACTTTCGTAAACCGTCTACAAGACAACTTTTTCCAGAACCTTGACAGCCTATCACGTGAATAGGGGCTCCAGTCCTTAAGCAAATTCTTAAAATTCGCACCTGTTCACAAGACATCATTGATTCTAAATAGTCCTCAAAATTTAAATATTGCATTTTTGTCCCTCCTCATTGTCCTTTGATAACAAATAGCATTCTTTTAAAAATTATCGTTTAAGCAACTATATTAAGAAAAAAAATATAAATTAGCGTCTAATCCATATTTCTCACAAAGACATTTTACTTCTTTTACCGTAAAATCGGAGCCTTTCTGGTTTAATTTTTTACTTATACACGGGTAGCTTATATCTAGTAAGTCTGCTAAATCTTTATTTTTTAATGATTTCTCAACCATAAATTGTTTTAATTTCACATACATATAATCACCTCCATTTTGTTATCGTTTAAGATAACAAAAGAATATCATAAAAAAGTTGCTTTGTCAATAACTTTTTTTTAAAAAATAAAATAAGTTGCATAAAAAGAAAATATATGCTATCATTTCATCATAGGAGGAAGAGATGGAAAAAAAATTTTTATTCGGAGACAGGTTAAAAACTTTAAGAAAACCAAAAGAGGGGAATAGCTTAAGCATGGATGAGCTGAGTAAAATCTTTAAAGAGAAGTATGATTTGTCGGTCAACAAAAGTATGATTTCAAGATGGGAGACCGGTATAGCGGTTCCAGATAATAAGCATATAGTTGCTTACGCTAAATATTTTGACATTGACATGAACTATCTTATCGGACTAACAAACGTTAAGAGAAATCTATCAGATATAACATATTCAAAGGATAATGCGAAAGATGAAAATTTATTTGAAATTTTAGAATTCTTAAAAAATTTAGATAGGGAAAGATTAAAGAAGATAAAAGAAATTATCTTTTCCCTAAAAGAAGCGGATGCACAAAAATTAGATGCAATTATTAAAATTTTAAAATAGAAAAGGAGAGATTAAAATGCAATACCCTATTCAAAATTATTCTTTATACGATGCTTTTTATAAGTTAGAGTTAAGGACGGAAAAAGAAACATATTTAAAACAAGGTCTTCTATTCAGGGATAATGAATTCTTAGGTATAATTATGCCTAGATTCAATGAATTTTTAAGCGAGGATTTAAAACTGGTTACCCTTAGCTCCTATTTTCTTGAAAACGATTTAGAGTTTAACGTATCGCAGGATTGTGGGATTATTACTAACGATTATTTAATATATATACCTCTAGAAGAATTAAAATTTAATGGCCCTCAAATAGTCCATATAAAAAATGCTCTTCCCCGACAATCTTTATCTCAATTGAGATATTGCATGAGGAGCCATTTCACAGGACAATTTCTCGGAAGTTATGAATATCTTGAATATAAAGTATATAGTTATATTTTTATGGAACAGCCACTTTTAGTAGAAGCATACCCATTAAATTTTTTAAATGCTATTGGAAACAATACACAACAAGGTGTTGGAAATTATTATCTTACAACCTTGATAGAGTCCGAAAAATATGAAGGAAGCCCATGTGTTATGTATTCAAAAAATCAATTAGGAACACAACAAACTATCTTTGGAATTGTTATCAATGGAAAGAGAATTCTAAATTCTAAATTACCTAATACTGCGATTATAATTTCAATTCAAGGAATCATAGACTTCATAAATAACTTTTAGATTTTGTAACAAAAAAAAACTCCCCCGAGTGCTGCCAACACATCGAAGGAGTGCAAGAGTATGACATACCCTTAAATCGTTACTTAGATTATATCATACTCTTTTTCAACATGCAAATAAAAAGGAGTGTGATTTTTTTATGCGGAGAAATAAAGGAGAAGGTAGTATCACAACGACTACCCGGAACGGGAAGACCTACTATAAAGCTTCTGTGACAATAGGATATGACGCAAATGGAAAACAAATCCGGAAATACTTTGGAAGTTTTAAAAAATCCGTAGTAGTGGATAAAATCAATACTGTCAAATATGAAGCAAAAACAAACAGTTTAAGCAGTGATTCAGCGATCACATTTGGGAATTTATTTTACAAATGGATCCACGATTATAAAAGAAATGAGGTACAATCAAACACATTCGATGAGTACTTAGTTTGCTATCGCAGACTAACGAAATATCCAATTTCTAATGTGAAAGTTAGCATTCTTACAGTCGATATGATGCAATTATTTTTTAATGATTTGCAGAAGGACTATAGCCCGAATGTGATAAAAAAAATGAAAATAAAATTAAAATCATGTTTACATTTTGCATTTGAGAAAGGGATTGTCCATAGAAACCCTTGTTCCGGAGTGATTTTGCAAAAGGTTATCAAGAAAAAAGATGATCAATTTAAAGTATTCTCGAAAGAGGAACAAGAGTTGATTATTGCAAATCTTGATTTCAGAAATGTTATAGACCGACTTATCTATGTGGCGTTTTATACTGGTCTGCGGCTTGGAGAGATACTGGCTTTAAAATGGGTTAGACTTATCACAGGGACACTACATGTGCGAGAACAGTATCAGAGAGAAACTGTTTTTCATGAGGATGGAAGCAAATCTTATATTTACGTGATGAAAGACATGCTAAAAACTCCGCATAGTGAGCGGGATATTCCAATCCCAGATAAAATAATCAAGTTTTTAAATAGCTTAGAAAGAATATCCGATTTGGTGTTTTGCAATGAAAATGGAAATCCTCTTGAACGGAAAAGACCGGATAGGAGAATAAAAATACTTTGCAGACAATTAGGTATAGATGACAGCAGAACATTTCACAGTGTTCGTCACAGCTACTGTACGAGGCTGTTTGAAGCGAATGTTCCAATCAAAACGGCACAAGTGCTTATGGGGCATTCAAATGTCAAAATCACAATGAATGTTTATGCACATGTCATGAAAGAGAAAAAAATGGAAGTCGTGGATGTGCTGGAAAAAATATAAAAAAAGCCGATTGGAGATTTAAAAAATCTCTTCCAATCGGCTGATTTTTTCTGTAAAATAAAGTTACCACACCTAAATTTACAGAAAGAAGGCGATCCTATGTTAAAAGACCTATTCCTTACCTCTAATTTACCACATATTTTACAAAATATCCAACCTTTTTTTTCTCCTGCGCATTTTCTCCACCTCATAAAATCTTTCAATGCTTTTTTACTTTGTGCTGATTATCAAAAAGCTTTCGTCTCTTTTGCTTGTCCTCAATGTGGGCTTACTCATAAATTCCCAATTACTTGTAAAACTAGACTTTGTCCTACCTGTGGATATAAATATTCTAAAGTCTGGGCACAAAAAATAACAAATGAACTTCTAAATGTTCCTCATAGACATCTACTCTTCACAATTCCTAAGGAATGTAGACCTTTTTTTTGCTTAGATCGTTCTTTACTACACAAACTTACTTTAGGAATCAAACAAATCTTTGATTATCAGTTTCAGAATACTCATAAAAAACGAAAAAGAAAAAAGAAAATTGGGAAATATTCCAAAAACTATTTTACAGAATCTGATATTGTACACTATGGACTCATAACTGTAATTCATACCTTTGGCAGAGACTTAAAATGGAATCCTCATGTGCATGCACTCATTTCTTTGGGAGGATTTAATAAACGTTTTGTATGGAAAAAATTAGACTATTTTCATGTAGATGTCATTGCGAATCAATGGAAATTTATCGTCTTACAACTCATTCAATCCGGAAATTATCAAGATCCCATCTGGAAAGAAAAAGCAAAACAAGTAGCCAATAAACTCTACAAAGAAAATGCACGACTTTTTTTCTCGGTGGGAAGACAAGAAGTCAATTCTGCGGAAGGACTCTTGAAATATCTAGGTAGATATCTTGCGCGTGCTCCGATCGCTGATTACAAAATCGTGAATGTTACAGAAAAAGAAGTAACTTTCTTTTTTCATGATTTGGCAAATCACAAAAAAAAAACATATATCACCATGTCTCGAGAAAAATTTATTCAACAAGTATTGATTCATCTTCCCCCAAAACATTTTAAAATGATTTCTCGTTTTGGTTTTTATGCGCGTAGAAAATCAGATACTTTAAAAATACATATGGCATTCTTACAAAAAAAGAAAAAGAAGAATCCTTTTTCCTTTTATGTCAACTCCATGCTAGAAAATTTTCAAATACATCCTTTCCTATGCCCAAATTGCCATATCCCCATGAGGAAAAAAGAACTTTACATCACGGTACGCTGGTATGGAAGAAAAATTCACATCTCATATCTTTCCAAAACCTAATATTTCATTAGGTTTTTTCGCGTGCAAAAAAATATTTTTTCTTTTTTTTCATCTTTTTCCTTCTTCAACTCTACATTTTTTTTAAACATTTTACTCCTTCTTTCCATTTATAATTTCCTAAAGAATAAAAAATGAGCAGGAAACTAATCCTGCTCTTCTTATTTTATTCTTAAAAAAATCCCCTTAAAATCCACTTATCTTTCGCAAAACATCGCTTTTTCTCGCAAAATACTTTTCTACTCATTTTCTGAAACCCCTGTAAATTCCACTATTTCGCAACTATTCGCAAAATACAAAAAACAATGGTGCCGATGGTGGGACTCGAACCCACACACCATTGCTGGCAACGGATTTTGAGTCCGTCTCGTCTACCAATTCCAACACATCGGCTTTTCTGATTACTTGAGTATCATACACTATTTTTTGAAAACTGTCAAGAGACTTTATATCCATTTTTTCTTTTTAAAGTAAAAAAGCATCCCGAACACCAATAATACCATGAATCCCAACAAAATAAAATATCCTCTGGGACTCTCCAATTCCGGCATATATTTAAAATTCATTCCATACAATCCTGTCAAAAAACTGAGAGGCATGAAAATGGTAGAGATGACAGCAAGAATTTTCATAATCTGATTCATATCATTGCTGACAGTGGAGTGATAGAGCTGTACCAATTCATGAACCCGATTATTTAGCATTTCTACCGTTTCAAAGGTAATAATGGAATGGTCATACAAATCATTCAAATAAATTCTCATATCCTCACTAAAATATCCACTCATTCCTCTGGTCTGTAGTTTCGCTACCAACTCTCGTAAAGGAGCAATGGATCTTTTTAAGCTACTGATACTTTGCTTCAACTCCAAAATACTTTCCAAATCCTCTTTTCTTGACTTATCAATCACTTTCGCTTCCAAATTGTCAAGATCTTTTTCTACCTCATCCAAAATCACAAAATAATTATCGACAATGGCATCAATCAAAGTATATGCCAAATATCCGATGGAAAGAGAACGAATTTTAGTCTTATCCGCTTCCAAACGATAACGAATCCCATCAAAGACATCTTTTGGAGTTTCTTGAAAGGTAATTAAAATATTATTCTCTAAAATAAAGGACAATTGTTCGTGCTCAATTTCTTCCGTAATCAAATTTAAGGTCAACATTTTTAAGATAAGAAATAAATATTCCTCTCGTTCTTCCAATTTAACCCGTTGCTCAGGATTTACCAAATCTTCCAAAGTCAAATTGTCAAGATGAAAATACTGCCCGATTTTTTTGATATACTCAACATCACTAATTCCATCAATGTTTATCCAAGTGTTTCCGGAAAAATCTCGATTGAAATGAAAGTCCTCAATCGAATGATAGACTTCTTTTACAAACATTGCTTCATTGTAATAAATAACCGTCATAGAAACGTCATGATTTGGATTTTTCCCTGTATATACAATACTTCCTGGTGGCAATCCATTTTTCTTATTTCTACTTGTATGAGAGCTTATCATTTCAATCTTCCTTCCTTACTTGTTCTATTTTATCATAACTTGCAAGATTTAATACAATATCTGAGACTTTTGCATTCTTCTTCAAACGAATTGTGAACAGGACTGTTTTCTCTTCTTCATTTTTTGTAATTCCCAACACCTTCGTATTGATTTTTTTCAAGTAGTCCGACATTTCTAAAATATCTTCTCCTCGAATGGAATTTTTATACTGCACAGAAATTTTAGCATTGTACTGTTTTGCAATCCAACTCACTTCCAGTTTTTTCAAAGTAATCAAAGTAATAATCACCGCCACGGTTGCAATCAGGGTCAAACTGTAAAATCCCCACCCAACGGCAAGTCCAATACATCCTGTTGCCCAAATTCCTGCTGCAGTGGTTAAGCCCTCAATGGTACCTCGTTCTCTCATAATACTTCCGGCCCCCAAGAAACCTATTCCGCTGATAACCTGAGCTCCCAAGCGTCCTAAATCCAATTTAATGGCTTGCATTGCTTCCGGCTGTGTCGCAGCAAGTCGAAGAACATCAATTCTCATTCTATCTTGGATAATGGAAGTAATGGCTGCCCCCAAACAAACTAAAATATGAGTTCGAAATCCCGCAGGTCTATTATTTTTTTCTCGCTCATAACCGATAATTCCACCTATAAAAATAGCCGCAATCACTCTAAACGCAATTTCTTGGTATCCTAATTCTGTAATAAATCGATCCATAAATTTCCCCTCTATCTTAAAATTTTCATCAAAGTCTACTCTTATCATACTGTATTTTCAAATTCTTTTCAAGTATTTTTTATTGACATTCCTCCCTGTTTCGAGTATAATATAAAAATATTAAAATAAATCAGAGGAGACGATATGCTGTATTCATCTATTTTACTGCCGATATACCCCATAGTTCCCTGAAGGGATTTGTATTTATGTTCTGTAGATACAAATCCTGTTTGCATTGGAAATATGGATTTGTATCGAAGAGGTAGTGAAGTAGGAAAGATATCCAATCTCATTTAAAACCATGACGATACAAAATGGTATCTACATGGTTTTTTTTATTTTATATGACACTGAAAAGACATCACAAAACAAAAGGAGAATGACAATGGCGGGAATAGAAACGTTTATTACTTTTATTATCTACTTATTATTTCTAATGGGAATTGGCGTGTACTTTTATACCAAAACAACTACACATGAAGACTATGTTTTAGGGGGAAGAGGCGTTGGATATTGGGTGACAGCGATGTCTGCACAAGCCAGCGATATGAGCGGTTGGTTGCTTATGGGACTTCCCGGAGCCGTATTTTTAAATGGTTTCAGTGAAATTTGGGTCATCATCGGTTTGGCATTGGGAACCTATGCAAACTGGAAATGGGTAGCTCCAAAGTTAAGGGTGCAAACAGAAGAAACGGAAACTCTAACTCTGCCAACTTTTTTAACCAAAAGATTGGGGGATCGCACAGGAATGATCCGAGTATTTTCGGCGATTGCGATTTTATTCTTTTTTACCGTTTACTCTTCTTCCGGTTTGGTTGCTGCCGGAAAGCTTTTTGAAACCATTTTAGGAATTGACTATACTTGGGGAGTTTTTATTGGCGGAGGAACTATCATTGTCTACATTTTTTTAGGAGGCTATCTGGCCTGTTGTTGGACAGATTTCTTTCAGGGAGTTCTTATGTTTTTTGCCATTACCATTGTTCCGAGCATAGCTTATTTTCATGGAGGAGGGATAGACGGAATTCAACTTGCCATGAAAGCAAGAGACATTTCCCTTACTATTTTTTCAAGAACGGAACATATTGATATTTTTATTATACTATCCGGTTTGGCATGGGGCCTTGGATATTTTGGGCAACCACATATTCTGGTTCGATTTATGAGCATTGAAAAAGTCGAAGAACTATGGAAATCGAGACTGATCGCTATGATTTGGGTGGTCATTTCCTTAGTGGGGGCGATTGCGGTAGGAATCACAGGAATTGCCGTCTTCCCTAACATTGCGGAACTAAACGGCGATTCTGAAAAAATCTTTATCTATATGATTTCAAAATTGTTTAACCCTTGGATCGGAGGAATTTTATTTGCAGCCATTTTATCGGCCATTATGTCCACAATCTCCTCTCAATTATTGGTATCTGCCAATACTCTAACAGAAGATTTTTATAAATATATCAAATATGAGCCAAGCAATAGAGAACTGATCTGGGTAGGGAGAATTTCCATCTTGATTATTTTCTTCCTTGCAGGAATCTTATCCCTGAACCCAAACTCTAAGGTACTCTCTCTGGTATCTTATGCTTGGGCGGGATTTGGAGCCGTCTTTGGTCCGGCGATTTTAATGACTCTCTATAAGAGGGAAGTCCACTGGAAAAGTGTTCTGACGGGAATGATTGTTTCCGCTATCACTGTTGTCATTTGGAAACATTCCGGTCTGGGAAATCAACTCTATGAAATTTTTCCGGGATTTATGGTAAACATTGCCATCATTCTGCTTAGCAATTCTTACTTTAAAAAAGCCTGATAGAGAAAAGAAAAAATGGAAGTTTGACGCTTTCACAAACTTCCATTTTATTTTCCCCTTTTCTATCCAATTCCTCCTAAAAAAGCTCCGGCTACTAAGGCAAGCAATACCAAGAAACAATATGCATATTTAGCAGTCGGGAAAAACCAAGTCCCTATCTTGTTTTGAGCTCCCATATTTACTGCTTCTTCCACGAAGTCTTTTCCTGCCACCCAGAAGAACATCACTCCCGCCAGTAAAGCTCCCAACGGACAAATATAAATGGATACAAAATCCATCCAACCTCCGACAATCGCCTGAATCGAAATGGCAACTACCGCTCCGACAATATGAATAATTGCGGTTGCCACCACACGCTTTGCCTTGAATTTTTCTTGTAAAAATGCCACCGGTGCTTCATATAAGTTCACTATGGAGCTGACTCCGGCAAACAACACGCAAACATAAAAAATCACTTCAATAATCCTTCCGCCCGCCATGGTATTCATGATGTTCACAAGATAAATAAACATCAATCCCGGTCCGCCAGAAGAAAGTTCTGCTCCTCCCACAGCCATAGCAGGTATGATGACAAAGGCTGCCAATAAAGCTGCCAAAGTATCAAAAAAAGCTACATTTCTGGCTGAACTTGGAATATCTTCCGTTTTACTTAAATAAGAACCATAGATGACGGAACCGTTTCCGGCTACAGAAAGAGAAAAAAATGCTTGTCCAAAAGCATAAATCCAAAGTTTCGGATCCACAAGCCCCTGTGGGTTCACCGTAAAAATATATTGATATCCGTCGTGGGATCCGGGTTGAAATGCAATATATATTCCTAAAAACACAAATAGGAAAAACAAAATCGGCATCATAAATTTATTTGCTTTTTCAATTCCACTCGCAATCCCCATAGACATAATTGCAAAGCTGACAAGCAGAGCAATGATAATCCAAATATTTGCTCCCCCTGCAGAGGCCGTTTTTCCAAAAGTGGAACCAATGACTTCCATATTCCCCTGCATGGCAAACATAGAACCGTCTATCGACATCCATGTATATTTAAAAATCCATCCCATGACACAAGAATACCCGATAGCTAGGGCAAGAGAGCCTAAAATAGGAATAATTCCTAAACGTTCTCCTAACTTACGTTTTCCTTTTAGTGCAGTACACATTCCGAAAGCTCCCACAGGACCGGCTTCTGCTGCACGACCTAAGGCAAACTCTCCAATCACTCCTGTTGCTCCAATTAAAATGACAAAGATAACATAAGGAATTAAAAAAGTCATTCCTCCCCAAGCAGAAACCAAAACTGGAAATCTCCAAATATTTCCCATTCCGACTGCCGAACCAATACATGCCAAAATGAACCCCCATTTTGTTTGAAACCCGTCACGCTTTTCTAAAGTATTGTTCTCCATCATATTGTCCCTCCATGAAATAAAGTAAATGAAGCCTGATTGAAAAACTATCCTCTCAAATCATAGCTGGAGATTTCGAGAGGATAGTACATTACAGATGAAACATTGATTTCTAAATCTTTTCTATTTGCTTGCTTTTTTATTATTTTTCTTCATTAGGATATGGTTCCAAAAATGCGTGGAAATGACGCATTGGCAAGGTATGCCCGGATACGATTCTCATATTGGGGATACTTTCTCTATCTTCATAGAGAGCTTTGACTGCCGCAATGACATAATCCAAATGCTCTTGAGAATACATACTACGATTGATTGCAAATCTCACAACATTGGCAACTTCTTCCTGTTGTTCCGGAGTTTTCAAATCATATTCCATAGAATAATCTCCCAATTCGGAAACTCGAATTCCATAACGTCGAATCAATTCTAAGCTGAATCCTTCCCCTGCAAAGGTATCATGTCCTCGTTTTCCGTCGAAAAACTCGTCCATATTGATGTATACTCCATGCCCTCCTGCCGGAATGACCACTCCTTTTACTCCCGCTTTGTAGAATCCTTCCGCCAAATAATTGCATTGTTCCACTCTTTCATGTAAGTAATTGAAGTTACAACATTCATATAGTCCAGCTGCAAGAGCCATAATATCTCTTCCTGACATGCTTCCATAGGAATCATTTCCATAGGAAGAAATTTGTTTTACTTTTAATAGAATCCCGACATCTGTCTTCACACTTCCGTCTTCATGAAAGTCGGAGAATTTCTTCCAGAAATATCCCTTATCTCGAAAAGCCAAAATTCCACCCATGTTCGCATGTCCGTCTTTTTTCAAAGAAGCTGTGAATCCATCGCAATAAGAGAACATTTCCTTTGCAATTTCCGGAATGGACTTATCAGCATAACCTTCTTCATTCATCTTAATGAAATAGCAATTTTCTGCCCAACGTGCAGCATCCAACATAAATGGGATTTCATATTTATGAGCAATCTCCGCTGTTTCTCGAATACTCTTCATAGAAACGGCTTGTCCACAAATAGTATTGTTGGTAACAGTTGTATAAATCATCGGAATGTTTTCCACTCCAACGGTGTCAATCAATTGTTGCAATTTTTTAATATCCATGTCCCCTTTGAAAGGATTTTTTTCATATCTTCCTCCTTCCGGAACTTCATATAACAATTCTTTATTGTATAAATTACGAGGCACGGAACCCATTTGTTTGATATTTCCCTCCGTCGTATCAAAGTGTCCGTTGGAAGGAATCGTAAATACTTTTCCGGGTGCACGGACTGCTAATATTTTTCTCACAATTTCAAACAGAATCGACTCCGCTGCACGACCTTGTGGCATTAAAAAGGCATTCGGTCTTTCTAATTGGGCTGCTCCTCCATTAAACAAACCTCCCTCGTATTCACATAGATACATTTCATTCATCATTTTTTCGATGTCTTGACAATCGGTTCTGACCAAGTCGATAATTCGTTTTTGCTTATCTCCTCTTTCAAAACAGTCACGCATTGCATCCAGTAATACATAGTATCCTTTGTTTCTTCCATAGGCTTCATCTCCCAGAAACATAGCAGACCATTGTTGATCTGTCATCGCAGTTGTTCCCGAATCCGATAGCATATCCACTGTCAACATTCCTGCCGGAAACGCAAATTCATTATAATGCGTTGCTTTTAAGGCTCTTTCCCGTTGTTCTACAGTCACTTCAGGGATATTACGTTTCACATAAGAAAAGGAACGTGGTGTTGGGACATTCAATACATACTCTTTCATACATTTAACCTCCTAAGAAATTTTTTTGATACCCCGGTCGTCAATATGATTGCCTAGCGGACAGCATGTTTTTAAATAGTATATAATCTTCTATTGATAATATATTATCACTATGATAAAATATTGTCAACAAAATTTATCGTCTTTTCTCCGGAAAAAGAATTTTTTTCTGAGATAAAAAATCAAGGAGAAGCAATGAAAAAAGAAATACGTCAACAATATGAAATGTTAGTATCCTTTTTAGGAAAGGTCTTAGGACCCTGTTACGAGATTGTTCTGCACGAAATCAAGGGAGAGGAAATAAAAATGCTTTCCATTGCCAACGGAGAAATCAGCAATCGGATTATGGGAAGCCCTATTTCTGAAAAAACACGGAGTTTGTTAAAAGAAAAAGTATATGAAAAAGAGGACTTGGTCTTAAATGAGATTGTCATTTTAAAAAATTCTAAAAAACTTCGTTCCTCGACTCTATTTATCAAAGATAACGGAAAAGTGGTCGGTATGCTTTGTATCAATTTCGATGATACCCAATTTAATGACTTGACAAATCAGTTGTTACGAATTATTCATCCCGATATTTTCTTACAAAATTTCCTATCCGATGTTTCCTATAATCTTCTCTCTCAGGACAGAGAGCATGAAAAAATCACAGATACGTCCGTAAACACAATTGACTCCTTAATGGAAAAAATTTTTCAGGAAATCAAGTCGGAACTGAATTTACCTCTACATCGCCTGAGTAAACAGGAAAAAGAAAAAGTCATACAAAAACTGTATGAACAGGATTTTTTTAAATTAAAATCTTCCATTCCTTTCTTGGCAAAAAAACTAAATTGTTCCGTTACCACAATATATCGTTATGTCGCTTCCTGTTCGAAAAAAAAGCTGGATTCCTAATCAATCCAGCTTTTACTCTTTCTTTTATGTCAGAACATTTTGCAAATATCTTTTTAAAGAAGGGAATTCTTGAAAAAATTTCCTATATTCTTTTTGAGTATCTCTAAATTTAAGGATATACACTTTTCTTTTGTCACATAAATTTTTTTCATTCAAATTTAGAAATCTTATCGTAGTTTCTGCTCTGTCAAATTTATATCCTACTTCGTCTATAGGAAGTATTCTCCCAGTTTTAATATCATATTTAAAATACTCCTCCGGATTATCCAAAACAGGATTTATAAATAAATTATCCCATTGATTTGCCTTTGTCGCACCACAATTTTTATTGCTAACACAGCAGGCAATCATATTATCATACTCATGTAGAAATTTCGGAAATTTGTCTTTTGGCTTAATGTGTTCTATATGACTTCTCTCTAAATGAATCTTGACTTCACAGTATGGGCAACAATTTCCTTCTTGCTCTTTTAACAGAGATTTTTTTAGATTTTCTTTTATTTTATTGTCATATCCCTCCCAATTTATAGGTTTTTTCTTTTTTTTATACTCCTTAAATTCTAGTGGCTCTTTTCTTTTATTCACTTTGAGCATTTAAATTCTCCTTTTGTTTTAATTCCACATCCATGTCAATGAGCATTAAATCAATATCCTTTTCTCCAAGGATTTCGTGAAGCTCTTCGGATTTCTCCTTAAATTCTTCAGTATTATATTTATTGTTATCTACAAGTTGCCTGAGATTTTCTAATTTACTCGCAACCTCAGGAACTCTGGCAGAAGATAAATTCATGATACCTTCAAGTATTTTATCAGTAGGTTGTCCATAGGAAGCATACAGTTCTTCTCCCGTTTTGACTGTGATATTCCCTTCTGTATCTTTTACTAGAACAAATATATTCTCCTTTCTGACACTTCCTAAAATATGTGGAGAATGTGTGGCAACAATGATTTGATTGTTACTTCCAATTTTTCTATATACTTCTATAATTTTTTGCTGCCATTCCGGATGTAAAGATACTTCCGGCTCATCTATTAAAATAATCGAATTTTTAGGATTTAACATCTGTATGGATAGAGTCCTTAAAAAAAGTTGTTTTTCTCCAGAAGAAAGTTCGTTAATATCAAACTCTTCCCCAGCAGAATTTGAAAAAATAGGATTGCTTTCTTCATCTTTAGACAAACCTATAAATTTAATATCCAAATCTAAAATTTTAAATACACTATTAATTTCCTCTGCTACTTTTTCCTTAGCCTCTTTTAAAGTTAAATTCTCTTGTGTATTTGCAACATAGTAAACTCTAGTCGCAATATAAGAAGGAATGTCTTTAAATATTTCATTATCTACAATATTGACAAAATGATTGCTAGCTTTTAATGCAGTCGTTTTTGTATTTACATTTTGAAAGTTTGTTCTGGTAGGCAAATAAATTATCTTAGGTAAAATCTTCAGATTCTTTGCTAATTGATAGTCAAAAAATTCTTGCTCTAACTCCTCTTTTAGTGACGAATAGTTTCTGAAAGCATTAAGTATTTTCCATTGTTTTATATTGGTTTCCTTAGAAGACATTTTGGATTTAGAAATAGCTACCTCTTCTAAACTCTCAAAGAATATTTCCATTCTTACTGGGAAATTTTCATTCCCATAATCTGAGTAATCTCCAACAAAAATATTTTTTATAACTTCTAAAATCGTTGTTTTTCCTGTTCCATTCGAACCGGCTAATACAATAATATCCAAAGGTTTTCCTTCATTTTCAAAAGAAAGAGAAAGATTTTTGATTCCTTTAAGTTTTTTTATTTCTATTTTTTTTATCTTCATACTCCATTCCTCTCTTTCAATGCAATTCTAATATTTTTTCTGTCTTTATTCTTTCTTCATTTCTATTTCTATTATACCATGAAAAAAAAGAAAAGCTATCTTTGCATACAAAATTATCAAGGGAAAACTATTCTTCGCATATTTCCGCTATTTCAGAATATTGGAAAAAATTTTTCCCTATATACCGTCTATGGCTTGACAAATAAGAGGCAAAATAAGCCTCCTCAAAGAGCTTTCAGGTAATTTCCCTAGACTCTTTTTTTATAAAGGGCTAAAATCGTCTCATATTTTTAGCGAAAACTATGAATTTTAGCGGTATTTCGCCGTTCAGTATCCAAAACGGCAAAAAAAGAAAAAATGGATTGCCATACATGCCGATTTTTCGAGGGAGCAGTCTTTACTTTCTATCCGGACAACTCTCAGGGACTCTTCTTCTTTGCTTTGTCAAGAAACAGAAGTTTTTCCTATCTACTATTTCGGAAGAAAGAAAAAAGCCAGACTCTTCCGAATCCGGCTCTTGCTTTCTTATGCTTTTGGAAAAACTATTTTGTAATTTCGGATACTACTCCGGAAGCTACCGTTCTTCCTCCTTCTCGAATCGCAAATCGCAATCCTGTTTCCATTGCAATCGGGTGAATCAATTCTACCGTCATTGTGATATTATCTCCAGGCATTACCATTTCCACTCCTTCCGGTAAGGTTACTGCACCTGTAATATCCGTTGTTCTGAAGTAGAATTGTGGTCGGTATCCTGTGAAGAACGGAGTATGTCTTCCTCCTTCTTCTTTGGTCAATACATAGACTTCTCCGCTGAAGTTCGTATGTGGATGAATACTTCCCGGTTTTGCCAATACTTGTCCTCTTTCCACTTCTTCTTTCTTCGTTCCTCTTAACAAAGCTCCGATATTATCTCCCGCTTGTCCTTGATCCAATAGTTTTCGGAACATTTCCACTCCCGTACAAGTTGTTTTTGTGGTCGCTTTGATTCCTACGATTTCTACTTCTTCTCCTACTTTGACAACTCCTCTTTCTACTCTTCCGGTTACTACCGTTCCTCTTCCTGTAATCGTAAATACGTCTTCTATCGGCATTAGGAATGGTTGATCCACAGCTCTTTCCGGAGTTGGAATGTATTCGTCTACCGCCTTCATCAATTCCATAATTTTATCTACCCATTTTTGTTCTCCATTTAATGCTCCTAAAGATGATCCTGTTACAATTGGAATTTCATCTCCTGGGAATCCGTATTCGGATAACAATTCTCGTACTTCCATTTCTACCAATTCCAACAATTCTTCATCTTCTACCATATCCGCTTTATTCAAATATACTACGATGTATGGTACTCCTACTTGTCTTGATAATAGAATATGTTCTCTTGTTTGTGGCATCGGTCCGTCTGCTGCGGATACGACTAAGATCGCTCCGTCCATTTGGGCTGCCCCTGTGATCATGTTCTTTACATAATCCGCGTGCCCTGGACAGTCTACGTGCGCATAGTGTCTTGCTTCCGTTTCATATTCGATATGAGCGGTATTGATGGTAATTCCTCTTTCTTTTTCTTCCGGAGCTACGTCAATTTTGTCAAAATCTACTTTTTGTGCCAATCCTAAGTCAGATAACACTTTGGAAATTGCTGCTGTGGTAGTTGTCTTTCCATGGTCAACGTGTCCAATTGTTCCGATGTTTACATGCGGTTTACTTCTTTCATATTTTTCTTTTGCCATTTTCATACCTCCAGTTTTTTTATTTTACATAGCTTAAAATTTATTTTAAAAAAAAACCACACTTTAGCCTTCTCTTTCTGCATCGTGTAGTAAATAGTGGTGGTGAGGGAAGGATTCGAACCTTCGAAGGCAGAGCCGTCAGATTTACAGTCTGATCCCTTTGGCCGCTCGGGAACCTCACCTCTTTATTATATTGTAGTGGTACCCCGTAGGGGAATTGAACCCCTGTTTCCAGAGTGAAAATCTGATGTCCTAACCACTGAACGAACGGGGCACTCTGGTGCCGCTTATCGGAGTCGAACCAATCACCTACTGATTACAAGTCAGTTGCTCTACCAGATGAGCTAAAGCGGCATTTTTGTGTCTCTCAGGACAAGTATTATTCTACACGAATTCCTCTATTTTGTCAAACATTTTTTATAATTTTTTTTAAAATCTTTTCGACTTTCTTTTTTCTATTTATTTATATAGACTTTTTATTTCTTCCTCGCTATACTTCCTCCTTTCCTGCATCGCTTTGAGTCTATCCTCATTTTCCTCTATCTTCTTTCTTGTTGTAAATGTTTCGATGATTTCCACCGACCTGACTCCCTGTTCTTCCAAGTATTTCTTGATTTCTAGCAGTCTTGGATAAGTGACCGGTTTTACCCAAGCTTCCGTTCCCAGTCTGTCCAGAGAATTCAGCTGTAACTTTCGATAGGATAAGGTTTTTACAAAGTCCGCATATTCTTTTAAATCCTCCAAGGAAGTGTTGATTCCCTCAATCAAAAACAATTCCAAATCAATCTCTCCCTGAAATCGCGAAGATAATTTTCGCAATCCTTCCAGCAACAGTTCTATTCGGTATCCTGGATAGGCTCTTCCTATTTTGTCAAAAACCTCTTGTTTCACGGTATGCAAACTCGGCATAAGGAGATCCGCCTCTTGAATCTCTTCCAACACATCTTCCCGATACAATAGTAAAGAGTTGGTAATCACCGCTATTTTTACGGAATAATGCTGCTTAATATAGCGGATAATCTTTCCCAAATCCAAGCTCAATGTCGGCTCTCCGCTTCCGGAAAAGGTAACATAATCGGGCTTCACCTGTTGAAGTGCCTCTTCCAGCTCCTGTTTAAAGTCCTCAAAAGAAATGAAATGTTTTCTTTCTACTGTCCAATCTTTCGTGGGACCGCATTCACAAAAAACACAATTCAAATTACAACTCTTCGGAATTACAATGTCCATTCCCAAAGAAATTCCCAATCTTCTTGAGGGAACCGGACCAAACACATATCTAGCCATTTTTCCTTCCTTTCCTAAACTATAGGGTGTTATTCCTCAAAAAACTTCGGTACTGCTGTAATTTTTAACTCTTCTGTGATTTCAAAAACCAAAGGCTTTCCTGTTGGCAAATTCAGCTCCATAATTTTTTCATCACTAATTTCCAATAAATGTTTCACCAAAGCTCGCAGGCTGTTTCCATGAGCAACGATTAAAATATTTTTTCCTTTTCGGATTTCGGGAGAAATATTCTCATTCCAATAAGGAAGCACCCTTGCAATCGTATCCTTCAAACTTTCTGCCAAAGGAATTTCGCTATCCTTTAACTCTTTGTATTTTGGATCCTTTCTTGCAGATCTTTCATCTTCCTTGTCCATGGCAGGAGGCTGAATATCAAAGCTTCGTCTCCAAATATGTACCTGCTCTTCTCCATATTTTTTTGCAGTTTCCGCCTTATTCAAACCTTGCAAAGCTCCATAGTGTCTTTCGTTTAATTTCCAAGTTTTCAACACCGGTAAATAGAGCATATCCAATTCTTCCAAAATATATTGCAAGGTTTTAATCGCCCTTTTTTGATAAGAAGTAAAACAAAGGTCTAAATTGATCTTCTGAGATAATAAAGCTTTTCCGGCATCTTTTGCTTCTCGAATTCCCATCTCCGACAGATCTACATCCACCCAGCCTGTAAAACGATTTTGCAAATTCCATTCGCTCTGTCCATGTCTTACCAATACTAATTTCATACTTTCCTCCTATTTTTTAGATCTTATTCTCTTTTCATCCAGCTCTTTCTTCCAAAAAACAAAAAAACTCTATCTTACTCTTTCCAAATAAAATAAAGTTCTCACTACGAAAATGGAGGCGACGACCAGATTTGAACTGGTGATGGAGATTTTGCAGACCTCTGCCTTACCGCTTGGCGACGTCGCCACTATGATATAAAGTGGTGCCCAGAGGCGGAATCGAACCACCGACACGGGGATTTTCAGTCCCCTGCTCTACCGACTGAGCTATCTGGGCATCATGGCGGGAGTGACGAGGCTCGAACTCGCGACCTCCTGCGTGACAGGCAGGCGCTCTAACCAAACTGAGCTACACCCCCATTATATGGTGGTCGCAATAGGACTCGAACCTATGACCCTCTGCTTGTAAGGCAGATGCTCTCCCAACTGAGCTATGCGACCGATACCTTTGTAGTATACACCATTTTCCTGTTTAATGCAAGTTTTTTTTATTTTAAAAATAAATTCGCAAACAAGACTTTATTATTTATTGGAAAATTTAACATTTTCGAAAGCAATAACTTTTCTTCTATCTTCCCCTGATATCGATCTTGCAACAAACAATAATGAAACAAGCGGGCAAAATCTTTTCTTTCACAAGGGCTGTTAACCAACTCTTCGACAAACCATAGTACCTCAGCGACACTGATATTCTCTTTGACTTCCAGAAAATCAATCAAAGACCGGTATACTTTGACCTTAGAAGAAAGCTGCTTTGTGTCCATATACTCCTTGATATTTTTCTGAATGTTCTTATACGATTGATGTTCTTTCCAATCCAATTTTTCTTCCAAACACTGCAAAATATCCTGTTCATTTCCTTCAAAAAATTCATAACACTCCTTACTTACTCCCAATTCTTGATACCCTGCTCTCGGAACAAATACCTGAATCGAACGGGAACGAATTGTGGATAAAATATTCTTTCTCGTTGTCCATAATAGAAAAAAGGTATTCTCTCCGGGTTCCTCAATGGATTTTAGTAAGGCATTGGCACTCTCTTTTCGTAAATCTTGAATATTTGGCAAAATAAAAATTTTTCGCTCTCCCTCATAGGAGCTTTCATGAAAACTGCTTTCCGCTTCTCGAATGCTCTCTATATCTAAGTCTTCCAATACATGCACATCGGCATAGACTCCTTTTTGAATTCGCCGGCAAACAGGACAGGAATCACAATAGTAATCTTCTTCTTCAACACAACAAAGAGCCTTGGCAAAGGAAAGCACGGCTTTTTTCAGACGGGAGCTATCTTCTCCGTAAAATAAATAAGTCCCTGATTTTTTCTTTTTTTGAATATCCTTTCGAATCCATTCTTCTAACATTATCTTTCAGCCTTTTCAATTTTTCTTAGTACCTTCACTTGCTCCAAAGCTAAACCGGAACCTCTTACAACACTTTCCAAAGGAGTTTCTGCCAAGGTTACTTTCAAATTGGTATATTTTTCCACCATTTCTGGAAAATTACGAATTAAAGAACCCCCTCCTGTCATAACCATTCCTTTGTTAACAATATCGGAAGCCAGTTCCGGTGGAGTTTGTTCCAAGACACTTCTAATACATCTTACAATTTCCATCAAAGATTCTGTAATTGCTTCTCGAATTTCTTCGGACGTAATACTCACTGTTTTTGGGAGTCCCATCATCAAATCTCTTCCTTTGACTTCCATCGTTTCTTCTTCCTCTAAAGGCAAGGCAGTTCCAATTTTGATTTTAATTTCTTCCGCCGTCTTATCTCCAATCAGTAAATTATGAGTTTTTTTGATATATTTAATAATACTTGCATCAAAATTATTTCCGGCAATCCGAATAGTTTTACTTGCAACCGTTCCTCCCAAAGAAATGACTGCAATATCCGTAGATCCCCCTCCAATATCGATAATCATATTTCCTTCTGAAGCCGAAATGTCCATACCTGCTCCTAAAGCAGCTGCTCTTGCTTCTTCAATCAAATAAGCCCTTTTTGCCCCGGCAGAAATAGTTGCCTCTAAAACAGCTCTTTTTTCTACTCCTGTAATGTCTACAGGAACACAAATCATAATCTCCGGCATAAAGAAACTGTAAGAGCCGAATACCTTTTTAATGAAATATTTAATCATCGCCTCTGTAATATCATAATCTGCAATGACTCCTTCACTTAAAGGTCTTACTGCTACAATACTGTCCGGTGTTTTCCCCAACATTTCCTTTGCTTTGTTTCCCACCGCCAATATTTTTTTAGTTTCTCTTTCCACTGCCACCACAGAAGGTTCATTCAAAACGATCCTTTTATGTTTTTTACTATATACCAAAGTATTTGCCGTTCCTAAGTCAATTCCCAATCCTCGATTCAATTTAAAGAATGCCATTCTTTTTCTCCTTTATTCTTTTCTAATATCCTGTTTCTAAAATTTTCTATTTTTTCCAGATTTCCCTGTAGAAACCAAGCTCCAATGATTGCTTCAAAGCCTGTCGCTTCCCGATATTCCTGATTACTGCAGCTCTTAGGAAAACTTCGAATCCCTGCATTTTTTGCTCTTCTCATAATTGCTTTTTCTTCTTCTGAAAGCTCCACACTTAATATTTGATAATAGCGGCTCTGAGCTTTTGCATTGACAAACTGCTTCACCTGATAGTTCAAATGTGAAATATGAAAGCCTTTCTTTACCCAGTATAAGCGTATTTGTGTTTCCCACACGGTATCTCCCAGATAGGCCAAAGCCAGCCCGCTCATTTCACGAACATCTATACTCTCCATGTGGTACTGTCCTTTCCATCTTTGATTTGAATTCCCAACTCCGCCAATCGATCTCGAATTCGATCTGACAATTCCCAGTTTTTTGCAGCTCTTGCTTCCCTACGAAGCTCCAAAATAAATTCCACTAAATCTACGGTCAAATTCTCCACCTTTGTTTCCACTTCCACTGCAATTCCCAAAACATCGTACAGAATATGATACAGATAAGTCGCTGTCTTCTTTAGAACTTCGTATCCCCCTTGATTATAAGGGCTATCCAAAGTTTTATTCAATTCTCGAACCAACTCGAAAAGCACTCCGATGGCTTGAGCCGTATTGAAATCCTCGTCCATGGCTTCGATAAATTTTTCTTCCGTATCTTTCAGAACTTTTTTCAACTCCTCTCCCGAATTTCCTTGAGGATCAATTTTATGTTCCGAAATTTCATGCACACGAATCAAAGAATTTTCCATTCTTTCCAAGGCAATCTTTGCCTGATTTAGTTCTGTATCCGAGAAATTCATCGGTTTTCGATAGTGAGCACTCAACATAAAGAATCGAATGACTTTTCCGGAAAAATGTTTTAAAATATCCCGTAATAAGACAAAATTTCCCAAAGATTTTGACATCTTCACTCCGTCAATATTGATATATCCGTTGTGCATCCAATACTTTGCAAAACTTCCCCCGCAAGAACACTTCGACTGTGCAATTTCGTTTTCATGATGTGGAAAAATCAAATCCTGTCCTCCTCCATGAATATCAAAACTGTTTCCAAAATATTTATTCGACATGGCGGAACATTCAATATGCCAACCCGGTCTTCCCTTCCCCCATGGAGAATCCCAATGAGGTTCTCCCGGCTTGGAAGCCTTCCATAGCGCAAAATCCAAAGGAGACTCTTTTAGCTCCGTCACTTCAATTCTGGCACCACTTTGTAAATCTTCTATTTTTTGCTTTGATAAAGCTCCGTATTCCTCATGATAGGTGGAAACTCGAAAATAGACATCTCCATTTGCCTCATAGGCATGCCCTTTGTCAATTAGGCTTTGAATCATATCTATCATTTCCTGAATATGTTCCGTCGCCTTGGGACGAAGCATCCCCTCTTCTTTGATGTGCAAACATTTCATGTCTTCCAAATAAGCTTCAATATAGCGATGAGCTATTTCCTCCACCGTGCTTCCTTCTTCGTTTGCTCGTTTGATCATTTTATCATCCACATCCGTAAAATTTTGAACATACTTTACTTGATACCCTCGATATTCAAAATATCTCCTTACGGTATCAAACACAATAGCCGGTCTTGCATTTCCGATATGAATATAGTTATATACGGTCGGTCCACACACATACATAGATACTTCTTTTTCTTTTCGAGGAACGAAGGTATCCAAAGCTGCACTCAGGGTATTGTATATTTTTATCATAATTTTCCTCCTAAATTTCTGTTTTTCCATTTTTATTGTATCATTTTCTGATAACTTTGACTAGCGATTTAACATTTTTAAATCCTCCGGAGTTGTCAGCTTGATATTGTCATAATCTCCCCTGATTATCTTGACGGAATATCCCAATCTTTCTACAAGAGAAGCATCATCCGTTCCGAAAAATTTATCCTTATAGGCTTGCTCATAGGCTTCCTGTAAAATTTCTTTTGGAAATGCTTGGGGAGTATGGGCTGCAAATAACGTATTTCTGTCCGGAGTCTTTTGTACCAAGCCCTCTTCCGAAATTTGTTTTATGGTGTCTTTCACGGCAACCCCGACCACGGCTCCCGCATATCCTTCCTGCAACACTTCATAAGTCTCCCTCAAATATCTTTCTTTACAAAAGGGTCTCACAGCATCCTGCACGATAATATACTCCATCTCCTCTCCGACTTTCTCCAAGGCGGCATAAATGGAATCCTGTCTCTCCTTCCCTCCGACTGCCACACACTTCAACTTATGAATTCCCGCTTCTTGACAAAGCTTTGTAATATATTCCACATATTCTTTTTGACTGACAATAATAATTTCATCAACATATTCCGACTTCTCCGCACAGATCAGAGGTCTTAAAAAAAGTGCCCTACCCTGATACTCCAAAAACTGCTTCGGATAATCCAATTGCATTCGTTTTCCCATGCCTGCACAGGCTAGAATAAAACTGCTCTTCTTCCTTATTTTAGAGTTACCACCGTACATCCCAAGCCTCCTTCTCCATGACCTCCTATTCGGAATTCTTTTACATAGGGGCAGGTCTTTAAATAATCCAAAATTCCATTTCGCAAAGCACCGGTTCCCTTTCCGTGAATAACGTAAATTTCATGATATCCGTTCAACAAAGCCCTATCCAGATAGGTTTCCAATTCGTGAATTCCTTCATCCACCATTTTTCCACGTAGATCAATCTCACTTCGTACCGCTATTTTTTTATGCACCTGCACTTGATATCTTTTCTCTTTCTTTTCCTCTGTCACTCGAATTTCATCAAAAGGAACTTCCAATTTCAGAATCCCTGCCTGTACCTGTGCACTTTCTTTCATGGCATTGATTTTTAAAACGGTGGCAAATTGATTGATATTTTTAACAAAGACTCGATCTCCCTCTTTGAAGTTTGCTTTCTTTTTCATTGTTTTCGTAATGGAAATTGTTTTGTTTTTTTCTTCTTTCAGAGCGGAACTTAGCATATTTAAATTTTTTTGAATTTGTTTTGCCTGCTCTTTGCTGTTTTCTTCTTTTTGAATTTTTTCAATCAGAGCGGAGGCTTTGGCTCGCATTTCATTCATCATTTTTTCGGAATCTTCATAGGCCTTCTTTAGAATTTCATTTTTTTCTCTTTCCAAGTTTCTTCTTTCTTCTTCCCATTTTTCCTGATTCATACGAGCGGCTTCTCTTAGTCCTTCCAATTCTGCCTGCATTCTGTCCAAACTTTCCGATTTATTTTTAATATTATTGATCATAAGCTCGATTTTTTTATTGTCCTCGCTGATATAACTCTGTGCCCTATCGATAATGTCTTGAGGAACTCCCAAGCGTTTTGCAATCGTCAAAGCGTTGCTCTCACCGGGAATCCCCATCAAAAGGCGATAGGTAGGAGACAAAGTAGCCGTATCAAATTCCATGGAAGCGGTTTCAATCCCCTCCTCATTGTATCCATGTGCCTTTACCTCGCTGTAGTGAGTGGTAATAATAGCATTGCACTTCTTCTCTTTTAAATAATCAATAATAGACATGGCGAAAGCGGACCCTTCGGTAGGATCCGTTCCGGAACCGAGTTCATCCAATAACACGAGACAATTTCGATGTACTTCCCGTAGAATCTCTTGCAAATTCGTCACATGAGCTGAAAAAGAAGAGAGAGACTGCTCTATACTTTGTTCATCTCCAATGTCTGCAAAGACTCCCTGAAAAAATCCAATCTTCGAATGTTCGGAAGCAGGAATGGGAATTCCGGAAAGAGCCATTAAAGTTAAAAGACCCGCGGTTTTTAGGGCAACCGTTTTCCCTCCCGTATTAGGTCCCGTAATCAATAAAATTCTATAATCTTTTCCAATTTCAAAGGTCAAAGGCACCACTTTTTCTTTTGGAATAAAAGGATGCCTCGCTTTTTCCAAATACAGAATTTCCTTTCCCTGTATCGTAGGAACATGACAGGCTTCTTCTAAACCGAAATTCGCCTTTGCTTGTAGGCGATCCAGATATAAAATCATAGTCCCTATCTTATACATCTCATCCTGATGATTTCGAATTTGTTCCGAAAGTCTCAATAAAATCTTTCGAATTTCTTCTTTTTCTTTTGTTTCCAACTCTCTCATCTTATTGTTCAAAGAAACAATGGACAAAGGCTCAATGAAAACCGTTTGTCCGCTGGAAGACCTGTCATGTTCAATCCCCTTAATCAAACCCTTAAAATCCACCTTGACGGGAACTACCATTCTCCCGTCCCGCTCTGTGACAATTCTCTCTTGAAAAGCTGCGGTGATACTGGCTTCCTCGAATAATTCATCAAACTTTCGTCGAATATTTTGAGCCAACATTTTCTTATGAATTCGAATGTCCCTTAAATCCAAAGAAGCTTCGTCCTTAATTTGCTTCTCCGAATCCACCGCTTTTGAAATCAAATCTTCTATCAATCGAAGGGGAGATACCTGCCTCATATAATCCCGTAAAGCCTTGTATTTTCCCAAATCTTCCAACTGTGCCTGAAAAATTCTAAAAAATCGCAAATTCATGTTGATATCCCATAGCTCATCTACTTCCAAATAGGTTCCAATAAGCTTTATTTTTTCGGTCAAACTGCAAATATCCTTTAAATGCCTTACATCCAAGCCTCCATCATATTGCATAAAATCCATACAATCTTGCACATATACAAACTCCTGTTGTAAGGAACTTAAGTCGTTAAACGGCTTTAAATTCATAATTTCTTCTACATTGTTTTCAATCACTAAGTAAGTCATTATTTTTTCTTTTAATTTATCAAATTCTAAGACTCGATGACTATGCAAATTCATTCTTGCTTTCTCTCCCTTTTTTCTTTCTATTATAACATAAAAGCCTACGAAATCTAAAAGAATTCTTTCCCTCCTTCGTCATAAAATATTCTGATTATTAAAAAATTACTTGAATTTTTCTTGGCTTAATGATATAATTGCTTGTATTATGAAATGTTATATGTAAAAGGGAGGTGCAAAGATGCAAAGATGTGAAATTACTGGTACAGGTATTATCAGTGGTAATAAAATTTCTCACTCTCACAGATTAACGAGAAGAGTTTGGAAACCGAATCTACAAGTAACTACTATTTTAGTAAATGGAAACCCTATTAAAATCAAAGTATGTTCCAGAACTTTGAAATCTTTAAAAGGTGCTTCAGAAGTTGAAATCATGAATATTTTAAAAGCAAATGCAGCTACTTTAAGTGAAAGATTAAAGAAACATTTAAGTAAATAAGTTCATATCAACAATAAAAAAAGACAGATATTACTGTCTTTTTTTATTGTTTTGAAAAAAGAACCATTTCATTCCTGTACTGCACCTCCAATCCTGTGATCAAGTTACGGGTGCAGTACATCCTTTCTATTCAAGATAATTTATTTTTCATTTATATTTTTATGAAAAATGAAGCAGAGAGGCTCCTATCATAAAAATAGAACCTAACACGAATAAAATGACCTGGAATTTCCATTGGAATTTTACCCATGTTCCCCATTCCAATCTGGCAACTCCCAACATCGCCATCAACACTCCTCCGGTTGGCACAATTAAATTGGTAAATCCATCTCCCAATTGGAAAGCTAAGACCGCCACCTGTCTTGTTACCCCCAGTAAATCAGCTAATGGTGCCATAATCGGCATGGTCAAAGCAGCTTGACCTGAACCCGATACGACAAAGAAATTGAAGCAGGATTGGAAAATATACATAACCCAAGCGGAAAAAGCGGAATGCATTCCTTCCATTCCGGTTGCAACCCAGTTTAAAATTGTATTTAAAACACTTGGTTCTCCTGCAAAAGTTCCTCCCAATACTAGGACGATACCTTTTCCCATTCCTACTACCAAAGCGGCTCCAACCAACTCTTCCGCTCCTTTTCGAAAAGAACTCGCCATATCATTCGTTGTCATATTGTTTAAACGGAACAGGACTCCGATTATTCCCGAAACGATTCCCATAATCAAAAATTGTGTTGCAATTTCCGGTAAATAATATCCTTGTTTAATGACTCCCCAAATGACCCACACCATTCCTATCACAACAACCAATAATACCAGTTTATGACCTAAGGTAAATTTTTTCCCTTCTGTTGTTTCAAGTTTATAGTCGTCTCGATAATATGCATCTGTTTCATAAGCTACTGATAAAGTGGGAGTATTCTTTATTTTTTTTGCATATCTCATCGTAAAAACAGTTCCTACAGCTGTGAAGAAAATCCACATAAAAATACGAAATCCGGATCCGGACAATACCGGAATGCCTGCCACCCCTTGAGCCACCGCCACACTGAACGGATTCATCCAAGAAGTTGCAAATCCAATTTGAGTGGAACAATAAGTAATCATCAAAGCCGTAATACTGTCATATCCCAAGCCAATAATAATCGGAACGAGAATCATCGCAAAAGGGATCGCCTCTTCTCCCATTCCGAAAACAGCTCCTCCAAGAGAAAATAGAATAAATACGAGAGGAATAATCAAAATTTCAGATCCTTTTGTCTTACTAATCAAAGCATAGAGCCCTGTCTCTACAGCTCCCGTCTTTAAAATAATTCCAAAGGCTCCTCCAAGAACCAAGATAAAAGCAACAACTCCTACAGCAGTTCCCCATTTGTCTCCACTTACCAAACCTTCATAAACATAATTTGTTAGACCGACTTCTCCTCCCGGCTCAAACACTTTAATTCCTTTTATCAATGGCTGCCCTTGTTCATCCAAGGCATAGTGGAAACTTCCTGCTATCGGTACGGACTTTGTTTTTTCGCTTCCGTCACTTGCAGTATACGTAATATCTTTCATATCAAAACTTCCTGCTGGAATAATATGAGTCAAAGCTCCTGCCAATAAAACAACAAAGAAAATAATCACAAAAGTATCAGGTATCTTCCATTTTTTCATTTTTTACAACCCCTTTTTCATTTTTTGTTTGATTCCTGATACATTATATCATATTTTTTACTTTATTTCATTTTCTAATTCATTTCCCTTTAAAAAAGATTGAATATTTTCCAAGGTCGTAATAGTAATATCCTGAAATGCCTCCTTCGTAAAGTATGCCTGATGAGAAGTCAGCAAAACATTATTGAAGGAAAGCAATCTTCCTAAAATATCGTCCTCTATAATGCTGCTTGACATATCTTCAAAGAAGTATCCGGCTTCCTCTTCATAGACATCAAGAGCTGCCGCTCCCACTTTTTTCTCTTTTAAGGCTTCAATCAAATCTATGGTGTCAATCAATCTTCCCCTTCCTGTATTTACAAGCATAACGCCGTTTTTCATTTTTTTCATGCTGTCCCGATTGATGAGATGAGTATTTTCTTTGGTCAAAGGGCAATGCAAAGAAATAATATCGGATTGCCGATACAAAGTCTCCAAATCCACATATTCATAGCCTAACTCCTTGGCAAAGCTTTCATCGGGATAGGGGTCGTAGGCGATCACTCTTGCGTCAAAACCTCGCATAATCTTGATAAAAATTCTGGCAATTCTTCCCGCTCCAATCACTCCGATTGTTTTTCTATGCAAGTCAAAGCCCATCAAACCGTTAATGGAAAAATTCCCTTCTCGGGTTCTCAAGTATGCCTTATGAATTTTTCGATTTAATGTCATAATCAGAGAAGCCGTATATTCCGCGACAGAATATGGAGAATAAGCGGGAACTCTTACTAATTTAATTCTTCCGTTGATATAGTTGACATCCACATTATTGTATCCTGCACAACGCAAAACAATGAGTTTAACGCCATATTCCAATAATTTATCAATAACGGGAGGATTGACAGTATCATTGACAAAAATACTGATAATTTCGTAGCCCTTTACAAAGTCCACCGTTTCTTCATTCAATTTTACCTTTAAGTACTTAATATCAAAGCTGTATTTTCCTTTGTAGGCATCAAAATTTTCCTTATCATAAGCTTTTGCATCAAAAAATAATACTCTCATTTTCATCACTCCTCAAAGTTTTATTGTTTATCAATATTATAAACAATAAGAAAAAGAAATACAATCTTTTTCCGAAAATAAAAAAAACATTTACCTAATTGTTAGATAAATGCTTTTTTATAGATTAATCTTTGCTCTTATTTTTCAATTTTTGTATAAGGAATCAAAGCAATATTTCTTGCTCTTTTGATTGCCTTTGCGATTTTTCTTTGTAGTTTTGCATTTGCTCCTGTTAATCGAGAAGGATTAATCTTTCCCTTGTCAGATACAAATCTTTTTAACAAATCTACATTTTTGTAATCGATTTCTTCAGCTTTTACTCGAAGTTTCGCTCTTCTTCTTCTGAATTCTGCCATTTTTAATACCTCCCTTTTGATTTTTAGAAATAATTAGTCTTGCTTTACAATGATATATCGCATTACTTCTTCTGTAATGTTCAATTTAGATTCTACTTCAGCTAATTTAGTTCCATCAATCTCAAAAGTAGTCAGTACATAAAAACCTGTTTTCTTCTTATCGATTAAATAAGCAAGCTTTCTTTCTCCCCATTTTTCTGTTTTTAGGATATTCGCTCCATTTGAAGTCAATAATTCTGAAATTTTTTCAATCACGGAATCTCTTCCTTCTTCTAAAACAGTTGGGTTGATGATGTACATAATTTCGTATTTTTTCATCTTAATACCTCCTCCCTATGGTTTTTGCCCAAGACACATAACGATCTTGAGCAGGGTCTTTCGTAGTATATCATAACTGTCATTATTTTACAAGTTATTTTTTTCCTCGTAACCAAGGCGGAAGATCAATGTCCCCGTCATCATAGCTTTGTTCTCGATTTTCTAGTGGTCTTTCTTCTTCCTGATTCTCTTGTGGCTTTAAGTTGATAAAAGGCTCCGATTCTTGTGTTTCATCTACGAAATTATTTGCAATAACCGTCACAAGAACCTTATCCCCTACATCTGGATCCACAACCAATCCGAACATAACATCTTCCGCTGTTTTACCGGCCGCGTCCCGTACTGTTTCTGAAATTGTTTGAGCTTCCATCAAAGTAATATCCGGAGACCCTGTAATATTAATTAAAATCTTGCTAGCCCCTTGAATAGATTTTTCCAATAGAGGAGATTGTAACGCTTTTTCCGTTGCTTTCATCGCTCGATTTTCTCCCTCACCCTCTCCAAAACCTAATACAGCAATTCCTGAATTTAACATAGTTGCTCTGACATCTGCAAAGTCCAAGTTAATCAAACCGTTTCCTATCATCAAATCAGCTACTCCACGAATCCCTATTTTTAAAATGTTATTGGCTTCTTTGAAAGCATTTTGTAAAGTAATTGTCTTATCTGGTAATTCGAATAATTTATCATTGGGAATAACAACCAAAGCATCCACGGTTTCTTTTAATTGTCGAACTCCCAAATCCGCATTGTTCTTTCTTTTCTTTCCTTCAAAGGAAAATGGTCTTGTTACAATCGCTACTGTCAAAATCCCTAACTCTTTTGCCACTCTGGCAATGACAGGAGCCGCTCCGGTTCCAGTTCCTCCTCCCATACCGGCGGTAATGAATAACATATCCGTCTCTTCCAATAATTGTTTTATCTTATCAATATCTTCTTCCGCTGCTTGCTTTCCAATCGAAGGATCTGCTCCGGCTCCCAGACCTCTTGTTAATTTTTCTCCTAATTGTAAACGGGAATCAGCTAAAGATTTATTTAAATCTTGGGAATCTGTATTTGCTGCAATATATTCTACTCCCCCAACTCCAGAAGAAATCATGTCATTAATGGCATTCCCTCCAGCACCTCCTGCTCCTAATACTTTGATTTTTACTAAATCTTGCTCTATTAACATACCTTTCACCTCTTCTCCTTCTCTAATTTATATAAAATATGAAATCCATTTTTTGATTTTAACCATTATCTCTCCAG
Organism: Fusobacterium necrophorum subsp. necrophorum; assembly: GCF_004006635.1. NCBI lineage: Bacteria > Fusobacteriati > Fusobacteriota > Fusobacteriia > Fusobacteriales > Fusobacteriaceae > Fusobacterium > Fusobacterium necrophorum. The sequence goes on along the minus strand of NZ_CP034842.1, from coordinate 463,428 downwards.
ATGATTTTCTTTCTCCTTCATGACTTCCCAATAGTTCTTCCAACTCATCCTGTTCTTCTTCTTCTCTCACTTCTTCATCATTTCTTTTTTGTTGTAACTCCATTTCCTCTTCTATCGCTTCTAAGAACAAACCCACCACAGTTGCCATTTTATATTCGGGTTTTTCCAAGCCTCGAATTGGCAATGGTTTCTTACGCCGAACGATGCCTCCTGTCTGTTCGTTGATTTTTCTAACCAAACGATCTAAACTCGCAACCCCTCCTGTTAACACCATTCCTTGCCCCAAGTATCCTGTGAATCCAGATTCTTGAATAGTATTCAAAATAAAGGTAGCAATATCTTTTATTCTAGCATCAATAATTTTTTCCACATCCTCTTTGACAAAGCGCTTTCCATTGGTGCTGATGTATTGTTCCTTCATTTCTCCTTTGATATAGGTTGAATATACTTCTCTCGCTTCTCCTTCGGAAACATGGAAGAGATACATAATGTCACTCATGAAGTGAATTCCCCCCAAGTTTGCCGACTTTGCATAGATAATCTTATGATTTTTTGAGATAATGATATCGGTTGCCCCTTCTCCAATGTCTACCAGAGCAACTCCCATTTTGGTGGATTCTTCATCAATTAAAGTAGATTTTAAAGAGGCATAGGCATTCAAATAAATATTTTCAATTTCCAATCCCGCTTCCACAATAGCGTCTGTTAATTTTTCAATATCTCCTCGATCCACATAAATTAAATGAACATTCGCTTCTAAACGATTTGCCACCAAACCAATCGGATTTTTTACAATGCCCGCATTATTAATCTTAATGTTATACATTTCACGTTTTAAAACCAACTCTCCTGCTTCTAAGCATTCCTCTGCAAGTTCATACAATTTTTCCAAATCATTCTGCTGCACTTCCCTTTCTTCAAATTCAAGAAAAAGTTTTCTAGTTTTAGATTGAATGTATTTTCCGCCAACTCCGATAGTAACTTTTTCTAACTCTCTATATTCCGGATTTTCTAAACCTCTTAAAGCACTTTGAATCGAATAAGAAAGTTGGTCTGAAGATTCTACCACTGATTTTTTCATTCCTTTTGTTGGAGTCTCTATATATTGCAGTATTTTTATTCTAGTGAAATCTGTAGATACCTCTCCAACCAAAAGTTTAATATGAGAATTTCCAATGTCCATAATTAGCTTTGTAATATTATCTTCCATCATCATCCTCCACATATCGAATAATAAAATCTTGAAAACGTAAATCTATATAGGCTATCTTTTTATGTTTCATGACTTCAACATAGAGAGCCATTGCCACCTTATATTTTTTCTTGTCGACAGAAGTATTGGTAAAAATTTTAGTTCCATCCACTAAAATAATATCAATTCTGTTACTGTCCACTTCATAAATTTGAGAGATAGAATCATAGAAAGCATATTTCTGTAAATTGGAAAGGACCTCTATCAAAGAAGAAACATTCTTTCCATCACTAGAGACCAAAAGAGGCAGAGACATTTTCTCTCTCTCATTGAAATATCCAAATACTTCTCCTTTTTTATCCATTAAATAAATACGATCTCCAATCTGTGCATAGTAGAGTAGCTTTTTTTCCTCCACTTTAATATCCACTTCCCCCACCTTTTCATGTGAGATTTCCACGGATTCTAATCGTACATCTTTTGACAACTCTTTCTTTAATCTTTTCATATCCAGCTGCCAAATACTTTTGTCATACATCTTTTCTGCAACGGCACTGAGTTCTTCATTGAGAATTTTAGAATTTTCTCCAATATTAATTTTTTTTATTTTAAAAATATCTAAGTTTAAAAATTCACTTGGTATCCTATAAAGAAACCAGATGATTAAACTAATAAAAGATAATCTCAGTAACATAGCTCTCCTTCCATTATGCTAAGGCTTCCTCCACTAACATTCTGGTAATATCATCAAAAGTATATCCTTGCAAGGTTGCTAAATCTGGAATTAAACTCGTTTTTGTCATTCCGGGACAAGCATTAACCTCCAAGAAATAAACCTGATCATCTTTTAAGATAAAATCACTTCGAGATACCCCCTTCATTCCTAAGGCCTTATGAATTTTTACAGCACTCGACATAGCTTCTTCATAGGCAGTCTTCGTGATTCGAGCTGGAAATTCATGCACAGAACCCCCAAGGGCATATTTAGACTCATAGTCATAAATTTCTGCCGCTTTTGGAATAATCTTCAAAACTCCCAAAGCTTTTCCATGTAAGACTCCAACTGTTAATTCTTCTCCCTGTATGTATTCTTCTATCATAGCATAGCCAGAAATTTCTTGCAAAGCTTTTTCCACTTCAGCCTGGGTATTGCATATATGAATACCAACACTGGAACCGTCTTTAGACGGCTTTACCATGACCGGATAAGACTCTATTCCTGCCATGTTTGTATAGGTTCTTGCCATTCTAATTCCTTCGAAAGAAGCAATTTTTTTAGCCAGTAATTTATCCATAGACATGGCACAGGCAGCAACTTGAGAGCCTGTATATTTTTTTCCTAAGAGCTCCAACACACTTTGGATCTCTCCATTTTCTCCAGCTCCTCCATGCAAAGCCAAATAGGCCAAATCATATTCCTCTTCTTGAAAAGCGGAAATCATATTTTTTTCGGTCAATACAACTCCGTAGGCATCATAACCTTGTCGCTGCAAGCTTTCCAAAATGGCTTCTCCACTACGAATCGATATTTCCTTTTCCGATGAAACTCCACCCATAAATACTGCTATTCTCATGTTTATCTCCCTATTATCGAATAATAATAATCTCTTCCTCTAATTGCACTCCAAAAGCTTCTTTTACTGCCGTCTTCACTAAGCACAAAATATCTAAAATATCCTGAAAACTTGCTTCTCCTAAATTTAATACAAAATTTGGATGTTTTTCGGCAATCTGAGCTCCGCCTACTTTTCTCCCCTTTAAGCCTGCTTCCGAAATCAAACGAGCTGCAAAATCTCCCTTAGGATTTTTAAAGGTACTTCCTAAACTAGGCTTATCCAAAGGATGTTTTTCTTCTCTCGATTTTTTAATTTCCTCTACCATTTTTTTATCAAATCCAGTATGAAATTGAAAAATGACACTTAAGACAATCCATTTTTTTTCTTGAATTTCTGTATTTCGATATCGAATATCCAAATCCTTTTTAGAAATATGTCGAAGAATATTTCCTTCCATTAATACTTCTATCTCATCAATGAAATCAAAAATTTCTATTCCGAAAGCTCCCCCGTTCATATAGGTTAATCCCCCAATCGAACCGGGTATTCCCGCCATTTTTTCCATTCCTGACAAATTTTCCTTCTCCATGAAACAGAGCAAGGCATCCAAGTCCACTCCGGCTTCTACCAATACTCGCCCATTTCCTAATGCTTCTATCTTATTTAAGTTTTTTGTAGAAACAAAATTGTAATCTAAATATCCGTCGCTAAACAACACATTTGTTCCATTTCCCAGCAATATTAAAGAATCATATTTTTGATACACTTCTTTCAGCTCTTCCCGACTGTCAACAATAATCAGTCGTTTGGCTTTCCCTCCAATTTTCATATTGGAATACTCTTTCATTACTTGTTGCTCTACTATCTTCATTCTATTTTCTCCTATTTTTGCAATCTATCGGCTACTTCATGGGCCAATTTTGAAATGTCTCCTGCTCCCATGAAGACAAAGATATGGTTCTTCTCCTTTGCTTCTTTCAATAGCTTTTTCATCACTTCTTCCTTTCTTTCCATACAGGTGACAGGAACATTTTCAATCAAATTGGCAATGTCTTTTTCCGAAATACCGGAATCATTTTGTTCTCCGGCACTGTAAATCGGCAGTAAGACCAGTTCATCCAAGCCCTCAAAACAATTCCCGAAGCGTTCCAATAAAAAATGTACTCGACTGTATCGATGAGGTTGAAAAATTCCAATTATTTTTCCTGTTTCAATGGATTTGACTCCCTTTAATGTCGCTTGAATTTCTGTCGGATGATGAGCATAGTCATCTATAATTTTTCGATTTTTCTCTTGGTCCCAGTATAAGATGTCATATCTTCTCTTAGAGCCTCTGAAATGCAATAACTTATCTTGAATTTCCTCTTTTGGCACTCCAAACTTGAGAGCAAAATAAATGACAGGCAAAGAATTCAAAATATTATGTTTTCCTGGAATAGAAATAGAAAATCTTCCTTGATTTTTTCCTTGCATCCATACTTCAAAAGAGGTTTTTCCTTCCACAATTTCTATATTTTTTGCCATAATATCGGCCTCTTGTTCGATTCCATAACTGGTAATTTTTTTATTTTCCAAAAAGATAGACCTTACATTTATACAATCTTTACAAACGAGGACTTGTCGTTCCGTTTGATCGACAAATTGCCGGAAAGATTTTTTGATATTTTCCAAATTTCCATGAGTTTCCAAATGATCCTCTTCAATATTCGTAATGACTGCATATTTAGGTCGCATGAATAAGAAAGAATTATCACTTTCGTCAGCTTCCGCAATAAAGTATTCCCCCATACCGACTTTCGCATTGGACGCAATTTCCGGCAAAATTCCTCCCACCACAATCGTAGGGTCTAAAGACAACATCGCTGCTGACATCATGGAACTTGTTGTTGTTTTTCCGTGAGTTCCTGCTACCGCAATTCCAAGTTTGGAATTTAATAAACTGGCCAACAATTCCCCTCGCTTCATCAATGGAATATTATGTTCTTTTGCATACTGGAACTCTGGATTATCAGAATGAATTGCACTGGACGCAATCAGGGAGTCTCTATCTTCCATTTGACAAGCCTTATGCTCCGGATATACTGTAATCCCTAAATTTTCCAGTTCCTCTGTCACATAGTTTCTTGTTAAGTCCGCCCCCACAACATCATAGCCTTGACATTTCATAATTTTTGCCAATCCGCTCATTCCAATTCCATTGATTCCCACAAAATATATTTTTTCCATTGTTCTGCTAATCCCTCCAAATATCTAAATTAGAGATAATCGTATTCACTGCATTTGGCGTCTGTAAACTTCTCATACGAATCCCCATGATTCTTAACTCTTCTTCATTGTTTAATAATTCTATGACTTTCTCGATTGCCTGTTCTGACTCCCGATTGGTATAAACCACAGCGGAATGGCATTCTTCCAATATTTTAGCATTCTGATATTGCCCTACTTTTTGTGAACTGTATGGAATAATCACTGCCGGTTTTTGCAAGGCAATTAATTCGGAAATGGTCAAAGCCCCCGCACGACAGACCACCAAATCTGAAGCAGCCATAAGATGAATCATATTCTCAAAATAGTCTTTAATCGTATCCGTCATCTTGGCTCTTTTTACTTTCTCCTGCACTTCTTCATAATTTTGTTTTCCCGTTGCCCAGTATACTCGTAAATGCTTGCTCTGAAAAAAATGCTCCCAATATTTCAATACCGCGTTGTTAATTTCCTGAGCTCCTAAACTTCCTCCGGTAATCAGCAATACTTTTTCCTCTTTTCGTACTTTCAAACGTTCTCTTGCCTCATCATAACTCACCTCTTGAATTTCTGAACGAAGAGGATTTCCGGATACAATAAACTTTTTTTGATATTTCATAGGAATGGTATTATAAGTATGCTCAAAAGCCAAAAAAACAAGTTGAGCAAAGCGATAAAACAAACGATTTGCAAAGCCTAAATCTGCATTTTGCTCTTGCAAATATATCTTCTTTCGTAACAGAAAAGACATGGTAAGTATAGGAACGGAAATATAATTCCCAAAGCCCAGCACAGCATCAGGCTCTTCCTCTCTCAAAATGCGATAGGCATATCCGAAACTCTTGATATACTTTATGACTGACTTAATCGTTCTGGGAGGATCTATGTCCAAACCAATAAATCGAAATTGAGCTTTTGGAACGATCTCCTTTTCCATTCTTGTACTACTTCCTATGAATAGGGTTTCGATTCCTTTGCTTTTTAACCCTTCCGCAACAGCCAAAGCTGGATAAATATGTCCTCCCGTTCCTCCGGTTGTTAAAATTACTTTTTTCATATCTTACTCCATTTTATCCAAAAATTTTATGAACCAATTCTTTGAAGACTTGACCTCTATGTTCAAAAGATTTAAATTGATCAAAACTAGAGGTGGCAGGAGACAATAAAATGACTTCCTGATCTTCCTTTGTAAATCTTTGTTTCATATCCCACAAACTGTTTTCTATTGTATCCAAAGAATGTATTCTTTCTGCCTGATAATTTCTATCCACTAATAAGGCTTTAATTTTATCGGCAATCACACCGATTAGATATACTTCCTTCACCTGTTTGACAATAATATCCGCCAAAGGAGTCAAATCCACTTTTTTATCAAAACCTCCGCAGATCAAAATACAGCCCGGATAAGCTTCCAAAGCAAACTTTGCAGAATCAATATTGGTCCCCTTGGAATCATTGATAAATTGTAACTTTCCATATTGAAAACATCGCTCCATTCTATGTTCCAAAGGCTCTGTATTCCTTAAAAAATCCCGAATGATTTTGCTATCCAAGCCCAATAATTTTCCTGCTGTAACAATGAATAAACTATTTTCCAAATTATGACTTCCCTTTAAAGAAAGCTCGGAAACCGACATGACTTTCTCTCCCTGAAACAGAATATTTCCGTCTTTCACACAGGTGTCCGCCTCCTGTTTCCGAGACAAGGAAATCTTTCTTCCTTTCATCAAAGTTTCTCTTTTTCTTACTTCTTCATGATCTATATTAAATAGGAAAAACGAATTTTCTTTCTCTTGATTTTGGCAAATATGAAATTTGGTATTATAATAGTCTTCCAGATTTGCATATCTTGTCAAATGATCGGGAGTCAAATTCGTGACCATAGAAATATAGGACGTAAATTCATATACATTTTCCAATTGATAAGAACTTAACTCCAGAACGACATAGTCATACTGTTCTTCCGACAGTAACACATCCGCGAAAGAGCGACCGATATTTCCCGCTGCTGCAGCTTTTTTCCCTGCAAAATTTAATAGTTCCGCAATTTTACTTGTCGTGGTTGTCTTTCCATTCGTTCCTGTTACCGCCACAATGCTTATCTTCTTATTATATTTTACCATATATTGATAGGCAATTTCTATTTCATCTTGAATTTTTATTCCTTTTTCTTGCACAGCTTTTACCAAGTTAGTACAAGGAACCCCCGGACTTTTGATAAAAACATCTATTTCATCAATATATTTCATTGCTTCTTGGGAACTCATCGCAAAGCTATCGTCGACAGCGATGACGGTATATCCTTCTTTTTCTAAAAGGTTTTTTGCTCCTTTTCCGCTAATTCCCATACCCAAGACCATAGCTTTTTTCATCTTTTCCTCCTCATAATTAAATTCCTCGTAATTTAATAAGCCCTAACGCAAAAATTCCCAATAAGATAGTAGTAATCCAAAATCTCATCGTCACTTTTGTTTCTGTCAAACCACCTAATTCAAAATGATGATGAATGGGAGCCATTCGAAAAATCCGTTTCCCGAGCATTTTAAAAGAAGCCACTTGTAAAATAACCGAAACCGCTTCCATGACAAAAACAGCTCCTATGATAGGCAAAAGCAATTCCTGTTTCAGTAAAACAGCTACGACTCCAAGAATCCCTCCCAAAGCAAGAGAACCTGTATCTCCCATAAAAATCTGAGCGGGATAACAATTATACCAAAGGAAGCCCAAACCGGAACCGCAAATGGCAGCCAAAAAGATTGTTATCTCTCCTATTCCAGAAGTATAGTAAAGTTGCAAATGACTGCTCAATTCAACATGCCCTGTAAAATAAGCAATTACTCCTAAAATAGCAGCACAAATCACCGTCGGCATGATAGCAAGTCCATCTAAGCCGTCTGTAATATTGACCGCATTGGAAGAACCCAAAATGACAAAAAGAATGAAGATTATCATTCCGATTCCTCCAAGATACATCATCCATCCTGCATTGCTCGGACTGACAACAGAGAGATCCACACGGGCATTTCCGGTTAAACCAACAAATTTTATGTAAGTCCAAATCATAAGAGCAACAACAGACTGTCCCAGCAATTTTTTTCTTCCTGCAAGTCCTCTTTTATTTACCGTAAATTTTTTATAATCATCAATAAAACCAATTCCTGCAAATATCAAAGTAGAGAAAACTAGGAGTAAAATAAAAGAATTTTTCATATCCGCCACCAAGAAAGTGCTTAATAAAAGAGAAAAAATAATAAGCACTCCTCCCATAGTAGGAGTTCCTTTTTTAGAGATATGGCTTGCGGGCCCCTCCTGTCGAATGATCTCTCCAAATTTCTTTTTTTGTAAGTAGTGAATAAAAGGTCTTCCAAAAAATAAAACTAAAAATAAAGAAAGAGTGAAACTAATGAAATCTCGTAAATAAATCGATTTTAAAAACTCACATCCTGTATAATATGTTGCTAAAAAATATAACATTATTTTTCCTCCCCCTCGATGATGTCTTCCAGTTTCATTCCCCTGGAGGCCTTGATTAAGACCGTTTTTTCAGAAAATTTTCTCAAATATTCTCGAATTGCTTCCTTGTTTTCAAAGTGATGTAAGCCCTCATGAAAAGGAAATTCATGAAGAGCCTGTTTCATACGAGCTCCATAGAGAAGAACCGCTTGTAAATGACAGGAAACTGCTTTTTGTATCACCTCTTTGTGAAATTCTATTTCTCTTTCTCCCAATTCCAACATATCTCCTAACACAGCAAATTTACATTCCGCTTTCATCTCTTCCAAGCTGTCCAAAGCTGCAAACATGGAAATCGGACTGGCGTTGTAAGCGTCATTGATGTATTCTGTTCCTCGATATTCGGAACGCTCAAATCTCATAGGACTTAATGCAATTTGAGACAAATTTCTCTGAATTTCCTCCGGCTTCATTCCTATCATCTCCGCAAGGGCAATTCCCATAGCGGCATTCATCACATTGTGCCTTCCTTCGAGGCAAATTTCATAATCCTTTCCACGAACTTGAAAAGAAGTCATTCTTTCTTTTTTCCGATAGGAAACAATGCGATAATCATTCCCCTCTTCATAGCCTACATGCACGCCTGAAACCTTCTTTAAGAAGATATCGTCTCCACTTGTAATGAAATGACCTTGAGGAAGATATGGCAATAATTCCGTTTTTGCCTTGAAGACATTTTCTCTCGTTTTCAAAAATTCCAAATGAGAGTCTCCGATATTGGTAATGATTCCGTAGTCAGGTCTTGCAATTTTCCCTAAGGCATCAATCTCTCCAAAAGAACTCATCCCCATTTCCAAAACCGCAAATTCATCGCCTTCTTCGAGATTCAAAATAGTAAATGGCAATCCGATATGATTGTTATAATTTCCAAGTGTTTTCTTGGTTGGAAATGTCTTTGACAAGATAGCATAAACAATATCTTTCGTAGTCGTCTTTCCATTGCTTCCTGTAATGGCAATAAGCTTCGTTTTTAAAAATCTTCTATATTCCGCTGCCAATTCCTGCATAAAAAGAACGGTATCTTTTACTGAAATCACCCTTTCATGAGGCTCGGAATAGTGATCCGCAATGACAATACTTGCCCCCTTCTCCAAAGCTTCCGAAACATACCGATTCCCATTCTGAATTGCAAAAAATAAGGAGCCTGCAACAACTTTCCGACTGTCCATTACAACATTTTGAATAGAAAGTTCTTTCAAATGTGAAAATCTTTTTTGCAATATCTGACACAACAATTTCATCTTACAAACTCTCCCTTTGTTTTCTATCCTGAGCAAAGGCCAATAAGTTATCAAAAACTCTTGCCTCTCCTTCCTGTAATTTTTGTTCTTCCTCTTTTCCGTAACCTGTTCGTACTAAAATGGAAGACACTCCTGCCGCCATTCCGGCTTGCACATCCGCATATTTGTCCCCGACCATATAAGAAGACTTTCGATCAATCTCAAATTCCAAGATTCCTTGTTCCAACATTCCCGGCTTCGGCTTTCGACAAGAACAATCCAGCTTATACTCTCCAATTCCTTTTTCCGGATGATGAGGACAGTAATAGAATTTATCTATTTTCAGTCCAAAAGCAGATAATTTTCTTTGGAAGGCTTGATGAAAACGTTTCAAATCCTCTTCTGTATAATACTGTCTTGCAATTCCGGACTGGTTTGTTACCACGATCAAAAGATAGCCCAACTTTCTTAAAATGGAAAGAGCTTCCACAGCCCCTTTTTCAAATTCCAAATCTTTTTCTTGGTATAAATATTTCTTCTCTACATTGAGAGTTCCGTCTCTATCTAAAAAAATTGCTTTCTTCATTTTTGATTCCTTTATTTTACAAAGTATTTAGCCTATTTATCATACTCTAATTTTTATCTTTTGTATACTTATTTTTAATAAAAAAGGGGGGACTTTTTTCGTCCCCTTCCCCTTCTATTAAAAATTTCCCAATTTTAATGCATCCATAGATTCATAGAAAAGTTCTAATAAATTCTCCTTAAAACGATCCCGATTATAGATTTTGCAACCAGAAGCATTCTTATGTCCGCCACCGGAATGTCCACAAAATTCTCCCAACTTCTGAGCTAAGATACTCACATCAAAATTTCCTTTTCCACGGAAAGAAACAGTTCCATATATATTTACAAATGCAATGACATCGAATTGATATTTTTTATCTAAAAAAAAGTAGTCCGCTATCATGGACTGATAATTGACATCCACTCCGTAGATAACCCCGATTCTATGATTTCGAAATACATATTCTGTGACACTTCTTTTTGCAAAATCATAAGCATTTTGAAATTGATGATCGTAGGCATCTTGTAAACGATAAAAATAACCGAATAAGTCTTGACTATATTGTTCAGTTCCTATATTTTCCTGAATAGCTCTATAAAAACCTACACTCCCCAATAACTTTTCCGCCGCATTGATTGCCAAAGCCTTTTTCTTCCAGAGTGTATCTGTAAGTGTCTCTCCCAACTGTTTCCAATGGAAGGTGTCCCATTCTGAAGTTGCCTTTGCCAAGTCATAGAAAGAATGATACAGTCTTTCATATTCTTCCCCTTGTTCCATCCAAGTTCTGAAGAATTCCAAACTCAAAAAAGCTGCACTTTCTTCTTCCGACCAACGATGTGAAATTTGTTTCCCTCTTTCATGAAAACTATAGGTATCTGGATGATTGGTAATATGATGATCAATATGAATCATGGGGACATCACATAAGTATCCCATAGCTAACCAACCCAAAGGGGGAATGGGTCTATCCAAAATATAGATCTTATCTCGTATTCCCAAATCATTATACTTACAAATATAATCAAAGAGTCTTTCCGTCTGTTCCTCTGTCACATCCATTCCGCTAAAAATTAAAAAACTCTGTTCTGGGTTTATTCTTTCCTCAAAGGCTTTCACAATGGTAGCAGCTACTAAACCGTCTGCATCTCCATGCGTGACAATGACCACCAAGGGGTTTTTTCTTTTCTGCAATCTCGTATCACAGACAATATCTGCCATAATTTTCCCTTTCTATTTTACCACAATATTTACGATTTTATTTGGAACAACAATTACTTTTATCAAAACTTTTCCTTCCATATGTTTTATGACATTCGGAACCGATAGTGCAAGTGTTTCAATTTCTTCTTTCGAAGTTCCTCGTTCCACTTCCAAACTTCCTCTCATCTTCCCGTTGACTTGAATTGCCATTACCACATCGTCCGTTATAATGTATTTTTCATCGTATACCGGCCATTCCTGGTCAGAAACATAGCCCGTTTCCCCAATGCTTTCCCATAATTCTTCACAGAAATGAGGTACAAAAGGAGACAGCATAATCACGATTTGCTTCAAGGCTTCTCCCAATACTCTTCTATATTGTGTAGAATCCGATTTGTATACCTGTATCTCATTCAATAATTCCATAATTGCCGCAATGGAAGTGTTAAAATGATAGTCGTTCTCTATGGACTCCGTTACTTTTTTAATGGTTTGATTTAACTTAATAATCAAAGCCTTATCTGCCTTAGAAATTGCTGTATAATCAATTTTTTCTAAGGAAATATGAGTTTGATTTTCCAATACCAATCTCCATACTCTTGTCAGGAAACGGTAAGCTCCTATCAAACCATTTTCATTCCATTCCAATTCTTTTTCAGGAGGAGCGGCAAACATAATGAAAAGTCTTGTGGTATCTGCTCCATATTTCAAAATCATTTCTTCCGGATCTACCCCGTTATTTTTAGATTTTGACATTTTTTCAACTTTGACAAGCAATTCCTCTCCCGTTTTTTTCGAAAAGGCTTTTTCTCCTCGTAATTCCACTTCTTCCGCAAATAAGAAACGATTTTCTTCTGCGGAATAATAAGATGGTCCCAATACCATTCCCTGTGTCAATAATCGTTTAAACGGCTCATTGGAAGATAGATAGCCTAAATCTCGTAACATTTTATGGAAAAATCTTGCATACAGCAAATGCATCACGGCATGTTCGACTCCCCCAATATATTGATCCACTGGTGTCCATCCGTCTACAATGTTTTTATCAAAAGGGAGATCCTGATTCTTGGAATCACAATATCGTAAGAAATACCAAGAAGAATCTACAAAAGTGTCCATCGTGTCGGTATCTCTTCTCGCAGGGCCTCCGCAACAAGGGCAGGTAGCATTTTTAAAAGATTCCGATGTTTCCAAAGGATTTCCATTTCCCGAAAATTGAATATCTTCCGGCAACATCACAGGTAAATTTTCATCTTTTTCCAATACTTCTCCACATGTTTCGCAGTATAATACTGGAATTGGCGTTCCCCAATATCTTTGTCGTGATACACCCCAGTCTTTCAATCGATATTTAAAAGTTCTTTTCGCAAAGCCTTTTTTCTCTCCAAATTCTGCCATCTTTACAAGAGCTTCTCTGTTGGAAATTCCATTGAATTCTTCTGCTGAAGCTTGTACCACTCCGTCTTCTACAAAGGGAAGTACTGGATTTCTATCTGACGGAACGATGACTGCTTTGATATCCAAGTTGTATTTCTTAGCAAAGGCATAATCTCTCTCATCATGGGCAGGAACAGCCATAACTGCTCCTGTTCCATAGTTCATCAACACATAGTCTCCAATCCATAGAGGGACTTCCTTTTGATTGTATGGATTTCTGACATGCCAAGTGGTGTCAATTCCATTTTTCTCTTTTCCCTCTGCAGTTCTCTCTATGACATCCATATTTTTCATAGCCATAACTGCCGATTTTATGCTCGGATTTACTTTCAAAATTTCATCTACTATCGGATGTTCCGGTGCCACCACCGCATAGGTCACTCCATAAATTGTATCCACTCTTGTCGTAAATACGGGAAGTTCCATATTGTTTTCCACAACTTGAAAGACGACTTCGGTTCCAAAAGATTTTCCAATCCAATTTTTTTGCATCGTCAAAACTTTTTCAGGCCAACCTCCTCGAAGTTCTTCATGTCCTTCCAATAATTCATCTGCATAATCCGTAATTTTGAAAAACCATTGTTCCAATTCTTTTTGAATGACGGTCGTTTTACTATGCCGCCAACATTTTCCGTCCTCTACCTGTTCATTCGCCAAAACCGTCTGACAATCAGGGCACCAATTTACTAAAGACTTCTTTTTATAGACCAATCCTTTTTCATACATCTTTTTAAAAATCCATTGATTCCATTTATAATATTCCGGAGTATAGCTGGCAATTTCTCTATCCCAATCATAAGAAAACCCTAATAGTTTCAATTGTCTTTTCATATTTTCAATATTGGCTTTCGTCCATGTTGCAGGATGAGCTCCATTCTGAATCGCGGCATTTTCCGCCGGCAGTCCAAAGGAATCCCATCCCATAGGATGAAGGACATTATAGCCTTTCATTCTTTTGTATCGTGCAATGACATCTCCTATGGTATAATTTCTCGCATGACCTACATGTAATTTTCCTGACGGGTAAGGGAGCATCTCCAAAACATAATAGTTTTCTTTTCCTTCTACTACATTGCTCCCTTTAAATACTTGATCTTTTTCCCATTTTTCTTGCCATTTTTGTTCTACCTCTCTAAAAACATACTCCTTCAAACTTCTTCACCTCTAACCTATTCTAAATTATATTTCTGAAGCCATACTTCACTTTTTTTCTTAATTCGTTGAAAAGCGTTGTCAATACTTTTACTATTTTTCGAGAGTATCATTCCAATCTCACGATAGGAATATCCCTGTATCATATAGTGAAAAATTTCCTTCTCAAAAGCACTGAAACTTTCCTGAATATATTGGTAATATTCCTGAATTTTCTCCTTGGATAAATAGAGTTCCTCTGGATCATAGGAACTTTTTCCCAATAATTCTTCCTCTCCCAACAGAGGATTCTTGATCACAGCATGATGAAATACCAGATTCTTTTTCGTATTAGAGGCCTTAATGGCAGAAATCAATTGTCTGCGAATACAAAGAATTGCAAAGGTACGAAAAGAAGATTTTTCTTTATCGTATGCCTTTAATGCCTTTAATAAGCCCAACATTCCTTCCTGAAGTAAATCCTGTTTCTCCGCTCCGACCATATAATAATGACTCGCACTCATAGAAATTACATTTTGATAACATTCTATGATAAAAGTAATGGCTTCCTGATCTCCATTTTTTGCTTTCTCAATCAATTCTTCCGGTATATTTTCCTGTTCTAAATTCAATTTTTTGCCTCATTTCCACTTTTGAAATTTTGCAATTTCCGATAATAAAATTCCTCCCGCCACAGATACGTTTAAGGAATTAATTTTTCCTCTCATCTGAATTTTAATCAACTTATCACAGTGTTCTCTCACTTTTTTCCGAAGCCCTGTTCCCTCATTTCCGAGAATCAGAACCACTTTTTTCGGATATTGCTCTTCTTGACAAGATAATTCCGCCTCTCCGGCAGCTCCGTACACCCAATAATCTATCTTCTTCAATTTTTCAATTGCATTGGATAAATTCGTTACCTTGATAATCGGAACATATTCAATCGCTCCCGTCGAAGTTTTGACCACGGTTTCATTGATTCTAACCGAATTTCTTTCCGGAATAAGAATGCCGTCCACCCCAAACACCTCCGCACTTCGGATTAAAGCCCCAAAATTTCGAGGATCCTGAATTTCATCCAACATGAGTAAAATAGACTGTGATCTTCCTGCCATACGTTCTAAAAATTCATCAAAGTCTTGATAGTAATCATAGTCTGTCAAAAAAATACAAAAGCCCTGTGAATTTTCCACTTTTTTATTCGTATAAAAAATTTTTACATTTCTTTCGGAAGCCAGTCTTTGTATTTTTTGCAATATTTCTCCTCGTACTCCCTTATATACTTCCAATTTTTCAATTGTCTTTTCCCGATTGTTTAGGACCTCCAGGACAGGATTCACCCCTATCACTCTCTCCATTCTCTCTCCTTATGCGTCTACCTTAATTCTCTCTATATTCGCTCCCAAAGCTTGCAGCTTTATTTCCAAACTTTCATAACCCCTATCCACATGATAAATACGATTGACAATACTTTTTCCCGGAGATTTTAAAGCCGCCAGCACCAAAGAAGCCCCTGCTCGCAAATCGCTTGCCATTACTTCCGCGGAAGAGAAGTGATCCACTCCCGTAATCGTCGCCTTGGATCCGTCAATATCAATTTTCGCTCCCATACGATTCAGCTCCGGTACATGCATAAATCGATTTTCAAAAATAGTTTCCTTAATCTCACTGGTTCCTTTAATAAAGCACATTAAAGTCATAATAGGAGATTGTAAATCTGTTGGGAATCCGGGATGCGGCATCGTTGTAATTTTTCCCGGTTTTAAATCTTCCAACTTGGATAATACGGTGAAAACTCCTTCCTTTATTTCATATTTCAATCCCATTTCTTCCAGTTTGGAAAGAAAGCTTGCCAAATCTTCCCGAACAACACCGCGAACACTAATCTTGCCTTGAAATAGGATGGCGGCAATGATGTAGGTTCCCGCAACAATTCTATCCGGAATGATGCTATGCTCACAGGCGTGCAATTCTTCCACTCCTTCAATTTCCAAACGGCTTCTTCCCGCTCCTGTAATTTTTGCTCCCATTTTATTCAAAAAATTACATAAATCCACAATTTCGGGTTCTTTCGCAGCATTTTCCAAAATAGTTTTTCCTTTGGCTTTCACAGCGGCCATAATAATATTTTCCGTTGCTCCTACGCTTGGAAAATCCAATATAATTTCATTTCCAATGAGCTCTTCCGCCTCCGCATAGACGTAACCGTGATCAATATGAATTTGTACCCCTAATTGCTCGAAGCCCTTCAGGTGCAAATCCACCGGTCTGGAACCGATAGCACATCCTCCCGGTAGAGAAACAGTTGCTTTTTTAGAATGTGCCAACATTCCCCCCATGACCAAAAAAGAAGCTCTCATTTTTTTGACTAAATCATAACTAGCCTCTAAATTGCTCAAGCCTGTATTGATAATTTCATAGGAATGATCCTCCAACTTTGTAATTTGCAGCCCCAAACTTTCCAGCAATTTTACCAAAGTTCGAATATCTCGCAAATTTGGTACATTCTTCAAAACATACCTTCCTTTTGCCACCAAAGTAGCTATCATAATCGGCAAAGTGGAATTTTTTGACCCTTCCACCGTCAATTCTCCCACTAAATCTTTCCCGCCAATAATTTGAAATGCCTCTACCATCATATTCTCCTTTAAAAATAAGTTATTTTATATTATAACATATTCTTCTCTTTTTTTCTTAAAATAATGTGTTCTTTCTCATAATTTTTATCTACCAAAAAAAAGTCGGATATGTATTCTTGATATCCCTCTTCATAAACGGATACGGCAACTTTCTGATTATCTCCGATATTTCGGAATTGATAATAGCCTAAAGCATCTGAAAACACCTGATCTATGGTTTCCAAATTTTCATTTCTCAGACGAACGGTAACACCGGAAAGAGCTTTTACTCCATCTGTAACAATTCCTAAAATATGAGAATATCTTTTTTTCAATACAATCTGCAAATTTTTTATCGGTCGCCCCTCTCGAATCAAGATAATTTCTCCTCCTGCCAAAAAACCCTCTTTTTGAGCAAAAATGCTAAGTAAACCCGAATCTACTGAAAATTGAAATTTCCCATACTTATCACTTTGTACGGTTCGGACCTTTCCATTCTGTTTCGCTTCCAAAACAACTTCCGCAATAGCATAGCCTTCTTCGTCCAATACCATTCCTTCCAACTTCTGCTCCTTCTCTCTGCTCGAAACAGTCATGTTGATATGTTGCCTTGTCGAACCCTTTCCGTTTGTGTTTCCGATACTCTGTATCGGAAAACCGGAGATAGACAGTAAGAATATCCATAAAGATAGGAATAGTTTTCTCATATTTCCTCCTAAATATCCTGATGAATGTCCAAAGTAGCGATTCCATTCAAGTCATAACCTGCTGCTTTCCCTCCGTTTTGAATCTTATAATAAGCGGCTTCCGCAATCATGGCGGCATTGTCCGTGCAAAGTCGCATACTTGGATATAATAGTTTCATTCCTTCTTGTTCCGCTCTTTCCGACAGTTGTTTTCTCAATAAAGAATTGGCTGCCACACCTCCTGCCAATAAAATATGTTTTACCTTTTTTTCTTTAGCGGCCGCAATCGTTTTTTCCGTCAAAATATCGACTACAGTTCCTAAAAAAGAAGCTGCCAAATCCTCTTTTTTATAACTTTCCCCTCTCAATTTCATTTTATGATCAAAGTTAATCACCGCCGTTTTAATTCCCGAAAAGCTGAACTCGTACTTCTTCACTTTCGGCTTAGTCAATTTTAAATACTGAGGATTTCCCTGATAATACATCTTATCTATGATAGGACCTCCCGGATATCCCAAGCCCAACACCCGTGCCACTTTATCACAACTTTCTCCAACGGCATCGTCCAAAGTTCCTCCTAAATTATGAAATTCATGCTTTTCATCCATATAAATAATATTGGTATGTCCTCCGGAAACAACCAAACTAATACATGGCAACTCGACTTCGTGCTCCAAAAAATTTGCATAGATATGCCCTTTGATATGATGAACCGGAATCAAGGGAATATGATTGGCATAAGCCAAAGCTTTTGCAAAAGAAATTCCTACCAATAGAGCTCCAATCAATCCGGGAGCATAGGTCACTGCGATATAGTCCACCTCCTGCAGACTTATCTTTGCTTCTGTTAAACTTTCTTCCAAAATTGCCGCAATATTTTTGATATGTTGTCTGGAAGCAATCTCCGGTACCACCCCGCCATATTCTTTATGAATATCAATTTGAGATGAAATATAATTCGATAAAATTGTTTTTCCGTCTTGAATGATTGCAATGGAAGTTTCATCACAAGAGCTCTCAATTCCTAATATAATCATAACCTTCTCTCCCTATTCTTCAATCTCCGCTAATGCCTTTTTAATTTCAGAATAGTGATAGCCCTTTCGTAAAAGGGCCATCACTCTCTTCTCTTTTTCTTTCTTTGCTAATGTATTCCAAATTTTTATAATTTCTTTTGTATCCGTCTGATAAGCTTCGTCCAAAACCTTCCTGACAAACTCTCTGGAATATCCTTTCTGAAGAAGGAAATATTCCATTTTCGCCCTTCCATATTTTTTAGATTGAACCCATTGAATCGCATAACGATAATCGTCGAGATATCCCTTCTGCTGCAAGTCTTTCAACAAATCCGAAATCCACTGTTTTTGAGAACAATACCGACTCAGTTTGACTTCCAATTCCCAAGAGGAATAATCTCTTTTCGAAAGCCAAGTATAGGCACTGAAACGAAGTCGATAGCGAAAAAGTTCCTCGTATTCCTCTTCACTTAAGGCTTCTTTCCCTTGCAAAGAAAATCTTTGCATCATTTCCTTCGTGACAACAATTTGACTTCCGTCTTCGAATAATAGCTTATTCTTTCGCTTTTGAAATTTCTTCACGTTCTTCTCCAAGTACTTCTTCTTGAGGAGCTTCCAATTTTTTAATTTCATCATAGATAGCATTCAGCAAGTCTTTTTCTTCCTCCAACCTTGCCTTGACATTTTCCTTTCCCTGTCCCAGACGAATTTCTCCAAAACTGAACCAAGCTCCCGATTTTGCCACAATATCTTTTGCCAAAGCGATATCCAAAATTTCTCCCACCTTTGAAATTCCTTTTCCATACATAATTTGGAAAGAAGCTTCTTTGAAGGGAGGAGCAATTTTATTCTTCGTCACTTTTACCACGGTTTCATTTCCGATAACATCCTCCCCTTGCTTCACGGCAGCAATTCTTTTTACTTCCATACGAACGGAAGAATAGAATTTCAATGCCTTTCCTCCGGTGGTCGTCGTTTGAGGTCCAAACCCAAAGCCACCGATTTTTTCACGAATTTGGTTGATAAAAATCATGGTTGTTTTGGATTTATTCAAGGTAGCCGTTAATTTTCGCAAGGCCTTCGACATCAATCTTGCTTGCAGTCCCATTTGCTGATCCGACATTTCTCCGTCAATTTCCACTTTGGGAACCAAAGCTGCCACAGAATCCACTACAATCACATCAATGGCTCCGGAACGCACTAGGGTATCTGCAATATCCAAGGCCTGTTCCCCGAAATCCGGCTGTGCAATCAAAAGCTCATCAATATCTACACCCAAGGCCTTTGCATACACAGGATCCAAAGCATGTTCCGCATCAATAAAAGCTGCAATCCCCCCCATTTTTTGTGCTTCTGCTATAATGTGTAAAGCAATGGTTGTCTTTCCGGAACTCTCCGCTCCATAAATCTCTACCACTCTTCCTCTGGGAACTCCTCCCAATCCCAAAGCTGCATCCAAATTTAAACTTCCCGTCGGGATTACTTCAATTTGCATATGACTATTATCTCCCAATTTCATAATAGCCCCTTCTCCAAAATCCTTAGTTATTTCTTTTACAGCCGTTTCTAAGGCCTTTTGCTTCGCTGTTAACTCCATCGTTTTTTCTTTTGCTTTTGCCATCGCTAAACACTCCTTCTTTTGAATTTTTTTCCTCTATCTTCTTCAAAATCTGTTCCGCAGTAATTTCTTTCATACAACGAAAATGTTTTTTGGGACATTTCTTATCCCCATGTAAACTGCAAGGAGAACATTCCACTCCTGCATAGATAAGAACATCCTGTTCCCCTAATTCAAACATTCCCGGACTGGTTGGTCCAAAAATAACAAAACTTGGACACTTCACTCCTCTCGCAATATGAAAGGGACCTGAATCATTACTTACCAGAAAAGCTGCCTGTGACAATAAGGCTCCGCTCTCCTGTAAACTCAGCTTTCCCGCAAAGGAAATAGCACTTCCTTCGCTTAATTCTATAATCTTGTTGCAATTTTCCTCGTCCTCTTTCCCGCCGATTAAAATGCTTGGATATGAATACTTTTGATGCAATAATTTTGCTAAAAGAGCAAAATTTTCTACAGGCCATTTCTTCGTATTCTTAGATGCTCCCGGTGCCAATACGGGAAAATTTCGATAACTTTCAAACTTTTTTTTCTCTTCTTCTTTGACAGCAAAATACAAATCTTCTCCATGATAATCCAAAGAAAAAGAAGAAAAGGCAGCAAAATAATTTTTTATAATCGTATCATCTACTTGGTAGGAAATCAAGCCCAAATTCACCAAGAGAGATTTCCACCATTTTCTTTTCGGATAGACAAAATAAGGAATTCCCATACTCCATCTCATCCATTGGGAACGAAATTTATTGTGCAGGTCAAAGACGTAGTCATACCCATTTTCTTTTAATGCTTTGGAAAATTTTCTGATATTGCGTATTCCGTCATGTTTTTTCTTATCAAACACATAAATATGGTCAATATAAGGACAATCTTGAATCGCAGCTTGAAATTGCTTTAAGACTACAAAGTCTAAAATAGAATCCGGATACTTTTTTTTCCAAGCTTTTAAAACAGCTGTTGTCAATAATACATCTCCAATAGAGCTCAATCGAATCACTAAAATTTTCATTTTCTTTCTCTTCTCTTTGTCTTGATCTTTACCCACCATTCTTTTAAATCCTTCCATTTTTTAGCAATTTTATAAGCCCAATGACTTCGATCCGTCAAGAAAGAGCAAGAGGGACAACTTAACTCAAAATAATAATTTTCATAAGCACTTCCCAAAGCTCCATATTTGTTTTTCTGAAATTTGGAATCAATCAGATAGATATCTTCTCCATCCATTAAAAAATTGGATAGTTGAGAATCTCCATGTAAAAAGCCGGCATCGTGTATTTTCTTAAGATAAGCAAATGCTTTTTCCGCTTTGTGAACTGTCATCTCTTCGGCATCAAGATAGGAATAGACTAAGAAAGAATGTATTGTCATAGAAGCCCATTTTCTTTCATAAGCAAATTGAAACTTAGGCCCTAAAAAGCCTTTTTTTTCAATTTCCAACATTTGCAATCCCTCTCTTCTGCTCTCACTTCCACGAAATATAGATAAAAACCTCTGCCATTTTCTTTGATTTTTTTCTCTCGGTTCTTTATAAATAAATTTACTTCCTCCAATCTCTAAGAGAGCTACGTAACTTCTGTCGGTATCTTTCAATACCTTAAGTAAACGATAATTTCCGGCTTTCCAATATTCAAACAAAGAAAAAGCCTCTTTCGAAAAATAGTATATCCTTTCCTGCTGTGACAACTTTTTTTTCATGCTTCCTCCCTGTCATATTCTCGTATTTCCTGCAAGACCAACTCCGGCTTCAACTCCCTCATACAACGAAAATGCTTTTGAGGGCAGGTATTTGTCCCATGAATGCTACATGGTCGGCAATCCAAATCCTCCAGTTCTATTACGACGCTGTTATCCGACCAAGGAGTAAAGCCAATCTCTTTTACCGTAGGACCAAAGATTGCAATAATCTTTGCCTTTGGAGAAGAAGAGGCGATATGAATCGGAGAAGAATCATTTGTCACAACATAGTTCACTTCCTGCAAGACTTTCGCCAGTTGCAATAAGCTTGTTTTTCCGCGCAAATCCCAAACTCCCTTTTTCCATTGAAAAGGCAGTTCTTGCTCTTCTTTCCCCCCTAGAAGCAAAACAGCAATCTTTTCCGTTTCCGAAAGCCTGTCCAAAACTTCCTGAAAATATTCTATAGGCCATCTCTTCGTCTCCCAACGACTTCCGGGAGCCAAAGCTACAATACAAGAATACCCCTGTCTTTCTATTTCTTGTTTCCACTTCTTCCAAATTCGTTCTTCTGGTTCTTTCGGATACAAGGCAATCTCATATTTTTTATTCTCTTCCCCTTCCACAAAGGCAAGCAAACGTCTTACCTCATGAAAATTCTTATGATATTCTATTTTCTTTGTGAAAAAACAAGATAAAGGAGCCGTTCTATATCCGATTTTCTCTCTTGCCCCAATGAGTAAACTTAACAGCATGCTTCGTAAATAACGATGCGGACAATAAATCATATCAAAATGTTCTTTACGTAATTCTCCGACTATACGAAAAAATGCTCCCCAGGTCTTATCCTTTCCTTTTTTATCATAAGAAATGATTTTCGTGATATGAGGATTGTTCTTTAAAATGCTTGCTCCGGCAGGAACTGTCAAATAATAAATTTCAGCTCCTGCATATTTCTCTGCTATTTTCGTTATCATAGGAGTGGAAAGAACAACATCACCGATAAAGGCGGTGTGTATGATTAAAATCTTCATGACAAGGCCTCTTGTAATAATTTCATTATTGTTTCTTCTTTCTCCTTTGTCATCGAATCAAAATAGGGATTTTCATAATTTTCTTTTTCCGAGCCTTCCTCATCCACTACAAAATAACGGACTTCTTCTAAATATCTTCGAAAAATTCCCCACCTTGTTTTACTTTGTGTCCTCTTATTCGGATAAAAAGCCACTATTTTCTGTCCCAAAGCTCCGGCAATATGGGTTGGTCCTGTCGAACCTCCAAAATAGAGCTGTGCTTTTTCAATGACAGCCGCTACATTTAAAATACTTCCTCCATTTGCAAAAATATGTACTTTATTGGAAGCAATCCGTTCTTTTAATTGTAAAGCTCTTTCCTCCTCTGAAATGTGACAGGTCAGGATAATTTCCAGTTCCGCTTCTTCCAATAACAAATTTTTTAAAATTCTTCCATACTCTTCATCTCGTAAATTCTTGGTAGAGCCACCCAAAAACGGATTACACACCAAAACCTTAGAGCCTAAGTTCTCCTGTTCCCAAAACAAAGAGGCAACTCTTCGATTCTCTTCTGTCAGTACCAGTTCTGTGTTTAACTCGTAGGAAGTGCTATAACGTATCGGATTCAGTTTTTTTACCAAATCCAAATTATATTCCGCCTCATTTTTAGTGGAAAGTGATCTTTTTTGCAAAATACCTTTGTTGTATAACAACCAAGAAGACGGTTTTGAAATCGGTCCGATTCTAATCTTCGCCTTACTGGACTTTACCAATTTTGCAATGTATTCGTCATGAAATAAGGCGATAAAAACATCTGCTTTAAAATACGCGATTTTCATCAACAATTCTTCTTTTTTAAAGTCATCTATTTTTAAAATGCGATCAATATAGGGTAAATTTTTGACAATATCATAGTTATATCTTCTCACCAAAACAATTAACTCCGCCTTAGGGTACATCTTTTTTAACATGAAAAAACTGGGAATAGATAATACCAAATCCCCGATTTTGTCTGTTCTGGCTACAATAATTCTCTTGATTTCTCTCATGATGAACCATGACTCTCCTTTTCTCTTTCATATAATTCATGTAATTTATAATACTTTACCATACTATACATGGCACTGGTGTTAGCTAACACAAAGCCTTCCAATCCATCTAAAAATCCTAATCTGAAAAAATACATCCGAATAAATTTATAAAAAGGCTCCAAGACGATCTTCAGAGCACCGACTTTTTTTCTTTTTTGAAAAGCATCCTTCGCCCCCTCTGTTGTATAACGATTAAATTTCGTAAAATAATCTTCCAAGTTGACATAGCTGTGATGAAAAATCTCTTCCTGCAAACTTCCTATTTCTTCCAAAGTTTCAAATTCCTCATGAACGGTATTATGATTAAATGCTCCGCTTCCTCTATAAAAGAGTCTTACTTTTTTTGCCCCGCTCCAACCTCCGTGATAGATTTTTTTCCCGAAGCAAACACTGGTAAAAGAGATCTTGTATACTTTGTATTTCACAGGTTCTTGCAAAATTTTTTGAATCTTATCGTATAACTTGGGAGAAATTTCTTCGTCTGCATCAATGTTTAAAATCCACTCCGATTGACACAATTGAATCGCTTTATTTCTTTGAGGTCCATAACCCAACCAATTCTGGTGTACAAATTTAGCTCCATATTTTTCTGCGATTTCTCTCGTTCCATCAGTAGAACCGCTATCCACAATTACAATCTCATTCGCCAAATCGGCAATGGATCGGAGCGTTTTTTCCAATATTTTTTCCTCATTATACGTTATCATTGCAACTGAAAGAGACATTTATCCTCCTAAGATACTAAACTGTAAATTTTTCCCAAAATTAAGTTAGAAGCAATCCATACATTCCACTTGAATTTTCTCAAACTGTAATTTCGAAGTTCAATTCTTTTAATCAATTTAAGATTCGGCAGCTGATCATTGCTTCCTTTTTTCGTTGTCACAAAAGCTCTGACTCCCAATTTTTCCAATATGCTTACACCGTTCCAAGAACGATGCCCCCAAGGCCAGCAAAAACAACTGACTTCATTTCCCAAATGTGCCTCTATCTGTCTTTTATTTTCCAAATAATCCTCTGTAATCCGTGTTTCAAATTCTTGTTCCGTCACCTTATGAAAATATTCCGAATGTTTTTCAATAAAGTTTTGTCCCTCTTCCCTTCTCTTTTTTTCATTTCCTATGGCCTTTAATACTCTATGATAGTATTCTTCAAAAATAGGAAAAAATTCCTTTTGAATTTGAAAACCGGGAAGCGTATACTCCCCCCTCTTTCGAAATTTAGGATAGCCTTCCCTGACTCTTCCCTGATATAAATAAGTATCCGTACAATCTTCTTCCATCCCCTGAAAAAAACCTTGCAATTTGTTGTCTGCAAAAACCGCCATATGTTTATGGGAATGTGCCTGAAAATCAACAAGTCCGCTTTCATACATCTCTCGAATTTCTCTCCAGCTCATATATTGAGCACTTTCTCCACAACCTGTTTTCACATATTGTAATATCGCTTTTTGATTCGCAATTCCATTTTCCTGAATTTCTTCTTCTTGTTTTCTATCCTCGGAAATATATAGAGTATTCAAAAAAATAGTTGCTTTCATATTGTACTTCTTTAATAGGGGAAATACATATTTATAATTGTCATAATAGCCGTCATCCAAAGTCAACAATACCGTTTTTTTGGGAGCCCCCTCCTCAATATATTCCGATAAGGTCATTGTATGATATCCCTTTTTCGATAGCCAAAGCAGATGTTGTGCAAATAATTCCGGATTTACCTTAGAACCAGGATGAATTTGATGGTATAAAAAAATAGGAATTCCGTGATTGTGAAAGATGAGTAGTATAAAAATAAAAATGAAAATCCAATACATGTTTCTCCCTCTTTTCTACTTTTTTTCATTATATCAAATATGTTTCTTTTTTTCAAAAAAATAAAATAAAAAGCGAAGCAGAATCTTTTCTAAAAAACTGCTCAGCTTTTTTACCTTTTAAAGCTCAATACTGATAAACTAATAGCCATTCTTCTCCACTTTTTCAGACTTTGCTATTTTAATCAATCGACTGGTTCCCAATCTATTGGCTCCCAATTGTAAAAATTTTTCCGCATCGTCAAAAGAAGAAATTCCACCCGCCGCCTTAATTTTTACATTTTTTCCACTATACTTTCTCATCAACTCTATATCCGCGAAAGTGGCTCCCCCTGTGGAAAAGCCGGTAGAAGTTTTAATATATTCCGCTCCGGACTTCGTCACAATCTCACACATTGTAATCTTCTCTTCTTCTGTCAATAAACAGGTTTCAATGATGACCTTTAAAATTTTTCCGTCACAAAGCTGATGAATTTTTTCTATTTCTTCACATAACAAATCATACTTTTTGTCTTTTAACAGCCCAATATTGATGACCATATCAATCTCATCCGCCCCGTTTTCCAAAGCATTTTTGGCTTCATATACTTTTACTTCTGTAGTATGATAGCCGTTAGGAAATCCAATGACTGTACAAATAGCAAGTCTATCTCCGACATATTCCTTTGCTTTTTTTACAAAAAATGGCGGAATGCATGCGGAGGCTGCCTGATATTTCATAGCGTCATCCAAAATTTCTTTAATTTCTCCCCAAGTTGCCCCTTGGGCAAGTAAAGTATGATCTACCGTTGAAAATATTTCCCTTTTTTCCATATTTTTCCACTCCTTAATTGATTTGACTCAAAACTGATGTTCCTATTGTGTCCTTTGGCATTTCTATCTTGAAATTCTCTGCAATCGTCGCTCCAATGATTGCAAAAGTAGAGCTTTCTTCCAACTTTCCATTCTGTTTCATGGAAGGAGAATACACAATAAAAGGAACTTTTTCTCTTGTATGATCACTTCCTGTATAAGTAGGATCATTTCCGTGATCTGCTGTAATGATCAGTAAATCATCTGCTCTAAGTTTCGCCAAAAATTCTCCCAGCTTTTTATCAAAATTCTCCAGTTCTTTCGCGTAACCGGTCGGATTCCTTCTATGTCCCCAAAGAGCATCAAAATCTACTAAATTCACAAAACACAAACCCGTAAATTCTTTCTCCAATAATGCAATTGTCTGTTCCATCCCATGAATAGAACTCTTTGACTTATAAGCTTCTGTGATTCCTTCGGTATCAAAAATATCATTGATCTTTCCTATAGAAATCACATCGAATTGATTTTCTTTGAGGGCATCTAAAACTGTTTTTCCATATGGTTTCAATGCATAGTCATGA
This sequence comes from Fusobacterium necrophorum subsp. necrophorum, assembly GCF_004006635.1. NCBI lineage: Bacteria > Fusobacteriati > Fusobacteriota > Fusobacteriia > Fusobacteriales > Fusobacteriaceae > Fusobacterium > Fusobacterium necrophorum. Next base: position 436,471 of record NZ_CP034842.1, on the reverse strand, counting down.
CGATTGCTTGTTCTTTTAAACTCTCCTTTTCGTTTTCCGATATAAGGTCTCGCTATGACTCTTCCTACTTTCCATTCATCTCTCATAGTCAATTCTCTTGCAATTTCACAGCAACGATATAACTCCTGAAGTCCAAAACTTTCCTCATTTCCACAAATTTGTAAAACAGAATCTGCCGAAGTATAAACAATCATATTCCCTGTTGCAATTTCCTCTTCCGCAAGTTCTTCCAAAATTTCTGTCCCACTAGCACTCTTATTTCCTATAATACGGTGTCCCGTTCTCTTTTCCAATTCTGCAATTAACTCCTGAGGAAATCCTGTATCTGTAAAAGTTTGAAAAGCTTTATCCACATGTAAGCCCATCATTTCCCAGTGCCCTGTCATAGTGTCTTTTCCCACACTAGCCTCATTCATCGCCGTAAAATATCCAAGAGGATTTTCTACAGGTTCGACATTTTTCAAATGACACAGATTTGCCAATCCTAATTTTTGAAGATTGGGAATTTCAAGTTTTTCTACCGATTCTGCAATATGTCCGAGAGTGTTCACTCCAATATCTCCGAATTTTTCAGAATCATGCATCTCTCCTATCCCCAAAGAATCTATTACAATTGTAAATATTCTTTTATATGTTCTCATACTGTTTCATCCTCAACTTTCTTTTATTCCTGAAAAGTTTCCAAAGCTATCTTCATCATATTGATAAAAGCCGTTTGTCTTTCCTCTGCCGTTGTTTGCTTTTTAGAAATAAAAGAATCCGAAATGGTCAGAAGACAAGCAGCATTTTTTCCTAACACTCTCGCATTGTGAAATAACGCAAATGCCTCCATTTCTACACATAAACAGCCATGTTTTTTATGAATTTCTTGGTAACTGTCTACATTCCGTTCTGCATAAAAAACATCGCTGGAGTGGATAGTTCCAACAGTAACAGGAATATTCAATTTTTGTGCTGCATTTAAAATGTTACGATTCAATTGACTACTTGGCTCCGTCACATCTTTATCATAGCCGTTTTGAGTCTTTGCAAAACTGGATTCACTCCATGCACTGTCTGCTAAAACAATATCAAACAAATCCAGCTTCTTTACATAAGAGCCGGCGGATCCCACTCGAATGATATTTTCCACCCCATACTGCGTGTATAGCTCATAAGAGTAAATTCCTATGGAAGGCATTCCCATTCCGGAAGCCATTATGGTGATTTCCTTTCCTTTGTATTCCCCTGTAAAAGCAAACATATTCCGAATAGAATTCACCAAAACTACATTGTCCAAAAAAGTATCCGCAATAAATTTTGCTCTTAAGGGATCTCCCGGCATCAAAACATTTTTAGCAATTTCTCCCATTGCTGCTTGGTTATGTGGTGTTGCCATTTCCTCCTCCTTTATAAATCCTCGCTTGTAAATGCCATAGGCATTAACTCCAAAATATTAGTAATTTTTACTTTCCCTTTGGTTCCAAGAACAATTGGTGTTTCCTTATTTAAGAGTTCCACTAAAACCTGTCTGCAAGCTCCACAAGGTGTAATCAGAGTATCTCCTTGTCCGACAATGGCAATGGCCTCAATATCCGTCTGTCTATAGCCATGAGAGTAAACTTGAAAAATTGCATTTCTTTCTGCACAATTTGTCAATCCATAAGAAGCATTTTCAACATTTGCTCCAATAAAATAGTTTCCATCTTTTGTCTTCACACAGGAACCTACATGAAAATGAGAATATGGTGCATATGCATTATCCATTGCCTTATATGCCATTTCCAATATGTCTTTATATTTTTCCATTTCCTATCCTCCCATTAAAACATAGTAATAAGACCTACAATCATCGCACTTAACACACTTACTACAAATCCCCCAATCATAGCTCGAAAGACAAGTCTAGATAAAATTCCTCTCTTTTCTGGACACAATGCGGAAATTCCTGCAATACAGATACCCATACTGGATATATTTGCAAATCCTGCCAAAGAAATTGATAAAATTAAAGCTGTTCGATATTCTAAACCCTGAATAATAGTTCCCAATCTTTGAAAAGCCACAAATTCATTTAAAACCAATTTGCTTCCCAATAATTCTCCTGCCAAAAATATATCATTTCCAGATAAGCCCATCAAAAATCCCAAAGGAGAAAACAAGTAGGCAAAAATATTTTCTAATTTCAATACACCAACTCCCATATTTTCTCCTATCACTCCCAGTAATCCATTTACAAGAGCAACAAGACCAATCACGGCAATCAAAGAAGCTCCTATCGCCAAAGCTGAATGCATTCCGTTCATAGCTCCTTCTGTTACAGCACCAATTAAATTTTCATTATTTCCCTTATTATCCATACTGACATCTGTAACTTCTTTTGCTATCTCTATCTCAGGATAAATAATTTTAGAGATAGCAATACTTCCCATAGGAACTAAAGTACTTGCAATCAAAAGATATTCCATAGGAATCCCTAAGGCCACATAGCCTCCAATAATTGTTGCTGACATACTTCCCATTCCGGAAACAAGCACAACCATCATTTCACTTTCCGTCATCATTCCAAGATATTTACTGACTAAAATGGGGCTTTCTGTTTGTCCTAAAAACATATTGGCTACAGCAACGAAAGTTTCCACTTGTGAAGTTCCTAACAATTTTCCAATCCCTTTTCCAATCATTTTAACAATAAAGCTCAACACTCCAAGATAATATAAAGCTCCTACCAATGAAGATAAAAATATAATATTTCCTAAAACCTGAATAGCAAATATAAAACCAGTTGGAGCATTTGCAAATCCTAAGCTTCCAAACACAAATGCAATTCCATCTTTTCCATAATCCAGTATTTTGGTTACACCCTCAGATACTTTTGACACAACCAGTTTTCCAAGAGGAAATTTGACCAATAAAAAAGCTATTATGAATTGTACTGCTATTGCTTTTAATATAATTTCTTTTTTCACTTCTTTTCGGTGCTTCGATATGGCATACATACATATAAAAATAAGTACAATTCCCAAAATATTCATTGCTATTTTCATAATTTTTTATCTCTCCTGTATTTATTTTCTGTTGAATATCATTTCAAATAAGGCTGTAATGCTTCTCTTCGAGATTTTATCTGGTTTTCAGCATCTCCAAATTTTCCATTGTAGATTGCACTTTCAAAAGCTCCATACATTGGATTTGGAAATAGAATAAAACGACTTCCGAATTCTTCTGCAAGTTCTTCCACTCTACGATTTCGATCTTCTACTGATTTTTTTGAAAATTCATCAAAATCAGATAAATTGTCTCCGAATAGCATAATAAGATTGGTATGATTTTTTACATATTCTCTTCGATTCATCTTTCCTGACTTATCCTGAGCATTTTTCAATAGAACATGATCTCTCCCTTGAACAGGTATTCCAATTTTTTCTAAATTCATAATAGTTGCGTCCAGTTGTTCTTCTGTTCTATCAGAAATATAATAAATTTCCACTTTATTTTTATTAGCAAATTCCAAAAACTCCTTTGCTCCCGGAACAGCCTTTGCCTCCATTTTATTCACCCATTCATTCCATGTATTCGGTTCATATGCTCTTCCCTGTAAAATATTCTCTGCCGAATAAGGACTGTTATCAATTACTGTCTCATCTAAATCTAAAACAATCGAATATGGTTTTTTGCTAGGAGTCTTTAGATGCTTTACCAGTCTTTCTTTTGCAATATTGTATCCCTGAATATATAAAGCTTTTACTTCTCCGGCTGTTTGATACCAGTTTGTAGCTAACATATTTTGCTGTGAGCGAAGTTCATGATAAGAAATACAAATAGTTTTTTCCTGTACTGCTTTTGTTGGTACTGTCTGGCAAGCTGTTATAAAAAAACTTGTTCCTAATAAAAAAATCTTCATAGATGTAGACAATATCCTGTTTCTAAGTTTCATTTTTTTCCTCCTAAAACTATCTTCATTGTTTTTTACTTTCGATCTTTCTTGATTAGATTCCTAATTGCTTGTACTGTTAATTTAATTGCCGCTTCCGTATCATGAATCACAGGATTTTCCAATCCAAGTTTTTCTCTTTCTTGGTTTGCCACCACTAAAAAAGAAGAGCCAACTCGAACCTTTAAATAATTCCCAACAATAAATAAAGCAGCAGACTCCATTTCCGAGGCTTTACATCCCATTCGAATCCAAGCTTCCCACTTATTTTCCAACTCATAGCTGACAGGCTTCGTAGATGGCTCATGTTGTCCATAAAAAGCATCTTTACATTGTACTACTCCTACATGATACTTTTCCTTTAATTGATTTGCTGCCTCTACTAAAGCATTTGTAACTTCCAAATCTGCTACAGCCGGATATTCAATCGGAGCATATTCCTTACTAGTCCCTTCCATTCGAATCGCTCCCGTAGCAATTACAATATCTCCTCCCATAATTTCCTTTTGCATTCCACCACAGGTACCCACTCTTAGAAAGGTTTTTGCACCACATTTTACTAACTCTTCCATAGCAATAGCAGCAGAAGGGCCTCCAATTCCCGTAGAAGTGACACTGACCTTAACTCCATCTAAATATCCTGTGTACGTGACATACTCTCTATTGTCAGCTATCAATTTTGCATCCTCAAAATGCTTAGCAATTTTAGCACAACGCTTAGGATCTCCCGGTAAAATAACATATTCTCCCACCTCTCCATTTCTTAATCCAATATGATATTGTACTCCTTCTTCCGCATATTTCATTTCTTGACCTCCTATTTTGTATAAAAAATTGTATACTTGTTTATTAACTTGTCTTTTTTTAGAATATATCATACAATCCGTTTAGATGTCAATCATTTTTATATCATTTTTTATTTTCTTCGGATAATGCTTATATGAGAATGTTCTACTGGGATATAATGTTTCTGATAAGCAACGGGATATTTATTTTTTGTATACAATGCTTCCTGAAGGAGATGAATTTCTTTTTCCTTGCATAGTTCGTATTTCATTTCATAAAAATTATCCAATGTTGACTGAAGAAGGTGAATCTCTGAGCGTCTTACTTTTAAATATATTTCTTCTGTTAAATATTTCAATAATTTTTTTTCATCAGACAAATCAATTTTTTCTTCTAATATAGTTTCAATGGGAAGAATGGATAAAGTATAGGCAACTCCCTTTCCTTGACTTTTGTACCAAATATCCGCATACAGCACGACACTGGATTTCCGTTCCAATACTTTGTTGGAATATTCCGCTCCCGTCTCAAGACGAAATTCTATTTCCATTTCTTCTACTGGCATGTTTAAAACAGAATACACCGGATTCTCCAAGCTTTCCAATCCTTTTTCCCATTTTTGAACTGTTCCAATAATAAAATTTCCCTTTCCCTGAATATTTTTAATAATTCCATCCTCTTGTAAAAGATACAATGCCTGTCGTAAAGTAGTTCTACTGACTCCCATTTGCTTAGCTAACTTTGGCTCTGTGGGAAGCTTCCCCTCCAGTGAAAATTCTCCTGCTTCTATCATGGAAAACAAACGATTGTATATTGTAACACATCTCGGACTTTTCTTTTTTTCTATAATCATTTTTTTGATTCCTCCATTTTTTCTTCTTTATTATTTTTTATTATAACTTATTTTAAAAGTCCTAACAATAAAAACATTTCCCCTCCTCTTCCCAATTTAAAAATGAATTCTTTTGTCTTCTTGAAACATATCATTTTCTGAAAAACTTATAATATAAAAACGAGGTATCTCGTGAAAGATACCTCGTATAAAATACACACAACTTCATAATAAATTCTCTATTTATTCTTGGTCATTTCTCCTGCTCCTGCTCCTAACGCTCCTCCTATTCCTGCTCCAATCGCAGTAGATCTTGCATCATTTCCCAATAGAGCTCCTACAGCAGCTCCCACGACAGCTCCTCCTGTCGCAGTTTTTTCGGTATGAGTACATCCGGCAAATATTCCAACCAATATTAAAACAACGAATAGCATTCTTTTCATCTTTAAACCCTCCTTTTATTTATATTATTTTTATTATACTTCTTTTCTATAAAAAATCAAGAAAATAAAAAAAGCCGATTGCAGATTTTAAAAAAATCTTTTGCAATCGGCTCTCTTTTTCTGTAAAATTTAATTGCGAAAAAAAATACAGAAAGGAGCTACTTCTTATGATTAAAGAAATATTACTCTTAACTAATCTAACACATATCTTCAATTTTATCAAGTCTTTTGTTGCGCATGAACATCTTGAATTTATCAAATTTTCTCTTGATAAATTTTTACTTTGTAGAGATATTAGCAAAGGTTTTGTTAAATATTCTTGTAAAAAATGCGGTCACTTTCATACTTTTCCTATCTCTTGCAAATCTAAACTCTGTCCTACTTGTGGTTTCAAATATTCTTCTGTTTGGGCTTCTAATATGCAAAGAGATATTCTTAATATCCCTCATAGGCATGTTCTTTTTACCATTCCTGAAGAATTAAGAATGTTTTTTTGTTATGATCGAACTTTACTTAGAAAACTCGCTGAAGCCGTTAATGAAATTTTTAAATATCAGTTTCACAATATTAATAAAAAAACTCAAAGAAAAAAGAAAATTCCTAAATCTTCTCCTAATTACTTTACTGATACTGATATTGTTCATTATGGGCTTGTCACAATTATTCATACCTTTGGTCGTGACCTCAAATGAAATCCACACATCCATGCGCTTGTTTCGCTGGGTGGGTTTACTAAAAAACTAACTTTTAGAAAATTGGAATATTTTCATGTTAATTCTATTGCTAAACAATGGCGTTTTTTAGTACTTGATATTGTAAAAAATGGAAACTACTCTGAAAACATTAAGAAAAAAGCGCTCAAATCAGTTAGAGAACTATACAAAAAAGATGTTCGCCTATTTTTTAATGTAGGATCTACAGAACTTAATTCAACTGCCGGAATCATAAAGTATCTTGGAAGATATCTTGCGCGAGCTCCAATTGCAGAATATAAAATTGTTAATTTTAACGATAAAGAAGTTACTTTTTTCTATCAAGATTTAGCTGATAATAAAAATAAAAAATATCGCACAATGCCTATTGATGAATTTGTTCAACAGATTCTTATTCATCTTCCACCTAAAAACTTTAAATCTATTTCTAGATTTGGGTTTTATGCTAGGCATTTAAATTCTAAACTAAAAAAAGTTATTCTTAATTTTAAAAAGAAAAAGCAATTTGAACTTTCTTTTTATGTGAAATCTTCTTTAGAAACTTTTGATATTAATCCTTTTATTTGTCCTTTTTGTAAGATAAAGCTAAAAGTAAAAGAATTATTTTTAACCTCCCTCTGGTCTGGGTATGAAATTCATAAAATATATCCTTAATTTTCTCTAATTTTATTAGAGCTTTTTTGCATTCAACAATTTCTTATTTTTCTATAACTTTTCTATAATTTTACTCTTAATTACAATTTATATTTCCGTAAATTCTTTTTTTTATTATTTTCCTATCTCTTTAAATTTATACTTTCCTATATAATAAAAAAAGTTGTCTCTCGTTGACAACTTTCTGTTCTAAAATATGGCGGGAGTGACGAGGCTCGAACTCGCGACCTCCTGCGTGACAGGCAGGCGCTCTAACCAAACTGAGCTACACCCCCATTATATGGTGGTCACAATAGGACTCGAACCTATGACCCTCTGCTTGTAAGGCAGATGCTCTCCCGACTGAGCTATGCGACCATTTTTACATTATGGTGCCCAGAGGCGGAATCGAACCACCGACACGGGGATTTTCAGTCCCCTGCTCTACCGACTGAGCTATCTGGGCAACAAAACAATAAAAATAGGTGGCGGAAGGTTAGAGACTCGAACTCTAAAGTCTTACGACGTCGGTTTTCAAGACCGATTCCTTACCAAATTAGGATAACCTTCCATGGTACCCCGTAGGGGAATTGAACCCCTGTTTCCAGAGTGAAAATCTGATGTCCTAACCACTGAACGAACGGGGCAAGTTTTCATCAAAAATATGATGGTGGATCCAGCTGGAATCGAACCAGCGACCACTCGGTTATGAGCCGAGTGCTCTAACCAACTGAGCTATGGATCCGACTCTTTCAAAAAAAAATGGCGTATCTGAAGGGATTCGAACCCCTGACCCACGCCTTAGAAGGGCGTTGCTCTATCCAGCTGAGCTACAGATACATAAATCAAATGGTGCGTCATACAAGATTTGAACTTGTGACAACACGATTAAAAGTCGTGTGCTCTACCATCTGAGCTAATGACGCATATGGAGCGGGAAACGAGGTTCGAACTCGCGACATTCAGCTTGGAAGGCTGACGCTCTACCAACTGAGCTATTCCCGCATTGCTCTCTTTGGTGGCGGGGGCAAGATTTGAACTTACGACCTTCGGGTTATGAGCCCGACGAGCTACCAGACTGCTCTACCCCGCATTAAAAAATGGTGCCTAGAGCCGGAATCGAACCGGCACGGTACTAAGTACCACGGGATTTTAAGTCCCGTGCGTCTACCTATTCCGCCATCCAGGCAGTCCTGTACACCCTTTCTATCAAGGACATTTATGATAATATCATAAAATAGAGAATCTGTCAATTCTTTTTTTATATTTTTTTCTCTCTTCCTTTGCTTCCCATTTTTTTCTTTGATACAAAGATCTCCCCCATTCTTCACTGGCTTTCTGTAAAAATTTTTCTTTTTGTTTCTTAGTCCAAGATTTGAAAAAATATTCCAGTTTCAGAGCTTCTGATTTGCTTTCACAAGCCATACTGAAAAGTATTTTAGTAACAGGATGAGATTTTGTGTACTTCGCTCCTTTCTTTTCCAAGTGCTCTTGAAATCTTTTTTCTACATTCCGGCTGATTCCTATATAAATGCTATCATCTTCACAGCGTAAAAAATAGACATAATACTTCATATTCTTCTCCTCTATTTTTGTTTTCTTTTTTCCTAAAATATAGTATAATGAAAAAAATATACCATTTTTTAGGAAAGGAGATTACAATTCTATGCACAGGTTTCATCATCGATTAAGAGTGATCAAGTGGATCAGTACTTTACTGTTCTGTCTTATTTTAGCATTTTTGGCATTTTATGTCATACAAAAAAAAGAAAATATTTTAATAGGTTTAGCTCATATCATCACCTCCCCTGCTATCTTGATTACAGACTTTATCTTAGTGGGAGGAATCGGTGCTGCTTTTATGAACGCTTTGTTGATTTTTATTTTTAACTTTGCACTTATTCGTGTTTTAAGAATAAAAATTACAGGAATCGTCATTGCATGTCTTTTAACAGTATTCGGTTTTTCCTTTTTTGGAAAAAATATCCTTAATATTTTACCTTTTTATATCGGAGGAATTTTTTATTGTACTTATGTACAGGAAGAACTCGCAGATAATTTTGTTCCGATCGCCTTTTCCAGTGCCTTAGCTCCTTTTGTGAGTGAAATTGCTTTCCAAGTAGCTTCTTCTGAGTCTTCTTATGTGGGAGCTATTATTTTGGGAATTGCCATTGGTTTTGTCATCTGCCCTTTAGCGAAAAAAATGTATCATTTTCATGAGGGATTCAATTTGTATAACTTAGGATTTACTGGTGGAATCCTGGGAGCTTGCATTGCTTCTGTTTTGAAATTATATGATATTCCTATCAAACCGCAATATTTAGTCTCTACAGAACATCATTTCTTTTTAACACTTCTTTGTTCCATTCTCTTTGCTTCTCTCATCATCATCGGTCTTTTGATAAAGGATGCGCATATTAAGCAATATGGAAAATTGATAAAAGATTCTGGTTTCCATACGGATTTTATGAAAAAATATGGCTACGGCCTTAGCTTTATCAATATGGGAGTCATGGGATTTTTTTGTATGGGATTTTTATTTTGGGAGGGACAAAGCTTAAACGGTCCTATGCTAGCAGGAATATTTACAGTTGTTGGCTTTGCTGCCTATGGAAAAACACCTTTGAATACTTTTCCCATTTTATTGGGAGTTCACTTGGCAAGTTATGGTAGTAATACTCCTATTTTCGGCGTTTGTCTCTCGGGATTGTTTGGGACGGCTTTGGCTCCTATCGCCGGAGTCTATGGAATTCTTTGGGGAGTCGTAGCTGGTTGGTTACATTTATCAGTTGTACAAAGTATTGGAATTGTTCATGGAGGTTTGAACTTATATAACAATGGTTTTTCCTGTGGAATTGTAGCAAGTGTTCTACTTCCTATTATGAATATGCTTTCCGAACAAAAAGCAAAGAGCAAGTTGAACTTATTAAAACGACATAAGGTCTATATCCAAACCATCAATCGCCATTTTGAAGAAAAAATAAAAGAAGGAGAATTTCATGAGAAAACTCACAAAAATTAAAACAAACGAGTTGAAATTTTTGAAACCCGCTATTGAAAAACACCCAAACAATGAAATGCAATTGGAATTTTTAATCAAACAAAATGCTGTTGCCGCCCTGCTTTTAAATGAAGACGCCAGCAAAGTATTTTTAGTAAAACAATATCGTCCGGGAGCCGGAAAAGAAATCTATGAAATTCCCGCCGGATTGATAGAAGAAAAAGAAGACCCTAACCTTGCATGCTTCCGAGAAGTTGAAGAAGAAACTGGTTATCTTAGAAGAGATTATAAAGTGCTCTATGAATCACAAAAACCATTGTTTGTCTCTCCGGGTTATACAGAGGAAGCCCTGTATTTTTATGTATTTCAATTGCACTCGGATACTGTTTCTCCTCAAACCTTACACTTGGACGAAGGAGAAGAGCTGGTCGGAGCCTGGTTCCCTATAGATGAAATTTTTTCCAACCATAGACCTCACATCAGCTATGATTTAAAAACTGTTTTTTGTTTTCTATTATGGAAATCTCTCAATTCCTAAGAAGCTGTCTCAAAATGCTTCATTTTGAGACAGCCTCTTTTACTTTTCAAAATATATGAATGCTCCGTTTCTTCCGGCCTGTTCTCTATCTCTTCGATAAGAATGATAATTTCCTTCAAAACTACAAAGAGTATTCCGAAATATATTTTCCGGCTTTACCCCCGCTTCTAACAAACTTTGACTAATAAATTCCTGATTGTCGTAATAATACTTATCTCCTTCTTTTTGAAAACTTTTCCAAATCATCTCGGAAGAAAACGCAGTTTGAAATTGCTCCAAAAATTCCTTTCCGACCTCGTAATGTTTAGGAGAAATTCCCACTCCGAACAATACCTCTATGTCCTCCGTCTTGGTATTATAAGATTGGCACATTTTTTCCAGTGCTTTACAGGCAATCTTTTGAAAGCTTCCCTTCCAACCAGAATGTACAACGGAAATTACCGTATTTTTGCGCTCCAATAAAAAGACGGGCATACAATCTGCATATTTAGTATATAAAATCACATCTTTTCTTCTTGTCACAAAACCGTCATTATTGTCAAAATAATTTTGTTCTGTTCCTTCAATAACTGCAACATGACTGCTATGAGTCTGTTTTCCATGAATGATCATCTCACAAGGCAATAACAATTCTTTTTGCAAATCGGAAAAAGACATTTTCATAACATTTCCAAGTTCCTTTTTCGTATAAATCACTCGAATTCCCAAATCTTTCCATGCTAAAAACTCTGTTCTGTTCCTATACTCTGCAATCATAGAAGTTCCTCTCTCACTGCCAGTATTTTTTTCAAATTCTGCACTAAAATATCAAACATTTCAAAATCTAAGGACTGAGCTCCGTCAGACAAAGCACAAGACGGATGTTCATGAATTTCTACCATAGCTCCATCCGCTCCCGCCACAACGGCAGCCAAAGTCACAGGACTTACCAAGCTTCTTTTTCCGGTGCCGTGACTCGCATCAATGAGAACCGGCAAATGTGTTACTTCCTTTAACAAAGGGATGGCATTGATGTCCACTGTATTTCGAGTCATGGTTTCAAAAGTACGAATCCCTCGTTCACAAAGAATAATATTAGGATTCCCGTAGGCAAAAATATATTCAGCCGCCATCAGTAATTCTTCAATTTTCGCTGCCAAACCCCGTTTCAGCAAAATAGGCTTCTTGGAAGCTCCTAATTTTTTTAATAAACTGTAATTTTGCATATTTCTGGCACCAATTTGGAGAATATCCGCATAGCTTTCTATCAATTCCAAATCCTCGGTGCTCATGACTTCCGTTACCACCAGCAATCCGTATTCGTCAGCAGCCTCTCGCAAGTATCGTAACCCTTCCTCCCCTAAACCTTGAAAATCATAAGGAGAAGTTCTGGGTTTATAAGCTCCTCCACGCAATACAGCTCCTCCGCATTCCTTTACTTTTTTGGCAATGGAAAATACCATTTCTTTATTCTCAACAGAGCAAGGTCCTGCAATCAGGAGAAAATGTCCTCCTCCTATTTTATGTCCTCCAATCTCTAAAATCGTATCTTTTTTTTGAAAATTTCTTGTCACAAATTTTGTCATTTTTTTCGTTTACCCCTCTCTTCTAATAGTACGATTGGCATCACATAGGTAACTCCCGGATTTAAATCGACTCGATAGCGTAATTTTCCCTTTTGTCTCGCCAAAAATTTCCGCAAATTTTCTCGTAAAACGGCAGAACTATCCAATCTTTTCGATCCATATCCGTGAATGATACAAATTTCTTTTTTTTCTTTTCTTCTTATCATTTCATTGTATTTTTGTATGAAAATCCGCAAAGCATCTTCATAATTCATTCCATGTAAGTCAATTTCCTTATACATTGTTTTCTCCAAGAATTTTATCTATTTTTGATTATATCATATTTCATATATAAAAAAAAGAGTAAGCTTCCTTACTCTAATTCTTAAAAATGGTGCGAAGAGAGAGACTTGAACTCTCACGCCGAAGGCGCTAGATCCTAAGTCTAGTGCGTCTGCCAATTCCGCCATCCTCGCACGTTAGTGGTGCGTCATACAAGATTTGAACTTGTGACAACACGATTAAAAGTCGTGTGCTCTACCATCTGAGCTAATGACGCTAACATATGGGGTGATCGACGGGATTTGAACCCGCGACAACCAGTGCCACAAACTGGCGCTCTACCAACTGAACTACGATCACCATATTTTTGGAGCGGGAAACGAGGTTCGAACTCGCGACATTCAGCTTGGAAGGCTGACGCTCTACCAACTGAGCTATTCCCGCAAAAATGGTCGGAATAGCAAGATTCGAACTTGCGGCCCTCTGCTCCCAAGGCAGATGCGCTACCGGACTGCGCTATATTCCGACAGATATTCTATTGAACATATAGAATATTATCATAAAGTATTCCTTCTGTCAAGAATTTTTCTATTTTTTTTAGAAAATTTTTCAAAAAAGAAAAGAGGCTTCTCTTCTATCTCACGAATAGAAAAGAAAAAACTCCTCTCTCCATTTTTATTTCTTAATTTTTTTATCCTAGTTCTTTTATTCCCATGTTTCCGTATTCATAATTTCTGGAGTATCTTTGATATAGAATTCCGGATTCTTTCCTCCTCTTCGTTTTGCTCGATAATCTTGAAGAACATGTAAGGCTTTTGGACTTAAAATAGCAATTGCCACAATATTCATAATCGCCATAATTCCCATAGATAAGTCAGCCAAATCCCAGACTGTAGATAGTTTTGCGACAGAACCGATATAGATAATCGCTACACTGATGATTCTAAACAACAGCATCACTTGTTTATTTCCTCCGGATAAAAATTCTACATTGGTTTCTCCATAATAATAATTTCCAATGACAGAACTGAAAGCAAACAAGAATAGACAAGCGGTAATAAAGGGACTTCCCCAAGCTCCCACCTCTCTGGATAGAGCAATTTGTGTCAATTTGATTCCTGTTTCCCCTATATTTGCATAATTAGGAAGTAATAACACAATAAATCCTGTCGCACTACAAATCACAATCGTATCTATAAAAACCCCGAAAGCTTGAAGTAAGCCTTGTTTTACCGGGTGAGATACTTTGGAAGTAGCGGCGGCATTCGGTGCGGATCCCATTCCTGCCTCGTTGGAATACAAACCTCTTTTCACTCCTTGTAACATGGCAACTCCCATAGCTCCTCCTGCCATAGCTTGTACTCCAAAAGCACTTTTTACGATAAGAACAATCAAGGCAGGAATATGGGGAATATTCATCAATAACACAATAAGAGCCACAATTACATATCCCAAAGCCATCACAGGGACTACCAATCCGGCAAAGTTCGCAATTCTTTGAAGTCCTCCAAAAATGACCAAAGCAGATAGAATTGTTATCACAACTCCAACCAACATAGGACTGAAACCGAAGCTTCCTTCAAAAGCTTGAGCAATCGTATTGGCTTGTACTGTATTAAAAGCAAAAGCAAAGGTAATGATAACGATAACAGAAAAGAATTTTGCCATAGATTTCCATCCCAAAGCCTTTTCCATATAATAAGCGGGACCCCCTCGATATCCTCCCTTTCCATCATGCTCTTTATATACTTGTGCTAAGGTATTTTCTATCAAACTGGTGGCACAACCGATCAAGGAAGTAACCCACATCCAGAATAGAGCCCCGGGTCCTCCCAATACAACTGCAATAGCGACCCCCGCCAAATTTCCTGTTCCTACATGCGAGGATACACTGATACAAAAAGCTTGAAAGGCGGAAACTTGATGTCCTTCTCTTTTTTCTCCGTCTTTTAAAGCAGACAGCTTTCCGGTGACCAACCTTACCATATCTCCAAACAAAAAGATTTGAGCAAAACCTGTTCTGATTGTATAAAAAATTCCTGATATCAGTAGCAACCCGATCAGAACATAAGACCAAAGATACCCATTAATTATGTTTACTAATTCCATTATGTCCTCCTCTTTCATAAAAAAATATTTGCTAAGGTAAGTATATCATATTTCTGATAAAAAATAAAAATAATTTTTTAAGAATTGATATAAAATAGAGATTTTTGTCTTAATTTCATATTTATCTATCATTTTCAGATTTTTTCTTTGAAAATTGATTGTAAAATTTCCTTTGTTTGCATATTTTTTTGAAAAGAAGTATAATATAAAAAACATTTTTGAAGGAGGAAAGCATATGAAACTACAAAAAACAACCGCAAGTTTATTATTGGCTTTAAGTTTAGTAGGATGTACTTCTAGTCCATTTCTAACCGAAGAAGGAAATATAAACAAAAAAACATCGGGGTCAGCAGGAGGAGCTGCCGTTGGTGCTTTACTGGGACAAATCATCGGGAAAGATACCAAAGGAACTTTAATCGGAGCAGGAGTTGGAGCCTTAGCCGGATTAGGTTGGGGAGCTTATCGAGATCAACAAGAAGCAGCTTTACGAGCTAGCCTAAAAAATACAGCGGTACAGGTCCAAAGAGATGGGGAAAATATCAGTTTGTATCTTCCTGGAGGGGTTACCTTTGCAAGCGACAGTGCCCAAATTTCAGGAAATTTCTACTCCGCTTTAAATTCCATTGCACAGGTTTTGGTCCAATACCCTGAAACTCAAATTTTGGTACAAGGTCACACAGATAGTACTGGTGGATTCCAACATAATATGGATTTATCCCATCGAAGAGCAAATTCTGTCAAACAATATTTGATTGGACAAGGAGTAGCTTCTAATCGTTTAACATCACAAGGGTTCGGACCTAATAATCCTGTAGCCGATAATTCCACTCCGGAAGGAAGACAAATGAATCGAAGAGTGGAAATCAAAATTGCTCCAAAATATAACTAGAACTCAAAGATAACAAAAGGTGTTGAAGAGGATTTACTCCAACACCTTTCTTTTTTACCCGTCTTTTCGTATCGATTAGAATCGTTTGATAACTTTCTTATCTTCTCGAACCTCAATCACTTCTTCTGTAAACTCGGGAATATAGTTGCTATCCTTCGCTCCCTGCAATCTTGCATCCACATCTTTTTGATACAAAGATTCTTCCTGTTGAATCTCCAACTCCAAAGAAAAGATATTCATACCTTGTCTTACCTTTAACTTCAGAGTCACAGGATATGCTAAAGCTTTCACTTTCACTCCTCCCGGTTGATACAACACGGGATCTAAGTAATACATATCGCTCTTTCGATGTAACACCGTTTGAAAGATTTCTCCCGCTTTCAGCACTGTATTTTGTTGCTCCATTTGATAATCATTGGCATCCACATAGGTCCCGTGACTTACTTTGTCTCCTCCCAATTTAGAATCTTCCCAGACAATTTCCATCTCTTGTTCCGATACATTCTTCAAAGCTAAATAAATTCCACTTCGATCGGCTCTGGTTACAATTGCCTTCAAATCTTCCACTTCTTGCTTTGCTTCCGCATAAGGTCGTATTCTAGTATTTGTGCTTCCACAACCGGAAAAAGATATTCCCAATAACACGACAAGTCCTAGAAACATTATTTTTTTCATATAGATTGCTCTCCTTATTTTTCATTTTTCAATATCGGGATTGATTTGAGGGAAATCCCTCAAATCTTTCCTCTTGCTAACTCTTTACTTCCAATGAAATCGATATGCCGCTCCTACGGAATACATCATTTCTGTAGGAATTCCCGGAGCTACAGAAACTTTTGCATTCACTCTTGTATTTTCTGTTGGTGCCCCTTGTACTCCCACAGCAACTGCATTGGTTCCTTTATAGCCTCCTACTGCTGCCGCAACGGTTCCCTGATTGATACCAATATCCATAAATTCAATTCCTGCCATAGCAGCTGCATTTGCAAGACCTTTATTTACTTTGTCATCCAACTTGTCAATTCTATGATTGGTTTGATGGATAGAGTTGTTAATATCTTGAATAATATCATGAATTTGTCCTCCATTGACAGCATCTTTTGAGTTCTTTACAATAATTCCATCTGCTATATTCACAATCTTTTGATCATTTCCATTGATTCCTTCTTTTGTGATATAAACCTTATCCCCAATCTTCACTCCGTCGTTTCCAATCGTGACTTTGGTATCTCCTTCTCCTGCTTCTACGGAATTAAATTTAGGATTCTTTGCCAGTTTAATCCATAGGTTTCCATCCTTATCCACTGTAGTCACTACATTTTCCACATCGTATTTCGTCTTGATATCTTCTTCTGAAATCCCGTCTTTTCCCTTGATAGACATAGTGTCTCCCAATTGTTTGTTGCTTGTGCCATGATTTCCGGCAAAGTTTAATCCTTTCTTTTCCAAATCTGCATTATACTTCTTTAATTGGCCTACATTGACAGCATCGGTATCTGCAACTCCTGCAGCAACATGAACAATTTTTCTTTCTTTTCCGCTTGCTCCAATAGACACTACATTAGATTCTTCAATCGTAGAATCTTTTCCAAGTACTATAGAATTTTTGATATTTCCTTTTATTTTAATATTACTTCCTAAAATAAAGTTATTTTCTGTTCCTTTTTCGATAGAGTTATTGTTTCCAAAAGCAGAAGATTGTTTCCCTTTTACTATATTCGAACTTCCTACTACTGTAGAATTTTCTCCTTCTACATCGTTATCAAACCCAATTGCTACAGATAATTTTCCTACTGCTGTATTCTTTTCATTTCCTATAATCAATTCATTATTTTTAGCACTTGTATCTCTCCAAACTAAATTTCCTACATACAAATCTTTCGTAAATTTGGAAGTAGTCTCATCCATTACTAACTTTGCTCCACCTTCCACTTCATTTATTATTTTATTTCCTTTGTATGCTTTTGTGAAAACACCAGTATCACTTAATTTATGAATTCCCCCTTCTTTTAGTTCACTTGCAATGTACTTTCCTTTCTCAGCAGTTATACTACTTCCATCTTTATTTAAACGAGTCACAACACTATCTTCCACTTTATTCACAATATTATTTTCTTTCTTTGCAGTCGTATAACTTCCATTTTTACTTAATTCAAATTCAATACCTCCATTTATGCTGTTATGAATTTTTTTATCTTGCATGGCTTTTACATAAATTCCGTCATAGTGAAATGTTTGGGATGCAATTTCCTTATTTTGATCATCGAAAATCTTAGTATGGATTGTAACTTTATCATTTCCTTCTTTCTTTGCTCCTCTTGCTACAAGATGACTACCTGTATCATCTAAAGTATGAAATACAATTTGATCTTCAGGATTGTCACTGTATAATTTCCCTCTTTTCTTAATCTCATTATGAATTTTCTTCTTCCCATCTGCTCTTGTGTAACTTCCCACATTGGTCAAAGTATATTTCACCATACTATCTTCATTTTCAAGTCCTGCACCCTCTGTTGCTTTTCCTTTTACTTCCACTGTAAAGGTACTATTTTGTTTTTCTCCTTTAAAAGTATTATTTCCGGTAAATGTATTCTCTCCCTCTAATGTTGAATTTGCAGCAAACGCCACACTTCCGCTAATTGCAAAAACAACAATGCTTGCCAAAGATATACTGGCTTTCCTTTTCAACCATCTTTTTAAATCTTTTTCTAAATTGTATTTCATAAATCCCTCCCTTTTTGATTATCCATACTAAAACTATCTAATATTTTATATATTTTATATAGTATATATAACAATTTAAAATAGAAGTATTTAATTTTTTTATTAAAAAACTTCCCCTATTTTTTGGATTTCCATTTTTAAAAAATGAGATTCTCTCAAACAAAAAGCGATAAGACATCCTCTGAAAAAGATAAAATAAAACCATTAAAAGAAGAAAAAGGATTCACTCCTGATTCTTACAGGGGTAAATCCTTATTGCTAACTTACATCAAATATACCCAACTTTTTTAACTCAGTCCCATTCTCACCCGAAAATCAAATAAGCAAAAGGAGCGGTAATAAGAATGGACAAAGCGACCCTCTCAAACCAAATGATAAAATAATCCTTCATTGTTAATGGAATATCTGTAGATAACATACAGGGAATAGAGGCACTAAAAAACAGTATTTCCGATACACAACTTACACCTACAATAAACTTTGTTGCCATAGACGCTTCCGCAACAGGAACTGCCGGTAAAAACATTTCCGCAATACTCATGGCAAGAGCCTTTGCTGCTAGTAATGGTTCTGATATTCCAATCAGTAAAGTAAAAGGATAGAAGATATATCCGACAACATCAAATAAAGGAGTATATTTTGCTAAAATAAGTCCTAAGGTTCCAACAGCCATTAAGGAAGGAGCCATATTGAATGCTAATTTAAAGCCTTCCAACAAATTTATTTTTGTATTTTCAAGAATAGTGGGAGCATTTTCACTAACCCGTATTGCTTCCTGTAAAGCAATATTCCATTTATTTTTAGGTACATCTTGCTCAATATTTCCTTGAATTCCTTGAAAATACATATCCGATTTTTGAGATAGAGGATAAATCCTGGCAGTAATGGCTGTTACCAAAAAGGTAACAAAAACGGTGGTCCAAAAATAAGCTAACCAATGATTCTCCATAAAACCAAGAGTTTTTGCCACAATAATCATAAAAGTTGCTGAAACGGTGGAAAATCCCGTTGCAATAATACAGGCTTCCTTCGAAGTATATTTTCCTTCCCGATAGACACCGTTTGTAATCAAAAGAGCAATAGAATACGACCCCACAAAGGAAGCAACCGCATCAATTGCAGAACGTCCGGGAGTTTTAAAAATCGGTTTCATAATAGGTCGCATGAAAACTCCAACAAACTCCATTAATCCATAAGAAATAATAAATGCCAAAAATACAGAACCGACAGGGACAATTGTCGTCACAGGAACAACAATTTTAGAATAGATAAACGGTATCATATCCTTTTCCAACAAGGCTTCCGGTCCTATATGAAAGACTGCCATGAGAATAAAAGGAAGAGCGGCAATGTTTATGATAGAAAATATCATTTTCACTCTACTTTTATTCCATGTTCCTTTCCAAAACGGAAGAATCACTCCCAGAAAGCACAAAATCAAACCATAAGTCTCTCTGTAATAAGGAATCTTTAAAATCCAACTTACGATATGATCCAAAGGAATGGAACTCTTTCCTTCTATGGAAATCGGAACAAAAAACATAAAAATACCAAACAAACTACAAAAAATAAATTTACTCATCGCTACATTTTTATTTTTACTCATTGCATCCCTCCTGTTCCCGTGTTATAAAATTTTATTATGGAAAAGAGGATTCAACACTTTGAATCCTCCCATATTTCAGCTCATGATAGTAGACTTCTTCTTCCCACAAAATTTGTTCTTAACCGACATACTGACAGGAAAAAACTGTTGTTTCTACTTTTTCAAAAACTTTTCTACCAATCCATTGACTAAATCGTCAGAAGCGATATAAGGCAAGGTAATGTGGTCTGTTCCTTGATTCTTGCGATTATATTCCATCACAGTTTCAATAGAATGAGGATTTCTTGCCCAAGCTCTTCTGGCAACTCCTCCCATAACGTCCCAAGGCATTGCTTGTTTCAAAATTTCGTCCACTCGCAAGCTTCCATCTAAAACCATTCCAAAACCGCCGTTGATAGATTTTCCGATTCCAACTCCTCCTCCATTATGAAGAGCAACCATGGTCATTCCACGAGCAGCGTTTCCTGCAAAACATTGGGTCGCCATATCCGCCATAATATTACTTCCGTCTTTGATATTGGACGTTTCTCTAAATGGAGAGTCCGTTCCTGATACATCATGGTGATCTCTTCCTAACATAACCGGTCCGATTTCTCCTTTTCGAACCATGTCATTGAATTTTAAGGCAATGGCTGTTCTGCTCATCGCATCTTGATAGAAAATCCTGCATTGTGTTCCTACCACTAAATTATTTTTATCCGCGTCTTGAATCCATACATAGTTATCCCGATCCTGATATCTTCTGTTCGGGTCCACCAATTCCAAAGCTGCATGGTCTGTCTTAAGTAAATCTTCATGCTTTCCGGATAAACAGCACCATCGGAAAGGTCCATATCCATAGTCGAATAATTCCGGTCCTAAAATATCTTCCACATAGGATGGGAAAATAAATCCTGCCTTGTCATCTCTTCCATTTTTAGAAATTTCTTTAATTCCCGTATCATAGATTGCCTTCAAGAAAGAATTTCCATAGTCAAAGAAGTACACTCCTTTGGATGTTAATCTCTTAATCACTTCATAGTGACGTTTTAAGGTTTTATCCACCAATTCCCGGAATGTTTTTCTATCTTCCGCCAGCAATCTCGTTCTTTCTTCAAAAGAAATTCCTACCGGACAATATCCTCCGTCATACACAGCATGACAGGAAGTTTGATCCGACAATAAATCGATATGCTCATTGTGTGCATCGGCATATTCCAATAAATCAACAACATTACCGTGGAACGCAATCGCATAGGCCTCTTTTGCCACTAATTTTTCATGGGCAATTTGGAAGGCTTCCTCCGGACTTTCTGCAATTCGATTGACCCAACCCTGTTCCAAACGAGTATGAATTCTGGAAATATCGACCTCCGCTACAATGGCAACTCCTTTTGCAATCACGGCTGCTTTTCCTTGAGCTCCACTCATTCCTCCCAGTCCTGAAGTCACAAATAATTTTCCTTGTAAATCTCCATTTGCCGGCACTCCGCAGAACAATCTTCCCGCATTTAAAATCGTAGAATAGGTTCCGTGTACAATTCCTTGCGGTCCGATATACATCCAACCCCCCGCCGTCATTTGTCCATAATTGGTCACTCCGATAGCAGCCCCTCTTGCCCAGTTGTCATAATCATCAAACAAACCTACCATAAGTCCGTTCGTAATAATCACTCTCGGAGCATAGGGATTGGAATGGAACAATCCGGTCGGATGCCCTGATGCCATAACCAAAGTTTGATCTTGTGTCATATGTTCCAAATATTTTTTGATCAATCGATATTGCATCCAGTTTTGACAAACCTGTCCTGTTTCTCCATAGGTTACCAATTCATAAGGATATAAGGCAATGGCAAAATCCAAATTGTTATCAATCATCACTTGAATTGCTTTCGCATCCGTACAATTCCCTTTGTATTCTTCAATCGGTTTTCCATAAATTCTTCCTTCCGGTCGAAAACGATATCCGTAAATTCTTCCATGTTCCATCAATTCTTCCAAAAATTCGGGAGCCAACATTTCATGAAACTCTTCCGGAATATAACGTAAAGCATTTTTTAACGCCAGTTTAATATCATCTTCCGTTAATGCTACCACTCTTTTAGGAGCTCTTCGAATACTGGGATCCATTTTAGGAATTTCTTTCGGAATATCACAAGCTTCTAATTTTATTGTCATAGCATGAAATATATCTTGATTTTTCATATTAATACATCCCTCCTACTATCTTTTCTACTGCTTCTACAATCACATTTGTCTTAATAATTTCTTCCGCCTTATGGATGTCCACATAGCTTTCTCTGTCCACATCTACATAAGGAACCTGTTTTCTCACTTCCTCATAGGCAGCTCGTGTTACTTTGGATAATTTTTCTTTTGCCCCTTTCAAATCAATGGCTTGACAGGCGGTAATCAATTCCATTCCAATCACATTTCTTACATTTTCCAAAATATCTTTTGATTTTTTTGCCGCAATTGATCCCATAGACACATGGTCTTCTTGGTTCGCAGAAGTAGGAATCGAATCGACAGAAGCTGGATGAGCCAATACTTTATTTTCCGATACTAAAGCAGCTGCACTGTATTGTACAATCATAAATCCGGAATTCAATCCGCCCTTTTCCACTAAAAATGCCGGTAATCCGTGATTAATAGCGGGATTTACCATTTTTTCAATTCTTCGTTCCGAAACATTTGCCATTTCCGCCAAAGCAATTCCTAAAAAATCAAATGGCAATGCCATAGGTTGTCCATGGAAGTTTCCTCCGGAAATTACTTCATCCGTATCCACAAAAATTAGTGGATTATCTGTTACGGCATTGATTTCAATTTCTACCTTATGTTTTACATATTCCAAAGTATCCTTGCTGGCTCCATGAATTTGAGGAATACATCTCAAGACATAAGAATCTTGAACTCTTTCCTCTCCTTGTTTGGTAACATTTTGGCTTCCGTCCAAAATTTTTCTCATATTCTCTGCTGTTCGTATTTGTCCTTCTTGTCCTCTTACTTCTGCAATTCTTGCATCATAAGCATCTATAATTCCATGTAAGCCCTCCATCGTCATAGAAGCGGCAATGTCAAGATGTTTTGACAAGTTTATCGCATCGTATAGGACGTGGGCTCCGACAGAAGTCAAAGATTGTGTTCCGTTGGTCAAAGCCAAGCCCTCTTTCGAAGATAAAGATGGTAAAATTGGAATTCCCGCTCTTTCCATGGCTGTTTTTCCATCCAATAATTCTCCCTCATAATAGGCCTTTCCCATTCCTAATAATACCAAAGACATATGTGCCAATGGAGATAAATCCCCGGAGGATCCGACAGAGCCTTTTTCAGGGATCCACGGAGTTACGTTTTTGTTTAACATATCCACCAAAGTTTCCACTATCACTCTTCTGACACCCGAATATCCTTTTGCCAAATTCACGGCTCTCAATAAAACAATTCCTCTGGCAATATCTTCCGGCATCGGATTTCCCACACTACAAGAGTGACTCATAATAATATTTTTTTGTAATTGCCCAGTCTCTTCTTTTGAAATGGTCACTTCAGCAAACTTTCCAAAACCGGTTGTAATTCCATAAGAAACCTTTCCCTCTTCCACATACTTATCAACCAAAGCTCTTGCCCGATCAATTTTTTCATAGGCTTCCTCCGAAATTTTAACTTTATATCCCCGTCGTGTCACATTCACTAAATCTTCCAAAGTAATCTTGTTGCTTCCTAATACTAATTCCAAATTAACAACACCTCCTAGACAATGTAAAGTTATTTTTAAAATCACTTTAATAATTTAAGTTTACCTCATTTTTATATGAAAATCAATATCTTTTTTAATTTTTTCTTCGAAAAAATTTATCTCTTTTTTAACAATTTGATGTATAATAGAATAGAAGGAGGAGGAAATTATGTATCAAAAGGAAATCAAGAAAAATAATGAAACTATTATTTTTGAATATATATATAATCGAAAACAAGGTTTTTCTATTGCTGAAGTATGTCAAAGTTTGAATTTAACATTTCCAACCGTCAAACGTATCTTGGAAGACTTTCTGGAAAAAGATATGTTAATCCAATCTAGAAAACATTCTCACGGTGTGGGAAGAAAAGGTATGGAATATACCTACAATCATGATTTTTGCTATTCTATCGGAGTGCGGATTTCCGAAGAGTATATATATCTCATATTTACCAACAGTGTAGGAAAAGCTCTGTGTCATTCTAAAGTCAAACTATCATCTCCGCCAAAAGATATGATTTCTTTTTTGGAAAGTACTATCTGCCTGTTTATTCAACAAATAAAAAAAGAAAAAAGAGAAAAAATAGTAGGAATCGGCATCTCAATTCCGGGAATTTTTAATCAGGAAAGCAAGATGATTGAATTTAAAATCAATCATTTTTCTTCTTTTGTAGCTTTACAGGAGCTACAAAAAAATATTCCCTATCCCATTTATATTGAAAATGAATCCAACCTCTCTGCGATTGCGGAAGCAGTATTGGGAAAATATTTAAATCTTTCAGAATTCACGGTTTTGACTATCAACAAAAATATAGGAAGTTCCCATTTCGTCCGCCGAGAACAAGACAGAAACTTTTACTTTAAAGCGGGAAGAATCCATCATATGATAGTCCATCAACATGGAAGAAAATGTTACTGTGGGAGTAAAGGGTGCTTGGGAAGTTATATTTCTATCAAAGCCTTGTTGCAAGATGTTCAGGAAGTCTTTCCGGAAATAACGGAAATTAAAACTTTTTTCCAAGATGAATATCGAGAGACGGAGGAAGGAAAGCAACTGTTGGATGAATATCTTGAATATTTGGCTGCCGGGATTCAAAATCTTCTTTTTCTGTCCAATCCTGAAAAAATTATTATCAGCGGAATGATATGTGATTTTCAAGACTATCTTTATACAAAGCTCTTAGATAAGATTTATCATTCGGGACATATCTTCTTCCGTGGAAGAGACACGGTTGTTTTCTCTTCTTTTCACGAAAATTCCAGTTTAATCGGTGCAGCACTTTTTCCTATTGTTGACAGTATGTTTTAAAAATCCCACAAATATAATATTTGTGGGATGCATTTGTGTATTCGTTTGTAAAGAAATTAATGTTTTGAGAATTGCAAATGACTGGTAATCAGTGATTTTCATCTGATTTTTTTCTAAATAATGAAACTTTTTATAAAGATTTCCGAGCTATTTTTACTTTTTTCCCATAGAAAGCGATTCCCAATCCTAAAATATTTAAAATATCTCTTTCCTTCATTTCTGTAGCATATTTCTTGCTTTCTATTTGCTCTAAAGCTTCTTTTGCTTTCTTGTCCAACTCTCCTTCTGAATTGGCTACTTTAAATTCTAAAAGTAATCCGGCTTTTCTTCTATCTCTTGGCTCTAAAGAAAGGTCATATCTTCCTTCCCCACTTTCTCGATTCGATTTGATATAGTATCTCTCCTGTAGAATTGCTACTAATCCAATTATAAATACATGATAGAACTTTTCACTTTCCTTGCTTAAATCAAAATGACTCACAGAAGAGAGTAAGATTTCTCCTAATGCTTGTTCTAATTCTTCCACTTTTCCATTTTCTAAAGAGCGAATCAAAGAATGAAAAGTGGTGTAGTTTCCCAAGAATTTTTGGATGAAACTTTCTTGGAAGAAACTATGGACTTCTTTATTAGGAATGCGTAACTCATACATATTCTCTTGCTCTTTATCATCTACAGTTAAGTATCCACTGTGTAGAAAGAGTTGTCATACTTCATCCATATTTACCAAATCGTGAAAATCAGAGCCTTTATTGATTCGTTGAGTAATCGTTTTTTGTTGAAATAAGATTTCTAGTTTTTGAAAAACACTACTTCCTGCTCTTCCTGCCATTTCTAATATTTGATTGATCATTCCATTGCTGGAAGTATTAATCCAATAAGCATCTAATTTTTGATTGGAAATATAATTGATAATCGACCATGGATTATAAATTTCCGTATTTCCAAATTGATATCCATCATACCATTCTTTCACTTCTTGGGTATTGTATTCCATATGATAGTACTTTAAAGCCTGTTCCACCTCTTCTTCCGTAAGTCCGAAATAAGAGGAATATTTTTCATCTAAGATACTATACACGGTTAAATTATTCAAGCCTGAAAAAATTCCTTCTTTTGCCACTCGTAAAATGCCTGTCATGATTCCTATTTGTAAATATTCATTATCTTTCAAAGCGGCACTGTAGAACGTTCTAAAAAAAGAAATGGCTTCTTCATAGTACCCATTCTCATAAGCAGATATGATAGGGGTATCATATTCGTCAATCAGTAGCACTACTTTTATTTGGTAGTGAGATGAAAGGAGCTCCGTTAAAAATTTTAAGGAAAATTTTAATTCAGCGAGATTAGAATCTCCATGAATACACTTAGAAAATCTTGCTTCTGCAAAGGAATCTAATTTTGGTAAGATATGTCTGTATTGATAAAAGAGACTTTGAATGAATAGTTTTATATCTTCTAAACAATCTTCCCATGATTTACTTTTTAAGTCCTTAAAAGAAAGATAAATGACAGGATATTTTCCTTGTTCTGCCATATAAGGAGAATTTTCTATTTCTAAGTCTCGAAATAACTTTCTATTTTCTTCTGTATTTTGAATGTCCCAAAAATATTGTAACATCGACATATTTAAGGTTTTCCCAAAACGACGAGGTCTTGTGAATAGAATTGTTTTTCCAATTTCTTGTTGCAATTCTTCTATGAAAGCAGTTTTATCTACGTAATAGTAATTTTTCTCTCTCAATACTTTAAAATTACTAATTCCATTGGGTAAGCCTTTTGTTTCTTTCAAAGAAAACACCTCTCTTTCTTTTTAAGATTATACCACAAATATAGAATTTCTTTAAATTTTAATCTTATCTAATCTAAGTTTTTATAACAAATTCTAATACAACTTAATATTTCTCAATAGTCCTAGCTATTGTAAAATTTTTAAGAATTTTTACCACCTTTTAGTAATCTTTTCAAAGTACAAAATCAAATAAACAATGAATATTAATTAATTTTCCTTTCTTAGTAACTAGAGGTATTCTAAGTTCAATATTAGGTATTAATAATAATGCTTTATAAAATTCAGATTCACTTTCAGATAAATTTTTATCATATCGTAATTTATTTAAATATTCATACGCTTTCTCGTAATTTTCTATATTAAAATAATCTGTAACCCCTATTATTTTTATGTTATTTTCAAATGCTTTCCTAAAAAATAATTGATAAAATCCATCCATATCTTTTGAGTTAAATTGATCATTTTTTTAGTCCCTTTTGTATGAACATGTAAATCTACTCTTATCCATTCTGAACCCTTTTTCAAAAAAACACATCCTTTAAAAAACTATACACAATTTATCTTCCTTTTTAATTCTTCAACCAACTTATAAACAATTGTACACCCAATCATTTTACTGAGAATCCTGTATTCCTTTTTACTATTGTAATATTTTATCCTAGTTTTC
Source organism: Fusobacterium necrophorum subsp. necrophorum (assembly GCF_004006635.1). Taxonomy (NCBI): domain Bacteria; kingdom Fusobacteriati; phylum Fusobacteriota; class Fusobacteriia; order Fusobacteriales; family Fusobacteriaceae; genus Fusobacterium; species Fusobacterium necrophorum. The sequence goes on along the minus strand of NZ_CP034842.1, from coordinate 408,975 downwards.
TCTATTGCTTTTTCTTCATCTCCAAACTCAAGAAGAATATCATAAATTTTTTCTTCTGATTTTTCATATTTATTTTTCCTTGTTTTTTCAATGTAAATTTTCTCAAATTTTGAGCAACAAGTTTGTAAATGACTTATATTTTCGAGATTCTTTAAATATGCCATTAACCAAATCGCGAAACAAGGATTAGACCAACCAACATTCATTTTTGAATTCTTGGTTTCTTCTATAAGACTATCAAAATTCTTTACTTCATCTCTATCAAAACAAGCCAGATCTTTCGAAACATCTCATCTTTGTTCCGTTCTTCAGCTGCGAAATCAATTATTTTTGCTAAAGATTTATTAGAAAAGACTTTTATTTGTAAATCATTTTTTAGTGCTTCTGGAATAATATTTCTTATTCCTTCAAAATAATTCTTTTCAGTTTTTTCGGCATCTGTCACGATAAGGTATGCTCCTGTTTTTTAAGAAATTTTCTTTCTAGCTTCACGTTTTTTACTTAGTCTATTATTTTCTTTTCAACACTAATCCCACCCTAATAAATTTTTTAGGTATAGTTAGAATCTTTACGAACTTTTTCTCCTTTCTCATTTGTAATATCGTCTAAAGAATATAAGCTTGATACTCCTAGATTTTCTATACAAACCATATTTCATCCCTTCTTAGTAAATCCATATATATCGTATTATGAGTTGTAAATATTAATTGAGCATTATTTTTATTTTTTTCTTTATCTGTAAAGGCAAGTAAAATATTTCTCATTAAAAAAAGATTACTTCTCCTTCAAAAGATCTATAATTTGAAAAATAAAATTGTAGTAGCATTTCATTCTCCCCTTTCTATAATGATTAATTAAATTATATCACTCTCTCCACAAAAAGCAATATTTTCAGGAAAAAATATCAAAAACATTCTTTTTTAAGAAAAATATACCTATAAATAAAGTTAGTTGTATCTATCTTCATTTACAATTAAATTTTCTATTTTTCTATTTATTATAAATACTTTACTTTAACTTCTTTTCCACAAAAAGCCATTCCAACATATAAAATATTGTATCCTTTTGCTTTTAAATCAACATCATATTTTTGTTCTTTTATTTGCTTTAAGGCTTCCTTGGCTTTCTCTTCTAAGCCTTCCCTAGCCTTTGCAACTTTAAATTCAAAGATATACGCTGTATCCTTTCCATGCTTAGGCTCTAATACAATGTCATATCGACCAAGACCAATTTCCTTATTTGAGCAAACTTTATATCTTCTATCTAAATACAAAATCATTCCAAGTATTAAATTATGATAAAATTTTTCTTCTTTGCCTCCATCATAGTAGCTAAAGCTTAAAAGTAAAATTTTTTGTAAAGACTTCTCAAATGCTTCTAAATTTTTCTCAAAAAGGCTTATCATCATTTTAGTAAACAGACTTTCATCAGCCAAGTAGCTATCTATAAATGTCTTTTTAAAGAAATTATGGACTTCTTTATTCACTATCTTCAATGAATAGGAATCTGGAGTAGTTTCTGTTTTCTTCTCAATTGTTACATATCCACTAAATAGTAAAAGTTGCCATATTTCTTTTTTGTTCCTCAAGTCTACCATATTTGATGATTTATCAATAGATTTCTCAAGAAATTGATAATTAAATAGTTCTCTTAATTCCTCTATTAAAATATCATCACTATTATTTAATATTTTTTTGATTAAATAATTATCTGATGTGTTTATCCAGTAACTCTCTAGTTTTTTGCTGGATAAAAAATTTAAAATTGACCATGGGTTATAAATCTCACTATCTCCAAATTGATATCCGTCATACCATTCTTTCACATCATCCATTCTATAATCCATTTGATAATCAGTTAAAGATTTTTCTACTTCCATTTCCGTTAAACCAAAAAACTCTGAATAGTCATTATCTAAAATAGTATAAACGGAAAGATTATTAAGTCCTGAGAATATTCCTTCTTTTGCTACTCTTAATATTCCTGTCATCACTCCCATTTGTAAGTATTCATTGTCTTTTAACACTGAACTTAGAAAAGGTCTAAAGAAGGTAATAGCTTCCTCATAATAACCATATTCGTAGGCTGACACTATTGGAGTATCATATTCATCTATGATTAAAATTACATTCTTTCCATAGTAATCTTTTAAAATTTTTGAAAGAAACTTTAAAGAGTTTCTAAGTTCAACCATATTCGTATTTCTCGTTAATATATGATTAAAAATATCTCGATTGAAACTGCTTAAATTTTCTAGTATATCAAGATGTTCCTCATAAAGTTCAGCGATTAAATTTTTTAATTCCTCAATCGTTTCTTCAAATGAATCTAATTTTAAATCTTTTAAAGAAATATAAATTACAGGGTACTGTCCTTGACATCTAAAACTATCTGTTTTTTCAATATACAAATCTTTAAATAAATTTCTATTTTCTTCGGCATTCACTATGTCAAAAAAATATCCAAGCATAGACATATTCAAAGTTTTTCCGAATCTTCTTGGTCTTGTGAAAAGTAAAGATTTCCCAAATTGTTCTATGACACTTTCAATAAATTTTGTTTTATCAAAATAGTAATATCCATTTTCTCTGAGTACTTTAAAATTACTGATTCCTATTGGTATTTTCTTTGACATTGTTTACACCTCTCTTTCTTTATTTCTTTCTATTATATCATGTAGAAATATAAATTCCATCTTTTAAGTAAAAAATAAAGATATTCTCTAAAAACTCTCTTGAAAATTTCATATTCTACTCTTCATCAACACGATTTGACAAAGAACCCAAAAAATCAAAAAAGAGCCATCTCTATGTACTACCCCAAACTCTTGGATACAAGGTAAGGGAACAATACATTTTGAGATAGCCTTTTTAATTCTTCTATATTCTTTTAAACTTCTGCCTTTTCCGCTGTTGCTTTTACAGCTTCCACTTTTTCGACTTCTACAGCTTTTTTCACTTCTGTTACTGGAGTAGCAGCCTCTGGCTTCGGTGCAGCAGGTTTTGGAGCAGGCTTCTTCGGTTCCGGTTTTTTAGGTAGTGGTCTGTTTAATCCGGTATAAATTGCTTTGGTAGGACATACCACTACACAAAGTTGACAATTCTTACATTTTGCCGGATCAATTTTTGCCAAATTATTGCTTACTTCAATGGCTCCAAACGGACAAGTTCGTTGACACATAAAGCATCCAATACAAGCAATTCCACAAGCTTTTTTAGCATCTCCACCTTTATCTTTGGACATACATTTTACAGTTACCTTTTTCGCTACCGGTGTCATAGTAATGACACTCTTTGGACATGCTTTCACACATAATCCACAAGAGATACAAGCTTCTTCATCCACAGAGGCGATTCCTTTTTCATTGACTACAATCGCTCCCACAGGACAAACTCTTTCGCAATCTCCGTATCCCAAACAACCATATTTACAGGATTTATCTCCTCCTGCATATAAGGTTACTGCAGAGCAAGTTTTCAATTCTCCATCAAAATCAAAACGTTTTTTAGAGAAAGTATTATCTCCTTGACAAAGAACTCTTGCTACCACTTTCTCACCAGAAGTATCCACAGATGCTCCCATAATATCTCCAATTTTAGCAGCTACTGCCGCCCCTCCCGGAGAACATAGAGTCATGGCTGCTCCCTCTTCCACTATTGCACTGGCATATCCTGAACATCCTGGATAACCACAACCTCCACAGTTTGCTCCCGGAAGGATACCAATGATTTCTTCTATCTTGGGATCAATTTGCACTTCGAATTTCTTAGCAGCAAAAGCTAAGAATAATCCCATCGCCAAGCCTGTTATCCCTAAGATAACTATGGCTATTACAATCGCTTCCATACTAACCTCCAAGTTTTCTTTCTACTTAAATTTTCATTCCACTGAATCCCATAAATGCCATTGCCAATAAACTAGCTGTCAAAAAGGCGATTGGTATTCCTTGAAATGCCTTTGGTATTGCTGAATATTCTATTCTTTCTCGAATCCCCGCTAACAAAATCAATGCCAGAGAAAATCCAACTGCAACAGAGAACCCATTGATTAAGGTTTCAATAAAATTATAATTTGCTTGAATATTGATAATTGCTACCCCTAATACCGCACAGTTTGTAGTAATTAATGGTAGAAATACTCCTAAAGCTTTATATAAGCTTGGCGATGTTTTTTGAATCGCCATTTCTACGAATTGCACCAAAGAAGCAATGATCAAAATAAAAGCAATGGTTTGCAAATAAGCTAAGCCCATCGGTTCCAAAATAAACCAGTACACTAACCAAGTAACTCCCGAAGCTATGGTAATAACGAAAGTTACTGCCATTCCCATTCCTAAAGATGCATCAATTTTTTTAGAAACTCCCATGAAAGGACAACATCCCAAGAACTTCGCAAAGATAATATTATTGATAAAAATAGAACTAATAATAATTCCAAAAATACTTCCTATACTCATTTCTTTTCACCTCTCTTTGCTTTCACAACATTGATGATGGCTAAAACCACCCCGATTGTCATAAATCCACCGGGTGCCAAGATGAAAATCAATGCAGGAGTAAATCCTTCCGGGAAAATAGAAATTCCAAACACAGATCCATTTCCTAAAATTTCCCGAATAGTTCCCAATAAGGTTAAAGATAAAGTGAATCCTATTCCGGTTCCAATTCCATCCAATAGAGAATCAAAGACAGAATTTTTAGAAGCAAAACTTTCCGCTCTTCCTAATACGATACAGTTCACCACAATCAAAGGAATAAACAATCCCAATACCTTATACAAATCAGGTGTATATGCATTCATTACCATGTCAACAATGGTAACCAAAGACGCAATAATCATAATGAAAGCCGGAATCCGAACTTGATCCGGAATACACTTTTTAAACAAAGAAATTAAAACATTCGAACAAGCTAATACGGCAATAACCGCCACTCCCATAGAAAACCCGTTGATCGCCGATGTCGTTGTTCCCAAAGTTGGACATAATCCTAGTAACAATACGAATACCGGGTTTCCTGTAAAGATTCCTTCCAATAAAATTTTTAGTTTATTTCCCATTATTTTATCACCTCAGCTTTGTAGGCTTTGATAGTTCTCATCATCCCTGTATAAACAGCATTTGGAGAAATCGTTGCCCCGGCAAAAGCATCCGTTGCCTTATTAAATTCATGACTGTCGTCTTCTCCAATCCAGTGAGACTGCCATTCCGCTTCATTGATTCTTGCTCCCAATCCCGGAGTTTCTCCACTGCTGATAATATTGATTCCTGTGATTTTCCCTTCCATATCCAATCCTAATACGAAATTGATATTTCCGGCATATCCGTTTTGATCTACGGAAACAACATATCCTACGTTCGCTCCCGCTTCATCAAATCCGGGAATAAACATCATTCCTTCCACTTCTTTTCCTTCTTCTTCTTGAAAAGAAGCCGCTGCTGGTAATACTTGTTTTCTTGCTTCGGTTACCAATTGAATCGCATTGTTAGCAATTACTTGGCTCGTGAATCCATTAACGGCAGCTAGAATCCCTGCTGATACTGCTGCAATAATAAATAGTACGACTCCATAATGTACAAATTTATTTTTCATTTTTTGTCTTCACCTCCCCGAATTTTTTAGGTCTAATATATCGATTGATTAGAGGCACCACTCCATTCATAATTAAAATTGCATAAGCCGTTCCTTCCGGATATCCTCCCTTCATACGAATACAAGAAACTAAAAATCCGATTCCAAAAGCAAATACAATTCTTCCCTTATCCGTATGAGGACTGGTTACCATATCCGTTGCCATGAAGAAAGAACCTAACATCAATCCTCCGGATAAGATTTGCATAATAGGATCTTCCGCTCCCATTGCCCAAGTCATGACAAAGACCGTTCCAATCATCACTGCCGGAACCTTCCAGTCAATTTGCTTTTTATAAACCAAATAACATCCACCCAAAATTAAGGCCAACGCGGAAGTTTCTCCCAAACATCCACCCATTTTTCCAATCAAAGCATCTAAATGTAAATTTCCACTATGAGCAATTAAGACGGTATTCATATCCAAGCCTCTTTTCATAGCATCCAACATGGTTGCCCCCGTTCTACCGTCATAAGCAAATGTTGTGATTGCTACCGGCCAAGATGCTTGTACAAAAGCTCTCCCTACCAAAGCCGGATTAAAAATATTATGTCCTAATCCTCCGTATACCATTTTTCCAAGTGCAATGGCAACGATGCATCCGATGATGACATAAGGTAGTGGCATAATCACAGGAATTACAAAAGAAAATAAGATTCCTGTCAATACAGCACTTCCATCAAAAATTGATATATCCTGTTTCATTATTTTTTGACAAACATATTCTGTTACCAAACATGTTAATACTGCTACTCCTGTAACAATAACTGCTCTTAGTCCAAATACATAAACAGCAACAAGAAATGCAGGTATCAATGCAATAATGACATCATACATAACAGATTCAACTGTTTCTGAAGTTCTTATATGAGGTGATGGCCCCATTTTTAATATGCTACTCACGTTATCCTCCTTACATTTCGTTTTATTTCTTCATAGATCGTAATTTTGCTTTTCCTATTTTGATTGCTTCTGTTAATGGTCTATTTGCTGGGCAAATGAACGCACAAGAACCGCATTCAATACAATCCATCAAATGATAATTTTGCAATCCTTCCCATTGTTGGAAAGCAGCTAATCTCGCAAACATAACAGGTTCCAAACTCATAGGACAAGCACTCACACATTTTCCACAACCAATACATGCTTTTGGTTTATATGGATTTGTTTCTTCTTTTGTTAAAGCTAATAAACCGGAAGTTCCTTTGATGACAGGTGCTTCTTCTGAAAACTGAGCCATTCCCATCATAGGTCCTCCCATAACCAGTTTATCCACTTTTTCCCGATCTACTCCACACGCATCTAATAAGTAAGAGAATGGAGTTCCAATAGCAATTCTTACATTCTTAGGTGTTGCAATTGCCTTTCCTGAAACAGTTACTACTTTTTCAACCAACGGAGTTCCATGTACCAATCCTTCATAAATTGCCGCTGCCGTTCCGGTATTTTGCACCACAACTCCCACAGCGGAAGGTAATTTTCCAGATGGAACTTCTCTGTTTAATACAGCTTTAATCAGCTGTTTTTCCCCTCCTTGAGGATATTTTGTTTTTAACGGAGCAATTTCAATTCCTGTTCCCTCTGCAGCCTTTTTCATATTTGCAATTGCTTCCGGTTTGTTTTCTTCAATCCCAATAACCGCTGTGGAAACTCCTAAGATTTTTTTGATAATTTTAACCCCCTCTATAATAGAAGAAGGATTTTCTAACATCAAACGATTATCCGAATTCAAATATGGTTCACATTCAGCACCATTTAACAATAAAGTGTCAATCTTCGTATCTGCGGGAGGATTTAATTTGACATGTGTAGGAAAACTTGCCCCCCCGATTCCTACAATTCCTTTCTCTCTTATCATTGCTAATAATTCTTTTACTTCAGCAGTCTCCCAATTTTCAATTTTACTAAGTTCTGCCCAAGTTTCTTGCCCGTCATTTTCAATGACAATTGATTTACAGGTTCCCATCAAAGGGAAAACTCTTTCCTCAATTTTTTTTACTGTCCCGCTTACTGGAGAGTGAATCGGCGAAGTCAAAAAACCTTGTGAATCTGCTATTTTTTGTCCTTTCAACACTTGATCCCCCACTGCTACGATGGGATCCAAAGGCGCTCCTATATGTTGTAATAGTGGTACATACAGCATTTTAGGTGCTTCCAGTTTTTCCACAGGAAAAGTTTCAGTTTGCAATTTATTTTCAGGTGGATGAACACCGCCTCTGAAACCAAAAAATTTCATATGAACACTCCTTTCTTAACTAGTTAAATTTCCACAAATTAAGTGTAGCACATTTCATTCTAAAATTCTATAAAAATTTTAAATATTAGTTAACAAATTAAAAAAAATGTAAATTCTTATTTTTTATTGCATTCTTTACTTTTTTCGTAATGTTATTCTTGAAATATATGACTTTTTTTGTAGCATCCTTTTTATAAAAGTGTTCATTTTCTGAAATCGAAAAGGCCAAGTGTTTACTTGACCTTAACAACTATCTCCTATTATATTTTTGCATCATTTTATTAGAATTTTTATTGAAAATCCAATCTTCTATTCCCTCCACTGCAAGTTCCAACATAGATTGTAATTCTTCTTCTTCCGATTTCTGAAAATCTCCAATGACAAAATCAACGACATTTCCTTTTGTACTTCCAATTCCACATTTGATTCTACAAAACTCCTGTCCTATCTGTGAAATAATTGATTTTATCCCATTATGCCCTCCAGAACTTCCTTTGAGTTTATATCGAAGTTTTCCTAAAGGCAAATCTTTATCGTCATACACTACCAAGATTTCATCAAGTGGATTAATTTTATAAAATTGTACTATTTCATGGAGAGCGTTTCCACTCAGATTCATATATGTCTGTGGTTTTAAAAAATATACTTTTTCTCCATTCATCATTGTTTCTGATACTTTGGATAAAAATTTTTCTTTCTCCCCTGAAATAGCATGTTTTTTTAAAAATAAATCAATTGCCATAAAACCTACATTATGACGAGTTTTTTCATATTTTTTTCCCGGATTTCCTAAACCTACAACTAATTTCATGGCTATTGTCGAATTTCTCCTTGATATTTTTCTCGAATCATTTTTAAAATGGATTGAATTCTTTCCTCAACTTTTATATCTGAAAGAGTTCTCTTCTTATCTCGAAATACGATACTCATGGCAACTGATTTTTTCCCTATTCCTAAATTTTCCCCGTAATATACATCAAAAATATCGATATGTTCAATCAAAGGATGCTTCTTTTGAATTGTCTTTATCATATCTCCCACTAAAACATCTTGATCCAACACAATAGCTAAATCTCTTAAAACAGCAGGATATTTACTTACTTTTTCATATCCTATTTTTTTCTTAGCATATTTTTTCATTCTACTGATATTTAATTCTGCCAAATAGACTCGTTCTTTTTTGATATCCATCAACTCTGCGATATCCGGATGAATTTCCCCAAAACTTCCTACACAATCCTTCCCAATTTGGATATCGGCACTTCTTCCCGGATGAAAATTCGGATCAACGGATCTTACTAAGTTATAATTTTGGATTCCTATAGCTTTTAAAACCGTTTCTACATAAGCTTTTATATCGTAAAAATCATAACTTTCTTTTCCTGTGGTCCACAAAGTTTTGTCCTTATGTCCTGCCAACACCATTCCAAGGTGAATATCCTCTTGTGCTAAATCTTCTCCTTCTATCTTGGAAAAAGTTTTTGCAACTTCTCCAAACCTCAAATCATATTGATTCCGATTCAAATTATCTCTGACATTACTCAATAAACTATACTGTAAATTGGGACGCATAATTGCCATATCCTCACTTAAAGGATTTTGAATTTCCAACACCGGTTGATCATAATGGAAAATCTGTTTTGCTTTTAGAGGAATAAAACTATAGTTGATGACCTCATGTAAGCCTATTTCTGTGACAATTTTTTTCAAAGTTTCCTGTAATGAATATATTTCTGCTGTCTTTCCGGCAGAAATATCTTCCTTTGGCATCTTTGCTTCAATATTATCAAAACCATACATACGAATAATTTCCTCATAAATATCAGCAGGTCTTGTCAAATCTGCACGATAACTTGGTGGTGTCACTAATAAAGCATTGGGACCATAAGGCTTGATTAAAATCTCTAAATTGCTTAAAATATTTCCTACCATATCAAAATCCAAAGTCTTTCCAACAAACTTATTGACTTTTTCCATATTGACAGGAATTTCTACAATTTCTCGTTTTACAAGATATTTATCCAAAGGTTTAGATAAAATTTCTCCCCCTGCCACTTGTTGAATTAATGATGCCGCTCTATCCATTGCATATGGAATCCCTTCTGGATCCATTCCTCTTTCATTTCGATAAGAAGAATCTGTAAAAATTCCTAAAGTCCTCGAAGTTTTTCGGATGTTTTCCGGAGTAAAATAAGCCACTTCTAAAAAGATATTCTTCGTATTTTCATCTATCTGGGTTGCCTTTCCTCCTATGACTCCCGCAATCGCAATCGGTTTTTCAGCATCTGCAATAACCAATTCTCCATTTAATTCTCGTTCGATTCCGTCCAGGGTAACTATGCTTTCTCCTTCTTTAGCAGCACGTACAAACACTTCATTTCCTGATAATTTATCAAAATCAAAAGCATGCATTGGTTGATTACACTCAAACATCACAAAATTTGTAATATCTACGATATTATTGATCGATTTTAATCCCATGCTTTGAATTCTTTGTTTTAACCATTCCGGAGATTTTCCAACCTTGATATTTTGAATCAATCTTCCCATATATCTATGACATCTTTCTTTATCTTCCACGGTAATCTTAGCTTGGGTTGATACTTGATCAATAATTTCATCCATCACTGTCATAGGATATTTAATTTTTCTTTCAAAATAGGCACCGACTTCTCTGGCAATTCCTAAATAAGATAAGCAATCAGGCCGATTCGGAGTAATTTCTAACTCAAAAACAACATCATCCAATTTTGCGTATTTCTTATACTCCGTTCCAATGGGAGCATCTTCTGGTAAAATAATAATCCCTTCTGCATTCGTTCCAATTCCCAACTCTACTTCGGAACATAGCATTCCATAGGAGTCCACCTTACGAATCTCACTTTTTTTTATTTCGAAATTTCCCGGCAATATCGCTCCAATTTTTGCAACAACAACTTTATCTCCCAATTTATGATTTTGGGCTCCACAAATAATCTGTAAAGTTTCTTCTCCTATATCTACTTGCAACAAAGTTAACTTCTCAGAATTCGGATGTCTTTGATAATCGATAATCTTTCCGATGACAACATGTTCCAAATGTTTTCCTTGCTCTTCTATATTCTCTACTTCTTGTCCAATCATTGTCAAAGCTTTTTCCAATTCCAATACATTTTCTTTTAAGTCCACATATTGTTTTAACCAATTTAATGAAATTAACATAACTTTTCCTCCAGAACTTTAGAATTGTTTTAAAAATCGAATATCATTTTCAAAAAAGGCTCGTAAATCGTCAATTCCTAATCGCAACATGGCAATTCTTTCAATTCCCATTCCAAAAGCAAAACCACTCACTTCTTCCGGATTATATCCCCCAGCCTTTAACACTTCAGGATCTACCATTCCACATCCCATAATTTCTAACCAACCACTACCTTTACATACCCTACATCCTTCCCCATGACAGATATTACATTCCACATCCATTTCTGCACTTGGCTCTGTAAAAGGGAAAAAATGAGGTCGAAATCGAACTCTTCGATCTCCAAATACCTCTTTTACAAAATTAGTCAAAATCCCTTTCAAATCTGCAAAAGAAATATTATTTCCAACGACTAAGCCCTCCATTTGATGAAACATAGGGGTATGAGAGACATCGTAATCCGGTCGATATACCTTTCCCAGACAAATCATTCTAAAGGGCGGTTTATGTTCCAACATATATCGAATTTGAACTGGAGAAGTTTGTGTTCTTAACACTACTTCTGGATTGATATAGAAAGTATCTGTCAAATCTCTTGATGGATGAGTTTGAGGAATATTTAAAGCATCAAAATTATATTTGACATATTCAATCTCAGGACCATCAGCCACGTCAAATCCCATATTTGTAAAAATATTTTTCATAAAATGCATCGTTTCTGTAATGGGATGCTCGGTTCCAAGAGAAAGATTTCTGCTTGGTAAACTAATATCAATAATCTCTTCTTTTAATTTTTTTTCTCTCTGTTCTTTTACCAAACTAGCATTCTTCTCAGCCAAAGCTTCTAATATTTCATTTTTTGCCTCATTGATTAGTTGTCCTATTACAGGTTTCTCTTCTACAGACAAATCTTTCATTCCTTTGGACAAATCCGTCAACTTTCCTTTTTTTCCCATATACTTGATTCTTAGTTCATCCAATTGACCTAAGGAACTCACAAGTTCAATTTCTTTTTTGGCCTCTTCTCTTAAAGCCGGTATTTCTTGTTTCATAATTCCCTCCAAAATCCCTATAATCTTTTTAATTTTATTTCTACTTTTTCTTTCTGTAAATCTAAAATTCCATACTTTCCATCCTGAGCTGCCCCGGGGTTTGCTAAAATCATATCTTTTTCTTCCAAAAATTCACGATGTGTATGTCCGAATAAAATAATATCACACTTCATTTTTCTTCCCATTTTTCGTAAAGAATTATAATTTGACTTGACTCCGTACAGATGTCCATGTGTCAAAAAAATTCGTTTTCCTTCCAAAAAAATTATTTTTTCTTCTGAAAAATGAGAATCCCAAAAATCACAATTTCCTTTTACAATCTCAAAAGGAATCTCAGAATAAAGATAAGACAATTCCTCAAAATCTTTCGTATAATCTCCCATAGCAAAGACTCGTTCTGGTTTTTCTTTTTCCATCATTTCTACCAAAAATGAAAAATGACGATGAGAATCTGTTATAAATAGAATTTTCATATTTCCTCTTTTTCTTCTGCTTTAATTCTCGCAATGGAAGCTACTTTTTCATCGGATGCCACTTTCATAATAATAACCCCTTGAGCTGCTCTACTAAATCTGGAAATAGAATGCATCGGTGTTCGAATAATAACTCCATTCGAAGTAATACAAACCAATTCTTCCTCATCAAAAGCTGACAATACAGAAACAATATTTCCAGTTTTTTCATTACAACGTAAATTGATAACTCCTTTTCCTCCACGATGGTGAGAAGGATATTCATCTAATTTCGTTCTCTTTCCATATCCATTTTCTGTAATGGTTAAAATATCCATTTCTTTTTCTTTAATCAAAAGAGCGGAGACCACTTCATCTTTCTCTCGTAACTCAATTCCTTTGACCCCCATAGTGTTTCTACCGGTCGGTCGAACATTATCATTTGGAAATCTAACTGCAAATCCTCGTCGAGTCGCAATAAATACTTCGTTGTCAGACGCTTCTACAAGACCTACGTATATCAAGTCATCTTCTTCTTTAAATTTGATGGCAATTAAACCACCTGTATTGATGTTTTTAAAGTCTTCTAAACTTGTTTTTTTGACAATCCCTTGCTTGGTAACAAAAATCAATTCTTTTTCTTTATCAAAAATTCTGGTTTTAATAATAGCACGTATCTTTTCTTCTTCTCCAATACGTAAAATATTGCTAATCAGTCTTCCTCGTGATTGTCGAGATAATTCAGGCAATTGATATACTTTGATATTATAGACTTTTCCTTTATCTGTGAAGATCATCAAAGTATCCAGATTGGAGGCAGTTAAAATATTATCCACCACATCATCATCAATGGTATTTAAACCAGAAACACCTTTTCCTCCACGATTTTGAGATTTATATTTATTTGCTTCAATTCTTTTGATATAACCCTTATTCGTACAAGTAATAATCATTTCTTCATCTTTAATCAAATCTTCCGGCAAAATTTCCATTCTTTCTTCTTCGATATGAGTTCTTCTGTTATCCCCATAAACTTCTTTGACTTCTAATAATTCTTTTTTCATAATATCATAAATTTTGGAATCGTGAGATAAAATATCTTGCAACTCTACAATTAATTTTTCTAAAGCTTGGTATTCTGCCTCTACTTTTTCTCGTTCTAAACCGGTTAGTCGTTGTAATCTCATGTCCAAAATGGATTTTGCTTGAATCTCAGTGAAAGCATATTTTTCTATTAATTGTTCTTTCGCTTGATTGGCATCTTTCGAACTTCGAATCATTTCAATGATTCGGTTAATATTTTCCAAAGCAATTCTATATCCTTGCAAAATATGGGCTCTTTTTTGTGCTTTATCTAAATCAAAAAGAATTCTTCTGGTAATGACTTGGAACCTATGTTTAATATATTCCGAAAGCATTTGTTTTAATGTTAATATTTTAGGTATATTATTGACCAATGCTAACATAATCACACCGAAAGTACTTTGTAACTCCGTATATTTATATAATTTATTTAGAACTAATTCAGGTTCCTCGCCTTTTTTTAATTCAATAACAACTCGGATTCCTTCTCGATTTGATTCATCTCGTAAGTCTACAATTCCCGTAATTTTCTTTTCTTTTACTAAATTAGCAATTCGTTCAATTAGAGTTGCTTTATTCAATTGATAAGGAATTTCTTCTATAATAATAAAAAACTTTCCATTTTTATTTTCTTCAATTTTAACTTTCCCACGAACTCTGATTTTTCCTCTTCCTGTCAGATAAGCATCTCGAATTCCTTTCTTCCCGTCGATAATTCCTCCTGTGGGAAAATCAGGTCCTTGAATGTATTCCATCAATTCCAAATCGGAAATATTAGGATTATCAATTAACTGCAAAGATCCGTCCACCAATTCCCCTAAATTATGTGGCGGAATATTCGTTGCCATTCCAACAGCAATTCCTGTAGAACCATTCAATAGTAAATGCGGCAGTTTAGATGGCAATACTGTCGGTTCATCTAAGGAATCATCAAAATTTTTACGAAAGTCGATGGTATTTTTATCAATATCCTCAAGTAATTCTGCCGTTATTTTTGACATCCTTGCTTCTGTATATCTCATCGCTGCAGCGGAATCTCCATCAATAGAACCAAAATTTCCATGTCCCTCTACTAACATATAACGATAATTGAATTCTTGAGCCATTCTAACCATAGTATTATATACGGCAGTATCTCCGTGCGGATGATATTTTCCCAAAACTTCCCCAACAATTCTTGCGGATTTTTTAAAAGGTTTATCATTCGTCATTCCCATTTCGTTCATAGCAAATAAAATTCTTCTATGGACCGGTTTTAATCCATCTCGAACATCCGGAAGAGCTCTACTGACAATAACACTCATAGAATAGTCTAAATAGGATTCTTTTAATTCTTCTTCTATGTATCTATTACTTATGTTGGACATTTATATCTCCTCTTTTTTCTTTTTTTATTTTTATTCGTATACATAACTATATAGTCATTATATATCAATATTCTTTACATACTCCGCGTGTTCCTGGATAAATTCTCGACGAGGTTCTACCTTATCTCCCATCAATTTATCAAATAACATATCCGCTTCTCTTGCATTATCAATAGAAACTTTTAAGAGTAATCTGGCTTCCGGATCCATGGTTGTCTCCCATAATTGTTCCGGATTCATTTCTCCCAATCCTTTATAACGTTGTAAGGTATATTTTTTATTTTCTCCCTCCATTCCTTGTAACATTTCTTTCAATTGAGAATCCGTATAGGCATACCGAATACTTTTTCCAAATGAAACCTTGTACAGAGGGGGTTGAGCAATGTAAACATTTCCATTATGAATTAAATCTACCATATATCGATATAAGAAAGTCAATATTAGGGTTCTGATATGAGCTCCGTCCACATCGGCATCCGTCATTAAAATAATTTTTCCATATCTCAATTTTTCCAAATCAAAACTTTCCTCTCCGATATTTGTTCCGAAAGCCGTTACCATAGCTCGAATTTCATCACTTTCTAACGCTTTATGCAATCCTGCTTTTTCGACATTTAATATCTTTCCTTTCAAAGGTAAAATAGCTTGAAAGTAACGATCTCTCCCTTGTTTTGCTGAACCACCGGCAGAGTCTCCTTCTACAAGAAAAATCTCACATTCTTCTGGCTTTTTAGAAGAACAATCCGCTAATTTTCCGGGAAGAGAACCGACTTCCAAAACGGATTTTCTTAACACTGCTTCTCTTGCTCTTTGTGCAGCCTCTCGTGCCTTTTTTGAACTCAAGATTTTTTCTATAATCAATTTGGTATCATTGGGATTATCTTCCAAAAAAATTTTTAAATCTGTAGATAATACAGTATTCACAATACCATTAACCTCAGAATTTCCTAATTTGGTTTTTGTTTGTCCCTCAAATTGCGGTTGTGGAACTTTGACCGAAATAATAGCCACAATTCCTTCCCGAATGTCGCCTCCTTGTAATTTTCCATCTTTTTCCTTCAAAAATCCCTGACTTTTTCCAATATCATTAATAACCTTTGTTAAACAAGTTCGAAATCCAGTCACATGAGAGCCTCCCTCTGTAGTATTGATATTATTTACAAAGGAATAAATAACTTCACTTTGACCGGTCGTATAAGTAAAAGCAATATCTACTCCTACTTGTTCCGCCTGTCCTTCAATATGAATTTGTTTGGATAAGAGAGTTTGATTTTCTCGAGTGACTTCTTTTAAAAAATCCGAAATTCCTCCTTCAAATTGAAAACTTTCTTTTTTTCCTATTTCATTTCGACAATCCAATAAATTAATTTCGAGTCCACGATTTAAATATGCCAGTTCTTTTAAACGATGCTGTAAAACTTCATATTCAAAAATAACAGTTTCAAAAATCTCTATATCCGGTTTAAAAGTAACAATGGTTCCTGTTGTTTCTCCAACCTCCAAAGTAGAAATTATTTTCACATCTTCTACCGGTTTTCCTCTTAAATATTTTTGATAGTATACATTTCCTTCTCGTTTTACTTTAACTTCAGTCCACTCTGAAAGAGCATTCACGACGGAAATTCCTACTCCATGCAATCCTCCTGACACTTTATAGTTATCATTTTCAAATTTTCCCCCAGCATGTAATACCGTCAATACAATTTCCAAAGCGGATTTTCCATATTTTGGATGTATGTCTACTGGAATTCCTCTTCCATTATCCTCTACTTGAATAATGTTATCAGGCAAAATACTTACAGTAATCCTATTACAATACCCAGCTAATGCTTCATCCACAGAATTATCTACCACTTCCCATACTAAATGATGTAATCCCCTGGCTGATGTTGTTCCTATGTACATTCCAGGTCTTTTTCGAACTGCTTCCAAGCCTTCCAATACTGTAATATTTTGAGCCCCGTAATTATTCATGTTTTCCCTCCAATATATATTTCACATCTTCAATCTCAACTTTTTTGATTTTCATATATTCATTGATTTGATTTAAAATTTTATTTTTATTCATATACATATGCTGCAACGCCATAGAATTATATACTTTAATACAAAGCTTTCCTTCTCGAAACCACAAAACTTCCGAATACCTACTGTATTTTCCCACTATATTCTCCCAATGCACTCTTATAAAAGCTTCTTGCATAGGAACATTCTTTTGAAATTCTTCCTGCACAATGTCAAAAAGTTTATGAATTGATAATTTCATAGACTTCTCCTTTTTCTATTCTATAATACTTGGCATCTATATTTAAACTTTCTGTGGATGTTATGAAAACTTGTACTTTTTTTTCTTGTAAATATTTTAAAACGCTTTCACACCTTTGCCGATCGAAATAAGAAGTCACATCGTCAATTAAAACAATAGGTAACTCTTGTTTATTCTTAGAAAGAATGTCAATTTCAGATAGTTTGAGAGAAAATATAATGGATTTTTTTTCTCCTTGCGAAGCATATAGTTTTGCATCTTCTCCCTCTAATAAGAAAATAAAATCGTCTTTATGAGGTCCTACCATAGAAAAACTGTACTGTATTTCTTTTTCTCTCTTTTTTGTAATTTCTTTCCAAAATGCTTCTTGAATTTCCGACAAAGAATTTACCTTTTCTAAGTTAAAACAGGATTTATAGAATATTTTCAGCTTCTTTTCTGAATCAAAAAGATTCTGATATATTTTTTCTACAAAATTTGAAATTTCCTGAATATATTTTTTTCTCTGTTCTATCAAATAACTGCCACATTCCACAAATTCTTTTTCATAAATAGCATATTCTTCATTTTCATATAATTTTTCTTTTAAATATTTATTTCTGATTTTTAGTAAATGCGAAAATTTTTTCAATTGATGTAAATAAAAAGAATCGGTTTGAGAGATTTCTCGATCGATAAATAATCTTCGAAGACTGGGAGAACCATTGATGAGCATAGCATCTTCCGGAATATAAAAAATCATATTTACATTTCCATAAAATTCCATCTGTGAAATTTTTTTTCCTAAGAAAAAAAAGAATTTTTTATCTTTCTCTATGGAAACTGCTAAAGATTTCTTAGAAAACTGGTCTTGATACTCTAAGAAACAAGAAAGCTCATCTTCTGTATAAGTTATCATTTCCGAAGTATGCCTTGTCCGAAAAGATAATCCTGTTCCAGCAAAATAAATGGCTTCTAAGATGCTCGTTTTTCCCTGTCCATTTTTTCCATAAAATACTTGTATAGGAGCACAAAATGATATTTTTTGATTTTTTAAGTTTCGAACATGATTATATTGAATTGACAAAACTCTCAAAACTTCCTCCTAATGTTATCTTTGTTTATTCTACCCTATATATTGTTTCTGCCACTTCTACATAGTCTCCAGCATGAATTTTTTTTCCCCTTCTGATTTCCATTTCTCCATTTACTTTTACCTTTCCATCCAAAATCATATATTTTGCTTCTGCACCATTGGAAGAAGCACCTACTAATTTTAAGAGCTGGTTTAAAGTAATAAATTCCGTTTTTAAGATTACTTTTTCTTCTTTCATAAAAACTCCTTTTTCTTACAACACTTTATTCAACTATATATTGTAACATAAAATGGATTATTTGTCACTCCATTCCAACAATACCTGTTCCACATAGGAGCAAATAATTTTATGATAACGAGAAAGATTATTCTTCTTTGCATCTAAAAGAAAAGATTTATTTCCTCCCGTTTCTTGATAATATTTTTCCAATGCTTTTTCTTCAATCTGTTCTTGTTCTTCTATGGAAAATTTTTTTAATTTCTTTTCCACTTCTTTCCAAGTCAAAGATTCCTGTATTAAAATTGGTCTGCTTTGAATAATCTGCTTTTTAGTTTTTGCTACATTACTACTATTGCTAAAAGAATTAATAGGAAATAGGGTTAAATTATTTCCCATTTGCTTTTCTTCTTTCCTCATTTTTTTAATAATTCCGTCCATATAAATACTGATACTGGCCTTAATATTTTCATTGTAACTCCGTCCCAATCGAGATAAAAGATCCACAACAAAAGCTTCATCTTCTGTTTTTAAAAGATTGGATATTTTTCTATCATTTCTTTGATTCCATAAATTCTTTATATAAGAATTTTTTTTAAGATATTCTAAAGAGGATAGAATTGTTTCTGAAAATTCTTCTTCATAAGATTTTATTTTTGTTTTTTTACTCTTTTCAATTACTTCTGCTTCCTCAATATCTGAATTTCGCTTTTTATTTTTTTGTTCTATTTCCTTTTTATTTTTAGATTTAAAATAACTGGAAATATGACAAATATTGTCTTTTTCCTGATTAAAAACATAGCTTAAATAATAGGTATCTTCCTCTTTATTATATTCTGTTTCGTAATGAAGAATATATCCAAATTCTACCAAAACATCAAAAGCTTTACAAATTCTTGTTAAAACGGGCTTTAATCGATTTAAAATATATTTTTTAATTCCTGTTTTTGTTTCTCTTTCTGTTTCTTGCTCCACTTTTAATGGAATAATGGCAGCTAATGTACGAATATTTGTAATATTTTTTTCTCCTGTTTTATAACGAATTTGACTGATATATTTATAAATTCTAGCAGCAATATGATCCTTATTCAAGATTTCAATTAGAGCTTTCGAATTATAAATAATATATCGTTTTTCTTTAATTTTTTTTCGAATATTTCTATTTAATCGGACTTTATAATAAACTTTCTTGCCCCGTTTTCTTTTTTCATAATCCAACAATTGAAATAATTCACTTTCAAATTTATAATCTCCTAATTTTTTATGATTATTGATAGAAAATTCATACATAGTTCTTTTCAAATTTTTCAAAGCCTGCTCAATTTTGGTATAATAAGTTCGATTCATTTTATTTCCTAAAAAATCCACGACAAAAGTGGAAATTTCAAATTCTATATATTCTTCATCATCATCTTCTTTTCTTTCATAAAGAGACAATAAAAAAGTATATATCTTGTCTTCCAAAATAGAAGGTTGAAAGACAATATCCTTGTTATTCTCCACCACAAGGGTACTTTTCATAGTGACTCCTAAATCATCGAAATAATAAGTAAAATTAACTCTTCTATTCTGTTTTTGGGGGGTAAAAAAAGGAAAGACAATCATTTCTATCGGCATGTTGATAACCTTTCCTTGAATTCCTAAAAAATTTCCTGATTCTTTGATATGATACTCTTGCATTTCAATGTCCGGCAATTCTTTTGTCATAATAGAAACTTTTTTAATATCTTTTGCTAAAGAACCATGATTTAACATTTCAAACTTTTCTTCTTCAATTTTTTCCTCCACTTTCATAGAATTATCTTCTAATTTCTTCATATTCTATTCATTCCTTTCTATTATGATGACCTCATTGTAACACTTTTTTTGTATAGACTCAATAATATTTTTCTTCATTCTTTTTTTCCAGAAGAAAAAGAAATTTCAAAATGATAATCCTTAAAAAGAATGAAAAATTGGTATATTTTTCTCATGTCTATGAAGAATAATATTTTTTTTTCTTGAATTTACAAAGGACTTTTTTTTTCTTTCTTGTCTCTTCTATAAAAAATATAACTTTTCTTTATGTATATGGATAATAATATTTTATTTATGATATTTTTCAAACTATTTCTTTTTTCTTGGTAGGCATTTTCTAACTTTTTTATATGTCTATGAAGAATAATATTTTTTTTCCGAGAAATGACAAGGATTTATTCTAAGAAGAAAATGAAAATAAAAGAGAAAACAATCATCTTTAAATGTATACTCACATTAATATTTTTTTAAATTTTTTCATAAGAAAAAGAAAGAAGAAAAAAGCAAAGTGAAAAAAATGAAAAAAAAATCATCTTCTATACATAAAACATAAGAACATTGAGACATACAAACAAGCCTTTCTATTTCAAAGTTTTTATAAATAAAGTATTGACAAAATATAAAATAACGTGTAAAATTATTATCTGAAATAGATAATTTTTCGGAGGTGACAAAAAATGAAGAGAACATTCCAACCTAACACAAGAAAAAGAAAAAAAGATCATGGGTTTAGATCTAGAATGGCAACTAAAAATGGAAGAAAAGTGTTAAAAAGAAGAAGAGCTAGAGGAAGACAAGTACTATCAGCATAAAACCCGGTGTTTAAAATCACCGGGTTTTTAGCTTAGCAAAAATATCATAAATATTATGTAGGAGAACTATTAAAATGTTTCATACCCTTAAATCCAATAACGATTTTCAAAACGTCTATAAGACAGGAAAAAAAATATATGGAACTTACAGTCTATTATTTATCAAAAAAAATAATAATCCCTATAATGAATATGGTTTTGTAGCAAGTAAAAAAATGGGTAATGCAGTTTGTAGAAATCGTATTAAAAGATTATTTCGAGAATTTATAAATAAAAACGAAACATTTCTTCCTACATCAACTACTTTTATTTTTGTAGCCAAAAAAAAATCCGGTGAAGAAATCAAAACAATAAAATACAAACAGATAGAACAAGATCTATGTAAAATATTAAAAATAAAAAAATAGGAAGTTTTATGAAAAATATGTTATTATTTAGTATTCGATGCTATCAAAAATATATTTCCCCTAATTTAGGAAAAAATTGTAGATTTTATCCTACTTGTTCACAATATACCTATGAAGCTATTCAAAAATACGGCTGTATCAAGGGAATATATTTAGGAATAAAACGAATTAGTAAATGTCATCCTTTTCATCCGGGAGGTTACGATCCCCTTCCTTAAAAAATTTAGGAGGTTTCATGACTTATCTATATGAACTATTAAAACAACTAATAAGCTCTTTATTATTATCAGTAGACAGTGTAGTACAAAACTTTGGAATTTCAATCATCATTGCTACCATTATTGTACGTATTATTTTATTACCCTTGACTCTAAAACAAGATAAATCCATGAAAGCAATGAAAAAAATTCAACCGGAATTGGAAGCATTGAAAGAAAAATATGGAAATGACAAACAACTTCTAAACCAAAAAACAATGGAACTTTATCAAAAACATAAAGTAAATCCGGCAGGAGGATGTCTTCCACTGATTATTCAACTTCCTATTTTATTTGCTTTATTCGGAGTATTAAGAGGAGAAATCATCCCGGAAGATTCTAAATTTTTATGGCTAGAATTAATAAAACCGGATCCATTTTACATTTTTCCATTACTAAATGGGGCTGTCTCGTTTTTCCAACAAAAATTGATGGGAAATTCTGATAATCCTCAAATGAAAAATATGATGTATATGTTTCCTATTATGATGATTTTTATTTCCTATAAAATGCCCGGAGGATTACAATTATATTGGTTGACATCTAGTTTAACAGCGGTTCTTCAACAATATTTTATAATGAAAAAAGGAGATTAGTTATGATAAAAAATACTCAAATCAAAGCTATGACGGAAGAAGAAGCGAAAAAAAGAGCCTTAAATATTTTAGAAGCAAAAGAATATCAAATTGTAGACATAAAAATATTAGAAAATCCGAAATCTTTTTTAGGATTATTTAATAAAAACGGTTTATTTGAAATCATAATAGACACAGAGAAACAAGAAAAAGCAGTGCCTAAAATTTTAATGGAAACGAAAAAAACAAAAAAAATCGTAGAAGAGAGCAAAAAAAATTCTTTTTCAGAGGAAGAAATCATTTCTAATATCAAGACATTATTGGAAAACATTGGTTTAAACTTAAGATTGGAGTATAAGAAAATTTCTGAAAAACACTATCATATTCAATTATTTGGGGAAGATAATGGAATTATTATTGGAAAAAAAGGAAAAACGCTGAATAGTTTTGAATATTTGATAAATTCTATCTATAAGGATTATAAAATAGAGATTGATGTGGAGGGATTCAAAGAAAAAAGAAATAAAACTCTTCGGGAATTGGGAAGAAAAATGGCAGAAAAATGTATCAAGAGTCGAAAAATCATTCGATTGAATCCTATGCCACCAAAAGAACGAAAAATTATTCATGAAATTTTAAATAAATATTCAGAATTAGAAACTTATAGTGAAGGAAGAGATCCTAAAAGATATATTGTCATTAAATATAAAAAGAAGTAGGTGTGAGTAAATTATGTTATTAGATACCATTGCTGCTATTTCTACTCCAAGAGGTGAAGGTGGAATCAGTATTATTAGAATATCTGGTTCGGAATCATTGAATATTCTGGAAAAGATTTTTTCTCCTAAAAAAAATATTTCGGTAAAAAACTTAAGAAATTATGGAATTCATTATGGATATATTAAACAAGGAGAAAACATAGTAGATGAAGTATTGGTTTCTATTATGAAGGCTCCTAATACTTATACCAGAGAAGATATTGTAGAAATCAACTGTCATGGCGGATATCTGATCACGGAAAAAATTTTAGAGTTGGTTCTTTCTTCCGGAGCAAGATTGGCTGAAGTAGGAGAATTTACGAGAAGAGCTTTTTTTCATGGAAGAATTGATTTGACCCAAGCGGAAGCGGTGATGGACATTATTCATGGAAAAACGGAAAAATCTCTTTCCGTATCCATAAATCAACTTCGAGGAGATTTGAAAGAAAAGATTATAAGTTTAAAAAAAGCTGTTTTAGATTTGGCAGCTCATATCAACGTTGTATTGGATTATCCGGAAGAGGGGATTGAGGAACCCATTCCTGAAAATCTGTTAAACAATTTACGAAAAGTTTCCATAGAAATTCAAGAATTAATTTCTTCTTATCAAAAAGGAAAGATGATAAAAGAGGGAGTAAAAACAGTTATTATCGGAAAACCGAATGTAGGAAAATCCAGTTTATTAAATTCCATTTTAAGAGAAGAAAGAGCGATTGTAACGCAGGTAGCGGGAACAACTCGAGATGTCATTGAGGAAGTGATTAATATCAAAGGAATTCCTTTGGTACTTGTAGATACTGCTGGAATTCGAGATACTGCAGATTTCGTTGAAAATATTGGAGTGATGAAATCCAAAGAATTTTTAAAAAAAGCGGATTTGGTCCTTTTTGTTTTAGATGCTTCACAGGAATTAAGTAAAGAAGATAGGGAAATTTACAATTCTTTACAAGAAAATCAAAAAGTAATCGGAATTTTAAATAAAACAGATCTAGAAAAAAAGATTCAAGTCTCTTCTTTATTCAAAATAAAAAATTGGATTGAAATCTCTGCTATGAAGTGTATCGGAATTGAAGAAATGGAAGAAAAGATATATCAATATATTTTACAAGAAAAGGTAGAAGAAAATTCTCAAAAATTGATTTTAACAAATATTCGACATAAAGCTGCTTTAGAGAAAACGAATGCAGCTATTAAAAATATTTTTTCAACTGTAGAGCAAGGATTACCGATGGATCTTATGGCAGTAGACATTAAGGAAGCTTTAGATTCTTTGTCGGAAATCACAGGAGAAATTTCTACAGAAGATATATTAGATCATATTTTTCATAATTTTTGTGTAGGAAAGTAAGGGAAAAACATGCAAGAATTTGATATTATTGTAGTAGGAGGAGGTCATGCCGGTTGTGAGGCCGCTTTAGCTTCTGCTCGATTAGGATTAAAAACAGCTATGATTACTTTATATTTGGACAGCATTGCTATGATGTCATGTAATCCATCCATCGGAGGTCCGGGAAAAAGTAATTTAGTGACTGAAATAGATGTTTTGGGTGGAGAAATGGCAAAGCATACGGACTATTTTAATCTTCAGTTAAAACATTTAAATGAAAGCAAAGGACCTGCTGCCAGAGTTACCAGAGGGCAAGCTGATAAATTTTTGTATAGAATTCATATGAGAAGAGTATTGGAACATACTCCAAATTTACATTTATTACAGGATTGTGTGGAAGAAATCTTGGTGGAAAACGAACATATTTCCGGAGTAAAAACAAGGTTAGGAATTCAGTACAAGGCAAAAGCGGTAATTTTATGTACCGGAACTTTTTTGAAAGGAAAGGTAGTTATTGGGGATATTGTTTATTCGGCGGGAAGGCAAGGAGAAAGTTCAGCAGAAAAATTGTCTGAAAATTTAAGAGCCTTAGGCTTAAAAGTAGAACGGTACCAGACGGCTACTCCTCCTAGACTTGATAAAAAAAGTATTGATTTTTCAAAATTAAAAGAATTACATGGAGAAGAATATCCAAGATATTTTTCTATTTTTACACAAAAGAAAAAAAATAGAACAGTTCCTACTTGGCTTACTTATACAAATGAGAAAACCTTAGAAAAAACAAAAGAAATGCTACAATATTCTCCTATTGTGAGTGGAATCATAGAAACACATGGACCGAGACATTGTCCTTCTATTGATCGAAAAGTATTAAATTTTCCGGATAAAACAGAACATCAGATTTTTTTAGAGCTGGAGTCTTTGGATTCTGATGAAATTTATGTGAATGGTTTTACCACAGCTATGCCGCCCTTTGCACAAGAGGAAATTTTACATACCATTTGTGGATTGGAAGATGCCAAAATTATGCGATATGGCTATGCAGTTGAATATGATTATGTACCGGCTTTTCAATTATATCCAAGTTTAGAGAATAAAAAAATTAGTGGATTGTTTTGTGCGGGACAAATTAATGGGACTTCTGGATATGAAGAAGCTGCGGCTCAAGGATTGATAGCAGGAATCAATGCCGGTCGAAAGATATTACAAAAATCTCCTATTTTTATTGATAGGAGTGAGGCTTATATCGGAGTTATGATTGATGATTTGATTCATAAAAAGACTCCGGAACCGTATCGAGTGTTACCTTCTCGTTCTGAATATCGGCTTCATTTACGTTTTGATAATGCTTTTATGAGGTTATATGAAAAATCAAAAGAAATTGGTTTATTATCACCGGAAAAAATATCTTTTTTAGAAGAAGCTATTGAAAAGGTAACACAAGAAGTGGAAAGATTGAAAACTATTTCTATTTCGATGCAAGAAGCAAATCAATTTTTGAAAAATAAAAATTGTATGGATTTTTTTTCAAAGGGAGTGAAAATTGCTGATATTTTAAAAAGAAAAGAAATTTCCTATCTTGATTTAGAAGAATTGATAGAGCTTCCCGAATATCCTGAATTTATTCGAAATCAAATAGAAACAATATTGAAATATGAAATCTTTATGGAACGGGAAGAGAAACAAATTTTAAAATTTAAGCAATTAGAACAACAATTGATTCCTCAGAATTTTGATTTTTCCTCTGTAAAAGGAATTTCTAATATTGCTTTATCCGGCTTGTTAGAAGTAAAACCGCTATCTATTGGCGAAGCTGGAAGAATTAGTGGAGTAACAGGGAATGATTTAGCATTATTGATTGCACATTTAAGATCATAATAGATAAGTGAGAGTAATACTCTCACTTTTTTTTCAAGAAAAGAAGGGATATTGTGAAAAAAATACAAAAATATAGAGGAGAAATTCCTTATTTTATTCAACAAAATTGTACAGATATCTTAGTTTATGTTTGTTCTTCTTATCGAAATTTAGAAGAATATTTTTCTGTTTTAAAAGATCTGTTTTCGATACCGGTCTATGCTTTAGAATCCAAAGAAGAAGAGGAAAGTATTTCACAAAGATATGAAATTTTCGAATTTTTTAAAAGAAAAAAGAAAGCTATTCTATTATTGACCTTAGACATGTTTTTAAGAAAATACGAGACCATTGGTGTTTATCAAGTATTTCAAGTCGGAAAAGAATATTCTCTTTCTTTTTTAAAAGAAACATTAGAAAAACATCATTATCGAAAAAATTATTTATTGGAAAAAAGAGGAGAATATAGTATTCGAGGAGATATTTTAGATATTTTTCCTTACACGGATTCTTTTCCGGTTCGAATTGAATTCTTTGGAGAAGAAATAGAAAGAATTTCCTACTTTGAGATTGAAAATCAAAAAAGTTTTCAATCTATGACAGAATATAAAATGTATATAGACAATAATAATATAGAAGAAAATTTATTGACTTTTTTAAAAATTGATTCTAAGAAGCACAAAATCTTTTTTGAAAATGTAGAACTTTTATCTTATAAATTGGAAGAAATGATATTGATTGAGGAGAAAGAAGAAAAGAAAAAAGAGTATAGAAAAGAATTCGAAACTTTATATACATTCGGTACGGAAATTCGATTACAACAGTTTCATTATCAAGACTTAGAAAATTTTAGAAAAAAAGAATACTTAGAACAGATTCAAAAAAGAAAGAAAATTATTATTAAAAGTTTGGAAGCTGAAAAATATAAGGAAAGGTACTCCGACACTGTTTCTCTTTACCAAAAATATCCTTATTTTGAGGGATATGAAAATGAAATGGAATTGGTACTGACAGATAGGGAACTCAAAGGAATTCGTGTTAAAAGAGAAGGAGAAAAAAAGAAAAGCTTAAAGCTAATGAAACCTGATCAAATTCAAGAGGGAGAATATATTATTCATGAAAATTATGGTGTTGGTCTGTATTTGGGAATAGAACTTATTGATGGAAAGGATTATTTTAAAATTAAATATGCAGATGAAGATAAATTGTTTGTCCCTTTGGAAAGCATTCATAAAATTGAAAAATATGTTCATGTTCCCGGTGTGGTTCCTGAAATTTATCATTTAGGAACGAGAGGGTTTCAAAGAAAAAGAGAAAAATTGCAAGAGGAAATTTTAGAGTTTGCAAAAGAAATCGTGGAAATTCAGGCAAGAAGGAATTCGACACAGGGATTTCGATATTCACCGGATACCGTTTGGCAGGAAGAATTTGAAGAAAGCTTTCCTTACACGGAAACAGCCGCTCAAAAAAAAGCAATTCAGGATGTAAAGCAAGATATGGAAATGGGAAAAGTAATGGATAGACTCATCTGTGGTGATGTTGGGTATGGAAAAACAGAAATTGCAATCCGAGCTACCTTTAAAGCAATCATGGATCAAAAACAAGTAGTAGTATTAGCTCCTACTACAGTTTTAGCGGAGCAGCACTATCAAAGGTTTCAAGAAAGATTTCTGAATTATCCAATTGAAATTGCTGTTTTAAGTAGAATGAAGACAGCAAAAGAACAAAAAGAAATTTTGGAAAAAATAAAAAATGGTAGTATCGATTTAATTATAGGAACCAGTCGATTACTTTCGGATGATTTGGAATTTAAAGATTTAGGATTTTTAATTATTGATGAAGAACAGAAGTTCGGGGTAAAAGCAAAAGAAAAATTTAAAAAAATGAGAGGCAATTTGAATATCTTAGCAATGACCGCAACTCCGATTCCTCGAACTTTAAATCTATCTCTATTGGGAATTCGAGATCTTTCCATTGTAGACATTCCCCCTGAAGGAAGAAAAGCAGTTAAAACTTTTTTTATAGAAAAAAAAGAAGAAACCATTGTGAAAGCTATTTTACAAGAGTTATCTCGGGAGGGGCAAGTATTTTATATTTTTAATTCTGTTAAAAGAATCCAAGAAAAAGTGAAAGAGTTGGAAAAAATACTTCCTTCCTATGTAAGAGTAGATTGTATTCATGGAAAAATGTCGGGAAAAGAACTAAAATATACAATAGAACAGTTTGAAAACATGCAGATTGATGTTTTGGTTTCTACTACAATTCTGGAAAATGGCATTGATATTGAAAATGCAAATACCATGATTATCGAAGGAATGGAAAAATTAGGACTTTCACAAATTTATCAACTGAGAGGAAGAATAGGACGAGGAAGAAGACAGAGTTATTGTTATTGTATTGTAGCAGATTACAAAAGTAAAAAAGCGGAGGAAAGGGAAAAATCTCTCATGGAATTAGGAAAGGGAAGTGGTTTGGAGCTTTCTATGGAAGATATGAGAATTCGTGGAGCCGGAGAAATTTTGGGAGAAAAACAACATGGAATGATTGAGACTTTAGGATATCATTTCTATATGAAAATGCTGGAAGAAGAGATTGCAAAATTAAAAGGAGAAAAGAAAGAGGAAAAAGAGAAAAAAATAGATTTATCTCTTCGTTTTCCAAAATATATTCCAGATTCTTATATTCAAAAAGAAGAAAAAATTGTTGTGTATAAGAGAGCTTTGTCTTTACAAAGTATGGAAGAGATTATGGAATTTGAATCAGAAATATTAGACAGATTTGGAAAATTTCCTATGGAAGTAAAAGGTTTTTTTCAATTTTTAAAAATTCAGTATTTTTGTCAAAACTTTGGAATTTATGAATTGATAGAGAAGGAGAAAGAATATTGGATTCGATTTGAAGAAGAAAAAGTAAATGTGGATCATATTATATATTTACTTTCTCAGCAAAAAATTGATTATATTCAAAAAACAAAACAAATTATTTTTCGTGGAGATATCTTCCATTTTTTTGAACTTTATAAAAAATAAAAAAATGTATGAAAGTATTGACTTTATGAAAAAAAGTAGGTATATATGTAATGAAAGGATACAAAAATGAGATTAGATAAATTTTTAAAAGTAAGTAGGATTATTAAAAGAAGAACAATCGCTAAAATGGTCGTGGATGAGAAGAAAGCGAAATTGGATGGAAAAACTGCCAAGGCAAGTACAGAAGTAAAAGTGGGACAAGAATTGGAACTGGAATATTTTAATAAGTATTTTAAGTTTAAAATTTTACAAGTTCCACTTGGAAATGTACAAAAAGAAAAAACGAGTGAATTAGTAAAATTAATGGAAAGTAGAGGGATAGAGAAAAATTTTTCTTTAGATACTGAGGAGGAATTTTTTGAAAACATATAGAATAAGAGCAAATGCAAAAATTAATATAGGCTTGAATATTTTGGGAAAAAAAGAAAATGGCTATCATGAATTGGATATGACAATGTTGCCTATATCCTATTATGATATGTTAACTCTTCGAATATTTTCGGAGAGTGGAAGTTTAAAGATTTTCTGTAGAAACAAATCCATCCCTACCGATAAGAAAAATATTTTATTTAAAGTTTATGAAAAGTTTTATGAGAAAACTAAAATAAACCCCTTAAAAATGAAAATATCTTTAAAAAAGCGAATTCCTTCGGAAGCGGGATTAGGAGGAGGAAGTTCGGATGGAGCTTTCTTTTTGAAATTTTTAAATTCTTATCATGCTTATCCCTTATCTTTGAAAGAGTTATTTGAGATAGCCTCTCAAATTGGAGCGGATTTGCCTTTCTTTTTGAATAATGTTTCAGCAAGATTGCAAGGAGTAGGAGAAAAAATGATTCCTTTTCAGAATAAAAGTACGATACGAGTTCTTATCTTAAAGCCTACATTCGGTTTCTCTACGAAAGAAGTCTATGAACTATCCGATTTACCAAGAGAAAAAAAGGTAGCAGATATTTTTTCGATTATAAAAGCTTTGGAAGAAGATAGAATAGAAAAAGAAGAAGATAAAATTTGGAATCACTTAGAACAAGCCTTATTATCTCATAAAACAGAACTAGTAAGGTTTAAAGAAAAAATAGAATTCTTTACACAGAAAAAAGCTTTTTTAACAGGAAGTGGAAGTGCATATTATATTTTTTTAAAGAAGCAAGAGGCTTTCAAAATGCAACGAAGGTGTAAAAAATATTTTAAAGACTGTGAAGTAAAGCTTTGTAGTTTTTTATAAAAAAGGGGAAGGTGTATTACAAATGAAAATTACAGATGTGAGAGTAAAAAAAATTATTGGCGAAGAAACTGGTAGATTGAAAGCATATGTAGATTTGACTTTTGATGAAGCTTTTGTAATTCATGGTTTAAAATTGATTGAGGGAGAAAATGGGAAATTTATTGCCATGCCTTCAAGAAAAATGCCAGACGGTGAATTTAAAGACATCGTACATCCTATCAGTCCTGAATTGAGAAAAGAAATTACAGATTGTGTCATTCAAAAATATGAAGAAGTTTTAAAAGAAGATACTGTAGTAGAAGTAGAAAAATGATTGACGAAAATAGGAATTCTTGAATTCCTATCAGACTGTAGACAAAATAAATTTGTTTACAGTCTTTTTTTGTATTGACAAAATTATTTTTTTTTGTTATGCTATATAAGCAGTGAAAATTGGGATGTCGCCAAGCGGTAAGGCAACGGACTTTGACTCCGTTATGCGTTGGTTCGAATCCAGCCATCCCAGCCATTTTGAAATATAAGCTACTCTGAAAAAAGAAAGAGTAGCTTTTTTATTTATTTATAAAAAAATTTACAAATTTAAAAAATATGGTATAATTTTTTATCATAGTGAAAAAGGAGAGAACCATGAAAAAAATAATAACATTGCTTTTTTTATTAGAGCTAAATTCTTTTTCAAATCACACCCTGAGTAAAGATCATTGGTCTTATGAAGCATTAAAGCATGTTTCTAATAAAAAAATCATCATGGAAGATATGCAACGTTTTGATGGAACGGAATCGGTTACAAAATCGGAATTTGTCTATGCCTTATCTAAAGTATTAAAATTAGTGGAGTTGGAGAAAGCAAATCAGGAGGACATTCGTGTTTTAGAGTCTCTCATTTTACAATATTCAGATGAATTAAATAAGATTGGCTTTGATACCAAAACTTATGATAATAAATTGGAAAATATGAATGATAATATACAGATATTACAAGAATTAGTGAATGAAAATGAAAAAAAAATAGAAATCTTAAAGAAAAGAATTGAAAAATTGGAACATAAAAAATATTAGTTTGAGAAGAAGGAGAGATGTCATGAAATCAATTAGTTTTGACTGGAAAACTTCTGCACAATTTATGAGTGAAGAAGAAATAGAAAATATAAAAGCACAAATTACATTGGCTAGCAATCTTTTAGAAAATGGAACTGGAGCTGGAAATGAATTTTTAGGTTGGTTATCTTTACCGACAGAGTATGATAAAGAAGAGTTTATGAGGATCCAACAGGCTGCAGAAAAAATTAAACAACAATCGGAGGTTTTGATTGTAATAGGAATCGGGGGTTCTTATTTAGGAGCAAGAGCAGTCATTGAATGTTTGAGTCATACTTTTCATAATAGTTTGGCGAGAGAAAGAAGAAACCTTCCAGAAATTTATTTTGTTGGACATAATATATCCGGAAGATATATCAAACATTTGTTAGAAGTCATTGGAGAAAGAAGTTTTTCAGTGAATGTAATTTCTAAGTCTGGAACAACAACAGAACCTGCTATTGCATTTCGAATTTTTAAGAAAAAATTAGAGGAAAAATATGGGAGGGAAGAAGCGAAAAATAGAATTTTTGCAACCACAGATGCTAGCAAGGGAGCTTTAAAATCTTTGTCTACACAAGAAGGATATGAAACTTTTGTTATTCCGGATAATGTTGGAGGGCGTTTTTCGGTATTTACAGCAGTTGGTTTACTTCCTATTGCGGTAGCAGGAATTTCTATTGAAGAATTCATAAAAGGAGCTAAAGATGCTCAAAGTGAATATAGTAAGGATTTTGAAGAAAATATTTGTTATCAGTATGCAGCAGTTCGAAATATTTTGTATCGAAAAAATATTTCCGTTGAGTTACTGGTAAATTATGATCCGAGATTTCATTTTATTGCGGAGTGGTGGAAACAATTATTTGGAGAATCAGAAGGAAAGGATGAAAAAGGCTTATTTCCGGCAGCTGTTGATTTAAGTACAGATTTACATTCTATGGGACAGTATATTCAGAATGGAAAAAGAATGTTAATGGAGACAGTACTTCAGGTGGAATGTGAAAAAGAGGATATCCGTTTAGAGTTGGAAAAAGAAGATTTAGATGGATTAAACTATTTAGCAGGAAAAAGTATGCACGAAATAAACCAAAAAGCATTTTCCGGAACTTTATTAGCACATATTGATGGAGGAGTTCCGAATTTTGTAATTACTTTGCCGGAAGTGACTGCATATTATATAGGAAAACTTCTATATTTTTTTGAAAAAGCTTGCGGGGTTAGCGGATATTTATTAGGTGTTAATCCTTTTAATCAACCCGGAGTGGAATCATATAAGAGAAATATGTTTGCGTTATTAGGAAAAAAAGGATATGAAAATTTGTCAGAAGAATTGGAAAAAAGATTAAAAAAATAGTTGACGAAATATAAAAGTTATGATAGAATTATTTATGTTCGCGAAAGCGATATGAACCTTGAAAACGGAATAGAAAAAGACAACAAGCAAACAACACAAACAAGGTGTAAAAAATCAAAACAGTGAAACTGAGAAACATCGAACGAAGAGTTTGATCCTGGCTCAGGATGAACGCTGACAGAATGCTTAACACATGCAAGTCGACTCGAGTCTTCGGACTTGGGTGGCGCACGGGTGAGTAACGCGTAAAGAACTTGCCTCTTAGACCGGGACAACATCTGGAAACGGATGCTAATACCGGATATTATGGTTTTTTCGCATGGAGGAATCATGAAAGCTAGATGCGCTAAGAGAGAGCTTTGCGTCCCATTAGCTAGTTGGTGAGGTAACGGCCCACCAAGGCAATGATGGGTAGCCGGCCTGAGAGGGTGAACGGCCACAAGGGGACTGAGACACGGCCCTTACTCCTACGGGAGGCAGCAGTGGGGAATATTGGACAATGGACCACAAGTCTGATCCAGCAATTCTGTGTGCACGATGACGTTTTTCGGAATGTAAAGTGCTTTCAGTCGGGAAGAAGTCAGTGACGGTACCGACAGAAGAAGCGACGGCTAAATACGTGCCAGCAGCCGCGGTAATACGTATGTCGCAAGCGTTATCCGGATTTATTGGGCGTAAAGCGCGTCTAGGCGGCAAGGAAAGTCTGATGTGAAAATGCGGAGCTCAACTCCGTATGGCGTTGGAAACTGCCTTACTAGAGTACTGGAGAGGTAGGCGGAACTACAAGTGTAGAGGTGAAATTCGTAGATATTTGTAGGAATGCCGATGGGGAAGCCAGCCTACTGGACAGATACTGACGCTAAAGCGCGAAAGCGTGGGTAGCAAACAGGATTAGATACCCTGGTAGTCCACGCTGTAAACGATGATTACTAGGTGTTGGGGGTCAAACCTCAGCGCCCAAGCTAACGCGATAAGTAATCCGCCTGGGGAGTACGTACGCAAGTATGAAACTCAAAGGAATTGACGGGGACCCGCACAAGCGGTGGAGCATGTGGTTTAATTCGACGCAACGCGAGGAACCTTACCAGCGTTTGACATCCTACGAACGGAGCAGAGATGCGCCGGTGCCCTTTCGGGGGAACGTAGTGACAGGTGGTGCATGGCTGTCGTCAGCTCGTGTCGTGAGATGTTGGGTTAAGTCCCGCAACGAGCGCAACCCCTATCGTATGTTACCATCCTTCAGTTGGGGACTCATGCGATACTGCCTGCGACGAGCAGGAGGAAGGTGGGGATGACGTCAAGTCATCATGCCCCTTATACGCTGGGCTACACACGTGCTACAATGGGTAGTACAGAGAGCGGCAAACCCGCGAGGGGGAGCAAATCTCAGAAAACTATTCTTAGTTCGGATTGTACTCTGCAACTCGAGTACATGAAGTTGGAATCGCTAGTAATCGCAAATCAGCAATGTTGCGGTGAATACGTTCTCGGGTCTTGTACACACCGCCCGTCACACCACGAGAGTTGGTTGCACCTGAAGTAGCAGGCCTAACCTTAGGGAAGGATGCTCCGAGGGTGTGGTTAGCGATTGGGGTGAAGTCGTAACAAGGTATCCGTACGGGAACGTGCGGATGGATCACCTCCTTTCTAAGGAGTATTCTTGTTGTTCTTATCTATTCCGAATGCGTTCGTAGCTCAGCTGGTTAGAGCACACGCCTGATAAGCGTGAGGTCGGTGGTTCAAGTCCACTCGAACGCACCATATATGGGGATATAGCTCAGTTTGGGAGAGCGACGCACTTGCACTGCGTAGGTCAGCGGTTCGATCCCGCTTATCTCCACCATGTATTTTTTTTATGGACCTTGGAAACTGTATAGTAGATCAAAAAACAAACAAGAATAAAGAACAAAGAACTCTAGTTTCTAGAGTTAGCTGTCAAAGAAAAAAACAAGATTAAAGTAACAAAGGGCACACAAGGGATGCCTAGGTAGAAAGAGCCGAAGAAGGACGTGGTAAGCTGCGATAAGCTTGGCGAAGTTGCAAACGAACGTGGATGCCAAGATTTCCGAATGGAGCAATCTGTAAAGAGTCATGTCTTTACACGAAAGAGGGAACCGGGTGAACTGAAACATCTAAGTAATCCGAGGAAAAGAAAGTAACAACGATACCCTAAGTAGCGGCGAGCGAACGGGGTAGAGCCTAAACCGTATTCATGTCAAGGATGCAGCCGTTGTGGATATGGGGTAGCGGGAAAGAGAGAGAAAGAACTGCAAGCTATTTCGCAGACGTAAGCAAAGGAACAAGAAAGATCTGGAAAGGTCTACCGTAGAAGGTGAAAGTCCTGTATTGGTAGTTTTCTTGCGCTGTATCTCTTCTCCCAAGTAATGTGGAACACGAGGAATTCTGCATGAATCTGCGAGGACCAAATCTCGTAAGGCTAAATACTCTTTCTAACCGATAGCGCATAGTACCGTGAGGGAAAGGTGAAAAGAACCCCGGGAGGGGAGTGAAAGAGAACCTGAAATTGTGTGCTTACAAGCGGTCAGAGCCACTTTGGTGGTGATGGCGTGCCTTTTGGAGAATGATCCTGCGAGTTACGTTTCATGGCGAGGTTAAGAAGAACGGAGCCGAAGGGAAACCGAGTCTGAATAGGGCGCAAGAGTCGTGGAGCGTAGACGCGAAACCCGGTGATCTAAGCCTGTCCAGGATGAAGCTGTGGTAAGACACAGTGGAGGTCCTAACCCACCGCCGTTGAAAAGTTGGGGGATGAGGTAGGTTTAGGGGTGAAAAGCCAATCGAACCGGGAGATAGCTCGTTCTCTCCGAAATGCATCTAGGTGCAGCCTTGCGTGTTTAATGATGGGGGTAGAGCACTGACTGAACTAGGGGGCATATAGCTTACTGAATTCAATCAAACTCCGAATACCATTATTCAAGAGCGCAGGAGTGAGACCATGGGAGTTAACTTCCATCGTCGAAAGGGAAACAACCCAGACCACCAGCTAAGGTCCCAAATCATATCTAAGTGGGAAAGGAGGTGGAGATTCTTAAACAACTAGGAGGTTGGCTTAGAAGCAGCCATTCCTTGAAAGAGTGCGTAATAGCTCACTAGTCGAGAGTCTCTGCGCCGACAATGTAACGGGGCTAAGATATGAACCGAAGCTGTGGATGTCGTAAGACATGGTAGGAGAGCGTTCTGTAGGCCGTCGAAGGAGGACTGAAAGGAACTCTGGAGGTATCAGAAGTGAGAATGCAGGAATAAGTAGCGAGAAGGGGAGTGAGAATCTCCCCCGCTGGAAGACCAAGGTTTTCAGGGTAAAGCTTGTCTTCCCTGAGTAAGCCGGGACCTAAGCCCAGGCTAGAATGCGTAGGCGAATGGAAAACAGATGAATATTTCTGTGCCAGTTCTACTTTGTGAAGGAGGGACGCAGAAGGGTATGCGCGCAGACGAACGGAAG
Organism: Fusobacterium necrophorum subsp. necrophorum; assembly: GCF_004006635.1. Lineage (NCBI taxonomy): Bacteria > Fusobacteriati > Fusobacteriota > Fusobacteriia > Fusobacteriales > Fusobacteriaceae > Fusobacterium > Fusobacterium necrophorum. The sequence goes on along the minus strand of NZ_CP034842.1, from coordinate 372,489 downwards.
AGTCTGTAGAAGCATGTAGAGTGACTTGGTAGGCAAATCCGCCAGGTTAGACTTGAGGTGTGACATATACTCGCAAGAGGAATGCGCAAATCCCACGCTGCCGAGAAAAGCTTCTAGCGGTAAAGTAGAGACTGCCCGTACTGGAAACCGACACAGGTGGTCAGGATGAGAAATCTAAAGCGGACAGGCTAACTCTCGTTAAGGAACTCTGCAAAATGGCCCCGTAACTTCGGGAGAAGGGGTGCCTCTTGGTGTGAGTATACAAGCAATACAAAGCGCAGAGAGGTCGCAGTGAAGAGGCTCAAGCAACTGTTTAACAAAAACACAGGTCTATGCGAAGCTGTAAGGCGAAGTATATGGGCTGACACCTGCCCAGTGCCGGAAGGTTAAGAGGAGGAGTGAGAGCTCCGAATTGAAGCCCCGGTGAACGGCGGCCGTAACTATAACGGTCCTAAGGTAGCGAAATTCCTTGTCGGGTAAGTTCCGACCTGCACGAATGGTGTAATGATTTGAGCGCTGTCTTGACGGGAGGCCTGGTGAAATTGTATTACCGGTGAAGATACCGGTTACCTACAGTAGGACGGAAAGACCCCATGGAGCTTTACTGTAGCTTGGTATTGGGTTTTGGCATGGCATGTATAGGATAGTTGGGAGACTGGGAAGGTATGGCGCTAGCTGTACCGGAGTCATCGGTGGAATACCAACCATTCCCTGCTGAAATTCTAATCTGTACTTTGGAGGTATGGAGACAGTGCTAGGTGGGCAGTTTGACTGGGGCGGTCGCCTCCGAAAGAGTAACGGAGGCGTTCAAAGGTTCTCTCAGGTTGGATGGAAATCAACCGCAGAGTGCAATGGCAAAAGAGAGCTTGACTGCAAGACTGACGGGTCGAGCAGATGCGAAAGCAGGACATAGTGATCCGGCGATTCCGTATGGAAGGGTCGTCGCTCAACGGATAAAAGCTACCCTGGGGATAACAGGCTGATCCTACCCGAGAGTCCATATCGACGGTAGGGTTTGGCACCTCGATGTCGGCTCATCGCATCCTGGGGCTGGAGAAGGTCCCAAGGGTTGGGCTGTTCGCCCATTAAAGCGGTACGTGAGCTGGGTTCAGAACGTCGTGAGACAGTTCGGTCCCTATCCACTGTAGGCGCAAGAATATTGAGAAGATCTGTCCTTAGTACGAGAGGACCGGGATGGACAAACCTCTGATGTACCAGTTGTCACGCCAGTGGCATAGCTGGGTAGTCACGTTTGGCATAGATAACCGCTGAAAGCATCTAAGCGGGAAACTAGCTTCAAGATAAGTATTCTAAGAGGAAGCTTCGAGAACAGGAGCTAGATAGGTTGGGGGTGTACGCGCAGTAATGTGTTTAGCTGACCAATACTAATCGAACGAAATTTTAATCAGGAGTTTGTGAGACTACTATACAGTTTTGAAGGTCTATGGGAAAAAAGCGATAGACAAGAAAGAAAAAGTATGTTATAGTAACAATGCTTGGTGAGTATAGCTATGGGGGTACACCTAGACACATTCCGAACCTAGAAGTTAAGCCCATATACGCAGAAAGTACTTGGTTGGAAGCGACCCGGGAGGATATGTATTTGCCAAGCTTTTTTTATTTTTTGGAAATTTTTTGATATATTTTTTCAATCAACATAAAATTACATACGTAATTTAAAAAAATATCTTTAATTTTTCCTTTATTATCAATGAAAATAATAATTTTAATTTTTTTATATTCAAATTTAAAGAAAATAATAATATTTTTGACATAAATAAAAATAAGAGTTATAATGAGAACAGAAATATATATTTCTTAATAAAAAAATGGAGAATCTTATGAAAAAAATAAATAAGGGCGGCTTTTCATTATTAGAGGTATGTGTGTCAGCGCTTTTGGTTATGATTGTAGTACAGATATCCACTTCTTTATGTCGAAATTATCAAGAAAATTCAGATTTACAGTTAGCAAAAACGAAAATTTCGAAGTTGTTTTATCTGTATTCCATGAAATCTTTTTACCAGCGAAAAGAATACTATTTTACGATTTCTAATGTGGAGAAAACGATTGAAATTAAAAATTCAGTTTTTTTATTAGAAAATAAAGTAGTATTACCCAATCATCTTTCTTACTATCTGACTTCTGAATCTGTCCAGGATCAAAAGTATGGTCACCTTACACAAAATGGAAATATTCGCCCCTCATTCTCCATTTATCTATTTGGTTATCAGGGATTTGTGAGAGAAAAAATTACTTTTTCCTCTTTTCAGGAAACTAAAATTTTACGATTAAGACGATATCGTAAAATTAGAGGAAAAGAAATTGATATACATCACATTCGAAAATATCATTTAGAAACAAATAAAAATAGAGAATTATTTTATAAAGAATGGAGAGAAGAATGAAGAAAATATATCAAATCAGTATCAGTTTGTTTTTATGTCTTTTTATAGAAGAAAGAATTCCGGTCATTTTTCATTTGAAAAATAAAATTTCATACTCTTCACTTATCGTATATCAAATGGAGACTGAAAGGCAAATTTTATTTTTAGGAGAATGATGATGGAAAAATATTTTCTTCATTTTATCGATTTTCAAGAATATCAATTGATCATTCATTTTTTTGAGAAAGACAAAAACAAAAGAGAAATTTTTGATTTCAAAAATTCTCATCATTCTTATAAAAAATTTAATTTATGGAAAATAAAAGATTCTTTTGCCTTTTATGAAACGGAGAACACAATTTATTATGTGACTGCTAATAAAGAGGGGGGTGATATGGGCTTTAAAACTCAAGGGAAAAGAATGATAAGTTATTTGGTATCTCAATATTTGGTTTATTTTTATTTTCAATATTTTCAAATCTATTATAGAAAATTTCAACCATCTTATGTGATGGAGAAAAATTTTTCAATTCAATGTATTCAAAGTCTCATAGAAACTGCTGTTTTAGAAAAAGTAAGTGATATCCATTTGGAAATTTTTGAAGAATATTCTCAAATTCGATTTCGTATTGATGGGAAACTGACAAGAATAGCCATGATTTCTTCAGAATCTCATACTATTATGATTTCTCAAATAAAAATATTATCAAAATTAAATATTGTTGAAAAAAGATTGCCACAAGATGGAAGTTTTTCTCTTATGATACAAAAAAGAAAAATAGATTTTAGAGTTTCTATTTTACCTAATATTTATGGAGAAAAATTGGTTATAAGAATTTTAGATCGCAATAATTCTAAATTTGATTTAGAAAATTTAGGCTTTCTAACTGGACAATTGAATATGATAAGAAAAGTCCTATCCTCGAGTGCCGGAATTATTTTGAATTGTGGACCGACAGGTTCGGGAAAAACGACGACTTTGTATAGCTTTTTAGAATATAAGAATAAAGAAGATATAAATATGGTTACCATCGAAGATCCGGTAGAATATCATTTGGATGGAATAACTCAAATTACTTGTAAGGAAAAGATTGGATTAAATTTCTCTACAATTTTGAAGTCTTTATTAAGGCAAGATCCAGATATTATTATGATTGGAGAAATTCGAGATAGTGAAACTGCTGAATTGGCAATCAAAGCAGCTTTAACAGGACATTTAGTCTTTTCAAGTATTCATGCTAAAGATTCTATACAGTGCATTGATAGACTTTGTAATTTAGGAATTAGTCCTTTTTTGATTGCAAATTCTCTATTGATGATTTTATCTCAACGATTACTCAGAAAGAATTGTTTTTACTGTAAAGTTGAAAATGACAATACAAAACAATTACTTTCTTTGATAGGAATGAATCGGCAAGAGGAAATGAAATCATATCATTCTCTGGGATGTTCTTGTTGTAATTACAAAGGATATTCAGGAAGAATTGGAATTTATGAAATTTTTCTTGCAAATGAATATAACCGAAATTGGATTTTATGTCGAGATGGAAGAACGGAAACAAAACCTCAACTTGTTTCTTTACAAGAGAATGCTTTGGAGAAAGTAAAACTTGGAATAATTTCTCTGGAAGAAATGATAGGAGTAATATGAAACACTATTACATTGTTTTATACCAAGATAAAAAAATAAAATGGAGGTATCTGATAGCGGAAAATGAACAAGAAGTATATCGAGCTTTAAATATAGGGATGGAGGACAAGATTTTTTATATTAGAAAAAAACTCTCTTTTTCCTTTTATCGAAAAAAATATTTATTGTCTTTTACGAAAGAATTTCTATTTCTTTTGAAGAATGGGTTGTCTTATTTGGAAGCATTAAAAGTAATGCAAGATTATGATAATAATGCATTTAAAAGAAAAATATTGGACAACATTTTAAATAAAATACGGCAAGGAAAGAGTATGACAGAATCTTTTGCATCGAATTCCCAATTTTTTAGAAAATTTTTTTTAAATGTTTTCTATATTGGTGAAGAAAGTGGAAATATAGAAAATGCTTTGGAATTGCTTATTTCTGAAATGGAGCAAAAGCAAAAATTAAAAAAGCAACTTTCCTCAATTTTATTTTATCCTTGTTTTCTCATTTTCTTTTCTTTCGTTATTCTTTCTCTTTTACTTTATTTTGTTTTTCCGAAACTTCTATCTTTATTTCAAGATACAGGAATGCAATTACCATTTTTTACTAGAATTCTGTTAAAAATCAAATATTTTCTTCCTATATTTTTGTTTATATTCAGTATTTTTTCTATTCTTTTATATTGGATTTTTTCTAGAAAATATGATGAAAAAATACAGTGTAAAATAGATAAATTCATATTTCATTATGTTTATCAATCCGGAATTTATAGAAAAATATTGAGTTTACAAATATCGAATTATTTGGAAATTTTATTAAAATCCGGTTTTTCTTTTCAGGAAACTTTTGCCATTTTAGAGAAAGAAATTGAAAATTTAGAGTTCAAAAAACAATTTAGCTCTATGAAAAAAAGGATATATAAGGGGGAAAAAGTTTATCATGCTTTAAGAGAATTAGGAATTTTTTCACCAAAAGATTTATATTTTCTTGCTTTAGGAGAAGAAACTGGAAATATAGATGAAATTTTTCATAAAATTGCTATGTATACTCGTGAGGAAATACATTTGAAAATTCAAAAATATTTATCATGGTTGGAGCCGAGTATTTTTATCATATTTGGTTTATGCATTGGGGCTGTGATTATTGCTGTTTACTTACCTATTTTTTCTTTAAGTAATATGTTGTAGGAGGAATTTATGAAAAATAAGGGATTTAGTTTCATTGAGATTGTTATAGCTATTGCCATTATTGCTGTTTTGTCTACTTTAATTACTCCGCAGGTGCGAAATCAACTGGCTAAGGGGAAAGATACTAAAGCGGTAGCGACTTTAAGTTCATTACGAATAGCCTCGCAGATGTATCAAATGGAACACAGTGAAAAGCTGATTGAAGTGGCAAATTACGACTCAGATGAAAAAATCAAAGAGGCTTTCCAGAAATTATCCGATTACTTAGATCCAAATGCAAAGAAAATTTTATCCGAAGCGAAAGTGGAGATAGGTGGCTCCAGAACAACAAAAGATGGAGATATCCAGTATGGAGGAGACATTTCCTTTACATTTAAAAATCCAGATGAGAATGGAAAAAGTGATGGTATTTACTTATGGTTCAAATTGCCGACAGGGGTGGGATCCTTTGATTCCAGAGGTGTAGAATGGAAAAGCTACTGATCTGTTGCCTCGTTATTCTCATGTTATTTCTATCGATTGAAGATATACAAACAAAAGAAATCTCCAATTTTGGAAATTTGTTATTGCTTTTTTGTAGTATTTTATACTCGAAACTTCTAGGAAATTCCATAGGAAATATTTTGATCAGTATGTCTACTTATATCTGTCCTCTTATCTTTCTCTATGGATATTTATCCGATTTTTTAAAAAAAGAAATTTTAGGATTTGGAGATATTAAATTTGTGATGGCCATAGGAACTTTGATGACATCTTATAATTTGTGGCTCTCTATGTACTATTTCTATATGATTTCTTTTTTATTGGCTTCTATGGTAGGAATATGTCTATTATATAGAAAAAGAGAAAAAGAGTTGGCAATGTTACCTTATTTTAGTATTTCATTTTGTGTATTAAAAATATTCCTATGAAAAAGAAAGCTTTTATCCTATTAGAAATTGCTTGTGCAATTACATTATTTATGATGACTTTTCTTCCTTTTATTTCTTTACAAAAGGAGATTCTGCTCTTTTTTAAAATAGAAGAAGAACAGTATCAAGAAAGATGGAACAGAAAGAATGCGATATCTGTTTTTAAAAAGAAAATGCGAAATCAGGAAGTTTTAGAAGGAAGGTATTATTACAGAGATAAAAATTGGTTCTGCACCGAATCAGCCTCTTCCTTTTTTATAGAGGTGAAAAAGCTTTCTTTAAAAAGTGTGCAGACAGAAGAGAATATTTATTTTTATCAGATGTTTGATTCCAAAACATCTGATAAGTTGTGGGAAGGATGGAGTGTTGTTGCGGAGAAGTCACAATAAAAGAGCTTTTTCCTTTTTAGAAATTGCAATAGGATTTTCTATATTGTTAATATTATTGTCTTGTTTTTATCCGAGTTTTCATTTGTTTTACAGGAGCTATGTAAAAGTAAGAAAACTGTCTTTGATATCTAAAGAACAACAAGATTTAGAGAGGTTGATAAAACATTTGTATGCCCATAGATTTTCACATTTAAGTCCAGAGTTACCCTCTTTTTTCATCATTAGAACAGATAATATTACTTTTATAGAGGCAGATGTAAATACTTTGAAAACGTTAATATCGGAGGAAGGAGATGCTTTGATGACACAATGTATTTTTCAAGAAGAGAAGAATCAGTATGTAAAGAAAACTTTTGTCCTACGTTTTTTTCAGAATCAATTACGATTGGAACATTATAAAAATGGATATTTTAAAACGGGAGAAGGAATTTGTATTGTAACAGATGTCCAGGGACATTTTTCTTTCAAAGACTCTGTATTATGTATTTGTTATTCCAAAAGAAATGAGAATAAAAGGTATGAAAACTGTTTTTTCATTTCCCCATAAAAGAGGTTTTATTATGTTCCCCGTTATGTTTTTCATTTTTTTATTTATGGGGATGATTCTCATTGAATTTGAAGAAATAAAATCTTTATTTTTTGTACAGCAATTGGAACAAGAAAAAAATAATGCTGAGAGTGAGCAGGAGCTTTTACGTAATATTGTATCTTATGAAGTGGAAGAATTGAAAAAGTATTTGCATAAAAATCCAAAGAAATCTATATATCATTATCTTGTAGAAACAGAAGATAACGGTGATTTATTATCAAAGCAAAAGGGAAATTTATCAATAGGGGGGTATCAGTTAGAAAATGAGCTACCGAAAAATATTATGTATGATACTTGGAAGGGATACTTCGTGAAATATTATGAAATAGTGGAACAAAAGCAAACATATAAAATTCGTTTTATGATTGAATACAGATACGGAAAGAATAAGAAAGTGACAGAATTTCTTTCTTATCAAATAATAGAGATGGAAGTATATTTGCTATGAAATATTTATTGTATACTCTAGAGGATATCAAAGAAAAACAGAAAATACCTAAAAATTGCGTTTTAATTTTGGAGAATCATTTTTTTACGACAATGTTACTTACTATTGTTCCGTCTGTGGATGAAGATGACAGAAAAGAAATGATATATGAAAAATTATCTCAAGAATATTTTTTGGATGTGAATGAGTTACAATACGTATATTATGATATGATATACGATTCTGCCCAGTACGAAACAATTTTTTGCTGTTATTCCAACTACACTTCCTCTTTTGTCTTGGAATTATCTCCAAAAATTCTATATGCAATTCCGGAATGCTTATTAGGGAGTTGTGTTTCTAATCTGAAAACATTTTATCTTTTGGATTTTCAAGAAAAAGAAATTTTGATTCTTGCATATAAAAATCAGAAATTATGTTCTTTTCAAAAAATATCCAATGATTTGAATTCAGAAAATATCATACAAAAATTATTGGAGATAAATCAAAATAAATTGAAAACAATTTTATTAGGGAAGTATACAAAAAATCAGAAAGAAGCTTTAAGGCAACATTTTCTGTTATATTGCTTGGAAGATCTTAGGCTTAAAAAGATAAAGAAGGAAGTCGATATTTTTCATCATAAAAGAGCAGATATCAAAATCAAATATTTGAAATATCTATATTTTATTTATATTCTGGGAATTTTTTTTATCATTTTTTTTGGCTTTTATTGGCAATATCGGTTAGAAGCTCTTAGGAAGGAATTGATTGCATTGGAGCAGGAGATATCTAAAATAGAATACGAATCCAACGTTTTGGAAGATGAGATTGTTACTAAACGTCAAGAAAAAGAGAAAAGGGAGCAAGAATTTCAAAAAAGTCAAAAGACGATTTCTAAACTTCATACAATACTGTGGAAAATTTATGATATTTCAAAAGGGAAGTCGATATTATGTATGGAACACTTAGAAAATAAGACTTTGAAGTTACAATTGAAATTCATATCTCAAGAGGAATATTTGGATTTTGTTAGTCAGTTACTGAGAAGAAATTTTGAGTTATTGAACCATGATAGAATAGAAAAGATTCGAAAGAAATATGAAGTGGAGATAGAAATTATAGAGGCAGACAATGAAGAAAAGTCAGGAAATTAGAGGAATAATAATCTTGGGAGTTAGCATTTATATTACTTATTTTTTCACTTGGAAAAATTTAAAAGAATATAGGGAGTATCTGAATCAAAGAGAAGAATATCTACAGAAAAAAATAGTGAAAACGAAGCGATATGATGAAATGCAACATCAGCTGAAAATCATGGAAGCCTCAATTCCTAAGATTAAAGAGGAAAAGCAGCAGGAAAATTCTTTTAGTCATGTGTTGGAATTTGAAATCTTATTGTACAAGTTACTGGAAAAATATCAGTTAAAATTACATGCTTTAGGAAGAATACAAAAGGAAGATGATAGAAGAACGATTTCTGGAACGATTCAGGGACGTATTTATGATATTCTTTTGTTTCTTGAAGAGATAGAAAATTATCCTAAATTAATATCTTTATCAGAGCAATATTGGAAGCTGGAAAAGTATAAATATCAAGAAGGTATTTTAGACTGCAATTTTATGTTTCATGTAAAAGAGGGAGAATATGATTTTTCGAATATCATCAATCATAAGAAAATTTCTAGGACATCTTTTGTGTATTTTTCAGAAAAAGAAAGAGAATAAGAAATATCTGTTTATTCTTATATTCAGTATTTTTATAAGGGAAATATCTTTTTCCCAGTATTCTTTGCCTCATGACATTGAGATGTCCGACAGTACATTACGAGAAGTTTTAGATGAGATTGAGGAATGTTTGCCAGTTCAAATTAAAGTGGATGAAGATTTAAAAGACCCTTTAAATTTATTTTTTCGGGAAGGACAAAAAGTGGAAGAAGTCTTGGAAATGTTGGCTGAAATTACAAATAAAAAAGTAAGACGCATATCTTCCAAAAAATATCAGTTAGAAAGTATGAGCACGGAAAAAGAAGGGAAATTGAAAGAGTACCATCTTTCTTATTTACGGAGTAGAGAGGTTTGTGATACTTTAAAAGAACTTTTTCCTTCAGAAGTAAAAGTTGCAAATCTAGAGAGTCGGAATAAAATTATTATCATGGCTACTGATAAAAAAATTCAGGAAATTGACAAGATTATACAAGAGATAGATATAGAAGGAAAGCAAGTGAAAGTCTATTCTCAAGTGTTGGATATTTCGAAGGATTTATTTCATGAATTGGGTTTTGATTGGTTGTATGAGAAACCTTCAAAACAGAAGAATCAATTTAGTGTCTCTGTACTGGGGGAAGAGAGTGCCGGAAATTCAGGTCCTGTTTTGGGGTCCAAATGGAATCTTATACGGCAGTTTTCAAATGCAGCTGAAGTACTTGGTCTCAGTTTTAAACTCTTAGAAGCAAAACAAGATTTAAAAATTACTTCTTCTCCAGCTATTCTAATAGCACATGGAAATACGGGAGAGTTTAAAATAACAGAAGAAGTCATTGTGGGAGAAAAAAAAGAGAAGAAAAAAGGAGAGCATACTTCTGTGGAGCCCATTTTTAAAGAAGCTGGACTTATTTTGAAAGTAGTTCCCTATATTCATCAGGATTCCTCTGTGACCCTAGATATTTCGTTAGAGTTAAGTGATTTTAAATATCGACAAACAAATCAGAAAAAAGATTGGAATTTTAATTCTCAAGGAGGTTCTAAAATTGGAAGAAGTTTGTCTACTAGGATTCATGTAAAAAATAAAGAGACCGTTTTCATTGGAGGATTGAGCCGTTTTACAAACAGAAATACAGAAAATAAGGTCCCTTTTTTAGGAGACATTCCTGGAATTGGTCATTTGTTTCGAAGTGAGTCTAAAAAAGAGGCAGAAACGGAGATGTATATAAAAATTTTTGTGGAAGTTTGTTAGAAGCAATATTTATTAAAAAATATTTATAAAAAATAGAAAAGGAGAATTTTATTTATGGAGGACTTTAATAAAGAAATTTTATTTGCACAAGGTGGAAGAGTATTTATTGGATTTAATCCAGAGGAGAGTAAAATTTTAAAGAAATGTGTATTGTACAAAATTCTGGACGAAGTATTACCTGAAGTATACTATCGTGTGCATAAAAGAAGAAGAGAAATTTATGAACAGGAAGTTTTTAAAATAGTACGATATTACATGAAAACTACGTACCATATGAAATGGATATTTCCAAAAGGTGAAACAGCAGCCTATCTATTAAAATATTCTACAAAAAAATTGAAGCATTTTGAATTTTATGCTCCCGGCTATAAAAATAGAGAATTTTCCATTGGAGATTACAAGATAACCTTCTATCGAAAGGACAAAAAGTCAATGTTGTTCCGCTTAGGAGAAATAGCAAAAGTGGTAGAAATGTTCCGTTATATTACTGTATACTGTTTCGATGATGAAACAAGAAAAAGAATCAGATTGATTTTAAAGAGAAGAAAATTAAAAAGAATTTTGCGCATCAAATCAGGTATACCCAAATGGATGTTGAAAGAATTGGAAAAAATAAAAAAAATTCCGGAAAAATAAATTTAGTATGTTATAATACCTTCAATAAATATTAAGGAGGTTTTTTATGGATTTTCAGGAATTGAAATTGAAGCAATATGCTGCATTAATTGAAGATGAGAATGATGAAATAGCACTATTGGCAAATACTTCTGCTTTCTTGTATGAAATATTGGAAGATGTCAATTGGGTTGGCTTTTATTTTGTGAGAGAGAATGAGTTGGTATTAGGACCATTTCAAGGAAAAACAGCATGTTATAGAATACCATTTTCCAAAGGAGTTTGTGGTTGGGCTGCCAGAAATGAAAAAGCAATTATTGTACCGAATGTTCATGAATTTGAAGGACATATCGCTTGCGATGCTAATAGTAAGAGTGAAATTGTATTACCTATATTTAAAGATGGAAAATTGTATGCCGTTTTAGATGTTGACTCAGCAGAGTTAGATAATTTTTGCATTTTGGAACAGGTATTTTTAGGAGAAATTTTGGAAATATTACAGAAAAAATGGAAATAAATGAAAAAAAAGAAAAAAAGAGTTGACGAGAAGTAAGAAGTGTGGTAAGATACTAGATGTCCGCAAGAGCGGAATGGACCTTCACAAAGAGAATAAGAAAGACAACAAGCAAACAACACAAACAAGGTGTAAAAAATCAAAACAGTGAAACTGAGAAACATCGAACGAAGAGTTTGATCCTGGCTCAGGATGAACGCTGACAGAATGCTTAACACATGCAAGTCGACTCGAGTCTTCGGACTTGGGTGGCGCACGGGTGAGTAACGCGTAAAGAACTTGCCTCTTAGACCGGGACAACATCTGGAAACGGATGCTAATACCGGATATTATGGTTTTTTCGCATGGAGGAATCATGAAAGCTAGATGCGCTAAGAGAGAGCTTTGCGTCCCATTAGCTAGTTGGTGAGGTAACGGCCCACCAAGGCAATGATGGGTAGCCGGCCTGAGAGGGTGAACGGCCACAAGGGGACTGAGACACGGCCCTTACTCCTACGGGAGGCAGCAGTGGGGAATATTGGACAATGGACCACAAGTCTGATCCAGCAATTCTGTGTGCACGATGACGTTTTTCGGAATGTAAAGTGCTTTCAGTCGGGAAGAAGTCAGTGACGGTACCGACAGAAGAAGCGACGGCTAAATACGTGCCAGCAGCCGCGGTAATACGTATGTCGCAAGCGTTATCCGGATTTATTGGGCGTAAAGCGCGTCTAGGCGGCAAGGAAAGTCTGATGTGAAAATGCGGAGCTCAACTCCGTATGGCGTTGGAAACTGCCTTACTAGAGTACTGGAGAGGTAGGCGGAACTACAAGTGTAGAGGTGAAATTCGTAGATATTTGTAGGAATGCCGATGGGGAAGCCAGCCTACTGGACAGATACTGACGCTAAAGCGCGAAAGCGTGGGTAGCAAACAGGATTAGATACCCTGGTAGTCCACGCTGTAAACGATGATTACTAGGTGTTGGGGGTCAAACCTCAGCGCCCAAGCTAACGCGATAAGTAATCCGCCTGGGGAGTACGTACGCAAGTATGAAACTCAAAGGAATTGACGGGGACCCGCACAAGCGGTGGAGCATGTGGTTTAATTCGACGCAACGCGAGGAACCTTACCAGCGTTTGACATCCTACGAACGGAGCAGAGATGCGCCGGTGCCCTTTCGGGGGAACGTAGTGACAGGTGGTGCATGGCTGTCGTCAGCTCGTGTCGTGAGATGTTGGGTTAAGTCCCGCAACGAGCGCAACCCCTATCGTATGTTACCATCCTTCAGTTGGGGACTCATGCGATACTGCCTGCGACGAGCAGGAGGAAGGTGGGGATGACGTCAAGTCATCATGCCCCTTATACGCTGGGCTACACACGTGCTACAATGGGTAGTACAGAGAGCGGCAAACCCGCGAGGGGGAGCAAATCTCAGAAAACTATTCTTAGTTCGGATTGTACTCTGCAACTCGAGTACATGAAGTTGGAATCGCTAGTAATCGCAAATCAGCAATGTTGCGGTGAATACGTTCTCGGGTCTTGTACACACCGCCCGTCACACCACGAGAGTTGGTTGCACCTGAAGTAGCAGGCCTAACCTTAGGGAAGGATGCTCCGAGGGTGTGGTTAGCGATTGGGGTGAAGTCGTAACAAGGTATCCGTACGGGAACGTGCGGATGGATCACCTCCTTTCTAAGGAGTATTCTTGTTGTTCTTTCTTCTTTGGAAGGGTTCGCGCATGGACCTTGGAAACTGTATAGTAGATCAAAAAACAAACAAGAATAAAGAACAAAGAACTCTAGTTTCTAGAGTTAGCTGTCAAAGAAAAAAACAAGATTAAAGTAACAAAGGGCACACAAGGGATGCCTAGGTAGAAAGAGCCGAAGAAGGACGTGGTAAGCTGCGATAAGCTTGGCGAAGTTGCAAACGAACGTGGATGCCAAGATTTCCGAATGGAGCAATCTGTAAAGAGTCATGTCTTTACACGAAAGAGGGAACCGGGTGAACTGAAACATCTAAGTAATCCGAGGAAAAGAAAGTAACAACGATACCCTAAGTAGCGGCGAGCGAACGGGGTAGAGCCTAAACCGTATTCATGTCAAGGATGCAGCCGTTGTGGATATGGGGTAGCGGGAAAGAGAGAGAAAGAACTGCAAGCTATTTCGCAGACGTAAGCAAAGGAACAAGAAAGATCTGGAAAGGTCTACCGTAGAAGGTGAAAGTCCTGTATTGGTAGTTTTCTTGCGCTGTATCTCTTCTCCCAAGTAATGTGGAACACGAGGAATTCTGCATGAATCTGCGAGGACCAAATCTCGTAAGGCTAAATACTCTTTCTAACCGATAGCGCATAGTACCGTGAGGGAAAGGTGAAAAGAACCCCGGGAGGGGAGTGAAAGAGAACCTGAAATTGTGTGCTTACAAGCGGTCAGAGCCACTTTGGTGGTGATGGCGTGCCTTTTGGAGAATGATCCTGCGAGTTACGTTTCATGGCGAGGTTAAGAAGAACGGAGCCGAAGGGAAACCGAGTCTGAATAGGGCGCAAGAGTCGTGGAGCGTAGACGCGAAACCCGGTGATCTAAGCCTGTCCAGGATGAAGCTGTGGTAAGACACAGTGGAGGTCCTAACCCACCGCCGTTGAAAAGTTGGGGGATGAGGTAGGTTTAGGGGTGAAAAGCCAATCGAACCGGGAGATAGCTCGTTCTCTCCGAAATGCATCTAGGTGCAGCCTTGCGTGTTTAATGATGGGGGTAGAGCACTGACTGAACTAGGGGGCATATAGCTTACTGAATTCAATCAAACTCCGAATACCATTATTCAAGAGCGCAGGAGTGAGACCATGGGAGTTAACTTCCATCGTCGAAAGGGAAACAACCCAGACCACCAGCTAAGGTCCCAAATCATATCTAAGTGGGAAAGGAGGTGGAGATTCTTAAACAACTAGGAGGTTGGCTTAGAAGCAGCCATTCCTTGAAAGAGTGCGTAATAGCTCACTAGTCGAGAGTCTCTGCGCCGACAATGTAACGGGGCTAAGATATGAACCGAAGCTGTGGATGTCGTAAGACATGGTAGGAGAGCGTTCTGTAGGCCGTCGAAGGAGGACTGAAAGGAACTCTGGAGGTATCAGAAGTGAGAATGCAGGAATAAGTAGCGAGAAGGGGAGTGAGAATCTCCCCCGCTGGAAGACCAAGGTTTTCAGGGTAAAGCTTGTCTTCCCTGAGTAAGCCGGGACCTAAGCCCAGGCTAGAATGCGTAGGCGAATGGAAAACAGATGAATATTTCTGTGCCAGTTCTACTTTGTGAAGGAGGGACGCAGAAGGGTATGCGCGCAGACGAACGGAAGAGTCTGTAGAAGCATGTAGAGTGACTTGGTAGGCAAATCCGCCAGGTTAGACTTGAGGTGTGACATATACTCGCAAGAGGAATGCGCAAATCCCACGCTGCCGAGAAAAGCTTCTAGCGGTAAAGTAGAGACTGCCCGTACTGGAAACCGACACAGGTGGTCAGGATGAGAAATCTAAAGCGGACAGGCTAACTCTCGTTAAGGAACTCTGCAAAATGGCCCCGTAACTTCGGGAGAAGGGGTGCCTCTTGGTGTGAGTATACAAGCAATACAAAGCGCAGAGAGGTCGCAGTGAAGAGGCTCAAGCAACTGTTTAACAAAAACACAGGTCTATGCGAAGCTGTAAGGCGAAGTATATGGGCTGACACCTGCCCAGTGCCGGAAGGTTAAGAGGAGGAGTGAGAGCTCCGAATTGAAGCCCCGGTGAACGGCGGCCGTAACTATAACGGTCCTAAGGTAGCGAAATTCCTTGTCGGGTAAGTTCCGACCTGCACGAATGGTGTAATGATTTGAGCGCTGTCTTGACGGGAGGCCTGGTGAAATTGTATTACCGGTGAAGATACCGGTTACCTACAGTAGGACGGAAAGACCCCATGGAGCTTTACTGTAGCTTGGTATTGGGTTTTGGCATGGCATGTATAGGATAGTTGGGAGACTGGGAAGGTATGGCGCTAGCTGTACCGGAGTCATCGGTGGAATACCAACCATTCCCTGCTGAAATTCTAATCTGTACTTTGGAGGTATGGAGACAGTGCTAGGTGGGCAGTTTGACTGGGGCGGTCGCCTCCGAAAGAGTAACGGAGGCGTTCAAAGGTTCTCTCAGGTTGGATGGAAATCAACCGCAGAGTGCAATGGCAAAAGAGAGCTTGACTGCAAGACTGACGGGTCGAGCAGATGCGAAAGCAGGACATAGTGATCCGGCGATTCCGTATGGAAGGGTCGTCGCTCAACGGATAAAAGCTACCCTGGGGATAACAGGCTGATCCTACCCGAGAGTCCATATCGACGGTAGGGTTTGGCACCTCGATGTCGGCTCATCGCATCCTGGGGCTGGAGAAGGTCCCAAGGGTTGGGCTGTTCGCCCATTAAAGCGGTACGTGAGCTGGGTTCAGAACGTCGTGAGACAGTTCGGTCCCTATCCACTGTAGGCGCAAGAATATTGAGAAGATCTGTCCTTAGTACGAGAGGACCGGGATGGACAAACCTCTGATGTACCAGTTGTCACGCCAGTGGCATAGCTGGGTAGTCACGTTTGGCATAGATAACCGCTGAAAGCATCTAAGCGGGAAACTAGCTTCAAGATAAGTATTCTAAGAGGAAGCTTCGAGAACAGGAGCTAGATAGGTTGGGGGTGTACGCGCAGTAATGTGTTTAGCTGACCAATACTAATCGAACGAAATTTTAATCAGGAGTTTGTGAGACTACTATACAGTTTTGAAGGTCTATGGGAAAAAAGCGATAGACAAGAAAGAAAAAGTATGTTATAGTAACAATGCTTGGTGAGTATAGCTATGGGGGTACACCTAGACACATTCCGAACCTAGAAGTTAAGCCCATATACGCAGAAAGTACTTGGTTGGAAGCGACCCGGGAGGATATGTATTTGCCAAGCTTTTTTTTATTTTTTGGAAATTTTTTTTATGATAGCATCTCTGGGGAAATGTGATATAATAAGAGAAAAAAAGGATAAGTTATGATATTAGCAAGATTGAGGCAAGCCTATATTTATTTTTTTGTGTCTTGGAATCAAGTGAAAGAGGAAGAAGTTCGAAATTTTTTGTCCAAGGAAGAATTTTTGATTTTTCAGTATATGACAAATTATGATAAAAATCATTCTTATTTCTTATGGAAAAAGATACAAAAGAGTGTGTTGAAAAATTTTATGATATATCATAAATTAGCATTGTTACATGATTGTGGAAAAGAAGGAAAAGGTTTTATTGCCAGATGTTCTACTGTTTTATTGGGAAGAGAAAGAACAAGAGATGCTCACAGTGAGATTGCCTATAGAAAGTTACAGAATATAAATTTAGAGTTGGCAGAATTATGTCGACAACATCATCAGTTACCAAAGACGTGGCAAATGAAAATATTTCAAAGCTTGGATGATGAGTAAGAAAGGAAATATAGTACAGAAATGACTCAAGTTAATATTGATAATTATTTATTAGAGATTTTAAAGCCCGGACAATATCTAGGAAATGAAATCAATAGTGTTCATAAAGATGAATATAAAACACATATGTGTTTATTTTTTCCGGATATTTATGAAGTGGGAATGTCTAATTTAGGGATTCGAATTTTATACAATCTTCTAAATAAGATGGATGAATTTTATTTAGAAAGAGGCTTTTGCCCTATGGAGGATTTAGAGGAAAAAATGAGGGCATATAAAATACCCATGTTTTCTTGGGAGACTAAAACTCCTTTAAAGGAGTTTGATATTGTCGGCTTCTCTCTTTCTTATGAAATGGCATATCCTAATGTATTGAATGCTTTAGATTTAGCCGGAATTCCTTTTCGTTGGAAAGATAGGGGAGAGGAATATCCATTATTGATGGCGGGAGGAACCTGTATGATGAATCCCACGGTCATGGCTCCTTTTATGGACTATATTGTCATAGGAGATGGAGAGGATGTCATGCCTGAAATTGCCAGAATTATGATGAAATATCAAGGAAAAACAAAATTAGAGAAGTTACAGGCAATTCAACATTTGGATGGCGTTTTTATACCGAGATTTCATGACGGAAAGGAAAGAATTCAAAGAGCTATTGTGGAAGATTTGAATGATACCAGTTATTATGCGGAGCAAATTGTACCTTATATTGAAGTAGTTCACGATAGAGCTACTGTAGAGATACAAAGAGGTTGTTCGAGAGGTTGTCGTTTTTGCCAGGCAGGCATCGTATATCGTCCTGTGAGAGAAAGAAGTTTAGAAAAAAATCTGGAATTGATTGAGAAAATGATACAGGATACCGGATATTCGGAAGTATCTCTTTCTTCTTTGAGTAGTAGTGATTATAGTAATATTCATCAGTTAATTGCCGGAATAAAAGCAAATCCTTTGAATAAAAATGTCGGAGTTTCTTTGCCATCACTACGAATGAATCCTGATTCCGTGCGTGTAGCAGAAAGTATTAGTGGAGGAAAGCGTACAGGATTTACCTTTGCACCCGAAGCCGGCTCACAAAGAATGAGAGATATTATCAATAAAGGAGTTACGGAGGAAGAAATTTTATTAACGGCGAAAGAAGCAGTACAAGCAGGGTGGGATAACTTAAAGTTTTATTTTATGATAGGCTTACCTTTTGAAACGGAAGAAGATGTATTAGCCATTCATGGATTGGCAAAGAAAGTCATGTTTCAGTGTAGACCTATTTCAAAAAGAGTACAGGTGACAGTAAGTGTTTCCAATTTTGTTCCCAAGCCTCATACTCCTTTTGCTTGGCAAAAACAAATGGGATTTGAAGAAATGCACCATAAGCATGCTTTATTAAAAGAGGCTTTTCGAGGTTTTAAAGGAGTTAGCTTAAAAATACATGATCCTAAAAAATCATACTTGGAAGGATTTTTATCCAGAGGAGATGAAAAAATTTCGGATTTAGTGGAACTGGCCTTTCGAAAAGGAGTAAAATTGGATGATTATCGTGATAATTTTGAGCTTTGGAAAAATGCTATGGACGAATTGGGAATTCAAGAGGAAGAATATTTAGGGGAACGATCTATACAAACTACCTTTCCATGGGATTTTGTAGATACCGGTGTGAAAAAATCTTTTTTATTAGAAGAGTGGGAAAAAGCGAAGCAAGAAGCTCTTACTCCGGAATGTCGGGAAAAGTGTTCTATGTGTGGGATGAGAGAGCGTTTTCCAAAATGTTTAAAAATTTATAAGTAAAAGGAGAACATCATGGTACATATTGGAAATGATTGGGATAAGGTATTGGAAGGGGAATTTCAGCAAGAATATTATCAAGAATTGCGAAAAATTTTGGTACGAGAATATCGTTCCAAGAGAATTTTTCCACCTGCAGAGAAGATATTTAATGCATTGAAATGGACAAGTTATGCAGATTGTAAGGTTGTTCTGTTAGGACAGGATCCCTATCACGGCTTGGGACAGGCTCACGGTCTTTCTTTTTCGGTTCCTAAAGGGCAGAGAATTCCTCCTTCTTTGCAAAATATGTATAAAGAGTTGCAAGACAGTTTAGGACTCAAAGTTCCTCATCACGGTTGTTTAGAAAAGTGGGCAGGACAAGGGGTTTTACTATTAAATACCTCTTTGACGGTGGTCGAAGGACAAGCATCCTCGCATTCAAAAATTGGTTGGGAAATTTTTACGGACCATGTGATTCAGAAACTAAATGAAAGGGAAGAGCCGCTTATTTTTATTCTTTGGGGAAATCATGCGAGAAGTAAGAAAAAGTGGATTGATGCAAGGAAGCACTATATTTTAGAGGGAGTTCATCCTAGCCCTTTATCAGCGAGTCGTGGTTTTTTCGGTTGTGGACATTTTCGTCAAGTAAATGAAATATTGAAAAAACTTGGAAAACAGGAAATTGATTGGCAAATTGAAGATTAAAATGAAAAAAGGAGAATTTCCAATGAGTAAATTTATGAATAAAATATTAGAAGAGCTGGAATACACAGTTTTGCAAGAGCCTGAAATTAATACTTTTACAGGAATAGAACATGATTCCAGAAAGATAGTAGAAGGAAATATCTTTGTGGCTTTAGAAGGAGATGTGGTAGACGGGCATAGTTTTATTGATATGGCTATTCAAAAAGGTGCTAGGTTGGTTTTTGTTTCCAAAGAGGTTTCTTGTCAGCAGGGAATTGGATATATCCTGATTAAAAATTTGAGAAAACATTTGGGTGTTCTAGCCTCCAATTTTTATGATTGGCCACAAAAGAAGATGAAAATATTAGGAGTGACAGGAACTAACGGAAAAACAACGACAACATATTTGTTGGAACAATTGTTGGGAGAAGAAAAAGTCGCTCGTTTTGGAACGATTGAATATAAAATAGGAAAAGAAGTGATAGAAGCTCCGAATACCACTCCGGAATCTTTAGATTTGATAAAAATGATAAAAAAAGCCCATGATCAAGGTTTGGAGTATATTGTGATGGAAGTCAGTTCTCATGCTTTGGAATTGGGACGAGTCAATATGTTGGAATTTGACGGGGCTATTTTTACCAATCTGACTTTGGATCATTTGGATTATCATAAGACAATGGAACAATATTTTATGGCAAAACGAAAGTTATTTTTAAAACTTCGAGGAAAAGGAATTAAAATTTTTAATATTGACGATAGCTATGGAAAAAGACTGTGGGAAGAATTTCATGGAGTTTCCTATGGAATGAACAAAGCTGATGTACAAGGAAAAATTTTAGCTTTTGAAGGAGGAAGAGAAGAGATTGAACTTTCTCTTTTTGGGAATAAGAAAGAATGTAAGATTCAAATTTTGGGAGGCTTCAATCTCTACAATCTTTTGGGAAGTCTTGCTCTGGTCAAAGAACTGGGAATGTCCGATGAAGATATTTTCTCAAAATTAGGAAATTTAAAAGGAGCTCCCGGACGATTTGAAACCTTAGATTGCGGTCAAGACTATATGGTTATCATCGACTATGCCCATACGGGAGATGCTTTGGAAAATATTTTGCAAGCTGTACAGGAGATAAAAAGTGGAAAAATCATTACGATTTTTGGCTGTGGAGGGGATAGAGATCCACGTAAAAGACCGATTATGGCAGAAATTGCAGAGCGATATAGCGATTTTGTGGTATTAACCTCTGATAATCCGAGAACAGAAAATCCGGAAAGCATATTAGAAGAAGTAAAAAGTGGATTTACAAAAGAAAATCATATCTGTATCTTAGAAAGAGCAGAAGCCATTGCAGAGGGAATTCGGAGAGCAAACAAAGGAGACATGGTGTTGATTGCCGGGAAAGGGCATGAAACGTATCAAATTTTAGGAAGAAAAAAATATCATTTTGATGATAGAGAGTTTGCAAGGCGAGAAATTGTGTTCCGAAAACAAGGGAGGTAAGAGGATGATACAAGATACAAAAGTAGTAAAGGTAGGAGAAAATATTACAATCGGAGGGAAAAAACGCTTTACCCTGATTGCAGGACCTTGTGTTATGGAATCACAGGAATTGATGTTGGAAGTAGCGGGAGAAATCAGTGCTCTTTGTAAAAAATTAGGAATAGATTATATTTTTAAGGCATCTTTTGACAAAGCAAATCGTTCCTCAATTCACTCTTATCGAGGACCGGGTTTAGAAGAAGGATTGAAAATGCTTCAAAAAGTAAAAGATACTTATGGGATTCCAGTGGTAACGGATATTCATGAACCATGGCAATGTGAAAAAGTGGCTCAAGTTGCAGATTTATTACAAATACCGGCCTTTTTGTGTCGACAGACAGATTTGTTGATTGCAGCAGCTGCAACAGGAAAGCCTGTGAACATTAAAAAAGGACAATTTTTAGCTCCTTGGGATATGAAAAATGTCGTTGTAAAAATGGAAGAAAGTGGAAATGAAGGAATTTTACTTTGTGAACGAGGGAGCACTTTTGGATATAACAATATGGTAGTGGATATGCGTTCTTTATTGGAAATGAGAAAATTCGGATATCCTGTTGTTTTTGATGTAACTCATGCAGTGCAAAAACCGGGGGGACTGGGGACGGCAACTTCAGGAGATCGAGAATATGTGTATCCATTGATGAGAGCAGGTCTGGCTGTTGGTGTGGATGCTATTTTTGCCGAAGTGCATCCGAATCCGGAAGTTGCAAAGTCAGACGGACCGAATATGTTGTATCTAAAGGATTTGGAAGACATCTTAAAAGTAGCAATTCAAATAGATGATTTGGTGAAAAACTACTGATAGAAAAGAACAGAAAACCGTTTCAAATATTGTGTTTTGAAATGGTTTTTTTGTATCAAAAAGAGGGAAGGGATTTTTATGAAGTTAGAGTTTGTAAAAATAAATCCTGTAGAGAATATGACAGTCTTAGTGAAAACGAAAATAAACAGGGAAAATTATGCTGAAGTTTCAAGATATTTAATGGAATATGGAAATGTATATTGTGAGCAGGTCGGTTTTATAGAGGGGCAACATCTGCAAATGATGGGGGGAGAATTTTGCGGGAATGCCTCTCGAAGTTTTGCTGCCTACCTTGCTTTTCAAGATGAGGACTTTCAAAAGGAAAAAAATTATGAGATTACTTGTTCCGGATATTCTAAAACACTATCAGTTTGGGTAAGACAGGGAGAAAAAGAACATCAATTTTTGGCAAAAATTGCTATGCCGGAAATCCTTTCGATGAAGAAAGAAGACATCATAATGGGAGAAAGAAGCATTTCTGTATATCGAGTTTGTTTAGAAGGAATTACTCATTTTATCCTTGAAGAAAAGCCGAAGACCGAGATAGTAAATGTATTTCAGAAATATATGGAGAAGGAAGAGTATGAAGCCTTTGGTCTTATGTTTTTCGAGAAAGAAAAATGTAGGATGACTCCTTATGTGCAAGTAAAAGAAATCAGTGGTGTTTGGGAAAGAAGTTGTGCTTCCGGGACGACAGCTTTAGGATATTATTTACGAGAGAAATATCAAATGCAAAGAGCAAATATTCAGCAACCGGGAGGATATTTGGAAGTCAGTTTGGAAGGGGAGCAAGTCTTTATTGACGGCTTGGTGAAAATAGTAGCTGAAGGAGAGGCTTTTTTCTAAAGAAGGAGTAAAAGAAAATTATTACGTAAACATCCTTATATTTTTGTTATATCTTCTATTTATAATTTTTAAGTTTTTATTTGTCTATCAAATGTAATTAAAAAAATATACAAATTATAATTTTTGTGATACAATGAAATAAAAGGAGTTGATAATATGGCACAAATTAGTTTTAGAATTGATGATAATTTAAAAAAAAATGTAGAGCAAATATGTGAGGAGCTTGGAATGTCTATGTCTACGGCAATCCATATTTATTTAAAAAAACTTGTAAGAGAGGGGGGAATCCCTTTTGAAGTCGTGGCAGATCCATTTTATTCCATGAAAAATATGGCAGTTCTTGATAGTAGAATTGCAGATATAAAAGCAGGCAAAAATATTGCGGAGCACGAGCTTATAGAGGTGGAATGATGCGTAAAATTTGGCATAATGAGGCTTGGGAAGAATATATTGACTGGCAGAATAAAGATAAAAAAACATTGAAAAAAATAAATAATCTTTTTAAAGATATAGACAGAAATGGGTATCATTGCATAGGAAAACTAGAACCATTGCGTGGCAATTGGAATGGCTTCTATAGTGTTCGTATTGATATAAAAAATAGAATTGTATTTAGAATTTTAGATGATACTATGGAAATAGTACAATGTGGTTCACATTATGGAGATAAGTAAAATGTATCACATATTATTTTCATATTTGAGGATAAAAAAGGCTGTTTCAAAATGAATAATTTTGAGATGGCTTTTTTTTGTAAATCTTATTTTTCCAAAAAGAAAAAAAGGAACTTTGTCAATTCTTTCATGTAGTTAAAAATATATTTATAATATTTCAAAAAATGCTAAAAATATCCAAAGATGTCTTATTTCAGACAAAATATTCCAATTTAATTCTATAAAATTCTTGACAAATAAAATAATATATGTTGATATAGTTTATAGATACCATTTATTTTATTTACATAATATATGAAAATTTAATATATTGGAAAGGAGAAATAGAAATGAAAGGAAAAATATTAGTGTTAGCAATTTTGCTAAGTAGTCTATCCTTTGCTACTGCGGAAATTCAATTGGAAAGCTCCAAAATTCGGGGGGGGGGGTACTATAAACCCTCTATGGAAGAGAATAATGGCACGATTGTCATTACAGAAGAAATGATACAAAAAAAACATTATGACAGCGTTGCCAAAATTTTTGAAGATTCTCCGGTTTCCGTTGTAAGACATACGGCATTCGGACCGATTGTTGATTTACGAGGAAGTGGAGAACGAACCATCAGTCGAGTGAAAGTGATGATTGATGGGACACCGATCAACCCTCTGGAAGAAACTCACGGAACCATTCCTTTTGATACCATTCCGGTGGAATCCATTGCTAAGATAGAAATTGTTCCGGGAACAGGAACGACGAAATATGGGGGAGGAACCACAGGAGGATATATCAATATTCACACGAAGAAAGACAAACAAAAGAATTATATTACCATCAATGCGGATCATGCTTCCTACCATGCCAACAGTATTGGAATTGCTGCGGGAATGAATGCGAGCAAGAAATTATTTGTCTATGCGGGAGAAGCTTACCAAAGAAAAGACGGCTATCGAAAGAAAGATCATTCGGACAGAAATAATTTTTTAGGAGGCTTTGATTATCAAATCAATGCAAAACATAGGATCAAAGGACAAGGAAATCTCTACCGAGAGGATTTAAAATCCACGACAGAAGTGACTCACGAAGAATTGAAACAGGACAGAAGAAAAGCGGGAGAAGACACCAAGATAGAAATGGATCGAGATTTCGCTTCTTTGGATTATGAATACACACCTACTTCCCATTTTACATTGAGAGCCAATGTCAATCGAGCTCATTTTACAAGAGATGTATCTATGGATGCGAAGCAGGAGCAGCTTACTTTGGTTAATGCGTTTCGTTTTACTCACAATATGAGTATGGTTGACGATGAAGTAAAAACTTTGAAACCTGTATTGAAAGATTTTCAATCCACTATGGAAGGGAAATTTAAAGAAGAAAATCAAGAAGGAAAAGTGGACGGAGAATGGAAGTACAATCAAGGAAAAGGGCATTTACAATTTGGATATGCATACAATAAAAAATCTTTAGACCAAAATTTGAAAATTCAATCAAAACCATTTAACTTGGGAAAAAGTTTATATTATTTATTTCCCGGAGATCCAGCACCTCATCCTTTCGAGGACTATGCAGGAAAAGTATTAGATCAGGAAACTATGTGGAGAGTTATTTTTAACGATTTAGGCTATTCTCAAGAATATATTGATACACATGCACCTTCTATGGCAGGAGATAACAGTGGAGAAATTTTAGATCTTCAAAATTATAATCAAGTAGATTCCTTTCGGAATACTCATTCCTTGTATTTGTTAAATGATTATAAAATTACTCCAAAATTAAATTTCCGAAGTGGATTACGATGGGAATATTCTAAATATGGTTCTAAGCGAAAAAATTATATGGCAATAGGAATTCATAAAGCTCAACATTCTGATTTAGCTGCTTCCGCAGGACTTGCAGGACTCTTGGATAGTTATGAAAAAGAAGCCTTGCTTCTTGGAAAATTAGATTATGTTGACATTGAATTGTCCATTAAGGATACGGATATGAAAGATAGTAGCCACAACTTTGGAGGAGAAGTTGGGTTCTCCTATCAATATCATAAGAAAGGGAATTTGTATTTCCGTTATGAAAGAGGCTTTTTATCTCCGTTGCCTTCTCAACTTACGAATAAAGATTTCCTAACTGGAAATTATTATCCGAGTGGAGTTAAATCAGAAAAAGTAGATACTATTGAAATCGGAATCAAGCATTCTCTATGGAACAATACTCATATCGAAGCCAATACTTTCTTCTCTTTAACCAAAGATGAAATTACAAATATGCGATATAATGCTAACAACCATATGAATATGCGTTGGGCATATGCCAATATTTCTAAAACGAGAAGACTTGGTTTTGAATTGAATGCGGAACATATTTTTGACA
Organism: Fusobacterium necrophorum subsp. necrophorum; assembly: GCF_004006635.1. Taxonomy (NCBI): domain Bacteria; kingdom Fusobacteriati; phylum Fusobacteriota; class Fusobacteriia; order Fusobacteriales; family Fusobacteriaceae; genus Fusobacterium; species Fusobacterium necrophorum. The sequence continues at coordinate 346,795 of NZ_CP034842.1, read as the reverse complement.
AATTAAAAATTCGAGAATCTTTCAGTTATGTGGATGCTAAAATAGCAAAAGATACCGGATTTAAAGATTATTATCATTCCGACTACAAAGAAGGAACTAAAAATGAGTTTAAAGATGCACCTCTATACTATAAAAAAGGACAAACAGTACCTCTTGTTTCTAAGGTCAAAGTAACAGTAGGAGCAGAATATCAATGTACAGATAAATTGAGTTTAGGAGGAAACTATAACTATGTCAGTGGCTATGATACTCGAGAACCGGGCGAAGGTTTCCAAGCAAAGACCTATAAAGTAAAAGGTCATGGAACTTTGGACCTGTTTGGAAGATATTATTTCACAGACTATGCCTATGTACGATTTGGAGTGAATAATGTGCTAGGAGAAAAATATAACTTGCGGGAAGATTCCCATTATGCGGTACCGGCTCCAAAACAAAATTACTATGCAGGCTTTAGTTATAAGTTCTAAGAGGGAGGTTGGAATATGAATATGAAAAAACGGTATTGGATATTTGTTGCTTATTTATGTATACATCAGCTTGGATTTTCTACTTCCGTTCAGATTCTGCAAAATGGAGAAGAGAAGGGAAATACAGAAAATCCGATTATATTAAATCATGATTATAGCAAATCCGATCAAGAAGCTAAAGAAAATGAGGAAAAAATAAAACAGTGGATGGAAGAAGGAAAAATAGAAAAAAATCCTGTATTTCCTTTTCTCTTTTTTCATTCGAGCCCGGAAGCATTGGCTCAGACAGGAATTATTGTTAATTTTGAAAAAGCAGAAGATGATAAAGCAATAATTTTGAAAAACAAAGAGATACAGATGAAAAATGGGATTTTAGATATTGAGGGCAACTTGTGGGCATATCCTTCTTCTAAGGCAAGAGAAGTCATCATCGAAAACTCCAAAATTTCTATGGAAAGAAATCGAGGAATTGTGTCCTATAGGGAAGCAAGTGGAATGTATGACTATTATTATCAATTTCAGGAAAATGGACGAAAAAAACAAATTGAGGATATAGAAAAAGAAAGAGAATTATATAAAACGAGTTACAGCACAACAAATGGAAAGATTCAAAATGCACTCCTACATTTAAAAAATTCGGAGCTTAATATGAAAGTAACAGAAGGAACGGAATATCATACGAAGATAAATTCAGACGGATTATATCCAAATTTAGTACTTCACTGGGGAGTTTCTCAAAATCCAAAGGGAAAGGATTTGAATTTGTATCCAATTTCGACAGGGTTACATATCAGTAGAGAGGTAGAAAAACTTGCAGATGGAAAGTATGACCTTCTTCTTTCTCATGGATTTTCTATTTTTGGTGGAGGGCTTAGTGTGAAAGGCTTCCAAAAAGAATCCGTACTTGCCTGGAATCAAAATCTCTTTCATAAGGAAAAGGGAAATCCGTTATTTCGTCTTGGAAAAAACACAAAAATGAAAGCAGAATTTTTCCGATTGAACAATTCTCACATGATAACAGATCGTTTAACCTCCGAACTTCCTGAATTGCACGGAGTTACTTATAATCCAATGGAAGACGAGATGATTGTTTTTCAGAAAGATTCAGAAGCTAGTTTTGATACTATGGAAATAGAGGGAGCTAATGTAAAGTTTCAGGGAGGAAAAGTAAATTTGTTACCTACAGACAAACATAAGTCTTCTCCGTTCGCTTTTGCTCACAGTCAATTGATGGGAAATGCGGTATTTAATATCAAAGGAGATTCTATTTTAAGGGGAGCTGTTGCCTATGGTCATCTGGTAGATAAAAATATTTTTTTCACAGATTTGAGCTTTCTTTCTGGTTCTAAAATAGATGTTGGAATTATTAAAGATTCTGCCAGAGATTTGTTTAAAGGGTATGTTGCACTTGATAAGATAAAAGATGAAGCTATCCGTGGGGGTTTGTATAAATTTACTTTGGAAGGAAATACGAAAACTTATCTTGGTTTTTCGAAAAGAGAAATGGATAAGAAATTAAAAGAGCGAATAGAAGAGCTTCAAGAACAATTAGAAGAAATGGAAAATATTACTCCGGAACAATTGGAAGAATTGCCACCTATGTATAAGGAAAAATGGGCACAGATAATACAGGATAAAAAAGATGAGATTAAAGTAAAGCAGGTTACAGATTTATATCACACTTCCGATGCCGATATGCATTTTAAGGAAAACAGCGATTTATACTTATTTCGAGAAAAATATAAAGACGATGTTTTGGTCAAAAATGGAGAAATTACGGATGAAAAGGACGAACAAGGAAATTTATCTGAATTCACCGGTCGTTTGACCTTTGACTCCAATTCTCGAATGCATCTTCGTAGTAATTTGAAAGAGGAAATTTCCGACCAATTGATTGCGACTCATTATCCTATTTTAGGAGAAGGAGCGGTTCTTCATTTGGACAATAAAGGAGAAAGTTCTTATACAGGACAGGAAAAAATAGTGTTAGTGAAAGCAAATAAGGGAACAAGCTCTAAAACGAAATTCAGTTTGCAGGGTGGAAAAGTAACGTTAGGAGGCTTCGATTATCATTTGTATGAAAGATTGACAGAAGAGGGAAAAGAATATTATCTAGCTCATGGAATTGTAGAAGGAGTCTTGCCGGAAAAAGTAACTCCAAAGAAATTTATTTCTGAAATTACCAATATCGGTGATTTTATTTCTGTCGGTCCTACTTCCACCGGAGAAACGGTGAAAGATAAAAAAATAAAAGCGGAAACCACACAAGAGGAATATGCAATCAGTTATCATGGAGATAGTCAATTTGAAAATTCTCAACTGGCTGCACTTGGGGGAAAAGGAATCTTATCCGCGAATGCAAAACTTAGTTTAATAAATTCTTCTTTGATGTCAAATCAAGGATTGGCTTTGGAGGGAACAGAGGAAAAAGAATTACTGACAGTGGATAAAGGGAGTTCTTTGCTTTTAGAAAATTCTAAAGGAGGGGCAGCTCTTTCGATAAAGAATGCAAAAGTTCGTCTGAATGATGTAAAGAAAGCGACTTTAAGAGGAAGTTATGCAATTTATTCCAATGGAGGAAATATTTCAGGAAGCGGACTTTTTGATATTGATGGAAATATTTATCACAAAGGAAAGGGAGGCATCAATCTGACTTTAGAAAAAGGTTCCCTTGTAAATGCTTCCATGATTGATATTGCCGGAAATACAGAAAGTAGTAAATTGCATTTGAAAGATGGAAGTAACATGTTTGTCAAGAATTATTCCAATGCGAATATGATATTTGAAAAAGGAAGTCAACTTCATTTGTACTTAAAAGAAGAAGCGGATCAAAAATTGGATATCTTACAGCAAGGAAATCGGGTGATTTTTACAGAACCAATTAACTTTAGTAATACGGATATTTATTTTAGAACGAATATGGATAAAGAAGAATCCGACCGATTGGAATTGCTTTCCACCTTGACAGGAACAGGAGCTAACTTGCATTTGAATAACCATGCGGAAGCAGACATGCCTTCTGGAGGAAAGGAAGTGGATTTGGTCATTGCAAAAACTCCGGAAAACTTCAAATGGAACTTGGCAAATCCGGTAGAAGTGGGGGGATATTTCTATAATGCAAGCTTAAAGAAAAAATCCAATGGATTAGGTAGTGATATTATTTCCATTACTGTCGGAGATTCCGGAACGAGAAAAGCCACTCTATCCTCTACCGCCAAAGGAATGATATCCAACACTGTTTCGGATTATATCATGCATCATTCTTTGCAAGATAGTATTTTCGATAGTCTGTATTCCAATGATTATTCTTCAGAAAGATTACATTCTATTTGGGCAAAAACAAGTGCGGATACTTTTGAAACAAAAGATTATGGTATGAAAAATGAAGCAAATACGATCTTAGTTGGAATGGATCGAGCTTTGAATGCCGAAGAAGGATTGTATGGAGGATTCTTTGCAGGAAACCTTCATAATACGAAAAAGATTTCCTCTTCTTCCGGAAAAGGTTCCTTCCAAGGATTTACCGGAGGAGCCTACCTATCTTATCGTGGATATTTAGGATTCGGAGATGCTTTTGTTGCTTATACGACAGGAAAATCCAAATATCATGTCTTGGATACGGCTTCGGAGACTGTAGCGAATGACAGAAATTCCAAACATTTGGGAGCGGGGATTCGATTCGGAAGACAATTCTTTCTGGACAGTGCAGAACATTTTTATCTGGAACCAAGTGCAAAGATTACTTATGGAAGATTACAGGGGGAAAGTTCCAAGGCAAGCAACGGATTGATGACCAAGGTAGATGCGATTAAATCATGGACGACAGGTGCTTATGCAAGAGTGGGATACCAAAATCAATTTTCTTTTGGAAAAATCAATTCTTATGCGAAAGTGGGAGTGACCCAAGAGATTTTAGGAAAATACAGAGTACTTTTGAATGAAAGAGGAAGAGAAGAAATCAAGTTAGACGGAAATACTATAAATTATGGATTAGGTTGTGAATATACGATAGGAAACAACACGATTTCCCTAGATTTCGATGTAAAAAATTCTCCTATATTAAAGAATCATTACAAAGTATCTGTGGGATACCAATACAAGTTTTAAGTAGAATTATTATAGTTGATAAGTGCAATTTTTATAAAAATTTAAAGGGGCTATCTCGAAATAGATTGTTTTGGGATAGCTCCTTTCTTTAATTTGTTGCACAATTTCGATATATCAGGAAAAATAGTATTGCTATTGTTCCAGACTTAGAATATAATATTTATACGGACAAATATAAAAGTCAGGAGGTTGGTTATGGAATTTATGTCTGCCAAAGAAGCGGCTGAGAAATGGGGAATTTCTCAAAGAAGAGTTGCTACTCTTTGTATGGAACGGAGAATTAAAGAAGCAACTATGGTTGGGAATATGTGGATTATACCTGCTGATGCTGAAAAACCTATGGATGCGAGAAGTCTTCGATATAATAAAAAGGAAAGAGAAACGGTAAGATCATTTCTGAAATGGGCAGGAGGGAAGGCTCAGCTCCTTAGAGAAATTGAACAATACTATCCTTTTTCTGAAAGTCATATCACCAAATATGCCGAACCATTTGTGGGTGGGGGTGCAGTTTTATTTGATATTCTTAGTAAATATAATTTAAAAGAAGTGTATATTAGTGATATAAATAAAGAACTTATCAATACTTATCATATGATTCGTGATGAGGTTGAGAAATTGATTGAGCTGCTTTTGAAATATCAAGGAGAATATATCCCACTGGAAAAAGAGGAACGAAAAAAATATTATTTTGAAAAAAGAGAACATTTTAATCATCTAAAAGTGGAGGGAAATAAAACTATCAATATTGAAAAAGCTGCACTTATGATTTTTTTGAATAAGACTTGTTTCAATGGTTTATATCGTGTCAATAAGAAAGGTTTGTTTAATGTACCTATGGGCTCCTATAAAAATCCTATGATTTGTGATGAAAGTAATCTGAGGGCAGTATCCAAAAAATTGCAGAAAGTTACTATTGTTTGTGGGACTTATAAAGAATCTATACATTTTATAGACAAAAATACTTTTGTCTATTTTGATCCACCATATAGACCTATTACGAATACAGCAAATTTTACAGCATATAGTGAAAATTTATTTCTTGACGAGGAGCAAATGGAGCTTGCGAACTTTGTTGATGAAGTGAATCAAACAGGGGCTAAAATAGTTCTTAGTAATTCTGATCCTAAAAATACAAAAGAAGAAGATAATTTTTTTGATGAAATATATTCCTCTTACAATATCAAGAGGGTAGAAGCTACTCGAATGATTAACTGTAATAGTAAAGCAAGAGGAAAAATTTATGAATTACTTATTAGCAATTTCTAAAATAAAAAATGAAACTATTAGAAATTATAGTAATAAAACTAATTTTAAAATGGAATAGGCTTATCTATACAAAGAATATAATCAAGGAGGAGAAAAAATTGTGAAGAGAGATTTTAATACTTGGCTATCTGCTTTTCGAAAGAGCATAGCAGATTATGCTTATTATACAGATTTTGAAAAAGTATATAGAAATATAAATGCAATTAAAATTGAACTTAATATTTTGAATTCTTTAATTGGAACTAAAAATATTGAGGATGATTTTAAAATACTTGTAAATAAGTATCCTGAGGTTTTAAAATGTATTCCTTTGCTTTTAGCAGTAAGAAGTAATGAGATTTATGCCATAGATGGAGATGGAGAGTTTACATACAACTTTAAGAAACCCAATTTTTCTATAGAACAATGTGAGGTTTTTATGCGTAAAACTGGGTTATTTGATTTAATGGAACATCATATTATTCAAAATCTTGTAGATTATGCGACAGGAGTTGAAACAGGTTTAGATTCTAATGGTCGTAAAAATCGGGGCGGACACCTTATGGAAAATTTGGTAGAAAGTTTCATCCAAAAAGCAGGATTCATAAAAGATATAACTTATTTTAAGGAAATGTACATTCATCAAATTACAGATAAGTGGAATATAGATTTATCTGCTATTTCTAATCAAGGAAAGATGGAAAAACGTTTTGACTATGTGATTAAGACCGATAATCAGTTATATCTTATTGAAACGAATTGCTATACCAGTGGTGGTTCAAAATTGAATGAAACTGCTCGAAGTTATAAACAAATATCACAAGAAGTTGATACAATACAAGGTGTTACATTTGTATGGTTTACTGATGGAAAAGGATGGATCAGTGCACGGAATAATTTGGAAGAAACTTTTGATGTCATGCAACATATTTATAATATTAAAGATTTGGAAGAAGGGATTGTCAATAAAATAATAGTGTGAATATATGAGAATAAAAGATAAGGTGAGGATTTTTAATAAGAAATGTTTTGTGAAATCAATTTAAGCTGAAAGTAGAGGAACTTAGAACATGGTAAAGAAAATAAAAAAATGGGAACCTGAAGATTTTGAATTGGAAATGACTACACATTGGTCTTTTCCAAAGCGAGGAGATTGGGCGACTCACGATGCTAAGTGGAGAGGGAATTGGTCCCCTTATATTCCAAGAAATATATTATTGCGGTATTCCAAAGAAGAGGATTTGGTTTTGGATCAATTTGCAGGAGGAGGAACAACTCTAGTAGAAGCAAAATTGCTGAATCGAGATGTTATTGGAGTAGATGTTAATGAGTTTGCATTGGAGCGTTGTCAGGAAAAAATCTCTTTTGAATATGAGACTGCGAAGGGAAAAGTATATTTACGTAAAGGAGATGCGAGAAAATTAGACTTTATTCCTGATGAAAGTGTTGATTTGATATGTACTCATCCACCTTATGCTAATATTATCCAATATAGTGAAGATATAGAAGAAGATTTATCTCACTTAAAGATAAAGGACTTTCTGGAAGAGATGAAAAAAGTAGCTGGAGAAAGTTATCGTGTTCTTAAAAAAGATAAGTTTTGTGCAATTCTTATGGGAGATACCCGTCAAAAAGGACATATGATGCCCATGTCTTTTGAGGTTATGAAGATTTTTGAAGAAGTTGGGTTTAAATTGAAAGAACTTATTATAAAAGAGCAACATAACTGTAGGGCTACAGGATATTGGAAAACTAACAGTGTGAAATATAATTTTTTGTTAATTGCACATGAATATTTATTTGTATTTCGAAAATAAAGAATATTACAATATTATAAATTTATGATAAAATATATCTAAATTGCTTTTATTATGGTATAGTATCGAATGAATTTAAAAATTTAAAGGGGCTATCTCAAAATAATATGAGATAGCCCCTTGCATATAAATCTGGAAAGCAACAATATAATAAGATAATTTATAAAATATTGTAAATACATAAATTTTACACATTTTTGCTTTTGTTATATTTTTTTTATTTCAAAATCGCAGGAAAGCACTTCTCCATATCGAAGTTGATTTCTCATAGATTGTACAATATCGTCCAACTCTTCCAATTTTCCCAAAATTTGTTTTTCTTCCGGGTTTGATTCCATGATTTTTGCAATTCCTCCATTTTTGATGACAATTCGACGATTTCCCATTAAAGCTAAAATCGGATCGTGGGTTGCCATTAACACGATTTTATTGTTTCCAACCAACAGGTCTAAAGCTTTTTTTCTGTCAATTCCCGCATTTTCAATTTCATCAATCAAGACAATAGGAGAAGAACTTAAAATAGCAGTATCGGCAATCATCAAGGCTCGAGATTGTCCTCCACTTAAACTGGTAATGGGAGTATCCAGTGTAAATTTTTCTCCTGCCAAGTCATTCGCTTGTTTGAAGATTCTTTGAATCACTTCTTCTCGCCTAGGAACCAATCGACTTTCTGCATGTAGATCCAGGAAATCTCGAACGGATAAATCCATCACAAAATTCATGTTTTGAGATAGCTGAGCGACCAATTTGTGACTGGGAGAAAATCGTTTTTTAGAATCCATAGGCTTGCCGTTGACTAAGATATTTCTTTTGGTGGGAGTGTCTCCTTGGGCTCCCCATTCAATATCTGCGAGCAATCGACTCTTTCCGGATCCGGTAGGTCCTACAATGGCGACAATTTCTCCTGCCTTGATTGAGAGAGAATCAAAGTTTTCTTTTTCTCCCAATTTATTATATCCTGCTACAATCGTAATTTCTTCTATTTTCTCTTCTTGAATTCCTAAGATATTCATTAAGTTCAATTCTTCCATCTAATCCTCCCAATTTATTTTTCGAATGTTTCCCATTTGATAGGAAGTTCCGATTCTGGTTTCTCCCAAACAATAGGAGCAAACGGCGGATGGAACGGAAAAACGCAGTTGCTTTTCGACTACAGTATCGATCTCATGATTTCCTTCCATAGTCAAGTTCGCAAATTCAAAACTTCCCTGTCCTGTTAATCCATTGACGTGTAAAATGGCAGCTCTTGGATTTACAATTTGGACTCTCGCTGCAAATACTTCCCGTTCTGCCTGGGAAACAATATCCCCTTTCGTGATGACAATAATATCCGCTGTTTTGATCATAGGACCAATTTTTTTAGGAGTGTTAATTCCACTTAGATTATCAATCACGCAGATTGCTTTAATTTCCTTGATATAAGGGGAACAACGATTGCATAGTCCTGCACTTTCCGTGATAAGAAGATCCAAACCTTGTTTTCTTCCCCATTGAACAACTTCTTCAATATTACTGACAAAGAAGTGATCAGGACATACAGAACCGGACAAACCTTTTTTTACCGGAACTCCCATTTTTTCGTAAAGAATATCATCTTCCGTGTAAAGGCAGTCAAATTTGACCACACCGACTTTCATTCCTTTTTGTTTTAAATTTTCAATGGTTTTTAAGATTAAAGAGGTCTTTCCTGAAGAAGGAGGACCTGAAATAGTAATGAATTTCATAAATGTTCCGCCCCTTTCCTAAACCAAGTTTCACAGTCTTGCAATAATTGTCCCATGTCATGAGAATAGATGAAATCCCAACCAATCCAGACAAATGGTTTTCCCGCTGTTACATTTTCCACTTCCGGATGAATGCTCGGGAATAATCCCTGATGAGAAATGATGTTCCCCACTTCTTTTCCCGCCATAAAGTCTACAATAGGTTTTAATTCTTCTCTTCTATTTTTCTTTGTTAACATAAAGATAGGAGAAATGATAGCCCCTTCTTTTGGCCAAACTACTTGCATAGGACCATTTTCTTTAATCATCTTCGAGAAGAAGAAAGGCATAATGGTAATAGCGGGCTCTTTTGCATCCACCATTTGTGCCGGATGTAGATTTGATAATAGAGATTTTCCTAATTTTGTAACCCCTTCCTGTCCATATAATTTATAGATATGTACCAGGATGGAGTTAAATAAATCAAAATCTGCAATAGGTAAAGAAATAGAGTGTTCAAATTCGTCTGATAGAATATCCGACCAAGATTCCGGTACTTTTCGACTTCCCAAAGCTGCTTTATTGACTAAAAAGATAGCCGGAACAACTCCAATCATGGAATAATCTCCCTTGGGATCTTTCAAGGAGATGTGTTCATTTTCAAAATCGGTATTATAATGTGCCAGTCCCGTCATATCCTCAAAGATACCCTCTGTTTTCCATTTTCCCATCCACTTGTTATCGAAAAATAGATCAAATCCGGCGGATAGAAACATGTCTGCCAATTGGTCGACGTGATTTGCTTCAATGACATCTTTTTTTAACCAAGCCAAGCCGGAAGAAGCGGCCTTTAATTCATAATTGACTTCTATGTCAGGATGTGCTTGCAGGAAGTTTTGAAATCCTTCCAGTAAAGGAATACGAACGGGGCAGGGTAACAATCCCAATAAAGATAGGGCATTTTCTTTTTTTTCTTCTTTTTTCATTGTAATATCTGAAGTTTCCCGATTTGCCTTGATGCTTTCTTCCAAATAATTCACAAAAGCAGTGGTATCTATCTTTTTCAATTTCATAATCTCCGATAGAGGATAGGCTTCCAATATTTGTAATACTTTTTCATCTTCCAAACCTTGAATTCCTTGATTTTCAAAAACACCTTTGGTTTCAGGATATTTTGTGATAATTTCTTTTATATTCATAGATACCTTGATATACATACATGTCACTCCTTTATTTTTTTCTCTATTATAGAAGAAAACAAGAAAAAAAACAGTAACTTTTGTTACCAAAAGAAAAATACCCTAAAATGATAGGGTATTTTCAAACAAACTTCTATGAAGTTAAGAGGCTAAAAATTGATGATTTTCCGGAATCGTTCCAAAACGATTAAAAACTTTTTCCAGATGATGAAAGGTTAGATCCAAGTTGTTGGATTTTATTTGTACGTATTTTCCATTGTAAGGAAATTGAATGTGGAAGATTCCATTCTTTGCTTTCACATCGCAAATTAAAGTAACAGTCTGAAACGATGTTTCCCACTTTTTATTTTTTACTAAAATTCTCATAGATTTTCCTCCTTACCAATGCAATCTTCACAAGTTATATTTATTTATCTATAAGTAGTATAATCTATTTATAAATAAATGTCAACATATTTTTTATAATTATAGATAAAAAATTATAGATTTTTGAAAGGAGATGTGTTATACTCAAAATAGGAGTGAAGTAAGGAGGGATTTTATGGACTTCAAAACGTATTTAAAAGAAAAAAGAGAAGAATTAGGATACAGTCAAAATAAATTAGCCAAGGCATTGCAAATTACACAACCTTACTATAACAGCATTGAAAGAGGCGAAGTAAAAAATCCGCCCAGTGAGGAAATTTTAGAGCGAATGATAGAATTGTTTTCTTTGAATGCAAAAGATAAAGAATATTTTTTATATTTAGCAGCGGTAGAACGAACTCCAAAGATCATTTTGGAAAAAATGAAACAAATGAAAGAAGAGGGTCCTGCTGCCATTCCTTTATTTCCAAGAATTAGTGCAGGAATAGGAGTTTTTGGAGAAGAAGAAGTGGAGGATTATATTTCCATTCCGGGAGTGCGAAATTTGGAGGAAGTTTTTTCCGTTCGGGTCAAAGGAGATTCGATGGAACCTACCATCAGAAATTCTTCTATTATTGTTTGTAGACAAAATATGCAGATTCATAATGGAGAAATTGGAGCTTTTTTAGTGAATGGAGAGGCTTTTGTAAAGCGATTACAAGTAAAGTCGGATTATATTGTACTTATGAGTGATAATCCGAATTATCAGCCTATTTACATTTCTCCTTCGGATGAATTTGTTTCGGTGGGGAAAGTTTTAAAAGTAATCAATGATATTTAAGAGGAGGAAGAATGTGAGCTATCCAATTTTTATTTATGATGCTTTTACGAAGGAAAAATTTGGAGGAAATGCTGCAGGAATTGTATTGGATGCAGAGAATTTATCGACAGTAGAAAAACAAAATTTAGCGAAGGAGCTGGGGTTTTCGGAAACTGTTTTTGTACAGAGAAGTGAAAAAGCAGACTTTCAATTGGAATATTTTACTCCGAAACAGGAGGTAGATCTTTGTGGTCATGCTACAATTGCTGCAATTTATGCTCTCTTTGATGAAAAAAGAATTGCAAAAGACCGATTTGAAATCAGCATGGAAACCAGAGTAGGAATATTATCTGTTTTTTTGGAAAGAAGAGATCGTGTATTATGTTCCGTTTGGATGGAGCAGGATGAAGGAAAATTATCTTGGGATTTGGAAGTACCGGAGGAAGAAATTTTGTCTTCTCTTGGTCTGACAAAGGAGGATAGAAATCCAAATTTTTCAATGGGAAAGGCATATTCCGGTCTATGGGATCTGATGATTCCTCTGGCAAGTAAAAAAGCTTTGGATGGAATTCAAATTGATTTTTTTAAAGTGGAAGAATTGAGTAAAAAGTTATCTGTAATCTCTTTTCATCCTTTTTATGTGGAGGGAACATCTGCCTATGTTCGTAATTTTGCTCCTATTGTGAATATTCCGGAAGAATCTGCAACAGGAACTTCCAATGGGGCCTTGGCTTTTTACTTACATCAGCAGAAATATTTGGCAAAAGACGAGATTTTATACTGTCAACAAGGAGAAAGTATGAAAAGAAAAAGTCAAATTTTAGCAAAAGTGAGTACAGAGGGTAAAATTTTAGTAGGAGGACAGGCGGTTCGTATTATAAAAGGAGAATATTCATGAGGAGAGAAAGTAAAGAACTGCAAGAGTTGTTACAGGATTTTCGAGAAGAAACATATCAAAAATTTAATGCAAAACTGATTCCAACTCTTCCGCCAGAAGAAATTTTGGGAATTCGTACTCCTATTTTGCGAAAATTAGCAAAAGAATTGTATTCTCAACAAGAAGACAGGATGTTGCAATATATGTCGGAATTGCCACATCGATATATGGAAGAAAATCATCTTCATGGATTTTTGATTGAAAATATTCGAGATTTTTCCAAAGCCATGGAAGAAACGGAAAAGTTTTTGCCCTATATTAACAATTGGGCAACCTGTGATGTCTTTTCTCCGAAGATTTTTAAGAAATATCCAAAGGAAGTATATGAAAAAATAAAGATTTGGCTTCATTCTTCTCATGAATATACTGTGAGATATGCCATCGGTTTATTATTATCTAACTATTTAGATGATTTTTTTCAAGTAGAAATGTTGGAATTGGTAGTGGGAATTTCTCGAGAAGAGTATTATATTCGTATGATGATAGCTTGGTATTTTGCAACGGCTTTGGCAAAACAACAGGATGCCGCTTTAGTTTACTTGGAAGAAGAAAGACTTGAAAAATGGACACATAATAAGGCGATTCAAAAGGCAGTCGAAAGCAGGAGAATTTCTATGGAAATTAAGGAATATTTACGAAGCTTGAAGAGAAAATAGGGCTGCAATATTTGAGAAAGAGTATGAAAAGAAGGAAAAGCAAAATATGGCAATGAGGGGAGAAAAAATTTTGGAAGCAAAAAATAAAAAATGGCGCACATAGTAGGAATCGAACCCGCAACCTTCTGATCCGTAGTCAGACGCTCTATCCAATTGAGCTATATGTGCACTCGCTTTAGAAAGAATAACATATTTTTATTTTTCTGTCAAGAAGCTTCTATGTTAGATTTTCTCTTGTTTTTCTTGATTCAAAAGGCAAAAAATTTGGAAAAAATAAAAAATTCTGCTATAATGTGAAAAAATAAGAAATCGAAAGGATATTATCTAAATGGAAAAACAAAAATTAGAAAAAATAGAAGCGAGAATCAAAGAATTATACCGAGATACCAAAGAAGATCACACTCTTTGCGGTAAGTACAGTAAGTTATTACAAGTTGCAAAGCAAGTGTTGGAAGAGGAAAAAGAGGAAAATGTTTTAGTAAAAAGATTAAGAATTGCGGAGGGGAAATTAACCCATGCTGTTCTTTGGAATGAAGCCACTGATTTGGAGGTTTTATTTTTAGTGACACAGGGAGAGGAATTTTTGGGTTGTGCCTCTTGGAAAATTCCGGTGGAAGATCGAAATAATCCTGAAATTTTTACTGAAGAGTTGCATGGGGATAAAACTGCAAAATGGCTAAAACAAGAATATTTACAGGAAGTATTTTTTTAGAAAGAATGGAATTATACATGAAATTAAAAAACTTTTCATTTTATTTGGGAAATGAAAAGTTTTTTTCTGTTTTAAAATATGATACAATACAGAAAACAATCAAAGGGGAGATTTTTAGAAAATGAAAAAAGAATTACAAGGAGTAATCTTGGTCAGTTTAGCGGCAACTTTATGGGGATTTGATTCGATTGCATTGACACCTCGATTGTTCCATTTGCAAGTGCCGTATGTCGTATTTATGTTGCATTTTTTACCTTTCATAGGAATGAGTTTATTCTTTGGACGGGAAGAATTTCAAAAAATAAAACAGTTGAATTCTCATGATTTATTTTATTTCTTTTTGGTTGCCTTATTTGGCGGAGCAGTTGGGACTTTATCGATTGTGAAAGCCTTATTTTTGGTAAATTTTCAGCATTTAACCGTTGTAACTCTGTTACAAAAATTGCAACCTGTCTTTGCAATTATTTTGGCTAGAATTTTATTGAAAGAAATCATAGAAAAGAAGTTTATTTTCTGGTCTTGTGTGGCTCTGTTAGGAGGATATTTTTTGACATTTGAGGGGAATCTTCCGACAATGTCAGGAAATAATATAGGGCTTGCTTGTTTCTATTCTCTATTGGCTGCTTTTTCTTTTGGAAGTGCAACTGTTTTTGGAAAGCGAATTTTAAAAAATGCCTCATTTCGAACTGCCTTATACCTTCGATACAGTTTTACGACTGTCATTGCATTTTGGATTGCCTTATTCACAGGGGGCTTTCAAAGTTTTGCTCAGACGACGGGAATGGAATGGTTGATTTTTGTGATTATCGGATTGACAACAGGAAGTGGAGCAATCCTTTTATATTACTATGGATTACGTTATATTCCTGCTCGAATTTCTACAATTTGTGAGTTGTGTTTTCCGATTTCGAGTGTTGTATTTGATTTTTTATTGAATGGAAAGCTATTGAGTGGAATTCAATTGCTCAGCGCTGCAATTATGTTAGTTGCTATTTATCGAATTACTCAAAAGCAAAAATAGGGGTTATGTATGTTTACTCTGATGAATCATCTTCTGAACAATATTGGATATATCATTGCAGCGGCTTTTTTATTTACGAAGATAAAATCGGCCATAGAAAGTTTGAGCAAGGAAGAAAGAAGAGATCATATTATCTATGTTCTTTTTTTCTCAGCCTTAGCGATTGCAGGAACCTATATCGGTTTGGATTATAAGGGTTCTATTTTAAATACCAGAAATATAGGAGTGATTACCGGAGGACTACTGTTAGGACCTCAAGTGGGGATTTTAGCCGGTATTTTTTCAGCGCTTCATAGAATTTTAATTCCGATTGGGGAGGCAACAGAAATTCCCTGTGCCATTGCTACTGTTTTAGCCGGAGTATTTTCCGGATATTTGCATAATCGTTACCGAGAGTCTGCGAAGCCGGTGATTGGATTCTTTTTGGCGATTATTGTAGAAAGTATCAGTATGATTCTAATTTTGGTTTTTTCTTCCAATTTTAAGGACGGTTTGGATATTGTTAAAAGTATTTATTTTCCGATGTCATTCATGAATTCTTTGGGAGTATATGCTTTGATTTCCATTATTCAAAATACTTTGAGCAGCATGGAAGTGAGCGCCGGAAAGCAGGCAAAAATTGCCTTAGAAATTGCGAACAAAACCTTGCCTTATTTCCAAAAAGGAGAATCTTTGGATTCCGTTTGTAAAATTATTTTGGAATCTTTAGAAGCAAAGGCTGTAGCAATCACAGATTTGGAAAAAATTCGAGCAAGTTATGTGGTAGAAGGAATTCCCCGTATCGAAAAAACAAATATTCAAAGCCCTATGACCAGAAAAGTATTGGAATTAGGAAAAATTATGGTATTTGGAAAAAATAATCGAGAACATTTATCAGATTATCTATTTTTATCCAAAGAAATCAAGTCTTGCATTATTCTTCCTCTCTTGGAACGAGGAAAAGTTTCGGGAGCTTTAAAAATCTTTTTTGATACTCCTGAAAAGGTAACTGCCAACAATCGGTATTTGGCGATAGGATTATCCCAGTTAATTTCCACGCAATTGGAACTCGAAAAATTGGATGCTTTAGAAGATTCAGCGAGAAAAGCGGAGTTGAAAGCTCTGTACAGTCAAATCAATCCCCATTTTTTATTTAATGTCTTAAATACCATCGCTTCTTTTGTCAGAATAGACCCCAACAAAGCTCGGGAAGTAATTATAGATCTTTCGACCTATTTACGGTATAACCTTGAAAATTCAACAAAATTTGTCAGTTTGCAGGAAGAATTGGAGCAAGTAAGGGCTTTTGTGGCTTTAGAAAGTGCAAGATTTGGGGATAAAATTAAGGTACATTATCAAATCGAAGAAGAGGCTTTGGGGAGAGAAATTCCAAGTTTATCCATACAGCCCTTAGTCGAGAATAGTATCATACATGGTTTATTACCCAAAAGACAGGGAGGAAATATTTGGATTTCTGCAAAAATAAAGGGGGAGGAGACTCGGATTAGTATTCAAGATGACGGCTTAGGAATTCCGGAAAAAGTGATTCATTCTTTAGAGGAAGAAATAGGCTCTTCCATTGGATTAAAAAATGTACATCATCGTTTAAAGTTAATTTATGGAAAAGGATTATTGATAGAGCGTTTGTTGGAAGGAACTAAAATTTCTTTTTCTATTTATAGACAGGAGGTGGATAGTATATGAAATGTGTCATTGTAGATGATGAGTTTCCTGCAAGAGAGGAATTGAAATACTTTGTGGAAAAATTTCCGGGAGCGGAATTACTACAAGAATTTGGAGATTCTCTGGATGCCTTTGATTATCTTCAGGAACATGCCGCAGAAGTAGATACTCTATTTTTAGACATTGATATGCCGGAATTAAATGGTTTAAATTTAGGAAAAGTTATTCGGAAATTAAATCCTGGTATGAAAATTGTTTTTGTGACAGCCTATCGGGAATATGCTGTAGATGCCTTTGAGATACAAGCTTTTGATTATCTGCTAAAACCTTATTCCGAAAGTAGAATTGAAAAATTATTATCCAGGCTGTCAGTTGAGAAAAAACAGGTATCTAATAAAATAAGCATTGGTGTCGGAGAGAAGATTATGGTTCTCAATCTGGAAGACATTGTAGTTGTGGAGGCGGATAAAAAAGAAACGAGGGTTTATACATCCAAAGAATGTTATTTGACAAAAATGAAAATTTCAGAATGGGAAGAGCAATTGCCGAAAACCCAATTTTATCGTTGTCATCGTTCCTATTTGGTAAATTTAGGAAAAGTGAGAGAAATTGAGCCTTGGTTTAACAATTCCTATATGATACATATGGAAAATTGTCCGGTTAAAATTCCTGTCAGTCGAAACAATATGAAAGAATTTAAAAGTTTATTTCAAGTAAAATAAAAACATTTTATTCTCATTTTCTTGCCATTCATATCTAAAATGAAACATTTTATAGATAAAATAGTCATCTTTATAAGAAAAAGCATATACTATAAGTGGTAGAAAAATTTTTATAAAAGGGGGCTATGGTTATGTTTAGTTTTATTGGATCTGTTGTTGCTTTGATCCTTGGGTATATTTTATATGGTGCCTTTGTAGATAGGGTGTTCGGTTCTACAGATGCAAGAGTAACTCCGGCAAAAAGAATGGCGGACGGAGTGGACTATGTGGAAATGGATTGGAAAAAAGCTTTTTTGATTCAGTTTTTAAATATCGCAGGGACAGGACCGATTTTTGGAGCAGTTGCAGGGGCAATGTGGGGACCGGCAGCATTTATTTGGATTGTATTTGGATGTATCTTTGCAGGCTCTGTTCATGATTTTTTAATTGGAATGTTATCGGTAAGGCAAGACGGAGCATCGGTTTCTGAAATTGTCGGAAAATATTTGGGAGAAAATGCAAGAAAATTGATGGTTGCTTTTTCTATTGTCTTGTTGGTGTTGGTTGGAGTTGTTTTTGTGAAGAGCCCTGCCGATATTTTACACAATTTAACAGGAATTCCAACTATGGTATTATTAGGAATTATCATTATTTACTATTTAATTGCAACAGTATTACCAATCGATCAAGTGATTGGAAGAATTTATCCAATTTTTGGAATTTGTTTACTGATTATGGCAGTGGGAATCGGCTTTGGAATTATTTTCCAAGGATATGCAGTCAATATTCCTGAAATCACCTTCCATAATTTTCATCCGGCGGGAAAATCTATATTCCCATATCTTTGTATCTCCATTGCTTGTGGAGCCATCAGTGGCTTCCATGCAACGCAATCTCCTATGATGGCAAGATGTCTGAGAACAGAAAAAGAGGGAAGAAGAGTATTTTATGGAGCTATGATTTCGGAAGGAATTGTTGCTCTAGTCTGGGCAGCGGCGGCAATGTGTTATTTTGGAAATATTGAAGGATTGGCAGGAGCGGGGTCGGCAGCCGTTGTAGTGGATACTATTTCAAGAGGAGTCTTAGGACCGGTTGGAGGAGCTTTGGCAATTCTTGGAGTCGTTGCTTGTCCAATTACAAGTGGAGATACTGCATTTAGAAGTGCCAGACTTACGATTGCAGATGCTATCGGATATAAACAAGGACCGGTTAAAAATAGATTTGTGATTGCAATTCCTCTATTTGCAATCGGATTAGCGCTATGTTTCATTCCGTTTGCTATTATTTGGAGATATTTCGGATGGTCAAATCAAACTTTAGCAACGATTGCATTGTGGGCAGCAGCAAAATATTTGGAAAGACACGGAAAAAATTTCTGGATTGCTGTCATTCCGGCACTGTTTATGACCGTCGTTGTTACTTCTTACATCATTTGTGCTCCGGAAGGCTTTGCATGGGTATTTGGAAATACTGACATTCACGTAGTGGAACAAATTGGAATTGTAGCAGGAATCATCGTATCTGCTTTGGCAGGATTATTATTCTGGAAAACAAAAACAGCAGCTGCGAATATTGAAGTGGAATAAGAAAATTGTCATAAAAAAAGAAAAAGAACGGGCAGAGCTTTCTGTCCGTATTTTTTTGATTTTGTATAAAAAAGATTGACATGGAAAAGAAAATACTCTATAATAATAAAGTATATTATTAGACCTTTCCCACAAAGGACCGTTGCGTTATATCACGAAGAATATAACAAATTTTTAGGAGGAAATACAAAGTGAAGAAGTATACTTATATGCAAAGAAAAGAAGATGTCGTTAGAGAATGGCACCACTATGATGCAGAAGGAAAAATTTTAGGAAGATTAGCAGTAGAAGTTGCTAAAAAATTGATGGGGAAAGAAAAAATTACTTTCACTCCACATATTGACGGAGGAGATTTCGTTGTTGTAACAAATGTTGCAAAAATGGTAGTAACTGGTAAAAAGTTAACAGATAAAAAATATTACAATCACTCTGGATTTCCAGGTGGAATCAGAGAAAGAAAGCTGGGAGAAATCTTAGACAAGAGACCTGAAGAACTATTAATGCTAGCTGTTAAAAGAATGCTTCCAAAAAATAAATTGGGAAGAGAACAATTGACAAGATTGAGAGTATTTGCCGGAGCGGAACATACTCATGAAGCACAAAAACCAAACAAGGTAGAATTTTAATAGGAGGTAGGGAAGAGTGGCAGATATGAATCAATATAGAGGAACTGGAAGAAGAAAAACTTCGGTAGCGAGAGTAAGATTAATTCCTGGGGGACAAGGAGTTGTTATTAACGGAAAAGCAATGACAGAATATTTCGGTGGAAGAGAAATTTTAGCAAAGATCGTGGAACAACCTTTGGTATTAACAGAAACTTTAGATAAATATGAAATACGAGTAAATGTATGCGGAGGAGGAAATTCCGGACAAGCAGGAGCAATTCGACACGGAGTTTCTAGAGCTTTGGTAGAAGCGGATGAAACTTTAAAAGTAGTTTTACGAGAAGCCGGATTCTTAACTCGAGATTCAAGAATGGTAGAAAGAAAGAAATACGGAAAGAAAAAGGCAAGAAGAAGCCCTCAATTCTCAAAACGTTAATTTCTTCACAAAAGAATACACAAATACAATCCCACAAATACAATGTTTGTGGGATTTTTATATTCTTGACAAAATTTTTTTGATTTGCTATACTGAAAATAAGTAGATGAAAATATCTTGAAAAAAAACAAAACGTTCTATAAAAAAATGTTGGAGGAAGAATGCAAGATCTGTTAAGAAAAATAGTAGAAAAAAATAAAAAACTGACTGACTTGGGAGCTGTTGCAAATTATATTCCGGAATTGGATAAGGCGGATAAAAACGCTTTGGGAATTTGTGTCATGGATATGGAGGGAAATCAATTTTGCTATGGAGAATGTGGTACCAGGTTTACCATTCAGAGTATTTCTAAAATTATTTCTTTGATGTTGGCAATTTTGGACAATGGGGAAGAATATGTTTTTTCAAAAGTAGGAATGGAACCGAGCGGAGATCCTTTTAATTCCATTCGAAAATTGGAAACTTCCAGTCGAAAAAAACCTTATAATCCTTTAATCAATGCCGGAGCTATCGCGGTGGCTTCTATGATTAAAGGAAAAAATGTCAGAGAACGGTTTCAAAGATTATTGGAATTTACGAGAAAAATAACAGAAGATGAAAGTGTGGATGTTAATTATAAAATTTATTGTGGAGAATCGGAAACAGGAGATCGCAATCGTGCTATGGGATATTTCCTAAAAGGAGAGGGCATTATTGAGGGAAATGTAGAAGAGGCTCTGGATATTTATTTCAAACAATGTTCTATGGAAGTAACAGTGCATACGATTGCAAAATTAGGTTTATTTTTAGCAAACGACGGAGTCTTATCCAATGGAGAGAGAGTGATTAGTACCAGATTGAGTCGTATTATCAAAACGTTAATGGTAACTTGCGGAATGTATGATGAGTCAGGAGAATTTGCCGTTCGAGTGGGGATGCCGTCCAAAAGCGGAGTAGGGGGAGGAATAGTCTCTGTTGTTCCTAAAAAAATGGGAATTGGAGTTTATGGACCTTCTTTGGATAAAAAGGGAAATTCTATTGCAGGAGCGGGAGTATTGGAAGATTTAGCAAAAGAGTTGGATTTGTCTATTTTTTAAAGTAGAAAAAGTAGAAAAAGAAAAAATATCAGAGAATATAGGAAGATACAAAATTTTGAATAAGAATATTTAAAAAATACGTATTGAGAGTGGAAATAATAGCGGATAGAATTGGGTAAAAAAGGGGAGGCTTATGAAAAACTCCCCTTTTATATGACTTTGTGATAAATAGTTCTGAGAAGAATTATTTTTCTACAAAGTAAATAACAAATCATAATAACTTGGAATGGGCCAAGTATGTTGATTGCTTTGTTTTTCTAAAATATCAACGACTTTTCGAAGTTCGGCAAGCTTTGGAACAAGAGTTCCGGAGTAATATTGAGCCCGCTGATATTGATTCATAATGCTTGTAGCCGTTTTCATACCGTCTGTTAACTCATGAATGTATTGTAGCATTTCATTTTTATGATGTAATAGAGTTTTCAGTAATTTTTTCTCTTCCTGATATTCTTTTTCTTCCACTAAAGATTTCAAACTTTCAATATTTTGAGCAATTTTAGTGATGTAGCCCAAAACACTTGGATAAATTTCGTTTCGTGCAATTTCAATAGCGGAGGAAATTTCGATGTTATTTTGTTTATTATAACGTTCACAATAGACATGAAAACGAGATTGTAATTCAGCTCTCGTCAATACTTGATTTCGTTCAAACAAAGAGATGGTTTCCTCCGAAATATAATTAGGGAGAGCTTCTACGGTATTTTTAAAGTTGGAAAGTCCTAAATTTTTTGCTTCTATTTCCCAGTTTTTATCATAACCGTTTCCATTGAATAAAATATTTTTGTATTTCGGATATTGTTGTTGAATCAGTTTAATGACCTTAAGATTAGGGCTTAAGTCTGCCCATTCCTCAAGCATATCTGCATATTCTTTTAAAATTTCGGCAACAATGGTATTTAAAATAAAAGTTGGAGTTGCCGGAGAAGCACTGGAACCCGGCATACGAAATTCAAATTTATTTCCGGTAAAAGCAAAAGGAGAAGTTCGATTTCTGTCCGAGATGTCCTGTGGAATTTTTGGGAAAGAAGAACCTAAATTCAATAAGTCTTTTTGTGTCGACATAGATAAATTGTTATGTTGAATATTTTCGAAAATTTGTTGTAACTCATTTCCTAAAAAAATAGAAATAATAGCAGGAGGAGCTTCATTCCCTCCTAGACGATAATCATTTCCCGGAGTGGCGGTACAGGCCCTTAAAATTCCCGAGTATCGATACACGCCTTCCATGACTGCCATGACATACAGTAAAAAGTCAAAACGATTTTCCTCTAAGCTGCCAGGATCCAGGAGATTTTTTCCGGTATCGGTAGAAAGAGACCAGTTGCAGTGCTTTCCGGAACCGTTAATTCCATGGAAGGGTTTTTCATGAAGAAGGGCGGCCAAATGATGTCTCGTTGCTACCTTTTTAATCATATCCATTGTAATTTGATTTTGATCCACGGCGACATTGGCAGTATTAAACATAATGGCTACTTCAAATTGATTCGGAGCAACTTCGTTATGTTTTGTTTTTGACATCACTCCTACTTTCCAAAGCTCCCTATCCAATTCTGTCATGAAAGCTTCCACTCTTTCTTTTATAGTACCATAGTAGTGATCATTCATTTCTTGTCCTTTGGGAGGTAAATTTCCAAAGACAGTTCTTCCAGAAAGAGTTAAATCTTTTCGCAAGTCAAAAAATTTCTTTTCTACCAGAAAATATTCCTGTTCCACTCCAAGGGTAACATCCACATGCTGTGTATCCAAGTCGCCAAGAATTTTTTGAATTCGTAAGGCTTCTTTTCGAATACTGGTAATGGAACGAAGGAGAGGGACTTTTTTATCCAAAGCTTCTCCGCTATATCCAATAAAAGCAGTAGGAATGTATAAGCTTTTTGAAAGCCCTTCTCCTTTTAAAAACATAGGAGAACCAATATCCCAAGCAGTATATCCCCGTGCTTCAAAGGTGGAACGTAGTCCTCCGTTGGGGAAAGATGAGGTATCTGATTCTCCTTTAATCAATTCTTTTCCTGTGAATTCGGTAATGGCAGTTCCATCAGAATGGACAGAAAGAAAGGCTTCATGTTTTTCTGCAGTTAGTTCTGTCAAGGGTTGAAACCAATGTGTGAAGTGTGTCGCTCCATTTTCAATGGCCCAAAGTTTAATGGCATTCGCAATGACATTGGCGGTAGTGATTGATAATTCTTCTTTTCCGGATTGAACTTTCTTAAAACTTTTAAATACATCTTTTGGAACACGACTTTTTAATTCTTTTTCTGAAAAGCAGTGTACTCCAAAAACTTCCAACATTGTTTTCATGTTTTTCCTCCATGCAATATAAAATTTGTTGGAAAAATACTAACATATTTTTTGAGAAGATGCAAAACTTTTTTAAGACAATGTGAAAAAGTTTTGTAAAAAAAAGAAAAATAATGTATAATATAGAATAAAACCTTTCATTTTATTAGGGGGGAACATGAAGACAGTGAAAGTGGAGATTAGGAATAAGGCGGGTTTGCATGCTAGACCTTCTTCTTTATTTGTACAGGCTGTAGCAAAATATGACTCAGAAATTAAAGTTCGTTGTGATGAAGAAGAAATCAATGGAAAGAGTATTATGGGACTCATGTTATTGGCAGCAGAACAAGGAAGAGTATTGGAGCTCATTGCAGATGGACCAGATGAAGATGCTATGATAGCGGATTTAATTGATTTGATTGAGGTTAAAAAATTTAATGAGCCGTAAAGTTACCATTGTTCGTGCAAATAAAATGGGTTTTTGTTTTGGAGTTATGAAAGCGGTACGACTTTGTGAAGATATTTTGCAGGATCCTAAAAATGTAAACAAGAAAAAATATATTTTGGGAATGTTGGTACATAATGACTTTGTAGTGCAAAATTTTGAAAAAAAAGGTTTTATTACCATAGAAGAGTCGGAAATACCTTTTTTAAAAAAAGGAGATATTGTAGTCATTCGGGCTCATGGAATTACCAAAGAGATACAGAGAAAATTGGAAGAAAAAGATTTGGAACTTTATGATGCTACCTGTGTGTTTGTTTCTCACATTAAATGGAAAATTTTGTGGGCAATGGAGCAGGGATATGATATTCTCTTTCTAGGGGACAAAGATCATCCGGAAGTCAAAGGTATTACTTCCTATGCCGAAAACATTCAGATATTTTCCGAGTTAGAAGAATTGAAAGCGGCAAAAATTCTAAAAGATAGAAAATATTTTCTATCCACACAAACGACATTACATCAAAAAAAGTTTTTAGAGATAAAAAAATATTTGGAAGAATATTATCCAAACGTCTATATTTTCAATAAAATCTGTGGAGCCACTCAAGAAAGACAGAAGGCGACGGAAATCTTAGCAAGAGAGGTTGATATTGTTTTTGTATTGGGAGGAAAAAAAAGCTCCAATACGAAGAAATTATATGAGATCTCGAAATCTATAAATCAAAATACCTATCTTTTAGAGAATGAAGAGGATTTAGAGGAAGCTTGTTTGCAAGGGAAACATAAAATTGGACTGACAGCAGGAGCTTCCACACCAGAAGAAATAATAAGAAACATAGAAAATAAAATAAGGGGGATCTTAGATGCTTAATGGGAACGAAAATAGTAATGAATTTTTAGAAATGTTGGAGGACTACTTACCAGCAGAGAAGACAGGAGGTAAAAATCAAAGAGTAGTAGGTACTATCAATTCCATAGAAAGAAATTTTGTGTATTTAGATGTACCGGGACAAAGAACAGTAGTGCGAGTACGAGCGGAAGAATTAGCAGATTATCAAGTGGGAGATCAAGTAGAAGTTGTTTTAGTTGGGTTGTTAGAAGCAGATGACGATCAAGAAGTTTTGATTGCATCCAGAAAAAGAATTGATTTGGAAGATAATTGGAAACATATCGAAGATTCCTATGAAAATAAAACAGTTCTTTCCGGAAAAATAGTCAAGAAAATTAAAGGCGGATATATTGTAGAAGTAGCTCTTTATCAAGGATTTTTACCAAATTCTTTATCAGAAATCAATGAAAAAGACGGAGAAACAATGGTAGGAAAAAACATTGATGTCATTGTAAAAGATATTAAACAGGATAACCGAGATAAGAGAAGCAAAAAAATCACATTCTCCAAAAAAGATATTACTTTGATGAAAGAAGAAGAGGAATTTGCAAAGTTGACAGTAGGAGATGTAGTCACTTGTACGGTATCAGGAATTATGGATTTTGGATTATCTGTTATGATCAATCATTTGAGAGGTTTCATTCATATTTCAGAAGTATCTTGGAAGAGATTGGACGATTTAAAAGATTTGTATAGTGTAGGACAAACTGTAGAAGCAAAAATTCTTTCTTTGGATGAAGAAAAGAAAAATATTAAATTATCCATTAAACAATTAACAGAAAATCCTTGGGATCTGTCAAAAGATGCTTTCCACGAAGGAGATGAAGTGGAAGGAAAGGTAACAAGAATTCTTGCTTATGGGGCCTTTGTAGAATTGACGGAAGGTGTGGAAGGATTGGTACATATTTCCGATTTTGCATGGAATAAGAAAAGAATCAATATGGAAGAATATGCAAAAGTAGGAGAAACTGTAAAGGTAAAAATTTTGGAATTTAATCCGGAGGCAAGAAAATTAAAATTAGGATTTAAACAATTAGTAGAAAATCCTTGGGATGTTGCAGAAGAAAAATTCGGAGAAGGAAAAGAATTGACAGCAAGTGTCTTAGATATTAAGCCATTTGGATTGTTTGCAGAAATTGAAAGTGGAGTGGATGTGTTCGTACATTCTTCTGATTTCGGATGGCCGGGAGAAGAACCTGCAAATTATCAAATAGGAGATAGTATTTCTTTTAAAGTCCTAGAATTGAATGTGGAAGACAAAAAAATTAAGGGAAGTATCAAAGCCTTAAAGAAAAGTCCATGGGACAAAGCTATGGAAGAATATAAAGTAGGGACTACGGTAGAAAAGAAAATCAAAAATATCATGGATTTCGGATTGTTTGTGGAGTTAACAAAAGGAATCGATGGATTTATTCCTACTCAATTCGTTTCTAAGGATTTTGTGAAAGATCTAAAAGACAAATTTGAAATTGGACAAATTGTAAAAGCTCAAATTGTAGAAATTAATCAAGAAACTCAAAAAATTAAGTTATCTATTAAAAAAATCGAATTGGAAGAACAAAAAAGAGAAGATCAAGATTTACTGGCAAAATATGGAACAGCTGGAGAATAGATAAAACTGAACTAAGGCGATTCGAAAGAGTCGCCTTTTTTCTTAAGGAGAGAGCCATGAAAAGAAAAGATTATATCACTTGGGACGAATATTTTATGGGTGTTGCTCTACTATCTGCAATGAGGAGTAAAGATCCCAATACACAAGTAGGGGCTTGTATCGTAAGCCCTGACAAAAAAATTATAGGTTTGGGCTATAATGGTCTGCCAAAGGGTTGTGAAGATGATGAATTCCCCTGGGAAAGGGAAGGAGAATTTTTGGAAACAAAGTATCCCTATGTTTGCCATGCGGAATTGAATGCTATCTTAAACAGTACACAATCTTTAAAAAACTGCAGTATTTACGTTGCCCTGTTTCCTTGTCATGAATGCTCTAAGGCAATTATTCAAAGTGGAATTCGGGAGATTGTCTATTTGAGCGATAAATATGCCGAGACAGAGTCCAATCTTGCTTCCAAGAGAATGTTGGATGCTGCCGGAGTAACCTATCGACGATTGGAAAATGCCTGTCGAGAATTGTACCTTTCGTTTCAAGCTTAGCGTTTTTTTCGATTTTTGTGAACCATTTTTAAGTATTTATAGGTATTTTTGGCATTTTGGTATTTTGTTTTGATTTTTTGTGTTATGGCTTGCACATGATTTTGTATGACAAGCAGAAAAAGTGCTATGGAAGAAATAACACAGATGTTAGAACAATGAGGACATTTATATTTTGCTGCTTTTTTTAGAATTTTGATTTTTTTATGACAATGAGGGCAAGATATTACTAATTTTTCCATAAATGACTTCCTTTCTGTATCTTAAGAATTTATATTCTTATCATAGCAGAAAAAAGAAGAAATAGAAAGAGGGGAATGATGAAAAAAAATTGGGAAAACTATGCAAAGATAATTTCATTTGAAAAGGGAGAAGCTATTTTTTTTCGAGGAGAAGAAGTAAAAGGACTTCATATTTTGAGCAAAGGTATTGTGGTCGCAGAAATGCTGAAAGAAAATGGGGATGTCAATCAAATTGAAGAAATGAAAGGAGAAACTCTTTTAGCAAGTGCTTTTATCTTTGGAGAAAATCCTTATTATCCTGTTGATTTACGAGCGAAAACAGATTGTGATATTTATTTCATTCCCAAGGAAAAGCTGATTGTTGTTTTTCAGGAAGAACCGGAGATATTAGAGAAATTTGTCAATGATATTAGTTCCAAGGCACAATTTCTGTCCAATCGATTGTGGTCCCAATTTCAGTATAAAAGTATTGGAAGCAAATTAAATCGATATCTGTTAGCTCAAGAAATAGGAGGAATCTGTCATTTTGATCGTTCTTTGAAGGAGTTGGCAGAGTTTTTCGGAGTAAGCAGACCGTCTTTATCCAGAGTTTTAGGACAATATGTGGAAGAAGGAATTTTAGAAAGAATGGGAAGAAACCGATATAAAATATTGAAGCGACGAAGTTTGGAGAAAAAGTAAAAGGAGGGTTGGGGGAGGTTGTCATGAACAACCTCCTTTTTCTACTCAAAGTATAAATATTGCATTGCAGGCATACCATTGATTTTTCCAATCCGCATATGTAATTTTTGATATTGGGAGTAATCAACGAAAAATATTTTTTCATCATAGCCTGCTTCAAAATCTTCTTTTTTGATTTCACAATAGTCGAAGTGTTTCGGTCCTTTTCTGGAATACACTCTCATAAAATTATCATTGAAGACATAAAATTTTGCAAAATGTTCCAAATCTAAAAACGAAAAATCATCCATTTGATGACTTACCATGACATTTTTAGGATTTGCAAAATCGACATAAATAAGAGTATATACTTTTTCTTGAAGAAATTCTTTCAATTCTTCTACCTGTTTCCTTTCCATATTTTCCTCCTGATTTTTCTTTTTATTATACTCGCTTTTCAAGAAAGAGCAAGAAAAACTATGGTCAAAAAACTATGGTCAGGTTTGAAAGTATGTTATAATAAAAAATATGGACTGGCAAGGAGGAAGAATGAGAAATATTAAAATATCATATCAATACGATGGAAGTTCTTTTATGGGATTTCAACGTCAACCGAATCAAAGAACGGTGCAGGGAGAAATAGAAAAAAGTCTTTTTCATATTTTGAGAGAGAAAATAGATTTGACTTCTTCCGGAAGAACCGATCGGGGAGTACATGCAATGCAGCAAGTTTCCAATTTTTTTACGGCTGTGAATATTCCCTCGGACAGATTATTCTATGCCCTAAGTCGAAATTTGCCGGAAGATATTTTGCTTCTTCAAGTGGAGGAGGTGGATTCGAGGTTTCATGCTAGATTTTCTGCCAAGACTCGAAGCTATCGTTATTGCATCACTTGGAAAAAAAATCCTTTTGAACATCGCTATAAAGCCTATGTCAAAGAAAAAATAGAGAGTACTGAGTTTTCAAAGATACTACAAGTGTTTATAGGAAGACATAATTTTCAAAATTTTTGTTTGCAGGACAGTGCTTTTGCCAATCCAATAAGGGAAATTTATTCGATTTCCGTAGAAAAAGTAGAGAATGGAATGAATATTGATATTGTTGCTAATGCTTTTTTAAAATCCCAAATTCGTATTATGATAGGAACAGCTCTTCAAATTTATTTTGGAAAAGTGGAAGGGGATCGGATTACAAGAATGTTGGAAGAGTTGGAAACGGAGTTTCCAAAATATTTGGCGGATTCCAGCGGCTTATATTTATATCGAATTGAGTATTGAAGAGAAAAAAGAGGAAAGAATGAAATTTCGTGAATTGTTGGAAATAGACTTGGAATATTTAAAAAGAATAGTGGCTCTGGAGGAAGAAGCTTTTGAAGGACAAGGAGGAGTGGATCTTTGGATCTTGAAAGCTTTAATTCGTTATGGAAAGGTCTTTGTCCTGGAAACCGAGGAAGGAGAATTGGTGTCTATTTTGGAATTTATGCAAGTATTCCAAAAAAAAGAAGTGTTTCTCTATGGAATTTGTACCAGAAAAAAATATAGGCAGCAAGGTTGGGCGGAATATATGTTAGAATTAGGAGAAAGGTATTTGGTAGAAAACGGTTACCAAGAAGTTGCTCTCACTGTGGACCCTAAGAATGAAATTGCAATTCATCTTTATCGAAATAGGAAGTATAAAGTGTTAGAAATACAGAAAAATGAGTATGGAGAGGGAGTAGATCGTCTGCTTATGAAAAAAAGTTTAGAATAAACTTGACATTATTAGTAAATTATTATATTATTAAATATATAATAATTACAAAATTGACTTATAAAATTTGTACACGATAGGAGGTGGAAATCGAACATGAATATTAGAATTGATAATGTGGGAGAATACCTGAAAGAACATGGAATAAAACCTTCTTATCAACGAATGAGAATATTTCAATATTTACTGGATTATCATAATCATCCGACAGTAGATATTATCTATAAAGCTTTATGTCCTGAGATTCCGACCTTATCGAAAACGACGGTTTATAATACTTTAAACTTATTTGTAGAGAAGAAGATTGTGAGTGTCATTATCATTGAGGAAAAT
The DNA here is from genome assembly GCF_004006635.1 of Fusobacterium necrophorum subsp. necrophorum. NCBI lineage: Bacteria > Fusobacteriati > Fusobacteriota > Fusobacteriia > Fusobacteriales > Fusobacteriaceae > Fusobacterium > Fusobacterium necrophorum. The sequence continues at coordinate 316,959 of NZ_CP034842.1, read as the reverse complement.
GAAACGAGGTATGATTTAGTTTCGGCGACACATGGGCATTTTAAATGCCAGAAGTGCGGAGCTGTGTATGATGTGGAATTACAAGATAGCCATTTTCATGCAGAGAAGTTATTAGAAGGATGTCAAGTAGAAGAAAAACATTTTTATTTTAAGGGAATTTGTAAAGATTGTATGGAGAAGAAACAATAATTTTTAAGGAGGAAACGGATATGAGAAATGATTTTTTTAAGGTAGCAGGAAGCAAAAAATTGTTAGAGGTTGCTGTTGATGGAGAAGGATGTTTAAAGGAAGCAATTCCGGGAATAGAAAAATTAGAAGTAAAAACGGAAGATGCTTCCACTGAAAAGCATGTTCCTTATGTGGAAGAACAAGAAAAGGGATATTTAGTCAAAGTAGGAAAAGAAACAGCCCATCCTATGCAAGAGGCTCATTATATTCAATTTATTGAAATTGTAGTAGATGACAATAAGTTGTACAGAAAATATTTAAATCCTGGTGAGGCTCCAGAAGCTTTCTTTGCAGTAGAAAAAGGAAGCAAGGTAGTAGCAAGAGAATACTGTAACCTACATGGAGTATGGCAATACACAAAATAAGAAGAAAGACAGTTTTGTATAATATTGAAACACTTAACCTTCTCTTTCTGCACTAAAAAATCAAAATATAAACATTTTTTAATAAAATGTTTAAAAACGGTATTGACAATTGCTTGAAATCGTTGTATATTGTAAAAAATGTTTATGATCAGAAAAAGATATAAAATGTAAAAAACATATAGTTAGGGTATAATAAATTTTCAAATTTAGAAAGAGAGGGATTTTTATGGAAAAATTACTGAGTCTATTAGAAAGACAAGGGATTTCTATAGAAAAAAAGAATGTTGTTTTGGCACAATTGAAAAAAGGAAATAGTAAACAATTGGTATTTGGAACACAAGCTCATGTGGTAATTGCCTATAACGAAGAAAAAGTGATTAAGGCTAGAACTTATTTTTCAACCACAGCAGTTGATTTGAGCCAAGTGGAAATTTATGATAAAAAAGAAGTAAAATTAACTCTAAATAACAAGGCAAGACAAGGAGAGTTAGTATTGGAATATTCCAATGGCGAAAAAGAGCAATACCTTGTTTCCCACGACTTTTTAAAAGGACTGGCAAAATACCAAGTAGCAGCAACTTTATAGAACTGTTTTATAATACGGAAAAGATCGTCCGGAGAAATTTCTCCGGATTCTTTTTTTAGAGCAACTAATTAGAGGAAGAAAAAATAAAAAAATAGAGAGAATTTTTTGAAAAATGAAAAAAAATCTTGGTTTTTTTAGGAAAGTATGATATAATTCCAAAGGTGTATAAGGAAAAGTATGAAATCCTTATGAAATCTACTTTTAAAGGGGGTGCAACAAACGAATGGCTTCTAACAAATTAAGAATCTACTTGAAAGCATATGATCACAGCTTATTGGATGAATCAGCTAAAAAGATCGTAGAAGTAGCGAGAAAATCTGGTGCAGAAGTAGTAGGACCTATGCCTCTACCAACAAAGATTAAAAAATACACTGTACTTAGATCAGTACACGTAAACAAGGATTCAAGAGAACAATTTGAAATGAGAGTACACAGAAGAATGGTAGAATTAGTAAATTCTACAGATAAGGCTATCGCTTCGTTAACAGCAGTTAACTTACCGGCTGGTGTAGGAATTGAAATTAAACAAATTTAATTTTAATTCTTCAAGTTATTATGATGGGAGATAATGCGAGAGCATTATACTTACAGAATAATACATGTTGACAATTTTTTAGGTTTCTTGTATAGAACCACAAGGGACAGTTGTCAATCGATATATTATTTGATGGAGGTAAAAAGATGTCAGGAATTTTAGCAAAGAAAATTGGAATGACACAAATTTTCGAAGATGGAAAATTTGTTCCGGTAACTGTTGTAGAAGCTGGTCCGAATTATGTTCTTCAAAAGAAAACGGAAGAAACGGATGGATATACAGCACTACAATTAGGTTTCGATGAAAAGAAAGAAAAAAACACTACAAAACCGTTAATGGGAATCTTCAATAAAGCTGGGGTAAAACCTCAAAGATTCGTAAGAGAATTAAAAGTAGATTCTGTGGAAGGGTATGAATTAGGACAAGAAATTAAAGTAGATGTTTTCTCAGGAGTAGAATATGTAGATATTACAGGGACTTCTAAAGGGAAAGGGACTTCAGGAGTTATGAAACGACATGGTTTCGGTGGAAACAGAGCGACCCACGGGGTATCTCGAAACCACAGACTTGGAGGATCTATTGGACAATCTTCATGGCCCGGAAAAGTATTAAAAGGATTAAGAATGGCTGGACGACATGGAAATGCAACTGTTACAGTTCAAAATTTAAAAGTGGTAAGAGTGGATGCAGACAATAATCTATTATTGATTAAGGGAGCTGTCCCTGGAGCAAAAAATGGATATTTAGTAATTAAGCCAGCAATTAAAAAATAATGGTTTGTAGAGTGGAAGGAGGAAAATAATGGCAGTTTTAAACATATATGACTTAGCAGGAAACCAAACCGGTACTGTAGAAGTAAATGAAGCTGTATTTGGGATTGAACCAAATAAAACAGTGCTTCATGAAGTATTGACTGCAGAATTAGCAGCTGCTAGACAAGGAACTGCTGCTACGAAAACGAGAGCAATGGTTCGAGGGGGAGGAAGAAAACCTTTCAAGCAAAAAGGAACCGGAAGAGCTCGACAAGGTAGTATCAGAGCACCTCATATGGTAGGGGGAGGAGTTACCTTTGGTCCTCAACCAAGATCTTATGAAAAGAAAGTAAATAAAAAAGTAAGAAATCTAGCATTGAGATCTGCTTTATCTGCTAAAGTGGCAAATAACGAAGTTATTGTGTTGGAAGGAGCTATTGAAGCACCAAAGACAAAAACAATCGTAAATTTAGTAAATAAAATCGACGCAAAACAAAAACAATTATTTGTAGTAAATGATTTGACGGATGTAAAAGATTACAACTTGTATTTATCTGCAAGAAACTTGGAAAATGCAGTGGTATTACAACCAAATGAAATTGGAGTATACTGGTTATTAAAACAAGAAAAAGTAATCCTTACAAAAGAAGCACTAACTACAATTGAGGAGGTGCTAGCATAATATGAACGCTTATGATATTATTAAAAAACCTGTAATTACTGAAAAATCAGAATTGTTGAGAAAAGAATACAATAAATATACTTTCGAAGTAAATCCAAAAGCCAATAAATTTCAAATCAGAAATGCAGTGCAAGAATTATTCAATGTGAAAGTATTAACGGTAGCAACTATGAATTATAAACCTGTAACAAAAAGACATGGGATGAAATTGTATCAAACTTCAGCCAGAAAGAAAGCAATTGTAAAATTGGCGGAAGGACATACAATTACTTATTTTAAAGAAGTATAAGAGAAAATAAAGATACGTATAGGTCTAAATGGAGGAATAAAAGATGGCAATTAGAAAAATGAAAGCGATAACCAACGGAACGAGACATATGTCCAGATTGGTTAACGACGAATTAGATAAAGTAAGACCTGAAAAGTCTTTAACAGTACCTTTGAAATCAGCTTATGGACGAGATAACTACGGACATAGAACTTGTAGAGACAGACAAAAAGGACACAAAAGACTTTACAGAATCATTGATTTCAAAAGAAATAAATTAGATATTCCGGCAAGAGTAATGACAATTGAATACGATCCTAACCGATCTGCAAACATTGCTTTATTATTCTATGCGGATGGAGAAAAAAGATATATCCTAGCACCGAAAGGGCTTCACAAAGGTGACGTGGTAAAAGCTGGGGCAACAGCAGATATTAAACCCGGAAACGCTTTAAAAATTAAAGATATGCCAGTTGGGGTACAAATCCATAACATCGAATTACAAAAAGGAAGAGGTGGACAGTTAGTAAGATCTGCCGGAGTTGCAGCAAGATTAGTTGCAAAGGAAGGAACTTACTGTCACGTGGAATTGCCTTCCGGAGAATTGAGATTGATTCACGGAGAATGTATGGCAACCATCGGTGAAGTTGGAAATGCTGAACACAGCCTGGTAAATATCGGAAAAGCAGGAAGAGCTCGACATATGGGAAAAAGACCTCACGTAAGAGGATCTGTTATGAACCCAGTGGATCACCCTCATGGAGGAGGAGAAGGAAAGAACCCTGTTGGACGAAAATCACCTTTAACACCTTGGGGAAAACCAGCAATTGGTGTTAAAACGAGGGGAAAGAAAACCACGGATAAATTTATCGTAAGAAGAAGAAACGAAAAATAATTACGAGAGGAGGCTAGTAGGTAATGGCTAGATCATTAAAAAAAGGACCATTTTGTGATCATCACTTAATGTCTAAAGTAGAAGCAGCTGTTGAAAGTGGAAATAACAAGGCTGTGATTAAAACTTGGTCAAGAAGATCGACAATCTTCCCTAACTTCATTGGAATGACTTTTGGAGTATATAATGGGAAAAAACACATTCCTGTACATGTAACGGAACAAATGGTAGGACATAAATTAGGAGAATTCGCTCCAACAAGAACTTACCACGGACATGGTGCAGATAAGAAAAAGAAATAAGATAAGATATGGCAATAGAGATTATAAAGAAGATTAAAAGGAGGTTGGACTAGTGGAAGCTAGAGCGATTACTCGATACGTGAGATTATCTCCTAGAAAGGCTAGATTGGTAGCTGACCTAGTAAGAGGGAAATCAGCATTACAAGCATTAGACATTCTAGAATTTACAAATAAAAAAGCAGCTAGAGTTATTCAAAAGACATTGGCATCTGCCATTGCAAATGCAACAAATAACTTTAAAATGGATGAAGATAATTTAGTGGTGTCAACCATTATGATTAACGAAGGACCGGTATTAAAAAGAATTATGCCTAGAGCAATGGGAAGAGCCGATATTATTCGAAAACCAACTGCACATATTATCGTAGCAGTATCTGAAAAGTAGGATTTTTTAAGGAGGTAAAACTGTGGGACAAAAAGTAGACCCTAGAGGACTAAGACTTGGAATTACAAGATCTTGGGATTCTAACTGGTATGCAGATAAAAAAGAATATGCAAAATACTTCCATGAAGATGTGAAAGTTAGAGAATTTGTGAAAAAAGCTTACTATCATGCAGGAGTTTCTAAAGTGAAATTAGAAAGAACTTCTCCTTCACAAATTACAGTACTTATTTCTGCAGGAAAAGCAGGAATCATCATTGGAAGAAAAGGTGCAGAAATTGAAAGCTTACGAGCAAAATTAGAAAAAATGACAGGGAAAAAAGTAACTGTTAAAGTACAAGAAGTGAAAGAGTTTAATAAAGATGCTGTATTAGTAGCAGAATCTATCGCAACTCAAATTGAAAAGAGAATTGCCTATAAGAAAGCAATGACTCAAGCAATTGGAAGAGCAATGAAAGCTGGAGCAAAAGGAATTAAAGTTATGGTTTCTGGAAGATTGAACGGAGCAGAAATCGCAAGATCTGAGTGGGCAGTAGAAGGAAAAGTACCTCTACATACTTTAAGAGCAGATATTGACTATGCTGTCGCAACAGCTCATACAACGTATGGAGCTTTAGGAATCAAAGTTTGGGTATTCCACGGTGAAGTTCTTCCAACTGCGAAAGAAGGAGGGGAAGCTTAATCATGTTAATGCCAAAGAGAACAAAACATAGAAAAATGTTTAGAGGAAGAATGAAAGGTAATGCACAAAGAGGTACTACCGTAGCATTCGGAGAATATGGATTACAAGCTTTAGAACCATCTTGGATTACCAACAGACAAATTGAATCTTGTCGGGTTGGAATCAACAGAACGTTCAAGAGAGAAGGGAAAACGTTTATTCGAATCTTCCCGGATAAGCCTATTACAGCAAGACCTGCCGGAGTGAGAATGGGAAAAGGGAAAGGAAACGTGGAAGGATGGGTATGCGTAGTAAAACCCGGAAGAATTTTATTTGAAGTATCAGGAGTTACAGAAGAAAAAGCAAAAGCAGCTTTACGAAAAGCAGCCATGAAACTTCCTATCAAATGTAAAATTGTAAAAAGAGATGAGAATGGTGGTGAAAACTAATGAGAGCAAAAGAAATTAGAGAAATGACTAGTGAAGACCTAGTTGTTAAGTGCAAAGAGCTGAAAGAAGAATTATTCAACTTGAAGTTCCAACTTTCATTAGGTCAATTAACAAACACTGCAAAAATTAGAGAAGTAAGAAGAGAGATTGCAAGAATCAATACAATCTTAAACGAAAGATAATATCTCAATAGAAAATTCTGACAAAGAGGAGGGTAATGTCTTGAGAAACGAAAGAAAAGTAAAGGAAGGAATCGTTGTTTCAAACAAAATGGAAAAAACAATTGTAGTTGCGATTGAAACAATGGCTTTACACCCAATTTATAAAAAACGAGTAAAAAAGACAACAAAATTCAAAGCACATGATGAAGAAAATGTCGCACAAGTTGGAGATAAAGTAAGAATTATGGAAACTAGACCACTATCCAAAGATAAAAATTGGAGATTAGTGGAAATTATTGAAAAAGCTAGATAAGATTCAAATTATCGTTGAGAGGAGGATAATTTAATGGTACAACAACAAACTATCCTTAATGTTGCTGATAACTCTGGAGCTAAAAAACTTATGGTAATCAGAGTTTTAGGAGGATCTAAGAAAAGATTCGGAAGAATTGGTGACATCGTTGTAGCATCAGTTAAGGAAGCTATCCCTGGTGGAAACGTAAAAAAAGGTGACGTAATAAAAGCTGTTATTGTAAGAACAAGAAAAGAAACTAGAAGAGACGACGGATCATATATTAAATTTGATGACAACGCAGCTGTTGTAATCAACAACAACAATGAACCAAAAGCAACTAGAATCTTTGGACCAGTAGCAAGAGAGTTGAGAGCTAAAAACTTTATGAAAATTTTATCTCTGGCTCCGGAAGTAATATAACTAAGAGAGGAGGCTAATAATCGTGGCTAAACCTAAGATTAAATTCGTGCCTGCTTCTTTACACGTAAAGACAGGAGATACTGTGTATGTAATTTCTGGTAAAGATAAAGGTAAGACAGGAAAGGTAGTAAAAGTTTTTCCTAAGAAAGGAAAAATAGTGGTAGAGGGAGTCAATGTTGTAAAGAAACATTTGAAGCCAAGTCCAGTGAACCCACAAGGTGGAGTTGTAGAAAGAGCAGCTGCCATTTTTTCTTCAAAAGTAATGTTGTTTGATGAAAAAGCTGGAAAACCAACTAGAGTAAAATATGAACTAAGAGATGGAAAGAAAGTAAGAGTTTCTAAGAAATCAGGAGAAATTATCTAAGAAAGGAGGAAAACGTAAGTGTCAAAATACGTTTCTAGATATCATAAATTATACAATGATGTAGTCGTTCCTAAGTTAATGAAAGATTTAGAAATCAAAAACATCATGGAATGCCCTAAGCTAGAAAAAATCATCGTAAACATGGGAGTGGGAGAAGCAACTCAAAACTCTAAGTTAATGGATGCAGCTATGGCAGATTTAACAATCATTACAGGACAAAAACCTTTGTTAAGAAAAGCTAGAAAGTCGGAAGCAGGATTTAAGTTAAGAGAAGGAATGGCAATTGGAGCTAAAGTTACTCTTAGAAAAGAAAGAATGTATGACTTTTTAGATAGATTGGTAAATGTAGTTCTTCCTCGTGTGAGAGACTTTGAAGGAGTTTCTGCGAATGCATTTGACGGAAGAGGAAACTATTCATTAGGATTGGCTGACCAATTAGTCTTCCCGGAAATTGATTTCGATAAGGTAGAAAAGTTATTGGGAATGTCTATTACTATGGTTTCTTCTGCGAAAACTGATGAAGAAGGAAGAGCACTACTTAAGGCTTTCGGAATGCCTTTCAAAAAGTAAGAGTTAGGAGGTTAATCGTAGATGGCGAAAAAGTCAATGATCGCAAGAGATGTGAGAAGAGCAGAACTTAGCGAAAAATATGCTGAAAAAAGAGCTGAACTGAAGAAAAGAGTCGCAGCTGGAGATATGGAAGCTATGTTTGAATTAAACAAATTACCAAAAGACTCTGCAGCTGTTAGAAGAAGAAATAGATGTCAACTAGATGGAAGACCTAGAGGATACATGAGAGAGTTTGGAATTTCAAGAGTAAAGTTCAGACAACTGGCTGGAGCTGGAGTTATCCCTGGTGTAAAAAAATCATCTTGGTAAGATTGATAAGGAAGGAGGATTTTAGTAGATGTATTTAACAGATCCAATTGCTGATATGTTAACAAGAATTAGAAATGCCAATGCGGTAATGCATGAAAAAGTGGATGTTCCTTTTTCTAAAATGAAAGAAAGAATTGCTGAAATTTTAAAAGAACAAGGATATATTTCTAATTATAAAATTGTAACAGACGGTACAAAACAAAATATTAGAGTGTATTTAAAATATGATGGAAAAGAAAGAGTGATTAAAGGGATTAAAAGAATTTCTAAGCCTGGAAGAAGAGTGTACTCTTCTGTAGAAGATATGCCTAGAGTATTATCTGGATTAGGAATCGCTATCGTTTCCACTTCAAAAGGAATTGTTACAGATAAAGTAGCTAGAATGGAAAACGTAGGTGGAGAAGTCCTTGCATTTGTTTGGTAATATTAACTAGGAGGTGTCCGTAAATGTCAAGAGTAGGTAAAAAACCTATCGTCGTACCTGCAGGAGTCGAAGTGAAAATCGACGGACATAAGGTTACTGTCAAAGGACCTAAAGGTACATTAGAAAAAGAATTTAATCAAGAATTAACAATAAAATTAGAAAATGGAGAAGTTGTTGTGGAAAGACCTAACGACGAACCAAAAGTGAGAGCTATTCATGGAACAACAAGAGCTTTAATCCAAAATATGGTAAGCGGAGTATCCGAAGGATTTAAAAAATCATTAACTCTAGTCGGGGTTGGATACAGAGCTGCCGTGAAAGGAAAAGGATTGGAATTATCTTTAGGATATTCTCACCCGGTTATCATTGATGAAGTTCCTGGAATTACATTTACTGTAGAAAAGAATACTACAATTCTTGTAGAAGGAATTGAAAAAGATCTTGTTGGACAAATTGCTGCTAACATCAGATCGAAGAGAGCTCCAGAACCTTATAAAGGAAAAGGAGTGAAATACACTGATGAACATATCCGAAGAAAAGAAGGTAAAAAAGCGTAAAATAGCTTGAAAAGGAGGTAAGAAAGTTGTTTAAAAAGGTAAATCGAGCATCTGTAAGAGAAAAGAAACACTTAGCAATTAGAAATAAAATTTCTGGAACTGCAGAAAGACCTAGATTGTCTGTTTACAGATCAAATAACAACATCTTTGCTCAATTAATCGATGACGTTAATGGAGTAACATTAGTATCTGCTTCTACTATTATGAAAGGTATGAAAGTAGAAAATGGTGGGAATATAGAAGCTGCTAAAGCAGTTGGAAAAACAATTGCGGAAAGAGCGGCAGAAAAAGGAATCAAAGAAGTTGTTTTTGACAGATCAGGATATAAATATACTGGAAGAATCGCAGCTTTAGCAGAAGCAGCTAGAGAAGCTGGATTAAGCTTCTAATTCTTGGAAAGAGAGGAGGATTTAACTTGTCTAAGTTCACAAATAGAGAAGAAAAACAATATCAAGAAAAATTATTAAAGATCTCAAGAGTTTCTAAGACAACAAAAGGAGGAAGAACAATTTCTTTCTCTGTATTAGCGGCTGTTGGAGATGGCGAAGGAAAAATTGGATTGGGATTGGGAAAAGCAAATGGAGTTCCTGATGCAATCCGAAAGGCAATTGCTTCTGCAAAAAGAAATATCGTTGAAGTTTCTTTAAAAGGAGGAACAGTTCCTCACGAAATCGTAGGAAAATGGGGAGCAACATCTTTATGGATGGCACCAGCTTACGAAGGGACTGGAGTTATTGCTGGGTCAGCATCTAGAGAAATTTTGGAATTAGTTGGAGTAAAGGACATTTTAACGAAGATTAAAGGGTCTAGAAATAAACACAATGTAGCAAGAGCTACAGTAGAAGCTTTGAAACTTCTTAGAACTGCGGAAGAAATTGCAGCATTAAGAGGAAAAGAAGTAAAAGATATCTTAAGCTAGGAGGGAAGGTAAGATGAGTAAGCTTAGAATAGAATTAGTAAAAAGCATGATCGGAAGAAAACCTAACCACATAGCTACATTAAAGTCGCTAGGGCTTAAGAAAATGCATGATGTGGTTGAACATACAATGACACCTGAGTTAAAAGGAAAATTGGCTCAAGTAGAATACCTATTAAAGATTGAGGAGGTGCAAGCATAATGAAATTAAATGAATTAACACCTTCAGTTCCTCGAAAAGCTAGAAAAAGAGTCGGAAGAGGAGAATCTTCCGGTTGGGGAAAATCAGCCGGAAAGGGAAGTAACGGACAAAATTCCAGAGCAGGTGGAGGAGTAAAACCTTATTTTGAAGGGGGGCAAATGCCTATCTATAGAAGAGTTCCTAAAAGAGGATTCTCGAATTATCCTTTCAAAAAGGAATATGCTTTAGTAAGTTTAGAAGCTTTAAACAAGTTTGAAGATGGTGCAACTGTATGTCCGGATTGTTTGGCAGAAATGGGTATCATCAAATGTGCTTGTAGTTTAGTAAAAGTATTAGGAAATGGAGAATTGACTAAGAAATTAACTGTAAAAGCTCACAAAATCACAAAATCTGCACAAGCCGCTATTGAAGGAAAAGGCGGAGCTGTAGAGGTTATTGAAGTAAAAACATTTGCAGATGTAGCAGGAAACAATAAAAAATAGTTTATCGTTTTGTGTCTGGGAAGTGAGGTGAACTTGTAATGACTTTATTAGAAAAGTTTAATTCCAAGTTAAGTAGTATCATGAAAGTTCCGGAACTTCGAGACAGAATTCTATTTACATTACTGATGTTCTTAGTGGCAAGAATAGGGACCTTTATTCCAGCACCGGGAGTAGATACCGATAGGCTGGCAGCCATGACTGCTCAAAATGATATTTTGGGATATATCAATATGTTCTCAGGAGGAGCCTTTACTCGTGTATCTATTTTCGCACTAGGAATTATTCCTTATATCAATGCCTCTATTGTCGTTAGTTTGTTGGCAGCGATTATTCCTCAAATCGAAGAAATTCAAAAAGAGGGAGAAGCGGGAAGAAATAAAATTACGCAATGGACAAGGTATTTAACCATAGGGATTGCACTGGTACAAGGATTTGGAGTGTGTATGTGGCTGCAATCCGTAGGTTTGGTTTTTGAACCAGGATTTTTATTTTTTCTAACGACAATTGTTACCTTGACGGCAGGAACTGTATTTTTGATGTGGGTAGGAGAACAAATTTCTGTCAAAGGAATTGGAAATGGAGTATCTTTGTTAATCTTCTTGAATGTCATTTCAAGAGGACCGGCTAACATTGTACAAACCATACAAACGATGAGTGGTAGTAAATTTTTAATTCCGGTATTGCTTGCTGTTGCAGCAGCAGGAATTTTAACGATTATGGGAATTGTGGTCTTCCAACTTGGACAAAGAAAAATTCCAATTCACTACGTGGGAAAGGGATTTAACAGTCGAGGAGGCATGGGACAAAATTCGTATATTCCTTTGAAATTAAACAGTTCAGGGGTTATGCCGGTAATTTTTGCATCAGTTTTGATGATGATACCGACCGTTATGATTAATGCCATTCCATCAAAATATGCCATTAAAACAACCTTATCTATGATGTTCAATCAACAACATCCGGTATATATGATAGTATATGCTTTGGTGATTATCTTTTTCTCTTTCTTTTATACGGCTATTGTTTTTGATCCGGAAAAAGTAGCGGATAATTTGAAACGAGGAGGAGGAACCATTCCAGGAATTCGTCCGGGAGCGGAAACGGTTGAATATTTGGAGGGCGTTGTAACTAGAATTACTTGGGGAGGAGCGATATTCCTAGCAGCTATTTCTATTTTACCATTTGCAATTTTTTCTGCTTTGGGATTACCTGTTTTTTTTGGAGGAACAGGAATTATCATTGTGGTGGGAGTTGCGATTGATACAGTACAGCAAATAGATGCTCACTTAGTAATGAGAGATTATAAAGGATTTATATAAGATAGAGAAGAGATTACATGAAAAGTAGTCTCTTTTTTTTGGTTCTTTGTCAAATGGTGTTGATGAAGAATAAAATATGAAATTTTCAAGGTTAAAATCCTTTTTTCGATTGTAAAATAAAGTGTCACAGTGTTGCAAAAGAAAAAGAACCATAAAATAGTTTTCTATGGTATGATTTGTTTACGACAACCAATCAAAGGAGAAAACTACTATGGTTCAAAAATAGTATATCACAAAAAGACAAAAAAGGAAACACTTAATTTTATGGAAAAGAGGACAATGTAAATTGCAATAGTAAATGTCACACTAAGAAAAAATATTTTGTAAGTTCTTTAGAATATACTTCTAAGGAACTTTTCCCATTAAATAATTTTCTTGGATATGAATTCATCCACTCTTCTATTCTTATTATTTCTTCTTCGCTTATAGAACCTATATCTACTCCCTTTTTTATATAGCGCCTAATTAATTTATTATTATTTTCATTACTTCCTCTTTCTCCTGAACTATAACTATGCGCATAAAAGTATTCTATTCCTAACTCTTCTATTGCTTCAGCATTCATAAATTCGCTTCCATTATCACTTGTAATTGTCTTTATTAGTTCTGGATATTCTCTAACAATATTTTTTACTGTTTCCACAACATCTTTTACTGTTTTAGACTTTAATTTTCTTATTACTTCTAATCTTGATTTTCTATCTGTAAGAACTAAAAGACATGAAGAGCTTCCTCTTTTGCCTACAACAGTGTCCATCTCAAAATGACCTATTTCCTCTCTATTATTAATTAGCTGTGCCCTTTGTTCTATTGATTTTCCTCCTTGTTTTCTTATTCTTTTTTCTTTGAGAGATTTTTTTCTTATATCTTTTTTGTAACACATATCTTTCTCAGTAAATTTTATAAATAATTCTTTATGAATATAGTTATACAATGTTTTTAATGATATATTTACATTGAAACCCTTCTTTTTAGCACTTTCTAAAGCTGCATAGGGAGAATTTTTATCAATAAGCATAGAGTTTTCTAGAAAATTAATTAATTCATAATTCTTATCTATTTTTAAATTACCTTCTTTTTTTCTTTGAGAATCATTATATTTTCTTTGAGCTTTATGCGCAGAGTATGTGTCGTAAAGAGATAAATCAGAGTTTTGTAATCCTTCTACCCAACCTCTTTTAATTTCTCTTTGAATAGTTCTCCTAGAAACATCAATTAACTGAGCAATCTTAGTTTTAGAATACCCTAATTTAAAGTAAGCTTCAATTTTTCCTCTTTCAATGGAAGTTAAATGTTTACCTTTTTCTCTTTTTATAGTATACTTTTGTTGAACCATAGTAGTTTATCTCCTTTTGATTGATCGGCAAATTAATCATATCCTAGAAAACTACTTATGGTTCTTTTTATTTTATTTTAGTGTGACACTTTATTTTACAACTTAAATGGAAAAGAGGACAAATAGAAGCTTATTGAAATATGGGGCTTTCCAAAATAGAAATTGCTCTACGGATAGGAATCAATCGAGGAAGCATTCAACGCGAAATACAAAGAGGTTGGATTTCGGGTTTATTGACTTCAGAGCTAGATACTTATGATACCTACTGTTGTGCAAACAGCCCAAAGAAAATATCAAGAAAATCAAAGAAAAAAATAGAGAAATTCATTCGAAAAAAAGGGGATGAAGCATAGAAGAAAGAGCAGAAAGTATCAACGTGCACGAAGAAACAATAAAAGAAGAGGAAGAGTGGATGAATACATATCCTAGAAAATTATGGAATGGGAAAAGTTCAAAAGAAATGCATGCAGAGGAATTTACAAAATATTTATGTTAGTGTGACATCTACTATTGCAATTTACAAAGCACCTTTCTTTTTGGAAAAAATCTACCTTTTTCAAAGGAAATATAGTATAATGTAGGAAATGATTAAAAAAAGGAGAGAAAAGAATGGAAATGAATATCGTATTATTTGGAGCTCCAGGAGCAGGAAAAGGAACACAAGCAAAATTTATCGTGGATCAATATGAAATTCCACAAATTTCTACAGGAGATATTTTAAGACAAGCGATTGCAAACAAAACAAAATTAGGATTGGAAGCAAAAAAATTTATGGACGAGGGGAAATTAGTTCCCGATGCTGTAGTCAATGGATTGGTGGAAGAAAGATTGGGACAAGCAGATTGTGAAAAAGGATTTATTATGGACGGATTTCCGAGAACTGTTGTACAGGCGGAAGAATTGGATAAAATCCTAGAAAAATTACATAAAAAAATTGAAAAAGTGATTGCATTGAACGTAAAAGACGAGGAAATTATAGAAAGAATTACAGGGCGAAGAACTTCAAAAAAAACAGGTAAAATTTATCATATGACATTTAATCCACCGGTGGATGAAGATCCGGCAGATTTAGTACAAAGAGCTGACGATACCAGAGAAGTGGTAGAGAAAAGACTGAGCACCTACCATGAACAAACTGCTCCTGTATTGGATTATTATAAAGCACAAAATAAAGTGTCTGAAATTGATGGAAGTCAAAAAATGGAAGAGATTACGAAACAAATCTTCTCTATTTTAGGCTAAGTTAAGAAGGGACTTTTATTATGATTTTAAAAACATTGGAAGAAATTAAAAAAATTGAAAAAGCAAATCAAATCATTGCAAGACTGTATCGAGATATTTTACCACCTTATATCAAGGCAGGAATTTCCACTAGAGAATTAGATAAGATTGTAGAAGACTATATTCGAAGTCAAGGGGCGATTCCCGGTTGTATTGGGGTACAAGGATTGTACAATGAGTTTCCGGCGGCAACTTGCATTTCTGTCAATGAAGAAGTGGTGCATGGAATTCCGGGAGAAAGAATTTTGCAAGAAGGGGATATTGTCAGTGTGGATACCGTTACCATTTTAGATGGATATTATGGGGACTCTGCTTATACCTATGCTGTTGGGGAAATCGATGAAGAAGCCAAAAAGTTATTGGAGATTACTAAAAAATCCAGAAAGCTAGGAATTGAACAGGCTGTTGTAGGTAATCGGATTGGGGACATTGGGCATACCATTCAAAAATTTGTGGAAAAAGAAGGATTTTCTGTGGTACGAGATTATGCAGGGCATGGAGTGGGCTTAGCAATGCATGAGGACCCTATGATTCCTAATTTTGGAAGAGCAGGAAGAGGATTAAAAATTGAAAATGGAATGGTGCTTGCCATTGAGCCTATGATCAATGTGGGAAGTTATAAAGTGGTCCTGCATCCTGACGGATGGACTGTTTCTACGAAAGATGGAAAGCGTTCTGCACACTTTGAACATTCGATTGCTATTGTGGATGGAAAGCCAATTGTTTTAAGTGAATTTTAAGATCACTTGATAGAATGAAACGGAAAGGAGGATGTATAGATAAATATTATGTATTTATCATACAAGAATGAAAATGAAATATGTAAAAATTTTTTTTCTGTCTTTATTGTTTACTCTTATTTCAACTGCTTTGCTATCTATTCCATTAGATAATATGGATCAAAATGGAAATGTGACCTTACCCAATATAGAACTTTTGGATCAGTATAAAACACAACAGAGTTTAGATCATTATAAAGGAAAAGTGATTGTTCTTACTTTTTGGGTCACTTGGTGTAAAGATTGTATGCAAGAAATGCCAGAGATGGAAAAATTATACAAAGAATATGGCGAAAATAAAAAAGAGGTTATCTTTTTAGGGGTGGTAAATCCTAAATCGGATGTTTATTCCAAAAGTCGAGATAGAGTTTATAAAAAAGAAATTCTGGAGTATATTAAGCAAAACAATTACAGTATTCCTAGTTTATTTGATGAAACCGGGGAAGTATACAATACATATGAAATAGAAGAATACCCTTCCACTTTTATTATCAATAAAGAGAATTATTTAAAATTTTACATCAAAGGAAGAGTGGATAAAGAAGAATTGAAACAATTCATTGATAATACTTTGGCAGAATAAACAGCTTGTTCATAAAAAAACAAAAATGTTTCAAAAAAAGAATTCAAAATTGAATTAATTTGTATTATAATTAGAAGTAATCGAAATAAAAATTAATAGAATGGGGAGGTTTACAATGAAGAGGACGATATTTTTATGTATTTCTATTTTACTTCTTTCTGTATTATCTTATTCACAGGATAATATCATGGAAACAATAAGTTCGATAGACACAGAATATCAAGAGTTATTGGCAAAAGAAGAGGAGAAAAAGGTAGAATTTACCAACGAAAAAGCAAAATTGGAAGAAGAATTGGTAAAATTAAAAGAAAAACAACAAGGAAAAGAGAAGGTTTTTGAAAAATTGCAAAAAGATGCAGAAATTAGATGGCATAGAGATGAGTACAAAAAATTATTGAAAAGATATGAAGAATATTATAAGAAACTCATCATAGGAATAGAAGAAAGAGAAGCAAAAATAGCGGAGTTAGAAAAATTATTGAGTATTATGTCAGAATAAGGGGGAAAAATGAAAAAAATAGTAGGATTTTTAATTTTTTTCATCAGTATTGCTTTCAGTGCTACTGCAATAGATAAAATTGAATTGTCTGAAAGGGATAGAAAAGATGCAATAAAATTAATGCAGGATATAAGAAAAAAAATAGAGAAGGAAGAAAAAGAGAAAGCCTTAGAACTAAAAAGAAAGCAAAAAGAGGAAGAAGCAAGACAAAAAGAAGAGGCTAGGCAAAGAGAAATAGCAGAAAAAGAGGCTCAAAAATTACAAAAAGAAGCAGAAGCAAAATTAAGAGAAGAACAGGCTAAGGCTGCTAGGGAATTTGAGGAGAGAAAAGAAAAAGCAGTAGAAGAAACTATGGATGCAATGGATGTAGTTGCAGAAGAAGTTGAAACGAAAAATATGGAGAAAGAATCTTCATTAGAAGCATATTTAAAGGATAAAAAAAGGATAGAAAAAGAGAAAAAAGCTCAAATAAAAACACCAATGGAAAAATTGGAGGCAACTCAAAAATTGGCAAATGAGAAAGTAGACTTCTATGAAAGAGTGGTAAGAAGTGTTGCAAGAGAAGAAAAAGAAGTAAAAGAATACAAAGAAATTTTAAATTCAGAGATATAGGAGAGTCGAGATGAGAAAAATATATAAGATATTAGAAGTAGGAATAGCTATTTTTTTAATTTCAGGAGTTTCATATGCAGATGAAGCAAGAGAAAGATTGTTGAAGGAAGCGGAAAAGAGGATCGAAGAACAAGAAAAAATTGCCAAAAAAGAAGCAGAAAGGTTAGAGAAGTTAGCCCAAGAAGAAGCAAAGCGATTGGAAGAAGAAAAAAAAGCAGCCGAAGTGGTTGCAACGGAAGTGGTGGAAGAGGCAGCAGTAGCTGAAGTGGTTCAGGAAGCAGAAAAGAAATGGAAAGATGACGGGGCAAAAGAAAGATTGTTGAAAGAAGCAGAAAAAAGAATAGCGGAACAAGAAAAAAGAGCGAAGGAAGAAGGAAGATTACAAGCCGAAGCAGAGGAAGCTTCGAGAAAGGCGGAAGAAGAAAGATATCAAAAAATGTCAGATAGTGAAAAAATGAATGTGGAAATTGAAAGAATCAAAAATAGAGTAGAAGAAATCAATAAGGATATATCAGATTATCACAAAGCGGATGAAAAAATAAAAGAAATGGAAACAAATTTGGAACAATTAAAACAAAGAACGAATTATTAAAAAGGGGGAGAAGAGATAAGATGAAAAAAGGATTTATATTGTTAGCAACCATCATGGTCTTAGGATGTACTAATCAAAAAGTAGTTCAATATAACACAGCGAGACTGGACAATATAGAGGAGTATTTACGAGAAAATAAGGGAGTAAAAGCTTCAGATAATGTGGATAAATTGGTGGAAGAAGGAAAGATAGAATATGCAGAAGAATATAAATCGTTGGAAAAGGAGGCAGAAGCGTGGGTAGAAAATCGACAAAAATAGGAATTTTGTTTTTCTTATTTCTATTCTCTTTGCCTAGCTTTGCAGTACAAAAATTGACAACGACACAAATGAGGGAAAATAGCATAAGAATTAATGCGCTAGAGCTAAAAGAAATGGATATCCATTTAAAAAAAGTGACAGTAGTGTTAGATGAAAGAGCTTTAAATTTTGATTTTGATAAATGGAATATAAAAGAACAGTATTATGAAGTATTAGAAAACTTAAAAGAATATATTTTGGCAAATGATTATGAAGTTGTCATTGAAGGTCATACAGACTCGATAGGAACAAATGCATACAATATGGGCTTGTCTCTCAAGAGAGCAAACAGTACAAAAGAGAAATTGATAGAGTTTGGTTTGCCGGCAGATAGAATTGTCGGAATAAGTGGAAAGGGAGAAGAAAGTCCTATAGCTACGAATGAAACACCGGAAGGAAGATCACAAAATCGTAGGGTAGAATTCCATTTAGAAAAAATAGGAGATAAGGAATAAGAAGTAGATTTAATAATTGGAACAAAGATATGATAAAAATACGCTTGTCTCAAGAGAAAACATGAAGGAGTGCTGTTCTCACAACCTATTTTCTAATGAAATTTTGGTTCTTTGTCAAGAAGAGTAGAATATGAAATTTTCAAGAGGATTTTAGGGATTTCGGAAATGAAATCTTTAAAATCCTTTTTTCTATGTTAAAACATAAAATCAGTTTTGATAAAAAATACAATAGCTATTTTAAGAGAAAACATTATAAAAAACAAATCTATTATAATTAAAATAAAAAATAAGGATAATTACTTCAAAAAATAAAACTATTGTGATATAATAAAAAAACAATATCAATATTATATGTTAAAGAATAAGTATAGTATAAAATAATAGAATTATATGAATGGGGGAGGAGAATTATGGTTAAGAATCAATTAAGAGAAGTAGAAAAAAATTTGCGATGGATAGCGAAAAGAAATAAAAATATAAGCTTTTCCATAGGTCTCGTATTACTATATGTCATGTTGGGAATGAATGCCTTTGCGCAAGAAGTGAATGCGACCGTAGCAACGAAACAGGAAATAGGTTTATCCACGGATAGGCTAAGTGAAATGCTAAGACGAATCAAGGAAGAAAATAATAAGAAATTAAAAGGCACTCAATTAGAATTAGTTCAATTAATGGAACAAGGGGATCAAGTGGTAAAATCTCCTTGGGCTTCTTGGCAATTTGGAATGAATTATTTTTATAACAATGGGACAAAATATAAAGGAAGAGGAGATAGGTCTGAAAAATATTCTTATGAAGGAATCTTTACGAGAAGTACGGATGTTTTTGAAAGAAATACTTCTCTGGACAGTGTCAATTATTCAAAGTTGACAACTTCAAGCGATTTCAGATCGGGAACTACCAGTCTTAGAAAAGGAATTTTAAGTCAATATGGATTGGTATCTGAAAGAAAAGTAAAAGAACCTATAGCGTCATTTGATGTAATAGCTTCAATTAATCCGAGAAATATAGAAAAGACGATTAAAGAACCTAAAATACCATCAAGTGTTACTTTTGATTTGCCAAAAATTTCAGTAACTTTACCGACTGCTCCTAATATAACATCAAATATACCCGTAGTAAATGTAGGAACAGTACAAGGTAAAACAGTAGTACCACCAGTTTTACCAAAAACAATAGCTTTTAATTTACCTAAAATTGAAATATCAGAATTAACACCACCAAATATAGAATCAAATATACCAGATGTAACAACACCTGAAGTACAATCTAAGACAGTAAATCCGCCTAATTTACCAGAAGCAATATCTTTTGATCCGGCTGAACCAGAAATAGCAATACCTGCTACACCATCATTGCCAGAGCCACCTACATTTAAAATAGTTGTTGCTGCAGACTACAATAATGGAGTAGGTAGTGGAGAATCAGGAGCAGGTATATTAAAAAAACAAACTGGGACAGATAAATATTATATAGAGGAAACTAATAACCCATCACAAAATGTTATTGGGAAAAAGGATTATGCATACTTAAATTATACTTGGTCTAATAGTTATGAAAAAGAAGGGTTGGCATTTAAATGGTTTGATGGTCCAAATCCTGGAGCAAATTATTATTTTGGATATAGTTATTCCCCTACATTAATTTATGGGAAATCAGGAGATACTATTAATCAACAAATAACTGCCATAGGGAAATCAGAAACAAATTATGACGGATTAGCTAGAACTGTTGGAATAACTGAAATTAGTATAGATTCATATAATAATGTAACAGGTCTTAGAAGCTCAACACAAAACCCTAATAGAAATGACCAATATTTCTTAGTTGGAGGTTCTCGTGCTATTGAATTTGACTCTGAAAACGGGGGAAAAGCTGTTAACGTAGGAACAGTAAATCTAAACGGAATTTTAACTTTAGGTATGGTTTCTCAAGGAAGTATAAAAGATGAACAAATAATAAACGATGGAACAATAACAGATAAAAAAGAGAAAGACGAGGACTATATTAAAGCACTTACTACAAAATATAATACAAAAATAAATGATAGTGCGGAAAATAATGCATTAAAAATTTATGGACCCGGAAATGAGTCTTATGATGTATCATTGGATTCCAACGGATATGTAGGTTATAAAATAGGTATGGCTTTAGTTCCTGAAAATCCTGGAACATATTATATAACAACGTTGGATAATAAAGGAGAAATAAAATTTTATGGTGGACATTCAATAGGAGCATATGTATACTTACCAACTAGTACAGGAGGTCCTGGAACACCAGTTCAAGCTATTTTTAACGGAACTTTAAAAAATGATAAGACGGGAACTATTGAATTATCAGGAAAATCAAGTCATGGTATGAAGTTAGCAGCCAAAACAAAAGAACAAGCCACTTATGAAAATGCAGGAACTATTAAATTAACTAAAAATGGAAACGTTGCTGCTGATGATTCAACAGGTATGGCTTTAATGGTTGACTCAACTGTAAAGGATGTAAATTTAGAAAAAGGTAAAGCTAAAAATACAGGAACTATAAGTTTAGAAAATGTTAAAAACTCATCAGGTATGTTTGTAAATATCAATAGTAATATGACAAACCAAGGAACAATTGCTATAAATTCTGATATAGCAAAAAACAATGATCCTCTAAAACAACAAGAGTACAATATAGGGATGAGAGCAGATAGTGCAGCTTTAACAAGTAATCCTGCAACTTATACAAGTCCTGAAATAATTAATGATACTGGTGGGAAAATAACATTAGGCGGAAGATATGCTATAGGTATGTCTGTTAAAGGTTCAACTACTGAAAAGGCAATAGCTACAAACAAAGGAGAAATTACTGGTACAAATATAAAGAATGGAATAGGAATTTTTAACTTAGATGGAAAAATAACAAATAGTGGAACTATCAACTTAGTTGGAACAGGGGATAGTGTAAATAATATAGGTATATTCTTAAAAAAAGAGAATATAGAAGCTAATGGAACACTTGAAACAGGAAGTAAAATTACAGCAGAAGGAAACGGGTCTACAGGAATATTATTAGCAGAAGGAACATCTTTAGAATACAGTGGAAATTTAACTGTAAATGGAAATAAAGTTTCAGGAATTGTAGTAACTAATCATTCGAAAGTAACTGAAAATCCTTTAAGTGGCGGTGCAATTAAAGTAGGTGCTTCTTCAGCTGCCGGTGGAGATTCAACAAAAGGTTCTTACGGGCTTGTAGTGAAACAAGGTGGAGAATTAACATTAAGTAAAACAGAAACAACTGTAAATGTAACAGGAGATAAATCGGTAGGAATTTTCTCAGAAGGTAAAATGAACTTAGGAAAAACAAATGTTATTACAGCAGATGGAGCAGTAAACTTCTTTGCAAAAGATAATGGAACAATATCTATAAAAGGTGGAACTTCAGAAACAGGGCAAAAATCTTTATTATTTTTCCAAAAAACTAGCAGCCCAGATCAAAATCCAAAAATACTTATTAAAGATGAAATGACGGCTAAAATAAAAGGTGGAACTGACCCTAGTAATAGAGGAACAGCATTCTTCTATCAAGGAAATACAACAACTGGATATAGCAAATTTGATTCTACAGAAATAGAAACTTGGAAAGATAAAATATTTAAAGATAATTCAACTAATACATTAAGTAAATTAACATTAAATATGGAAAACGGTTCAAGATTGTTTGTGGCTTCACGAGTGGCAATGGATTTGACAAATACAAACCCGGGAGAATTAAAAAATGCTTTAGGGCTAAAAGCTATTACAGGTGATGATTATAAGTCATTTATGTTGTATGATAGCCAATTAACAATAGATAAAGAAGTTAATTTGGATAGCGCTAATGATGATTACAAAAAACTGGAAATATCAAATTCAAGCATTATAAATAATGATAAAATAAGTGGAAAAGGGCAAAGTCAAGTAGCAATAGCGCAAGAAAATAATAAAAACAATAGAGATGCAGTAACAATAACTAATAATGAAAAGATAAAATTATTAGGAGCAAACTCAACAGGAATTTATGCAAAGTATGGAATAATAGAAAATAATACTAGTGGAAAAATAATAACAACAGGAGCAAACTCAACAGGAATTTATGCGCTAAAAAATACAGAAGTTTCAAATAAAGGAACAATAAGCGTAGGAGCAAACTCAACAGGAATTTTCTATTCTGATGTTGAATCAGGAAAAATTCATACTACAACAACTGGATTAAAGAATGAAGGAACAATAATTTTAACAGGAACAGATGCAGTAGGAATGTATTATGAACCTGGAAACATAGGAGGAACAACTGTAACATTTGAAAATGCTGCTGGTGGAAAAATAATAGCGGAAAGTAACAGCGCAGTAGGAATGTATGCAAAAATCTCTAAAGATGAAAAATTATATCAGACAATAAATGCAGGAGAAATAACACTAAAAGATGGAACAACTGTAAATCCTACAATAGGAATGTACACAGATGCAACAAAAGCAGGAACAAATCCATTAGAGAATAAAGGCACAATAAAAGTAGGAAATAATGGAATAGGAATGTTTGGCTATGAATTAACAACTACTGGAAATATAACAGTAGGAAATAATGGAATAGCAATGTATTCTAAAAATGGAAATGTTACTATAGGAGATAATAGTATTATATCTAGACCTACTATAAAAGTTGGGGAGAATAAAGCAGTAGCTGTATATATAGAGGGAACTAGCCAAAACATAACTAGTTCTAATGTTACATATGAGATAGGAGATCAATCTTATGGATTTGTTAATAAAGGAACAGGAAATGATTTTAATATTTCGGGAGGAAGTGCAACTTTATCCAATAAAGGAATATTTATCTATTCATCTGATAAAAATGGAATTATAAACAATACTACTGATATAACATCGACAGGAGGTAACAACTATGGTATTTATTCAGCAGGAAAAGGAGCAAATGCCGGTAAAATTGACTTCACAAAAGGAATAGGAAATATTGGAATATATGCTACTGATTCAAAGGCAGATATAAAAAATAGCGGAGAAATAAAACTAGGAAATTCTACTAAGACAAACCGTAGTATAGGAATAACAACAAAAGCTGGAACAGTTAGTAATTTTGGAAAAATAACAGTAGATGGGAATTATGGATTAGGTCTATATTCATCAGGAACAGGAATAATAAATAATGATGAAGATAATGCTAATAATATTATCGGAAATATTACTGTAACAGGTGATGAAACAGCAGGAGCTTATGCTAATGACACATCAGATATCAATTTAAATGCTGGAACAATAGCAGTAAATGGAAATAAAGCAATAGGATACTACTTGAATCAAGGTAAAAATTCTAAAATAGCCTCACCGGCGAAAATAAATGTAACAGGAGATGAATCAACAGGAGTATTTGTAAAAGCAGGAAAACTAACATCATACACAGGAGCAACAACAGTAACAGGTGATGGAGTATATGGGCTTGTTGCGGGTCAAAACTCTGAAATAAATGCAACAGGAGGAAGTTTAACTGTAACAGGAATAACAGGGCTAAGTTTATCTAAACAAATAGGAGATAGAGGAGCAGTAGGTCTGGTAGTACAAACTGGTGGAACAATAACAGGAAATGGTTTAAATGTTGAGGCAAAAGTAGAAGGGGAAAAATCAGTAGGAGTATATTCAGCAGGAACAGCTCAAATAGGAGCAGCAAATATAACTGCATCAAATGGTGCAGTAAACTTCTTTGCAGAAAATGGAACAATATCAATAAATAGAGAAAGTGAAGTTGAGACAAGAACAGGAGCAAATAGAGGATCTCTATTATTCTATGCATCAGGTGATAAGAGTAAAATACTTATAAATGGTAAAATGACAGCAATAGTAGCAGGCAATCCAGACGCATCAAAAACAGGAACAGCTTTCTTATATAAAGGAAACGGAAGTGATTATGCTCCATTTACTAAAACTGATATACAAAATTGGGCAAAAAATACTTTTGGTGATGGAACAACAAGTAAACTTAATAACTTGACATTGAAAATGGAAGATAATTCAAGACTGTTTGTAGCCTCAAATGTACAAATGAATTTATCTGATACAAGTGGTGAAGCACTATCAAAAGCATTGGGAGCAAAGATAGAAGGTGAAGGCTATAAGACATTCATGCTATATGACAGTAAGTTAACAGTAGATAACAATGTAAATTTAGATAATAAAAATGATGCATATAACAAATTAGAAATTTCCAGCTCATCTATACAAAATAATTTTAAAATAGAAGGAAAACAAACTGGAAAAGTAGCAATAGCCCAAGAAAATACAAATACAATAAATAAAAATAGAGTAACATTAACAAATAATGGAACAATAGAATTAACAGGTGATAAATCAACAGGAATTTATGCAAAATTTGGTGTTATAAACAATAATTCAGAAAAGTCAATTTCTGTGGGAGAATATTCAACAGGAATTTATGCATTAAATAATACAAGAGTATCAAACAAAGGAACAATCAGTGTAGGAAAAAATTCGACAGGAATATTCTATTCTGATGTTGAATCAAAAACAATAACTCATAACACAACAACCGGATTAAAGAATGAAGGAACAATAACTTTAACAGGAAAAGATGCAGTAGGAATGTATTATGAACCTGGAAACATAGGAGGAAAAGCTGTAACATTTGAAAATGCTGCTAGTGGAAAAATAATAGCGAAAAGTGACAGCACAGAAGGAATGTATGCAAAAGTATCTAAAGACAACAAATCATACGATACAATAAATGCAGGAACAATAGAATTAACAGATGGAACAAGTGCAGATCCTACAATAGGAATGTATACAGATGCAATAAGTACAGGAACAAATCCATTAGAAAATAAAGGAAGAATAACTGTAGGAAAACATGGAATAGGAATGTACGGTTATGAAGAAACTACAAGTGGAAACATAACAGTAGGAGATAAAGGTGTTGCGCTATATACACAAGGTGGTAAAGTAGAAGTTACAAAAACTTCAACACTAACAGTTGGAAAATCTGATGCAGCAGGAATCTATGCAAAAGGAAATGGAGCAACAATAATAAGTGCCGGAAATTATAAAATAGGAGATGATTCCTATGGAATAATTAATAAAGGTGCAGGAAATACTGTAAATATAACAGAAGGAACAGCTGAACTATCAAATAGAGGTAAGTTTATATATTCAGAAGATACAAAAGGAAAAATATCAACTGCAGCAAAAGTGACAGCTACAGGTGATGATAACTATGGTATTTACTCTAGCGGAAATGTTACAAATACAGGAACTATAGATTTATCAACAGGAACTGGAAATATAGGAATACTTACAAAATCAGCAACCGGAAATGTAGAAAATAGCGGAACTATTAAAGTAGGAGATTCGACAGCAGCAGATCGTAGTATAGGAATAGTTGCTAATGATGGCGGAAAAGCTAAGAATACAGGAAAAATAGAAGTAACTAAAGCTGATGGATTAGGACTATACGCAGTAAAAGGCGGAACAATAGAAAATGCTACCGGTGGAACAATAACAACAAATGGAGATTCTACAATAGGAGCTTATGCGGCAGACAGTTCAAATATAAACTTAACCGGTGGAGAAATTAAAGCAACCGGAAAATCAATAATAGGATACTACTTAGATAAAGGAACAAGCTCTACAGTAGCTTCATCAGCTAAAATAAATGTAACAGGAGAGGAATCAACCGGAGTATTTGTAAGTGCAGGAAAACTAGCATATAATGGAACAACAACAGTAACCGGAAATGGAGTATATGGACTTGTTGCAGGTAAAAAATCTACAATAAATGCAACAGGAGGAAATTTAACTGTAACAGGAACAGGAGGAAGTTTATCTAATCAAACAGCAAATAGAGGAACAGTAGGTCTGGTAGTACAAACTGGTGGAGAAATAAAAGGAAATGGTTTAAATGTTGAGGCGAAAGTAAAAGGAGAAAAATCAGTAGGAGTATATTCAGCAGGAACAGCCGAAATAGGAAAAGCAGATATAACTACATCAGAAGGAGCAGTAAACTTCTTTGCAAAAGATGGAACAATATCAATAAATGGAGAAAGTACAGTTGAAACAGGAATAGGAACAGGAACAAATAGAGGATCTCTATTATTCTATGCACCAAGCGCTACAAGTAAAATACTTATCAATGCGCCAATGACGGCAACAGTAAAAGGAGATACAGACGCATCAAGAACAGGAACAGCATTCTTCTATCAAGGTCAAGGAACAGGATATAGCTCATTTACAGCAGCAGACATAGGAAATTGGGCAAAAACAAATTTTGGCAATGAAACAAAAAGTACACTTAGTAACTTGACATTGAACATGGAAGATAATTCAAGATTATTTACAGCTTCAAAAGTACAAATGAACTTATCGGATACAAGTGGGGTAGGGCTTAAAGATGCTTTAGGTTTAGCAGATCTAATAGGTTCGAACTATAAGACATTTATGTTGTATAACAGCCAATTAACAATAAATAAAGAAGTTAAATTGGATGATGATAATGATGATTATAGAAAATTAGAAATATCAAATTCAAGTGTTATAAACAACGATAAAATAAGCGGAACAAAAGCAAATCAAGTAGCAATAGCCCAAGAAAATAACTTAGCTGATAAGAATGCAGTAACAATAATTAATAAAGGAAGCATAGAATTAACAGGAGATAATTCAACAGCAATTTATGCAAAGAATGGAACAATAGTAAATAATGCTACTGGAAGAATAACAACAACAGGAGAAAAATCTATAGGAATTTTCCATTCTGGTGAAGGAAAAACGGCTACTTTAAAAAATGAAGGAAATATAACAGTAGGAGATGCAGGTGTTGCAATATATTCAAAAGGAGGAAATGTTGATTTAGCTGGAGGAGAAATAACTACAGGTGCTAAAGAAGCTGTAGGAGTATTCACAGTTGGAACAAAACAAGAAATTTCAAATACAGGAACAAGATTTAATTTAAAAGATAACTCTTTTGGATTTGTAAATACAGGAACAGGAAATACAATAACAACAGCAAATACAACTACTGCTAATTTAGGAAAAGATTCTGTTTATATTTATTCAGAAGATACAAAAGGAAAAGTTGAAAATCGTACTAATTTAACATCTACCGGAGATAAAAACTATGGAATTTATTCTGCAGGAACTGTTATAAATAAAGGAAATATAAACTTTGCAGCTGGAACAGGAAATGTAGGAATTTACACTATAAAAGTTGGAAATGCTATTAATAGAGGTACAATTAGCGTAGGAGCCTCTGATGTAGAAAAAGAATCTTACGGAATTGGAATGGCAATAGGTGGAGATAAAGATTCTAATGGTGGAAGCATTACAAATGCAGGTACAATACTTGTTCAAGATGCAAATAGTATAGGTATGTATGGTTCAGGAAATGGCGTTAAAGTTCAAAATGACAAAGACATAATTCTTAATGCAAATAATACTACCGGTATATACTTAGATAATGGAGCCGAAGGTATAAATAGAGGTACAATTGAAACAGGAAAAGCAGGGCTATCTAAAGTAGTAGGAGTTTATCTAGGAGAAAATGCAACTTTAGATAACCAAGGTTCTATAAAAATAGATGCAACAGATGGAGTAGGAGTTTATCTAAAAGGCGGAACAGTTAAAAACTATGGTACAATTACTGTTACAGGAACAAACTCTAAAGATAAATACGAGTATAAGCCGGCTGATACAAGTAAAGGGCTAAATAATGTAAAAATAGACACAAAACTAGAAACACCTGTTATAACTAGAGATGGAGTTGAAGTTAAACCATTTATAGCTAAAAAAATAGAAATAGATCCAAAAATTCCTGAAGTTCCTTCAATTGATGGAAAAGCAATAGAAGGTATAGATATAAAAGATTTCCCTAAATATGAAAGAAACCAATTAGTTTCGAAAGATAGTATAGGAATGTATATAGATACATCAGGAATAAATAAAACAAAACCAATAGAAGGTCTGGAAAAACTAACAGATAAAGCCGATTTAATAGTTGGAACAGAAGCTTCTAAGTATACTACAAATAAAGATATTATTATAAAAGATCCAAATATTATAAATCCTTATAGAGAAGCAATGTTGAAAAATAAAAAAGTTACAAACTGGAATATCTACTCAGGAAGTTTAACTTGGATGGCAACAGCTGCACTTGATAATAGCGGATATCTGGGGTCAAGTATAACAATGTCTAAGATTCCTTATACTGCTTTTGCAGGGAAAGCTTCAACACCTGTGAATCCTACAGATTCTTATAATTTCTTAGACGGTTTGGAACAAAGATACGGAATAGAAAAGCTTGGAACCCAAGAAAACGATGTATTCCAAAAATTAAATGGTATTGGAAAAAATGAAGAAACTTTATTACATCAAGCCTTTGATGAAATGATGGGACACCAATATGCCAATGTGCAACAAAGAATTCAAGCAACCGGTTCTATCTTGGATCAAGAATTTAAGTATCTCAAGAAAGAATGGGATACGAAGTCCAAAGATTCCAACAAGATCAAAGCCTTTGGAATGCAAGGGGAATACAAAACAGATACTGCTGGAATCATTGATTATAGCTCGCATGCGAAAGGAGTTGCTTACCTACACGAAAAGGAAACGGCACAACTTGGAAATACCACCGGTTGGTATGCAGGTTTGATTCATCATGAATTTAAGTTCAAAGACATTGGAAAATCGAAAGAAGAAATGCTACAAGCAAAATGGGGAGTCTTCAAATCGACTGCTTTTGATCATAACAATAGTTTGAACTGGACCATATCTGGAGAAATGTTTGTAGGAAGAAACCGAATGCATCGTAGATATTTGGTAGTGGATGAGATCTTCCATGCCAAATCAAGATACTGGACTTATGGACTTGCGCTAACAAACGAAGTCAGCAAGACATTTAGAACCAGTGAATCTACTTTTGTGAAACCATATGGGGAATTGAAAGTAGAGTATGGAAGATTCCAAAAGATCAAAGAAAAGAACGGAGAAGTGAGACTGGAAGTGAAAGCGAATGATTACTATTCCGTGAAACCGGAAATTGGAGTGGAAGCAGGATACAAACATAATTTAAGTACAAGAGGAGCTTTGACAGCAAGAGTAGGAGTTGCTTATAGCAATGAATTAGGACGAGTTGCAAAGGGAAAGAACCAAGCAAGAGTAGCCCATACAAATGCAGATTGGTTTCGTATCCGAGGAGAAAAGGAAGATCGAAGAGGAAGTCTAAGTACGGATTTGAATCTTGGATTGGAGAATGAAAGATATGGAATCACAGCAAATATTGGATATGATACCAAAGGAAGCAACATGCGTGGAGGGTTAGGATTAAGAGTCATATTCTAGTTAGTAAAAATAGAGTACGATAATACAAAATAAGCTGATTCACTCCAAGGAGTTTCTTAGAATTCTAAAGAGTTTCTAGAGAGCGAATCAGATATTGATTTCTCCATTCTATGATGAGAACCAAAATATGTGGAAGAGGACGCAAAAACTGGTTTAGAAAAGAGTAAAGTTTTTTGAAAAAGAATGAAATGTTGGTAAAATAATAGTAAAATATAAAAAAATGAAAATTATTATAAAATAAACTATTGTATTTTACCAAAAAAGTATGTATAATAAGAGAAAGACTTAAAAAATTTAATTTGGAGGGAAAATGATGAAAAAGTATTTATTGATGGCAACTTTACTTTTATCGGCAACTGCATTTGCGTCAAATGAGTTATTTGGGGAACTAGAAGCTTTAGAGGCTGAATTTCAAAATTTAGCAGCTCAAGAAGAAGCTAGATTTAACGAAGAAAAGGCTCAAGCTGTATCAGCTAGCGAAGCTTTAGCACAAAATGAAAGAGTTTATAATGAACTATCTGCTAGAGTAGAAAGATTAAGTACAGAAGCAAATACAAGATTTTACAAAAATCAATATGAAGAATTAGCTGGGAAATATGAAAAAGCTTTGAAAAAATTAAACGAAGAAATGGAACAACAAAAAGCTGTAATTGCTGATTTCCAAAAAATAGAAGCTTTAAGATCAGGAAACTAAGATAAGATTGAAAATATCTTTTATCACGATATAATGATTCTGTTTTGTTAATAATTAATAATGAAAAGAGAATTATTATTTAAAATTAGGGGACATTTTTTGAAAATTATTTTCGAATTATTCCCCTTTTTTTAATGGTTCTGTCATAAGAAATTTTTTATAGATTTTTTTGGACTTGTGTGATATAATAATTTGTGAATTTCTGTTCGATAGGAGGTAAAATGTCAAAAAAAGATGTTATCGAATTAGAAGGTACTATTTTAGAGGCCCTTCCTAATGCGATGTTTAAAGTTGAATTAGAGAATGGACATACTATTTTAGGCCACATTTCCGGAAAGATGAGAATGAATTATATTAAAATCTTACCCGGAGATGGAGTAACAGTACAAATCTCTCCTTATGACTTGTCAAGGGGTAGAATTGTGTATAGAAAGAAAAACTAAGTATCACGAAAGGAGGTATGTGTAGAAATGAAAGTAAGAGTATCGGTAAAACCTATTTGTGACAAGTGTAAAGTGATCAAAAGACATGGAAAAATCAGAGTAATCTGTGAAAATCCTAAGCATAAACAAGTGCAAGGATAGTCTTTTAAGGAAGAGGTTTCAAAAAGTACTTAAAATTTTAGAGGATTAAGATTGTGGAGTACTGTAAAGATATGGTGAGCTGTAGAGCCATCCCCATAATCGCAGAATGGGACATATCGAGGAAAGTATTTAGCCGACTGCGTTGTCGACGAAATATAAAAAACAAAATTTGGAAAAGAGGAGGAATAATTTTGGCTAGAGTAGCAGGAGTGGATATCCCAAGAAACAAGAGAGTTGAAATCGCTTTGACTTACATTTATGGAATCGGAAGACCAACTTCACAAAAAGTATTGAAAGAAGCTGGTGTAAATTTTGACACTAGAGTTAAGGATTTAACAGACGATGAAATTAATAAAATCCGAGAAATTATCAATGGAATTAAGGTTGAAGGGGATTTAAGAAAAGAAGTAAGATTATCAATCAAGCGACTAATGGATATCAAATGTTATAGAGGATTACGACATAAGATGAATCTACCAGTAAGAGGTCAAAGTTCTAAAACAAATGCAAGAACAGTAAAAGGACCTAAAAAACCTATTAGAAAGTAATCGAATTTTAGAAAAAGGGAGGTAGCTTAAGTTGGCTAAAAAAACAGTAGCTAAAGTAAAAAAGAAAAGTAAGAATATTCCTAACGGAGTAGCTCATATACATTCAACTTTTAATAATACCATCGTGGCAATCACTGATACTGAAGGAAAAGTTATCAGTTGGAGATCAGGAGGAACTTCTGGATTCAAAGGCACCAAAAAAGGAACTCCATTTGCAGCTCAAATTGCAGCAGAACAAGCAGCAGGAGTTGCTATGGAAAACGGAATGAAGAAAGTAGAAGTACGAGTAAAAGGACCTGGTTCAGGAAGAGAAGCTTGTATTCGATCCTTACAAGCAGCTGGATTGGAAGTAACAAAAATTACTGACGTCACTCCGATTCCACACAATGGATGTCGACCACCAAAAAGAAGAAGAGTGTAGTTAAGCGAGAAGATATTAGAAACTGAAAACGAAGGAGGAATATTTAAGAATGGCAAGAAATAGACAACCTGTTTTGAAGAAATGTAGAAACTTAGGAATCGATCCAGTGATTCTAGGAGTTAATAAATCTTCAAACAGAAGTTTAAGACCAAATGCAAATAGAAAACCAACAGAATATGCGATTCAATTAAGAGAAAAACAAAAAGCAAAATTTATATATAACGTAATGGAAAAACAATTCCGAAAATTATATGATGAAGCAGCTAGAAAATTAGGAGTTACAGGGTTAACTTTAATTGAATACTTAGAAAGAAGATTGGAAAATGTAGTATATCGATTAGGGTTTGCGAAAACTAGAAGACAAGCAAGACAAATCGTATCTCACGGACATGTGACGGTAAATGGAAGAAGAGTAAACATTGCTTCTTATAGAGTGAAAGTAGGAGATGTGATTGCTGTTGTTGAAAACTCTAAGAACCTAGACATCATTAAATCCGCAGTGGATACTGCAAATGCTCCAGCATGGCTACAATTGGATAAGGCTGCATTCGCTGGAAAAGTATTACAAAACCCAACAAAGGATGACTTAGATTTCGACTTAAACGAATCATTGATCGTTGAATTTTATTCTAGATAGTAAATCCTTGCAATAGGAGTTGATTAAATGTTAAAAATTGAAAAACATGCAAGAGGTATTCACATTACGGAAGTAAGAGAAAGCGCTTTTAAAGGACAATTTATAGTAGAACCTTTGTATCGAGGTTACGGACATACCTTGGGGAATGCATTACGACGAGTTTTGCTTTCTTCTATTCCGGGAGCTGCGATTAAAGGAATCCGAATTGAAGGTGTTTTAAGCGAGTTTTCTGTTATGGATGGAGTAAAAGAAGCTGTAACTGAAATAATTTTGAACGTAAAAGAAATCGTAGTGAAATCAGAAACTGCTGGAGAAAGAAAAATGACTCTTTCTGTCAAAGGACCAAAAGTGGTAACAGCAGCAGATATTATTCCTGATATTGGACTTGAAATTATAAATCCGGAACAAAAAATTTGTACGATTACGACAGATAGAAGTCTAGATATTGAATTTCTAGTAGGGACAGGAGAAGGATTTGTAGTATCAGAAGAAATTGAAAGAGATGGTTGGGTAGTGGATTTTATTGCTATCGATGCAATTTATACACCAATTCGGAAAGTTTCTTATGAGATTCAAGATACCATGGTTGGAAGAATGACAGACTTTGATAAATTGACTTTGTTTGTGGAAACAGATGGAAGTATTGAAATTCGAGATGCTCTTTCTTATGCAGTCGAATTATTAAAATTACATTTAGATCCGTTCTTAGAACTTGGAAATAAAATGGAAAATCTAAGACTAGAAGTGGAAGAAGAAATCGAAAATCAGTCTTCTTCGATGAAAGATGATATCAATCTAAATATCAAAATTGAGGAGTTAGATTTAACAGTTCGTTCTTTTAACTGTTTGAAGAAAGCGGGAATTGAAGAAGTAGGACAATTATCAAAACTTTCTATGAATGAATTACTAAAGATTAAGAATTTAGGAAGAAAATCCTTAGATGAAATCTTGGAAAAAATGAAAGAGTTAGGTTATGATTTAGCTCAAAACGGATCTACAGAATTATAGTAAAAGGAGGATAGTTTCAGAAATGAATCACAATAAATCATATAGAAAATTGGGAAGAAGAGCTGATCACAGAAAAGCTATGATGAAGAATATGACTATTTCTTTGTTAACTTCTGAACGAATTGAAACAACGGTAACAAGAGCAAAAGAATTAAGAAAATTCGCTGAAAGAATGATTACTTGCGGGAAAAAGGGAACTTTAGCTTCTAGAAGAAATGCTTTTGCTTTCTTAAGAAGTGAAGAAGCTGTTGCAAAATTATTCAATGAACTTGCTCCAAAATATGCTGATAGAAATGGTGGGTATACTAGAATCATCAAAACATCTGTTCGAAAAGGTGACTCAGCAGAAATGGCGATTATTGAATTGGTATAATCGAGGGAAGAACAACAGAACTTAAGAACTCTTTATCAAAGGATGTTGATGAAGAAAAGGAATGAAGTTTTCAAAGGGATTTTAGGAATTTTAGAAATAAAATTTCTGAAATCCTTTTTTCTAATAAGATAAAAAATGTTGTAGTTAAAATTTTCCAAGAAGTATTGAGAAAAAATATTTTTCATCTATGTTATGTGTCATCTAAATTCTTTTAAAGAAGAAAAATATTGACTTTTATGGAAAAAGAGACTATTATTTAAAGAAAAAGGAAAGGGGAGACAATTAGATGAAACTAAATGGGCATGAAATAAAAAAATTACAAGAATCCTTGGATAATTTCGTTAATATTTAAGCCATCTTGGAGTAGTTTCTTATGATTTGTCGATTGATTCTTTTTATCAGGGAGGAAAAGAGGTAGAGCTCGATTCTATTCAGCTGCAACCGGAAGATATTATTTTTATTGGAGTAACTGAAATTATAAAATTACCTTTCGATTTAATTGGAATAGTAACAGAAAAAAATTCGAGAATTCGACAAGGTTTGGAAGTTGTTGCCCCCATCTATCAACCCGGGCATTATACACGAATTTTTTTGAGAATAAAGAATATTTCTTCTGATGAAATTACATTATCAAAGAAAGATAAGATAGCTCAAATTATGTTTGAAAGAATCAACCAAGTAGAAAAAGGATATGAAGGAGCTTTTACAAAGGAATTTTCTTTTATGGGGTTATCTAGTTATGATAGAGAATACAAAAGTAAAAAAATAGAAAAGAAATATACCGATTTAAAAGATTTAGAGAGCAGAATATACACTGTTATCATAGCTTTGATGGGAGTATTTACAGCAATTATTTCTTTTGTAATGACTCTGTTTTCTCATTCTATTCATGGCTTTGATATGTTATTGGTTACGGTTTCAACCATTACTATGATTGCAGCACTTTTTGGAATTTCTTCCATGTTTGTTTTTACAAATAAAAAAATGCAAACATACATTTCTTTTTTGATTGCTTTTCTTGGAATAGTATTCATATTCTATTTTAATAATAATTTTTATATTTCTTTATAAATGTGTAAAAAGACTTAGAATCAGCTCCTAGTCTAGGAGCTGATTTTGTTTTAAAGATAGAAAAAAGAGCTATCATAACATAAATTTTTTAAATAAAAAGGCGAGGGGAACTTATGCAAAAAAAGTATGAAAGATTGAAAATGATTGTTTGTGTTGGAGAAAATAATATTATCGGAGACAAAGTTCCAAGCGGAAACGGCTTGCTTTGGCATTCCAAAGAAGAATTGCTATATTATAAGTCAATCACCACAGGACAGGTAACTTTATTTGGTGAAAATACAGCAAAGTTTGTCCCAATTGATTGGATGAAAAAAACAAGAGAAGTCCTTGTTTTGACTATGGACAGTAATATTGACGAGATTTTAAAGCAGTATCCGGAAAAAGATGTATTTTTATGTGGGGGAGCTACGATTTATCAATATTATTTGGAGCATTATCCGATTGCACAGGTATATCTATCTAAATTAAAAGCTCATGTCGCAGTAGGGGAAGCAAAAAATCCTTTGTATTTTCCAAACTTGGAGGAATTGGGATATGAGGTTGTCAAAGAGACGGAATATGAAGATTTTATTGCCTATATCTATGAAAAAAGAAAGAATTTTAAGAAGAAATAAGGAGATAGAAAAGATGACAAAAAAGATAGCAGCAGAGAATAAGAAAATAAGATTAAGTTTTCCTATGATTTTATTATTAGGAATTATTTTAGGAAGTTTATTTGGGATATTTTTTCCGGAAAAATCTAAGGTATTGAAGCCTTTGGGAGATATTTTTCTAAACTTAATGTTCACAGCAGTTGTTCCCATGGTTTTTGTCTCGATTGCTACAGCAGTAGGGAATATGGCAAATATGAGCAGGTTGAGAAAAATATTACTTTCCACACTTTTTACCTTCATTGGAACTGGTTTGATTGCTTCTGTGTATGTCTTTATTGCTGTAAAATTGTTTCCACCTGCTGTTGGGACCAAAATTGCATTGCAAAGTACTGCGATAGAAGAGGCAAAGTCAGCGGCTGATTTGTTGGTATCTTCTTTCACAGTTCCTGATTTTGTAAATTTATTAAGTCGGAGAAATATGTTGCCTCTGATTATTTTTGCAACTTTGTTTGGTTTTTGTGTCAGTCACTGTGGAGGACAAGAAAGTCCTGTTGGAAAGATTTTGAATCATTTAAATGATATTATGATGAAGTTAATCAATGTCATTATGTGGTATGCTCCGATTGGGTTGGGAGCTTATTTTGCAAGTTTGATTGGAGAATTTGGGCCTAATTTAATCGGAGATTATGGGAGAATTTTATTGATTTATTATCCTCTTTGTGTTCTTTATTTCTTTACCGCTTTCCCATGCTATGCTTTTTTAGCGGGCGGAAGAGAGGGACTTCGACAGATGTTTCGATATATTTATAGCCCCGCAATTACTGCCTTTGCCACACAGAGTTCTATGGCAACCCTGCCGGTAAATATGGAAACTTGTAAGAAAATAGGAGTTCCTAAAGATATTTCCGATTTAGTGTTACCAATGGGGGCAACCATGCATATGGATGGCTCCGTATTGTCTTCGATTGTAAAAATCAGTTTTCTTTTTGGAATCTTTCAAACGCCATTTACAGGAATAGAAACCTATTTTCTATCTGTCGTGGTTTCTATTTTAGCCGCCTTTGTTTTATCAGGAGCTCCGGGAGGGGGCTTGGTAGGAGAAATGCTGATTGTTTCTTTGTTCGGATTTCCTCCGGAAGCCTTTCCTTTGATTGCTACGATAGGATTTTTAGTGGACCCTCCGGCTACAGCATTGAATGCTTCAGGGGACACCATTGCCTCTATGTTAGTGGCTCGTATCGTAGAGGGAAAAGATTGGTTACATACTTATTTATCCAAAAATTAAATCTGGCATAGCCGGTATGAGAAAGATGCGTTCCATCCGTGGTATATTGTGGAGCAATTCTTTCTTTTTTTTCATCCAAAAAGTGGGAATACATATCTAAAAAAGGAAAGCCTTGTTTTTTTAGGAAGAGATTATACTCTTGAATGGAGGCGTTTTCAACAATCGAGTCCGTGGGAAGCAAAGAAGTGATCAAAATGTGATGAAAACGTTTTTTTAAAATTTGGAGCAGAATTTGTATGGTTTCAAAACTTTTCTCTTTCGGGTAATGATACACAATATCATTGACTCCTAAGGAAAAAATGACAAGCTCCCCGGAAAGG
Source organism: Fusobacterium necrophorum subsp. necrophorum (assembly GCF_004006635.1). Taxonomy (NCBI): domain Bacteria; kingdom Fusobacteriati; phylum Fusobacteriota; class Fusobacteriia; order Fusobacteriales; family Fusobacteriaceae; genus Fusobacterium; species Fusobacterium necrophorum. Next base: position 279,493 of record NZ_CP034842.1, on the reverse strand, counting down.
TCCGGATAGTTTTGGAGAGTCCAATACATGTCTAAGCTGGTGTGCCCAGGAATGGCAAATATTTGATAAGGACTATTTTGATTCCAAGCAACAATGCTATCTCCTAAGTGAACAATTCTTTTTTTCATAGCTTTCTCCTTCTGAAGTTCTTACGATTAAAGTCGTGAGTCTTCTAATAGAATTCATAAAAAAAGGCAGTTCCACAAGAAGCTGCCTGAAATTTTGTGTTTTATTTTACTTTGGTAACTTCCGTTGCCATAGGACCTTTTTTTCCTTCACTGACTTCAAAGGTAACAGCTTCCCCTTCTTCTAAACTTTTGAATCCTTCTCCAGCGATTCCTGAAAAATGTACAAAATAATCCACCATATCTTCTCCGGTAATAAATCCAAATCCTTTTTCGTTATTAAACCATTTCACTGTACCTTTTAGCATTTTAAAAACCTCCAAAAAATTTAAAAAATAAACAATAATACCCATTATACTATACTAGTTTATAAAAAACAAGTAATTTTTCGTATCTCCGTTGAAAAATGAAAATAATATTAGAAATTCTAAGGAAAGGATGTTAAAATAGAGAGGAAAGAAAGTTCAGAAGCGAGAAAAGAAATATGTTTAGGCAAAATTTGACGGGATATGTTATAATATAAGACAAAATAAAAAAGAGAGAAAGGAAAGACACATGAACCAAATTTTTTTAGAACTAACGAAGATGTTGACAGATCTTTTACCTTATTTGCTTTTAAAAGGAGTTGCTCTGTTAGCTTTGATTATTATTTTTCCAAAAATAGTAAAATATTTTATTCATTTCTTGAACAAAATTATGGTGAAGCGAGGATTTGAAGAATTACTAATCAGTTTTGTAGAATCTTTGGTCTCCACTTTAGGCTATATTATCTTATTCTTTAGTGCGGTAGGAATTTTAGGAGTGAAAGCAACCTCTTTGATGGCGGTCCTAGGAACTGCTGGATTGGCAGTCGGTTTGGCTTTGCAGGGAAGTTTGGCCAATTTGGCAGGAGGAGTCCTGATTTTGTTCTTCAAGCAGTTTACGAAAGGAGACTATATTGCAACTGCTGCCGGGCAAGAAGGGACGGTACAATCCATTCGTATTTTATATACAACCTTAGTCACGGTAAATAATCAAGTAGTGATTATTCCTAACAGTCAATTGGCGAATGGCTATATTATCAACTATTCTACCAATCCGGAAAGAAGATTGGATTTGACCTATTCGGCTTCTTATGATGATAAGGTCGACGAAGTTATTGCTGTATTGCAAGAAATTGCGGAATCCCATCCAAAGGTGCTGAAAGATAAACCGATTAGCATTCGATTGAAAAAGCAAAATGCAAGTTCTCTTGACTATATGTTTCGAGTATGGACCTTACAGGAGGATTATTGGGATACAATGTTTGATTTTAATGAAATAGTTCGAAAAGAATTCTACAAACGAGGAATTCAAATACCATATAATAAATTAGATATTTATACTAAATAAAACAGGAGGAAAAGAAATTGATGAATGGTAAAATTTTGAAAGAAGCAATTACTTTTGATGATGTGTTATTGATTCCGGCCCGTTCGGAAGTGCTACCTCATGAAGTAAGTTTAAAAGCAAGGTTGACTCGGAAAATTACCTTGAATGTGCCTATTTTAAGTGCTGCTATGGACACAGTAACAGAATCGGACTTGGCAATTGCTTTAGCAAGACAAGGAGGAATTGGATTTATTCACAAGAATATGTCGATTGAAGAGCAAGCGGCAGAAGTGGATCGAGTAAAGCGTTCTGAAAGTGGAATGATTACCAACCCGATTACTTTAAATCAAGAAAGCACTGTAATGCAAGCGGAAGAAATTATGAGAAGATACAAGATTTCCGGACTTCCTGTTATTGAAGAAGATGGAAGATTGATTGGAATTATTACCAATCGTGATATTAAATATCGAAAGGACATGAATCAATTGGTTGGAGACATCATGACCAAAGAAAAATTGATTACGGCTCCTGTGGGAACGACTTTGGATGAAGCAAAAGAAGTGTTATTAGCAAATCGAATTGAGAAATTGCCGATTACAGATGAAGAAGGATATTTGAAAGGTTTGATTACTATTAAAGATATTGATAATATTATTCAATATCCGAATGCTTGTAAGGATGCAAAGGGAACTTTACGATGTGGGGCGGCAGTAGGAATTGGACCGGATACCTTAGAAAGAGTAAAAGCCTTGGTAGAGTCAGGAGTGGATATTATTACAGTGGATTCTGCTCACGGACATTCCAAAGGAGTCATTGAAATGGTTCGTCAAATCCGAAATGCTTTTCCGGAGTTGGATTTGATTGGAGGAAATATTGTTACTGCAGAAGCTGCCAAAGATTTAATAGAAGCAGGAGTCAATGCTGTCAAAGTCGGGATCGGACCGGGTTCCATTTGTACAACTCGTGTGGTCGCAGGAGTTGGAGTTCCTCAATTGACAGCGGTAAACGATGTCTATGAATATTGCAAGGACAAAGGAATTGGAGTCATTGCCGATGGAGGAATTAAACTTTCTGGAGATATTGTAAAGGCTTTGGCAGCAGGAGCAGACTGTGTGATGTTGGGAGGACTTTTGGCAGGAACGAAAGAGGCTCCCGGAGAAGAAATTTTATTGGAAGGAAAGAAATTTAAGAGCTATGTGGGAATGGGCTCCATTGCTGCCATGAAGAGGGGATCGAAAGATCGATATTTCCAAGCGGAAATGGATAGTCAAAAATTGGTTCCGGAAGGAATTGAAGGAAGAATTGCTTATAAAGGAGCGGTAAAAGATGTGGTATTTCAACTTTGTGGAGGAATTCGAGCAGGAATGGGATATTGTGGAACTCCTACCATCGAAAGTTTACAAGTAGAGGGAAGATTTATGAAAATTACAGGAGCAGGATTATTAGAAAGTCATCCACATGATATTACCATTACCAAGGAAGCTCCAAACTATTCAAAATAGGAGAAACAAAATGAAAATGAAACAATATATAGGAATATTTTTTATCATGAGCTTTTGTTTGTTTGGAGAAATTCGAGAGGTCGCTCCTCTGTCAGAATTATCTGGGAATATTCTAGGAGAGAAAGCTCAAAAAACTTCCGAAATGGAAAAAAATAGTTCCAAGCTTTCAGAGAAAAAGAAAAATACTCCGATCATGTCAGAAGCTCCGAAACATAGTAAAAATATTTCCCAAAAAGACAGTTCTCAGTTTGTGGATATTTCCGAGCAAGACAATCGAAATGGAGTGGTTTACCGCCAAGGAGAAGATACTGCATTCACAGGAGTATTTGCTCTTTTTATGGGAGATTGGATTCAATACATGGAGACATATAAAAATGGAAAATTAGATGGAGAAAGTTCTTGGTATTCTCAAAATGGGACACAAATTCTGTTGGAACAATATCAAGCTGGAAAATTGCATGGAAGTCAGCTATCTTATTATGAAAATGGAAATCCCAAGGCGGAAGTAATGTATGACAAAGGGAGAATTACAGGGGTCATATGTTTTGCAAAGGATGGAAGTATTCTTCACAAAAGCATTTTTAACAACGGAACAGGAATTTGGAAATTGTATTGGGAAAATGGGAATTTATTAGAAACGGGAAAATATACGAATTTTCGAAAAGACGGTATTTGGAAAAAATACAATGAAGATGGAAGTTTGGAAAGCACTCTGGAATATCGAAATGGAAAGCTCTTGAAAGAAACATGGGGATAGTAGGAGGTTTCAATGGGAAAGATGACAGTATATCATGGAAGTTATACTTCTATAGAAGAGCCAAAAATCTTAAAGGGAAAAAATGCGAAAGATTTTGGGGTAGGTTTTTATTGCACTCTTATTCGAGAACAAGCGGAAAGGTGGGCAAAGAGATATTCTACTCCCACAATCTCCGTTTATACTGTTAGAATAAAAGAAGGGCTGAATATCAAGGAATTTTCTGAAATGACAGAGGAGTGGCTTGATTTTATTGTTCATTGTCGACAAGGGAACCCGCATCCTTATGATATTGTTATTGGTGCTATGGCGAATGACCAGATTTATAATTTTATAGCGGATTATGTGGAAGGAAGTATTACAAGAGAGCAGTTTTGGATGATGGCGAAGTTCAAATATCCTACGCATCAGATTAATTTTTGTTCCGCAAATGCATTGGAATGTTTAGAATTTATACGGGCTGAGGAGGTAGAGAAATGATAGGACGAGAACCTCAAAAAGAGAATGACCTTTTTTTCACTTGCAGTCTTATTGATTATATTGCCAGAAAAACAAAAAATAAAAGAGTGGATATTGTGAATGCTTTAGGAAAAGAACGTTTGCATAAAATTTATGACTTAGCGGATGTCTATCATAGTGACAACATTGACAGAGTAAGTGATGATTTTATTCTGGAAGCGAAGATTTCAGAGGGAAAGTTTGACAATGTAGGAAGAGCAAAATATGCCGTTCCTAGCCATTGGGATATTGGGAAAGTTTATAAAAGGTTGATTTTAGGAATTGCCAAGGAGAAACAAATGGGTGTGATAGAAGCTTTGCTGGAGGCATACAATTCTTTTGTCAGTGATTTGATAGACGATTATAATAGCAGCTTTTACTACGATGCTCCGCAGAATATTTTAAATACTTTTTTGTATGGTGTGATTGAATAAGGTTTTTTTGTCAAAGGGTGTTGATGAAGAGAAGAATATAACATGTTTAAAAGAATTTTAGAGATGTTGGAAATACAATCTCTGAAATTCTTTTTTCTTTTACTATTTTGATTTCTTTGCAAAAAAAGATTGACAAATCGCGTTTCATATTGTATCTTATAAACATAGATTAGCACTCTATGATAATGAGTGCTAACAGGATCGAAGAAAGGAGGCTGCAACATGGGTATTAGTGACAGAGAAAAATTGGTGTTAAATGCCATCGTGAACTATTATTTAACCTTTGGAGATACCATAGGTTCAAGAACTCTAGTCAAAAAATACGGAATTGAGCTTTCTTCTGCAACCATTCGAAATGTCATGGCGGATTTAGAAGACATGGGATTTATTGGAAAAACACATACTTCTTCCGGAAGAATCCCGACGGATAAGGGATATCGTTATTATCTGAATGAATTGTTAAAGGTGGAACGATTATCTCAACAGGAGCGGGAAAATATTGAGGGATTTTACGAAGAACGGATTGGAGAACTAGATAAATTGCTGGAAACCACTTCCAGTCTACTATCGAAATTAACGAGCTATGCAGGGATTGCAGTGGAACCTAGAATTGTAGATTCGGAAATTCATCGAATCGAATTGATTCATATTGATGAATACTTTGTCATGGCGGTCATTATTATGAAAGATCGACGAGTAAAGACGAAGAAAATTCATTTGTTAAACCCTCTTTCTCGAGAAGAAGTATCAAAAATTGCAAAAGAGTTGAATGAGAGAATTCAATACGAACATTTAACAGTAAAAGAAATTGAAGAATTTATCTTGGGAGGAGATATGATTCAATCTTCCGAGACTTCTATGGAAGATTTAAATCGTTTCTTTATTGATAATGTTACCAGTATGTTCAAGGAACGAGATGTTGACAGTGCCAGTGAAGTCTTGGATTTCTTCTCGGAGAAGAAAGATATTCGACAGATGTTTGAACGTTTGATTCAAAAGAGAGAGGAGATAGGACAGGGAGTTCAAGTGATTTTCGGAGATGAATTGGGAATTAAAGAACTCGAAGATTATAGTTTTGTGTATTCTTTGTACCAATTAGGAGGAGCAAAGGGAATTATTGGGGTCATCGGTCCCAAACGAATGGCATATTCCAAGACAGTAGGACTTTTGGATTGTGTTACCAAGGAAGTAAATCGAGCAATTGATAGAATAGAGAAAAAGGAAGTGAAGAAATGACGGATGAGGCAAAAAAGGAAGAAGTCCTGGAAGAGATGAAAGAAGAAATTTTGGATGCAGAAGAAGTGAAAGAAGAAACTGCAGAAAAAACTCTTTCTCCGGAGGAAGAAATTGGGAAACTGAAAGTGGAAATTGAAGATTGGAAGCAATCTTATTTACGTAAGCAAGCAGATTTCCAAAATTTTACCAAGAGAAAAGAAAAAGAAATTGAAGAATTGCGTCAATATTCTTCTCAAAAGATTGTAGAAAAATTATTGGGAAGTTTGGATAATTTGGAAAGAGCGATTTCGGCGGCGAAAGAAACGAACGATTTTGACGGCTTGGTACAAGGTGTGGAAATGATTTTACGAAATATCCAAGATGTCATGAAATCAGAGGGCGTAGAAGAAATTGAGGCTTTAGGAAAAGAATTTGACCCGATGTTTCATCATGCCGTGATGCAGGAGGACAGTCCTGAATTTCAGGATAATGAAGTAATGTTGGAATTGCAAAAAGGATACAAAATGAAAGATAAGGTCATTCGACCGTCTATGGTAAAGGTATGTAAAAAAGTATAGCTTGCAGGAAGAAAAGTATCATAAACTGGGTAAAAAAATTTTGAAGATATAGTAGGAGGTAACAAAATGGCTAAAATTATAGGAATTGACTTAGGAACTACCAACTCATGTGTAGCAATTATGGAAGGAGGAAGTGCAACCATTATTCCGAATGCGGAAGGAGCGAGAACCACTCCCTCAGTCGTGAATATTAAGGACAACGGGGAAACCATTGTAGGAGAAATTGCAAAAAGACAAGCGGTAACCAATCCGAATTCCACAGTAAGTTCTATTAAAACACATATGGGATCTGATTATAAGGTGGAGATTTTCGGGAAAAAATATACTCCACAAGAAATTTCCGCAAAAACATTACAAAAATTAAAAAAAGATGCGGAAGCTTACTTGGGAGAAGAAGTGAAAGAAGCGGTGATTACAGTACCGGCTTATTTCACGGACGCACAAAGACAAGCGACAAAAGATGCAGGAACCATTGCGGGATTGGAAGTAAAAAGAATTATCAACGAACCGACAGCGGCCGCTTTGGCATATGGTTTGGAAAAGAAAAAAGAAGAAAAAGTATTGGTATTTGACTTAGGAGGGGGAACTTTTGACGTATCTATCTTGGAAATTGCGGACGGGGTCATTGAAGTTATTTCTACGGCAGGAAACAACCATTTAGGAGGAGACGATTTTGATAAGAAAATCATTGACTGGATGGTAGCAGAATTTAAAAAAGAAACAGGATTGGATTTGTCCAATGATAAAATGGCTTACCAAAGATTGAAAGATGCTGCGGAAAAAGCGAAAAAAGAATTGTCAACAATGATGGAAACTCCAATTTCTTTACCATTCATCACAATGGACGCAACAGGACCAAAACACTTGGAAATGAAATTGACTCGTGCAAAATTCAATGACTTGACAAGAGATTTGGTAGAGGCAACACAAGGACCTACCAAAACAGCTTTATCCGATGCAGGATTGCAACCGGGAGAAATTAATGAAGTATTGTTAGTAGGGGGATCTACCAGAATTCCGGCTGTGCAAGAATGGGTAGAATCTTACTTTGGAAAGAAACCAAACAAGGGAATCAATCCGGATGAAGTGGTTGCAGCAGGAGCAGCGATTCAAGGTGGAGTGTTGATGGGAGATGTCAAAGATGTCTTATTGTTGGATGTCACTCCATTATCTCTGGGAATTGAAACTTTGGGTGGAGTCTTTACGAAGATGATTGAAAAGAACACCACCATTCCGGTGAAGAAAGCTCAAGTGTATTCTACAGCTGTGGACAATCAACCGGCAGTTACCATTAACGTATTGCAAGGAGAACGATCGAGAGCAGCGGATAACCATAAATTAGGAGAATTCAACTTGGAAGGAATTCCGGCAGCGCCAAGAGGAGTTCCACAAATTGAAGTAACTTTTGATATTGATGCAAACGGAATTGTACACGTCTCTGCGAAAGATTTAGGAACCGGAAAAGAAAATAAGGTAACTATTTCAGGTTCTACCAACTTATCAAAAGAAGAAATTGACAGAATGACAAAAGAAGCGGAAGCAAATGCGGCGGAAGATAAGAAGTTTGAAGAATTGGTTGCAGCGAGAAACCAAGCGGATATGTTAATCTCTTCCACGGAAAAATCTATGAAAGATCATGCAGATAAATTGGGAGAAGAAGATAAGAAAAACATTGAAGCAGCCATGGAAGATTTGAAGAAGGTGAAAGACGGAGACTCCAAAGAAGCAATTGATCAAGCAGTAGAAAAATTATCACAAGCAGCTCATAAATTTGCCGAAGAATTGTATAAAGATGCTCAAGCACAGGCTCAACAACAAGGAGCAGCGGGAAGTGCTTCCGGAAACAATAACGAAGATGTAGCAGAAGCGGAAGTTGTCGATTAAAAAATGGAATTCAGTAAATTTTAATTCTGGGGCTATCTCAAAATGATTTATTTTGAGATAGCTCTTTTTATTTTTTTGTAAAATATACCTTTTTGATATAGTTTATGTTTTAAAAAAGTCAAATATGTTTTGAATATGAAAAACAAAGGTATATTTTTGAATAGAGAAATAATCTGGAGATATAGGTATCATGTTTTTTTAAAAGAAAAAGAAAAATAGAAAGTGTGGGATATTAGTACTTAGAGGAGACGACTTTTCTACAAAGTCGAAATCGCTGTTTTTTAACGCTCGGCGCTATTGACATCTTCAAAAAAGTGAGATATTCTAAAGTAAAATAAAGAAATTATAACAAAAAATTTAGGAGGGGAAAATAAATTTGGGGCGAGATGTACTTTTTAATAAAAACCAGATTTTAAAAGCGGCATTTCTTGTTTTTAAACATAATGGAGTCGACAAGTTCACAATTCGTAATATTGCAGCAGCTTTAGATTCTTCTACTTCTCCTATCTATTATCATTTCAAATCTTTAGGTGATTTGGAAAATGCTATGGTAGGGGAAATTCTAGAATTGTTTTTGAATCCTATAAAAAAATATGAAAATTATTATAGTTATGAAAATTTAAGTGTTGCTTTTGCACTTTTTTCAATAAAACATCGTAAATTGTTTAAAGCTATTTTTTTAACTTCAAGCCCAAAATTGGGAAATCCGATTCGTGAAAAAATGTATGATGCTCTGAGTGCGATTTTGAGTAAAGATCAGACATTCGACTGGGAGAAAGATAGAGGGGATTTATTCTTTAGTGATGGTTTGGCATTACGATTTTACAATTCTTTTGAGGAGTATCAGACAGAGGAAGAGATGGAGGAAAAAATCAGAGAACTATTACAGCTTAGAAAAAAATAAGAATTTCTGAATTTAGATTTTTGTCAGTTGGGGTCAATCTGACACTGATTTAAAAGAAAGGGATGAAATTTTCACAGGAATTTTAGAGTTTTTAAAAAGAACTCTAAAATTCTTTTTTCTATATTATGTATAGAATTTCTAGATTCTGGACATTATGACAATATGATGTTTGTAAAATTAACATAACGATTTATTGTGATATATTTTATTTGTATTTAGTGATGGTTTATTATTAAAAGGGGGAATTTTCTATGAGAAAGATGGGGAGTATGTTAGGAATACTATTGCTTTCGTCACTGGTATTTGCAGAAGAAACTGTATCTTTAGGAATACAGGATTTGGAAAAAGAGTATCATGATTTATTGCAACAGGAAAAAAATCGTTTTCAAGAAGAGAAGGAACTTTCGGAAAAGGCAGAGAAGAAAATTGTACAGTTGGAACAGTTGAAAGAAGAAATTCAATCTAGATTCGTAGATGTTGAAAAAGAAAGGGAAGGGAGATTCTTTCAAAAAGACTTTGACCAGCTAATAAAAAAATATGAGGAGTATATCAAAAGAGTAGAGTCCGAAATCAATAAAAATCAAGAAATCGTACATCAGTTTAAGACAATACAAGCCATTTATTAAAACTTTATGAGGGGGAATTATGAAAAAAATATACTTACTAGTTGCTACCTTTGCATTCTTGCTAACTGCATGTAGCCAAATCCAAACCACAACTTCACAACATCAAGAAGCTTTGCAATTAATGGAGAAAAAGAGAAAGTTTTATCAAAAATTAGAGGAAGAAAAAATGAGGCAGGAAGCTCAACTTGCCAAACAAAAAGAACTTGAAGAAATCAGATTACGAAAGGAACAAGATCCAAAAGAAATTGAAAGAAAACGTTTGGAAGAAGAAAGAAAAAAAGAACAAGAATTATTAAAAAATATGACTCCTGAAGAAAGATTGTATTACAGAATCGAAAAAGCGCATGGGAAGGTAGAACAAATGTTAGAACAAGCCCAAAAAATAAGACAAGAGGAAATTGATAATGAAGCAGAAAAAAAAGAATTGGAAACAAAATTTAATGCAATTATAGGAGATTAATATGGAATTAGTACATAACTTATTATTAAAAAAAGCAAAAGAAGAAAGTTACTCAGCGCTAGAAATAGAACAAGTCCTAAGAGCCCAAGAAGAGGTCTTGATTCAATTCTACTTGGATCGAAAAACCAATCAACGTTTACAGAACTTTTCTATAGACGAAGATTCCCTAAAAAAAATCTTTCAACAAAATCAACTCAGGTATCAAATCGAAGAAAAAGTAAAACTAGATACCATTTTTATTAGAAATGCTCAAAAAGCAAGAGAAGTGTTCAAAAATACAAAACTTGAGAATTTTCAAGAGCAAAAAAACAAATACAATGAAAGGAAAGAAGATATTCCTCAATGGATCCCTGTTTCCTCTTTACATCCTATGATCTATTCTTCCATTCAGAATTTGAAAAAAGGTAAATTGGCAAAAGAGCTTGTCGAGTTTGAAGGAGGAGCACATATCCTCTATTTGATCGATAGAGACCCCCCAAGAGAAGCAAGCTATGAGGAAGCAAAAGAAACCCTTATTTCCGAACTTAAGCAAAATGCCTTTCAAAATCTTCAAAGACAACTTATAGAAGAAATGATTCAAGAACCAAAAACTTTAGAACATACTTTATCCGATAATTTACAAATACAACAGGAGGAAAAACATGATTAAAACTTTTTTTGTCATCTTATCCATGCTCTCTTTCGTTGGATGTTCCAATTCTCAAGTAGAATCTCAGAAGGACCAACTTCAAAGACTTTTAAAACTTTCTGAACAAAAATCTCAATTACAACTCAAACAAAACGAAGAGAAAGAAAAAGATATTCAAGAAATCGCGCAACACACAGAAAATAATAAACAAGATAATACAGAGGATGAAAAAAAACTTTCCAATAAAAAAGAAGACCCTCATGCAGGGAAATCCAACGGACAAATTATCCTCTATGAAATGCAGCGTGTTGCCCAACAAATGGATTCTTTACAAGAACAACTTACCCATTATCGAGACGCAAATGAAAAATTACTACTGCAAAAACATAATTTACTCCAATTAGAGCGTATCAATAATGCCGGCTTATAATTACTCATACAGGGGGGAAGATTTTTATGATTTATTTTGATCAAGTCCAACGTCAATTAAAAGCTTGCTTGAAACATAGCAAACATTACAGCTTTTCTATCAGTCTTTTGGTCGCGTTCCTTATCTCTGGAACCTTTGCCTTTGCATCTACTCCTTCTCCAAAAGACAAGCCTTTCTTCAAATCTCGTAAACAGATTCATACCGAGATTCTTAACCATAAAATCCATATCGATACTTTTCTTTTGAAAAACTTAAATTTCATCCAAAATGCTGACCTAAAAGCTAAACTTTTACTACAAAGAGCTGACTTCTGGATGAAACCTTTACACGACTCCTTTCAATTCTTTTTCCTTTACGATTGGAGAAATTATAATAAAAATCGAAACAGAAATACACATAATTTTAAAGGAAATGAGTTTGTTCAAGATAATACTTTTGCCAAAGAATACGGTCAAGTTTATAAAGGAATAAACTATGGTGCTTATGGGATTATCAAAAATCCTTTTGAATTCGTCGATTCCGTCGATTTCGGCGCTAATATCTCACCAAAAACCGTAGCTGAAAAAAATATCTCTGAAAAAACTGTATCCCAAAAAACAATAACTCCTCCTACCATTGTATCCACAACGGTTGCTATCAATGCTATCAATGCTCCTCAAATTTCTACTCCTACAATTGCAGATATGACAGAACCAACAGAGCCTCAAGTAATTGTCAATCAACCAGGTACAATTCCTACATTAAGTTCTATTACAGTAGCTCCTATTACTGCTTTGAATATCTCTCCCACTCCACCAACAGTAGGAGAAGCACCAAGTATAAATGTTCCAACTGTACAAAGACCTGCTACGCCAGCTGGGTTTAGTCCTAGGCTTGTTAGTCCTCCAACGGTAGCTACCAAAACTGTTAGTATAAGTCCTGTGCCCAATCCGCCATCAACTGATGTAAGCTATCAGGATGTACCAAACAATAATACGGGATGGTATGGAGGAGGAGTTACCGACAACAATGGATTGATAGCTCAATTAGATTTGCTAACTGGAAATTATGAAATGTATTTCAGGGGTCATAATCAGGGACAAGATCATAAATTTGAAAATGCAACAGATGTATCAAGTATTTTGCCTTCTTCATATTCAGTAAATAATATGCAAAAAGTAGCTTTTTATGCTATAGGAGGAAAAGCTCAAGTTACAATTCCAGAGGTTGTTAAGATAAAAGCAGTAGGAAATAATACGACAAATGCAGCATTAAACGCAATTTTTTATTTGGGGAATAATTCATCAGCAGGTAATCCTGAATCAAAAATTATAAACAAGGCTAAGGTTGACTTATATGGTAATAAAATTGTTATAGCCAATATAGATAATGTTCAGAGTACAGGAAATATTACATTTGAGAATGAAGGGGATATCACAGGAAAGGCAGAGTCAGGTGAATTTGCTTCTGGGAAAAGTGGAAGTTCGGATATAGGAAATTTTATATTTGGTGGTTATTCCTATGGAAATGCAGGAGTGGACACTATAAAAAATGGATCTAATGGAAAAGTTATTTTTTATGCACCTAAGAGTGTTGGTTGGGCATATACAAGTAGTGCAATACAATCAATTAAAAGAAGTTCTATAAATGATGGAACTATGAAATTATATGGACATCATAGCTTAGGGGTTGCCACTGACAATGATGCCACTGTAGAACAGATGAGTTGGGCGGATATACAACTAAATAATCCTATACAAATATTGGGAGATGAATCTGTTGGGGCAAGTATCAGAACAGAGCCAGATGAAACAAAAAGTTCTAATTTTTTTAATTCCAAATGGAATATACAAATTGGAGGATTAAGTGGAAATAATCAAGATGTCACTTATGGAAATACTAAAACTAATGTAAGTAAAGTAGAACAATCAGTTGGTCTAAATTTTGATTTTACAATTCATTCTTCAGGATTCAGTTTAAGAAAGATAAATAAATATAAGATTGTTTTAGAAGACGATGCAGCAAACTCAGTTGGAATCAGAGTTGGAAAAGCGAAAATCCAATTGAACGATGCAGATAATTTTACAAATTTATCTTTAAAAGGTGAAAATAATGTTGGATTTCTAGCAGATGGAAGTGATTCAGTATTAGAGTACAATAATACTAAGAATGGGGCGATCTCATTAGGAAACAATACAAAAAATAATGTACTTTTTGCTACAATAATGGGAGGAAAATTAAATGTTAAGAATAATCTTACTCTTGAAAATACATCATCAGAAAGTTTTTTATTTTTTTATGCAAAAGATAACAATTCTATGTTAACTCAAGAAAAAGATTTTTCTATAAATCACAATGGTAAAAACTCTATTATTGGTTATGCCACAAGTGGAGGAAAAATTGAAATAAAAAATACAACAATTGCATTACCTAGCATACCAGATTCAAAGACTATTATTAATAGCAGTTCTCTTCCATCAAGTACTGTAACTTTAGCTGGAGAAGGAAGTGTTGGATATTATGCTGAAAGTGGTTCTGAAATTATTAGCAAGAATTCAAAATTGAAGATAGAAGATGGCTCTGCATTAGCATATGCAAAAGATTCTAACTCTAAGATAGATTTATCAGCTTCTTTATTAGATTATTCTGGTGAAGGTTACTCATTATATACGGAAAATAATGGAAAAATTGTTGCAAATAACAGTGTACTAGTATTAAGAGGAAAAGCAGTTGGGATGAAAGTAAATTCTGTAACTAGTGGAGATATTTCATTTACAAATGGAAAAATTGTTATGATGTCTAATGATGCTATACCTTTTGTTGCCAGTGATATTACAAGTACTGTTAATGTAAGTAATATTATAGGAGGATTAGGACTTCCTAATAATATTACAATAGCCAAAGGTAAAGATGGAGGAACAGTATTTAATAAATATAAGATAGCAGCTGTTGATGGAATGGCAAACTTAACAATAGATCAAAATTTAGATAAAAAAGATGCAACTGATGATAATAATGAAGAAAGTACTGATTTAAATAAAAAGGCTTCTTATGCTTTATTTAGAAGATATTTGATTCAAAGAGCTAAAGTGGAAGCTAATGGAAAAACTATAAAAGCAGTTCTTGATAGTAGTGATTTAACAAAATTAGATGCCACACAAGTAGTTGGACTTGAAATGAGTTCTAGTAAAAATGCTACAAGTGAAAATGATACAGCAATTAATCTAAGAGGTGGATCAAAGATAATTGCAGATAGAAAAGATAGAGGAGCAGGAGCAGTAGGAGCATATATTAACTATGGTTTAGTAAATATAGATACTACATCCGGAATAGAAGTAGAAAAAGATGCTTCTGGAAATTCTGCTAATAGTGGAGCAGTAGGAGTTTATGCAGTAAATGGTTCTAAAGTGGACAATAAAGGAAATATTGAAGCTGGAGGAAAAGAGTCAGTCGGTATTTTAGCTATGGGATATGGCGAATCAGGAGGAACTGCTCAGAAAAATCAATTTGGAAAAACTGGTGAAGGAGATATTACTGTAACAAACTCAGGTAAAATTATAATGTCTGATAATGATGCCATAGGTATTTATGTAAAAAATAATAAGACTACTACTACAAGTTCAACTCATAAAGTTACAAATACTGGAAATATTGAAGTAAAAGAATCTGATGCTAAAACAGCCATAGGTATTTATGCAGATAAATCAACAGTGATTCCTAAAGATGGAACAATAAAAATAGGAAAGAAAGCAGTCGGAATCTATGCGGATAATTCAACTATTGGAAGTAGTTCAACTGATAACTTAGGACGCATTGATTTTGCTGGAGAAAGTGGAGTAGGTATCTACTTAAAAGGAAGTTCTTCAAGTTTAACAGGTAATCAGCTTACTTTAAAACAATCAACTACTGGAGATTTTAAAGGTAAAGTAGGTATACTTGTTGCAAGAGAAACAGCTTCTACTATTACAACAGAAGTAAAAACAAAAGATAGATCAGATACAATTAATGATGTAATTGCATATTATTCAAAGAATAATGGAACATTAACTGTTCAATCAGATTTTGAACTATATAAAAATAGTGTTGGTATATATGGAGCTGTTAATGGAAGTACACCAGAAAATTTAGCATACAGTGGTAACAAAACAATGAAATTGGGCGAAGGCTCAACAGGGATGTTTGGAAAAGGAAGTATAAACTTTACAGGTGGTTCAAAAATTGAATTAAAAGGTGATAACTCTGTCGGAGTTTTTGTAACAGGAAATTCAGGAAATATTAGCTCAGAAGGTAATATTAAGTTTAGTAAAGAAAAATCAATAGGTCTATATGGAGCAAATGGAGCCACTGTTAATGATAAAACAGCCTCTATGGATTTTTCTGATACAAATGCTAAAAATAATATAGGAGTATATTTAGCGGGAGCTAAATGGGAAGATGTGAGAACTTCCCCATATACCTTTAATTCAGATCATTCTAAAAATAATATATACTTGTTTGCACAAGGAAGTCACAATGGTGGAGTAGATACAGGAAGTACAGCAACTTTGAAAAATGAATTTAAAGTTGACCCAAGTGGAACAGCAAGTGCTACTGCTAAAACAATAGGGATGTATTTTGATACAGCTGTAAAAGATAAAACAACATTTGTAGATAATACTTTAGATATGACAGCTTCAAGTGCTAAAGTTACTGTTACAAAGGGTGGAATTGGAGTATATGCTAAAAATGAAAATACTAGTAAAGGCAATATAATAAATAGAATAAATATTTCTTCTGATGGACAAGGTTCTGTTGGAGTCTTTACTGATGGTAATTTAAAATTATCCGGAACTACAGGAACTATTGAAGCAAAAAGTCAAGGAATAGGACTTTATGGAAATAAAGGTAAAGTTACTGTTGATGGAAAACATAAAGTTGAAGTTACTTCTGCTGGAACAGGTATGTACATGGCAAATGGTGGCTATCTACGTGGAGGAACATTAGAGCTTGAAAATAAAACAGCAGGAGCAGCGGCAGCTGGAATATATTATACAAAAGGAACTAACAATAATGAAGTTAATCATGATACAGATTTAACAATAAATTCAGGTAGTAGTTTACTTGCTCTATATGTAGATGGTGGAATAAAACTAAACAATGCTAAAACTATCAAGATTGGTGATGGTGAAAATAATGTGGGAGCATTTGTAACTGGAGGTTCTACATTTAAAAATATAGGAAGTATTACTTTAACAGATTCTATTAAAAATGCTATAGGTGTATATGTAGAAAATGGAGAAGCAACAAATGAATCTGGAAAAAATATAAGAGTCTATGATTATAGCATAACAGGTACTGGGACTCCATCTATAGGAATGATGGCAAGGGCTGCTAGTGGAAAAACAGCAAAAGTTAAAAATATAGGAAATATTATAGCTGATGGTGAAGCTATTGGAATAGATGTTGAAAATGGTTCAGTAGGAGAAAATTCTGGCACTATAACTGCAAAAAATAAGGAAATTTCTGGAGTTGAATACAAAGCAATAGGAGCATATATAAATGGAGCGAATGCTAAATTTACAAATAAGTCAGGAGCAACAATATCTGCTGAAAATATAGCTCTTGCACTTCAAGGAACAAGTGCTAATAAGATTTTAAATTCAGGTACTCTTAATTTAACAAAGACAGCGGCAGTTGGAGCATACGCAAAGGATTCTGTTGTAGATTTTGATATTGCACCAACAGTTGCTTTAGGTGTAGATAAAACAGTTGCTCTATATGCGACAGGAACGACTAAAATTAAAAGCCAAATAACATCAGCAGCAGGAAAATCTCATATAGGAATATATGCAGAAGGTGATGCAGAATTCCAAACAGGTTCTAAAGTAATAGTTAGTAATGGTAGTGGAAGTAACTATGGAATAGGTATCTATACAAAAGCTGGATATAATAAAGATGTTAATACTGATATTCAACAAAATGGAAAAGAAACCATAGGTCTATTTTTAGGAAGTAATGGGGGAGCAGGTTCAACTGTAAAACATACAGGAACGATTGATGTTGGAGGTGGAATAGGAACATTTATTCCTAAGTATTCAAAATTTGTTGCTCAAAATACTACTTTTAATATAGGAACAAATGGAACAGCTGTTTTCTTGAAAGGGGGAACAGCAGATTTGGGTTCAACAGGAACTGCAAATATTAATTTCACTGGTTCTGGAAGAGCAATATATCAAGATGGAGGAACTCTAACAACAGGAGCAGGATTACATATCACTGGAACAGGAAGTTTCTTAACCCTTAAAAATGCTGATTCAACGATTAACTCTATTGTAGAAGTAGGAACGAATGGAATTGGTATTCATAGTATTTATGATTCTTCTGCTCAAAACTATACACTTAAGTTAGCCAGCCCTACTGGAGATATAAAATTAAACGGAGATAAGGCAACAGGAATCGCAGCAGTGGCTAAAAACACAGTAAATCCTCGTAAAGTAGATGTGATAAATGAAGGAACGATTGAAACAGTTTCCGGAAATCAAATGACAGGAGTCTATGGAGTAGGAGCAAATATAGATAATCAAGGAAAAGTTAATATAGGAACTAAGGGAGTTGCCATTTATACGACCAATGAAAATTCTCTTGGAAATACTGTTTTAAAGAATAATGGTGAAATTATCTTAACTGGAGATAGCGCAACAGGAATAGTAGCCATGAAAGTTAATACAAACCAAGATTTTATTGGTGGAAACATTACGGGAACAGCGGATAAGTTAGTGGGAATGTATTTCAAAGACAGTGTTACAGCAACATTTGTGAAGGATGTCAATATTTCTTTAGGAACCAATGCAAGAGGATTGATTTTTGATGCTGGGCAAGATTTTACAATAACATCAAGTAATAAAAATAAGATAACAATAGGAAATACAACAGACATTGCTAGTCGTGGAATAGGAATTTCCGCTTTAGGTGTCAATGGAACTGTTTCGAATACAGATGTTATAGTTGGAGAAGGCTCTTTAGGACTCTACGCAAAAGATAAAAAATTGACATTTGCTTTATCTACTGGAAAATTAGAATCATCCGATACGAATAAGAGCTCTATTTTGGCTTATGCGGATGAAAATGACTCAGAAATTGTATTAAATGGAGGAGGAACACTAAAAGTAGGAGCAAAGGGTATTGCCTTGGGAACGAAGAGTGGAAAAATTACTGCTGATACTACTACTACTGTTGAAGTAGATGGGGCAAAAGGATTAGGAGCCTATGTAGAAAATGGAGGAAGCATTGATTCGAATTTCGATATTAAAGTGAAAAGCGCCGAAGGTATTGGAATGTATGCAAAAGGCGGTAATGTAGCTTCTATTGCTAAAGTATCTGAAATTACAGGAAATAAATCCATAGGATATGTTTTTGAAAATATAACCAATGCGATTACGATAGCAAACCCAATTCAATTAACGGATACTAATGCAACTGGACAAGTTGGAGTTGTAGCACAAGGAACTGGTAATGGGTTAACAGTGACAGGAGTTTCTGTTGTGGGAAGCAACAATACAGGAATATATAGTGCAACTGGTAAAGCAGTTACGAATACTGGAATACTTACTGTTGGAGATTCCAATGGAAAATCTTCAATTGGCATTTATTCCAAAGATGGAGCAGTAACCAGTACAGGGAATGCTACAATAGGAAAGAACTCTGTTGGTATCTATGGAGAAAAAACATTAGCAACAGTAAGTGGAAATATGACTGTATCTGATAAAGCCGTAGGAGTATTGTTAAAAAATACAGATTTAGCTCAAGGGAATGCTCAAATAAACGGAACTCTAAATGTGGCTGCAGATGGCGCAGTAGGATTACAAGTTGCCAACGCTACTACAAAAGTAACAGGAGACTTAAGTGTAGGTTCTGGGGACAGCAAAGGAATTTTCGCTGAAGGAAATGGTGATATTGAAACAAAAGGAAATATTACAGTTGGAATCAATTCCGTCGGTATTTACAAAAATGGTACTGGAGAAGTAAAAACAGCTACAGGAAAAACGTTAACAGTAGACGAAAAAGGATATGGAATCTTCTCCAAGGGAGCAAAAGTAACGAACCAAATGAGCGTTACAGCTAGTAAAGATGCAATTGGTATTTATGTAGATGGTAATGATTTGACTTCCACTGGAACCGTTACAGTAGGAAACAAAGGAGTCGGGTTACTTATAAAAGGAACAGGAAAAACATTAAGTTCAACAGGTGCTATCACAGTGGGATCCAATAACTCTGTAGGACTTTATGCCGGAGAGAATGCAAACATCGATCAAAATGGAACTGTTACAGTAGCTGATAACAATGGAATCGGTGTTTACTCCAAAGGAACAGGAGGGGTTACAACTTCCGGAAACATCACAGTTGGAAAAGATTCTATAGGGGTATATAAAGATGGAACAGGAAGCATGACAATAGGTTCTGCTTCTCAAGCAATGACCGTAGATGAAAAAGGATACGGAATTTATTCCAAAGGAACCAACGTTAACAGTCACATGACGATGACTTTAGGAAAAGAAGCGGTGGGAATTTATGCAAAAGGAGCTTCTATAAAGCAAGAGGGAGATATTACAGTAGGAGAAACTACGATAGGAACAAATGGTTTCTCAGATCCAAATGTAAACAAGAATTCCATTGGAATTTTTGGAGATGCTTCTGATATCTCGTATCATGGTCATATGACGGTGGATAAACCTCTTTCTGTAGGAATTTATGGAATGAATGGAGGAAACATTGTTTTAACATCAGGAAGTACTCTAGATGTTAAAAATGGTGCTTATGGAATTATGACAGGAAAAGGAGTTGCCGGAATTACTGTAGAAAATGGAGCTACAATCAACGTAGATGGAAAAGCAACAGCTACGGGAGCAACAGAGAAGAATGTTTCCTTTGGAATTGCTGCTTACAGTGGAACAATCAAAAATGAAGGAGATATTTATGTAACAAATGAAGCTACAGGAATTTATGTCGCTGGAACTGCAACTTTATATAATGGTACTACGGGAAGAATTCATATTGGTGCAGGAGGAGGAAAAGCGCAAGATAAACCGGGAACCAATGCAGCAGCTAATATTGGTGGAATTAAGGTGACCGATAAAGGAGAAGTAACCATAGGAGATCGAGTCATTACAGGAGGAAAAATCAGCATTGATGGAGATCTTACTATGCAAGGATTGGGAATTGATGTAAGTACCGGAAAAACAGTGATCGATGCAAGAAGTATCCGTGGAGTTGCCTTTGTAACACCGAATTTCTCAAAAGGAACTAACGAACAAAAGATTACCATTCAAGATGTCTTCCGAACTCCACACCAAGGAATTGGAACATTCTCAGGAGAGATTAAATCGCAATCTGTGTCATGGATTGCAAAGATATCGGATGGAAGCAAATCGGAACATGGAGCGGCTTCCACGAAGGATATTGTGATGGTAAGAATTCCTTATCAAACATTGATTGTAGGAGAAAAATACAAGAACTTAGCTTCCGGTTTAGAAAAGGTTCGACAACATCTTCCAGAAGGAAAATCTTCCGATATTTTCAAATCTTTGGATAACATTACAACCCATGGTGAATTTGCGCAAGCAATCGCAAATGTTCGTGGAGATGTCTATTCTAATATTCAAGAAAGAATGAAGACAGTAGAATCTATTTTTGAAAAATCATATCGAGAAGTGTTGGATTCCTACAATGTGACAAGAGATGTCAATAAGTTCAGTATTATCAATTCCAAAGGAAAACATCGAGATAATACTTTCGGAGTGGCCGGATACGATTATAGCTCTGTGGGAGTATTGTATTTGAATGATCGAGAAGGATTCCGATATGGAGGAAAGTATGGTTGGTCTGCAGGATTACTAGGTAGTGATTTTGATTTCAAAGGAGAGACAAGTAAGGATTCCAAAGAAAAAGTTCTTTCCGGAAAGCTAGGATTCCATTATCAACGAGCTTTGGATCGAGAAGATGACAATGCGCAATGGAAATGGTTATCAAGAGCAGAATTAAGTCTAAGTCGTCACAGAACGACAAGAAATAGTTACATAGGAGAAGACAAGTATCAATACAGAGCAAGATTCTGGTCCGGAGAAATTTCTTGGAAAAATAGAGTATTCTACGACTATGATATCAATACGAAATGGTCTGTACGACCTTATGCCGGTATCGATGCTTCCTATGGACATATTTTTAAAGTTTCAGAAAGTGGAAATGCATTAAAATTACAAGTGAAAGGAAAAGATTACTTTGTAATGACTCCAAATATCGGGGTAGAAACAAAATATATTATTCCAATCAAAGATACGCATCAAGCAGTTTTGAAAGCAGATGCACAATATTTTTATGATGCCACAAAATTATATACTTCTGCAAACAAAGCAAAGCTTCAAGATTCTGGAGCAGGATATTATGATTTAACAGAACCGGAACATCGAAGAAGTCGAGTTTCTGTTGGAACAGAGATTGGCTATGAAAAGGAAAATACCTATGGAGTTACTTTCCGAGCAGAATATCAAGGGAATAGGAAATCAGATGTCAATTACAGTCTTAGACTTCATTACAAGTTCTGATATTCATGGAAGAAGCAGGGAAAAAAACCTGCTTCTTTTTTAGATCATGAAGTTAAGAATTATATTCTGCCTACAGTTAGAGAAGAAAAAGAAGTCAGAGAAGCTAGAAATCCATGGGCAAAGAAATTAGTAAAAACAAATGATTTATCAAGATAAATGTGATATAATTTCTAAAAAAGAACAAAGAGGAAAAATATGAAAGATAAATATAACATGACTTTAGAAGAAAATATTTTTGTAGCAAAAAGAAATATGGTAGATAGTATTTGGAAATCTGCAAATTTAGAAGGGATTGCTGTTACTTATCCGGAAACTGAAATTATCATAGAAGGAATGGCAGTTCAAAACATGTATATTAAAGACATCAATAGTGTAGTGAATTTAAAGCATGCTTGGAATTTTTTATTAGAAAATGTAGAGTATCCAATTGATTTAGGGTATTTGTGCAAGTTACATCAATATTTAGGAGAGGCTAATGTGATTCCTTTTCCCGGAGTGATTAGAATTTCTGGAGTGAATATGGGAGGGACTTCTTGGAAACCCGAAGAAAGACCTGATATAGAAGAAGTAAAAGAAAATATGAAGAAGATTTTAGAAATAAAGTCTCCTACAGAAAGGGCAATTAGTATGTTTTTGTATTTATCCAGACAACAGCTTTTTTATGATGGAAATAAAAGAATTGCTACTCTTGCAGCCAATCAAATCATGATACAAAATGGAGTGGGCTTACTTTCAATTCCTATTGAAAAACAAAAAGAATTCAAAGAAAAATTAATAGCTTATTATGAAACAAATCAAGCGGAGGGATTGAAAAAATTTTTATATGATTTCTGTATCGATGGAATTCATTTTGAAAAAGTAAGAGAAAAAGTATCTTCTATAAAAAATCCCTGAGAAAGAAAAATGAAAGAGGGGAAAGAAGGAAATTCTAGATAGCTATTACAAAAGGAGGAAATTATATGGGAGCTTTATATATTAAAGATCCAAAAGAAAGAATATACTTCTTCTTCCAATGTTGGAAAAAAATAGAAGAGCCATATATTCCGAAAGAGAAATATAAATTTTGTCATGGAAATGACTTATGGATCGAAAATTTGATAAAGGAAGAAAGTGAAATCAATTCTTTCAAAGAACAGGATCTTATTGCATTGGATACTATGATCCAGCTCATGAGAAAGAAGATTATAGCAATCAAGCACTTCTCCTTAAATTAGTTTTTTGGGATTTTTAATTTTCTTTAGGAAATTATAAATGGAAAGAAGGAGTAAAATATTTAAAAAAATCGCATGCACATGGGAATTCCATTTCAAATCTTGGCCAAAAGAATGAATTACAGTAATGAGTCCATAGTGTAGAATATCGGATTTTGTAAAATAGTTTTTAGAATATTTTCCAGTGTTCTTTTTTCTTTTTTTAGGAATATTCTGAAATGGATAATCAAAAATTTGTTTGATTCCGAAAGAGAGTTGTCGTAATAGGTTCCGATCTAGGCAAAAAAAGGTCTACATTCTTTGGGAATTGTGAAGAGTACATATCTATGAGGAACTTTTAGAAGTTCCTTTGAGATTTTTTGAAATCTCCAATTGGCTTTTTTTTAAAAAAGTTTTGGCTGTATTACTCACATCTACTACTAACTCAAAAGGTGTTTGATTTTTTTGCATTTATTATTCTTCCATATAAAGGTCATTTAGAGGTAATATTATTCTTTCAGCAACCTCTAAATCTTCTTTCTTCAATGTTTTTAATTCCTTTATAATTTCATTACTTTCTTCTTCTGAACAATAATCTACTTGTAATAACATATAGAAAAAATCGTCTTTTGTTTCTTTAACTTCTTTTTCTATAGCTCTACGAATAAATTCTGTTGTACTGATAGAAAGTGTATCTACAATTTTTTTCACCTCTTCAAGTAGAGATACATCTACCCTTAAACTTATTGCTTGTGTTTCCCCTCTATTATTTTTTTTCATATCCTCACTCCTTACACCCCTTTTAGCTATAAAATCATTTTTCTAAATGTATATCAAGTAATTTTTGTATCTCAATAAAGTTATGTATGACAATATAGAAATTATCCAAAAAAGTATACTTTTTAACATAATTGTAAATTACCTATTTTTCAAATAAAATTTTCCAAAAAAATAATATCAAAATTACTTTAAATAAACATAGACTTTTTGATACTATATGTGATATGATGTAAAAAAAGATAGAAAGAAAAATTCAGACAAATTTTAGAGGAAGATAAAAGATTGTATTGAGAAAAGTTCTTATAAAAAGGAGATCATTATATGAATACTCAGAAACAAATAAGCCTAGAACTATATAAAAAATTTTTAGACACTAAAAGACCTTTGGAGGATTCTATTGTTCGTAAATTAGAAGCAGAATTAAAAACAAACTATATCTATCATAGTAATGCTATCGAAGGGAATACACTTACATTAAGAGAAACTGATGTGATTTTAGAATATGGAATCACAGTAAAAGGGAAATCTTTACAAGAACATTTAGAAGTAAAAGGGCAAGAGTATGCTCTTAATTTTTTAAAAGAAGAAGTAAACTATGGAACAGAGTTAAGTATAAAACTAATAAAAGATTTTCACAGTCTTGTTTTAAGTGGAATTGATCCTTTGAATGCTGGGGTATTTAAAAAGTATTATAATTCTATTGGGCATACAACTGTTCAAACTGCTTCTCCTTTTCAAGTAGAATATGAGTTAAATCAATTGATTGAAAATTATAATAAAAATACAAAGGAAAACTTGATTGAAAAAGTTGCTAAATTTCATGCCGACTTTGAAAAAATTCATCCTTTTTCAGATGGAAATGGAAGAACTGGAAGACTTATCATGAACTTTGAACTGATGAAAAAAGGGTATCCTATTTGTATTGTTCGCAATGAGGATAGATTAGAATATTATGACTCGTTAGAATTAGCACAAACTAAAAAAGACTATAGTAAAATTATTTCTTTTGTTGCAACTTCTTTAGAACATACTTTTGAGTTTTATTTTAAACATTTGAGCCAAGACTGGAAAAAAGAACTAGCAGAATTTCAAACAATTAAAACTCCTTTTCAAAAAAAGAGAGATAAAGGAATAGGAAGATGAAATACGGATATATAAGAATTAGTCACAAAAGTCAAAGTGAAGATAGACAAATGGAAGCTTTAAAATTAGCTGGAGTGGATCCAATCAATATTTTTATAGACAGAGAATCAGGTAAAAATTTTAATAGAACTTCCTGGAATAGTTTAATGGCTAAACTTGTTATAGGAGATACCATAGTCATAAAAGAATTAGATAGAATGGGAAGAAATAATAAGGAACTAAAAGAGAATTTTGAACTTGTTAAAAATAAAGGCTGTTTTTTAGAATTTCTAGAAAATCCTCTACTGTCAACAAAAGATAAATCAGAAATAGAAATTGAGTTAATACAACCTCTTATATTACACTTACTAGGATATTTTGCTGAAAAAGAAAGAGATAAAATTTTAACAAGACAAAGAGAAGGCTATGCAGCTCTTCCAGTCGACGAGAAAGGAAGGAAAGTATCTAAGAAAAAAAATAAAGTAGTTGGAAGACCTTCAAAAATTGAAAACTTATCTTCAGAAGATAAAAGATACATTAACGCCTGGATAAATAAAGCAATAAAAATTTCAGATTGTAAGAAAAATACTGGGTTATCTAAAACAACTCTATTTCGTATAAAAAAATTAATTAAAAAGGAGAATGATAATCAAAAGAAGAAGGAAGGATAATCTTGGACATAAAGATTGGAGATTACACTCTTCTTCTTTCCTTTTGCTCTAAGTTATAAATTAGATTATTAGAGAGTCTCTTCAAATAATCGTATTCAGAACTTGGATCACTAAAAAGCTAGAGACTGTGAAAAAATTTCGAGACTGTGAAAAAATTTCTGTAAACTCTATCTTCTATGATTAGAATTATTTAATTAATTTTTTTAATATATTAATACAATATTTTTAATATGTCAAGATTAAGGTATTCAATTTTTGAGTACCTTTTCTTTTTAATCTCTAAATCTTCCCTCATACATTATACTAAATTCTCCATATACTTTTCCCCAATTTCTTAGTGGTTGATTCCATTTCTTTGTTGCTTCCATTGTTGATAAATACAATACTTTTAATAGTGCTTTATCGCTTGGATATACTGTTTTTTGTCTATTTAATTTCTTGTAAGTACTATTTAAGCTTTCTATTGCATTTGTTGTATATATTACTTTTCTTACCTCTAATGAAAATTTAAATATTGGTGTTAAAACATCCCAATTTTGATACCAACTTGTCATTGTATTTGGATATTTTTCTTCCCATTTTTCTGTTACTTTATCTAGATTTTCCATAGCTTGTGTTTCTGTTACTGCTAGATATATACTTTTTAAATATGAGGCAAATTCTTTTTTCTCTTTGTACGATACATATTTTAAAGTATTTCTTACTTGATGAACTACACAACGTTGATACTCTGTTTGTGGGAATGCAGCTGCAATAGCTTCTTTTATTCCTGTTAATCCATCAGCGCAGATTACCATGATATCTTTAATACCTCTATTTTTTAATCCATTTAAAACTCCTAACCAATATTTACTGCTTTCATTTTCTCCTATCTCTAAACTAAGTACTTCTTTCATTCCATCTTTTGATATTCCTAATACTACATAAGCAGCTATTTTCTTAATTCTATTATCTTCTCTAACAGAAAAGTGTGTTGCATCAATGAAGATAATTGGATAGACTTCATCTAGGGGTCTATTTTGCCAATCTTGAATATCTTGTAATATTTTATCAGTAACATTAGAGATGAAGCTTTCAGAACATTCAAAGCCATATATATCTTCAATTTGTTCAGATATTTGTCTAGTAGTTAAACCACGCGCATACATGTTTATGATTTTTTGATCAATTTCAGAAATATCTTTTTGTCTCTTTTTAACTATTTGAGGATCAAAAGTAGAATTTCTATCTTGTGGAACTTCAAGTTGCAATTCACCATAAGTAGAACGAACATTTTTCTTTTTAGTACCATTACGATAATTAGTACCATCAGAATGCTGATACTTCTCATAACCAATGTGTTCCTCCATTTCAGCTTCTAACATAGACTTAATAGTTCCACCTAAGAGGTCTTTAAGAGCTTCTTGGATATCCTGAGTAGTTTTAATATCATATTCTTCAATTAAAGAAGCAATAATATTTTTCTTTCCTTCCGTTAATGGTTTTACTTTGTAAACTTCTTTTTTTTCTTTCATAAAAATAGCCTCCTATGATTTTTAATATTCTATCATAGAAGACTATATTTTTTAACAATTTACAGACTTTTTTCTACACTCTCAAAAGCCCCTAAAGAAGTTTTTAATTTTAAATTGACCATTATTATCCCGAAGATTTTCCATAATGAGTTTATGATACTGTTTCATCAAAACAGAAGAAGTCTCTTTCTTTGCTTCTAGTAGGAAAAAAGCTTTCTTAATAATTCTTAACTTCATAATCTAAAAAAAGAAGCAAGGCTTTCTCCCTGCTTCTTCCATGAGTATTAGAACTTGTAATGAAGTCTAAGACTGTAATTGACATCTGATTTCCTATTCCCTTGATATTCTGCTCGGAAAGTAACTCCATAGATATTTTCCTTTTCATAGCCAATCTCTGTTCCAACAGAAACTCGACTTCTTCGATGTTCCGGCTCTGTCAAATCATAATATCCTGCTCCCGAATCTTGAAGCTTTGCTTTGTTTGCAGAAGTATATAATTTTGTGGCATCATAAAAATATTGTGCATCTGCTTTCAAAACTGCTTGATGCGTATCTTTGATTGGAATAATATATTTTGTTTCTACCCCGATATTTGGAGTCATTACAAAGTAATCTTTTCCTTTCACTTGTAATTTTAATGCATTTCCACTTTCTGAAACTTTAAAAATATGTCCATAGGAAGCATCGATACCGGCATAAGGTCGTACAGACCATTTCGTATTGATATCATAATCATAGAACACTCTATTTTTCCAAGAAATTTCTCCGGACCAGAATCTTGCTCTGTATTGATACTTGTCTTCTCCTATGTAACTATTTCTTGTCGTTCTGTGACGACTTAGACTTAATTCTGCTCTTGATAACCATTTCCATTGCGCATTGTCATCTTCTCGATCCAAAGCTCGTTGATAATGGAATCCTAGCTTTCCGGAAAGAACTTTTTCTTTGGAATCCTTACTTGTCTCTCCTTTGAAATCAAAATCACTACCTAGTAATCCTGCAGACCAACCATATTTTCCTCCATATCGGAATCCTTCTCGATCATTCAAATACAATACTCCCACAGAGCTATAATCGTATCCGGCCACTCCGAAAGTATTATCTCGATGTTTTCCTTTGGAATTGATAATACTGAACTTATTGACATCTCTTGTCACATTGTAGGAATCCAACACTTCTCGATATGATTTTTCAAAAATAGATTCTACTGTCTTCATTCTTTCTTGAATATTAGAATAGACATCTCCACGAACATTTGCGATTGCTTGCGCAAATTCACCATGGGTTGTAATATTATCCAAGGATTTGAAAATATCCGAAGATTTTCCTTCTGGAAGATGTTGTCGAATCTTTTCCAAACCGGAAGCTAAGTCCTTGTATTTTTCTCCTACAATCAATGTTTGATAAGGAATTCTTACCATCACAATATCCTTCGTGGAAGCCGCTCCATGTTCCGATTTGCTTCCATCCGATATCTTTGCAATCCATGACACAGATTGCGATTTAATCTCTCCTGAGAATGTTCCAATTCCTTGGTGTGGAGTTCGGAAGACATCTTGAATGGTAATCTTTTGTTCGTTAGTTCCTTTTGAGAAATTCGGTGTTACAAAGGCAACTCCACGGATACTTCTTGCATCGATCACTGTTTTTCCGGTACTTACATCAATTCCCAATCCTTGCATAGTAAGATCTCCATCAATGCTGATTTTTCCTCCTGTAATGACTCGATCTCCTATGGTTACTTCTCCTTTATCGGTCACCTTAATTCCACCAATATTAGCTGCTGCATTGGTTCCCGGTTTATCTTGCGCTTTTCCTCCTCCTGCACCAATATGAATTCTTCCCGTAGTACCATTATATAAAGTTGCAGTTCCAGCGACATAAATTCCTGTAGCTTCATTTGTTACATAAATATCTCCTTCATTTTTGATTGTTCCACTGTAAGCAGCAATTCCAAAGGAAACATTCTTCTCTGTTGCTCCCGTAGCTGTTGCTTTTCCATCTACGTTGATTGTAGCTCCATTTTCTACAGTAATTCCGGCAACTCCTTTTCCTGTCATAATTCCATAAGCACCATTTTTAACATCTAAAGTGCTTCCTGATGTTAAAACAATGTTTCCTCCATTCATTCCATAAATTCCTACAGAAAGAGGCTTATCCACTACCATATGACCTTTATAGGTAATGTTAGAATGATCTCCAAAAATTCCAATGGAGTTTTTATTATCATTTGGATCTGAGAAACCACTAGAACCTATCGTAGTTTCTCCAACGGTAATATCTCCTTCTTGCTTTATAGAAGCTCCTTTTGCATAAATTCCCACCGCTTCTTTTCCTAAAGTCATCGTCATGTGACTGTTAACGTTGGCTCCTTTGGAGTAGATTCCATATCCTTTTTCTTTCACTTCCATAGTTTGAGAAGCAGCCCCGATAGTCATAGATCCTGTTCCATCTTTATATACCCCTATAGAATCTTTTCCAACTGTGATGTTTCCGGAAGTTGTAACCCCTCCTGTTCCTTTGGAGTAAACACCGATTCCATTGTTATCAGCTACTGTAACAGTTCCATTTTGATCGATGTTTGCATTCTCTCCGGCATAAAGTCCTACAGAGTTATTGGATCCCACTGTGATAGCGCCTGTTGATTTTAACGTTTTTCCTGTTCCTTTTATAAGTAACCCGACTCCTTTGTTTCCTACTGTAACGGTTCCAGTGGAAGTTAAATCATTACCATCTACATAAGCACCGATTGCATCTGTACCTACTGTTACATTCATATTATTAGTTACTTTTGCGCTTTTAGAGAATATACCATATCCATTATCTTTCACTGTTAACGTTTTTCCAGAAGCTGTTTTTACTTCTCCAGTACCATTTTTGTAAATACCGACGGAATTGATTCCAACTGTAATATTTCCTTTTGTTTCAACATCACCATTTCCTTCAGAAAAAATTCCTTTGCTGTCTCCATCGGCTACGTTTAAATCTCCTCCTAATGTTGTCTTAGAATTCTTAGCTTGTATTCCTATGGCTCCATTTGCTCCTACGGTTAAAGTTCCAGTTATTTCTGTATCTCCTTGCATTGAATTTGTATTATCTACATATAGTCCAACCCCTTTTTCACCGATAGTCATATCTCCAACTAATTTAGTTCCTGTCTCTTTTCCATAAATACCAACCGAATTTTTCCCTACAGTAGCATTTCCATTGCTTGTTACTTTTCCTTTTTCTGAGTAAATACCTATAGAAAAATCTCCTGTGGAATCTCCTAGATTAAGAGTAGCATTGTTTGTAACTGCTTCTGTTGTTTCATTGTATATTCCGATATTTCCACTTCCAACGACAGATATTCCAGTGACTGTTAATCCGACTCCTGTCCCCTTTGATACAACTCCAACTTGTCCGGTTGCGTTAGCATCTGTTAATTGAATTGGGTTTGTTATAGTAATCGCATTGGTTATATTTTCAAAAACATATCCTATGGATTTATTTCCTGTAATTTCAGATACTTTAGCAATAGAAGCTACATTACCGCCTTTTGCATACATTCCAATACCTTCGGCGCTTTTCACTTTAATATCGAAATTCGAATCAATGCTTCCTCCATTTTCTACATAGGCTCCTAATCCTTTTGCCCCATCTACTTCAACAGTAGTAGTATCAGCAGTAATTTTTCCACTCTTCGTTCCCAAGGCAATACCCTTTGCTCCTACTTTTAGTGTTCCTCCTCCATTTAATACAATTTCTGAGTCATTTTCATCCGCATAAGCCAAAATAGAGCTCTTATTCGTATCGGATGATTCTAATTTTCCAGTAGATAAAGCAAATGTCAATTTTTTATCTTTTGCGTAGAGTCCTAAAGAGCCTTCTCCAACTATAACATCTGTATTCGAAACAGTTCCATTGACACCTAAAGCGGAAATTCCTATTCCACGACTAGCAATGTCTGTTGTATTTCCTATTGTTATCTTATTTTTATTACTTGATGTTATTGTAAAATCTTGCCCAGCATCAAAAATCAATCCTCTTGCATTGGTTCCTAAAGAAATATTGACATCCTTCACAAATGTTGCTGTAACACTGTCTTTGAAATACATTCCCACTAACTTATCCGCTGTTCCCGTAATGTTTCCACCAATAAAATCTTGGTTTGTATTAACTTTCATGGCTACTATTCCTGTTGCGCTATCTCCAGTTAAGATAATTTCACCATTATTCTTTAAAACAGTATTTCCAAGAGAATTTTCATTGGTCGTATAAATGGCAACTCCCTTAGTTCCTATATTAACTTTTCCTTGATTATCTATATTTGCTCCTACTCCATAGACTCCTGTCATTTGATTTCCGGAAACTGTTTCAATCGTTCCTTCATTTATCACATCTACTTTACGAGGATTTACTGTGTTTTTAGCCACTGCTGCGATTCCTGTTGCCTTATCTCCGTTTAATTTTATATCTCCAGTAGGGCTGGCTAACTTAAGTGTATAGTTTTGAGCAGAAGAATCATAAATACTATGAATACCAATTCCATTCGTTCCTACTTCTACAATAGAGTTAATCGTTGAATCAGCATTTTTAAGGGTTAAGAAACTTCCTGTTCCAGTGATATGTAATCCTGCTCCTGTTGTTAGAGTTCCTCCATCTTGATATATTGCTCTTCCAGAACCAGTGAAATTAATATTTGCAGTTCCTGTTGAACCCAAATCTGCTGTTCCCCCTTTCAAGAAAACAGCTGTTCCATTTGTTCCTATATTAAAAGTAGTATTTTGAGCAACAAATTTTGAATACTTAGGAATAAATGTTCCTATTCCACCTCCAACATCAATCGTTCCTGTATGTTTTACAGTTGAACCTGCTCCCCCATTACTTCCTAAAAATAGACCTATGGTTTCTTTTCCATTTTGTTGAATATCAGTATTAACATCTTTATTATATCCAGCTTTTGTATAGATACCTATTCCATAGTTACTTCCACTACCATTACTAACTATTACTTTAGAACCTGTTTGGAATTCTGCATCACCTTCTGCATATATTCCTATATGAGATTTTCCTGCTGCTGATGTTATTTGGCTTTTAATTTTAGTCGTTCCTGTCGCATATAGAGCAACTGTTTTATCTACACCTAAAGCAACTGTTGGTGCGATCTCAAAATCTACCACAGAATTATTTGCATATACCCCAACTGCACCAGTCTTTGTTAATTTTAGACTACCAGTCTTTGTAATTTTACTTGCCCCTGTATCTTTCAGTGCAAGGGCTATATTCTCAGAAGATATTGTTCCACCAGTACCATTAAATGTCGCATTCGCTCCATTGACATAGACACCGATAGCTTTCAATGAGCCATCATTTGTTGCTGTGATTGTCCCTACATTGATTCCTTCAGCCCCTTCTGCTACACTCATTCCTATTGCATCACCAATTGCCTCAATATTTCCTGCATTTACTATGATAGCACTAGTGCCTGTTGCTATTTTATCAGCTGCCATCGCCACGGATAAAGAATTTTGCTCTTTATCCTCTACTTTTATCGTTTTATCCGTTGAGTTTGTAGCCTTACCATTCGCTACATAAATTCCCAATCCTTGCTTAAAACCATTTCCCGATAGAGTAATATTGGCATTATTATTCAATTCTGAACTTCCTGTTACAAAAGCCCCAACATTTGATGTTCCTTTTGAAACATTGATCTTTGCAGAATTTTTAAGTTTGATTCCTCCATCTGCATATAGAGCAAGTAAATTATCTCCGTCCTTTACATGTAATTCGGTTTTATGTTCTACTTCTGATGTTGCGTTCCCTTTGGTGTAGTAAACACCTGCTGCTGCAGTTCCAGCTGTGTTATTTTTAAGCTCTAATTTTCCTTCGCTTAGATAACTACCATTTGTTAAATATGCTCCTGTTCCGGCAGAAGTAATTTCAACTTTATGATTACCTTCAACAGTAACTTTACCTTTATTTCCATAAAGTCCTATTCCGTTACTTTTAGCTTCAATTAATCCGTTAGTTCCATTAAGTTTTAAATTACCATCAGTAAAGACTCCAACAGAACCTTGTCCATCAGAAGAAACATTGATTTTCTTTATTATATTGTTTTTACTAGTATCAGCATTCTTTGCATATACTCCTATTCCAGCATTAGTTACAGAAATCTTAGCACTTGCATTTGTCATATCCAGAGTATTATCTACAGAAGTTGATTTCCCTTTTACAGCTGTATCAAAATACATTCCTATTGTCTTCTCAGTTGAACTAGCTGTTCCCGTTGGAGCAACCTTAAATTCACTCTTTAAAGTCGCAGTACTTCCAGTATCTGTTCCTCCAACAGTTCCACCTTGTACAAATAAGTATATATTATTTTTAGAATGATCTGAATCAAAGGTATATGTAGAGGTTTTTTCATCAATCCATTTAGATCCCGCTAAATATACTCCTATATTATTTTTAGCATTTGCATCAGAAAAATCCATAGAGGTTGTTTTATCATTAACAGTAGCTCCATCTGCTCCATATAGACCAAGAGAATTTTCTTTTGTAAATTTAATCTTTCCTTCAGAATTAATTGCTCCTGATGACCCTTTTGCAAAAACTCCCACAGAATTATTTCCATTCAATTCAATCTTTGAACCACTTGCAAAAGTTATATTTTTTTGTCCATATATTCCTGTTGACTTTTTCCCTAACTTTATTGTTTTATTGCCACTATATACTAAATCTTCAGCATCTTCCCCAGTAATACCTGTACTATTTTCATTTAATGATATATCTGCCTCAACTGTCAAGGCTCCATTTCCTTTTGAATAATATGCTATTACATCATTCACTCCTGTATCAGCTACTACTTTTGTATTAAGAATTTTATTAGTTAGAGTATCAGCAAGTATTCCAACTTTTCCACCCAATCTTCCTGTTGCTGTTTGTTTTAAAGTAACATTATCTCCAAGTAATTTAGAAGCACCTTTTAAGTAAATTCCTACTGCTTTTTCTCCTATTTTTATTGTCCCATCTTTAGGTAATATTGTTGACTTATCAGCATAAATCCCTATTGCTGTTTTAGAAACTGATTTTTTTACTTCAATAGTCCCTGTATTTGTTACTTTATAGTCGTTACTTGCAATAGAGGTATTATTATTTTTAGCATAGATACCGATAGCATCATCATCAGATATTGTTATATTTCCAGAGTTAGTTACAGAGAAAGTTCCTTCACCAGTTTTTCCACCAAACTGATTTTGTTGAATATTTCCTCCTGATTCTCCATAGGCCATAGCTAAAATGCCAACTGACTCTTTTCCTCCAGCCTCAATAGTCCCTTTATTATCTACTTTAGAACCATTTACTGCATATACTCCTACTGCTCTATTATTTGCAGAATTTCCACCTGAAATATCTTTTTCTACTTCTATTTTTGATGTAGCATCAATATTTACTAAACCATAGTTAATATATGCTCCTACTGCTCCTGTTCCTTCCCCATTTCTATCTGCTATTATCTTTGAATTAACTAAATTAATAGCTGTTTCATTTACATTATTTGCATTTTTACTTGAACTCATTTCAAGTCCCACTACTTGTGTAGCATCTAATTTTGTTAAATCATTACTATCAAGAACTGCTTTTATAGTTTTTCCACTAGCTTCTACCTTAGCTCTTTGAATCAAATATCTTCTAAATAGAGCATAAGAAGCTTTTTTACTTAAATCTGAACTTGTTTCATTACTATCATCGGTTGCATATTTCTTATCTAAATCCTGATCTATAATTAAGTTTACCATTCCATCAATAGCTGCTATCTTATATTTATTAAATACTGTTCCCACATCTTTACCTTTAGCTATTGTAATATTAGGAAGCCCTAATCCTCCTATAATATTACTTGCATTAACAGTACCTGTAATATCACTAGCAACAAATGGTATAGCATCATTAGACATCATAACAATTTTTCCATTTGTAAATGAAATATCTGAACTTGTTACTGAGTTTACTTTCATCCCAACAGCTTTCCCTCTTAATACTAACACACTGTTATCTGCAACAATTTTTCCACTATTTTCAGTATATAGTGAGTAACCTTCTCCAGAATAATCAAGTAAAGAGTTAGAAATTGTTATTTTACTATTAGCTCCTTTTGCATAAGCTAAAGCCGAACCATTTGTTACTTTTGTAATTGAACCTGTATTTTCTATTATTCCACCAGCATTAGCATAGTAACTTACACTTTTATTTCCAGTAACAGAAAGTTTTGTACTTACTGTACTTGCCATATTTGGTAAAGTCGAATTATCTACTTCTGAAGTAGATGTAATAGTTGGTAAAGTAACTGATGTCGGGTTTGTTACTGTTATATTTCCACTGTCTGCTGCATACATACCTATAGTTTCGTCACCAGTATGTTTAAAAGAAATTCCCTTTGCAAAAGTAACCTTAGAATTTACACCTTTTGTATAGGCAGATACAAATTTAGCACCACTTGTTTCATCTGAACCGTCAGAAGTTTCTAATATAAAATTATTTTCTACATTAAGTTTTCCAGAATTTATTGTTGCAAAAAGAATATTTCCTTCTCCACCATGTAAGTTTAAAGCATTTTTAGTGTTGCTATATTTTAATTCTGCTGTTGCTCCATCTGAAAGAAGACCTATATTATTTGTTCCATTTATTTTTATTTGACTAAAATTATCTGTTTCTGTTAAATTAATTTTTGCATTCCCTACTCTTATACCTGTTGAGCTATCTGCATCTGCTTCTAATGAAACTTTATATTTCTTTATTTCTATCTCTCTTAAAGTCCCTGATTTTACAGGATCAAAATCAAAATTTAATCCTATTGATTGCTCAACTTTTAATATATTTCCAGCTTTTGAAGTCGAAGTCGTACTATCATATATTTCATCACCAAAACTACTTTGTTGTGCTTTATCTAAACCACCTACTTTTATATTCCAAGTAGAGTTAATAAAATTATTTGATCCAATACTAGGTTGTATTTTTATACTTGCACCAACAGACTGATCTCCTAATATTTCTATTGGAGTATTTAATTGTATATCGGCATAAGCCATGTCATCTATTCTAGTTTTTTCATTTGTTCCTATACCTAAACTATTTTTTCCATATAGTTTCATCTCTCCATTATTTATTGCACTCCTTTTTACAGTAGCTGTTGCAGCAGGTGAATACATCCAACCAGCACTTCCTGGAGTGTAGAATATTACTTTTCCTCCTACTCCATTTTCAATATGTTCTGAAGCATTATTACCATAAGTAAAACCAGCAAAAATTATGTTTTCACCTGGTCCAGAAGTCTTTCCTGTTGCAAATTCTTTACTTTCAGTATAAGAAGTTATTGTACCTTCATTAACAAATTTCATCACTGAACCACTTGCTGAACTTACATTATCACTATTGACGACTAAGAGTTTATTTCCATATATATTAACTTTTCCTTTGTTTGTTAATAATGATGTTTGAGTTCCAGCACTTAAATTATTCCCAATATAAAAAATTGTATTAAAAGCTCCACTTTGATAGTTCCCTATCATATTCATAGTTACATTTTCTGATATAGTTGCTGATGCTTTTCCTCCTATCCCATAAAATGCTACTTTGCTAAAATTTCCACTATCACTATTTGGTAAAGCTAAACCTCCTGATGAAGGAGTAAAAGGATTAGCCGTTGCTCCTGAAAATGAAAATTCCTGTCCTTGACCATGTCCTCTAAAATACATATCATATGTTCCAGTCAATAAATCAAGTTGAGAAATTAATCCATTATTAGTTAATGCTGCATTTTTATTATAACCTGTAAGATTAGCTGGAACATCTTGAAATGTTACTGATAATGCAGGTGGATCTGGAACTCTTGGATCATTGACTTTCTTTTCCTCTACCACAGGAGGGCTAACAAGTCTTGGCGTAAAGCCAGCTGGCGTAGCAGGTCTTTGTACAGTTGGAACATTTATACTTGGTGCTTCTCCTACTGTTGGTGGAGTGGGAGAGATATTCAAAGCAGTAATAGGAGCTACTGTAATAGAACTTAATGTAGGAATTGTACCTGGTTGATTGACAATTACTTGAGGCTCTGTTGGTTCTGTCATATCTGCAATTGTAGGAGTAGAAATTTGAGGAGCATTGATAGCATTGATAGCAACCGTTGTGGATACAATGGTAGGAGGAGTTATTGTTTTTTGGGATACAGTTTTTTCAGAGATATTTTTTTCAGCTACGGTTTTTGGTGAGATATTAGCGCCGAAATCGACGGAATCGACGAATTCAAAAGGATTTTTGATAATCCCATAAGCACCATAGTTTATTCCTTTATAAACTTGACCGTATTCTTTGGCAAAAGTATTATCTTGAACAAACTCATTTCCTTTAAAATTATGTGTATTTCTGTTTCGATTTTTATTATAATTTCTCCAATCGTAAAGGAAAAAGAATTGAAAGGAGTCGTGTAAAGGTTTCATCCAGAAGTCAGCTCTTTGTAGTAAAAGTTTAGCTTTTAGGTCAGCATTTTGGATGAAATTTAAGTTTTTCAAAAGAAAAGTATCGATATGGATTTTATGGTTAAGAATCTCGGTATGAATCTGTTTACGAGATTTGAAGAAAGGCTTGTCTTTTGGAGAAGGAGTAGATGCAAAGGCAAAGGTTCCAGAGATAAGGAACGCGACCAAAAGACTGATAGAAAAGCTGTAATGTTTGCTATGTTTCAAGCAAGCTTTTAATTGACGTTGGACTTGATCAAAATAAATCATAAAAATCTTCCCCCCTGTATGAGTAATTATAAGCCGGCATTATTGATACGCTCTAATTGGAGTAAATTATGTTTTAGATGTTGAGGGGGGAGTAGGATAAGAGGGAACAGCCCCCATAATCTTGCATCCAAGATTATGGGGGCTGTTCAAATTATTTTTCGTTTAATTTTATTTTTTTCTTTTTTTATTTTAACTAATTAGATTTGCTTTGTACTTTTCTAAATTTTTATTTATTTTCAGCGCTTTATCTAAAATTTTTTCTTTCCTTTCTTTTAAAATAGTTTTATAAAAAGTTGCTCTTATATTAGATATAGGTAAACTTTCTATAAAATTTTCTATTTCTATTTCTTTAGCACTGATTATTGAAGTTATCCTTTTTAAAGAATCAATACAGTGAATATTATCAGTACTAGATAAAAAATCAAAATAATTAATTTTTTTATCTTCAAGCCTTATTGCTGAAGTAGGAAAAGTATAAATTCTTTTATTCATTTCTTCTTTAGAATTTAAAAATAAGGTTAAATCATCATCAGTTGCAGCTGGATATAAACAAGAACCACAATCATACACAGGAGCTATTCTAGTTGATTTGGTATTTTCGTTTACTAAAAATCCCCAATTTCCATTGTGTCTATCGAAATTACCTAAATAAGAATCTACAATAAACATATCCCAAAAAAACTTAGTTACTTCACTTTTATTTATAAACTTTTGTTCTTTTATAGTAGACAATATTTCTGATAACTCAGTCCCACTGCCATTCGAAGATTCATCTTTTAAAAGAGAATTTTTTATGCTTAAAAATTCATATAAATATTCTCCTTTCTCTTTAAAATCTTTGCAGGCAACACAAAGTTTTTCTTTACCATTATCAAGTATCTTCCCTAAAATTACTTCTTGTACAGAGAAACCCAATATTGAAAATATTTTTGAACAAATATACTCAGATAATATACTGTTTGTATATCTACTATCGTTATTCCTATGAGTAATTTTTAACATATATGGTTTTCCATGATATAATATTCCTTTTTTTATTCCATTTGCACCTGAGTAGGCTCTAAAACTAGGATTATTTTCTATAATATCTGTAAAATCTACTATACTATTCTCTTCCTTTTTCATAGTTTCCCTCCCAGTATTTTTTTCTTAAATAATCAGCTTGCTCAATACTTATTACTCCATCCCATTGACAAGCATTAATAGAACCATAAACTTCATCTAAATAACAATCATAGACTGTAGATGTTTTAAAACTATATTTTTCTACATTTTCAATATCATGTTTTAAGTATTGAGGTAATTGTTCTTCCCAATCTTCTTTTGTCTTCATAAAAACCTCCTTATCATCCATTTTATTTACAATTTATTTTTTTCCTTATCTTTCTAGTCTTCGATTCTTTTCTATTTTCTTACTCCAGGGATTTCTTTCTCTCTCTTTTTTTTATCCAATTGTCTTGTTAAAAGTTTTGCTCTTGCCTGGATAAATTTTTCCCCTTTTACCAATATATCTTCTGGAAGATTATACAAAGGATGTCTTTGAAATTGAAAAGTTTCTAATTTTTTCAATCCTTCTCGATGCCTTTCTGAAACTAAATTTGCAGAAAGAAGCTCAAAATCTATTTCAAACTTCGAGGTATAGTTTTTAAAAATTTGTGGAAGATTCTGTCCTGGAAGAAAAGATAAAATAGAATTTCCATTATCAAAAATGGGGGCAGGTCGTAAATATTTTCCAGTACTATTTTCTATCATCATACCTAAATTTCCTAAATGTCGATCTGTATTATAAATAAGAGAATCAAATATCATAAGATCTTCCAGAAATTCCTGTCCAGTAATTTCAGAGATACTCTCTAATAACCTTGCCCCTTTTTTATGGCAATCATCTTTTGTTAAACAACGGTACATAGGAACAAAGCCTTCCTCTTCACTGGTAAATAAAGAACAAGAAGATACAATGGAGTCATGATATTTTATAATATCATAAGAAATATGAGCAAAGTTCATCATTTTAGCAATTTGTGCCATGTAGTATTCTGCATAGGCTTCTACTTTATGATGCTCAGAAGACTTTTTCAAAAGAACAATAGTATCATCAATAGTAGTCCAGCATTTTGCCAACATACCATCTGTTGTATATTCTGGAGAGGTTCTATTTTCTTCAGAAAGATTAGAAATATTTTTTTCTCCAAATGCAACTAATGATAAAATTTCACTAAATTTATTTTGATATAAATTATAATCTTTCCATAAATATTCTTTTCCGTCTTCCGGAACAATCCAATAAGAATCATTCAAAGACAATCCATATGATACATCAATATAGCTCATAGGATTGTTCGGATCTGTTATTTGATTTTGGAGTTGATAATGTAGAATATCTTCCATGTTCTTCCTATTTTTTGGAATTTTTCTTTGTTCTATCCAATGTTTTAATTCTGAGGAATCCGTTGTATTTGTATACCCTTTTGGTAATAAATCTTCATATAAAATTTGAATATGTCTAAACCGATAACTCGGATAATCTCCTAATTTTGTGTTATCTATTTTCTTCTCATTTTCAAAACGTAAAACAGGAATATCTTTATTCTTTAATAGGTATATTTGGGATTCTTTCTTAAATTTCTTCTTCATTTTTATTTCCACCCTATTCCTTTGTCTTTCTCTATTTTTCTCCTCCAGAGATTCTCCTTTCGTTTCTTTTTTCCTTTATAACTTTTAAGCATTTTTGGGCATTAGATCGAATATTATTCTCTAATCCTTTTAGCCACTCATCACTTAAGTTGTATTTAGGATGCTTTTTTATCTTAAAATGTTTTAACTTTATTAGTTTTGAAATATGCCTATCTTTAGAATATAATTTTATAGCCTCATCAAAACTTTGATTAAAAGCATTTGTCTTATCCTTATTATAGTGATTTATATACTCTTTATCCATTATTTCATCTTTGGTCATATCATTTAGCATAGATAGTCCATTGTCAAATAGAGGAAATGGTTTTAATATTTCTCCAGTATTATTATTTTTTAACATTCCAAAATTTCCTAAATGTCGGTCGGTATTGCCTATGATTGCATCAAAAAGCATCATATCTTCAAATTGCTCAAAATTTTCTTTATAGACCTTTTTTATTTCTAGTACAACTTTTGCATCCAAAGTTACAACTTCTATTTTATTTTTTCTTAAAATATTTCCAATCGGTTCATAGCCATAATCTTCGGAAGTAGCTAGTAAACAACTCGAAACCAATTGTCCTTGAAATTTTTCTAAATCATATTCTATGTGTTCTATTCCTAATTCTTTAGCAACCTGAGACATATAAAACTCAGAGTAAGCTTCCTTTCCACCATTAGCAGCTTCAAATCCAGAACCCTTCATCAAATAAATTCCATTCTCTTTTTTATGCCAACATTTTTTTAACATTCCATTCGTTGTATACTCAGGAGAAGTTCTTAATCCGGTCACTTCTTTTTCATACCCTGTAAAAGCAATAAGAGACAGAATTTCAGAAAATTTATTGTTGTATAAATTATAATCTTTCCATAAATATTCTTTTCCATCCTCAGGAACAATCCAATAAGAATCATTCAAAGACAATCCAAAAGATACTTCAATATAATCCATAGGATGTTTTAAAGACTCTCTATTTGTTAAGGTATCTAAAATTTCATTTACAAATTGTCTGTTTTTAGGAACCTTTCTTGCAGATATCCATTTTTCTAAACCTAGTGCTGTTTCTTCTAGGGAATAAGGAAATAAATTTCTCTGTTCTTTGTTTATATCTTTTATAAAAAAAGTATACATGACTCCTATATCCTCAACTATTTCTTTTTTGTATTCAAATGTAAC
The DNA here is from genome assembly GCF_004006635.1 of Fusobacterium necrophorum subsp. necrophorum. NCBI lineage: Bacteria > Fusobacteriati > Fusobacteriota > Fusobacteriia > Fusobacteriales > Fusobacteriaceae > Fusobacterium > Fusobacterium necrophorum. The sequence goes on along the minus strand of NZ_CP034842.1, from coordinate 237,662 downwards.
TAATGGAGTATCTTTGCTTTTCAAGATAAATTTTTTAATATTATCCATATTTTATCTCCCTTTTTATTAGTGATCTCTCCTTTTCTTGCTATTATCTTTTACCCATAGATTCTTAAAAGTTGTAGTGTGTCCACAGACTAACTATCATAATTATTTTTTCTTCTTCTAAGACTCTATAAATGAGTCTATGTTGTTTATTGATTCTTCTTGAATACAATCCTTTAAATTCTCCAACTAGAGCTTCATAAAAAGGTGGTACTGTAAAAGGATTTTTTTGAATCAGTTTTAATAAATTTTCCACATTATTTAAAGCAGGATGTTTTATTTTTTCTTTATCTTTTATCGCTTGCTTTGTTAATATAATTTTATACTCCTCTACCATTCAAATTCCTCACAGTCTTCTACAGTAGCATTTAGCCCTTCTTGTAGTTTCTCCTTCATATCTGGAACAGATAACAAATATAAAGTTTCCAATAGACCGTTATATTCTGCTTCGCTGATGATGATTGCATTTCCTTTTTTTGTATTTACATTGATAATATCATTATAATCAATGGCAGAATCTAGATAAGAAAATAAATGTTTCCTTAAGTTAGTTGCATTTGTGTTTGTCATAGATATCACCCTCCTTCATATGTACATTATAAAGTACATATGAAGGAAAGTCAACTATTTTTATTACAGCCCCCATAATCTTGGATGCAAGATTATGGGGGCTGTTCCCTCTTATCCTACTCCCCCCTCAACATCTAAAACATAATTTACTCCAATTAGAGCGTATCAATAATGCCGGCTTATAATTACTCATACAGGGGGGAAGATTTTTATGATTTATTTTGATCAAGTCCAACGTCAATTAAAAGCTTGCTTGAAACATAGCAAACATTACAGCTTTTCTATCAGTCTTTTGGTCGCGTTCCTTATCTCTGGAACCTTTGCCTTTGCATCTACTCCTTCTCCAAAAGACAAGCCTTTCTTCAAATCTCGTAAACAGATTCATACCGAGATTCTTAACCATAAAATCCATATCGATACTTTTCTTTTGAAAAACTTAAATTTCATCCAAAATGCTGACCTAAAAGCTAAACTTTTACTACAAAGAGCTGACTTCTGGATGAAACCTTTACACGACTCCTTTCAATTCTTTTTCCTTTACGATTGGAGAAATTATAATAAAAATCGAAACAGAAATACACATAATTTTAAAGGAAATGAGTTTGTTCAAGATAATACTTTTGCCAAAGAATACGGTCAAGTTTATAAAGGAATAAACTATGGTGCTTATGGGATTATCAAAAATCCTTTTGAATTCGTCGATTCCGTCGATTTCGGCGCTAATATCTCACCAAAAACCGTAGCTGAAAAAAATATCTCTGAAAAAACTGTTACACAAAAACCGGTGACAACCCCCACAGTGTCTGTACAGTCAGCGCCATCAATAAGTGTAAAGGCGTCAAGCCCCGAAGCACCAAATGTTGGTTTACCACAAACACCAACAGCACCAACAATAGCAGTAAATGCACCGGGAGCAATTACTCCATTGGGGAGTATTAGTGTTACAAAAGTAGACCCTGTTAATGTGTCAGTGGAAGTACCGAATCCACCTGCACCACCGACAGTATCTGCTCCAACAGTTACACCACCGGAGACACCCGCCGGGTTTAGTCCGGCAACCATACCTTTGCCATCAACTCCTAATGATCCGGATAAACCGGATATATCTGTCTTTAATCCAATTGATTTAGCATTTCAAGGGACAGGATTCGGACAAGGCTATGCTCCTACCATGTCAAAAAATAAAATGACACTTCAAAATTTTGACACATATAATACTGATAGTAAAGTATATATTTCAACAGGGAATTCAGAAACTACTTGGACAGGAGGAAATGTAACAGTTACTAGTGGCGGTTCTACTCAAGTTCTAACTTCAGGTTCATATTCTGGTGGCGAAAACTATATTACATTTATTAGTGATGCGGCTAATCACTCTGTAACTATAAATGGTGATTATGATATGACTAGAAGGGATACTACTGGAAATGGGACTGTATATTTTGTTAGCTTAAATCCTTATCAAGTAAGTATTGGATCAGGTTCTTCAAATACAGAAACTTATAATTTTGCTGGAAACTTGACATTACATGGTTTCGAGGATGCAACTAGTCCTAAATTATTGCTTGGATTTGAACATCAATTATTAGCTGGAGGTGGAGGTGGAAGCTCTGCTTTTGGTAGTGGAACTTCTATTTTTAAAAACTCTGGAACAATAAATTTAGCAAGTGGAACAAATTTAGTTGGAATACAAATTGATACTGAGGGTACTCAATTTGTAACACAGGCACAAACAAGAAATGATGGAACAATAAATGTAAATTCAAAAAATAGTATAGCTATTGATTATGGAAAATACTATACTAATCCTCCTAATACTAAGTTATTTATAGGTAATATAAATATAAATGGTGAAGGAAATTATGGATTAAGAATGAAAGACTATCATACTTGGTCTCCCAATTATTATAATGCAACAAATGTTACAGGAAGTAATGGAGTTATAACATTAGGTGGTAAAAAGAATGTAGGAATATATGTAGGACAAGGGATGTCTTCAGGAGATCCTATAGGTAATATGGATAACTTACAAGTAAAAGTAGGTGGAGAAAATAATATAGGCTTCTTAAGAGCAGGGTCAGCTGGAGTAAATAAAAGTTCTATTACTTTAGATGCTTCTAAATTAGGGACAATTTTTACTTTTGCTGAAAGTGAAGCTACTAAAAAAAGTGCTTTAGTAAGAAGTGATTTCGAAGAAGTAATATTAGATAAAAGTTATACTTGGAATAGTGGAAATCTAGGAGAAGGAAATACATTTTTACAAGCAGGAAAAACAGGAACAGTAACTTTTAAAGATGGAAATACTCTAACTGTTAAAGCTAATAAATTCTATGGAATGACAGCCGGAAACTTTGAAGCTAAGGATAGTGATAAAACAGCTGGAGCAAAAGCAACAAATCATGGTAAGATAGAAATTACAGGAGATGATAGTATTGCAATGGCGGCGGACAAAGGTAATATGGCTGGCAAAAGTAATACTATAGAAAATAAGGGTGAATTAAAAGTTACAGGTAAAGGAGTAACAGGAATATATAACTTAGGAATTTTCACTCAAACCGGATCAAATTCAAAATTAGAAGTAAATGGAGAAAAATCATTAGGGCTATATAATAAAAACGGAACTATGACCTTAGATGGAACAGCAACTATTAGTGGTACAAAAGGAGCTATTGGTATATTTAGTGACGGTGGGTCTGTTACATCTAATATGGGAGATAAATTATCAATAACCTCTGATGATACAGGTATTGCAAGTGGAGCAAGTCAAGGATTAGGGGTTTATTCTGCTAATGGAGCTAATGTAAAAATAAATGGTGCAAAAATAAATGTCACAGGTGGTTCAGTTGCTATAGCAGCTGTAGGAAAAAATACTAGCAATGTGGGTTCTCACATAGAAGCAAAAAATTCAACAATTAATTATAGTGGAGAAGGTTATGCAGTATATACCAAAGATGGTGGAAAAATTGACATAAGTGATGCTACAATAAATCTTGGTGGGTTAGCTACCGGTATGGAACTTGATTTTACAAATAAGACTATTACAGCAACAAATACTAAAATTAATGTTAAATCTAATGGAGTAACAGTATATAATCTATCAAATGTAACAACTCCTCTAAAAGTTAGTACGCTTCAAAGTGATCTTAATGAAAAAGCAGGAGTAACTTCTATTACTTCTGATGCAGGAATAACTAAATATAAATTAGCTTCATTAGATGGAGGAGAAGTAAATATAGATACTCCAATTAGTAGAACTGATGCAGAAGGGAAAGCAGGCTATACTTTTTATAGGAGATTTTTAGCTCAAAGAACAAAATTGAATGTAATAAAAGATGTAACAGCTATTATGAGTTCAACAGAAGCAAAAGATTACAGTGGTCAAGTTGTAGGATTAGAAATGAACTCAAGTAAAAATGCTTCTTCTGTTTCTGAAACAGCTATTAATTTAAAAGATGGAGCGACTATTACAGCTAATAGAACAGATACTGGAAATGGAGCGATAGGAACTTTTATCAACTATGGTCAAGTAAATGTAGATAGTAAATCAAAAATTTTAGTAGAAAAAACAAACAATAATAAATCGGCAGTAGGAATATATGCGGTAAATGGTTCACAAGTTTCAAATACTGGAACAATAGAAGTAGGTGGAGCAAAATCTGTTGGTATTTTAGGAATGGCATACAGAACAGATTCTAATGGTAAAAATGTTGTGAATGAATTTGGGAATAAGCCAGGAGAAGGTCTAGTTAATATTACAAATAATGGTGAAATATCACTGGATAAAAATAATACCATAGGTATTTTTGCAACTAATAATAAGACAGGTTCTAATGCCACAGATCATACTGTTATAAATAAAGGAAATATCTCAGTAGGTAATACTGATAAATCAGGAACAGCAATAGGTATATACGGAGATAAAGTCAGCATAAAATCTGAAAGTGGAACAATAAAAATAGGTGAAAGTGCAGTCGGAATATATGCTCAAAATTCAGATGTAGGAGAAGCTGGTAAAGATTTAGGAAAAATTGACTATAATGGTAAAAATGGAATAGGATTATATTTAAAAGATAATTCTAGCTTAGCAGGGACTAAAATTTCTTTAATACAAACAAATTCAGGAGAACTAAAAGGTAAAGTAGGTATATTAGTAGATACAGATAAAAGTACAGAAACACTTACTACTGAGATTGATACAGGAAGTGTTAATGATGTAACTGCTTACTATTCAAAAAGCTCTGACTTAACTGTTAATGCAAATGGAAAAATTAATAAAAATAGTGTTGGTATTGCAGGAACAGAAGGAAAGAAATTAATTTATGGAAATGGAACTTTTAAAGTTGGCGAAAATTCAACAGCCATTTTAGGAAAGAAAAATGAAATAACTTTGAATAATAACGCTGTATTGCAACTAACAGGAAGTAAATCAATAGGAATTTATTCAGATAGCGATAATGCAGCAAAAAATGCATTAATTAATGGTAAAATAAAGTTTGATTCAACTGCTACAAATGCAGTGGGAACATATGCATTGAATGATACAAATCTAAAGATAGTTTCTACAAATAGTGTTGATTTTGGAACATCAAAGAATAATATAGCTTACTATATAGCCGGTTCAAAATTTGAAGGAAGTTCATCATCAACAACTCTTAATTATGCACATAATTCTCAAAATATTTATCTGTATGCACAAGGCTCAAAAGCAAGCGATAATACTATTAAAGGAAGCCAGATAAACTTGGCTGGAAAAATTGATGTAAATCCAACAGGAACAGCAACAAGTACAGAAAAAGCAATAGGTCTATACCTTAACACTGCTGTAAGAGGAAATCCAACAGAATTTTCAGATAATACTCTGGATATGACAAAGCCTAATGCAAATGTATCTGTTACTAATGGAGCAATAGGAATATATGCTAAAAATGATTCAACTGCTAAGACGAATAAAATATTGCGTCCTAATATATATTCAACAGGTAAACAAACAGTTGGAATATATGCTGATGGTAATTTAAAATTAGATGTAGCTAATGGTAAAATTTCAGCTTCAACAAATGGAATAGGTATCTATGGAAATAAAGGAATAATTAATATAGACGCTGAGCAAAATGTTGAGACGACAGCAGCAGGAACAGGAATATTTTTAACAAATGGAAGTCGTCTTAATGGTGGAGAATTAAATTTAAAGAATAACACTTCGGGAAAAGCAGCAGCTGGAGTATATTATACTAAGGGAAGTGCTAGCTCAGAAGTAGTTCACAATACTAAACTTTCAGTAGCTGATGGCGATAATTTACTTGCTATGTATGTAGATGGTGGAATAAATCTAAAAAATTCTAAGGATATATCTATAAGTAAGGGTACAGGAAATGTTGCAAGCTATATAACAGGGAATTCTAATTTTACAAATGATGCAAATATTTCTCTTGTAGGAACTAATTTTACACAAGCTATTGGTATATACGCAGCTAATGGAAGAGTTACTAATAATTCAAGCAAAACCATAACAGTTGAAGATAGCAAAGCTGGAAGCTTATCCATAGGTATGGCTGCTGTTTCAAATGGAACTAATAAAGCAGAAATTACAAATAAAGGAGCTATCTCAGCCAAAGGCGATGCAATAGGAATATATGTAGATTCAACTAATGGAGCTTCTGGTGCAACAAATACAGGAACTGTTACTGCAAAAAATGATTCTACTATAAAAGCAATAGGTGCTTATGCAAAAGGAGCTAATGCTACTTTTAAAAATACAGGTACAATATCTTCTGAAAATATCGCTCTTGCATTAGAGAATACAGGAAGTGGAAAAATTACGGCTGGAAAGATAGACCTTACTGCTGATAACTCTGTTGCTGTATATTCAAAAGGTTCTACAATAGATTTTGAAGTTTCTGCAACAGAAGCTGATAGAAGTGGCACAGTTGCACTATATGCAGATGGAGCAACAAAAATTAATAATAAAGTAACAACACTGAAAGGTAAAGGTGGAAATGTTGGTCTTTATCTAACTAAGGATTTCTCTGGTAGTTTTGGAACAGCTTCTGAGGTAAATGTTTCTGCTGGAACAAAAACTACTAATATAGGAATATATACTGCGCCTCAATTTAGTGGAAATATAAATAATATTAAAATAGATCAAACTGGTGAAAAAACAGTAGGTCTTTATCTTGGGGATAATGGAACAAAAGGTTCAACAGTTACTCATAGTGGAGTTATAAATGTAGGTCAAGGAACAGGAATATATATACCTTCTAATTCAAAATTTACTGCTATAAATACTACATTTAATATAGATAAAGGAACAGGAGTTTATTTAAATGGTGGAACAATTGATTTAGGAGCGACAGGAAAAGCAGCTGTAAACTTTGGTTCAAATGGAGGAACTGCTATTTTCCAAAATGGAGGAACTATCAATACTGATTCAGGTTTGACTATAACTGGAAATGGAAGTTTTTTAGCACTTAAAAATGGAAATACTACTATTAATTCTCTTTTAAAAGTTGGAGGAGGGGCAATAGGAATTAATTCCACTTATGATAAAGCCGGAACTTATAATCTTGCTCTTGGTTCTTCTGGAAGAATTGAATTGAATGGGACTTCTGCAACAGGTATAGCAGCTTCTACAACAACAGGAACAGTAAATATAAAAAATGAAGGAACTATTATTACTACTTCTGGAAATAAAACTGTTGGAATTTTTTCAAAGGGAGCAAATGTTGAAAATAAATCAGCAGGAAAAATTGAAATAGGAGCTGGAGGTACAGGAATATTTGTAACTAATAAAGGCGCAGCTCAAAACACTGAGATTAGAAATAGTGGAAAAATAAAACTAATAGGAGCTGGGGCGATAGGTATCTTAGGAGATGAATTAGACTCTAATAAAACTCATACTGTGGGAGAAATATCAGGTACAGCTGATGAAAGTATAGGAGTATTAATTCAAAATAATAAAAGTAATACTTTATTAAAAGATTTCAATATTGCTTTGGGAACTCATGGAAGAGGAATGGTATTTGCAGATAATTCAAATAAAACTACGATTACAGCAACTGGTGGAAAAAATAAAATAACAGTAGGTAATAGTACGAATCTTAACACTCGTGGAGTAGGAATTACTGCAAAAAATGCTGAAGTTGATATAAGCGATACAAATGTAACAGTAGGAACAAATTCATTAGGTCTATATTCTATTGGAAAGACATTGACTTATACTTCTGGAGAATTAACATCTTCTACAGGAAGTTCAATTCTTGCTTTTGCAGATACAAAAGGAACTATAAATTTAAATAACCAATCAAAGTTATCTGTAGGAACTCATGGAATAGCATTAGGAGCTAATGGAGGAGTTATTAATGCGAATGTTGCAACTTCTGTTGAAGTAAATGGAGCAAATGGAATAGGAGCATATATAGTTGGAGATAAATCCAATGCTGCAAGTATTTCTAATAACTTTGATATAAAAGTTAAACAAGCAAATGGAATAGGTGTTTATGCAAAAGGAAATGTAAATTCAATAGCAAAAGTGAGTGAGTTAAAAGGAAACAGTTCAAAAGCTTATGTTTTTGATAACTTAACAAATGCAGCAACTATATCAAATTTACTTAACTTAACTGATACTTCTGCAACAGGTCAAATAGGCGTTTATGCTATGGGAAGTGGAGCAGGATTAAATCTAAATGGAATTTCTGTTCTAGGAAATGGTAATATAGGTGTATTCAGTAATGCTAATCAAAATATTGATAATATAGGTTCTTTAAATATTGGAAATAGTTCTAGTAAGAACAATTCTATTGGAATCTATTCTGATAATAGCAAAGGGACTAATACAACTAGAAGCATAACACAAAATGGAAGTGTAACTGTTGGTAATAATTCAGTGGGAATATTTGGAAAAAATACAGCTATGAATCAAAATTCAGGAGCTGATGTAAATGTAGGAAGCCAAGGTATAGGTTTCTTAATAGAAAATACAGATGCCTACTATAATAAGGGAAATGTTTCTGTTAGTGGAAATTTAAAAGTTGCTGACACTGGAGCAATAGGAATTCAAACAAAGAATGCTGATATTCTTCTTTCAAAAGATTTGATAGTTGGTAGTGGAGATAGTAAAGGAATATATTCAGAAGCAAAGGGTAATATTAATACTGCTGGAAATATAACAGTAGGTAAAAATTCAATAGGAGTTTACAAAAAAGGAACTGGTGTTGAAACAATTCAAACAGCAAGTGGAAAAACTCTAATAGTAGGAGATAATGGATATGGAATATTCTCTAAGGGAGCTAAAGTAACTAATAATATGAATATCTCAGCTGGTGTTAATGCAATTGGAGCCTATGTAGATGGTAATGATTTAACATCAACAGGAACAGTTACAGTAGGAGATAAAGGAGTAGGTTTACTTGTAAAAGGAACGGGAAGAAATTTAACATCAACAGGAAATATATCAGTTGGGTCTAATAATTCAGTAGGACTTTATGCAGAAGATGATGCAAATATTGTTCAATCTGGAAATATCACAGTAGCTGATAACAATGGAATAGGAGCTTACTCTAAAGGTAGCGGTAATGTATCAACAAAAGGGGATATAACAGTAGGTAAAGATTCCATAGGAGTTTACAAAGATGGTAAAGGAACTATGAATATAAATATAGGTTCACCTATTCAAACAATGAATATTGCTGAAAAAGGATACGGACTTTACTATAAAGGAAATTCAAATATAGATAGTATAATTAACAGTAATATGAATATGACATTAGGTAAGGAAGCAGTGGGAATTTATGGAAAGAATACAACTGTTAATCATACAGGAAATATCACAGTAGGAGAAACAACTATTGGTTCAAGTGGATTTACTACACCTAGTGATAATAAGAACTCTATTGGAATATTCAGTGATAATTCTAACATTACCTATAAAGGTCATATGGTAGTGGATAAGCCTCTTTCTGTAGGAATTTATGGAATGAATGGAGGAAATATCGTTTTAACATCAGGAAGTACTCTAGATGTTAAAAATGGTGCTTATGGAATTATGACAGGAAAAGGGGTTGCTGGAATTACTGTAGAAAATGGAGCTACGATCAACGTAGATGGAAAAGCAACAGCTACGGGAGCAACAGAGAAGAATGTTTCCTTTGGAATTGCTGCTTATAGTGGAGATATTAAAAATGAAGGAACCATTAATGTTACTAACGGAGCAACTGGAATTTATGTGGCTGGAACATCAAAATTGATAAATGAAGGAACCATTACGATTGGAACTGGCGGAGGAAAAGCGCAAGATAAACCGGGAACCAATGCAGCAGCTAATATTGGTGGAATTAAGGTAACCGATAAAGGAGAAGTAACCATAGGAGATCGAGTCATTACAGGAGGAAAAATTAGCATTGATGGAGATCTTACTATGCAAGGATTGGGAATTGATGTAAGTACCGGAAAAACAGTGATCGATGCAAAAAGTATCCGTGGAGTTGCCTTTATAACACCTAATTTCTCAAAAGGAACTAACGAACAAAAGATTACCATTCGAGATGTCTTCCGAACTCCACACCAAGGAATTGGAACATTCTCAGGAGAGATTAAATCGCAATCTGTGTCATGGATTGCAAAGATATCGGATGGAAGCAAATCGGAACATGGAGCGGCTTCCACGAAGGATATTGTGATGGTAAGAATTCCTTATCAAACATTGATTGTAGGAGAAAAATACAAGGACTTAGCTTCCGGTTTGGAAAAGATTCGACAACATCTTCCAGAAGGAAAATCTTCGGATATTTTCAAATCCTTGGATAATATTACAACCCATGGTGAATTTGCGCAAGCAATCGCAAATGTTCGTGGAGATGTCTATTCTAATATTCAAGAAAGAATGAAGACAGTAGAATCTATTTTTGAAAAATCATATCGAGAAGTGTTGGATTCCTACAATGTGACAAGAGATGTCAATAAGTTCAGTATTATCAATTCCAAAGGAAAACATCGAGATAATACTTTCGGAGTGGCCGGATACGATTATAGCTCTGTGGGAGTATTGTATTTGAATGATCGAGAAGGATTCCGATATGGAGGAAAATATGGTTGGTCTGCAGGATTACTAGGTAGTGATTTTGATTTCAAAGGAGAGACAAGTAAGGATTCCAAAGAAAAAGTTCTTTCCGGAAAGCTAGGATTCCATTATCAACGAGCTTTGGATCGAGAAGATGACAATGCGCAATGGAAATGGTTATCAAGAGCAGAATTAAGTCTAAGTCGTCACAGAACGACAAGAAATAGTTACATAGGAGAAGACAAGTATCAATACAGAGCAAGATTCTGGTCCGGAGAAATTTCTTGGAAAAATAGAGTGTTCTATGATTATGATATCAATACGAAATGGTCTGTACGACCTTATGCCGGTATCGATGCTTCCTATGGACATATTTTTAAAGTTTCAGAAAGTGGAAATGCATTAAAATTACAAGTGAAAGGAAAAGATTACTTTGTAATGACTCCAAATATCGGAGTAGAAACAAAATATATTATTCCAATCAAAGATACACATCAAGCAGTTTTGAAAGCAGATGCACAATATTTTTATGATGCCACAAAATTATATACTTCTGCAAACAAAGCAAAGATTCAAGATTCGGAAGCAGGATATTATGATTTAACAGAACCGGAACATCGAAGAAGTCGAGTTTCTGTTGGAACAGAGATTGGCTATGAAAAGGAAAATACCTATGGAGTTACTTTCCGAGCAGAATATCAAGGGAATAGGAAATCAGATGTCAATTACAGTCTTAGACTTCATTACAAGTTCTAATACTCATGGAAGAAGCAGGGAGAAAGCCTTGCTTCTTTTTTTGGTTTTTTGCCAAATGATGTTGATGAGAAATTTTTTTCTCTAAAATATTAAAGCTATCACTACGAAAAAATATATACACTTTCTGAGGTGTAAAGCTATTTGTTCTAGCAGATAGTCTATTTTTTTACTTTCGAACAAAATGTCTAAAAGTACAAGAACAGGAATATTTTTCTTGCTCTTTTTTTCTTTCTACGCTATAATTGTATTACAAATACAAAGAAAAGAAATACAATTGTAGAAAGGAGGCTATTATGTCTGTAGTATCATTAAGACTAAATGAAAAAGAAACAAAAATATTAAAAGAATTTGCAAATTTTGAAAATATGGGACTTTCCACTTATATTAAAAAAGTTTTATTTGAAAAATTAGAAGAAGAATATGAACTAAGGTTATTTGATAGGTTATGGAGTGAGCATATAGAGGCAGGCGGAGAAACACTAACATTGGAAGAAGTCGCAAAAGAAAATGGGATTGAGTTATGAAATATCAAGTAGAATTTACAAAAGAGGCAAGTAAGAAATTTAAAAAACTAGATAACTCTATCAAAAATATTTTACTTTCTTGGATTATGAAAAACCTTCAAAATTGTTCTAATCCTCGAGCCTTTGGGAAAGCATTGAAAGGGAATTTATCAGATAAATGGCGTTATCGTGTTGGAGATTATAGAATATTGGTAAAGATAGAAGATAATAAAATTATTATAACCATTGTAGACATAGGACACAGAAAAGATATTTACGAGTAATCTGAACCTCTCACGACTGAAGTCGCAAGATTTTTAAGTACTATTTAGTTTCTTTTGAATATCTAGTATTCAAACACTAGCTAATTTCCTTAAGACCTTTCATGGACAATCTCTCTGTTGAGAAGATTAGCGTCCTGTTATCTCGGTTCAAAACCATCTATTTTTTGCTTTGAAATCCCATACATTTTAATGTTTTACATCACTTTTTTAATTCTTTCAATTTCTTCATTGTGTAATTTTACAAAATTTTTAACCTAATGAGCAAGAAGTCACCCACAGCTCAAAAAAAGAGAGGTTAAAATAATTTTTACTCTCTCTTTTGTCTACAGTCTGAGATGTAACAATGTTGTTACATCTTTCAAAGTATAATATCATATCTTCTTAATCATAAACTAGATATAGTGTATCTAATACATAATAGCTATCTAGAATTTCCCTCTTTTCCTTCTTTCATTTTTCTTTCCCAGAGATTTTTTGGCTCTTTTATAGTTGATTTTTCTTTGTTATAAAATGCTTCTATTCTTGTTCTTTCTTTTTTTTGTAATTCCAATCCCCATTTTGTAAATTCTTTTATATCTTCAGATTGCAATAAAGAAATATACTTTCCTTTCTCTTCTTTTGGAATAATGATAGGTGGCATTCCTTCCTTTAAACAACTATGAATAATCAATAATCTTCCTGTCCTTCCATTTCCATCAGGAAATGGGTGGATTTTTTCAAATTGAATATGTTGCTCTAAGGTAGCTTCTACCTTTTCTTCTAAGGTTTTTGTATTCTCTAAACGATATTTCAAATTATTACACCAATTTTCTATCATAGAAGGCACTAAATAAGGTTTTGTAGGTTCAAAATCAGCTCCTATAACCATATTCCCTGTTTTCTTAAATTGACCATTATCGTCCCGAAGATTTTCCATAATGAGTTTATGATACTGTTTCATTAAAGTAGAAGAAATTTCTTTCTCTGCTTCTAACAGAAAAGAAAAAACTTTCTTATAATTCTTAACTTCATAATACTCTCTTTCATTCATTCCTTTTGGAATATAGCCATATATTAGAATAGAAGTAGTATCTTCCTGTGTTAAAGTATTTCCTTCAATTGCTGTAGAGTGGTGAGCCATTCGAACTAATAAATCATTTTTATACTCATCCGTTATTTTTTCCATTATAGTGTTCTCTAACATAGCAATATCCTCCTTTTCATCATCTTTTCTTGTAAAGATTATATCACATTTATCTTGATAAATCATTTGTTTTTACTCATTTCTTTACCCATGGATTTCTAGGTTCTCTGACTTCTTTTCTTCTCTAACTGTAGGCAGAATATAATTCTTAACTTCATAATCTAAAAAAAGAAGCAAGGCTTTCTCCCTGCTTCTTCCATGAGTATTAGAACTTGTAATGAAGTCTAAGACTGTAATTGACATCTGATTTCCTATTCCCTTGATATTCTGCTCGGAAAGTAACTCCATAGGTATTTTCCTTTTCATAGCCAATCTCTGTTCCAACAGAAACTCGACTTCTTCGATGTTCCGGTTCTGTTAAATCATAATATCCTGCTTCCGAATCTTGAATCTTTGCTTTGTTTGCAGAAGTATATAATTTTGTGGCATCATAAAAATATTGTGCATCTGCTTTCAAAACTGCTTGATGTGTATCTTTGATTGGAATAATATATTTTGTTTCTACTCCGATATTTGGAGTCATTACAAAGTAATCTTTTCCTTTCACTTGTAATTTTAATGCATTTCCACTTTCTGAAACTTTAAAAATATGTCCATAGGAAGCATCGATACCGGCATAAGGTCGTACAGACCATTTCGTATTGATATCATAATCATAGAACACTCTATTTTTCCAAGAAATTTCTCCGGACCAGAATCTTGCTCTGTATTGATACTTGTCTTCTCCTATGTAACTATTTCTTGTCGTTCTGTGACGACTTAGACTTAATTCTGCTCTTGATAACCATTTCCATTGCGCATTGTCATCTTCTCGATCCAAAGCTCGTTGATAATGGAATCCTAGCTTTCCGGAAAGAACTTTTTCTTTGGAATCCTTACTTGTCTCTCCTTTGAAATCAAAATCACTACCTAGTAATCCTGCAGACCAACCATATTTTCCTCCATATCGGAATCCTTCTCGATCATTCAAATACAATACTCCCACAGAGCTATAATCGTATCCGGCCACTCCGAAAGTATTATCTCGATGTTTTCCTTTGGAATTGATAATACTGAACTTATTGACATCTCTTGTCACATTGTAGGAATCCAACACTTCTCGATATGATTTTTCAAAAATAGATTCTACTGTCTTCATTCTTTCTTGAATATTAGAATAGACATCTCCACGAACATTTGCGATTGCTTGCGCAAATTCACCATGGGTTGTAATATTATCCAAGGATTTGAAAATATCCGAAGATTTTCCTTCTGGAAGATGTTGTCGAATCTTTTCCAAACCGGAAGCTAAGTCCTTGTATTTTTCTCCTACAATCAATGTTTGATAAGGAATTCTTACCATCACAATATCCTTCGTGGATGCGGCTCCATGTTCCGATTTGCTTCCATCCGATATCTTTGCAATCCATGATACAGATTGCGATTTAATATCTCCTGAGAATGTTCCAATTCCTTGGTGTGGAGTTCGGAAGACATCTTGAATGGTAATCTTTTGTTCGTTAGTTCCTTTTGAGAAATTCGGTGTTACAAAGGCAACTCCACGGATACTTCTTGCATCGATCACTGTTTTTCCGGTACTTACATCAATTCCCAATCCTTGCATAGTAAGATCTCCATCAATGCTAATTTTTCCTCCTGTAATGACTCGATCTCCTATGGTTACTTCTCCTTTATCGGTTACCTTAATTCCACCAATATTAGCTGCTGCATTGGTTCCCGGTTTATCTTGCGCTTTTCCTCCGCCTGCACCAATATGAATTCTTCCCGTAGCACCATTATATAGGCTTGCATTTCCAGCCACATAAATTCCAGTTGCTCCATTAGTAACGTTAATGATTCCTTCATTTTTAATATCTCCACTGTAAGCAGCAATTCCAAAGGAAATATTCTTTTCTGTTGCTCCCGTAGCTGTTGCTTTTCCATCTACGTTGATTGTAGCTCCATTTTCTATAGTAATTCCGGCAACTCCTTTTCCTGTCATAATTCCATAAGCACCATTCGAAACATCTAAAACAGCTCCACTTTCTAGAGTAATATCTCCTCCATTCATTCCATAAATTCCTACAGATAGAGGCTTATCCACTACCATATGACCTTTATAGGTAATGTTAGAATGATCTCCAAAAATTCCAATGGAGTTTTTATTATCATTTGGATCTGAGAAACCACTAGAACCTATTGTCGTTTCCCCTACTGTAATATCTCCTTCTTGCTTTATAGAAGCTCCTTTTGCATAAATTCCCACCGCTTCTTTTCCTAGCATAATATTCATTTTGCTTTCTATCTTGCTGTTAGGCTTGTCATTTCCGATATAATAAATTCCATAACCTTTATCAGCAATACTCAAGGATTGACCAGAAGCGCCTACCTTTAAATTTCCTGTTCCTTTCTTATAGATTCCTATGGAGTCTGCTCCTACCGTGATATTGCCATCTGTTGTGATATTTCCTGTTCCTTTGGAGAAAATTCCGACACTATCATTGGTTCCTGTGGTCATAGAGCTTCCTGATTTCATTTCTACATTTGCATTATCAGCATAAAGGCCAATTGCCTTATTATTTCCTACCTGATGAACCCCTTTGGAATTCAATGTTTTGCTTCCATCTGATTTTAAATACAATCCGATTGCAGAATCTCCCGTTGTGATATTTCCTTTTGAAAGAAGATCCGCTCCAGTGGCATAAATACCGATTCCATCCTTGGATACTGTTACAGTCGCTTTATTTTCCACCGTAGCTTTTTCTGCAAAGATACCATAAGCTTTTTCTCCTACTATTAGAGTTTTTCCTGTCATTGTTTGAATGGATTCGACTTCTGTTCCTTTTTTATAGATTCCTATGGAATTTTTCCCAACGGTTATATCATCGGAAACTGTTATGTTTCCTTTTTCTGTTGAATAGATTCCTTTACTATCTTTTGCGCCGACAGTCAAACCTTTTACTGAAATATCTGCATTGCTTGCTTGAATACCAACAGCACCTTTATCTTTGACTTGAAGATTTCCAGAAACAGATATATTTCCTTTTCCATAATACTCAGCTGTATTTTCTGTTAGTAATCCAATTCCCTTTTCGTCCACTGTAATATCTTTAGAAGCTAAAGTTTGTTTTATTCCGATATTCTTTCCATAAATTCCCACAGAATTTTTTCCAACCGTTATGGCATCCTTGGTTGTTATGGTTCTTACTATTGTACTTTCATTCCTATTGTCAGAATAAATTCCAATGGAATTCTTATCAGAAGTACTATCTGTGACAGTCAGAATATCATCATTTGTAAGATTTTGGTTTACCTGATTATACAATCCTATATTTCCAGATCCCATGACAGAAATTCCTTTTGTAGTAATTCCCGCTCCTGTTCCCATCGCATAGATTCCTATTTGTCCAGTTGCATTGGAATCTTGTAATTGTAATACATCGGAAATAGTTGCTGCATCAGCTAAATTGTCAAATATGTATCCTTTTGAATGATTTCCTTTGATTTCTTTTACCTTTGCAAATGAAGTAACCTTTCCTTTTGCATAGACTCCTATACCACCATCATGTTTTACTTTTACTTCAAATTTATCAGAGATACTTCCTGTATCTGTAGCATCTCCTACTACAAAGGCTCCAATTCCGTTTTCCCCTTTGACTTCAATGATTGTTACTGTATCGGTTTTTACTTTTCCTCCATTTGCTCCAATTGCTAGGCCATTCTTTGCTATTTCGAAAGGTCCTGTATTTAATTTTATCGTAGCTTTCTTATCAGCATAAGCAAGAATAGAGCTCCCTGTTGAGGATTTCAACATTCCTGTTTTGAATTCTACTTCTTTACCTTTAGCATACAATCCTAAGGAATCTGTTCCTACAAGAACATCGGTTTTTTCTATGGTTCCTCCAGTTTCTATGGCAGCAATTCCGATTCCTCGTTTTGTTTTATCTAGAGTATCTCCGATTGTAATTTTATTATTAGCGCTTGTTGTATTGACTGTGAAATCTTTTCCTTTATCAAATACCAATCCTTTCGCATGAGTACCCAAAGATATTGTAAAATCTTTCACATTGGTTGGCGCCTCACTCTCTTTTACATAGATCCCTGTTAATGTATCCTTTGTTCCAGTAATTTTTCCTCCAACAAAACTTTCTGTTGTCTTTGGCTTATTTGCTAATATTCCGATTGCCTCATCACCGGAAAGAATAATTTCACCCTTGTTTGTCAATGTAGTATTAGGATCAGCTCCATCATTAGTAGTATAAATTCCAATTCCGTTTTCTCCAATATCAATCTTTGCAGATGCAGTATTTTCAACATGAGCACCTTTTGTAAAAATTCCAACGGTTTCAGTTCCTGAAATGGTTTTGATAGTTCCTTCATTTTTTATCGTTACCTTGTTAGAACCTAACCCACTTACCGAAGCTGCGATTCCAGTAGCTTTGTTTCCATTTAATTCTATCTTACCAGAACTTCCAAGGGTAAGAGAGTGATTGGAACCAGAAGCATCATAAATAGCATTGATTCCAATTCCGTCTGCTCCAACTTTTAAGATTGAATTAATCGTGGAATCTGCATTTTTAAGCGCTAAGAAACTACCACTACCATTGACAGTCAATCCTGTTCCAGTAATTATTGTTCCTCCATCTTGGTATACAGCTGTTCCTCCATTAGAACCAAAATTGATTCTTGCTGTTCCAGCGCTTCCTAAATCTACGGTTCCTCCTTTTAAGAAAACAGCTGTTCCTCCATTGACGTCAAAAGTAGTATTTGTTGATACAAACTTAGAATTACCAGGAATAAAAACTCCAATTCCTGTTCCTACACCTATAGTACCTGTATAATTTACGGTAGAACCTGCCCCTACATCATTTCCTAGGAACAGTCCTATAGTTTTATCTCCATTTTGTTGAATATCTGTTTTTATATCTCCGCTAAATTCTTTAGCAGTAAAGATTCCTGTTCCAAAATCTGTTCCTTCTCCATTATTTACAACAACTTTAGATCCTGTTTCAAATTTTACATTAGAATCTTTTACATATACTCCTACATGACCTTTACCTGCAGCTGAAGTTACTGTTTTTCTAATCTTTGTATTTCCTTGTGCAAATAATGCCACAGTTTTTTCTTTTGTAGTAGCAGGAGCTAGATCAAAATCAATAATAGAATTTTTAGCATAAACACCAACCGCATTATTTTTTATTAGTTTTAAAGTTCCTGAGATTACTTTTCCTACTGTGGTGTTTTCTAGGGCTAAAGCTATATTGTCAGAGGAAACAGTTCCTGTATTTTTAAATGAAGCATTCGCTCCCTTTGCATAAGCTCCAATTGCTTTCATTGTTCCGGAATCTTTCGCAGTAATTGTTCCACTATTAGTCCCTGATGAATGATCAGCAACATACATTCCGATAGTATCACCCATAACTTCGATAGTACCTGCATTATTTACTGTAGCTTGTGTACCTGCAGATTTTACTGCCGCCATTCCGACAGAAAGACTTCCGGTTACTTCATCCTTGACTTTTATAGTCCTTCCTGCATTATTTATTGTCTCTCCACTTTGAACATAAATTCCTAGTGCTTGTTGTAAATTTATTCCAGTTCCTTCCAAAGTGATATCTGCATCATTTGTAAATTTAGAATTTCCTGTTATAAAGGCTGCAACATTTCCTTGATTTTTAGTAATATTTACAGGCTTAGTATTTTTTAGATTTATTCCACCATCTACATAAAGAGCTAAAATATTATTCCCATCATTTACAGTCAGTTCTGTATTATGTGTTACTTGTGAGTTTGAGCTGCCTTTTATATAGTACACCCCTGCTGCTGCAGAACCAGTACTATTCTTTAAAGTTAGTTTTCCGCTATCTAAGTAGCTTCCATTTGTTAGATATATTCCTGTTCCTTGATTTTTAAGTTCAATTTCAGTATCATCATTTGATACAGTAATCTTTCCTTTATTTCCATATACTCCAATTCCCTTATCTTCTGCAGTAATTTTCATCGTATCTGATGTTTCTTTCGTTAAGGAAAGGTTTCCATCTGTATAGATACCAACTGAACCTTCACCTTTAGAAGAAAGTTTATTCACTTTGAATATATTTGTTTTATTTCCACTAGTATCCCCATTTTTCGCATAAACTCCAATACCTTTCTTCTCAACTGCTATACTTCCATCGCTTCCTGTTCCTGTTAATATATTATTTGCAAACTCTCCGGATCCCCCTTTTACAGTAGTATCCATATATATTCCGATAGTTCTTGCTGTTGCAGAAGCTGTACCAGTAGGACTTACTTTAAATTCTTTTCCTAAAGAGATTGAACTTCCATTAACATTAGCCCCATCTTTATATCCTTGCATATATGCAAATATATTTTTCTTTGTATGGTCAGAAGTAAAATTAATAAGAGTGCCGCTACTTGTACCATTAAAATCATGAATCCATTTAGAACCGGCTAAATAAAGACCGATACTGTTTGTAGCATTAGTTCCAAAGTCCATAAAAGTTCCATCTTTAGTATCGACTGTAGGTCCATTTACAGCATATATTCCAATGGTTTTATCTTTATCTGGATTTATTTTACCAGCAATAGTGATATTACTACTTGTTCCATTTACTCCATTAGAATAAATACCGATAGCACTTTCTCCAGTTAATTTTAATGTAGCTTTCTCTTTTAAATCTACTCCACTTTTTTTAGCTAATATTCCTGTTGAATTTTTACCTATTTCAAAGTTGAAATCAGCGCTTCCATCTCCATAAGTCAGTTTCTTTCCTTCGGCTCCTGTGATTCCAACACTGTTTTCATTGATTTTTCCATCTGCATTTACAGTCAGGTTTTTATTTTGAGTGTAGTATGCTGTCACATTATTTAAAGATCCAACTTCAATCTTAGTTTTTAGAGTGGTATCAGTTGCCAAATCAGTAAAAATACCGATTTTTTTATTCCAAGTTCCATCACTTTCTGTAAGAGCAAGAGTAGTTCCTTTAAGAATAGTTTTAGAAGTATTACCATCATCTTTTAGATAAATTCCAATTCCTCCATCTGCAGTGTAGTTGACTGTCCCTAGAGCTTTATTATCCTCTCCGACAATAGAATCCTTAGCATAAATACCAATAGCATTTTCTCCGATTTTCAAAGTACCGCTTTCAGGTTTGATAGTGGCATTATTTCCATAGATAGCAATAGCATTTCCACTGTCAGATTTTCCAACAGTGATAGTACCTTTATTTACGATTAAATGCTCACTATCAGCAGTAGCAGAGTCTTTATTATTATCAGCAAAGATACCAATAGAGTTTTTGCCTGACATTGTGATATTACTTCCAGCAGCTGTTTCTACTTTAATTTTTCCTTGTCCAAGGGCTCCGGTTCCAAATTCATCAATAACTTTATTATTTGAAGAATCCAGTCTGTATGCCATAGCCAGTACACCGATTGATTTATCTCCGCCAACTGCAATTGTTCCTTTATTTGAAACTTCAGAACCGTTTACTGAGTAAACTCCCACTGCTCCTGTATTATTTTTTGTTTGTTCCACTTCAATTTTTGAACCAGAATCTATATCTACTTGTCCGTAGTTAATAAAGGCTCCTACCGCTCCTGCTCCTGTGTCTGTTCTTTCAGCTTGAATAGTTGAATCTACAAGTTTAATAGCAGTTTCCGTTACAGCAGAAGCATTTTTACTTGAATTCATCTCTAGGCCAACTACTTGATTATTGAAGTTTACTGCCTGGGAATTATTTAATTTAGCAGATATTGTACTTCCTGAATTTGTTGTTGCCACAAGTCTTTGTCCTAAGAAACGATTATAGAATTGGAAACCATCTTTTTTTTCTGGTGCTGTATCAGTAGAAATTCCTGTTTTATCTAAGTTTCCTATTATAATGTTTCCACCATCAACAGCTGCTACCTTATATTTAGTTGATGTACTTCCATCAAATAAATTACTCAAATTCGTCCCTGAAGGTAGTTTTGTTTGAATTGCTGTCTTAATCGTATTTTCTATTCCACCAATGGTTGTTAAATTTGTTGCATGTTTTAAGTTAAATACTATTACATCATCTGAGTTTGCACTTATTCTTGTGTTACTATCTAAAGTTATTGGTAAATTTCCTGTTAGGTCCACATCAAAAGCTGTAGATTTCCCTTCCAATTCAATTGTTGTTCCAGATAAATCTACTTTCCCCTGTCCATCAGAATAAATTGCATAACCATTTCCATTATATGATAATTTACCATTTCTAAAATTAACTAAAGAATTATTTTTTATAGAAGATATACCAACACTTCCATTTTTTACTTTCATATAATGTTTATCTGCATCAATTACTCCACCTTCACTTGCAAATAAACCTATTCCCTTATTATCCATACTCTCTATATCTATTGTAGATGTTGTTGATAAATTAGTTCTTGACATTGTAATTTTTGCACTATTTTTAGCATAAGCAGCAACTGAATTCCCTTTCAAGAAAAATTTAGAATTATCTGGTTTCTCTAGAATTATTTTTGAACCATTATCAGTTCCATATAAAGAAACACTATTTTCGATATAATTAGAATCTGTCCCTATTTCAACATCTTCTTTTAAATTTATTATTCCTTTTGCCTTTGCAACTGCTAATTTTTGACCAGTTCCTCCAGTGATTTTTGCATTTCCAGCAAAATCTATAATGCTTTCATTATCTGCCAAAATCCCAAAGCTTTCACTTCCACCTTTCATATCTATACTACTTAAAGTCTCTCCACTGCTATTATCAGGCTTAACTAATTCTAGTTTTCCTTGGTTTCCATAGATTCCTATGTTTTTAGAGCCTCCTTCTATAGATATAATTCCAGCCGTTTTAGTTGTTCCCTTTCCTTCCACATCTTGTAAAATTCCTATTGCCTCTTCTCCAGTAATTTCAAATTTCACTAAATTTTTCCCATTCATAATACCTGTATTTTGAGCAACAAACCCCATAGAGCCTTTTCCAGTTACCTTAATTGGTTTTTTAAGCCAAACTAAATAACCATCTCGCATTTTAGAATTCGTGGAGTCTTTTGGAAGAAATACACCAATTGCTTTTTCTCCACTTACTTCTATGTTGCCTTCATTGACAAAAGCAGCTCTTCCAGCTCCCAAATATTTATAAGCTACAGCATATACAACTGACTCTTTACCACTTGCTATCATATTTCCATTATTAGAATAAATCCAAGCTTTCGCCTGATTAGTATCTGGAGTATGTTTTATTATAACTGATTTTTGTCCAGCAGCTTTGATAGTTCCTTCATTATCTAAATAGTTTGTTCTTAAATTTCCATCATTATGTGAAGTAATAAAGATATAGGTACTTCCTTCTGCATTTAAATTTACCTTTCCTTTATTTATAAATAATAATTCTGTATCATTCTCTCCTTTTATACCAGAGTAAGTTTGATAAGATTTTAATGTGTCAGCTTTTGATTGTGTTATTAAATTTTCAGCTACTCTATTACTTAAATTTCCTTGAACAGTCCCTTCAGTTTCTAAATTAATTACTTCAAAATTATTACGATTAACATTTATCTCTACATCTAAAGAATATTCAGAATAAGGAACATTTAGCAATGTATGAAAAAATCTTTGATTTACTGTATATTCTCCATCTATTGGTTTAACTCCAAGTGGATTTATTGTCCCAAAAGCTACTGCATCATAACTTTGCACATTTATAATATTATTATCAGGCTTTATATCAAAAGTTCCTTTTTTTAAACTGATTTGTGATATTGCTCCATCATTTCCATTCCACCAATAATATTTGTTAGCATGAGGATTAGCTCCTCCTCCTGTTAAACTTGGTGGATTTATCGTTGGAGGATTTACTATGATATCTTTTGGTGCTACCGGTGGCGTAATCAATCTTGGCGTAAATCCATCTGGTGTCGCAGGTGCTTGCACAGTTGGTGCAGCTATTGTTAAGGGTTCTGAAATTGTTGGAGTAGTTACATTTATATTAAGCGGAGCTATTTCTGCCACTGTAATTTGCTCTAAAGGTGATATTGCGGCTGGGGCTGACACATTTATATTTGGAGCAGTAGGAGTGACAAGAGTTTTAGGAGTTGGTGGTGTCACATTGGGAGCATGTACTGTAATATTAGGGACTTCTGGAGCACTCACTTGTGAGAAACGTACCTCTTTCGGGGTAACGGACGGTGGAGAGACGGCTTTCTCCTGGATAGCTTTTGGTGAGATATTAGCGCCGAAATCGACGGAATCGACGAATTCAAAAGGATTTTTGATAATCCCATAAGCACCATAGTTTATTCCTTTATAAACTTGACCGTATTCTTTGGCAAAAGTATTATCTTGAACAAACTCATTTCCTTTAAAATTATGTGTATTTCTGTTTCGATTTTTATTATAATTTCTCCAATCGTAAAGGAAAAAGAATTGAAAGGAGTCGTGTAAAGGTTTCATCCAGAAGTCAGCTCTTTGTAGTAAAAGTTTAGCTTTTAGGTCAGCATTTTGGATGAAATTTAAGTTTTTCAAAAGAAAAGTATCGATATGGATTTTATGGTTAAGAATCTCGGTATGAATCTGTTTACGAGATTTGAAGAAAGGCTTGTCTTTTGGAGAAGGAGTAGATGCAAAGGCAAAGGTTCCAGAGATAAGGAACGCGACCAAAAGACTGATAGAAAAGCTGTAATGTTTGCTATGTTTCAAGCAAGCTTTTAATTGACGTTGGACTTGATCAAAATAAATCATAAAAATCTTCCCCCCTGTATGAGTAATTATAAGCCGGCATTATTGATACGCTCTAATTGGAGTAAATTATGTTTTTGCAGTAGTAATTTTTCATTTGCGTCTCGATAATGGGTAAGTTGTTCTTGTAAAGAATCCATTTGTTGGGCAACACGCTGCATTTCATAGAGGATAATTTGTCCGTTGGATTTCCCTGCATGAGGGTCTTCTTTTTTATTGGAAAGTTTTTTTTCATCCTCTGTATTATCTTGTTTATTATTTTCTGTGTGTTGCGCGATTTCTTGAATATCTTTTTCTTTCTCTTCGTTTTGTTTGAGTTGTAATTGAGATTTTTGTTCAGAAAGTTTTAAAAGTCTTTGAAGTTGGTCCTTCTGAGATTCTACTTGAGAATTGGAACATCCAACGAAAGAGAGCATGGATAAGATGACAAAAAAAGTTTTAATCATGTTTTTCCTCCTGTTGTATTTGTAAATTATCGGATAAAGTATGTTCTAAAGTTTTTGGTTCTTGAATCATTTCTTCTATAAGTTGTCTTTGAAGATTTTGAAAGGCATTTTGCTTAAGTTCGGAAATAAGGGTTTCTTTTGCTTCCTCATAGCTTGCTTCTCTTGGGGGGTCTCTATCGATCAAATAGAGGATATGTGCTCCTCCTTCAAACTCGACAAGCTCTTTTGCCAATTTACCTTTTTTCAAATTCTGAATGGAAGAATAGATCATAGGATGTAAAGAGGAAACAGGGATCCATTGAGGAATATCTTCTTTCCTTTCATTGTATTTGTTTTTTTGCTCTTGAAAATTCTCAAGTTTTGTATTTTTGAACACTTCTCTTGCTTTTTGAGCATTTCTAATAAAAATGGTATCTAGTTTTACTTTTTCTTCGATTTGATACCTGAGTTGATTTTGTTGAAAGATTTTTTTTAGGGAATCTTCGTCTATAGAAAAGTTCTGTAAACGTTGATTGGTTTTTCGATCCAAGTAGAATTGAATCAAGACCTCTTCTTGGGCTCTTAGGACTTGTTCTATTTCTAGGGATGTGTAACTTTTGATTTCTATGCACCCATAATCTTGGAACAAGATTATGGGTGCAGTTTTTTTGGGAAAGTATGTCCAGTAATTTCTTTAAAGAGAATTTTAATGTTTGAGAGCAAAAGAGAGAATTATTTTCGGCAACATATTACGGATTTACGGAGGTTTTTAGAGAGAAAATAAAAAAGTTATTTGCCAGGCTGTAGCAAATAACTTTTTTCAGAATTTAAGACTCCCATTCTTTTACAAAACCATAATATACTTTTGCAAAATTCGTTTTAATATCCAATTTGTGATTGTTAGCGATCAAAAGGTCAGACTCTTCTAACTTTACTTGTCCATCCAAGATGACACTTCCTTCAATGATATATATGAAAGCGAAGGTCAAAGCTTCTTGGAGATGTAGGGTAATATCTCCTGTCAATTCTTTGAAGTACAAATCCCCCATAACTCCCTGTAGCATTAAGTTAAAATCTCGATATTTTCCTGTCGAAAAAGTAATCCAGGAGCCTTGAAATCTTTCAATTTCATAAGGATGGACCTCAATATTATAATGATCTTCATGTTCCAATTGCATATTTCCCTCCAAATTGGAAATGAAGCGATCGATTCCAGGTAGGTGTGTGAATTGGGAGCGGCTAGCTTCTTTTGTTTCTGCAATGCTGATTCTTGCGGAAAAATCTCTTCTGGCATAGTCAGCAGTTTTTGGATAAATATAAAGTTGGTTTGTGATTCCGCCACTCCATTCTAAACTTTTCCATTCGTTTTTTTTGATGATGGTATACATGATTCCCTCCTTTATTTTTATGTCCTTCTTTTATATCATACTCCTTTTTCCAAAAAAATTCAACGTTTCTGACTTAGAAAATAATTTTTCGCTTCCTCGACTGGATTTTTTAGTGCTTTCTTGTTATACTGGAAGAGGAGCTTAAAGCTTGCAAAAAAAGGAGGAAAGCCATGTTGGAAAAAATAGAAATGATCGTTTTTGATATTGACGGAACTTTAACGGATGGGAAACTTATTCGAGATAACGAGGGAAATACCCTAAAACATTTTTATGCGAAAGACGGTTTTGCCATCGGGCAATGGTTACGACTTGGAAAAAAGGTGGGAATTATCACGGGAAAGGAATCACGCATTGTGGCAGATAGGGCGAAAGAATTAGGAATTGTCGATTTGATTCAAGGCTCTAAAAACAAGGCGAAAGATTTGGAACAATTTTTGAAAAAATATTCCTATACCTCCGAACAAATTGCCTATATGGGGGATGACATCAACGATTTAGGAATTTTAGCTAAAGTAGGTTTTTCTTCCTGTCCGAGAGATGCCGCACCGGAAGTTTTGACTATGGTCGATTTTGTAGCAGCCCATGATGGAGGACAAGGAGCCGCCAGAGATGTTTTGGAATATATTATGAAAGCAAGGGATATGTGGAAAGAAGTTGTAGAATATTATAAAAAAGAAGAAAATCGTTCTTGACAAAGTCCTTCCAATGTAGTATTTTATAGTTACAATTTAGCACTCTTATGCAAAGAGTGCTAATAAGATGAAAAATATTACAGAGATGTAAAAGAGTGAATAGAGGAAGGGGTTTTTATGGAAAAGCGAGATTATTATGAAGTGCTAGGGATAACGAAAGGAAGTTCAGAGGCAGATATTAAAAAAGCCTATCGAAAAGCAGCGATGAAGTACCATCCAGATAAGTATACCAGTGCAAGTGAACAAGAAAAAAGAGAGGCAGAAGATAAATTTAAGGAAATCAATGAAGCATATCAAGTTTTGTCAGATCCTCAAAAGAGACAGCAATATGATCAGTTCGGACATGCCGCTTTTGAGCAAGGAGCAGGAGGTTTTGGAGGAGGCTTCAGCGGTGGTTTTGAAGATTTGGGAGATATTTTTGGAGATTTCTTTGGCTCCGCTTTTGGAGGAGGCTTCGGAGGGGGATCTCGAAGAAGGTCCAGTGTGCAGCCCGGGGATGATTTACGATTACAGGTAGAAATTACCTTAGAGGAGGCAAATACTGGAGTAGAAAAAACGGTAAAATATAACCGAAAAGGAAAATGTAGTCACTGTGACGGAACCGGAGCAGAAGAGAAAAAGGTAAAACAATGTAGTAAATGTCATGGAACAGGAAGAATTCAAGTTCAACAAAGAACACCTTTTGGAGTTTTCCAAAATGTAAGCGAATGTCCGGATTGTCATGGAACAGGAAAAATTCCGGAAAAGAAATGTTCTCATTGTCATGGAACAGGTTCTGAAAAAGAAAAAGTGGAAAAAACAGTAAAAATTCCAGCAGGAATTGATGACGGACAAAAATTAAAATTGACAGGAATGGGAGATGCAAGTACAACAGGAGGACCATTTGGAGATTTGTATGTCCATGTTC
Source organism: Fusobacterium necrophorum subsp. necrophorum (assembly GCF_004006635.1). Taxonomy (NCBI): domain Bacteria; kingdom Fusobacteriati; phylum Fusobacteriota; class Fusobacteriia; order Fusobacteriales; family Fusobacteriaceae; genus Fusobacterium; species Fusobacterium necrophorum. The sequence goes on along the minus strand of NZ_CP034842.1, from coordinate 210,144 downwards.
GGGTAAAACCTCATCCTATTTTCGAAAGAAATGATATTGACTTGTATTGTGATGTTCCCATTACTTTTGCCACTGCCGTTGCAGGAGGAGAGATGGAAGTCCCTACCTTAAACGGAAAGAAGAAAGTAAAAATTGTAGCAGGAACTCAAACAGGAAAAATGATGAAACTTTCCGGAGAAGGAATGAAGTCCTTGCGAGGAAATTATAGAGGGGATTTGTTGATTCGTTTGAATATTGAAACTCCTACCCACTTATCCAAACATCAAATGGAATTGTTGCATAAATTTGAAGAAAGCTTGGAAGAAAAAAATTATCCAAAACGAAAAGGACTCTTTGATAAAATAAAAGAATTGTTTCAATAAAATCATTGAGAAAGCAAGAATAGTATGCTATACTGAAAAAAAGAATAAAAATTAGGAGTGGTGACATGGAAAAATATGGAAATCTTATACTAATCGTTTTGGTTTGGGGAGCAATTTTTTATTTCTTAGTAATGCGACCTAACAAAAAAAGACAAAAGGAACAAAAACAATTATTCGATTCTCTACATGAAGGGGTGGAAGTGGTAACAGCAGGCGGAATTAAAGGAACGATTTTATATGTCGGAGAAGACTTTGTGGATGTAAAAGTGGACAAGGGAGTAAAATTAACAGTTCGAAAGACTTCTATCTCTACTATTGTAAAATAAAACAAAAAGAGAAAAACGACAATAGTACTATTGTCGTTTTTTCATTATCGAAGGAGAAACATATGTATAAAAAAAGTCTTAGCATTTTATTCTTTCTCTTTGTCTGTTTTTCTAGTTTTGCAGTAGAAATTCAAAAAGTAGTGGATCGGGGAGAAAAAATTGAAATTCAGTTGAACGGAGCCGTGACAGGAAACATTACAGAGGCATATGATGAGGATAGTCGAGTTTTATTTTTGGAAATTCCGAAAACTTCGCTGACAAAAAAAATAGCTCTGGCAGAAAATCCCTATATTGAAAATTTTAACATAGAAGACTATGGGGGAAGTGTCGGAGTTACCTGTCGTTTAAAAAATAAATTGTCCTATAAAATTGAGAAAGCGAGTAAGTCGGTTTCTTTGATTTTTCGTCAAGGTTCCAATAAGAAAAAATGGATTGTCATAGATCCGGGACATGGTGGAAAAGATCCGGGAGCGGTGAGAGGAACTTATCGTGAAAAGGATATTGTTCTCTCGGTTGGAAAATATTTGAAAGAGGAATTGAGAGGAGAGTATGATATTATCATGACTCGAGATATTGATAAATTTATTACGCTTTCGGAAAGACCAAAAATGGGAAATCGGACAGGAGCCAAATTGTTTGTGAGTTTGCATGTAAATGCAGCGGTAAACACTGCTGCCAATGGAGTGGAAGTCTATTTTTTCTCCAAGAAGTCTTCGCCTTATGCAGAGCGAATTGCTCAGTATGAAAATAGTTTCGGAGAAAAATTCGGAGAAAAATCAAGTTCCATTGCTCAAATTTCAGGAGAAATTGCCTATAAGCACAATCAAACGGAATCCATCCCTTTGGCAGAAAATATTTCCCAAAAGATTGCCAGAAGTCTAGGAATGAGAAATGGAGGTTCTCATGGGGCAAATTTTGCAGTACTACGAGGATTTAACGGACCGAGTATTCTGGTGGAAATGGGATTTATCAGCAATGCTTCCGATGTTGAAAAATTGATCCAGGAAGAAAATCAAAGACAGATTGCAAGAGATATCGCAGCGGGAATACGAGAATTCTTTGAACGATAGGAGGGAGAAGAGATGAAAAAAGTAGTCACTGTGGTTATTTGGGTTTTTGCTATTTTGGTAGGAGGAATTTATATGAGTTTTCCTTCTTCGAGAGTGGTACGTGATGCCACAAAAGTAGAGAAAGCGGGAGAAGATTCTTCTCGAAAAGAGTACTTGCTGTATTTGCCTGACGGAAGTTCTGAAAAACGAAAATTGGAAGAGAAAGAAAGCAGGTCAGAGGAATTACATGTGTTGGTGCAAGCAGAATTGGACTATCTCTACGAGAAGGAATTGGAAAAAGAGAAGATTACTTTGAAAAATATTTATATTGCAGAGGACGGAGTCTACATTCTTTGCAACGAAAAACCGAAGGTACAAAGTGTAGAAGCAATAGAGCAAAGTTTAAAACAATTGGGGATGGAAGGAAAGGTACAGGTCTTGTAGGATGAGAGAAGAGGAGAGAAGTTACTGTATCTGGTTGTCAAAAAACCTTTCTAAAAAACGCTTTGCTCATGTTTTGTCTGTAGTAAAAGAGGCGGAGAATTTGGCAAGACGGAATGGAGCAGATATTGAAAAATGTCGTTTGGCAGCGTTATTACATGATTGTGCCAAAGAAATGCCTTTGGAAGAAATGCAGAAAATTTGCAGAAGGGAACATTTTGAAGACTTATCGGAGAAGGATTTAAAGAACGGAGAGATTTTACACGGTTTTGTCGCCTCCGTTTTGGTGAAAGAAAATTTTGGGATTCAAGATGAGGAAGTATTGGAAGCGATTCGTTATCATACCGTTGGAAAGGCAGGGATGTCTTTGGTGGGGAAGATCGTGTATATTGCGGATGCGATTGAAGAAACTCGAAATTATCCAAGTGTCAACATCATTCGAGAAAAAACCTATGAAGATTTAGATCAGGGAATTTTAATGGAAATAAAACATAAGCTGGAGTATTTGTCATCGACGGGAGCCATACTTCATTCGAATACTTTGGAATGGAAGAAGAGCTTAGAGGAGGAGAGCTGATGAGAGAAGAATTTGTACGAGGGACATTTAGTATCATTAAGGAACGCTTTGCTTTTGTAGACACGGAAGAGGGAGAGGGAATTTTTATTCCCAGGACAGCTTTTCATGGAGCTTTCGATGGAGATAGCGTCTTGGTTCGTATTACGAAGGACAAAACAGCCGAACATGGGCGTGAGGGGGAAGTCGTCGAAATTGTCAGCCGAGAGAAGCAAAAAATTGTGGGAATTTTGGAACGTCGTTCCGACTTCGGCTTCGTTCGACCGACACATGCTTTCGGAAAAGATATTTACATTCCCAGAGGGAAGATGAAAAAAGCTCAAACTGGAGAGCTGGTAGTCGTTGATATTTATTTTTGGGGAGATAAGGAACGAAAGCCGGAGGGAGAAATTGTCGAAGTCCTTGGGGATCCTTACAACACCAAAAATATGGTGGATGCTTTGATTTATCGGGAAGGAATGAGTGAAGACTTCCCGAAAAAAGTCAAGACGGAATTAAAAAATATTTCCAAGACCGTCTCGGAAAAAGAAATTTCTTCCAGACGGGATTTGAGAAACTACTCCATTATTACGATCGATGGAGAAGATGCAAGAGATTTGGATGATGCTGTCTATGTGGAAAAAATGAAAAATGGAAATTATAAACTATTGGTTTGTATTGCCGATGTTTCTTACTACATTCCCGAAGATTCCGAATTGGATTTGGAAGCCAGAAAAAGAGGAAATTCCGTCTACTTGGTGGATCGAGTCCTTCCGATGTTTCCCAAGGAAATTTCCAATGGGATTTGTTCTTTGAATGAGAAGGAAGATAAACTATGCTTCACTTGTGAAATGGAAATTGACGGAAGAGGTAAAGTAGTGCAAGTCGATATGTATAAGTCCGTGATTCGAAGTGTTCATCGTATGACTTATACCAAAGTGAATGAAATGATAGACGGGAAGGGAGAAACTTTAAAAGAATATCGGGATATTCAAGATATGGTAGAGACGATGTTAGACTTGTCCAAAGTGTTAAGGGCAAGAAAATATGCAAGAGGAAGCATTGATTTTGATTTATCTGAAATTAAGTTGGTGTTGGATGAGGAAGAAAAGGTTCAATATGTCAAACTTCGAGAGCGAGGAGAGGCGGAGAAAATCATTGAAGACTTTATGATTGCCGCCAATGAAGCGGTTGCCGAAAAATTATTCTGGATGGAAATTCCCTCCGTTTATCGAGTTCATGAAAAGCCGGAACGAGAAAGGTTGCAAAAATTGAATGAAAGTCTTAAGAATTTTCATTATCGGGTTCATAATTTGGAAGAGGTACATCCGAAGCAGTTTCAAGAGATGATAGAGGATTCCAAAGAAAAAGGCGTGAATTTAATTGTACATAAAATGATATTGATGGCATTGAAGCAAGCTCGATACGGTATGGAAAATGTAGGACATTTCGGTTTGGCTTCCGAATGTTATACCCATTTTACGTCTCCGATTCGTCGATATGCGGATTTGGAAGTACATCGAATTTTACATTCCGTTTTAAACTCTTATCCCAGTGCCAAAGAATTATCTCGAAATACCAAGAAGTTGCCAAAAATTTGTGAACATATCTCTAAAATGGAGAGGGTGGCAATGAAAGTGGAAGAAGAGAGCGTAAAAATTAAATTGGTGGAATATATGATGAGTCAAGTGGGAGAAGAATTTTCGGCTATGGTGACCGGTTTTAGCAATCGTCGTGTTTTCTTTGAAACGGAAGAGCATATTGAAGTCAGCTGGGATGTCGTGTCATCCCGTCATTTTTATGAATTTGATGAAAGGGAATATGCAATGTTGGACAGAGAACAGGAAGAAAATCAATATCACATGGGAGATAAGGTAAAAATTGTCATCGTAAAGGCAAGTTTACAGGAATTGGAGATTGAAGCAGTACCGACATTGGTTATGCAAAAAGGTTGGTAAAGGAGTTACTATGATATTAGCAGGAAATAAGAAAGCATATTTCGATTATTTCGTGGAAGAGAAGTTCGAAGCGGGAATTGAATTACAGGGGAGCGAAGTAAAATCGGCAAAGGCAGGAAAAGTAAGTATTAAAGAATCCTTTGTGCGAATTATCAACGGGGAGTTATTTATCATGGGGATGTCCATTGTTCCTTGGTCCTATGGAAGTATCTATAATCCGGAAGAAAAAAGAGTTCGAAGGTTGCTTTTGCATAAAAAAGAAATTCGCCGTTTGCATGAAAAGGTAAGCCAAAAAGGCTATACCATTGTTCCTTTGGATGTTCATCTTTCTCATGGCTATGTGAAAGTGGAAATTGCCTTGGCGAGAGGGAAGAAAACATATGACAAGAGGGAAAGTATTGCAAAGCGGGATATGGAAAGAGATATTCGAAGAAGTTTAAAAGAAAATAATCGTTAGGAGGTACTATGTTATTGACACAACGAAAATTTTTGCCATTGTTTCTGACACAATTTTTGGGAGCTCTTAACGACAATTTTTTGAAGATGGCAATCATTACTTTTATTACGTATCATTTGCAGAGAAGCTTGACAGAAAAGGGAATTTTAATCAGCAGCGTCAATGTGATTACGATTTTACCCATGTTTTTTGTCTCGGCAACCGCAGGACAGTTTGCTGATAAATTTCAAAGAAACAGTCTTGTAAAGATTATTAAAGGAATCGAAATTATAGGAATCTTTTTCTGTATTTTCTTTTTTTACTCGGGACAATATTCCATGATTTTACTGACTTTATTTGTGATGAGTATGAGGTCCGCTTTTTTTGGACCTCTGAAATACTCTATTTTACCTCAACATTTGAAAGAAGCGGAATTGATTTCCGCCAACGCTTTCATCGATACTTCGACCTATCTGGCAGTTTTGTTCGGAACGATTTTAGGAACTTATCTGCATTCTCCTATCTTTGTTTTAGGATTTTTGTTCAGTAGTGCTGTGATAGGATTTATCAGCAGTTTTTTCATCCCCGTTTCGCCTGCTCCTCGACCGAAAGCAAAACTGCATAAAAATATTTTGAAAGACATCCGGATTACTTATCGAAAAGTATCGGAATTAAAAGTTATCTACCAGACTATTTTAGGAATTTCATGGTTTTGGTCTTTGGCTGCCGTTGTGATGTTGCTCATTTATCCTCTTTGTGAATCGGTATTGGGAACTTCAAGGAATGCGGTTTCCGTTTTTATGTTAATTTTTGCATTGGGAATTTCCTTGGGAGCTTATCTCTGTACGAAAATCTTAAAGGGAGTGGTGCATCCGACCTATGTACCTTTGAGCTCTTTGGGAATGGCAGTGTCTATGTTTGCTTTGTATTGGGCAACGAATCGTTATATTCCCCCTTTTGAAAATCTGCATACAGTTCCTTTTTTTACAAGTTTTGTGGGAATTCGTATGGCAATTATTTTATTTCTTTTGGCATTTTTTTCAGGGATGTACTTGGTTCCTTTGAATACCTTTCTACAAACAAGAGCCTCCAAAAAATATTTAGCAACAATTATTGCGGGAAATAATATTATGAATGCCTGCGGAATGGTATTTCTATCCGTCTTTGTCATGTTACTATTTCATTTAGGAGTTTCCATTCCTCAAATTTTCTTTTTTCTGTCTTTGGTAAGCATTTTGGTTGCTTTTTACATTTTGACGATGTTGCCGGACGCTTTGCCTCGTTCCATTGCTCAAAGTTTGTTGGCAATTTTTTTTAAAGTGGATGTCAAAGGCATGGAATATTTTGAAAAAGCAGGAAAAAGAGTCTTATTGATTGCCAATCATACCTCTTTATTGGATGGTTTGCTAGTGGCGGCTTTTATGCCGGAAAGATTGATTTTTGCAATCAATACGCACATTGCTAAAAAATGGTGGGTCAAGATTTTTAGATCGGTGGTAAGCTTGCATCCTTTGGATCCCACGAATCCGGTTGCGTTAAAGAATATTATTGATGAATTGAAGAAAAACCAAAAATGTATTATTTTTCCGGAGGGAAGAATTACTGTGACGGGTTCTTTGATGAAAGTATATGAGGGGGCGGGAGTCGTTGCAAATGCTGCTAATGCGAATATTTTACCAGTTCGGATTGACGGGGCCCAATTTTCTAAGTTTTCTTATTTGAAAACGAAATTTAAGACGACGTATTTTCCAAAAATTACAATTACAGTACTTCCTCCCACAAAAATCAAAGTGGAGGAAGGAGTCAGCCCTTCTTTGAGAAGAAAGCAAATCGGGGATCAGTTATATACGATTATGACAAATATGATGTATCAATCTTCTCCGATTGCAACTCCTCTGTTTCGTGCTTTGTTGACAGCAAGAAAAAGACATGGAAAGGGGCATATGATTGCGGAAGACATTGCACGTCGAAGTATCAGCTATTATCAATTGATTTTAAAGAGCTATATATTGGGAAGATATTTCGAAGAAAAGATTTCGGAAAAAAATGTCGCCTTACTATTGCCAAATTCTTTGGCGAATGTCGTAGCATATTTTGCTTTGCAATCCGTGGGAAAAGTGCCTGCTATGGTAAATTTTACACAGGGAGAAGCTCAAATTCTTTCCTGTTTGCACACTTCCGGAATTCAAACTCTAATTACTGCGGAAAAAATGGTAACTCTTATGGAATTGCAAGCTGTCATTCAAAAAATAGAAGAAGCGGGAGTTCGAGTTTTCTATTTGGAACAGGTGCAGGAAGCCTTGAGCTATCGACAAAAATGGATAGGAGTGTATCGATATTATCGAAGATATACTCCGAAAGTGGATTCTTCCGATATTGCGACCATTTTATTTACTTCCGGGTCGGAAGGAACACCGAAAGCGGTAGCTTTAAATCATGAAAATTTACAGGCGAATCGTTACCAAATTTCCTCTGTCTTTGCTTTCAATGAAAGTGATGTTTTTTTCAATATGTTGCCGATGTTTCATTCTTTTGGATTGGAAGTGGGGACCATTTTACCGATTTTATCAGGAATTAAAGTATTTTTCTACCCTTCTCCGGTGCACTATAAAATTGTGCCGGAATTGGTGTATGATAGCAATGCAAGCATTCTTTGCGGAACGGATACCTTCTTTCAAGGTTATGCAAAACAGGCGAATCCATACGATTTCTATAATATTAAATATGCCATTGTGGGAGCGGAAAAATTAAAGGATAGTACCTCTCAAATATGGATGGAAAAATTTGGAGTGCGAATTTTGGAAGGATATGGAATTACCGAAACCAGTCCTGTCTTAGCCGTAAATACACCAATGTATCAAAAGAAGAACAGTGTCGGGAAATTGGTACCGGGAATTCAGTATCGTTTAGAAGAAGTGGAAGGAGTTGCTGAGGGAGGAAGACTTTTCGTCAAAGGAAGAAATATCATGAAAGGATATTTGAAAAACGGAGAGTTGGAAAGCCTTCCGGACGGTTGGTATGATACAGGAGATATCGTATCCATAGATGAGGACGGATTTGTACATATTCTAGGAAGAGCGAAACGTTTCGCAAAAATTGGCGGAGAAATGGTGTCACTGGCTGCTGTGGAAGAAGTGTTACAGAAAAAATATCCGGACATAAAATTGGCGGTTCTTTCGGTGCAAGATCCGAAAAAAGGAGAACAATTGGTTCTTTTTACAGAAGCAGAACAGATGGACAGCAAAGACATTTTGGAATATTTGAAAGAGGAACAGTACAGTGAATTATGGATTCCAAAGAAAATTCTGACAAAACAAGAAATTCCTATCTTGGGAACAGGGAAGACCGATTATGTGAAATTGAGAGAAATGCTTGACACAGAATGAAAAAAATGATAGGATATGATGTTGTTTAATACACACATTCATTATTTCTAGGCAGGGTGCTGATGAGGTCGCTTAGTTTTGAGATGAATGGAAGAAAAACCAAAAAATATTTTAGGAGGAAAAAATGGCAGTAATTACTATGAAACAACTATTAGAAGCCGGAGTTCACTTCGGACACCAAGCGAAAAGATGGAATCCAAAAATGGCAAAGTATATTTTTACAGAAAGAAATGGAATCCATGTGATTGACTTACACAAATCTTTAAAGAAAATCGAAACTGCTTACGATGAAATGAGAAAAATCGTCGAAGATGGAGGAAAAGTTCTATTTGTCGGAACGAAAAAGCAAGCACAGGAAGCAATCAAAGAACAGGCAGAAAGAGCAGGAATGTACTATGTCAATAGTCGTTGGTTGGGAGGAATGTTAACAAATTTCTCCACTATTAAAGGAAGAATTGAAAGATTAAAAGAATTGGAAAAAATGGAAGAGGAAGGAATTTTAGATACTGCTTATACGAAAAAAGAAGCAGCTAGTTTCCGAAAAGAATTAGCAAAATTGGCTAAAAACTTGAATGGAATTAAAGAAATGAAAGAAGTACCTCAAGCTATCTTTGTAGTAGACGTAAAAATGGAAGAATTGGCTGTAACAGAAGCAGACCATTTAGGAATTCCAGTATTCGCTATGATTGATACAAACGTAGATCCGGATAAAGTAACTTTCCCTATTCCTGCAAATGATGATGCTATCAGATCTGTAAAATTGATCACTTCTGTTATGGCAAACGCAATTGTAGAAGGAAATCAAGGAAAAGAAACGGTAGAACCTGCTTCAGAAGAAATTCAAGTAGAAGAAGGATCTGCGGAATAATAATCAACTATCAATAGGAGGTAAGAAACATGGCAGCAATTACAGCTGGTTTAGTAAAAGAATTAAGAGAAAGAACAGGAGCCGGAATGCTTGATTGTAAAAAAGCATTGGAGCAACATGACGGAGATATTGAAAAAGCCATTGACTATTTACGAGAAAAAGGAATTGCAAAAGCAGTAAAGAAAGCTGGAAGAATTGCGGCAGAAGGATTGATTTTCGACGGGGTTACCGTAGATCATAAAAAAGCTGTTGTATTGGAATTTAACTCTGAAACAGACTTCGTCGCAAAAAACGAAGAATTTAAAAATTTTGGAAAAGCATTGGTACAAATCGCTTTGGATAAAAATATCAATACCATTGAAGCACTAAAAGCAGCAGAATATGAGGCTGGAAAAACAGTGGAAGCTGCTTTGACAGAATTGATTGCGAAGATTGGAGAAAACATGAATTTAAGAAGAATTCATGAAACAGTTGCAAAAGATGGATTTGTAGAAACTTATTCTCACTTAGGTGGAAAATTAGGGGTTATCGTAGAAATGACTGGAGAAGCAACAGAAGCAAATCTTCACAAAGCAAAAGATATTGCGATGCATGCGGCAGCAATGGATCCGAAATATCTATGTCAAGAAGAAGTGACGGCAGCTGATTTGGAACATGAAAAAGAAATTGCGAGAAAGCAATTGGAAGAAGAAGGAAAACCTGCTCAAATTATTGAAAAAATCTTAATTGGAAAAATGAACAAATTCTATGAAGAAAATTGTTTAGTGAATCAAATTTTCGTAAAAGCAGAAAATAAAGAAACTGTTGGACAATATGCAGGAGATTTAAAAGTACTTTCTTTCACAAGATATAAAGTGGGAGATGGAATCGAAAAGAAAGAAGAAGATTTCGCCGCAGAAGTTGCAGCTCAAATCAAAGGATAGTTATTCAGATAGGGGATGCAAGGAGCATCCCTTTTTTATCAATTTTCTTTTATCAATGAGGAGGAATGAAAGAATGGAAAAACCTTGTTATCAAAAAGTCTTATTAAAGTTGAGTGGAGAGGCCTTAATGGGGGAACAGGAATTTGGAATTTCTTCCGAAGTCATCAATTCTTATGCTATGCAAATTAAAGAAATTGTTGATTTAGGAGTGCAAGTTTCTATTGTGATTGGAGGCGGAAATATTTTTCGAGGACTTTCAGGAGCAGAACAAGGGGTGGATCGAGTCACAGGAGATCATATGGGGATGTTGGCAACGGTCATTAACTCTTTGGCTTTACAAAATGCAATGGAAAAAATAGGACTGGCAACAAGAGTACAAACTGCAATTGAGATGCCTAAAGTTGCAGAACCTTTTATCAAAAGAAAGGCACAAAGACATTTAGAAAAAGGTAGAGTTGTTATTTTTGGAGCAGGGACAGGAAATCCATATTTCACAACGGATACAGCTGCGGCACTACGTGCTATTGAAATGAATACAGATGTGGTTATCAAGGCAACCAAGGTAGATGGTGTTTATGATAGAGATCCCGTGAAATATCCGGACGCCATCAAATATGAAACAATAACCTATACGGAAGTATTAAATAAGGATTTAAAAGTGATGGATGCAACGGCAATTTCTTTATGTAGAGAAAATAAATTGCCGATTGTGGTATTTAATTCTTTGGTACCCGGAAATTTAAAGAAAGTCATTTTAGGAGAGAAAATTGGAACTACCGTTGTAGCGGAGTAAGAAGAAGGAGGAAGTATATGACAACAGGAAAAGAAGTTATTCAAGAATGTGAAAGTAAAATGAAAAAAACTGTGGAAGCGACAAAAGAAAAATTCACGTCCATTCGTGCCGGAAGAGCAAGTGTCGCTATGTTGGATACTATTAAAGTAGAACAATACGGATCGGAGATGCCTTTAAACCAAGTTGCAACAGTATCTGCACCGGAAGCCAGATTATTAGTCATTGATCCTTGGGATAAAACGATGATTTCTAAAATTGAAAAGGCAATTTTAGCGGCTAATTTAGGAATGAATCCGAATAATGACGGAAGAGTAGTTCGATTGGTTATGCCTGAATTAACAGCGGAAAGAAGAAAAGAATATGTAAAATTGGCAAAAAAAGAAGCCGAAAATGGAAAAATTGCCGTTCGAAATATTCGAAAAGATATGAACACCGCTTTAAAAAAGATTGAAAAAGATAAAGAAAGTGGTATGTCAGAGGATGAATTGAAGAGATTTGAAGCAGAGGTACAAGCTTTAACGGATAAAACAATTAAAGAGTTGGACGAATTACTGGCAAAAAAAGAAAAAGAAATTACAACGGTATAAGTTTATACAAAAGCAAAAAGATTGAGTTCAGAAAGAATCTCAATCTTTTTTTTGCTTTACTATTTATTTTACATAGGTCAAAGACTGTTTGGATAGAGGATAGCTTCTGGAAATTCTTTTTCTTTTATTTTTCAGTGTTTTTTCATGACAAAAAGGAGAGCAGCGACTTTGAAAAGAGAGGGCAGATAAATCTGTATAGAAAAACATAGAAAATTATGTTAAAATGTAATGATAAAATAATTTTTAAGGAAGTGTCATATATGTCAATAGAAGTTCCGAAACATATTGCCATTATTATGGATGGTAATGGACGATGGGCAAAAAAAAGAGGACTACCAAGAACCTTGGGGCATCGAGAAGGAGCCAGAACGCTACAAAAAATATTGAAGTACGCAGGAGAGATTGGAATTCAATATCTCACAGTATACGCTTTTTCGACGGAGAATTGGAATCGTTCCGAAGAGGAAGTATCGGCTCTCATGAAGTTGTTTTCGAAGTACATGAAAAAGGAAGAAAAAAATTTGATGAAAAATAATGTTCGCTTTTTAGTGTCCGGAAGAAAGGATAAAGTATCTGAGGCTCTTTTGAAAGAAATCGAAGCTTTGGAAGAAAAAACTTCTCAAAATACAGGAATTACCTTTCATATTGCATTTAACTACGGAGGAAGAGCAGAAATTGTGGATGCGGTGAATCGTTTGTTACAAGAAAAAAAGGAAAGCATTTCCGAAGAGGATATTTCTTCTCGTTTATACCAAAGGTTACCAGATCCAGAACTTATCATTCGAACGAGCGGAGAGTTTCGAATTTCCAATTTTTTACTTTGGCAATTGGCCTATGCTGAAATTTATGTTACAGATACCTTGTGGCCGGATTTTGAGGAAAGAGATTTGAACCTAGCACTAGAAAATTTTCAAAAAAGAGAACGCCGTTTTGGAGGAGTTTATGAAAAGTAGAATTATCGTTGCACTCATAGGAATTCCTATTCTAATTTTTGTGATTTTATTTGGGGGACTTCCTCTATTGATTTTTACTAATTTTGTTGTGGGAATAGGAACTTGGGAATTTTATCGAATGATAGAATACAGTGGAAGACGAGTCCATAAATATATTGGAATGCTAGGAAGTCTTGCCCTACCGAACTATATTTTTTGGACACAAGGGCAAAGAGTAGAAGGAGAAATTGCTATTTTAGTCTTTGCTTTGGTACTTATGTTTGTCGAGAGGGTTTTTACCAACCGGATTGAACATGCTTCGACAGAAATTGGGAATACTGTATTGGGAATGGTCTATGTTTCCTATTTCTTTTCCCATATTTTGAAATGGAGTTTTTGGGAAAATGGAGGGCAACTGATATTGTTGTTACAAATTATGGTATGGAGTTGTGACAGCTTTGCTTATTTTATTGGAATTTCGATTGGGAGGAAAATTTTCAAACGAGGTTTTACGGAAATCAGTCCCAAAAAATCCGTGGAAGGTTCGTTGGGAGGAATTCTTTGTACCGTGATTGCAGCCTACTTATTGTTGAAATATTTTTCCTTGTTTCTTGCCCAAACGGAAGAAGAATTGTTGATTTTTTCTTTGATTTTAGGAATGGGAGTGAGTTTGGCAGCTCAAATAGGAGATTTAGTAGAATCTCTGTTCAAAAGAGAATGTGGAATCAAAGATTCCGGGAAAATTTTGGCAGGACATGGAGGGATTCTAGACCGATTTGACAGTATGATTTTTGTGTTACCAATTATGTATTATGTTATGGGAGCAGTATTATGAAGCGGATTATTGTATTAGGTTCTACAGGAAGTATTGGAAGAAGTAGTTTGGAAGTCGTTCGTGGAAATCCCCATTGCTTTCAAATTGTGGGATTATCCGGAAATCGAAATATCGACTTATTGAAGCAGCAAATACAGGAATTTCATCCGAAATATGTGACGGTAGGATATTGGGAAGCGTATCAAGAATTGAAAACCATATTTCCAAAGATTCAATTTTTTTGTGGAGAAGAGGGATTGGAAGAACTGGCTTCCGTGGAGGAGTATGATATTTTATTGACGGCAGTTAGCGGGGCTGTAGGAATTCGAGCTACTATAAAAGGAATTGAAAAAGAAAAAAGAATTGCTCTAGCCAATAAAGAGACTATGGTATCCGCAGGTTCCTACATTAACCGTTTGTTGCAACAATATTCGAAGGCAGAAATTATTCCGGTGGATAGTGAACATTCTGCTATTTTTCAAGCCTTACAGGGAAATGAAAAAAAAGAAGTGAAACGTTTGATCATTACTGCCAGTGGAGGAGCTTTTCGGGGAAGAACCAAAGCGGAGTTGGAACATGTTAGAGTAGAAGATGCCTTGAAACATCCAAATTGGTCTATGGGAAAAAAGATTACTGTAGATTCTGCCACTTTAGTAAACAAAGGCTTGGAAATTATTGAGGCTCATGAGTTATTTGGATTCCATTATGATAGCATTGACACCATTTTGCATCCTCAGAGTATTGTACACTCTATGGTAGAATATCAAGATCATTCTATCATGGCACAGATGGGAGTTACCGATATGAAGTTGCCCATTCAATATGCTTTCAGCTATCCGAAGCGTTTGGAAAATCCTGTATTGGAAGCTTTAGATTTTACAAAATATCTGGAAATGACCTTTGAGCCGATTAATACAGAAGTATTTCAAGGGATTGCTTTGGCGAGAAAGGCGGGAAGCTTTGGAGGAAGTATGCCGATTGTTTTTAATGCGGCAAATGAAATTGCGGTGGATTATTTTTTAAAAGAAAAAATACGATTTTTAGAGATTTATGAAATGATACAAGCGGCGATGGAAAAATTTCCAAAGGAAGATATACAATCCTTGGAACAGATTTTAGAAAAAGACCATGAGGTGAGGGAGTGGGGAAAAACATGGGGAAAATCATCGTAATTGAGGGAACGGATTCCAGCGGAAAAGAAACGCAAAGTAAATTGCTATTGGAACAGTTTTTATCACAGGGAAGAAAAGCAAGAAAATTATCTTTTCCAAATTATAGCAGTCCGGCTTGTGAACCGGTGAAAATGTACTTGGCAGGAGAATTTGGTTTGGACGCAGAAAAAGTGAATCCTTATCCGGTTTCTGCCATGTATGCGATTGACCGTTATGCTTCTTATCAGAAAGATTGGGGATATGACTACCAACAGGAAGATATATTGTTCATTGCGGATCGTTATGTTCCTTCCAATATGATTCATCAGGCTTCCAAGTTACAGGGAGAAGAAAAAGAACACTATCTATCTTGGTTGGAAACCTTGGAGTATGAACAATTTCAAATTCCAAGGCCGGATTTCGTTATTTTTTTAGATATGCCGACCAAACAGGCACAAGAACTGATGAGAGAGAGAAAGAATAAGATGACAGGAGAGAGTGTAAAAGATATTCATGAGAATAATCAGGAGTATTTGGAAAAATCCTATCAAAATGCCTGTGATATGGCAGCGAGGTATCATTGGATAAGAATTTCCTGTGTTGATGGAGAGAGAATTAAAAGTATGGAAGAGATTCAAAAAGAAATTTGGGAGAAAGTGAGGGAAGTATGACCTTATTGATTTCTATTATTGTATTGGGAATTATTATTTTGGTTCATGAATTGGGACATTTTACGACTGCAAAGTTTTTTCATATGCCGGTGTCCGAATTTTCTATTGGGATGGGTCCTCAAATATATAGCTATGAGACCGAGATGACAACCTATTCTTTTCGAGCCATTCCTCTGGGAGGCTATGTCACTATTGAAGGAATGGAATTGGATTCTAAAGTGGAAGGAGGTTTTGCAACAAAGCCTTCTTATCAGAGATTTATTGTTTTGATTGCAGGAGTTTGCATGAATTTTTTGTTTGCTCTTGTATTGCTGACAGCCTTGCATTTCCATGTAGGAAATGTGGAGTATACAGAAGAAGCCATTGTGGGAGCTGTCATAGCCGAAAGTCCGGCTGCTCAGTATTTAAAAGAGGAAGATCGAATTTTGAAAATAGAAGGAAAGGTAATTTCTAAATGGACAGATATAGGAAAGTCAATTCAAAATAAGGATAAAGTTGAAATTTTAATAGAGAGAGATGACGAAGAAAAAAGTTTTCAAATTCCTCTGATGCAAAAAGAGAATCGAAGTTTTTTAGGGGTTTCTCCGAAAGTGACACATACACCTTATAGTTTAGTACAGAGTTTTTGGAAAGCAAATAGCAGTTTTGTCGCAATTATTACTGATATGGGACAGGGACTTTGGAAGATGGTACGAGGAGAAATGAGTGTAAAAGAAATTTCAGGACCGATCGGAATCTTACAGGTCGTGGGGGAAGCTTCAAAACAAGGACTCCTTTCTATCTTATGGCTTAGTGTCTTTTTATCTATCAATGTGGGTTTGTTAAATCTTCTTCCTTTCCCGGCTTTGGACGGAGGGAGAATTTTATTTGTTTTTTTAGAAATGTTACATATTCCTTTTCGTAAAAAATGGGAAGAGAAAATTCATAAAGTGGGCTTGTTCTTATTCTTAGCATTGATATTTTTTATTAGCATCCAAGATATTTTACATTTATTTTGACAATAAGTCTTGAAAAAAAACAGTATATCAGTTATAATACAGTGTGATGTGTTTTATAAGAAAAATGATTGATTTTTGAAAAAATAGGAGGATAAAATATGAAAAATGCGATTTTGGCAATCTCTGAAAAGAAAGAAACCCTAAAGCAAATCCGAAAAGAATTATCGGAAAAGTATGAAGTGATAACGTTTAATAATTTACTAGACGCGATAGATATGTTACGGGAAAGTGATTTTGATCTTGTGTTATTAGATGAATATTTGACATGGTTTAGTCTGTTTGATGCGAAAAAGAAATTGAGCAGCATTGGAAAAGATTTTGCGACCATTGCTCTGTTTGATGATATTACGCCGGAAAAGCAAAGAGAAATCAAGCAGGCAGGAATCTATTCTTATTTACCAAAACCAGTTTTGGCATCCGACATTGACAAAGTGATTTTACCGGTATTGCATAATTTGGAATTGTTAAAAGAAAATAAGAAAATAAATGGAAAATTAGCAGAATTAGAACATGAAACGGAAATTATCGGACAATCTTCGAAAATTAAAGAAGTGAAAAATTTAATTGATAGAGTGGCAGATAGCGACTTGCCTGTTTTAATCAGTGGAGAAAAAGGAGTTGGAAAGTTAGTCATTGCTCGAGAAATTTACAAAAAGAGTGACAGAAAAAAACAAGACTATATTCAAGTAAGCTGTGCAACGATTCCGGAAGAAAATTTGGAAAGAGAATTGTTCGGATATGAAAGAGGAACATTCATCGGAGCCAATACAAGTAAAAAAGGCTTATTGGAAGAAATTGATGGAGGAACTATTTATATTGAGGATATTGCTCTCATGGATTTAAAAATTCAATCGAAACTGTTAAAAGTGATTGAATATGGAGAATTACGAAGAGTCGGAGGAACGAAGGTTCGAAGAGTCAATGTAAGATTTATCATCGGAAGTGACATCGATTTAAAAGAAGAAACAGAACAAGGAAGATTCAGAAAAGACTTATATCACAGATTGACAGCTTTTCCAATTGTTGTTCCACCTTTACGAGAGCGAAAAGAAGATGTGCCATTGTTGGTAAGTTATTATTTAAATCGAATTGTAAAAGAGTTACACCGAGACACTCCTGTTATTTCTGGGGAAGCAATGAAGTATTTAATGGAATATTCCTATCCGAGAAATATTCGAGAGTTGAAAAATATGGTAGAAAGAATGGCTTTGGTATCGAATGAAAAGATATTGGATGTTGAAGACTTACCATTGGAAATTAAAATGAAATCGGCTACTTTGGAAAATAAAACAGTGATTGGAGTAGGACCGCTAAAGGATATTTTGGAACAAGAAATTTATAGTTTAGATGGAGTAGAAAAAGTTGTGATTGCTTCTGCGCTTCAAAAAACAAGATGGAATAAACAAGAGACTTCTAAGTTGTTAGGAATTGGAAGAACTACTTTATACGAAAAGATTAGAAAATATGGATTGGACATCAAATAGTAGAGAGGGGTAAACATGGCAATTAGAAAATTTCGGAAAATGATGAAACCAGTTATTTTTATCGTTGCAATTGCGATGATTGGTTCAGGAGCATGGTTGACTTTTACAAACTTATTACAACATCGTTCTGCAGGAGAGACGCAGTACGCCTATCAATTAAACGGAGAAAAAATTTCTAAGATAAAAATTGCAAGAGAAGAAAATGCTTTACTGGATCAATTGAATAAAATGGGTCAAGGAAAAACAAGTAAAGATTTAATCAGTTTGATTGCCTTTCAAAAAGTCATCAATGATGAGTTAACTCTACAATTAGCGGAAGATATGAAGATTAAAGTTCCGAGTTCTGAAGTGAAAGAAGAATATGAAAAGATTGAAGAATCCATTGGAAATAAAGAGCAATTTAAGAGAATGCTAAGTGTGCAAGGTTATAGTAAAAAATCGTTTCAAGCAATGTTGCAAGAAAATCTACTTCTTCAAAAAGTAATAGAAAAATTTCAGGAAGAAGGAAAGAAAGTGGGAAAAGATGGAAACTTATTATACCAAGAAGCTCTAGCAAAAAAACGAAATGAGATGAAATTGGAGAAACTGGCTCCGGAATATGAAAAACTACAAATGAAAGTAGTAGAAGAACAAGACGGATTTAAGATTACGAATGTTGATATGGCTGACAGGGTAACTCAATTGATGTTGATGACAGGAGAAGAGGAAGCTAAGGTAACCGAGGAAGTAAAAAAACAATTTGAAGAGGGAATTGCCTTTGCAAAAAAAGCTCAAGAAAGAGGAGTTGTGGTTTCTAAAGATCTACCAATCAATGTGCAATTAGCTGAATACGGAAAGGCTTTTTTTGAGAAGTTGAAGTCGGAAGTCCAAGTTGATGAGCTAGAATTATCCAAGTTTTTCCAGGCAAATCATAATAGATATAATCAGCATGCAAGTATCGATGTGAATATGGCCGTTTTAAAAATTATAGCTAGCAAAGAAGATATTGCTGCGATTGAAAAAAAAGCGGAAGAAACCTTACAAGGATTGACAAAAGAAAATTTTGCAAAAATGGGAGAGGAATTACAAAAGAAATCTCCGGATACTGTTATCTACGAAGAACTAGGATGGTTTGAAAAGGGAGCTATGGTAAAAGAATTTGAAGAAGCAGCATTTTCTTCCAAAACAGCTCAAATTTATCCAAAAGTGATTTCGACACAATTTGGAAAACATTTGTTATACATTCAAGAAGTGCAAGAAAATAAAGTAAAAGCAGCACATATTTTATTTCGAGAGGTTGCAAGCCAAGATAGCATTGCGAAGAGTCTACAAGAAGCGAACACAATCAAAGAAAAATTGGATAAAAAAGAAGTAACCTTTGAGACTTTGAAAAATATCAATAAGAATTTATTATTTACTCATATGTTCACGGATGTCGATAAATCAGGAATGATTCCAGGCTTTGTAAATGATGCAAAGTTAGTCGAGACAATGTATGAAGCAGAAATGAATAAGGTGCAAATCTATGCGGATGATTATGTCACAAAAGCGGGAATCATCTATTTATTTTTAAAAACAAAGGAAGTAAAGGATAAGGTTGTAAGTTTAGAAGAAGTACAAGATAAAGTTCGAGACGAATATAAAGCATGGAAAGCACAACAAGAATTACAAAAACTGATGAACTAAAACATAAGTTTTTATAAAAAACAGGCAAAAGAAATGAATGTTCCATTCGTTTCTGTTTGCTATTTTTTGGAAAATAGAATATAATATATCACGGAGTATTTTTTGATAGGAGAGAAAGGAAATGTTTCGACAAGAAGATATTGATCGATTACTGGAACAATTGAATATTGTCGATGTGGTTGGAGAATTTGTAGAGTTGAAAAAATCCGGAGCGAACTACAAAGGGCTTTGTCCTTTTCATGCGGATAACAATCCTTCTTTTTCAGTCAATCCACAAAAGAATATTTGTAAATGCTTTGTATGTGGAGCCGGAGGAAATCCGATTAGCTTTTATTCTAAGTATAAAAAAATTTCCTTTCAAGATTCTGTGAGAGAGCTTGCCAAAAAATACCATATACCTTTGCGGGAAATCAAGCAAAGCAAAGAAGAAAATGAAAAATTTGAAAGATATTATAGCATCATGGAAGAAGCTCATCAATATTATACAAATTTAATTTTTGAAAATGTGGGAAGAGAAGCTTTGGAATATCTTGTGAAAAGAAAAGTGGGACCTAAATTCATTCGAGAAAATAACTTAGGCTATGCTTCTTCTTCTTGGGATCAGTTATTCAATCACTTGATAGAACGCGGGTATGAAGCAGAAGAATTGGAATTATTAGGACTGGTAAAAAAACGAGAAAACGGACAGTATTATGATGTGTTTCGAAATCGGGTTATGTTTCCTATTTATTCCATTCAAGGGAGAGTGATTGCTTTCGGAGGAAGAACTTTGGAGCAGTCTAAGGAAATTCCCAAATATATCAATTCGCCAGATACTCCCATTTTTAAAAAGGGAAAGGGATTATATGGTTTAGAAAGAGTCTCGAGCATTAAGCAGAAAGATTATGCTATGATGATGGAAGGATATATGGATGTTTTATCCACTGTTTCCTACGGATTTGATACTTCCATAGCTCCTTTAGGAACCGCTCTTACCAGAGAACAGGTACGACTTTTAAAAAGATATACAGATAATGTGATTTTATCGTTTGACTCTGATAATGCTGGTCAAATGGCAGCAGAAAGAGCAATTTTTTTATTGAAAGAGGAAAGTTTTAATATTCGTGTATTGCAGCTTCATGGAGCAAAGGATCCGGATGAATTTTTAAAAAAATTTGGAAGAGAGGCTTTTTTAAAGGAAGTTCAAGAATGTTTGGAAGCATTTGATTTTTTGTATGCTTACTATAAAAAAGAATATTCTTTGGACGATGTTATAGCAAAGCAGAAATTTATTGAGAGATTTCAAGAGTTTTTTCAATCTTTGTCAAAGGAATTGGAGCAGGAGCTATATCTCCAAAAATTTTCTGACTTATTGGGAATGGATATTCAAGTATTACGTCCTTTATTATTTCCTAAAGGAAAAAAAACAAGGTTTCATTCCAGGAAAGAAGTGTTGCCGGAAGAAACCATTTCTCGACATGAGCAGGAAGTGTATTCCGTGTTGGAAAAATTGAGTATTCAAATTTCTATTTTAGATTTACAACAACATAGAGAAATGAAGGATGCAAAGTATTATCACTTTTTGAAAGAAATGCCTTTTCAATTTGATTTTACTCGGAAAATTTTTCAAGATTTATCACAATATGAAAAGGATAAAGAGGAGAAATCTCGTAATACTATGATAGAGAGTATTCGAGAAATGTTTCAAAAAGAGAATTACAATACAGAAGAAAAGGAATATCTCTTTGCATTGCTAAGTGAATGTTTAGAAGAAGAGAAAATAGAAGAACAAAAAATAATTGTTTGTAGAGATTGGGCGAGAGAAACATTTAAAAATACAGTGACAACAAATCCTTTCAAACAATTACAGTTAAAGCAATTAGAACAAAAAATATTGAAAAATAAAAAAGATATAGGACAATTTTTAGAAATGTACCAGCAGTATTTAAAACTCAGAGAGGAAAAATAGGAGGCTTATATGAGGGAGTTTATAAAAAATGAAAAGGTTCTTTCCCTAATTCGAAAAGCAATGAAAGAGAAAGTAATCACATATGAAGAAATTAACAATGAACTCAAAGAAGATTTTCCTTTGGAACAAATTGATAAATTGATCAGCGGTATGATAGAACAAGGAATTGAAATCAAGAAAAAAGCTTCCTTAGAAAAAGAGAAAAAAGAAAAAACAAAGAAAAAAACTGTGAAAGTAGCTTCTAAAGAAACTTCCAAAACAACAACTTCAAAGAAATGTAAGAAAGATGAGGAAATGGAAGAATTTCCTAAATTGAGAGAAGAGGAAGAGGATTTTCAAGATACGGATTTGTCCTTTGAAGAACTTCCGGAAGATGAAAATTTGGAAGATTTACTGGATAAAGAAGAAGATTTTGATGCGAGCGATTTGGAAGAACTTCCAGAAGAAGAGTTAAGTAATGAAGAGTTGGCAGAATTATCCAATGGAATGAAAGTAGATGAGCCTATCAAGATGTATTTACGAGAAATTGGACAAATTCCTTTATTAACTCACAAGGAGGAATTAGAGTTGGCTAAAAAAGCCCTGGAGGGGGATGATTTTGCCAATAAGCGTTTGATTGAGGCAAATTTGAGGCTCGTAGTCAGTATCGCAAAAAAACATACCAATCGAGGATTAAAATTATTAGATTTAATTCAAGAAGGAAACATTGGATTGATGAAAGCAGTGGAAAAATTTGAATATACCAAAGGATATAAATTTTCTACCTATGCGACTTGGTGGATTCGTCAAGCTATCACAAGAGCCATTGCCGATCAAGGAAGAACCATTCGTATTCCGGTTCATATGATAGAAACCATCAATAAAATAAAAAAAGAGGCCAGAATTTATCTGCAAGAAACAGGGAAAGATGCAACTCCTGAAATTTTAGCAGAAAGATTGGGAATGGAAGTAGAAAAAGTAAAATCGATTCAAGAGATGAACCAAGATCCTATTTCTTTGGAAACTCCTGTGGGAAGTGAAGAAGATAGTGAGTTGGGAGATTTTGTGGAAGATCAGAAAATGTTGACACCCTATGAGTTGACAAACCGTTCTTTATTGCGAGAACAATTGGATAGTGTGTTAGGAAGTTTGAGTAGTCGAGAGGAAAAAGTTCTTCGATACCGTTATGGACTGGATGATGGTTCTCCAAAAACGTTAGAGGAAGTCGGAAAGATTTTTAAAGTAACAAGAGAGAGGATTCGTCAAATTGAGGTAAAAGCCCTACGAAAATTAAGACATCCAAGTAGAAGAAAAAAATTAGAAGATTTTAAAGTGGAATAAGGGCAGTCTGCCCTTATTTTCATTGAGAATAGGAGGACAAGATTGAAACAAAGAGAATTTGAAGAACTTTTGCTCCGTAGAAGATTTTCGGATGAAGAATTTGCTCAATATCTTCAGGAAAATCCTTTGCAGGAAGTGGAATTTGAAGTGGAAGATGCCGAAGTTGCGATTGAAAAAAAAGAGTTTACTCTTTTGGAAAGTTCCGTTTTAGAGTACATAGAAGAATTATGTTCTTATGACCCGGATCGTTTGGTAGAAGAAAGAGAGGCTCATATTGCCTTAGAAATGAAGAAAGTTCTCTACTATGCCTTGTTTTATTTGAAAGAAGGAATTTCGTATATGGATTTGGTGCAAGAGGGAATTATCGGTTTGATGAAAGGAGTGGATAGAGATTCAGAAGCATTGGATTTTTGGATTATTCGAGAACTGTTTTTCTTTGTTTATGCACAAATTCAAGATGTAAAATTTGGCTTTAAAAATTTTTTAAAGGGAAAAAGAGAAGAGGTGGAACATCAGCACGAGCATGAACATCATCATGAAGAAGGACATGAATGCAGCTGTGGGCATAATCCAAATGAGGAACATGAATGTTGTGGGAAGCATCATCAGGAGGAAGAGGAAGAAATTTTAGACAAAAATCAAATGTTGAAAAAATTATTGAAATCGAATGCAGCAATTGATACAATGGAGCAAATTATAGAAGAAAGGTTGGATTTTCATCGTATAAAAAATAGATTATATGCTATGGAAATTGAGGTATTGAATTATTATTTTGGATTATTGGTTGAAAAGAGGCATTCTATTTTTGAGATTGAAGAAAAATTTCAATGGAAAAAAAATTTTACTCAGAATATTTTTGAGAATGCCATATATAAATTGTCGACCTTAAAAGGAAAGTTGGAATTATGAAAACAAAAGATTTTATTTCAATCTTAGAGAAAAAATATCCGAAAGTTTTGGCAGAGGAATGGGACAATGTGGGACTGTTAGTAGGAGATGCAGAAAAGGAAGTACATAACATTTTATTGGCTTTGGATGTGACGGAAGAAGTGATTGATTTTGCAGTGACTCATTCTTTTGATATGATTATCAGCCATCATCCCATTATTTTTCGTGGAATAAAACGAGTACTGCAACAGGATGTTTTAGGGGCG
The DNA here is from genome assembly GCF_004006635.1 of Fusobacterium necrophorum subsp. necrophorum. NCBI lineage: Bacteria > Fusobacteriati > Fusobacteriota > Fusobacteriia > Fusobacteriales > Fusobacteriaceae > Fusobacterium > Fusobacterium necrophorum. The sequence goes on along the minus strand of NZ_CP034842.1, from coordinate 186,325 downwards.
AAAATATTTAAGCTTGTCAAACATGGAATAAATGTGTATACTTTACATACAAACTTGGATGCTCAAAAAACAGGATTGAATGATTATATTTTAGAGAAACTGGGAGTTACAGTCTCTACTGTTCTCGAAAAAAGAGAAGATGGGACAGGGATCGGAAGAATGTTTCAATATCCGGAGGGAAAATCCGTAGAAGAGATTCAGAAACTTCTTTCTCACAAATTAGGACTTTCTTTTCAAAGATATATCGGAAATGATATGCAACAAATGATTCATCGAGTTTGTCTGGTAAACGGTTCCGGAATGAGTTATTGGAGAATGGCAAAATCAAAAGGAGCGGAATTATTTATTACAGGAGATGTTTCTTATCATGATGCCTTGGATGCAAAAGAGTGTGGAATGAATGTGATTGACATGGGGCATTATGAGGCGGAGCATTTTTTTGCAGAATTATTGATGAGAGATTTTGAACATACTTTTCTGAAATTTCAGATTTTTCAGTCCAAACCGGTATTTCAGTTCATTAAGTAAAGGGGAATCTATGAGAAAGTATTTTCTAGGTTTATGTATGCTATGTCTCTCTTGTATTGCTTGGGCGGGAGTAAATGACACCTTAAATATTATTCCGAAGGAAGAAATTCCTAAGATTGAAGAAAAAATACATGAGATTTATCGTAAAAAGAAAGTAAAAGTTTATGTCAATACTTTGACAGAAGGAGAAGGATTTCAGGTGGCTGATCCTGAAAGAACTGTCATCTTGAATATCAGTCAAGATAAGACAACTCAAGTGAAGGTGGTTTTGCGTTTTAGTAAGGATATTGATATTGAGGAAGAACAAAGTAAGATGGATTTATCTTTGGATAATGCTTCCTCGATTCTCATTGAAGGAAAACCAGTAGAGTATATTTTGCAGGTATTAGACGGAGTGGAATATTTGCTAGAAAATGTAGAAATTTCAGAACCGGAAATCCTAATGCAAGAAGTGGAGGAAAGGGAAGAATTTCAGAAAGGGATCGCCATTTCGCTAGGAATCATTCTATTATTATTATTAAAAATTGGTCATGACTTTTGGAAAAAGAAAAAAAGAGAGCAGTAAAAAGAAATTTAAAAAAATAAAATAAGGTATCTCAGTCATACGCTATGTCACAGTAGAGGAAAGTCCGGGCTTCATAGAGCAAGAGGGTAGCTAACGGCTACTAAAGGTAACTTTAAGGAAAGTGCCACAGAAAAGAAACCGCCATTGTTATGGTAAGGGTGAAAAGGTGGTGTAAGAGACCACCAGTTTTTTAGGAAACTAAAAAAGCTAGGTAAACCCCCTCTGAAGCAAGACTAAATAGGAAAGGTTAAGGATTGCTCGTCCAACTTTCAGGGTAAGTCGCTGGAGATAAAAAGTAATTTTTATCCTAGATAAATGATGACATATACAAAACCCGGCTTATGAGATGCCTTTTTTATTTTCTGCCATGCTTTAAAAATTTTTTTCAAAAAAAGAAAAAAAGAGTTGACGGGAAGTAAGAAGTGTGGTAAGATACTAGATGTCCGCAAGAGCGGAATGGACCTTCACAAAGAGAATAAGAAAGACAACAAGCAAACAACACAAACAAGGTGTAAAAAAATCAAAACAGTGAAACTGAGAAACATCGAACGAAGAGTTTGATCCTGGCTCAGGATGAACGCTGACAGAATGCTTAACACATGCAAGTCGACTCGAGTCTTCGGACTTGGGTGGCGCACGGGTGAGTAACGCGTAAAGAACTTGCCTCTTAGTCTGGGACAACATCTGGAAACGGATGCTAATACCGGATATTATGGTTTTTTCGCATGGAGGAATCATGAAAGCTAGATGCGCTAAGAGAGAGCTTTGCGTCCCATTAGCTGGTTGGTGAGGTAACGGCCCACCAAGGCAATGATGGGTAGCCGGCCTGAGAGGGTGAACGGCCACAAGGGGACTGAGACACGGCCCTTACTCCTACGGGAGGCAGCAGTGGGGAATATTGGACAATGGACCACAAGTCTGATCCAGCAATTCTGTGTGCACGATGACGTTTTTCGGAATGTAAAGTGCTTTCAGTCGGGAAGAAGTCAGTGACGGTACCGACAGAAGAAGCGACGGCTAAATACGTGCCAGCAGCCGCGGTAATACGTATGTCGCAAGCGTTATCCGGATTTATTGGGCGTAAAGCGCGTCTAGGCGGCAAGGAAAGTCTGATGTGAAAATGCGGAGCTCAACTCCGTATGGCGTTGGAAACTGCCTTACTAGAGTACTGGAGAGGTAGGCGGAACTACAAGTGTAGAGGTGAAATTCGTAGATATTTGTAGGAATGCCGATGGGGAAGCCAGCCTACTGGACAGATACTGACGCTAAAGCGCGAAAGCGTGGGTAGCAAACAGGATTAGATACCCTGGTAGTCCACGCTGTAAACGATGATTACTAGGTGTTGGGGGTCAAACCTCAGCGCCCAAGCTAACGCGATAAGTAATCCGCCTGGGGAGTACGTACGCAAGTATGAAACTCAAAGGAATTGACGGGGACCCGCACAAGCGGTGGAGCATGTGGTTTAATTCGACGCAACGCGAGGAACCTTACCAGCGTTTGACATCCTACGAACGGAGCAGAGATGCGCCGGTGCCCTTTCGGGGGAACGTAGTGACAGGTGGTGCATGGCTGTCGTCAGCTCGTGTCGTGAGATGTTGGGTTAAGTCCCGCAACGAGCGCAACCCCTATCGTATGTTACCATCCTTCAGTTGGGGACTCATGCGATACTGCCTGCGACGAGCAGGAGGAAGGTGGGGATGACGTCAAGTCATCATGCCCCTTATACGCTGGGCTACACACGTGCTACAATGGGTAGTACAGAGAGCGGCAAACCCGCGAGGGGGAGCAAATCTCAGAAAACTATTCTTAGTTCGGATTGTACTCTGCAACTCGAGTACATGAAGTTGGAATCGCTAGTAATCGCAAATCAGCAATGTTGCGGTGAATACGTTCTCGGGTCTTGTACACACCGCCCGTCACACCACGAGAGTTGGTTGCACCTGAAGTAGCAGGCCTAACCTTAGGGAAGGATGCTCCGAGGGTGTGGTTAGCGATTGGGGTGAAGTCGTAACAAGGTATCCGTACGGGAACGTGCGGATGGATCACCTCCTTTCTAAGGAGTATTCTTGTTGTTCTTTCTTCTTTGGAAGGGTTCGCGCATGGACCTTGGAAACTGTATAGTAGATCAAAAAACAAACAAGAATAAAGAACAAAGAACTCTAGTTTCTAGAGTTAGCTGTCAAAGAAAAAAACAAGATTAAAGTAACAAAGGGCACACAAGGGATGCCTAGGTAGAAAGAGCCGAAGAAGGACGTGGTAAGCTGCGATAAGCTTGGCGAAGTTGCAAACGAACGTGGATGCCAAGATTTCCGAATGGAGCAATCTGTAAAGAGTCATGTCTTTACACGAAAGAGGGAACCGGGTGAACTGAAACATCTAAGTAATCCGAGGAAAAGAAAGTAACAACGATACCCTAAGTAGCGGCGAGCGAACGGGGTAGAGCCTAAACCGTATTCATGTCAAGGATGCAGCCGTTGTGGATATGGGGTAGCGGGAAAGAGAGAGAAAGAACTGCAAGCTATTTCGCAGACGTAAGCAAAGGAACAAGAAAGATCTGGAAAGGTCTACCGTAGAAGGTGAAAGTCCTGTATTGGTAGTTTTCTTGCGCTGTATCTCTTCTCCCAAGTAATGTGGAACACGAGGAATTCTGCATGAATCTGCGAGGACCAAATCTCGTAAGGCTAAATACTCTTTCTAACCGATAGCGCATAGTACCGTGAGGGAAAGGTGAAAAGAACCCCGGGAGGGGAGTGAAAGAGAACCTGAAATTGTGTGCTTACAAGCGGTCAGAGCCACTTTGGTGGTGATGGCGTGCCTTTTGGAGAATGATCCTGCGAGTTACGTTTCATGGCGAGGTTAAGAAGAACGGAGCCGAAGGGAAACCGAGTCTGAATAGGGCGCAAGAGTCGTGGAGCGTAGACGCGAAACCCGGTGATCTAAGCCTGTCCAGGATGAAGCTGTGGTAAGACACAGTGGAGGTCCTAACCCACCGCCGTTGAAAAGTTGGGGGATGAGGTAGGTTTAGGGGTGAAAAGCCAATCGAACCGGGAGATAGCTCGTTCTCTCCGAAATGCATCTAGGTGCAGCCTTGCGTGTTTAATGATGGGGGTAGAGCACTGACTGAACTAGGGGGCATATAGCTTACTGAATTCAATCAAACTCCGAATACCATTATTCAAGAGCGCAGGAGTGAGACCATGGGAGTTAACTTCCATCGTCGAAAGGGAAACAACCCAGACCACCAGCTAAGGTCCCAAATCATATCTAAGTGGGAAAGGAGGTGGAGATTCTTAAACAACTAGGAGGTTGGCTTAGAAGCAGCCATTCCTTGAAAGAGTGCGTAATAGCTCACTAGTCGAGAGTCTCTGCGCCGACAATGTAACGGGGCTAAGATATGAACCGAAGCTGTGGATGTCGTAAGACATGGTAGGAGAGCGTTCTGTAGGCCGTCGAAGGAGGACTGAAAGGAACTCTGGAGGTATCAGAAGTGAGAATGCAGGAATAAGTAGCGAGAAGGGGAGTGAGAATCTCCCCCGCTGGAAGACCAAGGTTTTCAGGGTAAAGCTTGTCTTCCCTGAGTAAGCCGGGACCTAAGCCCAGGCTAGAATGCGTAGGCGAATGGAAAACAGATGAATATTTCTGTGCCAGTTCTACTTTGTGAAGGAGGGACGCAGAAGGGTATGCGCGCAGACGAACGGAAGAGTCTGTAGAAGCATGTAGAGTGACTTGGTAGGCAAATCCGCCAGGTTAGACTTGAGGTGTGACATATACTCGCAAGAGGAATGCGCAAATCCCACGCTGCCGAGAAAAGCTTCTAGCGGTAAAGTAGAGACTGCCCGTACTGGAAACCGACACAGGTGGTCAGGATGAGAAATCTAAAGCGGACAGGCTAACTCTCGTTAAGGAACTCTGCAAAATGGCCCCGTAACTTCGGGAGAAGGGGTGCCTCTTGGTGTGAGTATACAAGCAATACAAAGCGCAGAGAGGTCGCAGTGAAGAGGCTCAAGCAACTGTTTAACAAAAACACAGGTCTATGCGAAGCTGTAAGGCGAAGTATATGGGCTGACACCTGCCCAGTGCCGGAAGGTTAAGAGGAGGAGTGAGAGCTCCGAATTGAAGCCCCGGTGAACGGCGGCCGTAACTATAACGGTCCTAAGGTAGCGAAATTCCTTGTCGGGTAAGTTCCGACCTGCACGAATGGTGTAATGATTTGAGCGCTGTCTTGACGGGAGGCCTGGTGAAATTGTATTACCGGTGAAGATACCGGTTACCTACAGTAGGACGGAAAGACCCCATGGAGCTTTACTGTAGCTTGGTATTGGGTTTTGGCATGGCATGTATAGGATAGTTGGGAGACTGGGAAGGTATGGCGCTAGCTGTACCGGAGTCATCGGTGGAATACCAACCATTCCCTGCTGAAATTCTAATCTGTACTTTGGAGGTATGGAGACAGTGCTAGGTGGGCAGTTTGACTGGGGCGGTCGCCTCCGAAAGAGTAACGGAGGCGTTCAAAGGTTCTCTCAGGTTGGATGGAAATCAACCGCAGAGTGCAATGGCAAAAGAGAGCTTGACTGCAAGACTGACGGGTCGAGCAGATGCGAAAGCAGGACATAGTGATCCGGCGATTCCGTATGGAAGGGTCGTCGCTCAACGGATAAAAGCTACCCTGGGGATAACAGGCTGATCCTACCCGAGAGTCCATATCGACGGTAGGGTTTGGCACCTCGATGTCGGCTCATCGCATCCTGGGGCTGGAGAAGGTCCCAAGGGTTGGGCTGTTCGCCCATTAAAGCGGTACGTGAGCTGGGTTCAGAACGTCGTGAGACAGTTCGGTCCCTATCCACTGTAGGCGCAAGAATATTGAGAAGATCTGTCCTTAGTACGAGAGGACCGGGATGGACAAACCTCTGATGTACCAGTTGTCACGCCAGTGGCACAGCTGGGTAGTCACGTTTGGCATAGATAACCGCTGAAAGCATCTAAGCGGGAAACTAGCTTCAAGATAAGTATTCTAAAAGGAAGCTTCGAGAATAGGAGCTAGATAGGTTGGGGGTGTACGCGCAGTAATGTGTTTAGCTGACCAATACTAATCGAACGAAATTTTAATCAGGAGTTTGTGAGACTACTATACAGTTTTGAAGGTCTATGGGAAAAAAGCGATAGACAAGAAAGAAAAAGTATGTTATAGTAACAATGCTTGGTGAGTATAGCTATGGGGGTACACCTAGACACATTCCGAACCTAGAAGTTAAGCCCATATACGCAGAAAGTACTTGGTTGGAAGCGACCCGGGAGGATATGTATTTGCCAAGCTTTTCTAAAGAGTGCTTCCTTAGCTCAGTCGGTAGAGCATGCGGCTGTTAACCGCAGTGTCAATGGTTCGAGTCCATTAGGAAGCGCCATTTTTTTTATTTTTTGGAAAAGAATCATGCTTATGATATACGATACAAAAATGGAAAGGAAAGTATACAAAATGGAAACTATTATACTTGCGTCAAAATCTCCTAGAAGAAAAGAAATTCTGGAAATGTTAGATTGGAACTTTGAAGTATGTAGTCAGGAAACAGAGGAAGTTTTTGATGAAGAGAAGAGCATTGAAGAAAATATGCAGAGAATTGCCATGCAAAAAGCGAAAGCAGTTATAGAAGGACATGAAAATTCTTTAATATTAGCTTGTGATACTATGGTGGTCGTTGAGAATAAAATTTTTGGAAAACCGAAGAATATTGAGGAAGCAAAGGCAATGTTGAAATCCTTATCGGGAAAATATAGCTATGTCTATTCCGCAGTTGCTCTATTACATGTCACAAAAGGCTTGAAAAAAAGTTTTGTTGAGAAGACGAAAATATACTTTCGTGAAATCAGTGAAGAGGAAATGGAAAAATATATTGCAACCGGGGAGCCTATGGATAAGGCGGGAGCTTATGCAATTCAGGGAAAAGCCTCCATTTTTATTCAAAAAATTGAGGGAGATTATTGGAATGTGGTAGGCTTACCTATTGCAAGAATATATCAGACATTAAAAGAATGGGGTTACTTATGAAAATAGAATATCTGGGTTTGGTAGTCAGTTTTTTTTGTTTTTTGATTGGAATAAAATTTCCGGATTGGGATTTTAAATGGAAACTGCGTCATCGAAGTATTATTACTCACAGTCCTTTCTTTTCAATTGTTTTAGTGGTTCTCTATTACACAAAGCTGGAAGAAAACCTTTTTTCTTATGTGATTGCTTCTTTTTCTTTCGGCATGATGATTCACATGATATTTGACTTGTTTCCACATGGTTGGGGCTCAGGAGCTTTGCTGAAAATTCCTGTTGCAAGAATTAGTTGTAGTCCTAAAAATAGTCAATATTTTTTTCTCTTTACTATTATTTTCAATTTTTTCTTTGTCTTACTTTTTTTGGAAAGAAAAGAGGAGTATTTTATTTATAGTATATTTGGATTTTTGTACATGTTGACAAGAATTCCTTATGAGAAAAAAATCTGGAGACCCTTTGGATTATATCTTATGTTGATACTTTTGGGAACATTGAATTTCGTTGACATTGCATTAAAATAATCATATAATACAGGAGAAAGTATTTTTTGAAAGGAGTAGTCAAGTGAAAGATTTAAAATCTTTAGAAAGTGTTGCAAAAAATATCAGAAGGTCAATTGTATCTATGATTTGTGAAGCAAAGTCAGGACATCCAGGAGGGTCTTTGTCTATAGTAGACATATTGACAGCCTTGTATTATGGTGAAATGAAAATTGATCCTACAAAACCGAAAATGGAGGGACGGGATCGTTTTGTTTTATCAAAAGGGCATGCGGCTCCTGCATTGTATGCAGTGCTCGCAGAGAGAGGATATTTTCCGAAGGAAGAATTGATGACCTTACGAAAATTCGGAAGTCATTTACAAGGGCATCCGGATATGAAAAAAGTTCCGGGAGTGGAAATTTCAACAGGATCTTTGGGACAAGGCTTATCTGTTGCCAATGGAATGGCACTCCATGCTAAACTGTTTCAAGAAGAGTATCGAGTGTATGTTATGATGGGAGACGGAGAGTTACAAGAAGGACAAATTTGGGAAGCGGCCATGACAGCGGCTCACTATAAATTAGATAATCTTTGTGCTTTTGTAGATGTTAATAATTTACAAATTGATGGAAGTGTAGATGTTGTTATGGGAGTGGAACCTTTAGATAAAAAATGGGAAGCCTTTGGATGGAATGTGATTTCTATTGACGGGCATAATTTTGAAGAAATTTTTTCTGCATTGGAAACTGCAAAAACTTGCAAAGGAAAACCTACTTTGATTCTTGCAAAAACAGTCAAAGGAAAAGGAGTTTCTTTCATGGAAAATGTATGTGGATTTCACGGAACGGCACCGACGGCAGAAGAACGAGAGAAAGCCTTAGCTGAATTAGCATAAAATCTAAAGGAGGAAAACGAATGAAAAAGTCTACAAGACAAGCTTATGGAGAAGCTTTGGTCGAATTAGGACAAGAAAATAAAAATATTGTAGTATTGGATGCCGATTTGAGTAAGTCTACAAAGACGGATTTATTTAAAAAAGCCTTTCCGGAAAGACATATCAATGTAGGAATTGCAGAAGCGGATTTAATAGGAACGGCGGCAGGATTTGCAGCTTGCGGAAAGATTCCGTTTGCTTCTTCTTTTGCTATGTTTGCAGCGGGAAGAGCCTTTGAGCAAATTCGAAATACCGTGGCATATCCAAAATTAAATGTAAAAATTGCTCCAAGTCATGCAGGAATTTCTGTCGGAGAGGATGGGGGTTCTCATCAGTCCGTGGAAGATATCGCGATCATGAGAGCTATTCCGGGAATGGTGGTGCTATGTCCCTCCGATGCAGTAGAAACCAAGAAAATGGTTTTTGCAGCAGCGGAGTATGAAGGACCCGTTTATATTAGAATGGGAAGATTGGATGTGGAAACGGTATTGGAAGAAAATTATGAATTCCAAATTGGCTTGGCAAACACATTGCGAGATGGGAAGGATGTTACCATTGTTTCTTGCGGATTGATGACACAGGAAGCTTTAAAAGCAGCAGATATTTTGGCGGAGGAAGGAATTTCTGTCAGAGTCATTAACTCGGGTTCTATAAAGCCTCTGGATGGAGAAAGTATTTTGAAAGCTGCCCAAGAAACGAAATTTATTGTGACGGCAGAGGAGCATTCTGTCATTGGAGGATTGGGAGCAGCCGTTTCTGAATTTTTAGCGGAAACTCATCCGACTCTAGTCAAAAAAGTAGGAATTTATGATGTTTTTGGGCAAAGTGGAAAAGGACAGGAATTATTGGAAAAATATGAATTGACAGCTGAAAAATTGGTGGCGGTCGTTCGAGAAAATTTTAAGAAATAGAAGAAAGAGAGGATTTTCTAAGGTGAGGCAGAAAGTCCTCTTTTTATTTTTGTGGAATTATGATAGAATAGTAAGAAATATATCGTGTCGAAAGAGTGCATAAAGATAGGAGAAAATATATGAATAAGGTATTTGGTTTAGGAAAAGAGAACTTAAAATATGTAAATCGATTGAAAAGAAGGATTTTTTACTGTGTGATTAGTTTGGTCATTATTCTGAATATTTTTATTTCTGCCGGCTTGAACTTAAGAAAATTATCGGAGATCCATTTAGGAAAGGCTTTTTTTGTAGTGGATTTACAATATAATCTAGAAAATTCCAAAAAAGAAGAGTTAGAAAAAATGTTTTGGAAGATGGAGGGAGTTCGAAAAGTACAATATTTATCGAAAGAAAAGAGTTTTCAAGACTTACAACAAGAATTGAATATTTCCATTCCGATGAAAGATAATCCTCTGACCGATTCTATCGTGGTGTATTTGACAAAGACAAGTGATGTTGAAAAAATTCGAGAAACCTTAGAGGACAATGAATCTGTAAAGGAAGTTTTTCAAGATAAGGGATATTTGGAACATATTCAAAGGAATAATGGGATGTATCAAACATTAACTTATGTTTCCACTTTAGGAGCCGTTTTAATTTTCGGACTTTTAATTTTTCTATTTAAAGCGGTATCCGCTTTGGATTTTTTCAATTGTATTAATGTGATTCCGGAAGATCGATACAATTTAAAGAGAGCTAAAAGAAGAAATTTAATTCCCTTTACCCTGTCCACTTTTGTAGGAGAACTTATTTTTTTAAATATTTATGTTTATGTGAGAAAAATTTTCATTGCCTATAAGAGCGATTTTTTGTTGCTGGCTTATTGGGATACTTTTTTATGGCATTTCTTGACCTTATTTATCATCAATCTTGTGATTTGGATACTACCGATTACTATTTTGGGAATTGACGGTGAGGAAGAGTGAAAGGGCGAATTTTTTTTCTGGTATTTCTCTGTTTGTTTCAATTCAGTTTTTCGGATCAGGTAAAGGATATGAAGAAAAAAATACAAAATATTGAAAAACAGATTCAAGTAAAAAACACAAGAATCAAAAAAATTGATGTAGAGAAAAGTCAAATTGCAAAGCAAATAGAACAATTAAAAAGAGAGATTGAAGAAAATACTCGGAAACGACTGGAAATGCAAAATGAAATTATAGAAGTTAGTAAAAAGATTGAATATGGAACGAAAAATCTGGAGCTAAGTAAGCAGGAATTTGAGAGTAAAAAATTACAATATGATGCAAAAATGATTGCTTGGAGTCATTATTTGATTGGACATGCCGGAGATTTGGAAGATAAACCCTTAGTAAAAAAAGATTTTAAAACCTTATTACACAGTGATCTAGATAGAATGGGAAAAATTCAAACAGTTCAAGGAGATATTCAAACCGTAAAAGAGCAGATTGAGGCAGAAAGAGCTAAGCTTGCAAAGCTACAAGCCGGATTGGCAGCAAATATTGCAGAAGGAGATCGAAAGCAAAAGCAACAAAATGCTCTGATTGCTCAATTAAATCAAGAAAAGAAACAACATCAAGGAAGTATTCAGAAATTAAGTAAAGAAAAAGCCAGAATTGCCAGACAAATTGAACAAATTATTCGTTCGCGAACCAAAGTCGATACCAAGATTGTAAAGAAAACACAGGCATATTCTAAAATTGGAAAAACGATAAAACCTTTAGACGGACCGATTGTTGTTCACTATGGACAGATGAAATCAGGACAGGTTTCGAGCAATGGAATTGAGATTAAGGCAAAGATGGGAGCAGCCGTGAAGGCGGCAACTTCAGGAACCGTTATCTATGCCTCTACTTTTCAAGGACTGGGAAAAGTCATTATGATTGATTATGGATATAATACCATTGGAGTCTATGGAAATCTGATTTCCTTAAAAGCTTCCGTCAATCAAAAGGTGTCCAAAGGGCAAGTGATTGGAATTCTAGGAGTTTCAAGCAATGGGGAACCTCATTTATATTATGAACTGCGATTTAATTTAAAGCCTGTGGATCCTATGGGAACGTTCTAACAATTAGCTTTGGAGGGAAGATGAAGAAGAAGGTGTATTTATACTATAATACTGGAAAAGAAATTGCTCAAGAATTGTATCGAAAAAGTCTTCCTTTTTTTGAAGAGCGGGGGATAGAAATATTGCCGCGGGAAAGAGAAGCGGAAGCAGATTTCTATGTGGTGATTGGAGGAGATGGAACTCTTTTAACGGCTTTTAAAACATTTGTTCGAACGGACATTCCTATTATTGCAATTAATGCCGGACAACTCGGATTTTTAACGGAAATCAAAAAAGAGAACATGTTTCAAGAATATCAGAATTTTCTGGATGGAAAATTTCAATCTCAAGTCAGACATTTTTTAAAGGTGAATATTGGCGGGAAGATATATAGAGCCTTGAATGAAGTTGTTATCACGAGGGAAAGTGTCATAAAAAATATGGTGAGCTTAAAAGTTTTTTCCGGAGATGTTTTTATTAATCATTATCAAGGAGACGGGATTATTATTGCAACACCGACGGGCTCTACAGCTTATTCTCTTTCTGCCGGAGGCCCTATTGTGTCGCTTCCTATGAGAGTGTATATTTTGACACCGATTGCTCCACACAACATTAATATGCGTCCTCTGGTTATGGATGCAAATTCTCCTTTGACGGTTTCTTTGGTGGAGGAGGAGAAAGCCTATTGTATTATTGATGGAAACAATGAAAAATTGCTGGATGGAAATGACAAAATCGAAATTTCTTATTCAGAAGAAACTCTAACTTTGGTAGTGCCTAACAATCGAGATTATTATTCCGTGATTCGAGAAAAGTTGAAATGGGGAGACAAACTATGCTAAGAGAGTTAAAAATTGAAAATTTAGCGATTATAGAAGAATTGGACTTGGAATTTCAAGAGGGATTTGTCGTGTTAACAGGAGAGACAGGAGCCGGAAAGTCTATTATTTTATCGGGAATCAATCTTTTGATTGGGGAAAAAGCTTCTGTGGATATGATTCGAGATGGAGAGAATTCCTTACTGGCTCAAGGAGTTTTTGATATTACGGAAAAGCAGGAAGAAGAGTTACAAAAGTTTGGAATTTCCATTGAAGACGGAGAGGTGGTCGTTCGTCGTCAACTGGATCGAAACGGAAAGTCTAAAATTTATGTAAATAATATACGGGTGAATGTGACAGAACTTCGAGAAATTATGTCTTCTCTAGTGGATATTGTGGGGCAGCATTCCCATCAAATGTTGTTGAATAAAAGCAATCATCAAAAGCTGTTGGATCATTTTTTAGAAAAAAAAGGGCAGGAGATAAAACAGGAAGTGGAAAGTCTGGCGAAAGAATATAACAGACTCGATAAGAGAATTAAGGAAATTGAAACACATCGACAGGAAGCCTTAGAAAAAAAAGAATTTTATGAATATCAGCTGCAAGAGATTGAAAAATTGGAGTTACAAGAGGGAGAAGACGAGAAATTAGAGGAAGAATATAAGAAAATTTTTCATGCGGGACAGATCAAGGAGAAATTATATGCTACCTTATACGCTTTACGAGACGGAGAGTATAATGTAAGTTCTTTATTACATCAATCTAAAAAAAATGTAGAGAATTTAGGAAAATATGGAAAAGAGTTTCAAGATGCCTATGAGTCTTTGGAAACCATTTCTTATCAATTGGATGATTGTTTGGGAGTCTTAGATGAGTTGCAGGATTCTATTGAAGTGGAAGAGGGAAATTTGGATCAGATTTCCAAGCGTTTAGATGAAATCAATCGAATCAAAAATAAGTATAATGGAAGTATTAAAGATATTTTAATGTTCAGAGAGCGCATTGCGGATAAGATTAACTTTTTGGATGAAAATAATTTGGAAGTTAAGAATTTGATTGAGAAGAGAAAGCAAATTTCTCAAAATTATCAAGACAAAGCCTTACAACTTCATAATGAAAGATGGAAAATAGCTCATTTTATTGAAAAAGAATTGGAGCAGGAGTTACAATTTTTAAAAATGGAAGAGGCGAGATTACATGTCCAATTTCATGAAAAAGAAGGGATTTCTCCGGAAGGAATGGAGGAAATTGAATTTTTTATTTCTACCAATTTGGGTCAAAGTATGAAGCCACTGGCAAAAATTGCCTCCGGGGGAGAAGTGAGTCGAATTATGTTGGCCATTAAGGTGCTGTTCTCAAGGGTGGATCAGATTCCTATTTTAATTTTCGATGAGATTGATGTGGGAGTTGGAGGAGAGACTGTTAAGAAAATTGGGGATAAATTGCAGGAAATTGGACAGAGAGCTCAAGTGATTTCCATTACACATTCTCCGGCGATTGCAGCAAGGGCAAGCCAACAGTTTTATATTGAAAAAGATGTTTCAGGAGAAAAGACTTTGAGTTCCGTGACAGAATTAGGAGAAGAAGAGAGGGTTCGAGAAATTGCTCGTATGTTGTCCGGAGAACAAATCACAGACTCTGTGTTAGAATTGGCAAAAGAAATGTTGGAAGAGGGTCGTCTATGAAAGAAGTGGAAGTGTATCTGGAACAAAAAGTGGGGCAAGAAAAGACAAGAAAAATATATCGGAGAGATTTGGAGCAATTACGAGAATTTTTGGAGAAAAGTTTTTTAGAGGCAGAAGAAGAAGAGTTGCGAAAGTATTTTGAAGTCTGTCAGGGAAAATTAAAAGAAAGCAGTCTTCGAAGAAAGCAAAGTGTCATTCGAAAGTTTTATCAATACTTGTTGATAGAAAGAAAAATAAAAAGAAATCCTTTTCCTTTGCTTATGCCAATACAAAGAAAGCAAGAGAAGGAGAAGAAAGAACGACTGTCCGAGGAAGAATATCAATGTTTACTCTCGAATCTGAGCGAGGAAATGAAATTGCTGACACAGATGTTGTGGGAAAGCGAAGCAAAAATTTTAGATTTATTTGATGTTAAGGTAGCAAGTTTACAAGAGTATGATTTTAAAAAGCTGGTCGGAAAACGGCAAGGAAAAGTATACTCCTATGAAATTCCGAGCTTTTTAAAAGAGAAATTTCAAAAAATAGTTTCTCAGAAAACTCCGGAAGAAAAAGTTTTTCAAGGAAATCGACAGCAGTATGACAAAGAACTGAAAAAAAGAAATCCGAATTGGAGGGCTTCTCAAATAAAAAAAGAGAGTTGGAAACGGGAAAAGATAGATATTAAAAAAACAAGAGAGCATTATTTTGAAATAGGAATAGGAGATAGGTAATTGAAAGCAGGATTTATAGCGGTAGTAGGGAGGCCTAATGTAGGAAAATCAACCTTGATGAATAAGCTGGTAGCGGAAAAGGTAGCGATTGTGTCAGATAAAGCCGGAACAACACGAGATAATATTAAGGGAATTTTAAATGTTCAAGGAAAACAATATATTTTTATTGATACTCCGGGAATTCATAAACCCAAACATCTTTTGGGAGAGTATATGACGGACATTGCAATTCGAAGTTTTAAGGACGCAGATGCGATTTTATTTTTGTTAGATGGAACACAGGAAATCAGTACCGGAGATTTTTTCGTTTGGGAGAAAATAAAAGAGACTCGAAAACCTGTCGTTGTTCTGGTAAATAAAATAGACAAAATCAGTGATCAGGAGATAGAAGAAAAGAAAGCGGAAATTGTTGAAAAATTGGGAGAGGGATTGAAAGTAGTCTTCGCTTCCGGAATGTATTCTTTTGGATTGGCACGTCTATTGGAAGCCTTAGAGGAGTATTTAGAGGAAGGAATTCAATATTATCCGGAGGATATGTATACAGATATGTCTGTTTATCGAATGATTACGGAAATTGTACGAGAAAAAATATTGGAAAAGACAAGAGATGAAATTCCTCATTCGGTTGCCATTGAAATTTTAAATGTTACGGAGCGAAAAGAAGCAAAGGATAAGTTTGATATCAATATCTATGTGGAGAGAGCTTCCCAAAAAGGAATTCTAATTGGAAAAAACGGGAAAATGTTAAAAGAGATTGGAAGTGAAGCGAGAAAGGAAATAGAAAGTTTATTGGAGCGAAAAATTTATCTGACTCTTTGGGTAAAAGTGAAAGATGATTGGAGGAAGAAGAAACCATTTTTAAAGGAGTTGGGATACTCTTACGAGGAGTAAAATAGGTTGACAAAGTTGTGAGAAAAGATTACAATCTAGATAAGGAATGATTATAGGAGAGTATGGAGGTAATAAAATGTCAGGATGTAGCACTTGTCCATCTTCTAGCGGATGTAGTACAGAAAAGAAAGCGACTTGTGGAGAAAAAAATGCCAATCCTTTGAATCAAATAAAAAAAGTAATTGGAGTTATGAGCGGAAAAGGTGGAGTAGGAAAATCAACGGTCACCGTCTTACTGGCAAAAGAACTACAGACAAGAGGATATAAAGTGGGAATTTTAGATGGAGATATTACGGGACCAAGTATTCCGAGACTAACGGGAATACGAGAGGAAAGAGCAGAAGCGGTTTCCGAAACTGAAATATTTCCCGTGTTGACAAAAGAAGGAATTAAAGTGATGTCCTTGAATTTACTGTTGGAGGATGAAAATGAACCAGTCGTATGGAGAGGACCGGTTGTCGGAAATGTCGTAAAGCAATTTTGGAATGATGTGATTTGGGGAGAATTGGATTTTCTTTTCATTGATATGCCACCGGGAACGGGAGATGTCGCCTTGACGGTAATGCAATCTCTTCCTTTGGACGGAGTGGTTATGGTATCAGTCCCTCAGGACATGGTTTCCATGATTGTAGCAAAGGCTGTCAATATGACAAAGAAAATGAATATTCCTATCCTTGGACTGGTAGAAAATATGAGTTATATCGTTTGTCCCGGGTGTGAAAGCATCATTCATTTTCATGATAACAATGGAGGCAAAGATTCCTTACAGGAAATGAATTTAAATCTTTTAGGGGAGCTTCCTATGAAACAAGAAATTGCAAAAATGACGCAAGGAGATGATTCTGGAATTGGTATGATTTTCAAAGAAATTACGGATCGATTCTTGAAACTTTTAAAATAGGGGATTGTTGTACAAACAAATAGTAGGAGGGTGTATTATGGAATTTGTAAAATATCAACAAGAAGGATTTATCGGAGTAGTGACCATTGACAGACCGAAGGCCTTGAATGCATTAAACAGTCAAGTATTGGAAGAACTGGATAAAACATTTGATGCCGTGGACTTACAAAAAACAAGAGCTATCGTATTGACCGGAGCGGGAGAAAAGTCTTTTGTAGCGGGAGCGGATATTGCAGAAATGTATTCTCTGTCACAAAAAGAAGCGGAAGAATTTGGAAAAAGAGGAAATAGAGTTTTCAGAAAAATTGAAACTTTTCCTATTCCTGTGATTGCGGCTATCAACGGATTTGTGTTGGGAGGAGGGTGCGAAATTGCTATGAGTTGTGATATTCGTATCTGTTCGGACAATGCTTTATTCGGACAGCCGGAAGTAGGACTAGGAATTACTCCCGGATTTGGAGGGACCCAACGGCTAGCCAGATTGATTGGACAAGGAAAGGCAAAAGAAATTATTTTTTCTTGTAAGAATATGAAGGCGGAAGAAGCCTTTTCCGTAGGACTGGTAAATGCAGTGTATCCATTGGCGGATTTAATGTCGGAAGCTATGAAACTGGCAAATAAAATTGCAAAAAATGCTCCGATTGCAGTGAGAATGTGTAAGGAAGCTATCAATGGGGGTTATGATTTAGCAATGGATGATGCGGTGGATTTCGAATCCAAGTTATTTGCTCAATGTTTCGAAACGGAAGATCAGCGAGAAGGAATGAAAGCATTCTTGGAAAAAAGAAAAATAGAAGGATTCAACAATAAATAAAAATACTGACAAAAATACTAAGGAGGACATGAATATGAAAGTTGGAGTTATTGGAGCCGGAACTATGGGGTCTGGAATTGCACAAGCATTTGCACAAGCAGAGGGATATGAAGTAGTATTGTGCGATATTAATGATGAATTTGCTGCAAGAGGAAAGGAAAAATTAAAAAAAGGATTTGACAAAAGAATTGCCAAAGGAAAAATGGAACAAGCGGTAGCAGACTCCATTCTTTCTAAAATTACAACCGGAACAAAAGAAAAATGTGGAGATTGTGATTTAATCATCGAAGCTGCTGTTGAAAATATGGAAATCAAAAAACAAACCTTTAAAGAATTACAGGCAATTTGCAAACCGGAAGCGATCTTTGCAACAAATACTTCTTCTTTATCCATTACAGAAATTGGGGCAGGATTGGATAGACCGGTCATTGGAATGCACTTCTTTAACCCTGCACCGGTTATGAAATTGGTGGAAGTGATTGCCGGATTGAATACACCGGTAGAAATGGTGGACACGATTAAAAAAGTTTCCGAAGAAATTGGAAAAGTTCCTGTACAGGTAGAAGAAGCGGCAGGATTTGTGGTAAACAGAGTTTTAATTCCTATGATCAATGAAGCGGTAGGAATTTATGCAGATGGAGTTGCTTCCGTAGAAGGAATCGATGCTGCAATGAAATTGGGAGCAAATCATCCGATGGGACCTTTAGCCTTAGGAGATTTGATCGGATTGGATGTTTGTCTAGCTATTATGGAAGTATTGTATAAAGAATTTGGAGATACGAAATACAGACCTCATCCATTGTTGAGAAAAATGGTTCGTGGTGGAAAATTAGGAATGAAATCGGGAGAAGGATTCTACAAATATTAATAAAAGAAAGGGAGAGCATATTTTACTCTCCCTTATTTTTTTCTCTTAGAAAAGGAGGAAGGAGCCCTTCTTTTTTAAAATCTCGATATAGATTCCAACGGTCATGGAACCACATCCATTGCTCCGGATGTTTGCGAATGACATCTTCCATTTTATGAATAAGAATCTGTGTATTTTCTAAAATATCTTGTTTGCTGTTTTCCGTCCGAATCAAGGGAATTTCCTCTGAAATATAAATGCTGGTAGTATTGTCCTCTTCCAAGCAAGAATATACGAGAAACAGAGGCATATTGTACTTATAAGCAAGACTGACAGCCCCTGTCGGAGCCACAGTTTCTAAACCGAAGAAATGAACGTGAGCTCCTTTATCCCTATGATCTGAAAAAAGAGCATAGATATATTTTTTTTCTTTTTTTTGGTAAGCTTGTAGTTGTCTTACGGTTTGTTTGGATTTTGTCAATAAATCCAGTTTTAAATTTTTCTTTCTAGTTTCGATGATAAATTTTTCAAGATAGGGATTTCTTTGATCTTTAGCCACGGTTACAATAGGAAAGCCATCTCCGGCTTTTACAGCGGCTTCCATATTTCCCATGTGCATGACAGCAGCCATGACTCCTCTTCCTTTCCAATAGGCTTTTTTCATAGAACTTTGATTGTAAATATGGACTTTTTCTTGTAAGTAGCTGTCATACCAGAGAGTCGATAAGAAGTATTTTGTCATAATTTGATAGGAATGAACAGCAATTTTTTTTCTTTCCTCCTCTGTTTTTTCCGGAAAGGCAAGTTGTAAATTCCAAAGAGTTGTTTGTCTTCTTGACGAGATCAAATAATAGGCTGCTTTTCCCAAAAAATTTCCAAAAGCAAAACGAGTTTTTTCCGGCAGCCATAATAGAAGTTGTCGAAAAAATAACAATAGATAAAATTGAATGCGGTACTTCATAAAAACGCTCCTTTGTATTTTCTTTTATTATAACACATCTTCAAAGACTTGTTTGAATTTTCTTTTTATAAATCTAGCGAAATAAATGGCTTTGTGTTATAATTTTTTATGAGTAAATAGAATAGGGGGAGCATGACATGAGAATTGGAATTATGGGAGCAATGCATGAGGAAATTATTGAATTAAAACGAGATTTGGAGGAAGACTATCATATAGAAAAAATTGGAGATTTAGAATTTATGATAGGAAAATTGTACGGCAGAGAGGTGGTATTGGTAGAAGGTGGCATTGGAAAAGTCAATGCGGCCTTATGTGCTACCTTGTTGAATCAACATTTTCAGGTCGATGCTCTACTGTTTACAGGAGTGGCGGGGGCTTTGCATCCCGAAATTGAAATTGCGGACATTGTATTGGGAACGGAGCTTGTGGAACATGATTTTGATGTCACTGCTTTTGGTTATCCTTTGGGAAAAATTCCAAGAATGGACGTTCATGCTTTTCCGGCAGATCCTCGCATATTGAAAGTGGCAGAAAAAGTGGGAAATCAGATTTTTGGGGAAAGTCATATATTTCAAGGAAGAATTTTAAGTGGGGACCAGTTTGTGGCAGACCTTGAAAAAATACAGTTTTTACGGGAAACATTTGATGGATATTGCACAGAGATGGAAGGAGCCGCAGTAGCCCATGTCTGTCATATTTTAGGAACTCCCTTTTTGATTATTCGTTCCATTTCGGACAAGGCAAATCATGAAGCTCAAATGGATTATCCGGAATTTGTAAAAATAGCGGCTAAGAATTCAAAAAAAATGATAGAAGGAATCTTACAAGAAAGCATTTGGGAGGAGACATTATGATGAAAATTTATTCTCACTCTATGTTCGGAATTAAGTTAGGTCTACAAAATATGGAAAGATTATGCGAATGTTTGGGCCATCCCGAAAGAGCCTATAAAATCATACATATTGCGGGGACTAACGGAAAAGGATCCACTGCGACAACTTTGGAAAAAATTTTATTGGAAGCCGGATACCGGGTTGGAAAGTATACTTCCCCTCATATTTTAAAATTCAATGAAAGAATCGTAGCGAATGGGGTGCAAATTTCAGAGGAAGAGATAGAATATTATTATTACCAAGTAGAAAAGATTATGAAGGAAGAGAAGATTGATGCTACTTTTTTTGAAATTACAACGGCAATGATGTTTTCTTATTTTCGAGATAAGGGACTTGATTATGTAGTATTAGAAACAGGAATGGGGGGACGTTTGGATGCTACCAATGTTTCCGAGGCTACTCTTTGTATTATTACCAATGTTTCTTTGGATCATACGGAATATTTGGGGGACAGTATTTATAAAATTGCAAAAGAAAAAGCCGGAATTATCAAAAATTGTCCGAAAGTTATCGTAGCGGATCAGCAGGAAGAATTTTTACAGGCTATCTTGGAAGAGAAGGCAGAGCTAATCAATGTTCTGAATAAATATGCAGATGCTCATTACACTTTGGATTTTGAGAATTTTGTCACTCATATTGACATTGAGGGAAAACAATACCGTTTTTCTCTATTTGGAGATTATCAATACCACAATTTTTTATGTGCTTATGAGGCTGCAAAACAATTGGGAATTTCAGAGGACATTATTCAGAAAGCGGCAGAAAAAGTAAGATGGGAATGTCGCTTTGAAGTGGTTTCCAAAGAGCCTCTTGTAATTTTAGACGGAGCTCACAATCCTGATGGAGTTAGAGAATTGGTAAAAATTGTAAAGCAGCATTATCAGAAGAGAGAAGTAGCTATCCTAACTTCTATTTTAAGAGACAAAGATGTAAAAACCATGTTAGAAATGATGACAGAGATTTCCGATGATATTCTTTTAACTTCTTTGGATGATAATCCAAGGGGGAGTACGGCAGAGGAACTATTTCACATTGTCAATCAACCGGCGATTTTCTCAATAGAAGAGGATATGAAGAGGGCCTATGACAAGCTGATCAAAAAGAACCGAAAGTTAAATATTATTTGTGGTTCTTTTTATACTTTAATCAAATGGAAAGAGGAAGTACAAACCGATGAAATTAATTAGATTGTTAAACCTAGTATTACTTCTTATTTTTTTATTCTTCATGTATCATATTTATCAAATTTACAGGGAAGAAGGAATGAGACGAGCAGCGGAAAATGCTAAAATTGAGAAAGAAGTGGAAGAGTCTTTTGCCCTTCGGAAGAAAAATTTTTACTTAACACAAAAAGATGCTCCTCTTCGCCAAAAGGAAAGGAAAGAAACAATTGAAGAAGGAAATCCGGAGGAAAATAAACAAGAAATTTTGAAAGAGCAATTGGAAGAAAAAATGGAAAATACCATTGCAAGTACTTGGAATACTCTTACAGAGAAAACAGATTCTGTGGAGAAAAAAGAAAAGAAAGTCGCAAAAAAAATAGAGAAAAAAGTAGAAAAGCCAGTAGAACAACCAAAAAAAGTAGAAACAATACAAAACGAAAAAAGAAAAACAGAGCCGAAAAAGGAAGGAAAGAAAGAAACTCCAAAGGCAGTGATCATTGAGAAAAAAGAAAAGAAAGAAAAACCGGTAGAACAACCGAAAGCACCTGCTCCGGTGGTAACGGAAATTAAGGAAGTGAAATTACCGAAACCTGTGGAGGGAGAAATTCGAGAAATTGAAGGGACCTTTGATGCAAGTTCCCTATAAAAGAGGAAGGTAGGATATGGAAAGTTATCGTAGTATATCTATTCGAGAAATTAGTGAAGCGATGAATTTAACGGTATTAAACGAAGGAAACTTAGATTTGAGAGTATTTCGCCCCAATATCTATCAAGTAGGCTATGAGTTGACTGGATTTTTGGCAACGGGAAGTGAAGAGTTGACAGATTATATCAATGTCTATGGGCAGGAGGAATCCTACTATTTGGAAAAATTACCCTCTGCGAGGAAAGAAGAAATTGTCTCCAAGTATTTTTCCTTGCCTTTTCCGGCTTTGATCATTTCTTCTGCCGCGATTGTATCCGAAGAAGTGCTGGCTATTGCAAAAAAATATAATAAGAACGTTTTACGAAGTCAATATCTGATCATTCAAACGATCCGGGAATTGAAGTTTTATTTATTGCGTCAACTTTGGACAGAAGAAGTATACAAAGACTACGCACTTATGGAAATTCATGGAATTGGAGTACTTTTGGCGGGATATGAGGATGCTAAGATTGGTTCCATGATTGAATTGGTGGGACGAGGGCACCGATTGATTACGGATAAGAATGTACTCATTCGTCGATTGGGTGAAAATGATGTCGAAGGGATGAATATGTTGGAGAAAACGACGGAAAAAGATCACTTCTTTATTGAAAACCATAGAGGGAGAAAAATTGATGTTACCAGTCATTTTGGGGTAAAATCCACTCGAAAAAAGAAGAAAATCAATATTGTAATTTACTTAGAGGAATGGGATGAAAAGAAGTTCTATGATCGTTTGGGTTTAGACGTTGAATATGAGATTTTTGTAGAAGAAAAAATACAAAAAATTACACTTCCTGTGAGAAAAGGACGAAATTTAGCAGTTATTATAGAAACGGCTGCCTTGAATTATCGTTTACGACGAATGGGATTGAATTCTGCAGAGTATTTTCTCTCACAATCTCAGAAAGTGATCAAGGAGAATCAAGAAAAAAGGGGATTAAAAATGGGAAATAAAACGATGGTAATGTCGGTGCGAAAACTGAAGAATGAATTTGATTTGAAAGTTATTTATGGAGAAGATTTGATCGATAGCACCTATGTGGAGACTACCAATGTATTTCGACCTTCTCTTGCTTTAGCAGGACACTATGAATTATATCAAAATTTAGAAAATAGAGGAGTTCAAGTTTTTTCTCCGGTAGAATTTAAATTTTTGGAAAGTTTGAGTGAGGAAGATCGAATTGATAATTTAAAAAGATATTTGAGCTATGATTTTCCCATGATTGTCTTGACGACTGGCTTAC
This sequence comes from Fusobacterium necrophorum subsp. necrophorum, assembly GCF_004006635.1. Classification (NCBI taxonomy): domain Bacteria; kingdom Fusobacteriati; phylum Fusobacteriota; class Fusobacteriia; order Fusobacteriales; family Fusobacteriaceae; genus Fusobacterium; species Fusobacterium necrophorum. Next base: position 163,206 of record NZ_CP034842.1, on the reverse strand, counting down.
ATGCTCCGGAATATTTTATGAGATTGGTCAAGGAAAGCAAACATATTTTATGTCGTTCTCCTTTCCGAAAACCCTCTCAATTGATTGCGAACTTTAATAATTACTTGGAAACATATTTTGCTCCCACTCTTTCTCTACACGGTGTGTTTGTTGAATTATATGGGTTTGGAGTTCTTTTATTGGGGAAGAGTGGAATTGGAAAAAGTGAAACGGCTTTGGAGTTGATTCATAGAGGACATCGCTTGGTAGCAGATGACTTTGTAAAATTTTCAGAAAGTCCGACGGGGGATATTATCGGAAAATCTGCGAGAATACCATATTTTATGGAAATTCGAGGGCTTGGAATTATTGATATTAAAACTCTTTATGGAATGGGAGCCGTTCGTATTGCTAAAAGATTGGATTTAATCATTGAATTAAAGGAGCAGGATGAAGACAGTTACATCACTTCTGTAGGGGATCAAGTAGAAAAGCAGGAAATTTTGGGAAAATCTTTTCAAAAAGAGACCATTTATATTTCTTCAGGGAGAAATGCTGCTGTTATGGTAGAAATTTTAGTCATGAATACGATGGCGAAAATTTTAGGTTATAATGCGGAAAAATCTTTTGATCTTGGAATGAAGCAATTAAATAGTGAAGATTAAAGTTGAGATTATATATTTTGGGGAGATACAAGGAAAAAGAAAATTGTTGGCAAAGAAAAGGCGAAATAGTAGACTTAGAATTTCATAGAAGCAATCATCGAAGAATAAGACATAAAAAAAGAGACTGCTTTGGGATACAGTCTCTTTTTTTAAGAAAGGATTAGGCTTCGAAAGCCCGATTGTATGGTGTGGCCTAAGGGTTTCAGGCTCAAACCCTTAAGCAACTTAATACTACCACATAATTATTTGTTTGTCAATATATTTTTTTCAAAAATTAAAAGAAAGTAATAAAGTTCAGAATTAGGGGGAGTTTAAGGTGTCAAATCAAAGATATAAAGTTTTATTATTTATGACAGCAGCTATTTGGGGAGGGGGATTTCCCATCACAAAAATAGCATTAAATTATGGAGCCAGTCCAAATGCCATTTTAGCAGTTCGTTTTCTTTCCGCTTCTGCTCTCCTATTCTTATATCTTTGTTATAAGAAGGAGAAAATAGAGAAGTCGGAAATTACATTGGGTCTATTTACAGGGAGTTTATTAAGTGTAGGATTTTCTTTACAGACAGTGGGATTATCTTATACGACGGCTTCTAAAAATGCTTTTTTAACAGGAACTTATGTTGTTTTAACTCCTTTTTTTGCATGGCTTTTTACCAGAAAGATGCCGAGAAAACAGATTTATCTTTCCTGTTTTTTATCTTTGACGGGTATTTTTTTACTCTCTTGGAGTGGCGAAAATTTTTCCATGCAGTTTGGGGATATTCTGAGTTTGCTTTGTGCCATATTCTATGCAATACAAATCAGTTATATGAGTTCTCGAATTGGAAATAAAAATCCTCTTCATGTCAATTTTTTTCAAATGTTGTCTGCGGGGATTTTAACTCTGATTTATAATATTCTATTGGAAGAGGGAAGTGTTTTTTCCTTTCCGGAAAATGAGGTACAATTTTTTTCGGTTGCTTTTCTGGTTATTTTTAATACTCTCCTTGCATATTCTGCCCAGACAGTGGCTCAAAAATATGTAGAATCCGGTTTGGTCTGTTTAATTTTATCCACGGAGATTTTATTTGGAGCCTTTATTTCTTTCTTGTTTTTAGGGGAAATTTTAAGTTTTCAAAGTTTGCTCGGCGGTTTTTTGATGTTTTTGTCTATTTTTTTAGCAGAATTTGACTGGAAGAAGAAAAAGTGATAAAGAATCAACCATAAAATAGATATGGAATAATCATTTGTCATGAAATGAAAAGAATGCTATTGCCATTTTCCTCTTTTTTCAATACAATGAGATAAAAAAATAAAATATTTATTGAGAGGAGAGGACAATGAAGTTATTTTCAGAAGTACAAAAAATAGGAAAAGCTTTGATGACACCTATCGCTATTTTACCAGCAGCAGGGTTATTACTAGCTTTTGGAAACAAATTAAGTTTACCGATTATGGAGCAGGCAGGACAAATTATTTTTTCCAACCTTCCTTTGTTGTTTGCCATTGGAGCAGCGATTGGTTTGGTAGGTGGAGATGGAGTTGCTGGATTGGCAGCGATTGTTGCTATTTTGATTATGAACACTACCATGGGCTTGGTCGCAGGAGCGGCACAGGGTCTTGCCAATGGAGATCCTTCTTTTGCTATGGTTATGGGGGTTCCTACTTTGCAGACAGGAGTATTTGGAGGACTCATTGCAGGAATTATTGCGGCGATTTGTTATAATAAATTCTATAAGACGGAATTACCTGCCTTTTTAGGATTCTTTGCAGGGAAGAGATTGGTTCCCATCATGACTGCTGTTGTGGCCTTTCTTGTTGGACTAGTCATGCCTTGGATCTGGCAACCGGTGCAACATGGGCTGGCTGCCTTGAGTTACTTAGCAAATGAAACCAATACGAATGTATCTACTTTTATTTTTGGAGTCATAGAAAGAGCCTTGATTCCTTTCGGCCTACATCATATATTCTATGCACCGTTTTGGTATCAATTTGGAGAATATACAACGAAAGCCGGAGAAATTATCAATGGAGATCAGGCGATTTGGTTTGCGATGTTAAAAGATGGGATTTATAATTTCTCAGTAGCGAGTTATCAAGGTGCCGGAAAATTCCTGACAGGAAAATTTGTATTTATGATGTTTGGACTTCCGGCAGCCGCTTTGGCGATGTATCAGGAATCTCGTCCGGAAAATCGAAAGTTGGTGGGAGGAATTTTATTCTCAGCCGCTTTGACATCTTTTTTAACGGGAATTACAGAGCCGATTGAATTTACTTTTATTTTTGTAGCACCGGTGTTGTATGCAATTCATTGTGTGTTTGCAGGACTTTCTTTCATGTTGATGAATATGTTGGGAGTTCGTATCGGAATGACATTCTCAGGGGGATTTATTGATTATGTTGTCTTTGGTGTTCTACCGGGAACGAGCGGATTTGAAACAAGATGGTATTTTGTGATCCTTGTAGGAGCCATTATTTCTGTTATTTACTATTTTGGATTCCGCTTCTTCATTCGAAAATTTAATTTGGCAACTCCGGGAAGAGAAGCTGCCGTGGAAGTCAAAGAAAAAAAAGAGGTGGCAGAAGATCAATTGGCAAGCGGAGTATTGGATGCTCTAGGAGGAACAGAGAATTTATTGTCTTTGGATGCTTGCATTACAAGATTACGAGTAGAAGTGAAGGATACTGGTAAGGTAGAGGACAATGTTTTAAAATCTTTAGGAGCGACTGGAGTTTTAAAAGTAGGAGAACACGGAGTACAGGCTATCTTTGGGGCAAAAGCTCAGTTTATTTGCAATGATTTGAAAAAAATGACCGGAATCTAGGAGAATATGGTTTTTATCGTAGCAGAAAGAGATGGAGAAAATCTGTCTCTTTTTTTCTTGCTTTTTCCTTGAAAACAGGTAAAATATAATAGATAAGGATATGGAAGCAAAGGAGGAAAACTATGATCAAAAACTCTTTTTATTTGGAAGTCAATCGTGATGCAATTCTTCATAATATAGAAGTATTGAGAAAATGGAAAAAGAAAGACATCATTCCTGTGATAAAAGCAAATGCTTACGGGCATGGGGCGATTGAAATGGCAAAAACTTGTATTCAAGCTGGAATCACACAGGTGGCAGTTGCACGTTATGAAGAAGCGAGACATATTTTAGAAGATTCTTATTTTCAAAGGTTATCCGAGACAGTTCCTTTTCAAATCTTAGTTTTTGAAAGTATGGGAGATGATTCCGTTATCAAGGCATTTCCGAGAATCGATATGGCCATTAACTCTTTGGAAGACCTGCAAGAGGCATTGGAACATGGAATTTCTCCTAAAAGAATGCATGTGAAAATAGACTTATCCTTTGGGAGAAATGGAATTGAAGAGAAAGATTTTAAATATTTGATCCGGGAAATACAAGAAAAAAATATCTTTTTGAAAGGAATTTTTTCTCATTTATTTGCCTCTTCTTATGAAGACGGATTACTATGTATTGAAATCTTTTCTACTTTGCTTTCTCAAATAGGAAGGGAACATTTTGAAAGAATTCACTTGCAAAACAGTGCTTCCGCTTACAATTATGACTGTGATATGGTAACAGATATTCGAGTGGGAATGTTAAATTATGGTTTGCAAGAACCCGGTTATTTTCACGAGGATTTACAACAGGCTTTTTCTTTAAAAGGACGAGTAGACAGTATTCGTGCGGGGAAAGATATGAAGTATTTGGCTTATGAAAGAAAAGAAGAACTTGGAGTGGAAGAAGCCAAATGGATAGCGAAAATAAAAATTGGTTATGCGGACGGTTTTGGAAAACAAAATGAAAATACGAATTGCTTGATTCATAGAAAGGAATATCGAATTGTAGAGATAACTATGGATAACAGTTTCTTAGAGGTAGATGAGAGAGTGAAAGTGGGAGATGAAGTTATTTTGTTTTACAATGTAGCGAAAGTGAAACAAGAAACAGGGAAACAAGTTTATGAACATTTAACAGGATTGACAGAGAGGCTTCCTAGGAAGTGGATAGGAGAAATGAAGTGATAGGAAACATAATAAAGGGATTGGCTATTGGCGTGGCGAATATTATTCCAGGGGTTTCTGGAGGAACGGTTGCAGTTTTATTGGGAATTTATGAAAAACTTACGGATGCCATTGGGAATTTTTTCTTAGCAAATTTTCAAAAGAAGAGAGAATATTTTCTTTTTTTATTACAAATTATGCTAGGGGTAATCTTAGGAATTTTATTATTTGCTAAGTTGATTGAATGGAGTATTCAGAAGTATCCAAACGTGACAGCAAGTTTTTTTAGCCTTTGTATTCTCCCTTCTTTGTTTTATATGATCAAGCCTTATCGGAAAACAAAAAAAAATCTTTTCCTTTTTTTCTTGGGGACTTTGTTTTTAGGAATTTTTATGTTTTTGAGTGTTTGTTTTCAAAAAAAAACAGGAGCAGGGACGACTCCTGTGACTATGATTTCCTTTGCTTATGGAATAAAATTATTTTTTTGTGGTCTACTTGCCGGTGCTGCTATGATTATCCCGGGAATATCCGGTTCTTTACTATTGTTGGTCTTCGGAGAATACTATCACATTCTTTCCTTCCTTTTACAGGTGAGAATTTTGCCTCTTGTCTACTTGGCAGTGGGGGTTGCTTTAGGTCTGGTTCTTTTCTCCAAAGGGATTCATTGGCTCTTACAGAGAGAAGAAGAAAAAACCATGTTTTTTATTGCAGGGATTGTTTTCATGTCTATTTTTCAGATTTGGACAAGTTTGTTGAGCTAACTTTGTAAAAACCGTATTTTTGAAAAATTTTCATAGACTTTTCAGAAGAAAGAAAGTCTATGAATTTTTTTTGTTCTTCGTTTTTTTCTTCATAGATTTTGATTGCATATAGGGTATTGTATTTATCTTTTGGAAGTTCAAGTACCAAAAGGCTATTTTTGATAAAGTGAGCATCTGCCAAGGAGAGAATTGCAAAATCCTCTTCTCCTAAGTCTACACTTTCCATAGATAGAATTCCCCTTGGTTGATAGGTAATAGATCGTTTAAAATCTGTCCATAAATTTTCATCTTTTAAAAGAGTGACAACATTTTTTCCTGTTGTATTCATATCCGGATCCGGAATGCTGATGGAGGCATGTTCCAATTGTCGCAAAGAATTGATTTTTCGAACTCCGATTACCACAAGAGGTGTTTGCAAAATAGGCTTTTTGAATTCCTCATTCCAAGAGTCTACGATATGGATTCCTATTTTAGGAAGAGTTTCCATTTCTCTTGAATGATATTCAAAAACTTCAATTATTTCGCGGTTTCCTTCTCGACAATAGGCTGCTATAATTTCAGGAATAACGTGATGCAATTCATAGGGAATGGAAAGTGAAATTTTCGTCTCTTGTTTCAGCTGACATTTGGATAGGAGTAAAAAAGCCAAGAGAATAACAAGACTAAATAGAAATCGTTTCATGGGAAGGACCTCCTAAGTATATTTGTTTTATTGTATCATAATTTTTGAAAAAAAGGAAAAAATTAAAAAATACAATTTTGTAACTATTACAAAAAAATATTGACAAAAATTATAAACTATGTTATGATATTCTCATAAGGAATAGATTTTAATTTTAAGGAGGAAGAAATATGAAAAAAGTAGAACTATTGAATAAATATTTATCAAATTTAGCAGTGTTAATTGTAAAATTACACAACTTACATTGGAATGTAGTAGGACAGCAATTTATGTCAATTCATAGCTTTACAGAAAGTCAGTATGATACTTACTTTGGATACTATGATGACGTAGCGGAGGCTTTGAAAATGCAAGGACAAAGACCTTTGGTAAGAATGAAAGACTATTTGGCAGTGACTTCCATTCAAGAGCTGGAAGATAAAAATTTCTCTCCTTGTGAAGTATTGAGCATTGTGAAGGCTGATTTGGAAGAAATGAATCAATTGGCAAAAGAAATTAGAGAGCTAGCAGGAGAAGAAGATGATTTTGCAGTTTCTAATATGATGGAAGATCATATTGCAGCAAATAAAAAACAATTATGGTTTATTGATTCTATGACGAAAATAGATTGTGAATTATAAAAATACCGATGGAAGACCTTGAAATTTTTTCAAGGTTTTCTTTTTTGTCTATATCATAATAAAAAACCTCTTGCTACAGCAAGAGGTTACTATTCATAATGGTGCCTAGAAATGGATTCGAACCATCGACCGTACGGGTATGAACCGTATGCTCTAGCCAACTGAGCTATCTAGGCATAATGGTGGAGATAAGCGGGATCGAACCGCTGACCTACGCAGTGCAAGTGCGTCGCTCTCCCAAACTGAGCTATATCCCCCTATTTTTTTCTGGAGCGGGAAACGAGGTTCGAACTCGCGACATTCAGCTTGGAAGGCTGACGCTCTACCAACTGAGCTATTCCCGCAGCTTTTTCATTTTAGTATATATTTGATTTTTTGTCAACTATTTTTTTATTTTTTTAAAATAAATTTACAAACTTTTCATAACATGATAAAATTTATAAAAAATCAAGAAAAATTCAATAGAGCAAAAGAGTGGAGTGAGAAAGAGGGCCGTATGAAAAGAGAAGTTGTCATTGTAACAGGATTGAGTGGTGGAGGAAAAACAACCGTTTTAAATATTTTAGAGGATTTGTCATATTACACTATTGATAATATGCCGATTGGAATGGAAAAATTCTTATTTTATACAAATTTGGAAAAAATAGCAATCGGAATTGATATTCGTACTTTTCAAAGTCTGGAAGATTTTCTTTCTGTCATGCAAGGCTTACGAGAAAAAAAGATTTCCTATCGTATTATTTTTGTGGAAGCAAGTAAGGAAGTTATTTTAAGTCGTTATCATTTGACAAGGCGACATCACCCTCTGAAAGAAAGCACTTTACTGAAGAGCATTGAAAAAGAAATCGCTTTTATGTCTTCGATTAAAGAAATGGCGGATGGGGTCATTGATACAAGCTTCTTAAAATCTAGAGATTTGGAACCAAAAATCAAAGCAATTTTGAAAGTACAAGATTGTCCTCAAGAAATCAATATTCATCTGCAATCTTTTGGATTCAAATATGGTTTACCCATTGATGTGGATTTGGTTTTTGATGTACGTTTTTTACCCAATCCTTATTATCAAGAGAACTTGAAAGAAAAAAGTGGAAATGATCCGGAGGTTGTACACTATATCAAGTCTTTTCCTATCAGTGAAGAATTTTATAAAAAATTATATGATTTCATTTCCTTTTTAATTCCACAGTATATTGCAGAGGGAAAAAAACATTTGAGTATTGGAATTGGATGTAGTGGAGGAAAACATCGTTCGGTCGCTTTCGTCAATACATTATATGAAGACCTAAAAAAAGCAAACAAATGGAGGGTCTATAAAAGTCATAGGGAGCAAGAGTTTGGAAATTGGTAAGTGGAATATTCCAGAAAATCCTGGAGTATACTTGATGAAAGAAAAAAATAAGGTTATTTATGTCGGGAAAGCCAAAAATTTATATAAAAGAGTGAAATCTTATTTCCAAAAGGAAGTAGATCGAGAAAAAACGAGAGAACTTGTGAAACATATTGACGATATTGAGTATATACTATGTCCTTCGGAATTGGACGCTCTTTTGTTGGAGAACAATTTAATCAAAAAATACAATCCAAAATACAACATTGCTTTAAAAGATGAAAAAACGTACCCCTATCTAAGTTTAAGCAAAGAAACATTTCCGGCCCTGCATATGATACGAAAAACAAAGCATTTGGACTTGGAACACTATGAATATTTTGGCCCTTATCCTTTTGGTGCTTGGAAGTTGAAAAAAATTTTATTGAAATTATTTAAAATCCGAGATTGTTTTTGGAATATGAATAAGAAATACAAAAGACCTTGTTTGAAATATGATATGAAAACTTGTTTGGGTCCTTGTGTCCATAAAGAAGTACGAGAAGAGTATCAACAAATGATAGCAAAAGTGAGAGAAGTCTTGAAAGGAAATACACGAGAATGTATTCAAGGCTTACGTTCTGCTATGGAAGAAATGGCAGAAACATTTCAATTTGAAAAAGCCATTGTATTGCGAGAACAAATTCAAGAATTATTAAATTTGGAAAAAGAACAGATCAGTGAATATGGAAAAGAGATTGATGAGGATGTTTTTGTATGGAAAGAAGCCTATGAACGAATGTTTCTTTGTGTTTTAAATGTCAGAGAAGGAAAGATTTTGGGAAAAATTTCCAGCAATTTTTTACTAGAAGAGAAAGTATATGAAAATTTGGAAGAAGAGTTGCTTCTTTCTTATTATCGAAAATATCCGCTTCCGAGAAGTATTGTTTTGGAAGAGAAATATCAGCAAGTATTAGAAGAAGGAATTTCTCATTTGGAAATGCTATTCAAAAAAAAGATAGAGAGGTATTTCCCGAAGATAAAAAGCAGACGAGGAGAACTGCTGGATATGGCTTTGTTAAACTTAGAGAAGGATATTGAAAATTTTCACTTAAAAAGAGAAGTGATAGAAGAGGGAATGAAGGAACTGCATTCATTTCTAGGTTTGAAACGTTTCCCAAGAAGAATTGAGTGTTTTGATATTTCTAATATTCAGGGAAAAGATGCAGTTGCCTCTATGAGCGTATCTATTGAGGGAAAGGCGGCAAAGAGTGAATATCGAAAATTTAAAATTCAATGTAAGGACACGCCGGATGACTTTGCTATGATGAGAGAAGTTATCTATCGAAGATATTCTAAATTGGAAGCAAAAGATTTTCCGGATGTTATTTTAATTGATGGAGGTTTGGGACAAATTAACTCTGCGGGAGCTATTTTAGAGGAATTGGGAAAAATTCAATTTACAGATTTATTAAGTTTGGCAAAACGAGATGAAGAAGTATATAAGTATGGAGAGGTACTTCCTTATTCCATTCCCAAAGATAAAGAAGCTTTGAAAATATTTCAAAGAGTTCGGGATGAGGCACACCGTTTTGGAATCACGTATCATCGAAAGTTGCGGAGTAAACGAATCATCTCTTCTGAGTTGGATACTATTGAAGGGATAGGAGAAGTGAGAAAAAAGAAATTGTTAAAGAAATTTTCTTCTATAGCAGGAGTAAAAGCAGCGACTTTGGAAGAATTAGAAGAATGTGTTCCTAAAAATGTTGCAATACGAATCAAGGAAGAACTGGGAGGATAAATTCATGTTTTATATTCTATTGTTATCAGGATTGCTATTTTTATTTTTCTTATTGCTGAGAAAGATTGAAATGATCAATACACGTGAAAAATTAAGAATTATTACAGGATTAAAAAATCACTTGGAAATGGATAATTTACAAGAAGTGATTCAAATTGAATATGATGAAACTTTGAAACAAATTGTAAAGCAAGAAGCGGAATTGGATAGTTCTTTAGAAGAATTAAGAGAATATAAAAAAGAATTAGAACTGACTTATGATTCTCTATTATCAAAGTCTACACAGTTGGAATACAGCAATCAATTTTTAGAAAAACGGGTTGCGAATCTTTCCAATTTAAATTCCATCTCTCGAAGTGTACTTTCTATTTTTGAATTGGATAAAATTATCAATATTATTTTAGATGCTTATTTTGTATTGACCGGAGCAAAGAGAATCTCTCTTTATCTATGGGATGAGGAAGGAAATCTATTAAACAAAAAAATTAAAGGTTCCATTCGATTTCAGGGAACCGTCAGTTATTCTCCGGAATTGTTAAAAAAATTCGGAAGAGCGGACTATGAGAGGATCTATCAGGAATTGGGAAAAGGATTTACCGTTTTGAAAGAAGAAAAGCTGATTATTTCTCCTCTATCCGTTAATCACGAAGAAATGGGAGTTATTTATATTATTGAAGACAGGGATAAGATGATTGATATTGATGAGGAGATGATGTCAGCATTGGGAATTCAAATCGGGACTGCAATTAAAAATGCAAGAGCCTATTATGAACTTCTGTCCAAAGAAAGAATTTCACAGGAATTGGCAGTGGCTTCTCGAATTCAAAATCGAATTTTACCCGAGGATATTTACTCCGTAGATGGCTTGCAAATTGCAAAATATTTTAAACCTGCAAAGGAAATTGGGGGAGATTATTATGATTATGGAATCTTACGAGATGATATTTTTTTCATTACCATTGCAGATGTCAGTGGGAAAGGAGTTCCTGCAGCATTTTTAATGGCATTGGGGCGGTCTGTCTTGAAAACTTTAATGGATATGAAACAAGGACATCCTTCTGAAGAAATGAAAGAATTGAATCAGTTGATATATGAAGATATTACAGAGGAAATGTTCATTACCATGTTGCACAGTAAATATGATTTAAAAACCAAAACTCTCACTTTCAGCAATGCCGGGCATAATCCTTTGTTAGTGTACAAGGCAGCAAAAGATGTGATAGAGTTCCATACAGTCAAGGGAGTTGCTTTGGGATTTCTAGAAAATTATTCTTATCGGGAAGCAAGTTTTGAAATTGAGAAAGGAGATATTGTTGTTTTTTATACAGATGGAATTACAGAAGCGGAAAATACAAATTCTGAATTGTTTGGGATTGAAAGGTTAAAAAATGTAGTGTATAATAATAGAGGAAGGTCTGCTGAAAAAATAAAAGAGGCAATCTTAAATGAAATAATATCTTTTCGAGGAGAAAAAGAGCAGGTGGATGATATTACCTTTGTTATTTTGAAAAGTAAAAAATAAGAAGTTAGAGGAGAATATATGGGGGAAAAAATATCAATAGGAGGACAAGCCGTGCTAGAAGGTGTCATGATGAGAGGGACGGAGTTTTTAGCAACGGCTGTTCGTAAGAATACTGGAGAAATTGTATATCGAAAACGAAAAATTTCCAGTCGAAAAAAAGAGTTCTATAAAATGCCTTTTATAAGAGGAATTTTTATGCTGTTTGATTCTTTGGTGTTAGGAATACAGGAATTAACTTTTTCAGCAAATCAATCGGGAGCAGAGGAAGAAGAGAGTTTAACTCAAAAGGAAGCAATCTTGACAACTTTTATTTCTTTGGCACTGGGGATTGGTTTATTCATTGTTTTACCTTCTTTTATTGGGGGGTTGGTTTTTTCAGAAAATAAATTATATGCCAATGTATTGGAAGCCCTGATTCGTTTAGGGGGCTTTGTCTTATATATTTGGCTTTTATCTTTTTCGAAAGATATTCACCGAGTTTTTGAATATCATGGAGCGGAACATAAATCTATTTATGCCTATGAGAATGATATGGAATTAACTCCAGAAAATGCCAAGAAATTTACGACTTTGCATCCAAGATGTGGAACCAGTTTCCTATTTATTGTTATGATAGTGGCTATTATTATATTTTCTTGTATTGATTTTGTAGTACCGACTCCAGAAACTTTATGGGGAAAATTAGCTTTGAAATTATTTTTAAGAGTGGGATTGATGCCTGTGATTGCAAGCTTATCCTATGAACTACAACGATATAGCAGCAAACATCTAAATAATTTTTTTGTTCGTTTACTCTCTTTTCCTGGACTTTCTTTACAAAGAATTACGACACAAGAGCCAGATTTGTCACAATTGGAAGTTGCTATTGTTGCAATTAAAGTATCTTTGGGAGAGAAAGTGGAAAATGCTACAGAAGTGCTGGAATAGAATTTACATAATAGAGGAGGATTTGGCAGAATGAGATTAAAAAATGAGGTGGAATACGTATTCCGTATATTGTTGTATTTATCACGTTATGGAAGAGAAAGGATTATTTCTTCAACAGAAATTTCTGAAAAGGAGCAAATTCCACATCTATTCAGTTTGAGAATTTTGAAGAAAATGGAAAAGGCCGGCTTAGTAAGTATTCAAAAGGGGGCAAAAGGAGGATATTCTTTGAAAAAAAACCCCAAAGACATTACTTTGAAAACAGCGATAGAATGTATTGAGGGAGATATTATTGTAAAAGATTGTGTGAAAGATCCAAAGTCTTGTTCTCTTCGAGGAGGACGTTGTTCTGTACACAGAGCCATGGCTATCATTGAAAAAGAATTTATAGAACATTTGGCGAAATATAACTTCCAAGATTTATCAGATGAGAATTATTGAATTTTAAGATAGATTTTCTACTTGTTTTATGCTATAGTGTAAGAAAGATACAAGGGGAGGTTTCAAAATGAAGAGAATATTAAGTTGTTTGTTTGTTTCTACTTTATTATTGACAGGATGCAGTAGCAGTAGTTTTCGAAGTGCACTAGATTCTTTAAATCCAAGTATTCCTGAAGCAATCAATCAAGCGGTAAGTTCCAGAGTGAATGCTGAAAATGAATTGTATACAGTGGGTTCTGCCAGTATAGGACAAACAGGGTCTCTTATTGCTCAATCAAAAGCAAATAAGATAGCTTCAGAAGCTTTAAGAGCTAAAATCAAAGCTGCGGTAGAGACGAATTTTAAGAGCTATACTTTGAATATGGATTCTTATTCTAAGAACTTAGTATCACCAGCAATTCCAGAATTAACTTCCTATACTACGGATTTGGTAATTAAGCAAGTGAAACAAAAAGGGGCTTGGGAAGATAGTAATAAAGTATATTCTTTATTATCGGTTCCAACATCGGAGATAACTTCCACAAGTCAAAAGGTTTTGAAATCATTCCTAACAAATACTTCTAAAAAACTGGAAGATTTGGGTCGAGGAATTTAATTAAGAATGGAAACATGGAGTAGACTGTAGACTGTATAAGAGTTTACAGTCTTTTTTAACAGAATAAAAAAACATATGTAATATAACGATTTTTTCTATCTTTCAAATTTTCTTGAAAAAACTTAGAAAATCATATACAATAAGAATAATGCAAAAATATGAGGTGAAAATAAATGGCATTTTTTAAAATTAAGAATTTAAGTCGTAGTCGTAAGAAATACGCTACTTTAACGGTGGAAACATCAGAAGTAGAAGAAAAAGAGAATAGAGAAGAGAAACATCACACAGAGAAGAATGAAGAGAAAGTAGAAAGCTTATGGTCCCGATGTCCTAGTTGTCAAGAAATTATTTATCAGGAAGATCTACAACAGAATTTATGGACTTGTCCAAACTGCTCTCATCATTTTAGCGTTGCTGCCAGACAAAGAATAGAACTACTATTGGATGAGGGAAGTTTTGAGGAAATGGATGTAGAATACTGTTCTTCGGATCCTTTGCAATTTCCTGGATATTTAGAAAAATATAAGGAAACACAGGAGAAAGAAAATTTGATAGAGGGGGTTATTTGTGGTTCTGGAAAATTATGTGGAATCGAAATTGCTATTGCTGTTATGGATTTTAAATTTATGGGAGGAAGCATGGGGTCTGTCGTGGGAGAAAAGATTGTAGATACCATGGAATTGGGGCTTCAAAAAAAGATTCCTGTTATTATCGTAGCAAGTTCCGGCGGAGCAAGAATGCAGGAAGGAATTTTGTCTTTGATGCAAATGGCAAAAACAGCAGCTGCAGCAGAAAAATTGAAGAAAGCTGGAATTCCATTTATTTCTATACCGGTAAATCCAACTACAGGAGGAGTCACTGCTTCTTTTGCAATGCTGGGGGATATTATCATGTCGGAACCGAAAGCGAGAATTGGTTTTGCAGGACCTAGAGTCATTGAACAAACAATTCGACAAAAACTGCCTGAAAATTTCCAAAAAAGTGAATTTTTACAAGAACATGGAATGGTAGATATTGTGGTAGAACGAAAGAAGATGAAAGAAACATTATATAAAATTTTGACAAATATATTGGGGGCAACAAATGGAATTTGAAAGAAAAGTAGAAGATATTGAAGAAAAAATAAAAGAATTAGAAATTTTTTCTGCAGAAAAAGGAATTCCTTTAGGAGAGGAGATTCAAAAATTAAAAGATTTTCGGGATCAATTTTTGGAGGAAATTTACAAAGAAGTGACGGATTGGGACAAAGTTTCTATTTCCAGACATCCTATGAGGCCGCATACTGTAGACTATATAGAATATTTAGTGGAGGATTTCGTAGAACTCCATGGAGATCGATTGTTTCGAGATGATCCTGCCATTGTAGGAGGACTTGGGAAAATTGACGGGAAAGCGATGATGATTATCGGTCATGAGAAAGGACGAGGAACCGAAGATAAGATTAAAAGAAATTTTGGAATGGCAAATCCGGAGGGATATCGAAAAGCTCTTCGTCTATTCCATATGGCAGAAAGATTTCACCTTCCTGTGTTGGTTTTGATTGATACCGCAGGAGCTTATCCGGGCTTAGAGGCAGAACAAAATGGACAAGGAGAGGCTATTGCAAGAAATTTAATGGAAATGAGTGATTTGAAAACTCCTATTATTTCCGTTGTCATCGGAGAAGGAGGCTCCGGAGGAGCTATTGGATTAGGAGTTGCCGACAAGGTATATATGTTGGAATATTCTATCTATTCTGTGATCTCTCCGGAAGGCTGTGCGGCTATTCTATTTAAAGATTCTTCTAAGGCTCCAGAAGCAGCTCAAAATTTAAAGATATCCGCTCAGAATTTATTGAGATTGGGAGTGATCGATGGGATTGTTCCTGAATCTTTGGGAGGAGCCCATAGAGATCCGAAACGAACGGCAATTAACCTAAAAAATATAATTTTATCATCATTTCAAGAATTAGAACAAATTCCATTGGAAGATTTATTGAAAAATCGTTATAATAAATTTAGAAAGATGGGAAAGTTTAAAACAAAAATAGAAGGGGAGTAATGTGATGATAGAAAGAAAAATAGCCATTATGACAAGTGGAGGAGATTCGCCTGGAATGAATGCCGCCATTCGGGCAGCTGCCAAAACAGCGATGTCAAAAGGCATGATTGTTTATGGAGTTCGAAGAGGATATTTAGGAATGTTGAATGATGAAATTTTTCTTATGACAGGACAATTTGCTTCAGGAATTGTTGACAAAGGCGGAACAGTATTGTTGACGGCTCGTTGTGATGAGTTTCGAGAAGAAAAATTTAGAGCGATTGCTGCAAATAATTTAAAAAAGAGAGGAATTGAAGGATTGGTTGTTATCGGAGGGGATGGTTCCTATCATGGAGCAGACTTATTGTATCGGGAGCATGGAATCAAAGTTATAGGAATCCCTGGAACCATTGATAATGACATCAAAGGAACTCAATTTACTTTAGGATTTGATACCTGCTTAAATACAATTTTAGATGCAATTTCTAAAATTCGGGATACTGCTACTTCTCACGAAAGAACTATTTTAGTGGAAGTTATGGGAAGATCTGCCGGAGATTTAGCCTTACAAGCTTGCATTGCCGGCGGGGGAGATGGAATTATGATTCCGGAAATGGATAATCCGATAGAATTGTTGGCCTTACAGTTAAAAGAAAGAAGAAAATCCGGAAAGTTACATGACATTGTATTGGTAGCAGAAGGGGTTGGAAGAGTTTATGAAATTGAGAAGGAATTGACAGGAAGAATTTCTTCCGAAATCCGAAGTGTTGTATTGGGACATGTGCAAAGAGGAGGAACTCCTTCCGGTTTCGATAGAATGTTAGCAAGCCGTATGGGGCATAAGGCTATAGAGTTATTGGAGCAAGATCAAGGTGGACTGATGATTGGTTTGGAAGGAATTGAGTTAGTAACTCATCCTATTGATTATGCTTGGAATGGAGAAAGAAGAACAAATCTGGATACGGATTATGAGTTGGCATTGTTGCTTGCAAAATAGGAAGAGGGAGGCTGAAATATGGTTGATAATGTCTTGGAATTGGTGAGAAAAGAAAGAAGAAAAAATCAAATTCGAAGAGAAATAGAAGATAATGACAGAAAGATTCGAGATAACAGAAAAAGAGTGGAATTACTGTCGAATTTAAAAGGATACTTATCTGCCAATATGAGCTATGAAGATATTTTGGATATTATAGACAATATGAGTTCAGACTATGAAGATAGAGTGGATGACTACATTATTCGAAATGCAGAACTTGGAAAAGAACGACGAGAAATTAATAAAACTGTGAAAGATTTGAAAAAAAGTATGGTAGAATAAAATGGCGATAAAAAGTTTAGAACGTTTGATTGATCAATTTCATAAATTACCCGGAATTGGAAGGAAGTCGGCGACAAGATTAGGATTTCATATTTTGGATTATTCCGAACAAGAAATCGAGGATTTTATTCAGGCATTGGAAGATGTAAAAGGAAAAATTAAACGTTGTCCGGTTTGTGGTGATTATTGTGAGGACAGTTTGTGTCCTATCTGTGCTGATGAGGCAAGAGATCGCAGAAGCATTTGCATCGTGGAGGATAGCAGAGATGTCATTTCCTTGGAGAAAACAGGTAAATATCGGGGCTTATATCATATCTTAGGAGGAAAATTGGCACCTTTACAAGGGGTTACTCCAGATAAATTAAATCTGAAAACTTTATTAGAAAGAATTACAAAAGAGGAAATCCAAGAAATTATATTAGCCTTGAATCCTGATTTAGAGGGAGAAACTACGGCGATGTATCTGGTGAAATTACTAAAACCTTTCGATATTCGTATCACGAAGATTGCAAGTGGAATTCCTATGGGAGGAAATTTAGAATTTGCAGATAGTGCAACGATAGCAAGAGCTTTGGATGCAAGGCAAGAAGTCTAAACTTCCCTACAAAAAAAGAAAATAAGAAAAACAAAAAACCTAGAAAATGCTAGGTTTTTTTCATTTGGGAACGAACAAGAATAAAAATGGATTGTTATCTACCTCATTTTTTTTCTTTATGATACCATAAGGACATAGAAAAAAAGGGGGAGATAGCAATGAAAAAAATGATACTATGGATTGCTTTATTATTGGGAATTTCTGTTACATGTATGGCGGAAAAAGAGATTCAAATTGGAATTACACAAATTATTGAGCATCCATCTCTGGATGCGGCTCGAAAAGGACTGGAGAAGGCTTTACAGAAGAATTTGGGAAAGAAAGTAAAAATAGAATATCAAAGTGCTCAGGGAGATTTCGGAACGGCTCAATTGATCGCAAAATCCTATGTAAATTCGAAAAAAGATGTGATTGTTGCAATTTCCACTCCAAGTGCTCAGGCAGCTTTGAATGCGACAAAACAAATTCCCATCGTCTATACGGCGGTGACGGATCCTAAAATAGCTGGACTTTCCGGGAAAAATATTACAGGAACGACAGACATGTCTCCTTTAGAAGAGCAATTGAACTTATTGAAATATTTATTGCCAAAAGCGAAGAAAGTAGGTTTTTTATACAATCCTAGCGAGCAAAATTCTGTTTCTTTATTGAAGCAATTTACAATCTTGGCTAAGGAAAGGCAGTTGCAAGTCATCGAGAAAGGAGTAAATACAGTTAACGATATGAATTTGGCTCTCAATTCTCTTCTAGGACAGGTGGATGTCTTGTATATTCCAACAGATAACTTGGTAACTTCGTCAGAATCTTTGTTAATTCAACGAGCAAACCGAAAAAATGTTCCGGTTATTGCTTCTGTAGAATCAAGTGTCAAAAAAGGTGCTTTGGCCACTGTCAGTATCGATTACGAGAAATTGGGCTATCAAACGGGAGAAAGAATTCTGGAAATTTTGAAAGGAAAATCTCCAAATCAGATTCAAGTGGAGGGATTGCGAGAAACAACCTTGGTAATCAATGAAAGAATTGCAAAAAAATATGGAATTTCTGTCAAACAAGAAGTATTCAAGGGGGCTGTTCTTTATGAATAAAAAAGAAAAGAGGGGATTATTATGTTAGTGGCGACTTTAGAGCAGAGCCTTATTTTCGCAATCATGGTCCTGGGGGTCTATTTATCTTTTAAAATATTAAATTTTCCAGATATGACTGTTGACGGAAGTTTTCCTTTGGGAGCTGCCGTTTCGGCAAGACTCTTGATGGAGGGAGTAAACCCCTATATAACTTTGTTATTCGCTCTATTTAGTGGGGCTTTTGCAGGGGCGATTACAGGAATTCTTCACAGTAAGCTAAAAATTCAGGACTTATTGACAGGAATTTTGGTTATGACAGCACTATATAGTGTCAATTTGAGAATTATGGGAAAATCCAATATTCCTTTGTTCGAAGTGGATACGATTTTTCAGGAGGAATACCCTATTCTATGTGTTACTTTACTTTTATTGTGTTTTGCTAAAATAGCACTGGATTACATTTTAAAAACGAAATTTGGTTTTATGTTACGAGCTCTGGGAAATAATGCGAATTTAGTACTTTCTTTGGGAGTGAATGAAAAGAGATACAAAATATACGGACTTATGATAGCCAACGCTTTGGTTGCTTTCGCGGGAGCAGTATTGGCACAATATCAGGGATTTGCAGATATTGGTATGGGGACGGGGACTATTGTCATCGGTTTGGCTTCCATTATTATTGGAGAAACCTTGTTTCGTGGAAAAATAAGAATTACGGGGACTATGATAGCCATTATCGGTTCTTTGATTTATCGAGGAATTATTGCTCTAAGCTTAATGCTAGGTTTGAATGCGAGCGATTTGAAATTGATGACTTCCGTGATTGTAATTTTAGTTCTTTGTTTGCAACATTATAAAAAAAGGAGGAGATGATGAGAGTATGATATGTTTGGAAAATATAAGTAAGACATTTTATTCCGCTTTTGGAGAGCCTAAAAAAGTATTTCAGGGACTAAATTTGGAAATTCAGGATGAAGATTTCATTTCTGTTATAGGAAGTAATGGGGCTGGAAAATCAACTCTTTTAGATAGCATTACAGGAAATGTTAGCCTTGATGAGGGAGAAATTAAAATTGATGGAAAAAATATTTGTCATTTAGAAAGATATAAGAGAGGGAGATTTATTTCAAAAGTGTACCAAGATCCAAGTTTAAGTACAGCACCTTCCATGACTATTTTTGAAAATTTGTCTATGGCGGACAACAAAGGAAAATGCTTTGGCTTGTCTTTCGGAGCCAATCATAGGAGGAAAGAATATTATCAATTTCTTTTAAAAAAACTAGATTTGGGCTTAGAGAATGTTATGGATACGGAAGTACAATATTTATCGGGAGGACAAAGGCAATGTTTAGCTTTGGTAATGGCAACTTTACATCGTCCGAAAATATTGTTACTAGATGAACATACCGCTGCTTTGGATCCCAAAACTTCCAAATTGATTATGGAAAGAACCGAAAACCTTGTGAAGGAGAAGAAAATTGCCACCTTAATGATCACTCATAATTTACAAGATGCAATACGATACGGAAATCGTCTGATTATGCTTCATGACGGAAAAATTATTTTAGATATTCGAGGGAAAGAAAAGGAAGTACTAAGTGTAGAACACTTGATGAAATTATTTCAGGAAAAAGCGACGTACAGTGATGTCATATAAAAAAGCTTATGATACTTCTTTTATAGTGATATGATACAAAAAGAAAGAGTTGAAAAAGAATTGTTTTTATACTATAATGATGAAAATATCCGATCAAAAATATAGGAGGAAGCTTAGATGAAAAAAATTCGAGTCACTGTCCCGGAGGATATTTGGGATATTATGAAATACGATGAAGAAGAGTTTGGGATCAACAACAATAAGCTTTGTAACTATATTTTGGAAAAACTTAAATTCAATAAGAAAATAGAAACAGAAAAATTATTGGAGATGCAAGGGAGAACTTATAAAAAAATGATTCAATTTGATTTAAATGTGGCAAATAAAGAAATTTATTATGAGATTTTGAGAAGTAACGGGGTAGAAGTAGAAGCGGAGTATTTTCGAGAATTGTTTGAAGTATATTGCTCAAAATTTAAATACCAGCGAGAGTTATTTATCTATGAAGATAAGCTTCGGATGATTTTGGAAGCAATTCGATTGGAGAATAAAATAAAAATGAAATATTTTTCGGATATTTTAGAAGTTGAGCCTATTTTTATCCGAAGAGAAGAAAGAGGAGATGAAAATTTCCTTTTTTGTTATCATGAAAAAAGCAGCTCTTATCAAAATTATAAACTGAAGGAAATTGAGATTCTTTCGATACTTCCGGATAAGGTGAAAAAAAGAGATAAGAAACTGATTGAAAATATACGGAAAAGATACGATCCATTTCTAGGGAATGGAAATATTGTAAAAGTAAGATTGACAAAATTGGGAGAAAGCCTATTAAAAGGATTGACGAATTATAGACCGAAATTTTTGAAAAGAGAGGGAGATATTTTCTATTTTGAAGCGGCAAATGAGAGAGCAAAACTATATTTTAAAAGTTTTGGGAAAGAAGTAGAAATTCTGGAGCCCAAAGAACTACGGGAAGAAATTGTAGAGGAATTGGAAGAGATTTTGGAATTGTACCGATAATTTTTATTATTTTTTTTAAGTTGTAAAATAAAGTGTCACACTAAAATAAAATAAAAAGAACCATAAGTAGTTTTCTATGATATGATTAATTTGCCGATCAATCAAAAGGAGATAAACTACTATGGTTCAACAAAAGTATACTATAAAAAGAGAAAAAGGTAAACATTTAACTTCCATTGAAAGAGGAAAAATTGAAGCTTACTTTAAATTAGGGTATTCTAAAACTAAGATTGCTCAGTTAATTGATGTTTCTAGGAGAACTATTCAAAGAGAAATTAAAAGAGGTTGGGTAGAAGGATTACAAAACTCTGATTTATCTCTTTACGACACATACTCTGCGCATAAAGCTCAAAGAAAATATAATGATTCTCAAAGAAAAAAAGAAGGTAATTTAAAAATAGATAAGAATTATGAATTAATTAATTTTCTAGAAAACTCTATGCTTATTGATAAAAATTCTCCCTATGCAGCTTTAGAAAGTGCTAAAAAGAAGGGTTTCAATGTAAATATATCATTAAAAACATTGTATAACTATATTCATAAAGAATTATTTATAAAATTTACTGAGAAAGATATGTGTTACAAAAAAGATATAAGAAAAAAATCTCTCAAAGAAAAAAGAATAAGAAAACAAGGAGGAAAATCAATAGAACAAAGGGCACAGCTAATTAATAATAGAGAGGAAATAGGTCATTTTGAGATGGACACTGTTGTAGGCAAAAGAGGAAGCTCTTCATGTCTTTTAGTTCTTACAGATAGAAAATCAAGATTAGAAGTAATAAGAAAATTAAAGTCTAAAACAGTAAAAGATGTTGTGGAAACAGTAAAAAATATTGTTAGAGAATATCCAGAACTAATAAAGACAATTACAAGTGATAATGGAAGCGAATTTATGAATGCTGAAGCAATAGAAGAGTTAGGAATAGAATACTTTTATGCGCATAGTTATAGTTCAGGAGAAAGAGGAAGTAATGAAAATAATAATAAATTAATTAGGCGCTATATAAAAAAGGGAGTAGATATAGGTTCTATAAGCGAAGAAGAAATAATAAGAATAGAAGAGTGGATGAATTCATATCCAAGAAAATTATTTAATGGGAAAAGTTCCTTAGAAGTATATTCTAAAGAACTTACAAAATATTTTTCTTAGTGTGACATTTACTATTGCAATTTACAATTTTTATTATTTTTTAAAAAAAGAGTTGACGGGAAGTAAGAAGTGTGGTAAGATACTAGATGTCCGCAAGAGCGGAATGGACCTTCACAAAGAGAATAAGAAAGACAACAAGCAAACAACACAAACAAGGTGTAAAAAATCAAAACAGTGAAACTGAGAAATATCGAACGAAGAGTTTGATCCTGGCTCAGGATGAACGCTGACAGAATGCTTAACACATGCAAGTCGACTCGAGTCTTCGGACTTGGGTGGCGCACGGGTGAGTAACGCGTAAAGAACTTGCCTCTTAGTCTGGGACAACATCTGGAAACGGATGCTAATACCGGATATTATGGTTTTTTCGCATGGAGGAATCATGAAAGCTAGATGCGCTAAGAGAGAGCTTTGCGTCCCATTAGCTAGTTGGTGAGGTAACGGCCCACCAAGGCAATGATGGGTAGCCGGCCTGAGAGGGTGAACGGCCACAAGGGGACTGAGACACGGCCCTTACTCCTACGGGAGGCAGCAGTGGGGAATATTGGACAAT
This sequence comes from Fusobacterium necrophorum subsp. necrophorum, assembly GCF_004006635.1. Lineage (NCBI taxonomy): Bacteria > Fusobacteriati > Fusobacteriota > Fusobacteriia > Fusobacteriales > Fusobacteriaceae > Fusobacterium > Fusobacterium necrophorum. The sequence continues at coordinate 140,603 of NZ_CP034842.1, read as the reverse complement.
GGACCACAAGTCTGATCCAGCAATTCTGTGTGCACGATGACGTTTTTCGGAATGTAAAGTGCTTTCAGTCGGGAAGAAGTCAGTGACGGTACCGACAGAAGAAGCGACGGCTAAATACGTGCCAGCAGCCGCGGTAATACGTATGTCGCAAGCGTTATCCGGATTTATTGGGCGTAAAGCGCGTCTAGGCGGCAAGGAAAGTCTGATGTGAAAATGCGGAGCTCAACTCCGTATGGCGTTGGAAACTGCCTTACTAGAGTACTGGAGAGGTAGGCGGAACTACAAGTGTAGAGGTGAAATTCGTAGATATTTGTAGGAATGCCGATGGGGAAGCCAGCCTACTGGACAGATACTGACGCTAAAGCGCGAAAGCGTGGGTAGCAAACAGGATTAGATACCCTGGTAGTCCACGCTGTAAACGATGATTACTAGGTGTTGGGGGTCAAACCTCAGCGCCCAAGCTAACGCGATAAGTAATCCGCCTGGGGAGTACGTACGCAAGTATGAAACTCAAAGGAATTGACGGGGACCCGCACAAGCGGTGGAGCATGTGGTTTAATTCGACGCAACGCGAGGAACCTTACCAGCGTTTGACATCCTACGAACGGAGCAGAGATGCGCCGGTGCCCTTTCGGGGGAACGTAGTGACAGGTGGTGCATGGCTGTCGTCAGCTCGTGTCGTGAGATGTTGGGTTAAGTCCCGCAACGAGCGCAACCCCTATCGTATGTTACCATCCTTCAGTTGGGGACTCATGCGATACTGCCTGCGACGAGCAGGAGGAAGGTGGGGATGACGTCAAGTCATCATGCCCCTTATACGCTGGGCTACACACGTGCTACAATGGGTAGTACAGAGAGCGGCAAACCCGCGAGGGGGAGCAAATCTCAGAAAACTATTCTTAGTTCGGATTGTACTCTGCAACTCGAGTACATGAAGTTGGAATCGCTAGTAATCGCAAATCAGCAATGTTGCGGTGAATACGTTCTCGGGTCTTGTACACACCGCCCGTCACACCACGAGAGTTGGTTGCACCTGAAGTAGCAGGCCTAACCTTAGGGAAGGATGCTCCGAGGGTGTGGTTAGCGATTGGGGTGAAGTCGTAACAAGGTATCCGTACGGGAACGTGCGGATGGATCACCTCCTTTCTAAGGAGTATTCTTGTTGTTCTTTCTTCTTTGGAAGGGTTCGCGCATGGACCTTGGAAACTGTATAGTAGATCAAAAAACAAACAAGAATAAAGAACAAAGAACTCTAGTTTCTAGAGTTAGCTGTCAAAGAAAAAAACAAGATTAAAGTAACAAAGGGCACACAAGGGATGCCTAGGTAGAAAGAGCCGAAGAAGGACGTGGTAAGCTGCGATAAGCTTGGCGAAGTTGCAAACGAACGTGGATGCCAAGATTTCCGAATGGAGCAATCTGTAAAGAGTCATGTCTTTACACGAAAGAGGGAACCGGGTGAACTGAAACATCTAAGTAATCCGAGGAAAAGAAAGTAACAACGATACCCTAAGTAGCGGCGAGCGAACGGGGTAGAGCCTAAACCGTATTCATGTCAAGGATGCAGCCGTTGTGGATATGGGGTAGCGGGAAAGAGAGAGAAAGAACTGCAAGCTATTTCGCAGACGTAAGCAAAGGAACAAGAAAGATCTGGAAAGGTCTACCGTAGAAGGTGAAAGTCCTGTATTGGTAGTTTTCTTGCGCTGTATCTCTTCTCCCAAGTAATGTGGAACACGAGGAATTCTGCATGAATCTGCGAGGACCAAATCTCGTAAGGCTAAATACTCTTTCTAACCGATAGCGCATAGTACCGTGAGGGAAAGGTGAAAAGAACCCCGGGAGGGGAGTGAAAGAGAACCTGAAATTGTGTGCTTACAAGCGGTCAGAGCCACTTTGGTGGTGATGGCGTGCCTTTTGGAGAATGATCCTGCGAGTTACGTTTCATGGCGAGGTTAAGAAGAACGGAGCCGAAGGGAAACCGAGTCTGAATAGGGCGCAAGAGTCGTGGAGCGTAGACGCGAAACCCGGTGATCTAAGCCTGTCCAGGATGAAGCTGTGGTAAGACACAGTGGAGGTCCTAACCCACCGCCGTTGAAAAGTTGGGGGATGAGGTAGGTTTAGGGGTGAAAAGCCAATCGAACCGGGAGATAGCTCGTTCTCTCCGAAATGCATCTAGGTGCAGCCTTGCGTGTTTAATGATGGGGGTAGAGCACTGACTGAACTAGGGGGCATATAGCTTACTGAATTCAATCAAACTCCGAATACCATTATTCAAGAGCGCAGGAGTGAGACCATGGGAGTTAACTTCCATCGTCGAAAGGGAAACAACCCAGACCACCAGCTAAGGTCCCAAATCATATCTAAGTGGGAAAGGAGGTGGAGATTCTTAAACAACTAGGAGGTTGGCTTAGAAGCAGCCATTCCTTGAAAGAGTGCGTAATAGCTCACTAGTCGAGAGTCTCTGCGCCGACAATGTAACGGGGCTAAGATATGAACCGAAGCTGTGGATGTCGTAAGACATGGTAGGAGAGCGTTCTGTAGGCCGTCGAAGGAGGACTGAAAGGAACTCTGGAGGTATCAGAAGTGAGAATGCAGGAATAAGTAGCGAGAAGGGGAGTGAGAATCTCCCCCGCTGGAAGACCAAGGTTTTCAGGGTAAAGCTTGTCTTCCCTGAGTAAGCCGGGACCTAAGCCCAGGCTAGAATGCGTAGGCGAATGGAAAACAGATGAATATTTCTGTGCCAGTTCTACTTTGTGAAGGAGGGACGCAGAAGGGTATGCGCGCAGACGAACGGAAGAGTCTGTAGAAGCATGTAGAGTGACTTGGTAGGCAAATCCGCCAGGTTAGACTTGAGGTGTGACATATACTCGCAAGAGGAATGCGCAAATCCCACGCTGCCGAGAAAAGCTTCTAGCGGTAAAGTAGAGACTGCCCGTACTGGAAACCGACACAGGTGGTCAGGATGAGAAATCTAAAGCGGACAGGCTAACTCTCGTTAAGGAACTCTGCAAAATGGCCCCGTAACTTCGGGAGAAGGGGTGCCTCTTGGTGTGAGTATACAAGCAATACAAAGCGCAGAGAGGTCGCAGTGAAGAGGCTCAAGCAACTGTTTAACAAAAACACAGGTCTATGCGAAGCTGTAAGGCGAAGTATATGGGCTGACACCTGCCCAGTGCCGGAAGGTTAAGAGGAGGAGTGAGAGCTCCGAATTGAAGCCCCGGTGAACGGCGGCCGTAACTATAACGGTCCTAAGGTAGCGAAATTCCTTGTCGGGTAAGTTCCGACCTGCACGAATGGTGTAATGATTTGAGCGCTGTCTTGACGGGAGGCCTGGTGAAATTGTATTACCGGTGAAGATACCGGTTACCTACAGTAGGACGGAAAGACCCCATGGAGCTTTACTGTAGCTTGGTATTGGGTTTTGGCATGGCATGTATAGGATAGTTGGGAGACTGGGAAGGTATGGCGCTAGCTGTACCGGAGTCATCGGTGGAATACCAACCATTCCCTGCTGAAATTCTAATCTGTACTTTGGAGGTATGGAGACAGTGCTAGGTGGGCAGTTTGACTGGGGCGGTCGCCTCCGAAAGAGTAACGGAGGCGTTCAAAGGTTCTCTCAGGTTGGATGGAAATCAACCGCAGAGTGCAATGGCAAAAGAGAGCTTGACTGCAAGACTGACGGGTCGAGCAGATGCGAAAGCAGGACATAGTGATCCGGCGATTCCGTATGGAAGGGTCGTCGCTCAACGGATAAAAGCTACCCTGGGGATAACAGGCTGATCCTACCCGAGAGTCCATATCGACGGTAGGGTTTGGCACCTCGATGTCGGCTCATCGCATCCTGGGGCTGGAGAAGGTCCCAAGGGTTGGGCTGTTCGCCCATTAAAGCGGTACGTGAGCTGGGTTCAGAACGTCGTGAGACAGTTCGGTCCCTATCCACTGTAGGCGCAAGAATATTGAGAAGATCTGTCCTTAGTACGAGAGGACCGGGATGGACAAACCTCTGATGTACCAGTTGTCACGCCAGTGGCACAGCTGGGTAGTCACGTTTGGCATAGATAACCGCTGAAAGCATCTAAGCGGGAAACTAGCTTCAAGATAAGTATTCTAAGAGGAAGCTTCGAGAACAGGAGCTGGATAGGTTGGGGGTGTACGCGCAGTAATGTGTTTAGCTGACCAATACTAATCGAACGAAATTTTAATCAGGAGTTTGTGAGACTACTATACAGTTTTGAAGGTCTATGGGAAAAAAGCGATAGACAAGAAAGAAAAAGTATGTTATAGTAACAATGCTTGGTGAGTATAGCTATGGGGGTACACCTAGACACATTCCGAACCTAGAAGTTAAGCCCATATACGCAGAAAGTACTTGGTTGGAAGCGACCCGGGAGGATATGTATTCGCCAAGCTTTTTTTATTTTTTGAAGAATTTTGAATAAAATAAAGAAAAAAGAAATACTTAATAAATGAAGGAATGAACTATAAAAGGACTTCCTTCATTTTTTGTTGCTCAAAAAAATGACTTGAAGTTTTTTGAAACGGGGATTATAATGAAATTAATAGAATGAATTGGATTATCTATCTAAATGTTTGTTTTTTGTTATATTTAATGATAAAAATACAAAATGATTTATCAAAGGGCATTAGAATGGAAAAATTTTGGAGGTGATGATTTGGCTAATAATGCAATAGAGAAAATAAAGGATGCAGAATTAAATGCAAAAAAGCTATTGGAAAAAGCACAGGAAGAAGCAATATTCTTGAGGGATGAAAGTAGGAGGAAGTGTATTGAAAGATGTGAGAAAATGATTCAAAATGCTTTACAGGATGCAGAAAAAGTAAAGAACAGATATCAAGAAGAAGGAGAAAAAATAGCGAAACCTATTTTTGAAGAAGCGGAAAAAAACATCTCCAAAATTAGAAATGTAGAGGAGGGAGTACTTGATTCAATAGTAGATTTGATTGTAGAGAGGATTGTGAGTTCAAATGGCAATAGTCAAAATGAAAAAATTTGAATTGTTTACTCTCAATAATACTAGAGGGCGATTACTGGAAGAATTACAAAAATTTAAATTTGTCCATTTTGTTGAGAGTGAGTCTGAAGAAGAGATATTAGAAGAAATAGAGCTTCCGAAAGAGTCTTTTTTTTTAAAGGAGGACAGTCAAAAATTAAAATGGATGATTGAGTCTTTGAGAAAGGAACAGCCAAAAAAATTTTTTCCAACAATGAATTTTGAAGAGTTGGAAGGAAAGGCAAAGAAGTATTCTTTCCAGCAGGATTTTGACACCTTGGATTTGATTTACAAAGAAAAAGAACAAAATAAACAGGAATTGGGAAATCTAAAAACGAAAAAGCAGGAATTGAGAATTTGGATGCAAATTCGAGAACCTCTTGAAACTTTGAAAAAATTTAAGAAAACAAAAGCTGTATTTGGAAATATATCAAATAAAATATTTCCTATAGTAGAGGAGAAGTTGGACTCTTTTGAAAAAACTTATTTCGAAAAAATGTATGAAGATTCCAATGTTATTCATTTATTTTTTTTGATATCTTTCTCGGAAGAAGATAAAGTTATGGAATTATTGAGAATGTATGGCTTTACAGAACTTCATTTCTCTTTTTCAGGAAGCTTTCAGGAAGAGTTGAAAAAAATAGAAATGAGAGAAGAGGAATTGAAGAAGAGAAATGTCATTTTAGAGCAGAAGGAAGAGAAACTTCGTGAAAATCTTTCGGAAATGGAGATAAAGAAGGAATATTTGGAAAATATTATTTTGAGAGACGATGTACTTAGCAATTTTAGAAAAACCGACTTTGTGAATATTATTGAGGGGTACATTCCTGCCAATTTGGAAAAAGAGTTTAAGGTACTTGTTGACGATGTTTCAGAAAAAAAGAGTTTTTTAAAAATTTCTGATGTAGATCCTGAGGATCCGAAAGTTCCTATTATTTTAAAAAATTTCAAATTTTTCTCTTTGTTTGAATCTGTCACGAAGATGTATGCACTGCCAAGATATCATGAAATAGATCCGACTCCAATATTATCCATATTTTATTGGATTTTCTTTGGAATGATGGTAGCGGACTTTGCATATGGACTCATTTTATGTTTAGCGACAGGCGTAGCTTTGCACTTTTTGAAACTTCGTGATCAGAGTCGGAAGTTTTTAGAATTCTTTTTTGCTTTGAGTTTTTCAACCATGATATGGGGATTGATTTATGGAAGCGCTTTTGGAGATTTGATTCATCTTCCGACACAGATACTTGATTCTTCAAAAGATTTTATGTCTATTTTAATCCTTTCTATCGTATTTGGAGGAGTTCATTTAGTAACAGCTCTTGGAATGAAAGCTTATGTATTGATTAAAAATGAACATTGGATAGATGCTTTTTATGATGTATTTTTGTGGTACTTGACATTGACGAGTGTCATCTTGCTTATTTTATCAGGAAAATTTGTTTTCAGCCCTCTCGTAAAAACTATTATTTCTGTTTGTGCCGCTCTTGGAATGCTTGGAATTGTAGCTTTCAGTGCGAGAGATGCTAAGACATTGGCAGGAAGAATAGGAGGAGGACTATACTCCCTATATGGAATTACTTCCTATATAGGAGATTTTGTGTCTTATTTACGACTGATGGCCTTGGGCCTTGCCGGAGGATTTATTGCCGTAGCGATCAATATTATTGTGAAAAAGTTGGCAGAGACAGGCTTCGTGGGTCTTATTTTTGGTATTGTTATTTTTGCCTTCGGACAGACTTTCAATGTCTTTTTAAGTTTGTTGTCGGCATATGTTCATACTTCACGTTTAACCTATGTAGAGTTTTTTTCTAAATTTTACGAGGGTGGAGGAAAGGCTTTTAAGAATTTCAGGTCAGAGAGTCAATATTTTGAGATGAAGGAATGAAAAAATTAAATAGAAAAGGAGAAAAGGAAGATGAAAGATTTTATGACAATAATTGCAGAAAATGGCGGAGTTGTTTTTGGAATTTTAGGAGCAGTGCTTGCAGTTTTATTGGCTGGAATCGGATCGGCACAAGGGGTTAGAATCGCAGGAGAAGCAGCTGCGGGAATTGTGATTGACGAACCAGAAAAATTTGGGAAGGCTATGGTCTTGCAACTTTTGCCCGGGACACAAGGACTTTATGGATTTGTAATAGGTCTTTTGATTATGTTTCGACTGAATGCCGGAATGTCATTGGTAGAAGGGATATATTTGTTAATTGCTGCTCTACCTGTAGGATTGGTTGGATTAAAATCAGCTTTTTATCAAGGGAAAGTCGCAGTAGCAGGAATCAATATTTTGGCAAAGAATGAACCCCATCAAACAAAGGGAATTATTCTGGCTGTTATGGTGGAAACATATGCAGTTTTGGCCTTTGTTATGTCTCTTTTATTGCTAAGCCAAGTAAGTTTTTCCTAGTAAAATTTCAGAAATGAAGGATGTGATGAAATGTCCCATTTAGATAATTTAATGAAAGAGATTATGCAGCAAGCCACCAAAGAAGCGGAAGAAGTTTTAGAAAAAGCAAAATTGGAAGGTTCAAAATTTTCTGAAATAGAGGAAGGAAAAGCAGAAAAAAAGAACAGAGAAATTTTGCAAAAGGCAGAAATGGAGGGAAGTGCCAAAAAAGAAAAGATACTTTCCAATGCCAAATTGAGGGCAAGAGACATGGTTCTTTTTGCAAAACAGGGAATAGTTACGAATGTTTTGAATCGTGTTTTAGAAAAATTGGAAAATTTGGATGAAGAGCGATATTTAGAGTTTGTAGGGAATAGGATAAAACAAATCAAAGAGCCTGATGATACGATAGAAGTTCTACTGACAAAAGGAATGAAACAAAAAGTAGGAAAGGAAGTATTTGGCTACAAGGTTTCTGAGGAAACAGTTAGCTCAGGTTGCAGTATAAAAGTAGGAGAGCTTTTTTATAACAATGAGTTTACAACTCTTTTAGATTTTTATAAAGAAGATTTGGAAAAGGAAATTTTAGAAAGAATTTTCACTTAGGAGGTTTTTATGGAGAGGGAATTGTTTATTCAATCAAGTGTGAGAATACGGAATCTCGAAAAAAAGCTTCTAACAAAACCTCAGCTCGAAAGATTGGGAGGGGCTGAAACGATACAGGACTCTTTTACATATTTGAAGGAAACTACCTATGCAGAAGAATTGACAAAGTTGGATAGGATTGAAAATTTTGATATTGTTTTTTCAAGCTCCTTGAATAGCATGTATAAAACTATTTTAGAAATGGCATCAGAAAAAGAGCTTGTAAAAATATTGACTTATAAATATGGATTTCATAATATAAAAGTTGCCTTGAAAGAAAAAATTTTAGGAGAAGATTTTTCGGAAGTGTATTCAGAACTTTATCAAGAAATTCCGGATGAAGTAAAAAAACAGATAGAAGAAGAAAAAAAAGAATCGGATATCTGGTATCGGAATATAGCCATTCAGGCCTATAAACTCTATCAAGAAACAGGGGATCCACAAAAAATTGAATTTTTTGTAGATAAACAATATTTTCAGAAAATTTTAGAAACGGCACAGTCCTTCGGCTTGCCATTGATTGAAGAATATTTTAGAAAAATGATTGATTTTACAAATCTTCGAAGCTTTATTCGCTGTCAAAAACAGGGACAAAATTTCGAGATTTTGAAAGAAGCCTGGATTGAGGGAGGAAGCCTTTGCTTTGAGGAGATTTCAAAATATTTTTACAGAGACCTTCAAGAATTTGCTGAAAAATATAGAAACACGGAGATAGGAGAAGGATTTCTGCAAAGTATGAAGGAGTACAAAAAAACAGGTTTGTTATTACATTTTGAAAAGCAGATGGATGATGAGTTGACGAATTTATTAAAAAAAGCAAAGCAAATCACATACGGACCGGAAGTCCTGTTTGCATATATTCATGCCAAGGAAATTGAAATTAAAAATTTAAGAATTACTTTTGTAGGGAAGGCAAATGGACTTTCGAGTGACTTTATAAGGGAAAGGTTGCGTGACACATATGTATAAAATTGCCGTTATAGGTGATAAAGATTCTATTCTCGGATTTAAAGTTCTGGGTGTTCATGTCTTTAGTGTCATAGATGCACGGGACGCCAGAAAAACTCTTGACAGGATTGCAAAACAAGAGTATGGAATTATCTTTATCACAGAAGAACTTGCCAAGGATATTCCCGATACGATACAGAGATACAATCATGAAGTGGCACCTGCCATCATATTGATTCCAAGCAACAAAGGAAGCTTACATATCGGGTTGGATAATATTGACAAAAATGTTGAGAAGGCAATAGGTTCGAATATATTATAGAAAGTGAGGGCTTAACATTGAAAGAAGGTAGAATAGTTAAGGTTTCCGGTCCCTTGGTTGTAGCAGAGGGAATGGAAGAGGCCAATGTATATGACGTTGTAGAAGTTTCAGAGAACAAGCTCGTTGGAGAAATTATAGAAATGAGGGGAGATAAGGCATCTATTCAGGTTTATGAAGAAACAACAGGAATTGGACCGGGGGATATTGTAGTAAGTACCGGAAGTCCATTGTCCATTGAACTTGGACCCGGAATGTTGGAACAAATGTTCGATGGGATTCAAAGACCTCTTTTAAATCTTCAGAAAGCAGCAGGAGATTTTTTAACAAAAGGAGTTAGTGTTCCTTCCTTGAATCGAGAAACTCTTTGGGAATTTCATCCAGAAGTTAAAGTGGGGGAAGAATTGAAACCGGGAACAATTTTCGGAAGTGTTCAAGAAACCGAAGTCATTCGACATAAACTTATGACTCCACATGGAATATATGGAAAAGTAAAAGAAATCAGGGAGGGAAAATTTACAGTAGATTCTGTTGTCTGCCTTGTGGACACTGAGGATGGAGAAAAAGAGTTGACCATGATGCAAAAATGGCCGGTCAGAAAAGGAAGACCTTATCTTAGGAAATTGAATCCTATCAGTCCTTTAGTGACAGGGCAAAGGATTATTGATACCTTTTTTCCGGTTACCAAGGGAGGAGCGGCTGCCATTCCGGGACCTTTCGGTTCCGGGAAAACGGTAATTCAACACCAACTTGCCAAGTGGGCAGATGCTGAAATTGTTGTCTATGTGGGTTGCGGAGAACGTGGAAATGAGATGACGGATGTTCTTATGGAATTTCCGGAAATTATAGATCCAAAAACCGGACAATCTTTGATGAAAAGAACGGTACTAATAGCGAATACTTCCAATATGCCGGTAGCTGCCAGAGAGGCTTCCATTTACACCGGAATTACGATTGCGGAATATTTTAGAGATATGGGATATTCTGTGGCATTGATGGCGGATTCTACAAGTCGTTGGGCAGAGGCTCTTCGAGAAATGTCCGGTCGTTTGGAAGAAATGCCAGGAGATGAAGGGTATCCGGCGTATTTGGCAAGTAGAATTGCGGAGTTTTATGAAAGAGCCGGGCTTGTACAATGTTTGGGAAATGAGAAAGAGGGAGCCTTGACCGTTATCGGAGCGGTATCTCCTCCGGGAGGAGATATTTCAGAACCGGTTTCTCAAGCGACACTGAGAATTGTGAAGGTGTTCTGGGGATTGGATTATGCCTTGTCTTATCGTAGGCATTTTCCTGCAATTAACTGGTTGAACTCTTATTCCTTGTATCAGGAAAAAATAGATCAGTATATGGATAACACTATTGATTCCCATTTTTCAAGCTATAGAATTCAATCTATGGTTCTGTTACAGGAAGAAGCAAAGTTGCAAGAAATTGTAAGATTGGTCGGAAGAGATTCTCTTTCAGAGGAGGATCAGTTAAAATTGGAAGTTGCAAAATCTTTGAGGGAAGATTTTCTGCAACAAAATGCTTTTCATGAAATTGACACCTATTGTTCTCTTCCAAAGCAATTTCGTATGTTGAAATTGATTCTAAGTTTTTATGAGGAAGCAAGGGAGGCTTTATCTAACAATATTTATTTAAGGGAAATATTATCTCTTCCTGTTCGTGAAAAAATTGCGAGAGCGAAAAATATCAGCGAAGATGCCTTAAATACTTTTGACGGTATCATGGAAGAATTGAAAGAAGCTATGAAAAAATTAGTAGCAGAAGGAGGGAACTCTAATGCTGAAAGAATATAAAACAGTACGAGAAGTTGTAGGTCCTTTGATGATTGTCGAAGGGGTAGAAGGAATTAAATACGAAGAGTTGGTGGAGATCCAAACGCAAACAGGAGAAAAAAGACGGGGACGTGTGTTGGAAATTGAAAGAGACAAGGCTATGATTCAGTTATTTGAAGGCTCTGCCGGAATTAACTTGAAAGAAACAAAAGTACGTTTTTTAGGAAAACCTTTAGAACTTGGAGTGTCAGAAGATATGATAGGGCGTATTTTTGACGGGCTTGGAAATCCTATTGATCAGGGACCTAATATTATTCCCGAAAAAAAGGTGGACATTAACGGTTCTCCAATCAATCCGGTCTCCAGAGATTACCCGTCGGAATTTATTCAAACAGGAATTTCTACCATTGACGGATTGAATACTTTAGTAAGAGGACAAAAATTACCTATTTTTTCCGGTTCAGGGCTTCCACACAACAATGTAGCTGCCCAAATAGCCAGACAGGCAAAGGTATTGGGAGAGGGGGATAAGTTTGCAGTAGTCTTTGCTGCTATGGGAATTACTTTTGAGGAAGCACAGTTCTTTCGAGATGATTTTACAAGAACGGGAGCGATCGATAGAGCGGTTTTGTTTATGAATTTGGCAGATGACCCTGCAATTGAAAGAATTTCAACTCCAAGAATGGCATTGACCTGTGCGGAATATCTTGCTTTTGAAAAAGGAATGCATGTATTGGTAATCTTAACGGATTTAACAAATTATGCGGAAGCACTTCGTGAAGTTTCTGCTGCCAGAAAAGAAGTTCCCGGTAGAAGAGGATATCCGGGATATTTATATACTGACCTTTCTCAACTTTATGAAAGAGCAGGAAGGATCAAAGGAAGACCGGGGTCTATTACTCAAATTCCTATTTTGACAATGCCGGAAGATGATATTACACATCCGATTCCGGATTTGACAGGATATATTACGGAAGGACAAATTATTCTTTCAAGAGAACTTTATAAAAGTGGAATAGAACCTCCTATTTTCGTCATTCCGTCTCTTTCTAGGTTGAAAGATAAGGGAATTGGAAAAGGAAAAACCAGGGAAGATCATGCGGATACGATGAACCAGATTTACGCGGGATATGCTTCCGGAAGGGAGGCAAGGGAACTGGCAGTTATTTTAGGAGAAACTGCTCTTTCCGACTCTGATAAAGCCTTTGCAAAGTTTGCAGAAGCCTTTGATAGGGAATATGTGAATCAGGGTTATGAAACGAATCGAAGCATTGAAGAAACTTTAAATCTCGGTTGGAAACTTCTAAGGATTGTTCCAAAAACAGAGTTGAAGAGAATTCGAGAGGAATATTTGAATAAATATTTGACAGAGGAAGAATAGGAGGGGAAGCATGGCGAAACTGAATGTGAATCCTACCAGAATGTCACTTTCTAATTTAAAAAGCAGATTGGCTACCGCCAGAAGAGGACATAAACTTTTAAAGGACAAACAGGATGAGTTGATGAGAATATTTATTGACATGATTCGCAAGAATAAAACTCTTCGAATGGAAGTCGAAAAAGCATTGTCTCATTCTTTTAAATCGTTTCTTCTTGCGAGTGCGGTCATGAGTCCGGAGTTTTTAGAGGCAGCCGTTTCTTTTCCAAAAGAAAAAATTATGCTAGAAATAACCTTGAAGAATGTGATGAGTGTGAATATTCCGAAAATGGAATTTCAAAGAGAAAAGACAGAGGGAGGACTTTTTCCCTATGGATTTGTACAAACTTCTTCAGAGTTGGATGATGCCATTGTGGAACTTCATGAAGTTATGAATCAGCTTTTAGAATTGGCAGAAGTTGAAAAAGCTTGTCAGTTGATGGCGGATGAGATCGAAAAGACGAGGAGACGGGTCAATGCTCTGGAATACAGGACGATTCCGGATTTGGAAGAAACGATTAAATTTATCCGAATGAAATTGGATGAAAATGAGAGAGCAACCATCACAAGATTGATGAAGGTAAAGGATATTATTGCGAAACAGGCATAATAGAATATTTGGAATCAAAATGAGCGCGGGGGTAATGATGAAAAAAATATTAACAATATTATTTATGGTTTTGAGTACTACGATACTTGCTTTTACAAATACGCAAGAAATTAATGGAGTAAAATATACATTCGACTTTAAGGAGGCTCCGAAAAGAGCTGTGAGTATTTCACAATTTACAACGGAAATTATGTTGAAATTGGGATTGGCAGATCAAATGATAGGGACGGCATTTTTGGAAGAGGAAATTTATCCCAGTGTGGCAGCTTCTTATAAAAAAGTACCTGTGTTAGCAGAGAAATGGCCTTCTTTAGAACAACTATTAGCGAAGAATCCGGACTTTGTGACCGGATGGGAAGTTGCGTTTAAAAAAGGTGTCGATTCTAAAATGCTTCATAGAAGTAAAATTAATATGTTTGTTCCAAAATCATCTATTTCTTTTGATGCGGATTTGGATACTTTATTTGAAGATTATAGAATGTTCGGAAAAATCTTTCAGAAAGAGAAAGAAGTAGAAAAATATATTACTTCTGAAAAAGCCAGAGTAGAAAAGATAAAAAAAGATGTAAAGAATAAAGAGGAATTTACTTATTTTCTTTATGATTCAGGAACCGACAAAGCTTTTACCGTTTTTGAGGGATTTACAACGAATTTATTGAAATTGGTACATGGAAAAAATATTTTGTCCGGAAAAGGAGTTCAAAAAACTTGGGGAGAAACCAGCTGGGAGGCTGTCATTGCTGAGGACCCGGATTATTTCATTATTGTGGATTACAGTGTGGGAATTCGGGAAGAAACAGATTCTGACAGTAAAATTGAAGCTATTAAGGCAAATCCGAAATTAAAGAATTTAAAAGCTGTCAAAAATAATAAATTCATTCGAGTAAAATTAGCAGAAATTTGTCCCGGAATTCGAAATGTTGATTTCTTTGAAAGAGTGTCAAAGGAAGTATATAAGATTCATGGATAAAACAATAAAAATAGGTTTATTATGTGTGCTTAGTTTGTTACTATCTCTCCTTTGTATAGGTTTCGGTTCTATTGTTATTGATAGCAAATGGGTATTTCAGATTGTTGCAAATCATCTTATCGGACAGGAATATTTTTCTATCGATTGGGAAAGAAGTTTTGAAACGATTGTCTGGGATCTGAGAGTTCCCAGAATACTCTTGGCATTTTTAACGGGGGCTTCTTTGTCTTTGGTAGGGGTTATTATGCAGACTATTACGAAAAATAATTTAGCGGAACCCTATATTTTAGGAATTTCCAGTGGAGCTTCCGCCGGAGCGGTCGCTGTTATTATTTTATCCAGTTCTTATTCCGTGTTGCAAAAATTAAGTATTGAGCAAGGGGCCTTTTTAGGCTCCTTACTATCTATTGGTATGGTTTTTTTCATTTCTTCCAAACAAATTATAAAAGGGAGTAGTTTAATTTTAACGGGAGTGGGAGTGTCTTCTTTTTTTTCAGCACTGACAACTCTTATTATCTATAGCAGTAAAAATAATTCTCAGTTGGTGACAGCGATGTTTTGGATGACCGGAAGTCTGAGTTCGGCAGCTTGGGAAGATTTAAGCTATCCATTTTTCCTTTTTTTGTTTGCTTTAGGAGTGGTAGTACTATATTCCTATGAAATGGATATTTTGTTGATGGGAGATACCAATGCCAACACCTTAGGAGTGAATACCACTTTTTTAAAGTGTATGATGATAGGGATTTCAACTTTATTGATTTCTGTTTTGGTATCTTTGACCGGAATTATAGGTTTTATTGGATTGGTAATTCCACATATTTCAAGAAAATTGATTGGGTATCAGCATAAAACTTTAGTGTTGTTCTCCGTATTTTTAGGAGGAAGTTTTTTAGTGCTTTCCGATACCTTTGCGAGAACTTATTTTTCTCCCGAAGAAATGCCAATCGGAGTGATCACTGCCTTTGTAGGAACTCCATTATTTTTATGGATTGTAAGGAAGAACTATTCCTATGGAGGAAAAGAATGATAGAAATTAGAAATTTATTCTATCGGAAAGGAAAAAAACAGATCTTAAAAAATATTTCACTTTCGCTTCCAAAGAATTGTATTACCGGAATATTAGGGGCAAACGGATCCGGAAAAACAACACTATTAAGACATCTGATTCGAGAATTACCAAGCCATAATGAAATTTATTTTGATGGAAGGGAAATCAATCATATTTCTCGGAAAGAGTTTGCAAAATCTTTATCTTTCGTTCCCCAAAATATAGTTTATATTGATGAAATGACAATAGAAGATGTTGTCAAAATGGGAAGATATCCCTATAAGAAGTTATTTGTTAATTATTCTCGAGAGGATGAAAAGATAGTAGAGGAGAGTTTGCGAGTATTTGATTTGGAAGAATTAAGAGAAAAAACGATAGGGACCGTTTCGGGAGGAGAGGCAAAGAGGGCCTTTGTTGCAAAGGCTTTTGCACAAAAAACAGAGATGGTAGTTTTGGATGAACCTATCAATCATTTAGATATCAAGCATCAATTGGGATTGTTGAAATTATTTCAGGAAATGAAAGAAAAAACCATTCTTTTGTCCATTCATAATATTGATTTGGCATTCAAATTTTGTGATCAGATTATTTTGATGAAGAATGGAGAAATTTTAGCTTTTGGAAAGACAGAAGAAGTATTGTCATCCGGCAACATTTTGGAAGCTTTTGAAGTAGAGGTCACCATAAAAGAAGTGGAGGATGAAAAAAGGATTCTTTATAAATAAAATAGTTTTATTAAAAAAAGGACTTGTGTTAAGTTCGACCCAAAATTAAAATAGAAGTCTAAATAGAGTAAAATTTCTAAAAGATTTCTATTTTTTTATTAAGAAAGAAAAAACTGTCACAAATGAATGATAAAAGTCATCAATTTGCAACAGCCCCTTCTTATCATTTTACAGGTATCAGAATTTTTAAACCCCTCGTGCCGCCATGATTACTTTAATTTCTTCTTCGTTGATTCCTACCATGGCTTCTCCTAAATTCTCAGATACTTTTGCAATTATTTCAGGATTTTTATAATTTTGGACTGCTTCTACAATAGCTTTTGCTCGTTTTCTAGGGTCTCCAGATTTAAAAATTCCACTTCCTACAAAAACTCCATCAGCCCCCAATCTTCTCATTAAGGCTGCATCTGCCGGAGTTGCAACTCCTCCTGCTGAGAAATTAGGTACGGGTAATCTTCCGTTTTCATGAACATATTTTACCAATTCATAAGAGACTTGTAAGTCTTTCGCCATAACATATAATTCGTCTTCTCGTAAAGCTTTCACTGTGTTTATTTCTTTCATAATTTGTCTCATATGAGAAACTGCTTGTACGACATCTCCTGTTCCCGCTTCTCCTTTGGTACGAATCATCTTTGCTCCTTCACAAATTCTTCGTAGGGCTTCTCCTAAATTTCTGGCTCCACATACAAACGGAGTTTTGAACTCATTTTTATTTACATGATACACATTGTCGGCAGGAGATAATACTTCCGATTCATCAATAAAATCAATACCAATAGCTTCCAAAATTTCAGCTTCCACGAAATGCCCAATTCTTACTTTTGCCATAACAGGAATTTTGACTGCTGCCATAATTTCTCGAATCATTTTAGGGTCACTCATTCTTGAAACTCCTCCGGCTGCTCGAATATCGGCTGGGACTCTTTCCAAAGCCATAACAGCGACTGCACCGGCTTCTTCTGCAATCTTTGCTTGCTCTACATTCGTTACATCCATAATGACTCCACCATTAAATTTTGTAATCATATCCATCTTTTTTCCTCCCTTTGTTTTCATTGACTTTTCTATAGTATAGTCGTATACTGACATTAAATAAAGTATCAGAATAAAAAAAATTTATGAGGTCAGAAAAATGATGATATTCCCTTTAGACAATAATAGTAAAACTCCTCTATACATTCAGATGTATACAGAAATTAAGAAACAAATTCAAAACGGAAATTTTCGTGCGGATGAGAGGCTTCCTTCGAAAAAAAATTTTATGGAACACTATCACATTAGTCAAAGTACAGTTCAGAATGCTCTATATCTTTTATTGGAAGAAGGCTACATTTATTCGATAGAAAGGCGAGGCTATTTTGTTGCCAATGTTGAAAATATGGTAACAACTCCTTTTCTCTGTGAACATAAGACAAAAGAGGAAAATATACAGAAAATAAAGTATGACTTTGCTTATTCCGGGGTAGATGCTCAAAGTATTCCTAAAACCATTTTTAAAAGAATTACACGGGATATTTATGAGGAACAAAATGAGGATCTCTTATTTCAGGGAGATATTCAAGGATATTTTCCGCTTCGGGAAAGTATTTGTCAGTACTTAGTAAATTCCAGAGGTTTTTCTGTCAATCCGAGTCAAATTATCATTAGTTCCGGAATAGAATACCTCTTCTATATTATTTTTAAAATATTTGAAAAAAAAATTTATGGTCTGGAAAATCCCGGTTATAAGATGTTACGAGAATTATTTGCATCCAATCAAATAGAATTTTATCCGATTTCTTTAGATGAATCTGGAATTATGGTGGAAGAATTGAAAAAGCAAAGGATTCAGATTGCCTGTATCACTCCTTCACACCAATTCCCTACCGGAGTTATTATGCCTATTCAGCGTAGAAATGAACTTTTACATTGGGCAAATTCTTCCGAAGAACATTATATTGTAGAAGATGATTATGACAGTGAATTTAAATACAATGGAAGACCCATTCCCGCTCTAAAAGCTATTGATCAAAAAGATAAAGTGATCTACATGGGAAGTTTTTCGAAGTCTATCAGTCCGGCTATCCGAGTAAGCTATATGGTATTACCTAAAAATTTACTAAATATTTATGAAAAAAAACTTCCTTATTTTATTTGTCCGGTTTCCACATTAAGTCAAAAAATATTATATAAGTTCATTGCAGAAGGACATTTTGTAAAGCATCTAAATCGTATGAGAACCCTTTATAAACAGAAAAGAGAGTTCGTTGTACAATGTTTTAAAAAAACAAATATTACAATTTTAGGAGCCGATGCCGGCCTTCATTTGCTGTTAAGTTTTCCTTACTTTTTAGATGAGGAGAAATTTTTAGAAGAGTGTCGAAAACACTATGTTCGTATATATTCGATACGTGAATATTATTTTCAAGATAAGCCTTCTCAAAATTCGATTTTTCTTTTGGGATATGCAAGCTTGCAAAAAGAACAAATACAGGAGGGAATCTCTATTCTATTAAAACTTTTGGAGAAACATAAACATATTCTATGATTTTTTCTTTTTTACTCTTGAGCAGAGATTCCAAATGATATTGTTGTTGGAGGAATTCCTGTTGAGGATGATGCTAAAATTTCATTTAATTTTTGAAAAAACACTCAAGTTTCAGTAAAAAGCTGTTCTTTGAGTGCTTTTTTAATAAAAGGACATAACAGGACAACTTTCCGGAAATTTGCTTTTTTAAAATAAATTTGTTACTCTTGTTTCAGAATAAAAAAATTGAAAGGAGAACAAAATGAAAGTAGTAAAAACAATATCAGAAGTAAGAGAGAGTATTTCTGCTCAAAAAAAGATGGGGAAATCAATCGGGCTTGTTCCCAGTATGGGATTTTTACATGAGGGGCATGGTAGTTTAATGGATGTTGCCAGAAAAGAAAGTGATTTTGTTGTTGTTTCCATTTTTGTGAATCCAACGCAATTTGGAGAAAATGAAGATTATTCCGTATATCCAAGAGATTTGGAGAAAGATATTGTATTCTGTGAGGCTCATGGAGTAGATTTAATTTTTGCTCCGGAAGTAGAAGAAATGTACTCCAATCCGAAAATTTCTGTGAAAGTTGTTGAAATTTCAGAAATTCTATGTGGAAAGACCAGACCCATCCATTTTGCGGGAGTTTGTACTGTTGTTTCCAAATTGTTCAATATTGTAACTCCCGATTATGCATATTTTGGGCAAAAAGATGCTCAACAATTCTATATTCTTCAAAAAATGGTAAAGGATTTAAACTTTGGAGTACAACTGAGAAGATGTCCCATTGTCCGAGAGAAAGACGGCTTAGCAAAATCTTCTAGAAATGTATACCTAAGTCCGGAAGAAAGAATTCATGCTCTTAGTTTGAGCAAGGCGATTTTTGCTGCTCAAAAGAAGGTAAAAGTAGGAATGACAACAGCTCCTATTCTTGCAGAAATGAAAGAAATAATTCGTTCTACTCCAAATACAAAAATTGACTATATAGAAGCAGTGGATTTAGATACCTTGAAAGAAACGACGATTATTGGAAAAAATACATTATTTGCTATGGCTGTTTATGTTGGAAAAACGAGATTGATTGATAATTTTATTTTAGAGGAGGCATAGAAATGACCATTCAAAATATAAGCAGGAAATTAGCTTCTAATGTTTCATATATTATTATTGCTTTTTCCATTTTGGCTTTTTTTCATCCTACCTTATTTTTTTGGGCAAATTCTTACAGTGCCGCTTTGTTAGGAGTTGCCATGTTTGGAATGGGATTGACTATCAGTGTAGAAGATTTCAAAATTTTGTGTAAACGTCCTAGGGAAATTACAATAGGCTGTATTGCTCAATACACAATTATGCCAGCATTGGCTTATTGCTTATCTAAAGTTTTTTATTTACCGCCGGATATTGCTTTGGGAGTTATTTTGGTGGGCTGTTGTCCCGGTGGAACGGCAAGCAATGTAATTACTTACATTGCGGATGGAGATGTTCCTCTCTCCGTAGGGATGACTATGGTTTCTACTTTATTTGCTCCCATCATGACTCCATTTTTAGTTTACATCTTAGCGGATAAATGGGTAGAAGTCCATTTTTTCGCCATGTTGTTATCTACGGTAAAAATAGTATTACTTCCGATTACTTTAGGAATTTTCATCAATTATTTGTTTCCGAGACAAGTAGAAAAATCTAAAAATGTTCTTCCTTTAGTTTCTATTACAGCCATTGTTTTATTGATCAGTGCAATTGTAGCCTTAAATTCTGAAAAATTATTACATTCTGCTCTTTTGATTTTGGTGGTTGTTATATTACATAATTTATTGGGACTTTTACTTGGAATGATCGTTTCAAGATTTTTCAGATTATCTCATAAAAAGGAAACAGCTGTAGCCATTGAAGTTTCTATGCAAAATAGCGGATTGGCTATTAACCTGGCTCTGACAAATTTTGCTGCAAATCCTATAGCAACGATTCCCGGAGCTATTTTTAGTGTTTGGCATAATATTGCGGGCTCTATTTTTGCAAGTCTGCGTCGTACAAGGAATGATATATGTACAAGATAGGAATTATTGGAGCAGGAAAAGTGGGAAGTTCTTTGGGGAACTATTTTTCTAAGTTGCGGAATTGTCAAATAACGGGTTATTATAGTAGAAGTGTTGAAAGCTCTCTTTTTTCAGCACAATACACTTGTTCCAAAGTTTTTTCTACAATAGAAGAACTTGTTCAGGAAAGTAATATTCTTATGATTACAACACCGGATGACACAATTTCAAAAATTTGGAAAAAACTTACACAAATGAATATCAAAGAAAAAATGATTTGCCATTGCAGTGGGTCGCTTAGCTCCGCTATATTTGAAAATGCTAAAAACTATGGAGCCTATGTTTGTTCTCTACATCCACTTATGGCAATCCACAATAAAAAATTGAATGTTGAGAAACTTCGAGCTGCTTTTTTTACCCTAGAAGGAAATCCTCTTGCCGTTCAATCTTGGGAGTCTATCCTGAAAGAAGCGAAAAATTCTTATAAAGTATTGGAAAAAACAGATAAAAGGGCCTATCATGCAGCTTCCGTTTTTATGAGCAATTTTGTAATTTCTCTTGGAAATATAGCCATCAGACTCTTAATGTCCTGTCATTTCACGGAAAAAGAAAGTTTAAAAGCTCTTTCGATATTGGCTCAAGAAAATCTTAGGACTTTTTTACAACAAGGTCCCAAGTATTCTTTAACGGGTCCCGTGGAAAGAAATGATTTGGGAACTCTTCAAAAACATCTTTCTTTGTTTCAAGAAAATAAAGATATTGAAGTAGAAATACTATATCGTCTGTTGAGTTTAGAACTTTCCAAGATTGCTATGGAAAAAAATCCTACTCAAAATTATCAAGCACTACAAACTATGTTAAAGGAGAATGAAATCTATGAAAAATACTGTACTAAGCTTTCAAGAGGCAAAAAATAAAGGAAAGAAACTGACTATGTTAACCGCTTATGATTATTCCATGGCAAAACTTGTGGACACTGCAGGAGTCAATGCCATTCTTGTAGGGGATTCTCTTGGAATGGTTATGTTAGGATATGAGGATACGATTCGTGTCACGATGGAAGATATGATACACCATACTGCCGCTGTTTCCAGAGGAGCTAAAAATGCTTTAATTATAGGAGATTTACCATTTTTAGCGTACAATACCGGGATACGGGATGCTGTTTTAAATGCCGGAAGATTAGTCCAAGAAGGAAGGGCAAATTGTGTAAAATTAGAGGGAGGAAAAGAAGTCTGTGATGTGATTCGAGCCATTGTTGCAGCTAAAATTCCTGTGTGTGCCCATATTGGATTAACTCCACAAGCAATCAATGCCCTGGGAGGATTCAGAGTACAAGGAAAAAGTTTAGACTCTGCCAAAAAATTAATAGAAGATGCTTTCGCAGTACAAGAAGCAGGTGCTTTTGCAGTTGTATTGGAATGTGTACCGGATGCTCTTGCTAAAAAGATTACGGAACTTCTATCCATTCCTACCATAGGAATTGGAGCAGGAGCGGACTGTGATGGACAAGTCTTAGTTTACCATGATATGTTAGGGCTTTATGGAGAGTTTTCAGCAAAGTTTATGAAGAGATATGCAAACATTGGAGAACAAGTTGTGGAAGGAATTCAAAAATATATCGAAGAAGTACAAAAGGGAAAATTCCCTGAGGAAAAACATTGCTTTAAAATAGACGAAGACATTATGAATCAATTATAGAAACAATTGTTTATTACTGTATTGGATTTCAGAGTTTGATTCCAATGACTTTGTCAAAGAAAAAATATAAAATACTCTCCTATCCTTTGAATGTTTACAAAATTAACTTAGGAATGATAGCGTGGACGTAAAAAAATAAATAAAAATGTTGATTTTTATAACGTTTTATTCTATAATAAATTAAATGTTAATTATGTTAATAAAAAGGAGGGAAGTTAATAAAGGCATTGCCTTTGTTAAGAAAAGTATGAAAAAGAGACTTTTTAAAGTGTTTGCTGGTGTTATGATGGGAGTAGTTTTATTATCGGCTTGTGGAACTCAACAAGAAAAATCGGGAGGAGAAGGAGAGACATATCCTTCAAAACCTGTAAATGTAATTGTTGCTTATAAAGCCGGGGGAGGAACAGATGTGGGAGCGAGAATCTTAGTTTCTGAAGCTCAAAAATCTTTCCCTCAACCATTTGTAATTGTAAATAAACCGGGAGCAGATGGAGAAATTGGGTATACGGAACTATTGAAATCGGAACCGGATGGTTATACCATTGGATTTATTAATTTACCTACTTTTGTGAGTATTCCTTTACAAAGAAAAACGAATTTTCAAAAAGAAGATGCACAAGCTATTATGAATCATGTCTATGACCCCGGAGTTTTAGTAGTAAGAGCAGACAGTAAGTGGGCTAGCTTAGAAGATTTTGTAGAATATGCGAAACAAAATCCGGATACCTTAACTATTTCTAATAATGGAACTGGAGCATCGAATCACATTGGAGCAGCTCACTTTGCTTATGAAGCGGGAATTAAAGTCACCCATGTTCCTTTCGGTGGAAGCACAGATATGATTGCTGCACTTCGAGGAAGTCATGTCGATGCAACCGTGGCTAAAATCAGTGAGGTAGCAAGCCTGGTAAAAAATAAAGAATTTCGTATCTTGGGGTCCTTCACGGAGGAAAGATTAGAAGGATTTGAAGAGATTCCTACTTTAAAAGAAAAGGGATATCATGTATTGTTTGGTTCTGCAAGAGCATTGGTGGCACCTAAAGGGACACCAGAAGAAGTGATTCAATACTTACATGATACCTTTAAAGCTGCCTTAGAATCTCCGGAAAATATCGAAAAATCTAAGAATGCAAATCTACCATTAAAATATATGTCAGGAGAGGAATTAACAGACTATATAAATGAACAAGATCAATACATGAAAGAAATGGTTCCTAAATTAGGAATTTAGGAGGAAAAGATGATAAAGTACGACAGAGTCCTAACCATAGGATTGTTTATTCTGGAAATATTCTATTTCTTTATGATTAAATCCTTACCGGAGAAGGCGGCAAAGTATCCCTTATTTGTCTTGGGATTATTGGTCCTATTGACCATTTTACTTGGAATAAAGTCTTTTACAACGAAGGTGGAGAAAGAAAAAAGCAAAGTTTTTCAGGGATTTCAATGGAAGCAATTTCTATTTATTATCTTTTTATCTGCTATCTACATTTTGAGTATTGATAAGATTGGTTTTTTTATCAGTAGTTTTCTTTATTTAATCATAATTATGATAGGATTAAAATCTAATATAAAATGGGCTGTCATCAGCAGTGTTGTTTTTTGCCTTTTAATGTATTTCATATTCGTTGTATTTTTAAAAGTACCAGTCCCGAATGGAATTTTAATTTAAAAGGAGGAGATTATGTCAGATATTTTATTTGGATTTGTTACAGCATTGGCTCCCATAAATTTATTGGCAGCATGTTTGAGTGTAAGTATTGGAATTATTATAGGAGCTTTACCGGGACTTTCTGCAGCTATGGGAGTTGCCCTTCTAATCCCGATTACTTTTGGAATGCCGGCTTCAACGGGATTGATTGTTTTGGCAGGAGTCTATTGTGGAGCAATCTTTGGAGGTTCCATATCTGCCATTTTAATTAGAACCCCGGGGACTCCGGCAGCAGCAGCGACGGCTATTGATGGATATGAACTTACCTTGAAGGGGAAAGCAGGAAAAGCATTAGGAACTGCGGTGATTTCTTCTTTTATTGGGGGAATTTTAAGCTCTATCTCACTTTATCTATTTGCACCGACTTTAGCAACTTTGGCGTTAAAGTTTGGACCGGCCGAATATTTTTGGTTATCTATTTTTGGATTGACGATTATTGCCGGAGCCAGTACCAAATCTATTACGAAAGGATTGATTTCAGGGGCGATAGGTTTGATGATCTCCACCATAGGTATGGATCCTATGTTAGGAAATCCGAGATTTACCTTTGGAATTCCGAGTTTATTATCCGGAGTTCCTTTTACGGCCTCTTTGATTGGTTTATTTTCGATGTCGCAAGTGTTGATGTTAGCAGAGAAGAAAATAAAAGAGTCAGGGAATTTGGTTCATTTTGAGGATAAGATTTTACTAAGTAAAGAGGAATTATTAAGAATATTGCCTACAGCTTTGCGTTCGACAGTGATAGGGAATTTAATTGGAATTTTACCAGGAGCCGGAGCTAGTATAGCAGCTTTTTTAGGTTATAATGAAGCAAAAAGATTTTCCAAACATAAAGAGGAATTTGGACATGGGAGTATCGAGGGAATTGCCGGCTCTGAAGCGGCGAACAATGCCGTTACCGGGGGATCTTTGATTCCTACTTTTACTTTAGGAATTCCGGGAGAAAGTGTTACAGCAGTTTTGTTGGGAGGGCTTTTGATTCAAGGATTACAACCCGGACCGGATTTATTTACGATTCATGGAAGGATTACTTATACTTTTTTTGCAGGATTCATTGTTGTAAATATTTTTATGTTAATTCTGGGGTTAACAGGTTCAAAGATGTTCGCTAAAATTTCAAGAGTTCCAGATACTTACTTAATTCCTATTATTTTCTCACTGAGTGTAATAGGTTCCTATGCGATTCATAATCAAATGGCAGATGTAATGATTATGTTTGTTTTCGGATTGATTGGCTATGTGGTAAATAAATTAGAGTTGAATTCCGCTTCTATTGTATTGGCTTTAATTTTAGGTCCTATTGGGGAATCGGGTTTAAGGCGATCTATTATTTTAAATCATGGAAAATTGGATATTTTATTTAAAAGTTCGGTATCCATATTTTTGATAGTATGTACGATATTATCTTTATTTTCTCCAATGATTATGAAAAAGTTACAAAAAGGAAATTAAATAATAAAAAGAAAAGGAAGCTAGCATTCGATGTGCTAGCTTCTTTGTGAAATGGGGATGCTGATAAAAAAGGTGGAACCTTTTCCAAAGATACTTTCTACTGAAATATTTCCATTGACGTTTTCTATCATCTTTTTAACAATGGAAAGACCTAAACCATTTCCTTTTATTTTACTATTTCTAGAGGGATCGACACGATAGAATCTTTGAAATATTTTTTCTTGTTCTTCTTCTGGGATTCCACATCCAAAGTCTTGTAGTTTCAGATAAAAATTAGAGTTTCTTATTTCTGAGGAAAGTATAATTTTAGACTGAGGCTTACTATATTTAATAGCATTTTCTAATAGATTTCCTAAAACAATGTAAAGAAATTCCTCAGAAATAGGAGATTGTAACAAATTATCTGCAATATTCATGTCAAGGATAATACTTTTTTCTTCCAGAAGAGGTTGATATAAATCTTTTATTTGAGGAATTATCTTGAATAAGGATAGACGATGAATTTTTTTATCTCCCTGTGAGATATTTTTTTCTAAATGAGAGAGATGTAAAAGATTATTTACCAATTTATTCAATCTTTTCGTTTCCAGCTCAATGATATCCAAAATACGACTTAGTTGTGCCTTTTCTTGGACATGACCAAGTTTAATAGTTTCTATAAATCCGGATATAATAGTAAGCGGAGTCTTCAACTCATGAGAAGCATTGGAAATAAATTCTCTTCTCAACTCTTCATTTTGTTCTAATTGGGTGATATTTTGGATTACTAAAATCATTTGTTTGTTTTCTTCAATAAAATGATTATGAAGTTTATATATTTTTTTTCCTAATTTTTTTTTGAATTCGAAGGTTTGTTTTCTTAGCAGAGATTGACGTACTTCTTTATGGCAAAAAGAAAAATTGGAGTACGAAAAGAAATCATCAGAAGAATGTATAATTTCAAATTCCGATTTTGTAAATTGATTCATTAAAATTAAAGAACCACCTAAATCCAATACCACAATACCTTCGGAGAGATTGTCTAAAATATTTTGTAGATTCCTTACTTTATTTTGAATATCCTGCAAAAGGTTTTGAATTTTTTGATTCATGTGGTAAAAAGTTTCCGATAGCTCTTCCAACTCATCATGGGAATGTAATAGAATTTTGGAATAAAAATTCCCTTGTGAGATTTCTCGAACAGCATTCGTCAATTGTGTAATCGGTTTGGTCGCCCACGTTGTAAAATAAATGGAGAGGAAAATAGACAATACTCCAGAAATAAAAATTCCGGTAAAAATGGTTAAAAAGAACTTTTTTCGGAAATCCTCCAAGAAATTGAGTTTTTTTGAAAGCATCAGTATTGTGGATTTCTTATTATAAAGGGGAAGCTTTGTAAAAATTTTTATTTCCGGAATCTTTGTCGCAGGATGCTTTTCAACAGAATGAGATACGATATTTTTATTTGCCATTTGAAAACCGGGAATAGATTGAAAATTTTCAAAGAGAATACTGTTGTCATTGGAATCTGCAAGAGGAATTCCATCCAAACGAATAAAAGTTACTCTAAATCCCGTTTTTTGTGCCAGAGATTGGGAGAGTTTAAAAAGATATTTGTCTGTATGTTTATTTTCAGATAAAATAAGCTGAATTAATCGGATATTACTGTTTGCATTTGCCAGAATAGATTCCACATAATTATGTTGAATCATGTTATAGAAAATAATACTCACGGTAAAGATACTGGATAAAATTAGAGTAAAGCATATCAATAATATTTTCTTCTTCATAGAACAACCTCAAATTATTTTATAGAATTTTATATCCTATTCCTCGGATGGTTTCAATATAGAAATTATCGGAATCCTCCAATTTTTGTCGTAATTTTCTAATATTCACGTCTAAAGAACGAGTGTTGTTTTGTTCCTCATAATTCCATACATGTTTAAAGATCATTTCTCTTGTAGCAATTTTTCCTCGATTTTTTAAAAGATATAATAATAGTTTTAATTCTAAGGAAGTTAGAAAAATTTTCTTTTCTTCTTTTAGAACCATTTTTTCTTTGGGTTTTATCATTAAATTACGATATTGGATACTATCTTGTGTAGGTTGCTCCACAGGAGAGATTCTTCTCGCAAAAGCATGGATCCTAGCGATAAGTTCTCGCACACTGAAAGGTTTGGTAATATAGTCATCCGCTCCTATATCCAGACAAGTAATTTTATCAATCTCTTCCGATTTTGCACTCAAAATAATAATTCGAAGATCGTTCCAAATGGTATTTTCCCGAATTTTTTTACAAATGCTAATACCATCTACTTCTGGGAGCATCAAGTCTAACAAGATAATATTAGGCTGAATCTCTATAATTTTTTCCAGAACTCCTTTTCCGGTATTGGATGTAAAAACTTTATACCCATAAATTTCCAGGTTTAATGTTAGGAGTTCTAAAATAGATTCTTCATCGTCAATAATCAAAATTTTTTGTTCCATACGGAGTACTCCTTATCCATTTTTTCTACTTGAAATATTCCAATTTTTTTAAATCATTTCGGAATTCCAAAGCCAGTTTTGCTTTTTTTCCTAATTCAGCTCTTGCTTTTTTGACAGTATTTACATCATAGGTGACAAGGACTTGAATTCCCGCTTTCCAAGAAAATACTTCCTGTCGAGCTTCTTCTAAGACAATTTCTTTTTCCAGTAGCATTTGAGCGGCTTCATAACCCAGGCAGACAATCACTTTCGGAGCAAGAAGTCCTATTTGGCAAATTAAGAGCTCTTTTAATTTCTCATAGTCTTCCGGCATATAATCTTTCAAGCGAGCATTTCTTTTGGTCAATGTAGAGACATAGATATCCTCCTTTTGAATGCCACAGAATTCCAATAGGAGGTAAAGAAATTCTCCGGAAGAACCTTTTTGCGTTTTTAAATTTTCATTCAGATAAAGTTCAGGATCATCTCCTAAAATAAGAATATCGGCATCGGGATTTCCTCCTCCAATCAGTACTTCCAATTGATGAGGTTTTAAGATAGTATTTCCAATATTGGAAGCTCCATACTTCAAGTCTTCCCATAAATCATTTTTTTCTAACATAAGCTCTCCTTATTTTATCTCAAAAAGTTTTGTGGCTGTATTTTGAGAACTGATTTCATAATTCGGTTTTCGAGAATACTTTTCAAATTCCAACTCCATGGTTTCATGAATGATATTTGGATGATTGCTATCTTTGCTTACATGAGCCAGAAATATTTTCTGTAACTTCTTTGTATACATTTCTCGAATAAATTTAGCAGCATCGTTATTGGATAAGTGTCCATTTCTCCCTTTTACTCTTGCTTTCAAATCCCAAGGATAAGGACCGTTCATCAGCATATTGTAGTCGTAGTTGCTTTCCAAAATTGCAGCATCTACATCTTGAAAGGCTTCCCTCACCAGATTGGTAATATAGCCGATATCCGTAGAAATTGCAATTTTCTTTTGAGAAGCCGTTTCGATGTGAAAGCCTAAAGTTCGAACGGCATCGTGCATGACATCAAAAGCTTTGACATAGATATTTTCATTGAGAAAAAAATCTTTTTGAATACAATGAATTTGATTTTCTGCAATTTTTCCTAATTTTTGTTTGCAAGCTTCTAAACTTTCAGGACTGATATAGATAGGGATATCGTATTTTCGTGCCAAAACCCCTGCTCCTGAGATATGATCCGTATGCTCATGGGTAATTAACAGAGCTTTAATGTTTTCTGCCGCTTTTCCAATGGAAGCTAATCTCTCCTCTATTTTTTTGCAGCTGAAACCGGCATCAATCAGGATTCCATATCCATTTTCCTCAACATAGCTTGCATTTCCACCACTACCGCTACCTAACATTGCTATTTTCATTGTAAGAATACCCTTTCTATTTTATTCACGACAAATTCCTTGTTCTTTTGCTACTTTTTCTACTTCTTTCGCTACCGTTTCTGCAACTCTCGGATCAAAAGCTCCGGGAATAATATAATCTTCTTTCAATTCTTCCTCCGAAATTAACTTTGCCAATCCGACAGCCGCTGCCATTTTCATTTCTTCCGTAATTTTTTTTGATTTTGCTCGTAAAGCTCCTTTAAAAAGTCCCGGAAAGACAAGAACATTGTTGATTTGATTCGGATAATCCGATCTTCCGCTTCCTACAATACGAGCCCCCGCTTTTTTTGCTTCCTCCGGCATAATTTCGGGAGTAGGGTTTGCCATAGCAAATACAATCACATCCCGGTTCATGGTTTTTATCATTTCCGGAGAAACGATTCCACCTACCGAAACTCCAATAAACACGTCTGCCTCCTGAAGGGCATCTTTTAAATTTCCTGTTTGACAGGCATCATTGGTACGAAACGCCAATTCTTTATGAAGTTGGTTGTAATCCTCAGAGGTGTTTCGATTTAAAATTCCATCTATTCCAACCAATAGCATATTTTTTCCGGGAACCCCCAATTGTAAAATCAATTTTGCAATGGAGCTTCCTGCTGCCCCAATTCCATTGATGACCACTTTAATTTCTTCTACTTTTTTATGTACCAGTTTTAGAGCGTTGATAAGTCCTGCAACTACCACAATGGCTGTTCCGTGTTGATCATCATGAAAGACAGGAATATCTAATTCTTCTTTTAAACGAGTTTCAATTTCCACACAACGAGGGGCAGAAATATCTTCCAAATTGATTCCTCCAAAGCCGGGAGCAATTCTTTTGACGGTAGCGATAATTTCTTCTGTATCTTTTGTATCCAAGCAGATAGGAAAGGCATCCACTCCACCAAATTCTTTAAAAAGAACAGCTTTTCCTTCCATAACAGGAAGAGCCGCTTCCGGACCAATATCTCCCAGACCCAATACGGCAGTCCCGTCTGTGACGACAGCTACCATATTTCCACGAGAAGTATAACGGTATACCTCTTCTTTTTTTTCTTGAATTTTTCGACAAGGTTCTGCTACTCCGGGAGAGTAGGCTAAGCTTAAATCTTCACGATTTTTTACACTTACTTTTGAAGTAACAGATAATTTTCCTCGATTTGCTTCATGTAATTTCAATGATTCTTCATAGACATTTGACATAGTTAAAACTCTCCTTTTAAAATTTTACTTTTGGTGCTTCTTGGGCTCCTGCCGTTGCTTGAAATAAAGTTTCTTCGCCATAGTGGAAAAAAGCTGCGAAGATACTTGCCGGAAATAATTGAATACTTTGATTGTATTTTGTCACGGTATCGTTATAAAATTGTCTGGCATAGGCGACTTTATCTTCCACTTCTTTCAGCTGTTCTTGTAATTGTAAAAAATTGGTGTTGGCTTTCAAATCGGGATAGGCTTCCGAAACTGCAAATAATTGACGAAGCACAGCTGTTAATTGATTATTTGCCTCCATTTTTTCCTGCACAGTTCCTGCTGCTATATATTGATTTCTTGCTGCAATGACAGCTTCTAAGGTTCCTTTTTCATGAGTTGCGTATCCTTTGACGGTTTCTACTAAGTTAGGAATAAGATCAAATCTTCTTTGTAATTGTACATCAATTTGACTCCAAGCATTTTTAACTCGACTCAGTAAGATGACAAATTTATTTTTAAAAGAAATAGCCAGGAATCCAAGAAAAAGAATAAGACCTAAGATAATGATGATGGCAGTCATAAAATACCTCCTTAAGTAATTAAAAAATGTTTCTTAAAAAGCTCCGCCTCCGCCTCTGCTTCCTCCACCTCCGGAAGAACCTCCGCTAAATCCTCCCCCTCGTCCCATACCGGAAGAAGAAGTGGATCTTGCAATAGACTGATAAGAGCGTTGATATGTTTTTTGAATCTGTTGTTGCAAGCTCGGTTGTTTGATATAGGAATGTAAACAAGGAGCATAATAGAAGACATTTCCTCCCGCCGGAAAAGAAATCTCTCCCTTTTCCAAAGCAAATTGATAGGCTTTCGCCACCTTATCCGCCACACCTAAAACCAAAGCATAGACAAAATAGTGTTCCCATAGATAAATGGAAGTAATCTTAGCTTCTCGTAATAAGCTATAATCTTCCAAAAATCTTTTAAAAGCTTTCCATTTCTCTATGCTTTCCGCTGTCTTTGGATTTGGAAATTTCGAATTTAGAGTATAGGGAAATAAAAAAGCAAAAAGAATCGGAATAAGAAATAAAAACTGTATTTGCTGAAAGAATACAAAGGAAGCAATACTCATCAACAAAAATAGAAAACAACATAAAACTCCCAAAATGATGAGAGGACTTTTGGAATTTCCGTAGCCTTTCGCAAAATATTCTCTTTTCACTAAACTATTCCAGCTTAGTATTCTTTGAGAAAGAGATTTTGAGAATTTTTGTTTTGCGATTTGAGATAAATTGACCTGTATTCCATCTCCCAACTGATGAAGATAAATTTCCACGATTTCTTGTTCATACAGGGTTAGGGAAAGCTCATTTTTTTCAGGGGAAATTTTACGCAGTATTTGTTCTTTGCCCTGCACTTCCAATTGGAAATACTTTTTTCTCACCAAATCCATGATAGTTGCAAATATTTTGACGGAATCTTCGGCTTGAAATAAATTTCCCACAATTGCGGGCCTGTCGTCTGTTGGAAGTTCTCGGAGATATTCCGGCAATTCTTGTGATATTTTTTTTGCCTTCCTCAGTACGAATCTTACGAAAATAAAATATACAGCAAGCAAGAAAACCTCCATAGCAAAGGCAAAGTAACCTTGTTTTTCCAATTTTTGAAACTTTTCCCGTTGAGCATTGGCTTCTTCTGCCCAAGCTTTTTCCTCCGCCAATAAACGTTCCTTTGCATCTTCTGGTACTCTCAAAGAGTTGGGAACTTGAGATAAGCCCTGTGGTCCGAATAAAATATGGGCTTCTATAAAATCTCCGGGATAATAATTATCAAGTTCATAAGATACTGTGTTAGCTTCCAGTTTGATATTTCCGGTTAAGGGACCATGACCATAGGCATGAACGGAATCTGAAGGAACACTAATAGGTAAAGAAATTGTTATTCGAACTTTTTCAATGGGAGCTTGCCAATTCTTTCCCACGAAAACCCGATTAAGTTCTGCAATATCTTGATATAATTTTGCCCCTCCTTCTAATTCATAGACAAAGGCAAATTTTCGAAGTCGGTTTTCTGTTTTGGCATAGACCTTAATATGATAAAGCTCATCTTCTTCTCTGATGTCCAAATGATTCTGAGGAATTTGCTGAAAATTCCCTTCTTCATCGGTAGCATAGACGGATAAGGTACGAAGGGGACCATTCCCCTTAGCATCTAAATCGAAAAGGACTCCATTGATTTCTCCAACACGATATGTGAGCTCTTCTCTCACCTTTAAACTGGCATTTTCCTCCAGTTTTGCTTGGATGTCTAAATGTACGATTTCAAAATCAGCGGACAAAAGAGCAAAATGGAAACAGATAAAAAGCAATAGAGAGATTATTTTTTTCATGCTGACTCCTTTATCTCTTAGAAGCAAAGTGCTTCGTATTTTTCTTTTAAGTATTGAATATAATAGCTTGGATTTAAGTCTTCCCCTGTGATTTCTCGAATTAGCTCCGTAGTTGTTTTACATTTCCCATATTGATGAATGTTTTCTCCCAACCAAAGACGAATTTTTCGGATCGTTTCTTGGGAATACTCTGTTAAATCCAAATCTTGTTTCATACTATGAAAGAGTTGAGAGGCATAGACATTCCCTAGGGCATAAGACGGAAAGTATCCAATTAAACCGGCAAACCAATGGACATCTTGCAAAACTCCCTCCTGATTGTTGGAGACTTCCACTCCCAAATACTCTCTCATTTTTTCCTTCCAAGCTTTTGGCAATTCTTTGACGGAAAGATTTCCTTCTATTAATGATTTTTCAAGCTCATAACGTAGCATAATATGGAGACAATAGGTCAATTCGTCCGCTTCCGTTCGTATGAAGGAAGCTTCCACCTGATTGATTGCTTCATAGAATTCTTCTAAGGAGATATGCTCTAGACTAGGAAATTTTTTTTGTAATTGAGGATATAGTTCTTTCCAAAATGTTAAACTTCTTCCTATGACATTTTCCCAAAAACGAGATTGGGATTCATGCAAGCCCATGCTGCCTCCGGATCCCAGTAGGCTGGAAAGAAGTTCTTCTCCAATTTGTTGCTCATAGAGAGCATGTCCCGTTTCATGAATGGTACTGAAAATAGAAGAAAAAGGTAAATGTTCTATATATTTTGTCGTAATTCTCACATCTTTTTTGTTGATATTCAGAGTGAAAGGATGTTCACTTTCTGCTAAAATTCCTCGTTCAAAATCAAAGCCTAAATACTCTGCAAGAAAGCAACAAAATTGTTTTTGAGTTTCTTTCGGAACAGGAGCTGTCAGAAAAGAGAAATGTTTCTTTTTTGTTTTTTGAATATTATGGAGAAGAGGAACAATTTCCGCTTTCAAGCTTGCAAAGAAGACATCTAATTTTTCACAGGTCATTCCTTTCTCGTAATCTCGCAGCAATACATCATAAAGAGTTTTTTCCTCTTTTCGTAAATAGTTTGCAAATTTTCGATTATAATCAAAGATTTTTGTCAAATTCCCTTCTACAAGACTGAAATCATTTTTTTGTTTGGCCTCTTCCCAGACTCCCTGATTTTTAGCACATAATTCTGCATAATCTCGATATTCGTCTGCAGGAATTTTTTTCATCTTTTCTATTTCTTCTGCAACCTCTTCCAACTCTTTTTGTAATAGCAAATCGAAGGAACTTTTCTTTTCTAACAACTCGCTTACCAGAGTTTGAAAGGCTTCAGAAGTGCTTAACTCATAATCTTTCATACTCATATAGGCTAAGACTTCGGATAGATATTCTTGTCCCTGTTTGGGAGCTAAAGTCTCCAATTCCCATTGCAATACTTCTATGGTAGCTAAAAGATATTTTTTTTCTTTGATATATGTTTTGAATGTTTGAATTTTGTCTTTCATGAAATTTCCTCCTATCCGGATAATAGAGAAAAAGGAACTTCTGCTTTCGAGAAGAGAGTTCCTTTCTTGTTTAGTATCGTGTTTGTAATTCTTTTATCGTAGGAATTACTTCATCTGCAGAAACTTCTAAAGTTTCTCCGGTTTTTCGAATTTTTAACTCTACAATGTTTTCTGCTGCTTTTTTTCCACAGATGATTTTAAATGGAAAGCCAATTAAATCTGCATCTTTGAACTTAAATCCAGGTCTTTCATCTCTATCATCTATCATGGCATCCAAGTGCTCTTTGTTTAAGTTTTCATAAATTTTTTCTGCCAATTTCATTTGTTCTGTATTTTTAATATTGGCAGGAATCACATCCACCAGATAAGGGGCAAGGGCTGTCGGCCAAATAATTCCATTCTCGTCATAATTTTGTTCAATCGCAGCTGCCATAGTTCTTCCTACTCCGATTCCATAGCAACCCATCAGCATAATTTTGGACTCTCCTTTTTCATCCAAGTAGCTTGCTCCCAAAGCTTTAGAATATTTGTCTCCAAGCTTAAAAATATGTCCACATTCGATTCCACGGGCACTGTGCAATTTTCCATTCGATTTTGGACAATCTTCTCCCGCTTTTACCAGGCGAATGTCTTTTATCATGTCGGCTGTATAATCTCTTCCATAGTTTGCATTGATATAGTGAGAGTCTTTTTGGTTTCCTCCTAGAATATGGTTCGATACTCCTAAGACAGTAGGATCCACTATCAAAGTGAAATTTTTATTTTGAAGTCCATAAGGACCGATATATCCTTTTGTGAAACCTAAGACTTCTATTTCTTCATCACTTGCCAAATCAATTGCAACCGCATCCAAGGCATTTTTCAATTTAACTTCATTGACTTCAAAATCTCCTCGAATCAGTACCATCGCAAACCGGTCTGTTCCTAAATCTTTGTACATCATCGCTTTGACCGTTTTATGTTTCGGAACTTTTAAAAAGTTCGATAGATCTTCGATCGTAGAAATATTCGGTGTAGAAACCAAACGAATTTCTTTTTCTTCTTCTTTTGGAGGATTTTCAACTTTACTCACGGCTGTTTCTACATTCGCAGCATAGGAGCATCCGTCGGAATAAATAATTTCATCTTCTCCTGATTCTGCCAACACATGAAATTCTTGAGATCCGCTTCCTCCAATGGCTCCCGAGTCCGCTTCTACCGGTCTGAATTTTAAACCGCATCTTTCAAAAATTCGGGTATAGGTATTTTTCATATTTTCAAATTCTTCGTCTAAGGATTCTTGAGAAGTATGAAAGGAGTAAGCATCTTTCATGATGAACTCTCGAGATCTCATCAACCCGAATCGAGGTCTTCTTTCATCTCGGACTTTGGTTTGGATGTGATACAAGTTTATGGGCAAAGATTTGTAAGAAGAAATGTCATTTCTGACAATGTCTGTAATGACTTCTTCATTCGTCGGTCCTAATACAAAATCTCGTTGATGCCTGTCCTTTAATCGAACCATTTCTTCTCCCATGACATTCCATCTTCCACTTTCCCGCCAAAGTTCCGCCGGTTGTAACACGGGCATCAGCAATTCTTGAGAACCGGCTCTATCCATTTCCTCTCGAATAATATTTTCCACTTTTTTTAGAGTTCGAAATCCCAAAGGCAGATAGGTATATAATCCACTTGCCAGTTTTTTAATCATTCCAGCTCGTAGCAGTAATTGATGACTGATAATTTCTGCTTCTTTTGGGGTTTCTTTTAGCGTTTTGATATACGCTTTACTAAATCTCATTTTACTTTTTCCTCCATATTTTTCAATTTTTTCCATCTCTATTTTATCACAGTTTTTAATCTTTTTGAACACTGTCTTTAAACTTTTGAAAAATATCTTCTTGTAAAGCGGGAAGTAAAATCTTTCCTTGATATTTTCGTAAATATGCTATACATTCGTCTCGAACTAATTTGATTGTTTTGACATCATGCAATAAATTGATAAATCGGAGATCAGAGAGTCCGCTTTGGCGCAGTCCGAAAATTTCTCCGGCATTTCTCATTTTTAGATCTTCTTCTGCGATCACAAAACCGTCTTGTGTCGCTTCCATGATTTTTAATCTCTGTTTGGAGCTTTCATTTTGCGTCTTGGAAATTAAAAAACAAAAAGAAGCACTGTTTCCTCGCCCCACTCTCCCTCGTAGCTGATGAAGAGCGGAAAGTCCAAATCGTTCGGCATTCAGTATGGTCATAATGACAGCATTGGGAACATCAATTCCCACTTCAATCACAGTCGTGGATACTAAAATATCGATTTCTTTCTGCTGGAATTGCCGCATAATTTCCTCTTTTTCCGCACTTTTCATTCGTCCGTGCAAAATAGAAATGTTATAGTCGGAAAGTTTCTCTCTGATTTTTTTTTCCACTTCCAGAATGGAGTGTAAGACTAGTTTATCACTTTCCTCAATGAGAGGAGCTACAAAGTAAGCCTGTCTCCCTTGCTGCAATTGCTTTCGAATAAAAGAATACATTTTCTCCATTTCTTCCTCGGAAGCAATCCATTTTGTCTTGATAGGACTTCTTCCGGGAGGAAGTTCGTCTAAAATAGAAACGTCCAAATCTCCATAGATACTAAGAGCCAAAGAACGAGGAATCGGGGTTGCCGTCATCACGAGTAAATTGGTTAAAATCCCTTTTTCACGCAATTTTTGACGTTGTAAAACTCCGAAACGATGTTGTTCATCAATGACAATGAAACCAAGTTGATGAAAACTCACTTCTTCTTCCAACAAGGCATGTGTTCCAATCAATAAGTCAATTTTTCCTTCTCCTAATGCAGTTAGCAATTCGTTTCTCTTTTTGCCGCGAATGCTTCCCGTTAAAAGTTC
Organism: Fusobacterium necrophorum subsp. necrophorum; assembly: GCF_004006635.1. Lineage (NCBI taxonomy): Bacteria > Fusobacteriati > Fusobacteriota > Fusobacteriia > Fusobacteriales > Fusobacteriaceae > Fusobacterium > Fusobacterium necrophorum. The sequence continues at coordinate 103,536 of NZ_CP034842.1, read as the reverse complement.
TACACGTAAGCCCAACTCTTTCATTTTAGAAGAAACTCCCAAATAGTGTTGGGTCGCTAAAATCTCTGTGGGAGCCATGAAAGCTCCTTGATAACCATTTTCTATCATATATAACAAAAGAATCATAGCCACGATTGTCTTTCCACTTCCTACATCTCCTTGAACAAGACGGTTTACAATTCTTCCTTGCTCCAGGTCTTTATAAATTTCTGTAATTACTTTTTTTTGAGCCCTTGTCAATGGAAAAGGAAGAGAGTCCAGATATTGTCTCACAAGAGTTTTCTCTCCTTTTAAATGATAGAGCGGGGATGAGAGAGAATCTGTTAAAAAACGATTTTTTAAAATTCCCATTTCGATGATCAGAAGTTCTTCAATGGCAAAACGTCTTTTTGCCTCCTCCAATGTTTTTTCAGAGCTTGGAAAATGGATTTCCCAAAGGGCTTGTTTTCTTTCTAAAATTTTATATTTTTGACAGAGTTCTTCCGGAATATTTTCAGCAAGGGAACTTTCTGTAAGAGATAAAACTTCCCGCATATATTTTCGAAAACGATTTTGAGAAAGATTTTTATGGGTACTATAAATGGGTAAAATTTCTCCCTGCATTTTTTGTCCTTTTGAAAGTTTGAATTCAGGATTTGTCATTTGAAAAGTCCCCATACTACGTTTGACAGTTCCGATAAAAATATATTCTTCCTGTAATTTTAGAGATTTTTGAAGATAGGGCATACCAAACCAAAGAATTTCGATGAGACCGCTTCCGTCACTGGCAGTTGCCTTTGTCATTCTTTTTCCGCTTCTGGTAGGAGTGGTGTATACATGTAACAGTTTTGCATGAAGAACCGCATACTCTTCCTGGTGTAGTTCTGCAATTGTCTTAAGATTGGAACGATTGTCATAGGCTCTCGGAAAAGAATAAAGGAGGTCATGAACTGTCACAATTCCTAAAGTTTTTAGACCTTTATATTTCTTAGGGTCCAATCCTTGATACAGAGCAGAATGATATTGTTCCATAAAAACCTCCTTTGCTTTTTATTTTATTGTCATCTTATGCTTTAATCCAATTGCTTTAATAATTCTTCTGGAATATCAAAATTAGAATACACTTCTTGTACATCATCCAAATCATCTAAAGAATCAAATAATAGCATTACTTTTTTTGCTGTTTCCAAATCCGTGATTTCTACTTTATTATCCGGTACCATAGAGATTTCAGCTTCCATATACGTATATCCGGCTGCTTTTAAGTTTTCCGCAACAGTTTGTAATTGGGTATAATCCGTCACCACTTCAAAACTATCTCCTTCATCGGTAACATCTTCCGCTCCTGCTTCCAAGGCAGCCATCATAAATTCATCCAAGTCCAATCCTTCTGAAGCCACTTCAATGATTCCTAATTTTTTAAACATCCAAGAGACAGCTCCGTCAGCTCCTAAGTTTCCACCTTTTCTTGAAAAGACGGTTCTTACTTCGGAAGCGGAACGATTTTTATTGTCTGTCACTACATCGACGATAAAGGCAGTTCCTGCAGGTCCATATCCTTCATATCGAATTTCTGTAAAATCAACACCTTCTAATTCTCCGGTTCCTTTTTTTATGGCTCTTTCTAAAATATCTTTTGGCATGTTTCCGGCTTTTGCTTTTTCAATTGCCAAACGTAATCTCGGATTGAAGCTGGGGTCTCCCCCTCCTTCTTTTGCAGCAATAGTCAATTCTCTTCCGAATTTTGTAAACAACTTAGCTCTTTTTCTATCTTGAGCTCCTTTTCTATGTTGGATATTATTCCACTTACTATGTCCTGACACAATAGCCTCCTTACACTTTTCAAAAATCTACTCAAAATTTTAACATATTTTTCTTTCGAATGCAAATAAATAGATAAATACTTCGACCGAAACTAAAGATCAAAAAAGAGAGCCAAAGCCCGTGATTTTCGAATCTTGGAATAATATAGTAATAGGAGAGTAAAAAGAGACTCAAAGAAAACAACATGGAATTTCGAATATCGCTCGTATTACTGATTCCGATAAAAATAGCATAGTATACAAGTCCAACTCCTATGATAAAAGGAAAAATTTGAATCCAGAAGTAGTAAATTTCGGCAAAATTTTGTATCTCCGGAAGCGAGGTAAAAATAGAAATGACTCCCTTCGGATAAATACTTATCACAGTAAATAAGAAAAGACTTACTCCTACAATTGCTTGATTGGATACTTTCATAAGAGAACGAAACATTGCTTTGTCTTTTTTCCCTTTGCTTTCTCCTGCCAAAATACTGGAGGCATTTCCAAAGCCGTCAAAGAAGTAGGAAATGATATATTGAATTTGGAATAAAAGAGAATTTGCAGCTAAAATATCCTTTCCAAAATCGGAGCCTTTGGAAACAAACATATTTGTCACAGTCAGCAAACAGATAGTTCGGATCATCAAATCGGTATTGGCAATAAAAAATTTAGTGACCGGTGATTTTCGGAAACTATGAATTCCTTTCGAAAAAAGAGAAAAAAGATGCAACTCTTGATGTATCCAAAATAATCCTACAGCAAAGGAGAAACATTGAGAGATTAAGGTTGCATAAGCAACCCCTTCCACTTTCATTCCCCACTTATGAACAAACAGAATATCTAGGATAATATTCAAAATATTGGCAGAAATTTGCAAAAACATGCTTTGTTTGATTTTTTTTTGGCCCATGAGCCATCCCAAATTGACATAGCCGATAAGAACCATAGGAGCTCCCCAAATGAGGATACGATAGTAAATGTTGGCTTGTTCCATGACATCCACAGTTTTTAAGTCCATGATTTTTTGTGCTAAGCTGAAAATAGGAAGCTGTAAGATTAAAAAGGAAAGTCCTAAAAAAAAGGCAATCACTGCCGGCATGAAATAAGAAGAAATTTTATCTTCTTTTTTTTGACTGCCTAATGCTTGTGCAGAATAGGCGGAAGTATTGATACGCAGAAAACCAAAAAGCCAATAAATTGTGCTAAAAATAACGGCTCCGACAGCCACTCCTCCAAGATACACGGAGTCTTCCAATCTCCCTACGACTGCAGTGTCGACAGCACCTAGTAAGGGTTGAGTGATGGTAGAGATTGTCAGAGGCAAAGCCAATTGCAAATATTCTCGAAATTTCAAAAGAGTCCTCCTTCCATAATATAGAAAAAATTCTTTGTATGATTATAAATTTTCGCATGTATTATAACATGAGCAAGAAAAAAAGTCTTGTAAAATTTTGAAAAATATGATAGTCTATAATCTACAATAGAATATGGGAGTGCAAAGGTTTCGACGGGGTTATCGGGTCATAGGTAGCAGGTCAGGCTGGTCGCTGTGAAAGACCGACTCATCGTTTAGATGGAAACAGAAATTACGCTTTAGCTGCTTAATTGTCAGCTCACCCCTCTTCGCTTCTTCTGTATGAGCGTGGAATCCGGGTGTCACCCAAGTACAGATTACTTTTTGTGATTTCTCTAAGCAAGGAGGAAAATATAGAGGATAGCTTTTGTTAGCCCTGTTTGCGGGAGTAACATCTGCGAAATATAGTAGCAAACTAAGCTTGTAGAGGCTTATGGTTACTTTAATTTCGGACGCGGGTTCGATTCCCGCCACTTCCACCATAGTGCTTTATATCTTTCTATGAAAGTACAAAAACTTGATTTTTCAAGGCTTTACTGAAAGAGAAAAGTATAGCTTACGATAACATTCTATAAAATACTATACCGTTACATACAGAAAACTTTACAAAGAGGCTTTGAAAATCCTCTTTTTTTATTTCTTCACTTCTAAAATGAAAGAGGTTTTAATACCTAAGGCTTTTGAAAAGCTTTAAAAGAGGTTTTTAGGCTTTTACTCATAAATTTCTTTTCTGTGTCCTATTTTGATTGATAAAATGGTTACCGTTTCGTCTTGAATATCGGCTAATAACCTGTAATTTCCGACACGATAACGCCAAAAGCACTTTAAGTTTCCCTTTAGTTCTTTTCCATGTATTGTTGGATTTTCCGTATCAATTAGATTTTTACAGATCCACTTCATAATAATTTTTTGAGTAAAGGCATCTAATTTTTTCAATTCCTTTTTTCCTTGTTGTGAAAATTCCATTCGGTATTTCATAGCTCAATTCCCAATTCATTTAAAACTTCATCAAAAGAATATGATTTTTTTCCACTTTCCAGATATTCCTGATATGCTTTATCAAAACATTTAATATCATACTCATCCTCTAATCTTTCATAGATAATTTTTTTGATATATGAGGAGATTCCCAAGCCCTCAAATGCTGAGAATTCTCTTAATAATTTTTCTTCTTTTTCATTTAGTCGTAAAGAAATAATAGACATAAAATAGCCTCCTTTCTATTGTATTCTTTTTGTAATACAATTGTAACATAGAAAGAAAAAAGGAGCAAGAAAAATATTCCCGCTTTCTTTCAACTCTTTTTAGGAATTTAGTTTCTTTAATAATTTTTTCTTTCTTAGTTAACTTTGTGATGAACCAGAGTTTCCTCTGTAGAATTTAATTCCGACATTTCTTTATCAAGGAACAATATGAACATGACTAGCCGTGGTAATTAAGAGAAAAAATATCTATATTTTTATTTTTTCCAGTGAGAGTTTCTTTTTTCGAAGAATAGAAGTTTCGTTTTGAATTTTTTGCTTAAGAATGGTATAATTTTCAAGATAGAATTGAAAATGGAAGGAAATGTTTAAAATAGCTTGATTAAGGAAGTGGAAGATCATCCGAAAATTAGAAGACCGGTTTCGAGCGAACTCCGACTATGTTTCCCCGTTGGTTCGGGATATGTCAAAATAATCGGGGTTTTGAGAAAGATAGGAGAAAAAGATGAAATCATATGTACAAGTGTATACAGGAAATGGAAAGGGAAAGACAACAGCTTCTTTAGGCCTAGCGATTCGTGCTTTGGGGAATGATTGGACTGTTTTACTTTGTCAATTTATGAAGGGACAAAATTATGGGGAATTAAAATCCTTAGCCAGTTTTCAAAATATGACAATTCGTCGTTTTGGAACGGGAAATTTCATTCGAAGATTGGAAAATGTACAGGATATAGACAGAAAGTTGGCAAGGGAGGGTTATCTTTTTCTGAAGGAAGCTCTTAGAAGTGGGGAATATTCCTTGGTTATTGCAGATGAGATTTTTGTAGCAAGACGCTTTGAACTGATTTCCACAGAAGAAATTTTGGAATTGATGAGCTTGAAATCAGAGAAAACGGAGTTGATTTTGACCGGAAGGCATGCCCCGGAAGAAATTATGGAAAAGGCAGATTTAGTAACAGAAATGAGAGAGATAAAACATTATTTGAAACAAGGAGTCAAGGCAAGAGAAGGGATTGAGAGATAGAATTTTAGAAAATTTAAGATGAAAATGCTGTTAGGAATAAAATATAAAAAATGAAGAAAGTATAAATTAAGTATAAATGCAAGAAAGAACAACAGAAATTAAAAAAAACAAAAAGGAGATTATCTATGAATCAAAAAGATTGGATTATAAAGATGACAGAAAATTTTCAAAAAGTGAAAATAGCAGTTTTAGGAGATTTGATGTTGGATGATTACATTATAGGAAAAGTGGAGAGGATCTCTCCGGAAGCTCCTGTTCCTGTTGTCAATGTGGAAGAAGAAAAATTTGTACTGGGAGGAGCGGCAAACGTTGTCAATAATTTATCGAAGTTGGGAGCGGAAGTGTATTGTTTAGGAGTGATAGGAACCGGACATAATTCTAGAAGATTACTGTCTGCTTTTGATGAAGAGATTCATGTAGAGGGCATTATTCGCTCGGAAGAAAGACCTACGATTGTAAAAAAAAGAGTATTGAGTGGAAATCATCAGCTTCTTCGTTTGGATTGGGAGGACTCTTCTCCTATTTCAAAGGATTTGGAAGAGGAAGTATTGAAACGATTTTTCAATATTTCGGATAAAATTGATGCCATTATTTTATCGGATTATAATAAAGGAATCTTAACAAAACGAGTTTCCCAAGAAATTATTCGAATCTGTCGAGAAAAAAATATTGTGGTTACCGTTGATCCGAAGCCTGTAAATATTCAAAATTATTATGGAGCCTCTTCCATCACACCAAATCGAAAAGAGGCCTATCAATGTGTGGGGGCTTCCATGACTTATGATATTGAAACATTAGGAATGGATTTACGAAAACAATATCAACTAGAAACGGTTTTAATTACCCGGAGCGAGGAAGGAATGTCCTTATATGAGAATGAAATTTATACTGTTCCTACTTTTGCAAAGGAAGTATACGATGTGACAGGGGCAGGAGATACTGTAATCTCCGTTTTTACCTTGTCCAAAGTTGCAGGAGCTTCTTGGAAAGAGGCAGCGGAAATTGCAAATACGGCAGCCGGACTGGTAGTAGGAAAAGTGGGAACATCGACAGTCAGTATTGAAGAAATTCAAGAGGAATATTGTCGTATTTATGAATAAATCAGGGAGAGTATTATGTTTCGAATTGGAAATGGTTATGATGTTCATATGTTAACAGAAGGAAGAAAGTTGGTCCTAGGTGGAGTGGAAATTCCACATAATAAAGGAGTTTTGGGGCACTCTGACGGAGATGTTTTAATTCATGCCATTATGGATGCATTATTGGGAGCTTTGGCTTTGGGGGATATCGGCTTACATTTTCCGGATAGTAAGGAGGAGTATCGAGGAATCTCCAGTCTGTCTTTACTGGAAGAAGTTTCTCAAATGGTGAAGAAGAAAGGATATCGAATTGAAAATGTGGATTCCACGATTGCCTTACAAAGACCGAAGTTAAGACCTTATATTGATAGTATGCGTGAAAAGATAGCAGAGAGTCTTGATATGAATTTGGAACAGGTTAGTATTAAGGCGACAACGGAAGAAAGATTAGGTTTTACAGGAAGAGAAGAAGGAGTTAAAGCGTATGCTGTTGCTTTATTAGAACGGGATTGAGAGCTTATTTTGGAGTAAGATAAAAAGCTGTGGAGGAAATTTATGAAAAAAGCATTACTACAGGAGTTAGATTACTTGCATGAGGAAGAGAAACATCAAGCAGTCATAGAAAAAATAAGGGAACTTTCTTCTGAGAATTTGAGCTCTGACATATTGGGAAAATTGGCAAGAGCTTATGCCAATTTAGGAAATTATGAAGAGGCTTTGAAGATTTTGAAGGAGATTCGAAAAGAGGAGGAACACACTTCTTTGTGGAATTATCGCGTGGGACATCAATATTTTGAATTAAATAACTATGAGAAGGCAAGGGTATACTTGGAGAAAGCTTTCGAAATTGATCCGGAAGAACCGGATGTGGCCTATTTGTTGACTTATGCTTATGAATATTTAGCAAATCAGATGATGCAAGAAGAGAATTTTGAAAAATTTTTAGAATATTGTAATAAAGTAAAATTCTATGCGGATTATGATAAAAATATCGAAGAACTGATTTGGGCAGAATCTCGATTGGCTTGGATTTATGACAGATGGGGAGAATTTGAAGAAGGAAAAATTCATTTAGATAGGCTTCGAGAATTAATTCCGGAATTAGACTCTTGGACATACGCAGAAATTGCTTATAATGCAAGAGGAAGAGGAAAATTGGAAGAAGCGATTGATAATTTTCATAAGTCGATTGCCTGTGAAACACCACAACCATGGATATATAAAGAGCTGGGGTGGTGTTACAGTCTCCTGGAAAACTATGACAAAGGAATCGAGTTTCTCAGCAAAGGGGAAGAACTATCTCCGGAAGATGGGTGGCTTGTATCTCACTTAGGTTATAGTTTGGTACGAGGCGGATATGTGGAAGAAGGAATTGCAAAATTAAAAGCTTCTTTGAACTTAGAAAATACATCTAAAATTTGGGTTTATTCAGAATTGGGATGGATTTATGACGAAGAGGGGCGTTTTGAAGAAGCTTATGGTTATTTGTTGGAAGCAGAAAAATTAGGTCGAAATGATGAATGGCTAATCACAGAAATTGGACAATGTTTAGGTAGGTTAGGAAAGCATGAAGAAGCGATTGAAAAACTACAACAGTCTTTACATATGGAAGAAGTTGATACCATAAGCTTGCCTTTTCTTTATTCCGAAATTGCTTGGAATTACGGAAAATTAAAAAACTATGAAAAAGCTCTTCTTGCTTTGGAAGAAGCTAAAAAATTGGGTCGTGAAGATACTTGGTTGTATTCAGAAATCGGATATAATTTATCTATGAAGCAAAATACTTTAGACAAAGCGATGGAAAATTTTAAAAAGGCAAAAGAATTAGGGCGAGAAGATATCTGGATTTATGGTCAAATGGGGTATGTATATGAGAGAATGGGAAATAGTATGGAAGCCGTCATTTGTTTTCGGAAAGCCAAAGAATTTTCAGCCTATGATAGCTGGATTTTGTATCATCTTGGAAAAAATTTGAGAATTTTGGGAGAAATTCCGCAGGCAATTTCAATTTTAGAGCAGGAAATAGAAATATCACAGTTCAAAGGTTGGGGAGATTTGGAATTGGCTTGGTGTTATGCTTTGATTGATGAGAAAGAAAAAGCGGAAGAATATCTTAACAATGTGGAAGAGTATTTGTCTGCACAATTGCAAACGGATGTGCAATTACAGGCAGATTACCAAGAAGTACAGGCTTTATTGACAAGTAAAAAATATTTGATGTAATCTTTGAAAAGTAAAAACTTTTTTCATTGACTTAGTTTACAAAATATGATATCATACTATAGATTACGCTTGGGAGAGGTCATCAGCAACCTTACCAGCGACAAATACTTTTGGAGGTGTTAGAATGTACGCAGTGATTAAAACTGGAGGTAAACAATACAAAGTTGCAGAAGGTCAAGTATTAAGAGTCGAAAAACTAAATGCTGAAGTTAATGAAACTGTTGAATTACAAGAAGTTCTTTTAGTAGCAGATGGGGAAAACGTTAAAGTTGGAACTCCTGTAGTAGAAGGAGCGAAAGTAGTAGCAGAAATTTTAGCTCAAGGAAAAGGAGCGAAAGTGATTAACTTCAAATACAAGCCTAAGAAAGCTTCTCATAGAAAAAAAGGTCATAGACAATTGTTTACTGAAATTAAAGTAACTTCTATTCAAGCATAGTTATAAACATTATGATTCGAGTTACTGTAGTAAGAAAAAATGGAAATATCATCGGATATTTTGCAAAAGGACATGCAGAATATGCGGAGTTAGGGAGTGACATTGTATGTGCGGCTGCTTCCACAGTCATGCAAAATCCTTTAGCCGGAATGCAGGAAGTCTTACATTTAAGTCCACAATATGGATTTGATGATGACGGGTATATTACTGTCAATTTGGAGGGAATGGATTTTCAAAAAAAAGAGAAAGAGGTGTCTTCCTTATTAGAAACAATGGTCGTTATGATCAGAGAATTGGAACGGAATTATCCGAAAAATATTAAGCTTGTAGAAAAGGAGGAAAAGTAGATGAAATTTATTTTAAATATACAATTGTTCGCACATAAAAAAGGACAAGGATCTGTTAAGAATGGAAGAGATTCAAATCCTAAATATCTTGGAGTAAAAAAATATGACGGTGAAGTTGTAAAAGCCGGAAATATCATTGTAAGACAAAGAGGAACCGCTTTCCACCCTGGAAATAATATGGGAATGGGAAAAGATCATACTCTTTTTGCTCTTATTGATGGCTATGTAAAATTTGAAAGATTGGGAAAAGATAAGAAGCAAGTATCGATTTACGCTTCTAAATAGGAATAAAGAAAGAGAGACATCTGCTAAAAATCGTAGATGTCTTTTTTGTATTCTTATGATATAATACAGCCAAGATAGAAGGGAGGTTTTAGAATGTATGGATTATCACAAATTCGAAATAAACAAATCAAAGTACCGCATTTCAATATTTTTAAAATAGGAACTTGGGTTATGATGGGAATTTTCGCCAGTTATTTGATGATTTATTTATTCTTAGGGCAAGAAATTTTAAATTATTTTCCTTTTTTGTTGTTATTTGCTTTTGCCACACCTTTGTTTTCTCTTTGGATGTCCAAAAGCAGTGTTAAAAGAGCGTATCAGATTCGAATGATAGGAGAAGGAGGAGCTAGGAATGAAAAAGAACAGCTTGTAGTCAATACGATACAGTTGTTAAGTGAAAAATTAGAATTACAGAAAGTTCCTGAAATAGGAGTTTACCCTTCTTATGATGTCAATGCTTTTGCGACAGGAGCCAGTAAAAATTCTGCTTTAGTAGCAGTTTCTCAGGGTTTGTTGCAGACTATGAACGAGACAGAAATTATTGGTGTATTAGCTCATGAAATGTCACATGTAGTGAATGGAGATATGTTGACTTCTTCTATATTGGAGGGATTTGTTTCCGCGTTTGCTTTAATTGCAACCATTCCCTTCTTATTCGGTCGTTCCGAGAATAATCGAGGAGGAAGAGCGGGTTCCAGTTTCATGACATATTATATGATACGGAATATTGCAAATTTCTTTGGAAAGTTAGTATCCAGTGCTTATTCCAGAAGGAGAGAATACGGAGCAGATCGTTTAGCCGCTCAAATAACAGGAGCAGTTTATATGAAAAGTGCTTTGATAAAATTGCAAGATATTAGTCAAGGAAGAATTTCTCTACAAGCAGAAGATAGAAGATTTGCTAATTTCAAAATTACAAATAATTTTTCAAGTGGAGGTTTAGCTAGTTTATTTGCAAGTCATCCCAGTTTAGAAAATCGAATTGAGGCAGTTGAAAGATTGGAACAACAAGGTTGGTAAACTTGGGGAATCAGAATTAGGAAAAGAGAATGACACCGAGGGGAAAGGTGTCATTTTTATATTTTTGTTGTTTTTATTGATGCCTAAACTTTTTTAGGAAAAGGGTGGTCTAAGAAAGAATAAAATAACAAAAAAAGGATGTAAGGAAACGATGACAAATTTTACTGTATTTTGGGCAACATTTTTATCAGCTCTTTATCGAGTGGACTATTTCTTTTTTGAACGCTTATGCCACGAAAGTTTACAGGCAGAAAAAATAAATTTTTTTTATCAGTACTTTCCGAAAGAAGTGGTAGAAAGTTTTTTTCATACTGTAACAAAGTTTGGAGAAGGATATTTGGAATTATTTTTTATTCTGATTTTTTATCTTTTTTTCTGGTATGATAAACAGAAATATCAGTTATATAAAGAATATGCTTGGAATCTTATTTTGGTACTTTTTTCTACACAAATAGCAGTCGGTTTGTTAAAAATATTATTTGGAAGAGCTCGACCCTATGTGTTTTTAGATCCGGAGCGATTTTATGGGATTTTTTATTTACTCAAACACGATTTATTGTTCAACTCTCATTACTATTCTTTTCCATCAGGGCATACCATTACCATTTGGGGAACAATTTGGCTCTTCGTTTTTTCTATTAGAAGTAAAAGAAAGTATTGTTTATTTCTATTAGGAATTTTGGTAGCAGTGAGCAGAATGTATTTGGGATATCACTGGTTTAGTGATGTGATTGTGAGTATAGGCTTATCTTATATCATTGCGAAATGGATAAAAGATAGAAGAAAGAAAAAGGAGGAATAGTTTTGGAATTATATATGGTGTTGAAGAGAAAGGGAGAACAAAGTTTTCAACTTCTCTTTTTTTCATAAATTTGAGGGTATGTTTTAATGATTACAGTCTATATTTTTATTTTTTGATATTAAAATTTTCATAAACAAACATTTATATTATAAATATATTGACAAGCTAGTATATCCTATATTATTATATTTAATATATATTAAATTTAGGAGGGATAATATTGAAAGAAAAAGTTAGAAAAGGAACAATTTTATTATCATTTATGTTTCTTATGTTAGCTTCAAAAGCAATGTCAGTTGAAACATGTTATGATGGAGAAGGAATGGGAATATATGATTTTGATTCTGGAGCTTGTCTACATATGAACACTCGAGATTATTTTTCATATATATTAGGACCTTTTGAATATACTGGAGAAAACAGTGGATTTGGAGCTATTGTTGGTGCCATTATAGGAGGTGGCTTGGGATCAGGAGTTGGAGGAGGAACTTCTGGAAGTTTTATAGGAGGGTATGTTGGTTCCTCTATTGGATCCTCTATCGGTGACTCAATGGAAGGAAAAAGTAATGAATATGCAGAGGAAAAATGGAATAATAAGAATGAAAATTCTACTAGTTGGAGGTTTAGACGACGATGAAAAATAAACGAAAGTTGTTATTGGAATTCTTTCTTTTTACTTTTGGTATTCCAATTGTGGCAATCATTTTCTATAAGATTTTTCCAAACTTATTCCTTCCTTTTTTAGGAATAAAAGGATACACAATAGCAGGTTTTTTTGTTTTTTTATTGCATAATTTAAGAAAAAGATAAATTAGAGAATCAATTTTATCTCTGTGGAAGATGTAATGAAAACCATTTTCGTTGCTTTGACTATATTTTGCTTCGTGTAATAGAGTTTCTGAGTGAAAAAAGAAATTCCTTAAATGTTTGAGGAGGAATGTTCGAGGTACAGTAATCATGGATGAGGAAATAAAGTATTCTATTATAGAGGATTCAAAGAGTATAATATTGAAAATTGTAAGCGAAGGAAAAAAAGAGTCTCTATACTGTATTGACAAAAAATATTTAGGTATGATAATATAAATTAAAAAATAACATATGTTATAAAATTGGAGAATTTAGCCAGTATTTTTATCAAATGTGTGTTTCCTATAATGGATATTAAAGTTAAAGGAGATGAAATTATGTTAAATTTTGTGTTAAGAATAAAGAAAAATATTCCCTATTTTATTTCTATTTTTGTTTTTATTAACATGTTTAATTTGATAGAGGCATATTATTTGAATGAAAAATTTGTTATTTCTAGATCGGTGTATGACTCCATTTTATCAAGTAGTTGGATTTACATTTTTTATTTGCTCTTTATAAAAGAAGACAGCAAGTTGTCATTAAGAAATATTTTAAAAGCTGGATTTTTAGGAGCTTTTTTAGGTCTTTTTGGTCTTTGGATTAAAAATAAAAATTACAAAAAAATCATGAAAATAATGTGGAAAAGTGAAAAAATTAGTGGAAGGTATGAAGAAGACTCAAAAGATTCTTAAAAAATAAAAAAAAGAGGATTTTCAAAGCCTCTTTGTAAAATTTTCAGTATGCAATTTGTATGTAACGGTATAGTAATTTATAGAATGTTATCGTAAGCTATACTTTTTCTCTTTCTATAAAGTTTTGAAAAATCAAGCTTTCACACTATATAGAAAGATATAAAAAAATATGGCGGAAGTAGAGGGAATCGAACCCACAAGACGTTGCCGCCCACAGCTTTCCAAGCTGCTGCCCTACCATTAGGCGATACTTCCGAACTCATCTGCTCCTTATTATACTATATCCTACTGGGAAAATCAATCTCTATTTTATAAAAGATAAACTTTCTTCAATGGCAATTCCTCGAAATTTATCCTGATTGTCTTTATTTTTCAAAATAAATGCATAGACAATATCCATTGCTTTTTGAACACTTTCTTCCAACGAACGACCGTGTAAGAGATTGCCTAGAAGAACGGAAGAAAAAATATCTCCGGTTCCGGGAAATTGAATCGGAATATGACAATATGGTAAAAAGAAATAATTATCATTTACAGCGTCAAAACCGCAGACATAATGTTCCTTATTTTTTGTTTCTACACTGGTAATAACAACGGATTTTGCTCCGTTTTGTAAGAGAGATTGGATTAGATCTTTTACCTCTTCCAGACTGACGGTAGTTTGTCCGATATATTTTTTCGCTAAGAAACAGGCTTCTGTAAAGTTGGGGGCCATGACATCTGCAACGCTGCTTAATTTCCTCATATTATCTACAGTTTCTTCTTTTATTCCGTTATAAAGTTTTCCTTGATCTCCCATAATGGGATCGACCATGACAAAAAGTCCTTGCTGTTTCTTTTTGTCAATATATTGTAGAATGAGTTCCACCTGTCTTTTCGTGAAGATGAATCCTGTGGAAATACAATCAAAGGAGAAGTTCAGTTCTTCCCAAATCTTTAAAGATTTTTCCATGTAGTCTGTGGTATCCATAATTTCAAATTTTCCGTAATCTAAGGTGTTTGAAACAAGAGCGGTGGGAAGGTTATATAAACTGTGTCCCATTGTGGATAAGATAGGAGTCATCGCTGCTAGGGCGACTTTTCCATAACCGGGCATATCGTTAATCAATAAAATTTTTTTATTCATAGTTTCTCCCCCTCATTTTACATTTTACGATATATTTTACCTTTTTTTTCATAAAAAATCAAACAAATCATTCTTGAAAAAATTATTGACAATTTTGATAAATTTTAATATAATAGGGAAAATAAAAAGAATGAAAAGAGTATTTCATTTTAAGAGGAGGAAGTAGACATGGTAACAAAAGATATGAATATATTGGAAGCAGTTCAAAACTATCCAATCGCAGTGGAAGTTTTTCAAAAGCATGGTCTTGGATGTGTAGGATGTATGATTGCTTCAGGAGAAACTTTGGGAGAAGGGATTGCAGCTCACGGATTGAATCCGGATGCAATTGTAGCAGAAATTAACGAATTGATCCAACAAGGAAAATAGTTAAGTGCGGGCCAGTTTTTCTGGCCTTTTTTTATGGGAAGAGGACATTGAAAAAAAATGATTTTTATGATAAAATAATTTACTAAATCAATAAAAAATCAGAAGGAGCTAGGCAATGTTGTTGAGATGGTTGATGATGGTGTTGATAGGAGCATGGATTGGGTGGATTACCAATTGGTTGGCAATCAAAATGTTATTTCATCCCTATGAAGAAAAACGTTTTCTATGTTTTAGAATCCAAGGGGTCATTCCTAAAAGAAAAAAAGACATTGGGAGTGGAATCGCCAGGGTGGTGGAGCAGGAACTGCTTTCTTTGAGAGAGTTATTGGAGCAAATGGATACAGAGCTTATTTTTCGGAATATAGAGAAAAGGATGGATGAATATTTGGAAGAAAATTTGGAAAAGGAAATTCAAAAAGCTTTTCCTTTTGCTGCGATGTTTTTGGGAAAAGATAGTTTGGAAAAAATTAAAGCCTTAGTGAAACAGGGAGTTTTATCTCGAAAAGAGGAAATTTGTTCTGCATTTACAAGTCACTTAGAAGAAAATATTGATATTCAAAAAATGATTTCCGATAAAATTGCTTCTTTTTCTTTTCAAAAAGTAGAGGAGATTATTTTTTCTTTGGCGAAAAAAGAATTGAAACATATTGAGTGGGTAGGAGCTGTTTTAGGAGCTGTTATTGGAGGATTACAGTTCTTATTATTTTCCTATTTCTCATAAAAAACGAGTAAGAAGGATAGAGTTATGGAAAGAATTGTGAGTGAATTCGAAATACCGAATGAAATAGAGGTTCAAAGAAATTTAAGACCGCGAACTTTTCAGGAGTATATAGGACAAGAGAGTTTGAAAGAAAAAATATTTATTTCTATTCAGGCAGCGAAAAGAAGAGGAACCGTGATTGATCATGTCTTGCTGTATGGACCTCCGGGTTTGGGGAAAACTACTTTGGCAGGAGTGATTGCGAATGAAATGGGGTCCAATTTAAAAATTACTTCTGGACCCATTTTAGAAAAGGCGGGGGATCTGGCGGCTATTTTAACTTCTTTGGAGGAAAATGATGTGTTGTTTATTGATGAAATTCATCGTTTGAATACCGCAGTGGAAGAAATTTTATATCCTGCCATGGAAGATAGGGAATTGGATATTATCATTGGGAAAGGACCGGCTGCCCGTTCTATTCGGATTGAACTCCCTAATTTTACTTTAATTGGAGCTACGACTCGGGCAGGGCTACTCAGTGCACCTTTGCGAGATCGTTTTGGAATCAGTCATAAAATGGAATATTATACGGAGCGTGAAGTAAAAGAAATTATTTTACGTGGAGGAAAAATTTTAGAGGTGGAAGTAGAACAGGCCGGAGCGGAAGAGCTTGCAAAACGTAGTCGAGGAACACCTAGAATTGCAAATCGCCTTTTAAAAAGAGTGCGAGATTATGCGGAAATTAGGGGAGAAGGTATCATTACCAAGAAGATTGCCATACAGGCTTTAAATCTTTTAGGAGTAGATGTGGAAGGCTTGGATGAGTTGGACAGAAATATTTTACATGCGATTTTTGAAAATTATGGAGGAGGTCCTGTCGGAATAGAAACCTTATCCTTACTTTTGGGAGAAGACAGAAGAACTTTAGAAGAAGTTTATGAGCCATATTTGATTCAAAAGGGATTTTTAAAAAGGACGACCCGAGGCAGGGTAGCTACTTCAAAAGCAACAGTTTATTGGAAAAAAATGGAGGAAAAAAATGAAGATTAACACAAAAGTACGATACGGATTCAAAGCACTGGCGTATATTGCCATGAATACGGAAGAAAATAAATTAGTGAGAATTAAAGAAATTGCTGAAAGTCAAAATATTTCCATTCAATACTTGGAGCAGATTTTGTTCAAATTGAAAAATGAAAAAATTATTGAAGGAAAAAGAGGGCCGAGTGGAGGTTATCGTTTAGCAATGTCCCCGAAAGAAATCACTTTACATAAGGTATATATGATTTTAGATGATGAGGTCAAAGTAATTGATTGCAACGAAAGTGATGAACATAGGCAACAATGTAAGGAAACGATTTGCGGTTCTACTTGTATTTGGAGTAAATTGGATCATGCCTTAACGAAAATTTTATCAGATACCACTTTAGAAGATTTTATAAATAATGTAAAATAAGTTAGGAGAAAGCTTTGATTAGTGTTATAATAGAAAGGAAAGAATATTTAGACGAGATTATTTTGGAAAAAAAAGAAGACCTGCACCATTTACTCCATGTATTTCGTTTGGAAGTTGGAGATAAAGTTCGAGCAGTAGATGGCGATTATGAATATATTTGTGAAATACAAAAAATCATAGAGAATAAAGTGCATCTTCAAATTCTGGAAAAAAAAGAAGATGCTTTTTCTCTATCTGTAGAGATTGATGCAGCCATCTGTCTGATTAAAAATGACAAGATGGATTTTTGTATTCAAAAATTAACAGAGTTGGGAATACACAGTATTTTGCCTACCATAGCAAAAAGATGTGTGGTAAAATTGAAAGAAAAAAAAGAAAAATGGAATACAATTGTGAAAGAAACAATGAAACAGTGTCAGGGGGTAAAACCGACACAGATTCAAGAGATTATAGATTTAAAACAACTTCCTTTGGAAAACTATGATTTAATTTTATTGCCTTATGAATGTGAAGAGGAGCATAGCTTGAAGCATGTTTTAAAAAACGGACTACTAGGAGCAACGAAAAAAATCCTATATATTATAGGACCGGAAGGTGGTTTTGAAAAAGAGGAAATTGAGCATCTGGCTTCCAAAGGAGCAAAAGTGGTTAGTCTAGGAAAGCGAATTTTACGAGCAGAAACAGCAGCAATTGTAGTGGGAGGAGTTTTGGTTCATGAATTTGAATAAAAGAGTCGCTTTCTACACTTTGGGTTGCAAGGTAAATCAGTATGAAAGTGAAAGTATCAAGAATCAGTTGTTACAAAAGGGCTATGAAGAAGTGGGATTTGAAACAACAGCAGATGTTTATATTGTGAATTCTTGTACGGTTACGAGTATTGCCGATCGAAAAACCAGAAATATGCTGAGAAGAGCAAAAAAGCAAAATCCCTTGGGAAAAGTGATTGTAACAGGTTGTTATGCGGAAACCAATCGAAAAGATTTGCTGGAAATGGAAGAAATCGACTTTGTGATTGGAAATAAAGATAAAAATGCAGTAGCAAACTTTGTGGAAGAAATTCACAACCAGGAAAGAGGAGAGCGTGAAGAGAGTATTTTCCAAGAAAAAGAATATCAGGAGTATGAATTTGCCACTTTCCGAGAAATGACCAGAGCCTATGTGAAAATACAGGATGGATGTAATGAGTTTTGTTCCTATTGTAAAATTCCTTTTGCCAGGGGCAGAAGTCGTTCCAGAAGACCGGAGAAAGTGTTGGAAGAAATTGATAAATTATTAGTGGAGGGTTTTCGAGAAATTATTTTAATTGGAATTAACTTGGGGGATTATGGAAAAGATTTGAAGGAGGAAATCAATTTTGAAGACTTGGTAAGAAACATTTTAAAGAAAGATTTGTTACAGAGAGTTCGAATCGGTTCTGTGTATCCAGATCGAATTACGGAATCCTTTATGACTTTATTTGATCACCCTAAAATGATGCCTCATTTACATATTTCTTTACAATCCTGCGATGACACGGTGTTGAGAAATATGAGAAGAAACTATGGGAAAGATGTCATCTTAAAGGCTTTATTTTCTTTGAGAAAAAAAGTGCCTATGATGGAGTACACGGCGGATGTAATTGTAGGTTTTCCAGGAGAAACAGAAGAAATGTTTCAAAATACCTATGACAGTTTAGAGAAAATAGGATTTTCTCATCTTCATATTTTTCCATATTCTGATCGAGAGGGGACAATTGCTTCCAGAATGGAGCATAAAATTCAGACTGGAGTGAAGAGAGAAAGAGTCGGTATCTTAGAAAATTTACAAAAAAAGATAGAAGAAGATAGAAGAAAATACTATCTTGGAAAAAGATTGGAAGTGTTGATTGAGGAAGAAAAAGATGGATATTGGTGGGGATATAGCCCGAATTATCTCAGAGTGAAGATAAGAGGAAAAAATCTTTCGATAAACTCAATGGTACAAGTAAAAGTAGAGCAAGTGGAGAAAGGAGTTTTGGTAGCTTATGAATATGCGAAAAGTCTATAATGGAATCATTCTAGTTCTCATTGCAGTGTTAGTAATATTGTTGTATTTTAATTTTCGAGGAAATCAAATCAGTTTATCGGATCAAGACAGAATGTTGTTCATCGGAAAGAAAAATTTAGTTGCAGTTTACGAAGATAAATTGGCGGTAGATATTCCTTTTGAAATTCATGTCAACAAAGAACTCACTTTTGGAGATTTGGTAAAGAAAAAGGAATATGAGGAAGTACTCAGAAAAGTAAATGATATTCTTCCTGAAAAAATTGAAAAGTATGCAGTTGTAAAATATGGAGAAATTGAGTACAAGGTAAAAAATGCGAAGAAATTGCCGGAAACTACAATTGATGAAGCTCGTTATGCTTTGGCATCCAGTATTTACAGTATGTTTGATGAATTATATCGAGAAGCAAACACTGCAGATGTATTGAATCAAAATATTATTGTTGACGTATTGAATGCAAATGGTAAAGGGGGATATGCTCGAAAAACCGGAGAGCTATTGACACAAAATCTATCTATGAAATACAATGCAGCAAACTATGAGAAAAATCAAGAAGAAAGTTACATTATTTTAAATGATATTTCTGTAGATAAGGCAAGGGATATTGTCATGACTTTGCCGGAAAAATATTTTAAAATTCAAGCGAAGCCGGTAGTTCCAACTTTAGCGAATGTAGTCATTGTTTTAGGAAAAGAAAATAACCTTCCTTTTTCCATTTCCATTGAAGGAACGGAGGAAAATATAAAAAAGGCTGCATCCGATTTGAAAAAGGCGGGATATAAGGGGGTTAAGACGAGCACAAAAACAGGAAATGAAAAATCTTTTATTGAATATCAAAAAGAGGACTATTTTATTGCTTATAAAATAGCAAAAATTTTAGAAATTCAAGACATGGTAGAAAAAGATTCTTTATCCAATAAGATTGAAATTCATTTGCCATAAAGAGAGGTTATACTAGAATGTGGATTTACCTAGCATCTTTTGTAGGAATTTTTTTGGAAAACAGTTTTTTCTTTTCAGGAGAAAAAGTATTTTTTGTTTCGATTCCTTTCTTTTCTTATGTTTTATTAAAACAAAGAGGAGGCTCAATTCTTCCGCTTTTGATTACGGTAATTTTCGTGTCCTTGCAGGGGAATAGTTATTTTTCTTTTTTCTTATATTTTTTATGCTATGGACTTATTTTCTATTTGTTGTTTCGAAATATGGAATATAATCAAGGGACTGTATTTTATCTAAGTATGATTGAATTGATATTTTATAGCATTTTGCAAAATTATCATTGGAATTTATTTTATTTTGTGATACATGGAGTATGTTTTTTGGTTTTAAATTATTATTATTTGAAGAAATGTTACTAGGGATTAAAAATGAGAAGAAAAAAAAACGAATTTTTCTTGGGTATGGAAGATAATAGTCGTGGAAAAATCTATTTAGGAGTGATTATTATTTTTTTCTCAGTCCTTTTGATGAGAATGTTCTATTTACAGGTATTACAAGGCAAAGAATTTCGATATTTATCGGAAAAAAATCAATTTAAATTAAAAAAAATTCCCTCTCCGAGAGGCCAAATTTTTGACAGTACCGGGAAGTTGATTGTCACGAACGGAGTGGGCTATCATCTTGTCTATTTACGAGAAAGAAATCATGAGGATGAGTATGTAGATGCTATTGCAGAATTGACAGGCTATGATAAGGAATATATTTTAAAAAGAATTAAATATGGAGAAATTTTTCCCTATACGCGTGAAAATGTTTTGATTGAGGATTTGGAAGAGGAGAAAGCCTATAAATTGATGGAAAAAATTGTGGACTATCCGTATTTAGAAGTACAGGCATATTCTAAGAGAAAATATTTATATGATTCTGTGGCGGCTCATAGCATCGGTTATGTTAAAAAGATTTCCAAAAAGGAGTATGAAGCACTAAAAGAAGAAGGCTATACTCCGAGAGATGTCGTAGGGAAAGAAGGTCTGGAAAAGCAGTATGATAGAGCGTTAAAAGGAGAAGACGGCTATGAGTACATTGAAGTCAATGCTTTTAATAAAATTCAGAGAAAAATGGACAGAAGAGATCCTGTTCCCGGAAAAAATCTTCATCTATCTTTAAATATGGAATTACAACAATATATGGAAGAACAATATCGAGAGGAAGGAAGAGCGGGAGCTTTTATTGCTTTAGATGCAAAAACAGGAGAAATTATCACTTTGGTAAGTTACCCCACTTTTTCTCTGAATATGTTCAGTTCTCAAATCAGCCAGGCGGTTTGGAATGAAATTATGAATGATAAGAGAAGACCTTTAGGAAATAAAGCGGTTGCAGGGGAATATCCACCCGGTTCTGTATTCAAAGTTATTTCCGCATTGGCATTTTTGGAGAGTGGGATTGATCCCAAACAAAAATATTTGGATGCTACAGGATATTATCAAATTGGAAAATGGAAGTGGCGAGCCTGGAAACGTGGAGGACATGGATTGGTCGATATGAAAAAATCCTTAGTCGAATCTGCCAATCCTTATTATTATCGTTTGGCAGATCAAGTTGGCTACAAGCCGATTGCCGATATGGCAAAGAGATTTGGATTGGGAAGCCCTACAGGAATTGATATTCCCGGAGAAAGAGTAGGAGCCATTCCTACACCGGATTGGAAAAAGAAAAAAATAAAAGCTTCTTGGGTTAAAGGAGATACTATCCTGATGTCCATTGGGCAGGGCTATGATTTAGTAACTCCACTTCAAATTGCGAAAGCTTATTCTATTATTGCAAATAAAGGCTATGCCTATTCTCCGCACTTGGTAAAGTATTTGGAAGATGTAAAAACGAAAAAACGAGAAAAGGTAGTAGGGAAAAGAATGGAAGTGAAAGGGGTTCCCAAAGAATATTATGATATCATCAATGAGGCACTGATTGCAACAGTTTCACAGGACAACGGGACTACAAGAGTTTTAAGAAATCCTAAATATTTAGTAGCTGCCAAGAGTGGATCGGCTCAAAATTCACAGTCGAAAACGACTCACGCTTGGGTAGCGGGATATTTTCCGGCAAACAATCCGGAAATTGTATTTACAGCTTTATTGACAGCAGCAGGAGGGGGAGGAGCTGTCGCAGGAGGAATGACGAAAAAATTTATGGATAAATATGATGAAATGAAAAATCCCCCACCAAAGATAGAAAAAACGGAGGAAACAATAAATGAGTAAATTAGAGGATGGAAAGGGTGGATTTGACAATATTAGAAAAACATTAAAGAATATTAAAAATGAAATAGATGAGTTAAAATCACCGAAAAAGAAGAAACAAGTAAATTTGAAAAAAGAAATGAAAATAAATGAAAAAAAAGCAGAAAAAAAAGAAACTAAGAAGGCAGGAAGTAAATCTCTTCCTTCCAAAAAGGAAGATAAAATGTTTGTTATTCCTTTAGGAGGATTGGAAGAAGTCGGGAAAAATATGACGGTATTGCAATACAAGGATGAAATTATTGTTGTGGATGTCGGGGCAATTTTTCCAGATGAAAGTTTGCCGGGAGTTGATTTAGTCATTCCGGATTTTACCTTTTTAGAAAATAATAAAGAAAAGATCAAGGGAGTGTTTATTACTCATGCTCATGAGGATCATATTGGAGCCATACCCTATTTATATGAGAAAATTGGAAAGGATATTCCAATTTATGGGGGAAAATTGACAATGGCTTTTGTGAAATCAAAATTTGACAATGTAGGACTTTCCAAAAAATTACCAAAAATGAAGGTAGTAACTGGCAGAACAAAGGTAAAAGTAGGAAAGTATTTTAGCGTGGAATTTGTAAAGGTAACGCATTCCATTACGGATTCTTATTCCGTGTCGATCAAGTCTCCGGCAGGACATGTGTTTCATACAGGAGATTTTAAGATTGATTTGACACCGGTAGATGGAGACGGAGTTGATTTTGCAAGATTGGCAGAGTTGGGAGATGAGGGAGTGGATCTATTATTGTCCGATTCCACAAATTCGGAAGTCGAAGGATTTACCCCGTCAGAAAAAAGTGTTGGAGAAGCATTTAAACAAGAATTTATGAGAGCAAAGGGAAGAATTATCATTGCCGTTTTTGCTTCTCATATTCATAGAATTCAACAAATTATTGATATTGCAGTGAGAAATCATAGAAAAATCGCGATTGATGGAAGAAGTTTAGTGAAAGTATTCGAGATTGCTCCGACGGTAGGTTGTTTGAATATTCCGGAGGGAGCTTTGGTTTCTTTGGCGGAGGTGGATAAATTAAAAGATAATAAAGTGGTTATTCTATGTACCGGAACACAAGGAGAACCTATGGCAGCACTTTCCAGAATTGCTAAGAATATGCACAAGCATATTAAAGTTAAAGAGGGGGATACAGTCATTATTTCGGCGACTCCCATTCCCGGAAATGAAAAGGCAGCTTCCAGCAACATCAACAATTTATTACGATTTGATGCTGAAGTTGTGTTTAAAAAAATTGCCGGGATTCATGTTTCTGGACATGGAAGCAAAGAAGAACAAAAGTTGATGTTAAATTTAATTAAGCCAAAACATTTTATGCCGGTTCATGGAGAATTAAGAATGTTAAAGGCTCATATGAAAACAGCAATGGAAACAGGAGTTGCCAAGAATAATATTTTTATTACTCAAAATGGAAACAAAGTGGAAGTAACAAAAAATTATGTGAAAATTAATGGAAAAGTTACTGCCGGAGAGACTTTGGTTGACGGATTGGGAATTGGCGATATTGGAAGTGCCGTAATTAAAGACAGACAACAACTTTCTCAAGATGGTATTGTTGTCGTGGCATATACCATTGAACGAAAAACAGGAAAGATTATTGCAGGACCAGAAATTGCGACAAGAGGTTTTGTTTATATGAAAGATGCGGAAGAATTGATGAAAGAGGCATCTGACTTATTGGAAGAGAAGATACCATTTTCCGAAAAATATCTTCCGAAAGAATGGGGATTGTTAAAAAATAATGTCAAAGATTGTGCAGCAAAATTCTTCTATAATAAAACCAAACGAAATCCCATGATTTTACCAATTATTACAGAACTATAAAGAAAAAGATAAGGAGAATTATGAAACTAACAAGTAAACAAAGAGCATTTTTGAAAAAGAAAGCACACGAATTGAAGCCTATCGTAAGAATCGGAAAAGATGGGCTACAGGAAACTGTGATTGACAGTATCTTGTCCGCTATTGATTCCAGAGAATTGATAAAAGTAAAAATTTTACAAAATTGTGAAACGAAAAAAGAAGAAATTTATGAGCAGTTATTGCAAGAAACAAGGTTTCATATCGTAGATATGATTGGTAGAACCATTATTATATTTAAAGAAAATAAAGAAAAACCTGCAATTTCTTTAGAATTAAAAGCTTTATAAGAGAAAGGATATAGGGGGCAAAGGTGTTAGACTTAGAAAAAAGAGCAGTTGAAATAAGAAAAACACTGATTCAGACAGTCAGTCAAACTGGAGGGCATCTAGCTTCTAATCTGGGAGTTGTGGAATTAACCTTAGCATTGCATCATGTTTTTGATTTCTCACAGGATAAGATATTATTTGATGTGGGGCATCAGTCTTATGTTCATAAATTAGTAACGGATCGAGAGCAGGAATTTTCCACTTTGAGAACAAGAGGAGGAGTTGGGCCCTTTTCGGATCCCTCTGAAAGTTCCTGGGATCATTTTATTTCAGGACATGCAGGAACTGCCTTGGCAGCTGCAGTGGGAATAGCAAAGGCCTATCCGGAAAAGCAAATTGTGGTTATCGTGGGGGATGCTTCGATTGCAAATGGACATTCCATGGAAGCTTTAAATTATATTGGCGGAGAAAAAATTGAAAATATTCTTGTGATTTTAAATGATAATGGAATGTCGATTGGGCGAAATGTAGGTTCTTTGTCCAAATTTTTGAGAAAAGTTATGCTAAGTTCTCATTATTTGTCTTTACGAAATGAAATTCGAGCTTTTGTTGATAAAATTCAAGCAAGGGCAATCAAAGATACTCTAGAAAGAATGGAAATTTCAGTTAAAAATTTTTTGTTTCCAAGTAGTGTGGCGGAAAATTTTGGATATATTTTTTTAGGAACGATTGACGGGCATAATATCAAGGAATTGGTAGATACCTTATCTAAGGCAAAAAAGAGAAAGGGACCTTTGTTTTTACATGTGAAAACAGTCAAAGGAAAAGGATATAAATTTGCTGAAAAAAATACGGAGAAATTTCATGGGATAGCTCCTTTTGACTTATCAACAGGCTCTGTAGTGAATTCTTCTGAAAGCTATTCCAGCATTTTTGGAAACAAAATAAAAGAGCTTTCTGGACGGGATGAAAGGGTATTTGCCATTACTGCAGGAATGTTAAGTGGAACTGGCTTGAAAAAAATGGCGGATCTATATCCGGAAAGAGTTTTGGATACAGGCATTGCAGAGGGTTTTGCCGCAACGATGGCTGCCGGGCTTGCTATTTCTGGAAAAAAACCGTATCTTTGTATTTATTCTACCTTTTTACAACGAAGTTTCAGTCAAATTGTTCATGATGTTTCCATTCAAAATTTACCAGTTCGTTTCATCATTGATAGGGCAGGAATTGTGGGAGAAGATGGAAAGACACATCATGGATTGCATGATTTATCTTTTTTGTTGAGTATTCCAAACATCATGGTACTAAATCCTACGACAAAGGAAGAATTAGAACAAATTTTGGATTTCTCTTTAGAATATCAAGAGGGACCTCTGGCCATTCGCATTCCAAGAGATAGGGCATATTCTTATCCGGACACTAAAAAATGGGAATTCGGAAAATGGCAGGAGATACAATCGGGAAAAAATACTTTATTCATTGCAGTGGGTTCCATGCTAAAAGAAATATTGGATTTGAAGTTATCGGGAACTATCGTAGCTGCAGCTAGTTTGCGTCCTTTGGATAAAGAGTATATTAAAAACTATTTTTCTCAATATAAAAACATTATCGTATGTGAGGAAAACTATAAGGAAGCATCTTTTTTTCAATATTTATTAAATGAATTAGATAGTATGGGGATTCAAAGAAAAATAGAGAGTATTTCTTTGCATTCTTTTGTTATAGGTCATGGGCAAAGAAAGGAATTATTAGAAGAGTATGGTTTATCTGGGGCAAAACTTTTGAGAAGAATAGAGGAAATTGTAAATGGAGGAAAAGAATAAGAAATCATACTATTTTATAAAAGAATTGTTACAATTGGATCTAGTCAAAGCATTGGAATTATATGATGATCAAGGAGTAAAAGTTTCTACTCACACTTACGATGTATTAAATCTTTCCATCGAAGAAATTGAAAGACAGTATAAAACCTTAGAAAATGCTAGTAAAAAGCTGGATTTTTTTGCCATTACCGTGGGAGTGATTATCCATGATATTAGTAAAGCCAGTATTCGAGAACAGGAAGAAAATCTATCCCATTCCCAGATGATGATAAAAAATCCCGATTATATTCTGAAAGAAGTGGAAGAAGTTTTGAAAGAAGTGGAAGAGAAAACAGGATTCTATTTGAAAAAGACAATAAAAAAAAGAATCAGTCATATTGTGATTTCTCATCATGGTAGATGGGGAAAAATACAACCTTCTACGAAAGAAGCTTGCATTGTGTATAAAGGAGATATGTATTCTGCGAAATATCATAGAATTAATCCTATTGGAGCAGATAGCATTTTAGCGTATATTGATAAAGGATATAGTTTGGAGGAAATTTGTCAAAGGCTAAACTGCACGCCTGGAGTCATCAAAGATCGTTTAAAACGTTCTCGGAATGAATTAAAACTTTCCACGGTTGGACAACTCATTCACTATTATCAAAAAAATAAAAAAGTACCTTTGGGAGATGAGTTTTTTGTTCTTCGAGTGGAGGAAACAAAAAAATTAAAACAATTAGTGGATAAACAAGGATTTCAGGAATTGATATTACAAAACCCATTAATTCCTTATTTTGAAGATGAAGCTATTTTTAAAGAAAAAAAATAGAGGGGAGTATGAAAGAAAGATTAGATCAGATTTTGTGGAAATATGGATATGTGGACAGTATAGACAAGGCAAAGCGACTGATTATGTTAGGAGCTGTGATTGTCAACGAACAAAAAATAGAAAAGGCAGGAAGTTTAGTGCAATATTCGGAAGATATGAAAATTCGAATTAAGGGGCAAGAAAATCCCTATGTCAGTCGGGGTGGCTTCAAATTAAAAAAGGCGATTGACAGTTTTGCTTGTTCTTTCCAAGGGAAAAGAGTTCTTGATATTGGGGCTTCTACAGGGGGCTTTACGGACTGTTCCTTACAGGAAGGAGCTGCCTATGTGTATGCTTTGGATGTCGGAACCAATCAATTGGCTTGGAAATTAAGACAACATCCACAGGTTAAATCGATAGAGCAGTGTCATATAAAGGAATTAAATTGGGATATTTTAGATGGAGAAGCTGTAGATTATATGGTTATGGACGTTTCTTTCATCTCTGTGTGTGGGATTTTTCCATATTTATTGCCTTTTTTAACAGAAGAAGGAAAATTACTCTTACTGATTAAACCGCAGTTTGAAGTAGAAAAACAGTTTTTGGAAAAAGGAATTGTCCGTGACAGCAAAGCTCATCAGGAGATATTAAAAAAAGTGATAGAAGTAGCAGAAAGAAATGGATTTTTTATTCAAAATATAGAAGTTTCTCCTATTTTAGGAGGAAAAGGAAATGTGGAATATATTTCTTGTTTTTCAAAACAGAAATCATCCTTTTCTTTGGAATGGGAGAAGATATTAACAAAGGCAAAAGAAATGGGAGGCCTAAGATGAAGGTAGTCAAAAAGTATGTATGTGTTTTCTTTTTATTAGCATCTAGTATTTGTTTCGCAAAAGAAAAAAATCGAGTTGGCTTTTTAACGAATTTAAAAGAATTGAAAGAAATATCGGATATTATGGATATTATAAATGAAAATTATGTAGATACCGGAGAGCATGAATTTTCCAGAAAAACCTTGATGCAGGGAGCTTTGAAAGGAATGGTGGAGTCTTTGGAAGATCCTCATTCTACTTATTTTACAAAGGCGGAGTTGGAAAGCTTTGAAGAGGATGTACGAGGAAAGTATGTTGGGGTCGGAATGGTGGTACAAAAGAAAGTCAATGAAGCCCTGACCGTTGTTTCTCCAATTGAAGATGCCCCTGCTTTCAAAGCGGGAATCCGTCCAAGAGATAAAGTTGTTTCGATTGGAGGAGTTTCCACATATAATTTAACGACAGAGGAATGTGTTAAAAAGTTGAAAGGAACGGCAGGAACTTCTGTGATTGTGAAAGTGCAACGAGAGGGAAAGGAAAAACTTTTAGAATTTAATTTAAAGAGAGAAACCATTCAATTAAAATATGTGAAACATCGAATGTTGGATGACAAAATTGGATATTTACGATTGACACAGTTTGGAGAAAATATCTATTCCGATCTCCGAAAAGCCTTAGAAGATTTACAGACAAAGGGAATGAAAGCTTTGGTATTTGATTTAAGAAGTAATCCCGGAGGAGCTTTGGATCAGGCAATTAAAGTATCTTCCATGTTTTTGAAAGAAGGAAAGGTAGTCAGCGTCAAAGGAAAGGACGGAAAAGAAAAAATATCAAGAAGAGAGGGGAAATATTATGGGGATTTTCCACTTGTGATTTTAGTAAATGGAGGAAGTGCCTCTGCCTCGGAAATTGTGGCAGGAGCTATTAAAGATAATAAAAGAGGAATGTTGGTCGGAGAGAAAACTTTTGGAAAGGGAAGCGTTCAGACTCTGCTACCTTTACCGGATGGAGATGGAATTAAAATTACTATAGCGAAATATTATACTCCAAGTGGAGTGTCCATTCATGGAAAGGGAATTGAACCCGATGTTCCCGTGGAAGACAAAGATTATTATTTATTATTCGACGGAGCGATTACCAACGTGGATGAAAAAGAAAATAAGGAAAGTAAAAAGAAATTGATTCAAGAAATCAAAGGCTCCAAAGAAGCGAAAAAAGTGGATACCCATAAGGATGTGCAATTAAATGTGGCAAAGGGAATTTTAGAAGGAATTTTAGCTGGAAAAGGGAAGGAGAAAAAATAAGTGTTATACATTGTAGCAACTCCTATCGGAAATTTGGAAGATATGACTTTTCGAGCAGTGAGAATTTTAAAGGAAGTGGAGTACATTTTTGCAGAGGATACAAGAGTCACTCGCAAATTGTTACAATACTATGAAATTTCTACAAAATTAGATCGTTATGATGAATTTACCAAGATGAAACGTATTCCGGATATGATAAAGTTATTGGAAGAAGGAAAAAATATTGCCTTAGTTACTGACGCGGGAACCCCCTGTATTTCAGATCCTGGGTATGAATTGGTGGATGCCGCTTTAAAGGCGGGAATCCAAGTAAGTCCCATTCCTGGGGCGAGTGCTTTGACGGCTGCCACTTCTGTAGCAGGAATTTGTTTAAGGAGATTTTGTTTTGAGGGATTTTTGCCGAAGAAGAAAGGAAGACAGACTTTATTCAAACGTCTGGTGGAAGAGGAAAGAGCTGTCGTTCTTTATGAGTCTCCTTTTCGTCTTATGAGAACATTAAAAGACATAGAAAAGTATTTGGGAAATCGAGAGCTTGTCATTGTTCGCGAAATTACAAAAATTTATGAGGAAATTTTACGGGGAAAAACGAGAGAATTATTGGAAAAATTAGAAAATAGAACGATTAAAGGAGAAATTGTTTTAATCATTAAGGGTGTGAATGATGATGTCGATGACAGAGATTAACTGGTATCCGGGCCATATGAAAAAAACAAAGGATTTGATTAAGGAAAATATGCCCTTGATTGATGTGGTATTGGAGATTGTGGATGCAAGAATTCCTATTTCCAGTAAAAATCCGGATATTCCGATGTTTGCTAAAAATAAAAAGAGAATTGTGGTACTGAATAAGTCAGATTTGGTAGAAAAATCAGAACTTTCTAGATGGAAAGAATACTTTTTGCAGCAAGAAAAAGCGGATGCTGTTGTGGAAATCAGTGCAGAAACAGGCTACAATGTAAAACAACTCTATGCTTGTATTGATAAGGTTTCCAAGGAGAAAAAAGAAAGACTGTATGCGAAGGGATTGAAAAAAGTAAATATTCGTATTATGGTTTTAGGAATTCCAAATGTCGGAAAGTCAAGACTTATTAATCGAATTGTTGGAAAAAATAGTGCAGGAGTTGGAAACAAGCCCGGATTTACGAAGGGAAAGCAATGGGTAAAACTAAAAGACGGACTGGAGTTATTGGACACTCCCGGAATTTTGTGGCCTAAATTTGAAAATCGAGAAGTGGGATTTCATTTGGCCATGACGGGAGCGATTAAGGATGAAATTTTACCTTTGGAAGAAGTTGCTTGCACTTTTCTTTCGAAAATGGTATCTTTAGGAAAATGGTCTGTGCTACGAGAGAGATATAAGCTGCAGGAAGAGGACTATCACGAAATTTCCGAATATATTCTGGAGAAGATTGCTGTTCGTATGGCAATGTTAAATAAAGGTGGAGAATTGAATGTAAAGCAGGCGGCCTATACTCTATTGCGAGATTATCGCAGTGGAAAATTAGGGAAATTTGGAGTTGATTCTCTGGAGACAAAAATAGGAGAGAAAGAATGAAAGACTTAGAAGAAAAGTTAGTAAAATTTATTCGAGAACAGGTGCAACAAGCAGGCTTTCAAAAAGTCATATTAGGCTTATCCGGAGGGATTGATTCGGCTCTTGTTGCTTATTTGGCAGTGAAGGCCTTGGGCAAGGAAAATGTTCTGACAGTTAAAATGCCTTATAAAACTTCCAGTAAAGAAAGCATAGAGCATGCCAATTTGGTATTGAGGGATTTAGGCTTACAAGAAAAAACGATAGAAATCACTCCTATGGTAGATGCTTATTTTTCCATGCAAGCGGAAGCGACTTCTTTGAGGAGAGGAAATTATATGGCCAGAACCAGAATGGCGATTTTATTCGATCAGTCCGCTTTGGAAAATGCTCTTGTTATTGGGACTTCCAATAAGACAGAAATTTTATTGGGATATGGAACTCTATTTGGGGATATGGCCTGTGCTTTCAATCCGATTGGCGATATTTATAAAAAAGATGTTTGGGAATTGTCACGATATATGGGAGTTCCTCAAGAAATTATTGACAAGCAGCCGAGTGCAGATTTATGGGAAGGGCAAACAGACGAGGAAGAATTGGGATTGAGCTATCAATTGGCAGATGAAATTTTAGAAAGATTTGTGGATAAAAAGCAATCTTTGGAAGAAATGCTTGCAGAGGGATATGAAGAGATTGTTGTTCAAAAAGTGATTCAAAAAATCAAAGCAAGTTCTTATAAAAGAAAATTGAATCCTATTGCAAAGGTAGGAGCAGTATTGGGAAGAGATTTTATATTCTAAAGGAGGAATTTTATGATTGATAACCATTTAAAAGAGGAATTTCAAGAGTATCAAAAGGAAAAACAACAGATCAGCGAAATAATAAGAAAAGCGGAGGGAAGAAATAATTCGCAGCATAAAATTATCAGTGCAATTTTTATTATTTTGATTGTAGTTATTCTGGTAGTTGGGATTGTTTTAAATCGTTTGACTCTGTTACAAACTTTAGAGATTGCTACCTTGCTTGCAGTTTTGAAAGTGATTTGGCTATTTTATGATTTTCAAAAGTCCATGCATTTTCAATTTTGGTTGCTGAATTCTTTGGAATTTCGTTTGAATGAGATTGATAAAAAAGCTAGAAATATTGAAAAAATGTTAAAAAAAGAAGGAAAATAAAAAAAGAAGGAGTTTTACATTGAAATATAGTGTAAAACTTTTTTATATAGGTAAAAAATATCAACGAGAGGAATCATGGAGTAAAAAAAATTAAAGATTATTTTAAAGAAATTTTGTGCTGCTTTAGGAGGAAATGGTATGAGAGGGATTCGGAAACATTTCATATTTATTTTTATGTTATTCATTTGCAGTATTTTATTGAATCAAGTTATATTGATAAAATATGGAATTACTTTGCCAGTATATTTAAAATATTCTGTTCCTTTGAGTAAAGCAGAAAAGCAATATTTAGTTTCCCATGTTCCAATTCGTTTAGGGACAGATCTTACGGCGCCTCCAATTTCTTATTATGATGAAAAGGATAAGAAATATGCTGGATTAATTGTAGATTATGTGAATTTTCTTTCTCTCGAAACAGAAAGCCCAATCACAATAGAGATGTATCCTTTTTATGAATTGGTTGAATCTTTGAGAAAGAAGGAAATAGATGTATGTGATATGTTTCCTAGTGAAAAGCGTGCTAGAGAATTTAAATTTTCTATTCCTATTTATCGTTTAAAAACAGTAATAATTTCTCCTAAGAAACAAAATCAAATGTTGGAAATTTTTGATTTGTCAGGAAAAAAAGTTGCAATTCCTAAGGGAGATTTGGCAGAAGAATATATCACTGAATTTTTAAAAAGTAAAAAACAAGGCTCTCCAGAGTTTGTTTTCGTCAAAGATACAAAAACAGTCTTAGAATTATTGAAACAAGGACTAGTGGAAGCAGCTATAGGAGATGAAGTCGTCATTTCTACGTATTGGAGAGAATATGATGTTTATGAGACAAAAAAATATAATATTAGCCTTTTATATGAAAAAGATGTAGTTTTAGCAGTTAATAAAGAAAATTCTATGTTATTGTCTATTTTGAATAAAGGAATTCTTCAAATGAAAAAAAACCATATTGTTTCAAAAGTTCAACAAAAGTGGTTTGGAATTTCAGAATCTATTCGAGGAGAGAAAAGAGACTTTGAATCTTTTGTTCACATTGCTATGATTTTAGTTTTATGTTTAATGGGATTGTATTTATGGAATTATTTTTTAAAAAAGAGTGTTGTAGAAAAGACAAGAGAAATTGAAGAAAATAAAAAAAATATCAATATTATTTTAAATAGTCTAGATACGGCTTTGTTTATTATCAATGATACAAATATGATTATAGAATGTAACGAATCTGCTCTAAAATTACTTCAAAGGGACAAAGAAAAAATTATTGGAAACAGAGTTTATGATTTCGTATTTTTAGATGAATTATTCAAAAATCATACTGTTCTTTCTATAAATTCTAGCTGTAATTTTAGGAATACTTTTAAGAATAAATGTTATGAAATAAAAATTTCTCCCTATATATCAAAAGAAGAAATTCTTAGAATTTTAAGTATAGAGGATATTACAGAAAGACTGATTGTTGAAAGAAAACTGCATCAGGAAAATAAAATGATAACTATAGGGCAAATATCGGCGGGTCTAGCTCATGAAATCAGAAATCCTTTAGGAATTATTAGAAATGGTTTATATCTAATGAAAATGAAAATATCTTTAAATTCTCAAGAAAAGGCAATTAGCATGATGGAAAGTTCTATACAGAGAATCAATAATTTAATAGAACATTTACTTCACTTTTCTAGAAATTCTACAGATAAGTGTACTCAAGAAGATATAGAAAGCATTGTTAAGAATATAATAACTTTAATGGAAACTAAGATGAAAGCAAAAAATATTCAATATGAATTTCAATTAAAAGGAAGAAGAGAAATACTAATTAATACGGAAACTCTAAATATTGTATTAATAAATTTAATTGAGAATTCTATTGATGCTTTTTTAGAAGAAAAAGAAGATAAACAAATAAAAATACTTATTTCCTCAGAAGAAACATCAATATATATTACAATAGAGGATAATGGGATAGGAATTCCAGAAAAAGAATTGGATTATATTTTTGATCCTTTTTATACTACTAAAGAAGAAGGATATGGAACAGGTCTAGGCTTGTATCTTGTTTATAATGAGGTGAAAAAATATAATGGGGATATTTTAGTAGAAAGTAAAGTTGGAATAGGAACTAAATTTTTAATTTCAATTGATTTTCAATAAAGGAGAGAATATTGTTAACGGATTATAAAATTTTAATTGTAGATGACGAGACTGATTATAGAGAAATGTTTTCTTTGATACTGCTAGAAAAAGGATATTCAGTTTTTTTAGCCTCTTGTATTCAGGAAAGTAAAGAAATTATTCGTAAGCATAAGATAGATGTGGTAGTAACAGATCTTATTATGAAAAATGAAACAGGGATTGAGTTATTAGAATGGATAAAGTCAAAGGGAATCTATGAAGATATCGGAGTCATTGTTGTTACTGCTTATGGAACAGTAGAAACAGCAGTGAAATCAATACAAAAAGGGGCATACAATTATTTCATAAAAAGTAATGATCCTAGTACTTTGTTATTGGATATTGAGAGATTTCTGGAATGGAAAAATTTAAAAAATGAAAATAATTTTTTAAAAAACCAGATAAAAGAAATTTCTATGTTGGAGTCTAAAAATATAAAAATGAAAGAGATATTGGAAATTTGTAAGAAAATTGCAAGAAGTAAGATATCTGTTTTAATTTTAGGGGAGTCAGGAGTCGGAAAAGAGGTTATTGCTAGATATATCCATGAAAAAAGTGAGAGGAAGGCCTTTCCTTTTATTCCAGTAAATTGTCAAGAGTATTCTGAAGGTCTTCTTGAATCAGAGTTATTTGGGCATGAAAAAGGAGCTTTTACAGGAGCAATTCGTCAAAAAATAGGAAAATTTGAAGAGGCTACACATGGGACATTATTTTTGGATGAAATGGCAGATATATCATTAAATACTCAAGGTAAACTTTTAAGAATATTGGAAGAGAAAAGAATAGAGAGAGTGGGAGGAAGTCAAAAAATTGATATCGATATTAGACTTATTTCAGCCACTAATAAAAACATTTGTGATTTTGTTAAAAATGGAACAGTAAGAGAAGATTTTCTTTATAGAATCAATGGTATAGTCATTACAATTCCCCCATTGAGAGATAGACCAGAAGATATCGAATCATTTATATATTTTTTTATAAAAAAATTTGAAGTGGAATTAAAGAAAAAAATTGATTTTATTGACGAAGAAACTCTTAATTTTTTACGTAAATATCATTATCCGGGAAATATAAGAGAATTAAAAAATATAATAGAACGTTTGATGGTTCTAACAGAAGGCTCTTCCATACAATTTCGAGATGCCAAAATGTATTTGCAAAATGCAGATGAGACAGTAAATCATTTAAAAAAATTGAAAGAAGCAAGAAATCAATTTGAAGTGAATTTTATAAAATCAGTTATCATAGAATGTAAAGGAGATTTAACAAAAGCTGCAAAAATATTAGATATCACAAAAAGGCAATTAAATAATAAAATTTTAGATTATAATCTAAGAGAGTGGATAAGTTCTTTATGTGAGTAAAAAATAGGAAATAGATTACTCGTTTTGGGAAGTTTATTTCCCAAAATGAAGAAATGTACTATAGAAAAGCATTGAAAATAAAAGAAAGTTTAGTTGGCATCATAATTGCTTATATTTGTATAAGAAATAATTTTATTTCTAACAAGAATGGAGGTGGGTAGTTATGATGAAAAAAAGAAAACCAAAGATATGGGAAGCACTTGTACCAATTGTAGGAATGGCATTAATAATTGTGTATTCTATGTTAGTATTAAAAGTAGATCCTCATATTCCTATTGTGATTTCAACGATTCTTGCTGGTTTTATGGCATTGAGAGTAGGGTGTAGTTGGAGTGAAGTGAGAGAAGGAATGATTGAAAGCATCTATAGAGCAGTGGAAGCATTGATTATAGTGATGATTGTAGGAATGCTTATTGGATCATGGGTATTAGCTGGTTCGGTTCCAGCTATGATTTACTATGGTTTAGAATTGATTTCTCCTACCTTTTTTTTACCAACGGGTTGCATACTTTGTGCTATTGTTTCTGTCGCAACTGGAAGTGCTTGGACTTCAGGAGGGACAATAGGAGTGGCATTGATGGGAATAGGAACTGGACTTGGTATCAATCCAGCACTTACTGCTGGAATGGTTATTTCAGGAGCTTATTTTGGAGATAAAGTTTCCCCACTATCGGATAGTACGAATGTGGCTGCAGCTACTGCTGAAACAGATTTATATTTACATGTAAGATCTATGATGTATACAACAGTACCTAGTTTTGTTCTTGCGCTTTTATTATATTTTGTAATAGGGTTAAGCTATGATACTACTTCTGTAAATTTAGAAAATATCAGTTTAATCAAAGGAGCTCTTTCTGGCACCTTTACAATTACTCCTTGGTTGCTAATCCCTCCTATTGTTGTATTAGTTACTGCTGCGAAAAAAGTTCCAGCAATTCCTTCTTTATTATTAGCAACTGTTATTGGAAGTATCTGTGCAGTTATATTTCAAGGAGCAACTCTTGTTGCTATCTTAGATGTGTTACAAAATGGTTATGTTGGAAACACAGGTTTACAAATAGTGGATAAGCTTTTGACAAGAGGAGGAGTAAATGGAATGTTATGGACAATCTCTTTGATTATTTTTGCTCTTTGTTTTGGTGGAATTCTGGAGAAAGCAAAATTCACAGAGGTAATTTTGGAGCAAGTAATAAAACATGTTCATTCGGTAGGAAGTTTGGTTGCAACCACAATAGTGACAGGAATTGTTTGTGATTTTGTGCTTACAGATCAATATTTAGCAAATATCATTCCCGGAAGAATGTATTATAAGGCATACGATGATATGGGGTTAGAAAGATATTATTTATCTAGGACTTTAGAAGATGGAGGATCGTTGTGGTCTCCAATGTTTCCTTGGAATGGTTGTGGGGCATACCAGTCTGCGACTTTAGGAGTATCAAGTTTTACTTATTTTCCTTATGCTTTTTTAAATTTGATAAATCCAATTGTATCTATTATCATGGCATATATGGGAATCGCAGTTTTTCGAAAACGGATATTAAAAAAAGGAGCAGAACTGATTGAAGTAGAAAATTTACAGGAATTAGATAACATTAGAGAAAAGAACAATTAAGACATATAAGAGATGTTTTTATAAAAAATTTAGATTCTTTGTCAACTGGTGTTAGACAAAAATGAAACAAAATGAAATCTTGTATTGTAGAGGGAAATTCTATGGAATTTCCTCTTTTTTATTATATAGGAAAGTATAAATTTAAAGAGATAGGAAAATAATAAAAAAAAGAATTTACGGAAATATAAATTGTAATTAAGAGTAAAATTATAGAAAAGTTATAGAAAAATAAGAAATTGTTGAATGCAAAAAAGCTCTAATAAAATTAGAGAAAATTAAGGATATATTTTATGAATTTCATACCCAGACCAGAGGGAGGTTAAAAATAATTCTTTTACTTTTAGCTTTATCTTACAAAAAGGACAAATAAAAGGATTAATATCAAAAGTTTCTAAAGAAGATTTCACATAAAAAGAAAGTTCAAATTGCTTTTTCTTTTTAAAATTAAGAATAACTTTTTTTAGTTTAGAATTTAAATGCCTAGCATAAAACCCAAATCTAGAAATAGATTTAAAGTTTTTAGGTGGAAGATGAATAAGAATCTGTTGAACAAATTCATCAATAGGCATTGTGCGATATTTTTTATTTTTATTATCAGCTAAATCTTGATAGAAAAAAGTAACTTCTTTATCGTTAAAATTAACAATTTTATATTCTGCAATTGGAGCTCGCGCAAGATATCTTCCAAGATACTTTATGATTCCGGCAGTTGAATTAAGTTCTGTAGATCCTACATTAAAAAATAGGCGAACATCTTTTTTGTATAGTTCTCTAACTGATTTGAGCGCTTTTTTCTTAATGTTTTCAGAGTAGTTTCCATTTTTTACAATATCAAGTACTAAAAAACGCCATTGTTTAGCAATAGAATTAACATGAAAATATTCCAATTTTCTAAAAGTTAGTTTTTTAGTAAACCCACCCAGCGAAACAAGCGCATGGATGTGTGGATTTCATTTGAGGTCACGACCAAAGGTATGAATAATTGTGACAAGCCCATAATGAACAATATCAGTATCAGTAAAGTAATTAGGAGAAGATTTAGGAATTTTCTTTTTTCTTTGAGTTTTTTTATTAATATTGTGAAACTGATATTTAAAAATTTCATTAACGGCTTCAGCGAGTTTTCTAAGTAAAGTTCGATCATAACAAAAAAACATTCTTAATTCTTCAGGAATGGTAAAAAGAACATGCCTATGAGGGATATTAAGAATATCTCTTTGCATATTAGAAGCCCAAACAGAAGAATATTTGAAACCACAAGTAGGACAGAGTTTAGATTTGCAAGAGATAGGAAAAGTATGAAAGTGACCGCATTTTTTACAAGAATATTTAACAAAACCTTTGCTAATATCTCTACAAAGTAAAAATTTATCAAGAGAAAATTTGATAAATTCAAGATGTTCATGCGCAACAAAAGACTTGATAAAATTGAAGATATGTGTTAGATTAGTTAAGAGTAATATTTCTTTAATCATAAGAAGTAGCTCCTTTCTGTATTTTTTTTCGCAATTAAATTTTACAGAAAAAGAGAGCCGATTGCAAAAGATTTTTTTAAAATCTGCAATCGGCTTTTTTTATAACATAAATTATTTTCACTAGATCAAAAAATATTTTATAAAATAAAGAAATTGGAGTATACTTAAAGTATTAGATATTTTTATTAGAAGATTCTATTTCATTTGTATATTTTTGAAAGGAGAGAAGATGAAAACAAGTGTAGAACTAGAACAAAAACAAATACTAAAGTTGTCACAAGAAATGAAATTATCATTTTCTGTCCTTTCCATGTCCTATGATGAAGTATTGAAATTTTGGCTTGGAAAAATAGAGGGAAGTCGTCAATCTACAGAAGATAGTTTTTTCGAAAGCTTATCTCAGGAGGAAGATTTTTTTCAATATTTGGAAAATCAACTGATGTATTTGGAGGTTTCCGAAAACATTCGACAGAAACTGATTTTCTGTATTCATAGTTTAAATGAAGCCGGTTTTTTGGAACTGAGCGATGATGAACTCCGTCTTCATTTGGGCATTTCCCAAAAAGAATTGGAGGAAGTCTATCAATTTTTATGGGAATTAGAACCGGTAGGGGTAGGGACTCATAATTTTAAAGAAGCAATCCGTTTACAATTGAAAAAGAAGAATGAATGGGAAGAAATTATTTGGGAAGTGTTACAACATTTGGAATATATTGCAGAGGGACAGGAAGAGAAATTGGCTGAAAAATTAGGAATTGGTCTTGTGCAATTGAATCAGATTATGAAAAAAATAAAAGCTTGTAATCCGAAGCCTTCTCGAGGATTTTCTGTAAGAAAAACAATAAAAATCGTACCGGATTTTTATTGGAAATATTCGGAAGGAAATATTGCATTGGAGGAAAATAAAGACTTACAGAAATCATTGTACCGAGCGGAGATAAAAGAAACACCGGGAATTCAGATATTGAGAAAATGCATTGAGAAGAGAATCGAAACCTTACGTAATATTTTGGAATATGTCACAGACTATCAAAAGGATTATCTCTTAGGTTCGGGAGCCTTGAAAACTCTTCATGAAAGAGAAGTGGCAGAACAATTGGAGCTTCATGTTTCCACAATTTCACGGGCGATTCAAAATAAATACCTAAAAACAGAAAGGGGAATTCTTTCAGTGAAATCTTTGTTTTGTTATTCCGGAGAAAGAGAAGAAATGAAAGTAGAGATTCAAAATTTAATAGAGGGAGAAGATAAGCAAAAACCTTATAGTGATTTAGAAATAGCAAAGTATTTAGGGCAAAAATTCTTATGGAACATTTCCAGAAGAACTGTCAGTAAATATCGGAAAGAGTTGGGATACTTCTCTTCTTTTCAAAGAAAAAAATAAAAGGAATTTAAACACGATTTTATAGAGGAGGTAGATTGTTGTAGAAGGGAGGGGAATTGTATGGGAGAAGATATTTTAAATATTTTTAAAAAAATTGTAGAATCCTCTTATGATGGCATTTATGTTACGGATGGAGAAGGAAATACTCTTTTTTTGAATCAGGCATATGAGGATATCACAGGCTTATCCATGAAAGAATTGCAGGGGAAAAATATGGAAGAGCTCGTAAAAAAAGGATTTTACAGTGAGTCCAGTTCCTTGCTTGCTATCAAAAAAAGGAGTGAAGCAAGTATTAATCAAAAATTGAAAAGTGGAAAAGAAATTTTTGTAACAAGCACTCCGGTGTTTGATAAGCAGGGAAAAATAATTTATGTAGTAACCAATGTACGGGATATGCGAGAATTGGAAAGACTGGAACAACAATTTTCGAATGTGAAAAAATTGGCAGAAAAATATAAATCGGAATTGGACTTTTTGAAAAAAAAGAATGGAGAAAACGAATCTTCAAAAAATAGAGAAATGTTAAATATCTTAAAGCTTATTGAAACTACAGCAAAATTTGACAGTTCTATTTTATTAGAAGGAGAAACAGGAACGGGAAAGACACATTTAGCTTATATCATTCATGAAAAAAGTCTTCGAAAAGAGAAAGCTTTTATTGAGGTAAATTGTGGAGCGATTCCTAAAAATTTAATAGAATCGGAGCTATTCGGTTATGAAAGGGGAGCTTTTACAGGGGCGGATAAAAATGGAAAAATGGGTTTATTTGAATTGGCAAACCATTCCACTTTATTTTTGGATGAAATTTCGGAATTGTCTATGGAAATGCAGGTAAAATTGTTGAAAGTTTTGGAAACTTCCTATGTCGTCAGAGTTGGAGGAAATAAGAAGATTCCTATTGATGTAAGAATTATCACGGCTTCCAATAAATGTATCAGAAAACTTGTGGAAGAAGGGAAATTTAGAGAAGACCTATTTTACAGAATCAATGTCGTCAGAGTACACATCCCTCCTATTCGAGATAGAAAAGAAGATATTATTGACATTGTTCTCACTTTTTTGAAGCAGTTAAATAAAAGATACGGTTTGAATAAGAGAATTTCAAAAGAAGTGTTTCAGTATTTTTTAAATTATTCTTGGCCGGGTAATATACGGGAAATAAAAAATATGATTGAACAGTTGGTTGTGATTTCTACAACGGAAGAAATAACAGAAGATTTATTACCAAAAGAAATGTTACATGCATCAAAAGAAATTTTGGAAGAAGAAAATCAGGTTTATTGTCAAAAATGTATGGAAAAATATTTGGCAATGAGTTTGAAAGAAGCGACAAATGAGTTCCAAAGAGATGTCATTGAAAAATTGTTGATTGAATTGAAATCTCAGAGAAAAGTGGCAGAACGGCTGGAGGTCAACCCGAGCACCATTACTCGAAAGTTACAAGAGAAATAAAAAATAGAAAGTATGCAAAAATGAAATATGTTGCAAAAAAGCAACACTTTGCATACTTTTTTTATGCAAAAAAGCAACACAATAAGAGAATGTTTCTAAAAAATAATAAAAATATGCGAGATAGGAAATTTGGCATATAAATTGCTTATATTTAAGTAGAGGCAACAAAATAAAATAATTTAAGGGAGTGATTTGTATGGCATTGATGACGGCAGCTGAATATGAAGAAAGTTTAAGAAAGATGAATATGGAAGTATATTTATTTGGAAAAAGGGTAGAGTGTCCCGTGGATGATCCTATCATTCGACCATCTTTAAATTCTGTAAAAATGACTTATGAGCTTGCTCAACAACCTGAATATCAGGAATTAATGACAGTCATATCTCCACTTACTGGAGAAAGAATCAATCGTTTTGCACATATTCACCAAAGCGCGGAAGATTTGAAAAATAAAGTAAAGATGCAAAGATTGGTAGGACAAAAAACAGCTTCTTGTTTCCAAAGATGTGTAGGAATGGATGCATTTAATGCTTGTTATAGTACTACATATGATATGGATCAGGCACTTGGAAGCAACTATCATGAAAGATTTTTGACATTTTTAAAGTATTGTCAGGAAAAAGATTTAACAGTCGACGGAGCTATGACAGATCCAAAAGGAGATAGAAGTTTATCTCCTTCTCAACAAGTCGATCCTGATCTATTTTTACATATCGTGGAAAGAAGGAAGGACGGAATTGTTGTGCGGGGAGCAAAAGCTCACCAAACAGGAATTGTAAATTCCCATGAAGTATTGGTGATGCCTACCATTTCCATGACAGAAGCAGATAAGGATTATGCAGTTTGTTTTTCCGTTCCTGTGGATACAAAAGGGATTAAAATTATTTATGGAAGACAATCTTGTGATACCAGAAAATTGGAAGAAGGATTATTGGATAGAGGAAATCCAAAATTTGGTGGACATGAAGCTTTAGTAGTATTTGATGACGTGTTTGTACCGAATGAGAGAATTTTTATGGCCGGAGAATATCAATTTTCAAGCAGTTTAGTAGAACGATTTGCGGGATTCCACAGACAAAGTTATGGAGGATGTAAAGTGGGAGTCGGAGATGTTTTAATTGGAGCAACCGCTTTGATTGCAGATTATAACGGAACCAAAAAAGCCTCTCATGTAAAAGATAAGATTATTGAAATGATTCACTTAAATGAAACATTATATGCATGTGGAATTGCATGTTCCAGTGAAGGACATCCAACTCCGTCCGGATCGTATGAAATTGATTTATTGTTAGCGAATGTATGTAAACAGAATGTAACAAGATTCCCTTATGAAATTGGAAGATTGGCGGAAGATATTGCAGGAGGAGTTTTAGTGACTATGCCATCAGAGGCGGATTATCATTCCCCTGAAATTGGAAAATATGTAGATAAATATTTTAGAGCAGTGGCAAGTGTTCCTACTTATGATAGAATGAAAGTTTTGCGATTTATCGAAAACTTGATGTTAGGAACAGCTGCAGTGGGATATAAGACAGAATCCTTGCATGGTGCAGGTTCTCCTCAAGCTCAAAGAATCATGATTAGCAGACAGTCCAACTTGGAAGGAAAGAAACAATTGGTGAAAGATCTTTTAGATATTAAATAACAAAGGAGT
This sequence comes from Fusobacterium necrophorum subsp. necrophorum, assembly GCF_004006635.1. Lineage (NCBI taxonomy): Bacteria > Fusobacteriati > Fusobacteriota > Fusobacteriia > Fusobacteriales > Fusobacteriaceae > Fusobacterium > Fusobacterium necrophorum. The sequence goes on along the minus strand of NZ_CP034842.1, from coordinate 60,863 downwards.
ACTGTTTTATGGAAAAAATTCAAGAATACATTAGCACAAAAATTGAACCGTCTTTAAGAGATCATGGGGGGAGTTTGGAGATTGTATTTTATGATAAAGTAAAACAGGAACTACAATTGAGGTTATTGGGGCAGTGTTGTAGCTGCCCCCACTCTATTGATACTGTTGAAAATTTTATAAAAACAGGATTACAGGAAAACTTTCCGATGCTACAATGCATTTCCGTGAACACGGGAGTATCGAATGAATTATTGGAAATAGCAAAAAAAATGCTAAGAAGAGAGGAGTAAATTTATGAGTAAGAATTGGAGAGAGGTATATAAAGATAAGATTGTAACCGCAGATGAAGCAGTAAAGCAAATAAAATCCGGAGATAGACTTATTTTTTCTCATGCTTGTGGGGAAGCTCAAGAGATTACAGATGCCTTATTAAGAAATAAAGAGTCCTATGAAAAAGTAGAAATTATTCATCTGGTTCCTATGGGAAAAGGAGAATATGCTCAGGAAGAAAATCAAAAATACTTTTATCATAATTCATTTTTTGGAGGAGGAAGTACCAGAAAAGCCATCAATGGCACTTATGGAGATTTTACGCCATCTTTTTTCTTTGAAATTCCAAATTTATTTAGAAAAAATGGAAAATTGCCATTAGATGTAGCGATCATTCAAGTATCCGCTCCTGATGAACACGGGTATTGCAGTTACGGAATTTCTTGTGATTATACAAAGGGAGCAGCAGAAAATGCAAAAATAGTAATAGCACAGGTGAATAAATATATGCCTAGAACTTTGGGAGAAAATTTCATCCACCTATCCGCAATTGATTCTATTGTGGAATACGATCAACCGATTTTACAACTTAATCCTCCTAAGATAGGAGAGGTTGAGAAAAAAATAGGAGAGTACTGTGCCGGTCTGATTCAAGATGGAGATACATTACAATTAGGAATTGGAGCAATTCCGGATGCAGTATTGACTTTTTTAAAAGAGAAAAAGCATTTGGGAATTCACTCCGAGATGATTTCCGATGGGGTAGTGGATTTAATCCTTGCCGGTGTCATTGATAATAGTCAAAAAACCATTCATAAAAATAAATGTATTGTCTCTTTTTTGATGGGAAGTCAAAAATTATACGACTATGTCCATAATAATCCAGGTGTAGAATTATATCCGGTAGATTATGTAAATCATCCTTTTGTGATAGCACAAAATGACAATATGGTTTCTATCAATTCTGCCTTACAAGTCGATTTGATGGGACAAGTGAATGCAGAGAGTATGGGAGCAAAACAATTTAGCGGAACAGGAGGACAAGTGGATTTTGTGAGAGGAGCAGCCATGTCGAAAGGGGGAAGATCGATTATTGCTATGCCATCTACAGCGGCAAAGGGAACGATTTCCAAGATTGTAATGAATTTGGATGTAGGGGCTACGGTAACCACCTCCAGAAATGATGTAGACTATATCATTACCGAATATGGAATTGCAGAGCTAAAGGGAAAAACCTTACGAGAACGAGCAAAGGCTTTGATTGCAATTGCTCATCCTGATTTTAGAGAACAGTTAACAAAGCAGGCATTAGAAAAATTTCAAAGCTTAGAATAGGAGGTTATATGCAAGAATTTTCATTGATACCTAACATTTGCATGATAGAAACTTGCAGAGACTTTTTGGAACAGTTTCAAGTAGGTCAAAAGGATGTCATTATTACAACAAAATTTTTATACGAAACCTATTTCAAAGATTTCGAGTTAGAATCCCAATTTATATTTCAGGATCAATACGGAGTAGGAGAACCCACAGAGGAAATGATAGCTTCTATGTATGAAAGTATGAAGGAGATGAACTATTCAAGAATTATTGCTGTTGGAGGAGGAAGTGTCATTGATATTTCAAAGATTTTCGTACTAAAAAATATCTTCCCTCTTGTAGATTTATTTGATAAAAAAATTCCTGCCACGAAAGAAAAAGAACTCATTATTGTCCCTACAACTTGTGGAACAGGGAGTGAGGTAACAAATATCAGCATAGTAAATCTAACAAGTGTCGGAAGCAAAAAAGGCTTGGCAATTCCAGAATTATTTCCGGAATATGCCGTATTGATTCCAGAATTTGTTGAAAAGTTACCACTTTCCGTGTTCGCAACCAGTTCTATTGATGCTCTGGTTCATGCAGTGGAATCTTTCTTATCTCCAAAGGCTACAGCATACTCGGAACTATTTTCACGGGAAGCCATTCAAAAAATACTCACTGCTTATAGGAATATAAAAGAAGAAGGCTTAGAAAGTAGAGGAAAGTATATCAAAGATATTTTAATTGCTAGCAATATGGCGGGAATTGCTTTTGGAAATGCAGGGTGTGCAGCAGTTCATGCCATGAGTTATCCTCTAGGAGGGAAGTATCATGTCCCTCACGGAGAATCTAATTATGTAATGTTTACAGAAGTTTTAAAGTATTATTATCGGAAAAATTCCAAGGGAAAAATTGTAATCTTAAATGAAATGATCGCAAAGCTTTTAAGTTGTTCTACAGAAAATGTGTATGCTGCTTTAGAGGAACTATTAAATACCTTGCTTCCCAAAAAAAGACTGTCAGACTATGGAGTTCAAAAACAGGAATTGGAAGAATTTACGAATATTGTAATGACACAGCAACAAAGATTGATGGCAAATAACTATGTTTTTTTAGACGAGAAAGATATTTATTCTATTTATAAATCCTTATACTGAAAAGGAGAGTGTCGGAATGAAGCCTAAAATTGAAAATTTTAATCAGGAAAAAACACCTCTTATAAAAAGAGAATATGGAGGGGAACAGCCATACATTCCTTTGGGACCATTTAAAATGAGATTGCCAATTATTCATCATGAATGGCAATGGACAGAATGTTTAGCAGCTATGTTTTTGGGAGTAGCCTGCTTAGGAGCCGGTGTCGGAGTTACCATGAATGTTTTCGGAATAGAAAATTTTTATATAGCTCTTACCTTTGGAGTATTGAATGGAGCTTGCTATTACTTACCTGCATTATTGGGAGATCCGGTTGTTCCGGGATGGATTACCCCCGCTTTGCCCTTAACGATTAACTATTTATCTGCGTATGCAATTGGTCCGGAACGAATTCATGCCATGATAGCATTACAAATGTTGGTAGCATTTTTATTTTTAGTGATGGGAACGACCGGAATCGGAAGGAAATTAGTTCAAGCGATTCCCAATTCCATTAAGGCAGGGATAGTCATCGGTTCCGGAATTTCTGCAGGAATCAATGTTCTAAATGCAAGAATTCCGGTGGCTCCTTATACGGTAGTAGTATGTATTATCATAGCCTATATATTTCTATTTTCCAAAGCTTTTTTACAGTTAGCGGAAAGAAATTCTTTTTGGAAAATCATTCGGAATCAAGGAATTGTTCCGGCACAATTATTTGCTATTATTTTGGCACCTATTATTTTTAAGGAAATACCAAGTCCAAAAATTGAATGGGGCTTGACACCACTCAATTTTTCCTATGTTTTGGAACATTATACGATTTTTGGCTTAGGAATGCCCAGTATAAAAATATTTATTGCTGCAATTCCAATGGCATTTACAGCTTATATCATTGCCTTTTCTGATTTTATTTTAGCAAAAGAAATTGTAGAGGATGCTACTGCAAATCGAGAAGATGAAAAAGTAGAGTTTGATCCGGGGAGATCCAATTTAGTCAGTGCATTAAGAAATGCCATCATGAGTGTTTTTGCACCATGGGTTCCTCTATGTGGGCCATTATGGGCTTCCGGACTTTTGACTATTACGGAAAGATATAAAAGAGGATACTCTACTTTGAGGACTTATTGGGGAGGAGTGGGAACATTCAGAGCCGCAACTGTAATTGCAGTAATGATGTTACCATTGGTTACTTTGATCAAACCGGCTTTTGGAATTTTCTTTGGTTTGACAATGGCAGTGCAGGCTTATGCCTGTGGAAATATTGGAATGAAAATGGCAGACAGTCCTACAAGTCGTGGAATAGCAACCGTTATGGGAGTGATTTTAGCCATGAAAGGACCGAGTCTTGGAATTTTATCCGGAATTATTCTTTGGGCAATCATTGAAAGTCAGGATTATTTTGAAGAAAAGAGAAGTCAACAGGAAAAAAGGTATGAAATAACTCCAGAAGATAAAAAAAGTTGTTCTTAGAAAATGAAAAATGCTAAGGAGGAAACATATATGCAAATATTGAAAAGAGAATTGGGGAGTGAACAACCAAGCTGGAAATTAGGCGTATTTCGAGTGAGATTGCCTTTTGTTCATTATAGATTTGAAAGTTCGGAAGCTTTGCAGGCAATTTTGATGTGTGCAACCTGTCTGGGAGCCATTCCTATTTTAACAAGTGTCTTAGGAATTCCTTTTGAACTGGCATGGTCTATGGTTATTATTAATGGATTGTTGTATAATACGCATGCACTGTTAGGAGACCCTGTAGTTCCCGGTTGGATTACTCCATCTATCCCATTGACAATTGCATATTTGACGCAATTTGAAATGGGACCGGTGAGAATACAAGCTCTGATTGCTCTACAGTTGTTAGTAGCTTTTACTTTTCTGTTTATGGGGATTACAGGACTTGCCGGAAAATTAATGAGAATAGTTCCGGATTCCATTAAATCAGGAATTTTATTGGGAGCCGGATTTGCTGCTATTATTGGAGAATTTGCAGTGGAAAAGGGACGTTTTAATTTATATCCGTTTTCTATTGCCATAGGAACTTTATTATCCTACTTTTTATTATTTTCAGAACGTTTCAAGGAAATGAGAAAGAATCATGCTCTTGTGAATTTATTTGGAAAATATGGAATGTTACCGGCTATTTTTGCCAGTATTATTATTGCACCTTTATGTAAAGAATTGCCTTTTCCAAATATCGAAGTAGGGAGTTTTATTAAAATTCCGGAATTTTCCAATATTTTACGACAGGTTAGTGTTTTTGGGGTAGGATTTCCAAATATAGATTTATTTGTGAAAGCTATTCCTATGGCTATTATGGTTTATATTATTGCCTTTGGAGATTTTGTTACCAGTGGAGCTCTATTAAAAGAAGCGGACAGAGTCAGAACTGACGAGAAAATTGATTTCAATTCCAATCGTTCCAATCTAATCAGTGGAATTCGTAATTTGATACAAGGAATTTTGATTCCTTATGTCCCTTTGTGTGGACCATTATGGGCTGCCGTTTCTGCAGCGGTATTTGAAAGATATAAAGAAGGAAGAGAAGGAATGGATTCTGTTTACAGTGGAGTGGGAACTTTCCGATGGATGACTTTTATTTGTGTGTCCATTGTGCCAATTGTTTCTTTAGTACAACCGACACTTCCGGTGGCATTATCACTGACATTATTGGTACAAGGATTTGTTTGTACACGTTTGGCAATGACTATTTGTAAAGATCATATTGATATGGGAATTGCAGGAGTCATGGCAGCCGTGATTGCGGTGAAAGGAGCTGCTTGGGGATTGGGAGTAGGAATTATACTATTTTTATTACTGGTGAGAATAAAGGAAAGAAAAATAGAACTTATGGAAGAAGTATGACTTATGGAAATTCTATTTTGTGGAGGGTGTAATTCCCTCTATAACAGAATGACAGTCTATCATAAAATGAAAAATAGACAATTAGAAGGGATTGATTTTTTGATATTAAATGGATGTCATCGAGGATGTAGAAAAGTGGCCATGAAGTCTAAAACGATTAATGTTCAGGAATTCTTCACGACTCGTTCTTCGGAAGAGTGGAGGGAAGAGAAGATCATAGAATGGATTTTAAGTAGAGTTTAAAGGAATGGGAAACTGCATTGGTAAAAGTTTAGATTTTAGAAGTAAAAAAGACCAAGAGTGTTTTGAATTCAAGACACTCTTGGTTTTTATAGTCTATTTCATTTCTTTTTTGACGAGCTCTAACCAAGAAATAATTCTTTGAGGTGTTTTATTTCCTTGGTTTGTTTCATCAATAGGAAGACCGACAAAGTTTCCATCAATGACAGCGGTTGTCTCTTCATGAGAATATTCTTTATCTGAAACAAAACCTACCACTTTTCCTCCATTTTTACTTACAATATCATACAAAACTCGAAGGGCTCCTACAAAAGATTCTCCAAAAGCAAATTGATTTCCTAAGCCAATCAGTCCTACCACTTTTCCATGAAAATCAATTTGGGATAAGGTATCATATTGTTTTTGCCAATGGGGTTGTAATTCTCCTACTCCATAGGTGGGAGTGATCAAAATTAAATTCTCATAGTCCTTCATTGCCTCTATTCCGTCTTTTACATTATATGTTTGATAATTCTCTTTCTTTAATTGATATTCTAACTCATCCACTACTCCTAAAGTGGTACTTCCACTCGTTCCATAAAAAATTCCTATTTTTTTCATATACTTTCCTCCAATTTATAAATTACAAATATCTTTTATAACTTCTCCTACTAATAGTAAACCTGCCGTGGAAGGAACAAAGGCAATGCTACCTAAAGTATCTTCTTGTAAGCACTTGGCTTCTTCTTTTGAATAGACAACTTTACAATGTTTTACTCCCCTTTTTTTCAGTTCTTTCCTTATGACTCTTGCCAAAGGACAAACGGAAGTTTTAGTAATGTCACTTACTTCCAAAAGTTCGGGATTCCATTTTCGAGCGGTTCCCATAGAAGAAATGATTGGAATTTGATGCTCCCAAGCATATTGGATAATATCTAATTTAGCAGTGACTGTATCAATGGCATCAATAACGTATTGGTAGTTTTTTCCTTCAAAGAAAGACAATAAATTGTCCTTTGTTACCCGTTCGGTGTAATGATGGATTGTGATGTTCGGATTGATAGACTTTGCTCTTTCGAGAGCTACTTCCGTTTTGTATTTCCCGACAGTATTTTGAGTTGCGAGAATCTGGCGATTGCAATTTGTCATGTCTATGGTATCAAAGTCCACAATGGAGATTTCTCCTACGCCTGTTCGGACAAGAGCTTCAAAAGCCTGTCCTCCAACCCCTCCTAATCCAAATAATAGAATGTGAGTCTTTTGTAACACATTCATTTTTTCTTTTCCTATTAAAAGTTCCGTTCTTTTAAAAATCATTCTTTTGTATCCTTTATTTTGTTTTCTTATCAATTTACTAAATAATACAATATTTTTGATAAAATTTCAAATAGTTTTTATATTTTATAAAGCTATGTTCTATTATTTTATGGTAATTTTTTAGTTTGTGATCTTTTTTTCTTTGTGACTATTCTTTTTTTGCAAAAAATCGTATAATATGATAAAATATAAACTTAAAAGTGAGAAAAAGAAGGAGGGTATTATGAGTGTACATATAGCAGCAAAGTTGGGAGAAATTGCGGAAGTTGTTTTATTACCGGGAGATCCTTTACGAGCAAAATGGATTGCAGAAACTTTTTTAGAAGATCCTGTTTGTTATACAACGGTGCGAGGAATGTATGGATATACAGGAAGCTATCAGGGGAAAAAAATTTCTATTCAAGGAACAGGAATGGGGATTCCTTCGATTTCTATTTATGTGAACGAATTGATACAAGAATATGGAGTGAAAACTTTGATTCGAATTGGAAGTGCCGGTTCTTATCAAGAGAATGTGAAGATTCGGGATATTGTTTTGGCAATGTCAAGTTCTACCGATTCCGCTTTGAATGCGAACCGTTTTCCAAATGCCAGTTTCGCTCCAACTGCAGATGCCACCTTATTTTTAAAAGCCTATGAACTGGCAAAAGAGAAGAAATTGCCGGTACATGCGGGATCGATTTTAACAAGCGATGAATTTTATAATGATAATCCGGAAGCTTGGAAAAAATGGGCAAATTTTGGAGTGTTGTGTGTAGAAATGGAAACAGCGGCTCTCTATACTTTGGCAGCGAAATTTAAAGTGAGAGCTTTGAGTATTTTAACGATATCGGATTCTTTGGTAAGTAAAGAAGAAATATCATCGGAGGAAAGACAAAACAGCTTTTCCATGATGGTGAACTTAGCCTTGGGAGTGGCAGGAAATATATGAAATTTTTACCAACAACTCGAGAAGAAATGAAACAATTGGGTTGGGATCGTTTAGATGTTTTATTGATTTCAGGAGATACCTATTTGGACACTTCTTATAATGGAAGTGCTTTGGTTGGGAAATGGCTTGTCAAACACGGCTTTCGGGTGGGAATCATTGCACAGCCGGAAGTGGACAGTCCCAAAGATATTACCCGCCTGGGAGAACCTGATTTATTTTTTGCCATTTCCGGAGGTTGTGTGGATTCTATGGTAGCGAATTACACCGCTACGAAAAAAAGAAGGCAACAGGATGATTTTACTCCCGGAGGCTTGAATGATAGAAGACCGGATAGAGCTGTTTTGGTATATTCCAATATGATACGACGTTTTTTTAAAGGAACACAGAAAAAAATAGTCATCAGCGGGATTGAATCAAGTTTAAGAAGAATTACACATTATGATTATTGGAGCAATAAATTAAGAAAGCCGATTTTATTTGACGCCAAAGCGGATATTCTCTCCTATGGTATGGGAGAGATGTCAATGCTTGCTTTGGCAAAAGCCTTACGACATGGGAAAGATTGGAAAGATATCCGAGGACTTTCTTATATATCCAGAGAGCCGAGAGAAGATTATTTGAATTTGCCGAGTCATGCGGAATGTTTGGAAAGTAAAGATACTTTTACGGAGGCCTTTCATCAATTTTATTTCAATTGCGATCCGATTACCGCCAAAGGACTTTGTCAAAAATGTGATGATAGATATTTGATACAGAATCCTCCATCTATGACTTACACTGAAGAAGAAATGGATGCTATCTATTCTATGGAGTTTGCCAGAGATGTTCATCCTTATTATAAGGCAATGGGAGCAGTAAGAGCTTTGGATACCATTCGCTATTCTGTAACCACGCATCGCGGTTGTTATGGAGAATGTAATTTTTGTGCCATCGCTATTCATCAAGGAAGAACGGTCATGTCGAGAAGTCAGTCTTCCATTGTGGAGGAAGTGGGAGAAATTACAAAACTTCCTAAGTTTAAGGGAAATATTTCTGATGTAGGAGGTCCTACGGCAAATATGTATGCCTTAGAATGTAAGAAAAAATTAAAATTGGGTTCCTGTCCGGATAGGCGATGTCTATATCCGAAAAAATGTCCATCTTTGCAAGTCAATCATAGGAAGCAAATCGATTTGTTACGAAAATTAAAAAAACTTCCGAAGATTAAGAAAATTTTTATTGCTTCCGGAATACGTTATGATATGATTTTAGAGGATACACAATGTGGACAAATGTATTTAAAAGAGTTGGTGCAAGATCATATCTCCGGACAAATGAAAATAGCTCCGGAGCATACGGAGGATAGTATTTTATCGTTAATGGGAAAAGACGGACGTTCCTGCTTAAACGAATTTAAAAATCAGTTTTATTCCTTGAATCAAAAGTTGGGGAAAAAACAATTTTTAACCTATTATTTAATTGCTGCTCATCCCGGTTGTCGAGAAAAAGAAATGATAGATCTAAAAAAATTTGCTTCGAGAGAATTAAGAGTAAATCCAGAGCAGATTCAAATATTTACTCCGACTCCGTCTACTTATTCCACTTTAATGTACTACACGGAAAAAGATCCTTTTACAGGAAAAAAATTATTTGTCGAAAAAGACAACGGAAAAAAACAAAAACAAAAAGAAATTGTGCTTGATAAGAAATATAGGAGTTGAGAAAAAGAATGAAACCTATTGTAGCGATTGTAGGAAGACCAAATGTAGGAAAGTCTACCTTATTTAATAATTTAATCGGAGATCGTGTGGCAATTGTTGATGATATGCCGGGAGTAACACGAGATCGTTTGTATCGAGAAACGGAATGGAATGGAGCGGAATTCGTTGTAGTAGATACAGGAGGATTGGAACCTGCCAACAATGACTTTATGATGACAAAAATTAAAGAGCAAGCGGAAGTAGCCATGAATGAGGCGGATGTGATTCTGTTTGTAGTGGACGGAAAAGCGGGAGTCAATCCTTTGGATGAAGAAATTGCTTACATTTTAAGAAAAAAACAAAAACCGGTGGTTTTATGTGTCAATAAAATTGACAATTATTTGCAACAACAAGATGATATCTATGAGTTTTGGGGGTTGGGATTTGAATATTTAGTGGCAATTTCAGGAGCTCATAAGGTAAATCTTGGAGATATGTTGGATATGGTAGTGGATATTATCGGAAAATTAGAATTTCCGGAGGAGGAAGAAGATATTTTGAAATTGGCGGTTATTGGAAAGCCAAATGCCGGAAAATCTTCTTTGGTCAATCGATTGTCGGGGGAAGAAAGAACCATTGTGAGTGATATTGCCGGGACAACGAGAGATGCTATTGATACTTTGATTGAGTATAAAGAAAATCGATATATGATTATTGATACTGCCGGAATTCGAAGAAAATCGAAGGTAGAAGAAAGTTTGGAATATTATTCCGTACTACGAGCTATTAAAACAATTAAAAGAGCAGATGTTTGTCTTCTGATGTTAGATGCTCAAGAAGGGTTAACAGAACAGGATAAGAGAATAGCGGGAATTGCGGCGGAAGAACGAAAGCCCATCGTTATTGTTATGAATAAATGGGACTTGGTAAAGAATAAGGATATGAAGAAATATAAAGAAGAATTATATGCGGAATTGCCTTTCTTATCCTATGCTCCGATAGAGTTTGTTTCTGCTTTAACAGGACAAAGAACGACAAAATTATTAGAAATTGCAGATGGTATTTACGAAGAATACACAAAGAGAATTTCTACGGGATTGTTGAATACGGTTTTGAAAGATGCAATCTTAATGAACAATCCTCCAACTAGAAAAGGAAGACTAATTAAAATCAATTATGGAACGCAAGTTTCTGTAGCACCGCCAAAGTTTGTGTTATTCTGTAATTATCCGGAATTGATACATTTTTCTTATGCAAGGTATATCGAAAATAAGTTTAGAGAATCTTTCGGCTTTGAGGGCTCTCCTATTTTAATCAGTTTTGAAAAAAAGAGCAAAGAAGAATAAATGTACTTGAAAATAGTACGATTGTATGATAAAATGAATACTATATTTCAAAAAACGTAGGAAAGTGAGAGAAAGAATGGTTAAAAGGAAGGATATAGTGTTCACCGGTTTTGCATTGTTTGCGATGTTATTTGGAGCGGGAAATTTAATTTTTCCTCCGATGTTAGGGCATAATTTGGGAAGCTCTTGGGGAATTGCCGCTTTAGGATTTATCGTAACAGGAGTTGGATTTCCACTCTTGGGTCTTATTGCAGCGGTTCATACAGGACCGGCATTGGACGATTTTGCAAAAAGAGTTTCTCCTCTCTTTGCAAAAAGCTATATTATTGTTTTGATTTTAACAATCGGTTTCTTTTTAGCGATGCCGAGAACGGGAGCGACTGCTTATGAGATGACTCTACAAAATGCAGGAGATACGAATCCCATTCATAAATATATTTTTTTGGCATCTTATTTTATCATTACTTGGATGTTCAGTTTACGAGCCAATAAGGTGGTGGAAAGAATTGGAAGTATTTTAACTCCGGTTTTATTGATTATTTTGGCAGTTATTATGTATCAAGGAATTTTTCATCCGTTTACGGTGCCAAAAACAATGCTGTTGGAAGAAGCACCTTTTAAAACAGGTTTTATTCAAGGCTATCAAACAATGGATACCTTAGCTACCATTGTATATTCTGCCGTTATCATGAAATCCATCCGTCATGGACGTAATTTGACTCAGGAAGAAGAAAGTTCTTTTCTATGGAAATCCAGTTTTATTGCTGTCGGATTATTAGCCTGTGTATATGGAGCTTTAACATATATCGGGGCTACTTTTAGCGGTGTTTCTACGATCGGAAATACAGATTTATTATCTAAAATTGTAAGAGAGTTATTGGGAGAATTTGGGAATATCGTTCTGGGATTGGCAGTTGCCGGAGCCTGTTTGACGACGGCTATTGGATTGGTTGCAACAGTGGGAGATTATTTTGAAAAGATCTTACCTTTTTCTTATAAAACAATCGTAACTATCACTTGCATTGCCGGATTTTTATTTTCTAATTTTGGAGTACAAACGATTATACAGGTAGCCATTCCTATTTTAGTGGTACTGTATCCCATCAGTATGGTTCTTATTTTCTTGAATTTATTGCAAAAATATATGAAAAATGATGTAATCTACAGAGTTATTATGCTTTTGACAACACTTTTTGGATTATATCAAGGATATTCTTTATAGAAAGATAGGAGGATTAAACTATGGAAACATTGTTAATTTGGTATCCAAAATGCGGTACTTGTCGAAATGCTAAAAAGTGGCTGGATGAGCACGGAATTGTTGTAGAGACTCGACATATTGTAGAAGAAAATCCAAGTAAAGAGGAATTAAAACAATTTTGGGAATGGAGTTCTTTGCCTTTAAAACGGTTTTTTAATACCAGTGGGATGTTATATCGAGAATTAGGTTTAAAAGATAAAATACAAGAAATGTCGGAAGAGGAGATGTTATCTTTATTGTCAAGCAATGGAATGTTGGTAAAACGACCCATTCTTGTACAAAAAGATAAGGTGTTAGTTGGATTTAAGCAAGAAGAGTGGCAGAAATTTTTTAACATGGAAAAATAGAGCTTGCAGGGGGGGACTATGTATAGTTGGAAAAATGTGGTATTAAAGGGATTTGCATTGTTTGCAATGTTATTTGGGGCAGGAAATTTGATTTTTCCTCCCATGTTGGGAAAAACTTTAGCAGATTCCTGGGCGATTGGAACCATGGGATTTATTTTAACAGGGGTAGGATTTCCACTGCTGGGAATTCTGTCTACTTCTTTATCCGGAAAAAAAGATATTGAGGAATTTGCGAATAAAGTCAGTCCTTGGTTTGCCAAACTCTTTTTTATTGCTTTGATTTTGGCAATCGGACCTTTGTTAGCAATTCCCAGAACGGGAGCGACTGCTTATGAAATTACTTTTTTACATGCAGGATTAAGTTCTTCTCTTTATAAATACATATATTTAATTCTCTATTTCGGAATTACCTTATTATTTTCTTTGAAAGCTAATAAGGTGGTTGACAGAATCGGAAGTATTTTAACCCCTGTTTTACTGATTATGCTTTTTATTATCATCGTGAAGGGAGTTAGTTCTCCTTTGGGAATTCCTGTGACCGGAACTATATTAACCCCTTTTAAGAATGGTTTTGTAGAAGGGTATCAGACAATGGATACTTTAGCATCCATCGTATTTGCCGGAGTGATTTTAAAATCAATTCGTGGTGATAAAGACTTATCCCCTAAGCAAGAATTTTCTTTTTTGGTTCAAGTAAGTATCATTGCATGTTTAGGTCTATCCATTGTCTATGGAGGACTTTCTTTCATCGGAGCATCAGTAAGCGGTATGGGAAGTGAACTGGGAAAAACAGAGCTGTTGGTAAGTTTAACAACGACTCTTTTAGGAAAAGCGGGATATGCGATTTTAGGAATTTGTGTGGCCGGAGCCTGCTTGACAACAGCCATTGGATTGGTAGCAACTGTTGCGGATTATTTCAGTAAGATTTCTTCTCTGTCTTATGAAAAATTGGCGGTGCTTACTACCATAATCAGTTTCATCTTTGCTTGTTTTGGAGTAGATATGATTGTAAAAATTTCAGTACCTATCTTGGTATTCCTATATCCTCTAGCTATGGCTTTGATTCTATTAAATGTATTTAAAATTCAAAATCATGCTATTTTCAAAGGAGCTTGTTTTGGAGCCGGAATCATCAGTTTTTATGAAATGTTAGGAGTATTGGGGTTACAAAGTGAAGCACTTTCTACTATCTATGGAGTGCTGCCATTTTCTTCTTTAGGATTTGCTTGGCTGATTCCGGCAATATTAGGAGGAGTTTTATTTCGTTTTGTGAAAAAGGATTAAAAGTTCTTTACTTCTTTCCATTTTTATGATAAAACATAAGGGTAACACTATATATAGTGTTACCTTTTTTTAAAATCAAAAAAACAAACAAGATATAGGGGGAATAAGACATGATTCGAGTATACGGAAAGGAAGACTGTGCAAAGTGTAAAAATTTAAAAATGATTTTAGAGGGAAAAGAATTGGAATTTGAGTATGTCGAAGACAAGAAACAGTTAATGATGATAGCAAGCAAGGCAAGAATTATGTCGGCTCCGGTTGTGGAATATCAAGAAAAAGTGTATAGTATGGATGATTTTTTAAGGGTGATTGCATGAAATTAGAAAAAAGAAAAGTCATCAATCGGGATGGAATCGTCGAAGAGTTGGACATTGAAAAGATTCGAGAGAAACTACTTCGAGCCTGTGCCGGTCTGGAAGTAAATATGGTAGAACTGGAAAGTAAAATTGAATCGATTTATGAAGAAAATATTACAACCAAGAAAATTCAAGAATCTTTAATCAATTCGGCGGTGAGTATGACCAGTTTTGAGGAAAGTGATTGGGCGGAGGTAGCTGGGCGTCTGTTAATGATGGAAGCGGAGCGGGAAGTTTATCATAGTCGAGGTTTTTCTTACGGGAATTTAGAGAAAACAATTTCTTTGATGTTATCCTATGGATTATACGATACGAGGCTTTCAATTTATACTGAACAGGAAATATATGAGTTAAATCAAGCGATAGTTCCGGAAAGAGATATGGTTTATGATTATGCGGGAGCAAGTATGTTTGTGCATCGCTATCTATTGAAATATAATGGAAAAACTCACGAATTGCCACAAGAAGTATTTATGGTGATTGCTATGTTGCTCTCCATTCATGAACAGGACAGAGTAAAGGTGGCAAAGGAAATTTATGAGGGATTGTCCTTGCGAAAAATTTCTTTGGCAACGCCCATTTTGGCTAATTTAAGAATTCCAAAAGGAAATTTATCTTCCTGTTTCATTACCGCCATAGACGACAATATTGAATCTATTTTTTACAATGTGGATTCGATTGCCAAGATTAGTAAAAATGGCGGAGGAGTGGGAGTTAATATTTCTCGAATTCGTGCGAAAGGCTCTATGGTAAACGGATACTATAATGCAAGTGGGGGTGTTGTCCCTTGGATCCGTATTTTGAATGACACGGCAGTAGCGGTCAATCAGCAGGGAAGAAGAGCCGGAGCAGTGACAGTGGCAATCGACTCTTGGCATTTGGATATGGAAAGTTTCTTGGAATTACAAACAGAAAACGGAGATCAAAGGGGAAAGGCCTATGATATTTATCCTCAAGTAGTTGTTTCCAATTTATTTATGGAAAGAGTGAAATCCGGAGAGGATTGGACTTTAGTAGACCCTTATGAAATTCGAAAATTATACGGAGTGGAACTTTGTGAATTGTATGGAGCAAAGTTTGAAGAAGTGTATGAGCGAGTAGAACGAGAAGAGAAAATTCAATTGAAAAAGAAAATGAAAGCAAGAGACTTATTCAAGGCAATGATGAAATCTCAACTGGAAACAGGAATGCCCTATATTTTCTTCAAAGACAGAGCCAATGAACGAAACCATAATTCTCATGAAGGAATGATAGGGAATGGAAATTTATGTATGGAAAGTTTTTCCAATTTTTCTCCAAGTAAAAATTTTCAAGAAGAAGTGTTAGGGAATCAAGCGATTCGAAGAAAAGAAATGGGAGAAATTCACACTTGCAATCTGCTGTCTTTAAACTTGGCAGAAATAACAGAGGAAGAACTCGAAAAATATACCGGCCTAGCGGTAAGGGCTTTGGATAACACGATTGATTTGACAGTGACGCCTTTGGCAGAGTCCAACAAGCATAATGAAAAATACAGAACTGTTGGAGTCGGAGCTATGGGACTTGCGGATTACTTGGCAAGAGAATATATGATTTATGAAGACTCGGAAGAGGAAATCAGTCAGCTTTTTGAAAAGATTGCAGCCTATGCTTTAAAAGCTTCCGCTTTTTTGGCGAAAGACAGAGGACAATATCCTGCTTTTTCCGGTTCGAAATGGTCACAAGGAATTTTCTTTGGAAAAACACAGGAATGGTATGAAAAACATTCCAAATATGCAGAGTTATGGAAGGAAGTATTTTATCTAGTCGATCAATATGGACTTAGAAACGGAGAATTGACAGCCATTGCTCCTAATACTTCGACTTCTTTATTGATGGGAGCGACAGCTTCTATTGTTCCTACTTTTTCCAGATTTTTTATTGAAAAAAATCAAAGCGGGGCAACTCCCAGAGTTGTAAAATATTTAAAAGATAGAGCTTGGTTCTATCCGGAATTTAAAAACGTAGACCCAAAGACCTATGTAAAAATTACTTCTAAAATAGGGCAATGGACGACACAGGGAGTTTCTATGGAACTTTTATTCGACTTAAATAAAAATGTGAGGGCAAAAGATATTTATGATACCTTAGTCACTGCTTGGGAAACAGGCTGCAAATCGGTATATTACGTGAGAACAATTCAGAAAAATACAAATATTATCAATGAAAAAGAGGAGTGTGAAAGCTGCAGTGGATAGGAAACGATTATTCAATCCGGAAGGAAATGATAGTTTATTGGAGAGAAAAATTATCAAAGGAAATTCTACGAATTTATTCAATTTAAACAATGTAAAATTTTCTTGGGCAACACAACTCTACCGAACAATGATGGCAAATTTTTGGATTCCGGAAAAAGTGGATTTGACACAAGATAAAAACGATTATGAAAATTTAACGGTACCGGAGAGAGAAGCCTATGATGGAATTTTATCTTTTTTAATTTTTTTAGATAGTATTCAAACTAATAACTTGCCTAATATTTCGGATTATATCACGGCACCGGAGGTCAATTTATTATTGTCCATTCAAACTTTTCAGGAAGCAATTCATTCCCAGTCGTATCAATATATCATCGAATCTATTTTGCCAAAAGAAAGTAGGGACTTGATTTATGACAAGTGGAGAGATGATAAGGTGCTTTTTGAAAGAAATCGCTTTATTGCACAAATATATCAGGATTTTATTGAAGAGGCAAGTGATCAAAACTTTGCTAAGGTATTGATTGCAAATTATTTGTTGGAATCTTTGTATTTCTACAATGGATTTAATTTCTTTTATCTATTGGCAAGTCGAAACAAAATGGTGGGAACTTCGGATGTGATTCGTCTGATCAATCGAGATGAACTTTCTCATGTGGTTCTATTTCAAAAAATCATTCGAGAAATTAAGGCGGAGAATCATAATTTTTTTGAGGAAGAAAAAATTCGGGCTATGTTTCGGACCGCTGTAGAACAAGAAATTTTATGGACAGAACACATTATTGGAAATCGGATTCTGGGAATTACGACAGAGACAACGGAAGCCTATACCAAATGGTTGGCAAATGAAAGACTGCGAACGATTGGTTTAGCACCAATGTATGAGGAATTTACAAAAAATCCATATAAGCATCTGGAGAGATTTGCGGATACGGAGGGGGACGGAAATGTAAAATCGAACTTTTTTGAAGGAACTGTCACCAGCTATAATATGAGTTCTTCCATTGACGGTTGGGATGAATTTTAAAATTTGTTACTATGCTAAAGAAAATGGGGAGAAAATATGAAAATTATAATAGAAGAAAAAGTGAAAAAATATATGGAAAAAAATCAAATTTCAGCTCTTGTCATCGAAATGACGCCGGTGGGCTGTTCCTGTGTAGGAATTCACAAGCATGCGGAACCCAGCTATCTTGAGAAAGATAGAATAGAGGAGTATCAAAATACGAAAACACATGTCCAATATTTATTGGAAAAAAATCTTGTTTTTATCGAAAAAACATTGCTTCCCTGCGAGGAAATCGTTGTTTTGGGAACCCATAATCCTTTTAATAAGAAGATATATCTGCACTGTGAAATAAAATAACTGTAAAAATATATAAAAATATGGACAAATATACTAAAAAGAGATAGAATACATGTAAAGTAATACAAAAAACAAATTTTGAGGAGGAAGTTTATGAACATGAAGAAAGTTTTAGTATTAGCTTCCGTATTATTCAGTATGAGTGCTTATGCGGAAACAATGGAGGCAAACGGGATGCATAACAAATTAATTATTGCTCATAGAGGGGCAAGCGGATATTTACCGGAACATACTCTGGAATCCAAAGCTTTGGCATTTGCACAAGGTGCAGACTACTTAGAACAAGATTTGGCCATGTCAAAAGATGGAAGATTGATTGTGATTCATGACCACTTTTTAGACGGATTGACAGATGTTGCCAAAAAATTTCCGGATAGAAAAAGAGAAGATGGACGATATTATGTGATTGATTTTACTTGGGATGAGCTACAAACTTTAGAAATGACAGAAAATTTCAGTACAGAAAATGGAGTACAAAAACAAGTATATCCAGGAAGATTTCCGCTATGGGCTTCTCATTTCAGACTTCATACCTTTGAAGATGAAATTGAATTTATTCAAGGTTTGGAAAAATCAACAGGGAAAAAGGTTGGAATTTATCCGGAAATTAAAGCACCGTGGTTTCATCATCAAAACGGAAAAGATATTGCCAAGGCAACATTGGAGGTTTTGAAGAAATACGGATATACGAAAAAAACAGATTTGGTATATTTGCAAACCTTCGATTATAATGAATTGAAACGAATTAAAACAGAATTGATGCCGGCAATGAATATGGATGTAAAGTTGGTACAATTGATTGCTTACACAGATTGGCATGAAACAGAAGAAAAAGGAAAAGATGGAAAATGGATCAATTATGACTATGATTGGATGTTTAAAAAAGGAGCCATGAAAGAAATTGCAAAATATGCAGACGGCGTTGGTCCGGGGTGGTACATGTTAATAGATGAAAAGACTTCTACTTTAGGAAATTTAAAATATACAGATATGGTAGAAGACATTCAAACAACAAAGATGGAAAATCATCCATATACTATTCGTAAAGATGCATTACCTAAATTTGTAAAAAATATTGATGAAATGTATGATGCCTTATTAAATAAATCAGGAGCTACCGGATTATTTACTGATTTTCCTGATTTGGGAGTAAAATTTGTAGAAGCAAAATAATCATAATATGAAAAGGAGAGATAACTTCTCTCCTTTTTGCATTATTTTTTATGAACCCAGGAGCTTTGTAACAAATGATGTAAGATATGATACAATTGTTTTGCTTCTTCAGGATTTATATTGACACAGGCACTAACTGCCGCCGGAACTTTAACGGCCTCTTCCTTTAAAGCTTCTCCTTGACTTGTCAATTGAATCAGAACACTTCTTTCATCTTCTTTCGAACGTATTCGTCGAATCCATGATTTTTGTTCCATTTTTTTGAGCAAAGGAGTTAGAGTTCCGGAATCGAGATAAAGAGAATTCCCAAGCTCTTTTACCGAGATTTCTTTATGCTCCCATAAAACCATCATGGTAATATACTGTGTGTAGGTAAGATTCAAAGGTTCCAAATAAGGCTGATAGGCTCTTGTGATTTCCTTTGCTACGGCATATAAAGGAAAACATAATTGATTTTCTAATTTCAATACATCATATTTGTCCATTGTCAACTCCCGTTTTTATTTTATGATAGCATAGATTTTATGATTTTGTCTATTTCTGAAATATCGCTTGTCGGTTCAAATCTTTGAAGAACCTGTCCATTTCTGTCGACTAAAAATTTTGTAAAATTCCATTTGATGCTAGCTTCTTTTTCAAAATTAGGATTTTCTTTTCGTAACATATTCTCTAAAATAGGTGTTAATTTATGTTTCGGATCAAAGCCTGCAAAGCCTTTTTCAGATTGTAAGTACTGAAATAACGGATGAGCAGTTTCTCCATTCACATCAACTTTAGAAAATTGAGGAAAAGAAACTCCGAAGTTTAAAGAACAAAAATTGGAAATTTCATGCTCACTTCCCGGAGCTTGTTGTCCAAATTGGTTGCAAGGGAAGTCTAAGATCAGGAATCCCTGTCCCTGATATTTTTTATATAAAGCTTCCAATTCATTATATTGTGGTGTAAAACCGCAGGCTGTCGCCGTGTTTACAATTAAAAGAATGTTTCCTTGATATTGTTCCAAAGGAACGACTTTTCCTGTGATAT
The DNA here is from genome assembly GCF_004006635.1 of Fusobacterium necrophorum subsp. necrophorum. Taxonomy (NCBI): domain Bacteria; kingdom Fusobacteriati; phylum Fusobacteriota; class Fusobacteriia; order Fusobacteriales; family Fusobacteriaceae; genus Fusobacterium; species Fusobacterium necrophorum. Next base: position 40,771 of record NZ_CP034842.1, on the reverse strand, counting down.
CCTTTGCATTAAATTCATAAATTTTCATCTTATACCCTCTCCTTATAATCCATGATAATAATATGTGACATGAAAACTAATATCATTGTACTAGAGAAACACAATAATAAAGTTTGCCCGAAAAAATTTAAAAGTTCTCCCATATTCCTCCTCCGTTTCTATGATTTCACTATATACAATAAATTTTTTAAAATTTAATTTTATACAATTAATTTATCACATTTTATTCATTATGTCAAGAAAAAAAGAGAAATAAAAAATATCCTCAAAATAAGAGGATATTTTTAAAAGTTTTTATTTTGCTTCTATCCAAAGAACAGCATCTTGAGATAATTCTTTTCCATTATGAGTTTTTTCTCCACCGGCACCTAAGGCAGCAAATCCCCAATATCCAGCATGTACCGGAACAAATGAGAAGTATCCGAATTCATCTCCGCGAAGAACCATGGCTGCTTTTTCAAATTTATTTTCTCCCTTGAATTGAGAATTTTGAATGTCTGCGTTGATATATTCCACTTCAATTTCAGCATTTGCAACCGCTTTTCCTTCCGGATCCACTACTTTTCCTCGAAATACTTGTCCTACCCACATATCAGTTGGATTATTCAAAGGAATAATTTCAGGATATCCTTCTGCAATTCTGGCATCCCAATCAGTAGCAATATCATCTTTGTTGACAAAAACTTTTGTGACTTGTTGGATATAAAGATCCTCAGAAGCTTCATAATAAGGAGCAGGAACGGCAACTAATCCCCAATCTCCCCCTCCTTTTAGTCCGGTTGTTTTATCTAACGTGAATTTATAAGATTGTACTTGGTGGTCTTTCGGACCAAACTTAGAAGATGTTAATTTATTTTTTAAATCTGTTTTTTGTTCTTTATGAACAGAGAAAAAGGCTTCCATTGGTTGAATACTTCCTTTTTCATCTTTTCCAATATCCATACTATGTCCTTCTGTTCCTTCTCCGGGATGTGTAAAAATCAATTCAAAAGGAACAGAATTTTTATCTGTAATATTGGAGCTGGCTGTATGAATTAGTTGAAAATGAGCAAAAGTTGATGCAGATAAACAAACGGCTAAACTGGTCAATAACATTTTTTTTGATAACATAAAAACCCTCCTAAAAAATAATATCTATATATTATCTTAGCATAGTTTTCTTTGTTCGTCAAAAAAAGATATATGAAAATCGAAATATATATTAGATATATAAATTTATCGTACAAAATATATTTGAAGAAAAACTTTTTATTAAAAAAATACAAAAAAAGTTAACAATGTATAGAAAATAAAAAATGTCAGAAAAAACTTTTTCTTCAGAAAAGAAAAATAGAATTGACAAAAAGAACAAATCGGTATAGAATAAATCCGTAAAGAATATATCTTCAGGGCAGGGTGTAATTCCCGACCGGTGGTAAAGTCCACGAAAGCATTTGCTTTGATTTGGTGAAATTCCAAAACCGACAGTAGAGTCTGGATGGGAGAAGAGAAATAGGAAGGACTGTTTTTATTTTGTCGTGCACGCCCGAAATATTATTTCGGGCTTTTTTTATAAAAATTTTTAGGAGGGTTTGATTATGCATAGATTAGAAGGAAAATACAGTGGAAAAGGATTACGAGTAGGAATTGTAGCGGCAAGATTTAATGAATTTATTACTTCGAAATTGATTTCCGGAGCAGAGGATGCTTTGTTGAGACATGAGGTAGAAGAAAAAGACATTACTCTGGCATGGGTTCCCGGAGCTTTTGAAATTCCATTGGCAGCAAAAAGAATGGCAAATTCAGGAAAATATGATTGTGTGATTACTTTAGGAGCAGTGATTAAAGGTTCTACCCCACATTTTGATTACGTATGTGCAGAAGTTTCTAAGGGAGTAGCTCATGTTGGATTGGAAAGCAATATTCCGGTTATTTTCGGAGTGTTGACAACAAATTCTATTGAGGAGGCAATTGAAAGAGCCGGAACAAAAGCCGGAAATAAAGGGTTTGATGTAGCAATGACCGGAATTGAAATGGCAAATTTATTAAAGGAACTATAAAAGTATGGAAGCACAAGAATATATGCATTTTGCTTTAAAATTAGCAAAAAAAGGAGAAGGAAAAGTAAATCCGAATCCTCTTGTAGGAGCTGTTGTTGTAAAAAATGGAAATATTATAGGTCAGGGTTATCATCATCAGTATGGAGGTCCCCATGCGGAAGTGTATGCTCTACAAGAAGCTGGAACTGAGGCAAAAGATGCCACCATTTATGTAACATTGGAGCCTTGTTCTCATTATGGAAAAACTCCTCCCTGTGCTAAAAAAATTATTGACTCCGGGATTAAAAGATGTATCATTGCTATGGAGGACCCTAATCCTTTAGTGGCAGGAAAGGGAATTGCTATGATGAAAGAAGCGGGAATTCAAGTGGAAGTTGGGCTTTGTGAGACAGAGGCTAGGGCTTTAAATCGTGTATTCTTAAAATATATTTCTACAAAAACTCCCTTTTTATTTCTGAAATGTGGGATTACTTTAGATGGAAAGTTGGCAACACGAAGCTTTCAATCGAAATGGATCACAAATGAAACGGCAAGAGAAAGAGTACAATACCTAAGAAATAAATATATGGGAATTATGGTAGGAATTCATACTGTGATAGAAGACAATCCGAGTTTAGATGCTAGAATAGAAAATGGAAGAGACCCGTATCGAATTATTGTGGATCCCTACTTAGAGATTCCATTGTCTTCCAAATTGTTACATAAAAAGGATAAAAAAGTTATCATCATTACTTCTTTGTCGGAAAAAGAAACAGATAAGAGAAAAGAATTGGAGAAATTGGAGCTTCGTTTTATTTTTCTGAAAGAGAGAATATTTTCTTTTTCAAATATGTTGGAGGAAATTGGAAAATTGGGAGTGGACTCCGTGTTGTTAGAAGGAGGAGGTCAACTTATTTCAGCTGCTTTCCAGGAAAATGTGATTGATGGAGGAGAAATCTTTATCGCACCTAAGATTTTAGGAGATGAGAAAGCGGTTTCATTTATTTCAGGATTTTGCAAAGAAAGTATGGAGGAAGCTATTAGTTTGCCCAATGTGAAAGTGCATCAATACGGAAATAACTGTTCTATGGAATTTTATCGTTAGGAGAGAATTATGTTTACAGGGTTGGTAGAAGAAATGGGAAGAGTTCTTTCAATTACAGAAGGAAATCATTCCATGCAGATAAAAATACAGTGTAAAAAAGTGTTAGAGGGAGCAAAACTAGGGGATAGTATTGCTACAAACGGAACATGTTTGACTGCTGTGGAAATTGGAAAAAATTATTTTGTAGCAGACTGTATGCATGAAACGATGAAGAGGACAAATTTACATCGTTTAAAGAAATCTGACTTTGTCAATCTCGAAAAATCCATTACCTTATCAACACCCTTAGGAGGGCATTTGGTAACAGGAGATGTGGATTGTGAGGGGAAAATTATAGAGATTCGACAAGACGGAATTGCCAAGATATATACAGTAGAACTTCCTAAGCAGTATATGAAATATGTTGTAGAAAAAGGAAGGGTTACTTTAGATGGTGCCAGTTTAACTGTAATGGAGTTGGGAGAATACACTTTGGGAGTTTCTCTGATTCCACATAGTCAGGAAATGATTATCTTAGGAAAGAAAAAAGTGGGAGATTATATCAACGTAGAAACAGATTTAATCGGAAAGTATGTGGAAAAACTTCTTTCTTTTCCCAAGCAGGAAGAAAAAAACTCTAAATTAAGTTTAGATTTTTTAGCAAAAAATGGATTTTAAGGAGAGAATGATGTTAAGCAAAATAGAAGATGCATTGGAAGATATTAAAAACGGAAAGCCTATTATTGTCGTAGATGATGAAAATAGAGAAAATGAGGGAGATTTATTTGTTGCTGCAGAGAGAGCAAATTATGATGCCATTAACTTAATGGCAACCGAGGCAAGGGGCTTGACCTGTGTTCCTATGAGTCAAGAATGGGCAGAAAGATTACAGCTGATTCCTATGACGGCAGTCAACACAGATGCAAAATGTACTGCTTTTACAGTTTCTGTAGATTATAAATATGGAACGACGACAGGAATTTCGATTGGAGATCGTTTAACAACTATTTTACATTTAGCGGATCCTAGCTCAAAGGCGGAAGATTTCACAAAACCGGGACATATTTTTCCTTTGACGGCGAAAGATAGAGGAGTTTTAGAAAGAGAGGGACACACCGAGGCGACAGTAGATTTATGTAGAATTGCCGGATTGAAACCGGTAGCCGTGATTTGTGAAATTCTAAAACCGGATGGAACTATGGCAAGAATGGATGATTTGGAAGTCTTTGCAAAAGAAAAAGATTTGAAAATTATTTCAATTGAAGATTTAGTAAAATATCGAAAGAAGAATGATGAATTGGTAAAAGTGGAAGTGAAAGCTCAAATGCCGACCGCTTTTGGTTCTTTTTCCATCATCGGCTTCGACAACCAGTTGGACGGGAAAGAGCATATTGCTCTGGTAAAAGGAGACGTCAGAGGAAAAGAAAATGTTTTGGTGCGAGTGCATTCAGAATGCTTTACCGGAGATATTCTAGGTTCCAAACGATGCGATTGTGGAGAACAGCTTCATAGTGCCATGAGAAAAATTGACAGAGAAGGAGAAGGGATCGTTCTGTATTTACGTCAAGAGGGAAGAGGAATCGGTCTTATCAATAAATTGAAGGCTTATAAATTGCAAGAAGAAGGTTTGGATACTTTAGATGCCAATTTACATTTAGGATTTGCAGGAGACTTGCGTGATTATGGAATTGCAGCACAAATGTTACATGCTTTGGGAGTACAATCCATTCGTCTGTTGACAAATAATCCGGCGAAATTAGAAGGTCTGGAAGAATATGGTGTTAAAATTACAGGACGAGAAGAAATTGAAATAGATCATAATGAGGTGAATGAACACTACTTATTAACCAAGCAATTGCGTATGCGACATATGTTGCATGTCAAAAAAGCAGATAAGTGATAAAGGAAAAGGCTCTCAGGAAGAGGGCCTTTTCGATTTTTCTTAAGAATTGTAATATAAATTTTCTGTTGGGAAAACCTGGTCACAGGTAATGTCGATTCCTAATTTTTTTAAAGTTTGTTCATCTTTTTTTGCTAAAATATGAGTACAGTGTGCCTGAACTCCTTTTAAGTTTTGTAATTTTGACAAGGCGGATGCTGCCATAGGATTAGTTGCAGCCGAGATACTCAAGGCAATCAAAATTTCTTCACAATCCAAGGGAACATTTTTATGATTTAAAGTTTTTTCCTTTAAGGTTAAAATCGGCTCCAAAATAACAGGGGATAACAAGAGTAACTTGTCATCGAAATCAGCCAGATATTTCACAGCATTTAAAATAGCAGCTGAGCTCGCATCCATAAGTTCAGATTGTCTTCCTGTAATAATATTTCCATCCGGCAGTTCCAGTGCAACAGCAGATAAGATTCCGGAAGTTTCTGCTTTCTTTCTAGCTGCAGCTACACATTTCCTATCTTCTTCTGTCAAATTTAGATTTCTCATGATAAGTTCGGCTCGTTGAAAGGTAGGGTAGTCAATATATCCTTTTTTATATTCACAACCGGCGTTGAAATATCGACGAATAATTTCTTGCTTTGAAGCTTCTTGCACCACAGCATCATCTACAATTCCAAAACCGACTCGGTTGACTCCCATGTCTGTAGGAGATTTGTAAATCGATTCTTTCCCTGTAATTTTTTCAATAATTCTTTTTAGAAGAGGGAAAGCTTCGATATCACGGTTATAATTTATCGTAGTTTCTCCATAGGCTTCCAAATGAAAAGGATCGATCATATTGACGTCTGCCAAATCGATGGTTGCTGCTTCGTAAGCAATATTTAAAGGATGTTTTAAAGGAACATTCCACACCGGAAACGTTTCAAATTTTGAATATCCGGCAAATTTTCCTCTTTTGAATTCATGATACAATTGTCCTAAACAAGTTGCCAATTTTCCACTTCCGGGACCGGGAGCGGTGACAACAACAATGGGTCTTTCTGTTTCGATATAAGGATTTTTTCCATATCCTTCATCACTTACGATGGTATCAATGTCTGTCGGATATCCCTTGGTGGATAAATGTTTATAGACTTTGATTCCCCGCCTTTCTAATTTTGTAATGAACAAGGCTGTTGCAGGCCTCTCTTCATAGCGAGTGATGACAACGCTGTTAACTTTTAAATCGTGTTCTCTTAAATCATCAATTAAGCGAAAAACTTCCATGTCATAGGTGATTCCAAAATCTCCACGCATTTTATTTCTTTCAATATCACCTGCATATACGCAAATAACAACTTCTACCTTATCTTTCAATTTAGAAAGAACCTTAATTTTTGCATTTTCATCGAAACCGGGTAGAACCCTTTTGGCGTGTAAGTCAAACATCAATTTCCCCCCAAACTCTAAATACAATTTATCATAATGGTTGACTCTCTCTTCGATAAATTTCGATTGCTCCTCTAGGTATTTGTTGTGATCGAATCCGATTTTCATATTTGAAATCCTCCTTAAAAACATATCCAAAAAAATCATTATAAATAATAATAAATAATAATCACATTTGACAATCATAGCATAAAAACCAAGATTTGAAAAGAGTTTTTTTCTTGGATAACAGTGTTTTTTATTTGGAATTTTATACTTATATGTTCTAATTTAGCAATAAAATCTTTTTTATAGAATAAAATCAACTAAAGTCAAATAAATTCAATAGCATATTTTTAGAATAAGAGGTATTCTACTTATAACAATTAAAATTAGGAGGCTAGTATATGATACCAAAGTTTGTCACAAAGGAAGAAGCGGTTAAAGTTATTAAAGATTTTGATACCGTTGCAACTAGTGGATTTGTAGGATGTGCGAATCCGGAAGGATTAGAAGTTGCTTTAGAAAATAGATTTCTAGAGACAGGTTCTCCTCGAAATTTAACACTTTTTTATGTAGCTGGACAAGGGGCTGGAGACGAAAGATGTGTAAGTAGATTTGGTCATGAAGGATTATTAGGAAGAGTCATCGCAGGACACTTCAATAAAGCTCCTAAATTAGGGGAATTGATCGTGAATAACAAAATTCAAGCCTATAATGTTCCTCAAGGAGCTCTTTGCCAAATGTTAAGAGATGTTGCGGCGCATAAACCAGGTGTTATGACAAAAGTAGGATTGAAAACATTTGCAGACCCTCGTATAGAAGGAGGAAAATTAAACGAAGTTACCAAAGAAGACATCGTACGTGTTATGGAAATTGACGGAGAAGAAGTTCTATACTACAAAGCAATGAAATTTGACATCGCTTTGATCAAAGGAAGTTATGCAGATGAAAGAGGAAATATTTCTTTGGAAAATGATTATGTTCCAACAGAAGTAATGTCCATTGCCCAAGCAGTTCATAATTGTGGAGGAAAAGTAATTGTACAAGTAGACAAAATTGTTAAGACAGGTTCATTAGATCCTAAGTTGGTAAAAGTTCCAGGAATTTATGTGGACTATGTCGTAGAAATTCAAGAACCTGAGTTAAAACAACCTGCCTACGATTTGCCTTATGAAGCAGAAGTGGCTGGAAATGCAAGAATTTCTGAAAAAAGTTCTTTTATTCCTATGGAATTAGGGGAAAAGAAAATTATTGCCAGAAGAGCAACTATGGAAATTACAAAAGGAGTAGTAGGAAACTTAGGAATTGGAGCTCCTGAATATGTTTCCAATATTGCGACAGAAGAAGGAATTAACGATTGGATGGTATTAACAGTGGAATCTGGACCAGTAGGAGGAATTCCTCAATCTGGAAAGAGATTTGGTTCTGCAATCAATGCGGATGCTATTATAGATCAGCCATATCAATTTGACTTCTATGATGGTGGAGGATTGGATATTTGTTTCTTAGGATTGGCTCAAGCGGACCAAGCTGGAAACCTGAATGTAAGTAAGTTCGGAAAAAGAATTGCCGGTTGTGGAGGATTCATCAGTATCAGTCAAAATGCTAAAAAAGTAGTTTTTTGTGGAACATTTACTGCAAAAGGGTTGAAAACAAAAGTAGAAAATGGAAAATTAGTAATTTTGGAAGAAGGAAAGACAAAGAAATTTGTTTCTCAAGTACAACAAATTACTTTCTCAGGAGATTTAGCGAGAGAAAACAACAAACCGGTATTCTATGTAACAGAAAGAGCTGTTTTTGAATTGAGAAAAGAAGGGCTTACTTTGATAGAAATTGCACCGGGAATTGATTTACAAAAAGATATCTTGGATCAAATGGAGTTTGTTCCATTGATTGCAAAAGATTTAAAGGAAATGGACACCCGTATTTTCTTAGACCAACCTATGGGTCTTAAAGAAAATTAATCCTATATATATGTTTGTTATCTAAAATGAGGGGCTACTTATGTAGTCCCTCATTTTAGAATTATAAATTTGTCAGTCGAAAGAACATGTTTCCATATTTTTCCCAAAAAACTTTCAATTCCTCTACATGATATTCCGTACAATATTTTGAGAGACGAATTTTATCGAAAAGTCCATGGATATGTTTTAAAATTTTTGAATTATTGACTATAGTAAAGTAAGGTTCCTTTTGTTGTTCCAAATTGTAGTAGTTTTTAAAGAACATTTTTTTATAATTTCCAAAAACTCCAATATTGTAAACAAAATTTGATTTTTCTACAAATTCATCTTCAATGACATGGAAGTGAATTTTAGGATTTTTTTCTAAAATTTTCATAGCGTATTCGTAGTGCATTTTTCTTTCTTCAATACTTGTTTTGTAATGGATATTCATGTAGGTAAGTTCCCCTTTTTCTAGATAACGGAAGATAGAATTTTTTAAAATAAAGAAGTTAATGGAAGAATTTTCAAAAATTTCTTCCCAAGCGATTTTTACCTTTAAAATCGAAATCCAATCCTGTTCCGAATACTTCTTTTCTTTTGCGTAGTTTGCAATATTATCAATAATGGTAGGGGGAAGTAAGAACTCAAATCCCTGTACTAAAAAAAAATTGTAGGAATCACTGGTATAAAAAGTGGTTCTATATCCTTCTTTTTGTAATTTTTTAGTATTGACTAAGCCTAATAGTTTATCTTCTTTTTTAAAGGCATCTAAGGTAAAGCGAGAAAGACTGTGTAAGAATAATTTATTTTGAATCCAAGTTAATGATTGGATTTCTCCTAAACTGTCTAGAGAATATTGAAAGGCGAAATAGTCTTTTACTAGAATTGTATTCATATTTTGGAAATGTTTGTTGGAATATATTTCAATATTTAAGTTTATGTAGCGATTTAGAATATGAAATAATTGATTCATTTTCTTATGACTGTTTTCTTCCAGTTGCTCCAAATTCACTCCTAAGCTGATATAAACACTCGTATCTTCCCATTTTAATTTAGAAAATAGAGATAAAATTTCGGAAACATCCGTAACAGTAAAATCAAGTGTCATAAAAATTTCCAGCTTAGAGATATTTCCTTGTAAAAAAAGGGGTTTAAATTTCTCTTCAAAGAAAACCGAGATTTCGTCTTTTCCGACAATAAATTTTATATCTTCTTCCTGTGTAATTTCCGGATTGGGATTTTCTTGATAATAAGCTTGGGTTAAAAGATTATGAATACTACTTTCCAAGAACTCTCTATCTCGCATAGAGTCTTTTTCTTTTGGTAGATCCAGGTTAAATTCTAAAAAAAATGAAGTTTCTTGTTTATTATTTGCGATTTCTTTTGCAAAAAGAGCACTCATCTTCTTGTGAATTACATGAAGATTTTTAGCAGATGGAATTTTAGCACCATTGCACCATTTGCTGATATAGGAAATATCATATCCGAGAACATTTGCTAAAATAATAGCCTTTGTGTCAGAAAATTGAAGTAATTGTTTTAATAGATGAGAATAGTTTTCCATATCATCCTCCTTTTCATAAATGAATATAGTTTCTTCTACTTTTATTTTTTATTTTACAGTATATTTTTTTATTTTTCAAATATCTTTTTTATTTTTTGACTAAAAGTCAATTTTTTTCATTTTAGGTCAACTAAAGACAAGCGAAAAGATTTTGACTTTTTAGAAATAAAGTTTATTATATTAGTGATTAAGTACGGAAATAAAAAAGAATAAACATAAAACAAGCAAAAAAGATAATTTTCCGTTCTAAATTTTATAAAATTAGTGATTGAAATTATTAAAGAATGAAGTGAAGACCTTCTGTTCTTTTTGGGGGGAATTCAGAAGCAGTCAAGATAACAGGAACTGTTACTATAGTTTAACGAGATTATTTTATTATAATATTTAATGATACTATAAATTTTAAGGAGGACGAATTTTATGGAAAAAGATTTAAGACCAATGAGGATGCACCATGTGGGGATTATCACTCCAACTATGGAAAAGGCAGAAGAATTTTTAGAAAGATGGGGATTGGAAATCGATTATCGAGGATATGTAAAGGCATACAAAGCAGATTTGATTTTTACAAAATATGGAGATAACAGCAGTCCAATTGAATTGATTATTCCAAATGAAGGAAGTGTTCTTAAGAGTTTTAATCAGGGAAATGGAGGAATTGCACACATTGCCTTTGAAGTAGATGATATTGAAGCTTGGAGAACTCACTTTGAAGGAAAAGGAATGAAAATGTTGGAAAGAGAAGCTGTGGAGGGAACAGAAGATATTATTGTTAATTTCTTAAGACCTAAATACAACGATGGTATTTTAGTAGAACTAGTACAAACAGTAGGACCAATCAACAGAGAATTCAAAAAATAAAATGATGTTTTGAATTTGTGCAAGATGACAGAAGTTTTAAGAAAGGAAAGAGAAGAGGAATGTATACAGTTGGAGTGGATATAGGTTCTTCTTCTTCAAAAGTAGTGATATTAAAGGATGGAACAGAGATTGTAAGTCAATCGGCAATTCAGTCGGGAATTGGAAGTAATCGAGCCATTGTTGCTTTGGAAGATAATTTGAAAAAAGCAAACTTGACGAAGGAAGATATTGGTTTTACAGTTGTTACTGGATATGGACGCTTTACTTTTGAAGGAGCAGATAAACAAATCAGCGAGATTAGTTGTCATGCCAGGGGGATTCATTTTTTATTACCGGATGTGAGAACCATTATTGACATTGGTGGACAAGATGCCAAAGCGATCAGCTTAGATGAAAAAGGTCATGTAAGACAGTTTTTTATGAATGACAAATGTGCAGCAGGGACGGGACGATTTTTAACTGTAATGGCACGTGTACTAGAGATTTCCTTAGATGAGATGGGAACTTATGATGCTCTTTCTAAAAATCCTTGTAATATTAGTAGTACTTGTGCTGTATTTGCAGAATCAGAAGTGATTTCTCAATTGGCAAAGGGAAATACCAAAGAGGATGTCATTGCAGGAGTACATAATTCTGTCGCTCATAAGATATTAGGTTTAGTATATCGTACTTCTATGGAAGAAAAATTTGCGATTTGTGGTGGTGTTGCTCAGAATACAGGTGCATTGCGTGCAATACGGGAAGCTTTGAAAAAAGAAGTAATCGTTGCTCCTAATCCACAATTAACAGGAGCATTAGGAGCTGCAATTTTTGCTTATGATGAGCTGAAAAAATTAAGAAAGGGTGAATAATATGTCAGAAACAATCAATTTAGATGAAATGTCAGCAAAACAATTATTAGGTTATTATCAAGAAAAATTGGATGAAGAAGCAAGACAGGCAAAAAGAGAAGGAAAATTAGTTTGTTGGTCTGCTTCCGTTGCTCCACCAGAATTTTGTGTAACTATGGATATTGCTATGGTGTATCCAGAAACTCATGCAGCAGGAATTGGAGCTAGAAAAGGGTCGTTAGATTTGCTAGAAGTAGCAGATGAAAAAGGGTATTCTTTAGATATTTGTTCTTATGCAAGAGTAAATTTGGGGTATATGGAGTTGTTGAAACAACAAGCCTTAACTGGGGAAACTCCTGAAAAATTAGCAAACTCTCCGGCTGCAAAAGTTCCTTTACCAGATTTAGTTATTACATGTAATAACATTTGTAATACTTTGTTAAAATGGTATGAAAACTTGGCAAAAGAATTAAATATTCCATGTATTGTAATTGATGTTCCATTCAATCACACTATGCCAATTACAAAACATTCAAAAGAATATATTGCAGATCAATTTAAATATGCAATTCAACAATTAGAAGAAATTACAGGAAAGAAATTTGACTATGATAAATTCTTAGAAGTGCAAGAGCAAACACAAAGATCTGTATATCAATGGAATCGTTTAGCAGCTCTTGCTCACTACAAACCTTCTCCATTAAATGGTTTCGATTTATTTAACTTCATGGCTTTAATTGTATGTGCTAGAAGTAGAGATTATGCAGAGATTACTTTCAAGAAATTTGCAGATGAATTGGAAGAAAACTTGAAAAATGAAGTATATGCGTTCAAAGGAGCTGAAAAGAACAGAGTTACTTGGGAAGGAATTGCAGTATGGCCTTACCTTGGACACACTTTCAAGTCTTTAAAAGGAATGGGAAGTATCATGACCGGTTCTGCATATCCAGGAATTTGGAATTTAACATATACTCCTGGAGATATGGAATCTATGGCGGAAGCATATACAAGAGTCTACATTAATACTTGCTTACAAAATAAAGCGGATGTCCTTTCTAAAATTGTAACAGATGGAAAATGTGATGGAATACTATATCATTTGAATAGAAGTTGTAAACTGATGAGTTTCTTGAATGTGGAAACTGCTGAATTAGTTGAAAAAGCGACTGGAGTGCCATATGTAAGTTTCGATGGAGACCAAACAGATCCGAGAAATTTCGCACCGGCTCAATTTGATACAAGAGTACAAGCTTTAAATGAAATGATGGAAGTTAATAACGAAACAAAATAAGGAGAGGATTAGGATGAAAGGCAGATTAGAAGAATTAATTCATATATTTGAAGATGTTGCAAACAACCCCAAAAAAATGGTGGCAGAATATAAAAAAGAAGTAGGGAAAGAAGTGATTGGAGTCATGCCAGTATATGCTCCAGAAGAAATTATTCATGCTGCTGGATGTTTACCTATTGGATTATGGGGAGGAAAAAAAGAAGTTTCTAAAGCAAGAGCATATTTACCTCCTTTTGCATGTTCTATTATGCAAACTGTTATGGAATTACAAATTGGAGGAACATATGACATTTTAGATGCAGTATTATTCTCTGTACCTTGTGATACTTTGAAATGTTTAAGTCAAAAATGGAAAGGAAAATCTCCTGTAATTGTATTTACTCATCCTCAAAACAGAGTAATTGAAGGAGCAAATGCTTACTTAGTAAAGGAATATCAAGCAGTAAAAGAAAAATTAGAAGGAATCTTAGGAAGAACCATTCCTATGGAAGCGATTGAAGAAAGCGTAAAAGTATATAATGAAAATAGAAGAGTTATGAGAGAATTTGTAGAAGTGGCGGCACAATATCCACAAATTATCGATCCAATTGTTAGACATAATGTGATGAAATCCAGATGGTTCTTAAGAAAAGAAAAACATACTGAATATGTAAAAGAATTAATCGCTGAATTAAAGAAAGAAACTATTGTTCCTTGGGATGGAAAGAAAGTAATCTTAACAGGAATTATGACAGAACCAGTAGAATTGTTGCAAATCTTCAAAGATGAAAAACTTGCTATTGTAGCCGATGATTTAGCTCATGAAAGCCGACAATTTAGAGGAGACGTTCCTGAAGAAGGAGGAGATGTTCTATACAGAATGGCAAAATGGTGGCAAAACTTAGAAGGATGTTCTTTAGCAACGGATACTAATAAGGGTAGAGGACAAATGCTAATGGATATGTGTAAGGATACGAAAGCAGATGCCGTTATCGTATGTATGATGAAGTTCTGTGATCCTGAAGAATTTGACTATCCGGTATACTATAGAGAATTTACTGAATCCGGAATTAAAAACATTACAGTGGAAGTGGACTTAGAAGTTTCTTCTTTTGAACAAATTAGAACAAGAATACAAACATTTAAAGATATTTTATAATTTTAATAAATGAAAGGAGTTTTTATGTACAATTTACAATTATCAGAAGAACAAGAAAGAATCTGCCAAATGGTGAAAGAATTTGCAGTAAACGAAGTAGCTCCGGGAGCAAAAGAAAGAGATTTGAATGAAGATTTCTTAGCAACAAGAGATATTTTGAAAAAAATGGGAAAACTAGGATTGATGGGAATTCCTTATGCAAAAGAATATGGTGGAGCAGGATTAGGATATGTAGAATATGCATTAGCAGGATTTGAATTGAACAAAGTAGATGCTTCTGTAGGAATCTCTTATTCTGTACATATTTCTTTAGGATCAGGACCAATCTATAATTTCGGAAATGAAGAACAAAAACAAAAATATATGCCAAAATTATGTTCAGGAGAATATATTGCAGCATTCGGATTGACAGAACCATGCGCAGGATCTGATGCAGGAGCAAGTCAATGTACAGCAGTATTACAAGGAGATAAGTACATTTTGAATGGAACAAAATGTTTCACAACGAATGGAGAATTTGCTGACGTTATCGTAGTATTCGCAATGACAGATCCTTCTCAAGGAACCAAAGGAATTTCTGCATTCATCGTAGAACCTAAAAACTTCCCGGGAATCAAATTTGTAAAAAGAGAAAAGAAAATGGGAATTCGAGCTTCTGTACAAAATGTAATTGAAATGGAAAACTTGGAAGTTCCAAAAGAAAACTTATTAGGAAAAGAAGGACAAGGATTTAAAATTGCTATGGCAACGCTAGATTGTGGAAGAATTGGAGTTGCAGCTCATGCGACCGGAATTGCAAAAGGAGCTTATGAATATGCTCTAAACTACTCCAAAGAAAGAGTACAATTCGGAAAACCAATTGCAAAACAACAAGTAATTGCATTCAAATTAGCAGATATGTATGCTAAGATTGAAGCAGCAGAAGCAGTGACTTTAAAAGCAGCTTGGTCAAAAGATCAACACTTACCATATGGAGTTCCAGCAGCCGTTGCAAAATTAACAGGAACCAATACAGCTATGGAAGTAACAACAGAAGCGGTTCAAATCTTAGGGGGAACAGGATTTACTATGGATCACCCGGTAGAAAGAATGATGAGAGATTCCAAGATTACTCAAATCTACGAAGGAACCAATGAAATTCAAAAATTGGTTATTTCCGGGGCAATCTTAAGATAATTCCAGTATTCCGGAAATAAATACTATGTAACTAGGGAGGTAGTGAAATGACACTACCTCTTTTTTTATAGATTGTATTTATAAAACACTAAACTATTGACGAAAAAAGCATAACAGGATATAAATATACTATAGCTATAGAAAAAGTAAAAAAAGGATTTTTATGTTTGAAGGAGAGAAAGATGAAATATTCATTTGATGAAAAAATGGAAAGAATAGGAAACCATGCAGCAAAATGGGAAGAATTGGATAGAAATTTTGGGACTCCTGATCTCTGGCCTATGTGGATTGCAGATATGGATTTTAAAACAGCTCCTGAAATTCTAGAAGCACTAAAGAAAAAGGTAGAATATGGAATCTTTGGCTATGTTTATCGACCGGATTCTTATTATCAAGCGGCAGCTGAATGGTCTAAAAAAAGATTTTCTTATTCCGTTGATGCGGAAACTTTGATTAACAGTCCCGGAGTTGTTCCGAGTTTATCTTTGTTAGTACGCCTCTTCATGAAAGAAAAAGAGAATATTTTGATTCAAACTCCTGTTTATTACCCTTTTGCTGCGACTATTCAGGCAAATAATCGGAGGGTAATACAAAATAGATTGAAAAAAGATGAGCAGGGATACTATAGTATTGACTTTGAAGATTTTGAAAAACAAATCATAGATAATAAGATACGCTGGTTCCTTCTTTGCAGTCCACATAATCCGGTTGGAAGGGTGTGGAAGCGAGAGGAATTACAAAAAATGGCAGATATTTGTGTTAAGTATCGGGTAAGAGTGATTGCGGATGAAATTTGGAGAGATTTAGTTATGCCGGGAAATGAACATACTCCTTTTGCTTCTTTAGGACGGGACATAGAAGATATAACCATTACTTGTTTTTCTGCCAGTAAAAGTTTTAATTTAGCAGGTATGCAGGCTTCTTTCGTTTGTTTTCCAAGAAGGGAAGAGAGGGAAATTTTTGATAAGGAATTGGGAATTTTAGATATCAAGAGAAATAGTCCCTTCAGTCTTGTTGCCTTTGAAACAGCCTATCGAGAATGTGATGAATGGTTAGACGAGCTCCGAGAATATATTAATAAGAATATGGATTATGCAATTCAGTATATGCAAGAAAAAATTCCTGAAATTAAGGTAAGGAAACCGGAGGGCACTTATTTGTTATGGTTAGATTGTTCTGAACTTGCTCTAAATAAGGAGCAATTAGCGGAATTTTTAAAAGAAAAGGCAAAATTAGCTTTAGATCATGGATATTGGTTTGGAGATCATGTGGATGTTTTTGAAAGAATGAATGTAGCCTGTCCCAGATTTATGCTGGAAGAAGGATTGCATAGATTGGAAAGAGCGATTAGAGAATGGAGAGATTTAAAAAATAAATAGAAAAGGGGGAAAAATATGGAAAGAGGAAATCAGGAAAGAAACTATGGATTCATTGCTTTTTTACCACTTTTTGTTTTTTTGGCATTATATATTGGAAGTGGGATGATTTTTACATATTTAGGAGCAGAGGGGGCTTTTAAAAAGTTTCCGAGACATGTCGCATTGTTAGCAGGAATTGTAGTTGCCCTTGTTATGAATCGAGGAATGAAGTTGGATCAAAAAATTCAGATTTTTTCAGAAAATGCCGGGAATTCAGGAGTCATTTTGATTGGATTGATTTATTTGTTGGCAGGAGGATTTCAAGGGGCTGCGAAAGCTATGGGTGGAGTGGAGTCTGTAGTAAATTTAGGACTAACGTTTATTCCAAGTATTGTTTTAGTTCCAGGAATTTTCTTAATTTCCTGTTTTATTTCGACGGCAATTGGGACTTCTATGGGAACAATTGCTGCGATGGCACCTATTGCTTTGGGAGTTGCAGAAGCTGCTGGATTAAATGTTCCTTTGACAGCATCAGCAGTGATTGGGGGAGCCTACTTTGGCGATAATCTTTCCATGATCTC
This sequence comes from Fusobacterium necrophorum subsp. necrophorum, assembly GCF_004006635.1. Taxonomy (NCBI): domain Bacteria; kingdom Fusobacteriati; phylum Fusobacteriota; class Fusobacteriia; order Fusobacteriales; family Fusobacteriaceae; genus Fusobacterium; species Fusobacterium necrophorum. The sequence continues at coordinate 23,620 of NZ_CP034842.1, read as the reverse complement.
AGATACAACCATCTCTGCGGCACAAGGAGTAGGTTCTGCTATGAAAGATAAATTCAAAATGAATTTTTTTATTGCTTTCCCGGCTGCCATGGTGGCTTGTATTTTGTATGGAGTTTTAGGTGGAGTGGCTCCTATAGAAGGGGAGCATACTTTTTATTTACTTCGAATCATTCCATATATTGCTGTTTTAATAGCAGCTTTAATCGGATTTAATGTTTGCGGGGTTCTATTTTTAGGAATTATTATGACAGGAATTATTGGATTAGCAGAAAGAAAGATTACTTTTCTGGAATGGGTTGGAGCGATTGGAGAAGGAATGTCCGATATGTTCAGTATTACAATCGTAGCCATCCTTATTTCAGGTTTGATTGGTTTGATAAAATATTATGGTGGTGTCGATTGGTTGGTGCAAAGTATTACTGGAAAAATGAAGGAGAGAAAGGATGCAGAATATGGAATTGGATTTCTATCCGGAATTTTATCGGCAGCATTGGTCAATAATACTATAGCAATTATTATTTCGGCACCTATTGCAAGGGAAATTGGAGAAAAGTATCGAATTGCTCCTAAGCGATTGGCAAGTTTGATTGATATTTTTGCCTGTGCATTTCTGGCATTGACACCCTATGACGGAGGAATGTTAATTATTACAGGACTTGTGGATGTTTCTCCGATTGCTGTTTTACAATATTCTTTCTATATTTTTGCTCTAATTATTGCGACCTGTATTACGATTCAATTTGGACTACTAAGGACTTCAGAAGAAAAATTGGCGATTCAGAAAGAAAAAAATAAATGTTAGAAAGTGCTGTGCTGTACGTGATATCTTTGTTTTAAGATGGAAGTACAGCACAGCATGATACATTTTTTATAACTTTGATTAGGCACCTAGATATGCTTTTTTGACTTCAGGATCTTCCAACAATTCACTTGCACTTCCTTCTAAGGTAATTTTTCCTGTTTCCATGACATAGGCTCTATCAGAAATGGAAAGTGCCATTTTGGCATTTTGTTCTACTAATAAGATAGTAGTTCCCATTTCATTGAGTTTTTTAATAACATGGAAGATTTCTTTGACAAATAAAGGAGACAGACCCATAGAGGGTTCATCCAGAATCAGTAATTTGGGACGACTCATAATGGCTCTTCCCATAGCTAACATCTGTTGTTCTCCTCCGGATAAGGTTCCGGCCAACTGATTTTTTCTCTCGGACATTCTGGGAAAAATAGCATAAAATTGAGCTCTGTCTTTCTCTTTGTTTTCTCCGGAGTCTTTGATAATATATTGACCTAATTTTAAATTATCCTTTACAGGAAGTCTCGAAAAGATACGCCTTCCTTCAGGAACTTGAGCAATTCCCATTTTACAAATCTGATCCGGTTTTTCTTTCATAATATCCTTGTCTCGAAAATGGATAGTGCCTTGTTTTGCTTGGATTAAACCGGAGATTGTTTGTAAGGTAGTTGTTTTTCCGGCACCGTTTGCACCAATCAAGGAAACAATTTCTCCTTCATGGACTTCTAAGGAAATTCCTTTTAAAGCATGAATATTATCATAAAATACATGTAGATTTTCAATTTTTAATATTGATGACATACTCTCCTCCTCTTTTGACTATTCTTCTTCTGTTTCGGATTGTCCCAGATAGGCGGTGACTACTTGAGGGTTGTTGATGACTTCTTGAGGCTCTCCGCTTGCGATGACAAACCCATGATCCAAGACTACCAATTTTTCACAAATTCCCAAAACTAATTTCATATCATGCTCAATGAGAAGAATAGCAATGCCAAAAGTATCTCGGATCAACTGAATGGTTTTCATAAGTTCTTCTGTTTCTGTCGGGTTCATTCCGGCAGCAGGCTCATCCAGTAATAGTAATTTTGGATTGGTTGCCATGGCTCTTGCAATTTCTAGTTTTCTTTGCTCCCCATAGGGTAAATTTCCGGCAGCTTGGTTTGAAAATTTATCTAAATTGAAAATTTTTAAAAGTTCCATTGATTTTTTACGTATTTCTTTTTCTTCTTTCCAATAGGAAGGCAATCGTAACATTCCTGAAAAAATTCCATATTTCATAGAAAAATTATGAGCGACCATGACATTGTCCAAGACACTTAAGTATTTAAATAAACGGATATTTTGAAAAGTTCTTGCCAAACCCTGCGTGACTAATTTTGCAGTGGAGGAGTTTTTAATGAGAGCTCCATTGAAATAATATTCTCCTGATGTAGCGGAATAAACACCGGTCAGGACATTAAATATTGTAGTTTTTCCGGCACCATTCGGACCAATTAAACCAACCAAATCTCCGGGATATATTTCTAAATTAAAATCAGAAACAGCTTTTAGAGCACCGAATTGGATAGAAATATTATGGGCAGATAAAATAGCGGTTTTCTTTGTTGTTTCCATTCTTATTTCCTCCCCATTTTTAGTTTATTTTTACACCAAATGAGTGCAACACTCAATCGGAATTCTTCTCGACCTAAAAGTCCTTTTGGTCTGAAGATCATCATGAAGATTAAGATGACAGCATAAGCTATCATTCTATAATCGGAAAATTCCCGTAATACTTCCGGAAGAAGAGTAAGGACAATGGCCGCGATAATGGAACCTGTAAAACTACCCATTCCCCCCAAGACAACCATAACCAGAATATTGATAGAGTAATTATAATCGAATTGTTTTGCTCCCAATACTCCTAAGTTATGAGCATAGATTCCTCCTGCAATTCCTGCAAAGATAGCAGATAAAGTGAAAGCAAAGGTTTTATAGTATGTAGTATTGATACCGGAGGCTGAACTTGCAATTTCATCTTCACGAATTGCCAGTATGGCTCTACCATGTCTACTGGTCATTAAAGAGAACATAAGAATAACAGAGAATACCATAATCCAATAAATAAGATCGAAATTATTAAATTTTGGGATTCCTCGTAGTCCTTGAGCTCCTCCGGTAAAATCAAAATATTCAATGAAAACACGAATAATTTCTCCGAAAGCCAACGTGATGATAGCCAGATAATCTCCATTCAAACGGAGAGCTGGGATTCCAATAATCACTCCTATGATACCTGACACGATTCCTCCTAAGATAAGAGCAATTAGGAAGCCCGGAACTCCTGCCACTAAGGCTGATTTTGAAAAGAGAGCGGCTGTATAAGCACCAACAGACATAAAGCCTGCATGTCCGATAGTAATTTGCCCTAAACATCCGACAGTAATATTCAAACTGACTGCCAGGATAATATTGATACAAATTAAGATGATGACACTGATTTGATATCTGGAAAACATAGAAGAATGAACCAGCAGAGTCATCATTAAATAGACTAAAAATAAAAGAAGAAAGCTGATGATATAATTTATTTTTTTCGATTTTTCCATATTTTACACCTTCTCCTTACTATTTTTTCCTAAGATACCAGTAGGTTTTACCAGCAGAACGACAATTAAAATTCCAAAAACAAAGGCATCTGCAAGTTGTGAAGATAAATAGGCTCTTGTCAAGCTTTCAATAATTCCTAAAATAAATCCTCCAATCACAGCTCCCGGAAGAATTCCAATTCCCCCGAGTACTGCTGCAATAAAGGCCTTAATTCCTAACATGGATCCCATGAGAGGTTGTACCTGCGGATAAGCGGATACATAGAGTACGGAAGCAATGGCAGCCAAAGCACTTCCAATGGCAAAAGTTAATTGAATGGTAAGATTTACATTGATTCCAACCAAAGTGGCAGCTCCATAGTCTTCACTCGTTGCCAACATTGCTTTTCCATATTTTGTATTTTTCATAAAGAAATGCAATCCTATGGAAAGAGCCAGAGTTAATAGAATGGTGACCATGCTTCCGTAATTGAAAGAAACACCAAATATTTGTATCGAGGTATGAGAAAAAACCTTTGGAAAGGCTCTTGTATTTGGTGTAAACAGCTTCATAAAGATATTTTCTAAAAATAAGCTGACCCCGATTGCAGTAATCAAATTGGAAATTCTGGGAGAATTTCGTAAAGGTCGATATGCTATTTTTTCTGTTAACATTCCCAATAGAGCACAAATTATCATAGCTGGAAAGATGGTTGCCCAAATTGGAAATCCCATTTTTTGAAAAATAGGAATACTAAAAAGAGAAGTATAAGCCCCAACCATAATAATATCTCCATGCGCGAAATTGATGAGTTGGGCAATTCCATAAACCATGGTATAGCCCAAAGATACCAAAGCATAGATACTACCTATTTGCAGTCCGTTGATAATTTGTAATAAAAATTCCATAAATTTCGTCCCCCTGAAAAAAATCTTACTTTGCTTCTAAAGTAGAATCGAATTTATACTCTCCATTTTCGATTTTAATAATGGTAACGGCTTTGACAGGGTTATTGTGTTCATCGAAAGTCAAATGTCCTGTAACACCGTTAAAGTCAATTTCTCTTAAGGCTTTTGCAACTGCTTCCTTGTCTGTAGACCCCACTGTTTCCATCGCTGATTTTAACATATAGACAGCATCATAAGCCAAAGCGGAGAAAGCAGAAGGTTCGTCTTTATAGCGATCTCGATAAGCGGTCACAAAATGTTGTACTTTTTCATTACTGTCATCAATTGCATAGTGGTTCGTAAATAAAGCTCCTTCTAATACAGTATGAGAAGAACTGTCAAGAGTTTTGATGACACCGTCCCAACCATCTGGACCGATAAATTGAGATTTCAAACCAATCTCTCTCGCTTGTGAGGCAATTAAGGCATCTTGTTCATAATAATCCGGAACTACAATGACATCTGGATTCAAAGGAAGTAATTTTGTCAATTGTGCTTTGAAATCTTTATCCCCGTCAGAATATCCTTCCGTTGCAACAATTTTAATTCCCGTTTCTTGCGATTTTTTGATAAAAGCTTGGGCAACTCCGTCCGAATAATCGCTGGAGTTATTGATTAAGATAGCTGCTGTTTTTGCTTGTAGTTTTTCAGAGGCCAGATTTGCTAAAACTTCTCCTTGATATGGATCGGTGAAGCAAACACGGAAAATATTATCTCCTGCTTCTGTGATGCTGAATTGAGTTCCAGATGGAGTAATCATAGGAATTCCATCTGCAGCTGCCAATTCAGATACTGCTACAGACGGTTTTGAAGTAACATTTCCAATATAGGCAACCATTCCCCAGTCCATTAGCTTATTGTAGGCAGTTACTGCTTCTGTAGTATCTCCTTTCTCGTCTAAAAGATTTAGTTCAATTTGTTTTCCTAAAATTCCGCCATTTTTGTTGATTTCATCAATGGCTAATTTTGTACCATTTGTTGCAGAAACTCCATAAATAGCAAGAGCTCCTGTTAAAGGACCGGCGGCACCTAATTTGATAGTATCTTCTCCTCCCTGAGATCCTCCTACTTTTTCTCCTCCACATGCTGTAAACAATAATGCTGCTGCAACCACTCCGTAAGACCATTTTTTCATAACATTTCCTCCTTGTAAGTAGTACTATTTTTTGGTATGATAATACCTTTTAAATAATACTTGTTAAATATTTCTCACAAGTATATCAAAAAAATGGACAGTTGTAAAGTTTTTTTTACAATTTTTTTTAAAATAAAAAAAATGCCCGTAAGGGCATAGAAAAAATTATTTTATGAACTTTTCTATCGTAACAAGAACACCTTCTTCTTTATTTGATTTTGTGATGTAATTTGCTTTTTCTTTTAATTTGGGATGAGCATTTTCCATAGCAAAACTATATTTTCCACAGGACATCATTTCATAATCGTTTAAGTAATCTCCAAAAATGAGCAATTCATCTTCTTGAATTTGAAAAAATTCCTTTATTTTTTCCAGAGCAGCTCCTTTGTTTGTGGATTTACTCATAATGTCTAACCAAATTCCTCCGGAAACCACAACTTGATATTCATGCTCAAATTTTTTATATTGTAGATAGGAATTTTTTTCTGAACCGTTTAAGTCGCAAATTGCAAGTTTTAACATATTTTCCTGAATTTCTTCCAGAGAATTTACCATTTCTAATTTATGATAATATTTTCTTATTTCGGTTAAAAATGCTTGATTGTCTGTTTTTTCAATATAAGCGGATTGTTTTCCGCAGAAAACCAACATGACATTTTCGAGGGAAGAGGCAATTTTTCTCCATTCAAACAAATCTTTTTTAGACATGGGGTTTTCAAATAAAATTTTATTTTGAAATATAACGAGAGCCCCGTTTTCTGCCATAAAAATAGTATTATTTTTGATGGAAGAAAACAAAAATTCCAGATTGGAATATTGGCGTCCACTGGCTGCACAAAATAAAATATGGTTTTGAACTAATTTTTTTTCAATTTCCCAAAAGCGAAGAGGAATTTTTCCTTGTTCATTGAGTAGAGTGCCATCCATATCACTTGCAATTAGTTTAATCATTGAGTAACTCCTTTTTATATCTTTGATAAAGATAAAAACTGATCAAAAATGTCATAGCTTCAGAAAAGAAAGCGGCAAACCAAAGGTTTTCCCTTCCTAAGCTTCGGGAACATAAAAATAAAGCCACAATCGGGAATACAATACCTCGACAAAATGTGATGAGCAAAGAAAATCTTGCTTTTTTCAAAGCTGTGAAAAAAGCGGAGAACAAAATGTTCAGTCCCATAAAAAGATAGGAGGGACTATATTTTTTTAGAGCTATTGCAGCAAATAAAGTTTCTGTTTCCGTTGATAAGAAGTATTTTACTAGATTTTTAGAAAAGAAACAAGCCAAAAATAAAAAGAAAATTCCCAGACTCATAATAGAAAAAATGGAAACATCAAAAATATGCAGAATTTCAGATTTTGATTTTTTTCCATAAGAAAAACTTAGAATAGGCTGAATTCCTTGAGCGAATCCAATCATAGTCATAATGACTAAAGAAGACAAATAGGAGATTGTACTAAATGAGATCACTCCCCTCTCTCCCAAGTGAAAAAATAAGAAATGATTAAAAATTAAAATCAAAATTCCGGAAGAAATTTCTGTGAAAAATTCAGAAAAACCGGTTTTTATAATAGAAAATACGGAGCTTATTCTGAAACGATATTTCTCAATTCTAAATGTTTTGGAATATTTCATAATATAAAATAGTAAGGCAAAGCTAGTTATCATCTGAGCGAGCCCTGTTGCCAAAGCTGCTCCCTGCACACCAGTATGAAAAAGAGCTAAAAAGACATAATCCAAACCGATGTTAATGAAAGCTCCCAATAGAACGCAAAGCATAGGATAAGTCGCATTACCATCCACTTTGATATAAATTTCCCAACCATAGCCACATAAATAAAAGGGAAAGAAAAATAGAATGACACGAATATAATCAGATACATAAGGAAATAAAGAATGATTCGCCCCCAAGAGGTGAACAAGAGGTCTTAGAAAAAAGAAACAGAGAATACTCAGACAAGTTCCCAGGAAAAAAGCAAGAAGAGTTGCGAGATTAAAATAATAGTTTCCTTGTTTCATATTTTTTTGAGAAAAAGAAATAGAAATTAAAGTAGAAGCTCCCACAGCAATCATAATTCCAATTCCAAAAGAAAGATTAAAAATGGGCATGGCTAAATTGGTTGCTCCCAATGCAAGAGAACCAACATATTTTCCAACAAAAATACCGTCTACAATGGTATATAAAGTAAAAATCCACATAGAAGTGATAGAAGGGATAGCGAATTGAAATATTTTTTTTGTCAATGCTTTCATGAAATATCCTCCTACTTCAAACTAAAATAGAGAAAAAGAAAAAGGCAACTTCTTCCAGAAGTTGCCGGGATTATTAACATTCACTTATTTTACGATAATGATGTTAGACGCTTGAGGTCCTTTTTGTCCTTCTGTAATATCAAAAGTAACTTCTTGTCCTTCAAATAATTCTTTAAATCCTTCTTTTTGGATTTGAGAGAAGTGTGCAAAAACATCTTTCCCGTCTTCTCCAGTAATAAATCCAAACCCTTTTTCTTTGTTAAACCATTTCACAGTACCTTTCATTTGTAACCTCCATAAAAATAATGTGGTGAATGATAAAATTGTAACTTTAAGATAATATTGAAGAGAATTACAAATTGAAAGACTTATCAAATATTAAACCTCAGTAGTAACAAGTATATCTATCACTATCCATTATAGTATACAAGATTTTATTATGAAATGCAACAAAAATATAAAAAATAAAACAAAATATCCGAAATATAAAAATAAATAAAAGTTTATAAAAAAAATAAAAAAATATTTACGAAAGCTAAAGGATGTGATATGATAGATAATGTGTATTAAAAAAGTCTAGTTAAAAAAGGAGTGAATTATTTTGGAAAAAATTGTAGTAGTGGGGGCGAATCATGCAGGAACTGCAGCGATTAATACGATTTTAGATAATTATAAGGATAAAGAATTGATTGTTTTTGATCGAAATTCCAATATTAGTTTTTTAGGTTGTGGAATGGCTTTATGGATCGGTGGGCAAATTTCTTCCGGGGATGGACTATTTTATTCTTCTAAGAAAATTTTAGAAGGAAAAGGGGCTAAGATTCACATGGAAACAGAAGTATACAAAATTGATTTTGAAAATAAGTTTGTATATGCCAAAGGAGTTCAAGATGGAAAAGAATATCGAGAAAGCTATGATAAGTTAATCTTGTCAACAGGTTCTTTACCAATTCAGCTGCCGGTACCCGGAACAGAACTGGAGAATGTACAATTTGTAAAACTATATCAAAATGCGAAGGAAGTTATCGAAAAATTAAATGCCAATAAGGATATTAAACATGTAACTGTGGTGGGAGCAGGATATATTGGAGTAGAATTGGCGGAAGCTTTTAAACGTTGGGGAAAAGAAGTAAGTTTAGTAGACTTTTGTGAAGATTGTCTGTCTACTTATTATGATAGAACCTTTCGAGAGATGATGGATAAAAATTTGGCAGATCATGGCATTGAGCTTCGATATGATCAATTACTAAAAGAAATCAAAGGGAATGGAAAAGTGGAGTCTGTTGTAACGGATAAGGAAGAATTTAAAACGGACATGGTAGTTTTATGTGTAGGTTTCAGACCTAATACCGTACTTGCGAAAGATCAATTGGAAACTTTCCGAAATGGAGCTTATAAAGTGGATAAAACACAGAAGACGAGTAAAGAGGGAGTTTATGCAATTGGAGATTGTGCAACGGTTTATGATAATACCATTGATGATGTGAACTATATTGCTTTAGCGACTAATGCTGTACGTTCCGGAATTGTAGCGGCTCACAATGCTGCGGGAACTTATTTGGAAGGAATTGGAGTGCAGGGATCGAACGGAATTTCTATCTATGGATTGAATATGGTTTCTACCGGACTAACTTTTGAGAAAGCACAACGATTGGGAATTAAGGCAGGAGAAACAACATATACCGACTTACAAAGACCGGAATTTATGGAAATAGAAAATCACCCTGTCACCATTCGAATTGTCTATAATTTAGATACGCGAATTATTTTGGGGGCTCAAATAGCATCCAGAGAAGATATTTCTATGGCAATTCATATGTTCTCTTTGGCAATCCAAGAGAAAGTAACTATTGACAAACTAAAATTATTGGATATTTTCTTCTTACCGCATTTCAATAAACCGTACAACTATATTACAATGGCAGCCTTATCTGCAAAATAAAAGCATTTAAAAAAGACTTTTCTAAAACAGTAGGAAGTCTTTTTTTCTTATGGTATAATATTTTTAAAAAGAATGAAAGGAAAAAGAAAATGAAAAAAATTTTCAAACCTAGTGTTATGTTAAATCCTGTTCCGGTTGTTCTCGTTACTTCCAAGAATAAAAATGGAGAAGAAAATGTATTTACAGTAGCTTGGATAGGGACTGTTTGTACAAAGCCCCCTATGCTGTCTATTTCCATTCGTCCAGAAAGACTTTCTTATGAATATATCAAAGAAAGTATGGAATTCACAGTAAATTTACCGAGTAAGAATTTGGTTAAGGAAGTAGACTATTGTGGTGTACGAAGTGGAAGAAAGGAAGATAAAATAAAGAAAATGGGCTTTCATTTAAAACAAGGAGAGAAAGTATCGAGCTCCTATATCGAGGAGTGTCCTGTTGCTTTGGAATGTAAGGTAACGGAAATTATTTCTTTGGGGACACATCATCTTTTTTTGGCAGAAATTCTATCTTGTTTGGTAGAGGAGAGTCTTATAGACAAAGAAAATAAGATCCATTTTGAACAGGCAAATTTAATGACATATTCTCATGGGGAATATTTTCCGAGTTTGAAAAAATCCATTGGAAATTTTGGGTTTTCAGTAAGGAAGAAAAAAAGAAAAAATACTTGCATTCTTCACAAAAAAGGAATAAAATAGGGTAATAAAATATTTTTATAAAAATTTAATATATTAAAAATTAAAATAAAATTATCAAAACAAAATATTTTTATCAAAATAAAAAAAGGAGAAAAATATGTTGCCAAGTTTTTATGGGGTAATGGAAGTGAAACATTATCATTCGGGAAGATTGAGAGTTCAAACAGATGCTTTAATTCAAAATGTAGAGCTGGAAACGGAATTTTTAAAGAATTTGAAGCAAATTGATGGAGTGGAAAGTGTCAAAATCAATGAAAAAATTGGCTCTGTTTTAGTATTGTTTCAAGAAACGAAAATAGAAGCCTCCTTTTTGTATTTGGTGATTTTAAAAATGTTACATTTGGAAGAAGAGGCTTTTCGGAAAAAACCTGGAAAGTTAAAGCTTTTATTTCAAAATGTTTTCGAGGCTCTTGATTTTTCTATTTATAACAAAAGTAAAGGTTTGTTGGATAGTAAACTCATTGTTTCCGGTATTTTTATGTATTATGGGATTAAAAAACTGAGATTGACCCCACAATTACCATCTGGAGCCACTTTACTTTGGTGGGCGTATAATCTTATCACGAAGGGGAGGGAATAGGTATGTTAAAAAATTTTTTAAAAACGACATATTTGATGTTTCATCAACTCAAAATTGTTCATAGTATTCCCGGCAGATTGAGATTATTTGTTCCGGGACTTTCCAATATTCCGGAAGAAATGAGGAAGCATGAACATTATACAACGGATTTGATTTTATCCAAGGAGGGAATTCAGTCTATAGAATATTCCTATTTGACAAATAAAGTTTTAATTCATTATGATGAAAAAGTGATTCAAGATAAGGAAATTGTTTCTTGGCTGAATGCTGTTTGGAAAATTATTGTGGATCATTCGGATTTGTATGAGAAAATGACTTTAAGGGAGATAGAGAAGAACTTAGATAGATTTTATGAGTTATTAAAGAAAGAATTGAGGAGAGGAGATCTTTAAGTGTCAAATAAAAATTATTTACTCAGTTGTGAAATAAAACATAGAATTCGAGGAAGAATCCGAATTAAATCAAGGGCTTTAAAATATCTTGGAGAATTGAGAGAAGAAGTAGAAAAGCAATTGATGCAGGTACGTTATATAGAAAGAGTCCATATATCTCAAATTACAGGAAGCATTGTCATTTATTTTGAAGACATTACTTTAACAGATCAGAACCTGCTCTCTCTATTACAAAATACTCTAAATGCCTATCTGGTGGAAATCTACAAAAATGAAAAAATAGCAAACGGAAGTAAATATGTGATTGAAAGAAAATTACAGGAAGAATCTCCAAAGGAAATTATTCAAAAGATAGTGGCTTCTTCTATGTTATTGGTTTATAACATTTTCCGTCCGTCCGGTCCTACAGCTGTGGGGATATCCAGATTTTTCAATTATAATACTTTAGCTACCTTATCTTTGGCGATGCCTGTACTAAAAAATGGTCTATTATCCTTAGTAAAAAATAAAAGACCGAATGCAGACACCCTTAGTTCCAGTGCTATTCTTAGCAGTATTGCCTTAGGAAAAGAAAAGACAGCTTTGACAATTATGATTTTAGAAGAATTCGCAGAACTTTTAACAGTATATACGATGCAGAAGACACGAGGGGCTATTAAAGATATGCTGAGTGTCGGAGAAAATTTTGTTTGGAAAGAAATGGAAGATGCTTCGGTTAAAAGAATTCCGATTGAGGAAGTGCAAAGAGGAGATTTGATTTTAGTACAAACCGGAGAAAAGATCAGTGTGGACGGATTGATACAAAAGGGAGAAGCTTTGATAGATCAATCCTCTATTACCGGAGAATACATGCCGGTAACTAAAAAACGAGGAGAAGAAGTTTTTGCAGGGACTATTCTTAAGAACGGAAGTATTACAGTGGAAGCAGAAAAAGTAGGAGATGACAGAGCTGTTTCCAGAATTATAAAATTGGTAGAAGATGCCAATTTTAATAAGGCGGATATTCAGTCCTATGCCGATACTTTTTCAGCACAGTTGATTCCTTTAAATTTTTTATTGGCAGGAATTGTATACCTTGCTACCAGAAATGTTCAAAAATCATTAAGTATGTTAGTGATTGATTATTCCTGTGGAATTCGTCTTTCAACGGCAACTGCTTTTTCAGCGGCAATCAACACGGGGGCAAAAAATGGGATTTTAATCAAGGGAAGTAACTATATTGAAGAGTTATCCAAATCAGATACCGTGATTTTTGATAAAACGGGAACTATTACAGAAGGTAAACCGAAAGTGCAGACTCTTCAGGTTTTTGGAAAACGAATGACAGAAAACAAAATGTTATCTTTGGCAGCAGCAGCAGAAGAAACTTCTTCTCATCCTTTGGCAATCGCGATTTTAAACGAAATGAAGGAGCGAGGTTTAAATATTCCGAAACATCAAGATCCTTTAGTTATTGTAGCAAAGGGAATGGAAACTATGGTTGGGAAAGATGTTATTCGAGTGGGAAGCCGAAAATACATGGAAGAAAATAATGTTTCCTTGGAAGAAACACAGGAAACCGTGAGAGGAATTTTACATCGGGGAGAAATTATTATTTACGTTGCCAAAAATGAAGAACTGATAGGAATTATAGGGGTTTCTGATCCTCCTAGAGAAAATATTAAAAAGGCAATCAATCGTTTAAGAAATCAAGGAATTGATGATATTGTCCTATTGACAGGAGATTTACGACAACAGGCAGAGACGATTGCTTCCAGAATGTCTATGGATCGATATGAATCTGAATTGTTACCGGAAGACAAAGCAAAAAATATTCTAAAATTTCAATCAGGAGGTTCTAAGGTAATTATGATTGGGGATGGAATCAACGATGCTCCGGCTTTGTCATATGCGAATGTAGGGGTCGCTTTGGGAAGTACAAGAACCGATGTGGCAATGGAAGCAGCTGATATTACAATTACTTCCGATGATCCTCTATTAGTTCCAGGCGTTGTCGGTCTTGCTCAAAAAACGGTGAAGACAATTAAAGAAAATTTTGCTATGGCAATCGGAATGAACAGTTTTGCTTTGGTATTGGGGGCAACAGGAATTTTACCAGCTATTTATGGTTCTGTTTTACATAATGCTACAACTATTTTAGTAGTTGGGAATTCCTTAAAATTATTAAAATATGATGTGAATAAATAGAGAGGAAACATATGAGAAAATTGACCTTGACGATATTACATAAGTTACCAAATCGTATTCGTTTTCAAGTTTCAGAACGAATCAGGGACTTAAAGAGTTTTGCTCATTCTCTGAAATGTGACAATAGCAAGATAAGATTGAGATATAATTTTAGAACAAATACTCTGTTGGTGGAATTCAATCCTGACGAGATTTACTTACAGGAAGTGATTTATAGAGTAGTTACAGCACTATCAATAGAAAATGGAATGGTACCGGTTCGATTGATTGAGGAATATGAAGCGAAATCATTAAATTCTTTATCAATGTATTCAGGGGCAGCCATTATGATTTCATTTTTACATAGTTTAAAACAGGTGACAAACACTGCTTTGCAAGCAACTATGAATCATTTTGCCTTGGCTTTAACCACAACTGCTTTAGTGGAGCATGCCTATTCGGAAACGAAAAGAAAAGGCTTTTTTGACATTGAATTAGTGCCTGCACTTTATTTAATAAAATCTTATTTTGATAACAATTCCATATCGTCTATTGCTTTGATGTGGTTGACAACTTTTGGTCGACATTTGATTGTGAATCATTCATCTAGCAAAGAAATTAAGATATTTCGATTAAAGGATAAAGAGGGACAATATCATTATATTGCTGATGTCAGAGAAGATAATTCGATTGAAAATTTAAGTGACTTAGTACATCATGTCTTTTTTAATAAAAAGAAAGGGAATAGAGGAACGGAAAAATATATAACTATCAGTACAAAATAAGTAAAATTAAGGAGGAATGAAAATGTTTGGATTTGGAAATGGAGTCGGAAATTTTAAGAGAGAACACTGTGTAGGGATTGTTATTGGAATAGGAGTGGCAGCAGTAGGATACTACTTGTATAAGAAAAATCAAGATAAGGTGGATAATTTCTTAAGAAAGCAAGGAATCAATGTAAAAACATCTACTTCTACGAACTATGAAGCTATGGATTTAGAAACATTGACAGAAATGAAAGAACATATTGAAGATGTTATTGCAGAAAAGGAATTATCGGCTGGAACAGTTGCAGAATGTGATATTACTTGCGCAAATAATTAAAAATCAGGATGTACAAAAATGAAAAGGAGGAAATTCCCTCCTTTTTTTGTAGGAATATTATAAAAATGTTGATAACGAAATAATTGTGTGTTATACTATAAAAAATATGTTAAATTGGGTGAATTCTATGAAAAATTATGTTATTTTAAAAGGAAAAAAAGATAGGCTAGAAATTCAGTTGAATGGAGAAGTTGACTTCATCACACTAAGAAATAGCATGATTGAAAAAATGAAAGAAGCAAAAAACTTTATTGGTGAAGGAAAAATGGCTATAGAATTCACTGGTAGAGAGTTGAGTGAACTGGAAGAAAATGTGTTGATTGATTTAATTCGTCTACATAGTAATTTAAATATTGTATATGTTTTTTCAGGAGAGAAAGTAAAAGAAGTCAATCGTTTTTCTCTTTTTCATAGTGTTTCAGAGGAGGGGCCAACTAAATTTTTTCGAGGAACCTTACGCTCCGGAAATCAACTTGAATATGATGGGAATTTAGTAATTTTAGGAGATGTCAATCCGGGTTCTTTGATTAGGACTTCTGGAAATGTTTTAGTATTGGGACACTTAAATGGAACTGTTTATGCAGGAATGGAAGACTCTCATAACAGTTTTGTGGCGGCGATGTTTTTAAATCCTGTAAAGTTGACAATTGGGAGCAAGACTTCTAAAGTTTTGCAAAAAGAGATTTTAGATACCAATAGAGTAAAAAAAGGTTCATTTCAAATAGCGCAAGTCAAACAAGGAGAAATCGTAATCGAGGAGTGGGGATAGTATGAGTCAAGTAATTGTAGTTACTTCTGGAAAAGGTGGAGTTGGAAAAACCACAACAACAGCCAATATTGGCGCGGGTTTAGCAGAGAAAGGTCATAAAGTATTGTTGATTGACACAGACATTGGATTACGAAACCTGGATGTGGTCATGGGTTTGGAAAATAGAATTGTATATGATTTGGTGGATGTTATCGAGGGGAAATGCCGAATACCACAAGCTTTGATTAAAGATAAACGTTGTTCCAATTTATCACTATTGCCTGCTGCACAAATTCGGGATAAAAATGACATCAATGAAGAGCAAATGAAGACTTTGGTAGAAGCTTTACGAAAAGATTTTGACTATATTATCATAGATTGTCCAGCAGGAATAGAACAAGGATTTAAAAATGCTATTGCTGCTGCGGATAGAGCAATTGTGGTCACAACTCCTGAAATTTCAGCAGCGAGAGATGCGGACCGAATTATTGGTTTATTGGAAGCAAATGGTATTAAGGAACCAAAATTGATTATCAATCGTATTCGAATGGATATGGTAAAAGAAAATAATATGTTGAGTTTAGAAGATATGTTGGATATTTTAGCTATTACCTTAATTGGTGTCGTTCCGGATGATGAGAGTATTGTCATATCTACAAACAAAGGGGAACCTTTAATATATAGAGGAGAGTCTCTTGCTGCAAAAGCTTATCGAAATATTGTAGAAAGAATTGATGGAAAAGAAGTAGAGTTTTTGAATTTAGATGTCAAAATGGGATTTTTTGATCGATTGAAATTTATTTTTAGAGGGTGATGAGAAATGGGAATGTTTGATTTTTTGAAAAAAAGTAACTCTAAAGATGAAGCAAAAAGTCGATTAAAATTAGTTTTAATGCAAGATAGAGCAATGTTACCTTCTGGAGTTATGGAACGAATAAAGGATGATATCATTCAAGTGTTATCTGAGTATGTTGAAATTGATCAGGAGCAATTGAATATAGAAATGTCAAATTGTGATGATGATCCAAGACAAATAGCTTTGTTGGCAAATATTCCAATTCGACAAAAAAAGTAAGAAGTAAAAATGCCAGATACTGAAAAGTAGAAGGCATTTTTTTTTCATTTTCACATGATTCAAAAAAATTTTTCAAAAAATTTAAGTTGTAAAATAAAGTGTCACACTAAAATAAAATAAAAAGAACCATAAGTAGTTTTCTATGATATGATTAATTTGCCGATCAATCAAAAGGAGATAAACTACTATGGTTCAACAAAAGTATACTATAAAAAGAGAAAAAGGTAAACATTTAACTTCCATTGAAAGAGGAAAAATTGAAGCTTACTTTAAATTAGGGTATTCTAAAACTAAGATTGCTCAGTTAATTGATGTTTCTAGGAGAACTATTCAAAGAGAAATTAAAAGAGGTTGGGTAGAAGGATTACAAAACTCTGATTTATCTCTTTACGACACATACTCTGCGCATAAAGCTCAAAGAAAATATAATGATTCTCAAAGAAAAAAAGAAGGTAATTTAAAAATAGATAAGAATTATGAATTAATTAATTTTCTAGAAAACTCTATGCTTATTGATAAAAATTCTCCCTATGCAGCTTTAGAAAGTGCTAAAAAGAAGGGTTTCAATGTAAATATATCATTAAAAACATTGTATAACTATATTCATAAAGAATTATTTATAAAATTTACTGAGAAAGATATGTGTTACAAAAAAGATATAAGAAAAAAATCTCTCAAAGAAAAAAGAATAAGAAAACAAGGAGGAAAATCAATAGAACAAAGGGCACAGCTAATTAATAATAGAGAGGAAATAGGTCATTTTGAGATGGACACTGTTGTAGGCAAAAGAGGAAGCTCTTCATGTCTTTTAGTTCTTACAGATAGAAAATCAAGATTAGAAGTAATAAGAAAATTAAAGTCTAAAACAGTAAAAGATGTTGTGGAAACAGTAAAAAATATTGTTAGAGAATATCCAGAACTAATAAAGACAATTACAAGTGATAATGGAAGCGAATTTATGAATGCTGAAGCAATAGAAGAGTTAGGAATAGAATACTTTTATGCGCATAGTTATAGTTCAGGAGAAAGAGGAAGTAATGAAAATAATAATAAATTAATTAGGCGCTATATAAAAAAGGGAGTAGATATAGGTTCTATAAGCGAAGAAGAAATAATAAGAATAGAAGAGTGGATGAATTCATATCCAAGAAAATTATTTAATGGGAAAAGTTCCTTAGAAGTATATTCTAAAGAACTTACAAAATATTTTTCTTAGTGTGACATTTACTATTGCAATTTACAAAATTTTTCAAAAAAGAAAAAAAGAGTTGACGAGAACTAAGAAGTGTGGTAAGATACTAGACGTCCGCAAGAGCGGAATGGACCTTCACAAAGAGAATAAGAAAGACAACAAGCAGACAACACAAACAAGGTGTAAAAAAATCAAAACAGTGAAACTGAGAAACATCGAACGAAGAGTTTGATCCTGGCTCAGGATGAACGCTGACAGAATGCTTAACACATGCAAGTCGACTCGAGTCTTCGGACTTGGGTGGCGCACGGGTGAGTAACGCGTAAAGAACTTGCCTCTTAGTCTGGGACAACATCTGGAAACGGATGCTAATACCGGATATTATGGTTTTTTCGCATGGAGGAATCATGAAAGCTAGATGCGCTAAGAGAGAGCTTTGCGTCCCATTAGCTAGTTGGTGAGGTAACGGCCCACCAAGGCAATGATGGGTAGCCGGCCTGAGAGGGTGAACGGCCACAAGGGGACTGAGACACGGCCCTTACTCCTACGGGAGGCAGCAGTGGGGAATATTGGACAATGGACCACAAGTCTGATCCAGCAATTCTGTGTGCACGATGACGTTTTTCGGAATGTAAAGTGCTTTCAGTCGGGAAGAAGTCAGTGACGGTACCGACAGAAGAAGCGACGGCTAAATACGTGCCAGCAGCCGCGGTAATACGTATGTCGCAAGCGTTATCCGGATTTATTGGGCGTAAAGCGCGTCTAGGCGGCAAGGAAAGTCTGATGTGAAAATGCGGAGCTCAACTCCGTATGGCGTTGGAAACTGCCTTACTAGAGTACTGGAGAGGTAGGCGGAACTACAAGTGTAGAGGTGAAATTCGTAGATATTTGTAGGAATGCCGATGGGGAAGCCAGCCTACTGGACAGATACTGACGCTAAAGCGCGAAAGCGTGGGTAGCAAACAGGATTAGATACCCTGGTAGTCCACGCTGTAAACGATGATTACTAGGTGTTGGGGGTCAAACCTCAGCGCCCAAGCTAACGCGATAAGTAATCCGCCTGGGGAGTACGTACGCAAGTATGAAACTCAAAGGAATTGACGGGGACCCGCACAAGCGGTGGAGCATGTGGTTTAATTCGACGCAACGCGAGGAACCTTACCAGCGTTTGACATCCTACGAACGGAGCAGAGATGCGCCGGTGCCCTTTCGGGGGAACGTAGTGACAGGTGGTGCATGGCTGTCGTCAGCTCGTGTCGTGAGATGTTGGGTTAAGTCCCGCAACGAGCGCAACCCCTATCGTATGTTACCATCCTTCAGTTGGGGACTCATGCGATACTGCCTGCGACGAGCAGGAGGAAGGTGGGGATGACGTCAAGTCATCATGCCCCTTATACGCTGGGCTACACACGTGCTACAATGGGTAGTACAGAGAGCGGCAAACCCGCGAGGGGGAGCAAATCTCAGAAAACTATTCTTAGTTCGGATTGTACTCTGCAACTCGAGTACATGAAGTTGGAATCGCTAGTAATCGCAAATCAGCAATGTTGCGGTGAATACGTTCTCGGGTCTTGTACACACCGCCCGTCACACCACGAGAGTTGGTTGCACCTGAAGTAGCAGGCCTAACCTTAGGGAAGGATGCTCCGAGGGTGTGGTTAGCGATTGGGGTGAAGTCGTAACAAGGTATCCGTACGGGAACGTGCGGATGGATCACCTCCTTTCTAAGGAGTATTCTTGTTGTTCTTTCTTCTTTGGAAGGGTTCGCGCATGGACCTTGGAAACTGTATAGTAGATCAAAAAACAAACAAGAATAAAGAACAAAGAACTCTAGTTTCTAGAGTTAGCTGTCAAAGAAAAAAACAAGATTAAAGTAACAAAGGGCACACAAGGGATGCCTAGGTAGAAAGAGCCGAAGAAGGACGTGGTAAGCTGCGATAAGCTTGGCGAAGTTGCAAACGAACGTGGATGCCAAGATTTCCGAATGGAGCAATCTGTAAAGAGTCATGTCTTTACACGAAAGAGGGAACCGGGTGAACTGAAACATCTAAGTAATCCGAGGAAAAGAAAGTAACAACGATACCCTAAGTAGCGGCGAGCGAACGGGGTAGAGCCTAAACCGTATTCATGTCAAGGATGCAGCCGTTGTGGATATGGGGTAGCGGGAAAGAGAGAGAAAGAACTGCAAGCTATTTCGCAGACGTAAGCAAAGGAACAAGAAAGATCTGGAAAGGTCTACCGTAGAAGGTGAAAGTCCTGTATTGGTAGTTTTCTTGCGCTGTATCTCTTCTCCCAAGTAATGTGGAACACGAGGAATTCTGCATGAATCTGCGAGGACCAAATCTCGTAAGGCTAAATACTCTTTCTAACCGATAGCGCATAGTACCGTGAGGGAAAGGTGAAAAGAACCCCGGGAGGGGAGTGAAAGAGAACCTGAAATTGTGTGCTTACAAGCGGTCAGAGCCACTTTGGTGGTGATGGCGTGCCTTTTGGAGAATGATCCTGCGAGTTACGTTTCATGGCGAGGTTAAGAAGAACGGAGCCGAAGGGAAACCGAGTCTGAATAGGGCGCAAGAGTCGTGGAGCGTAGACGCGAAACCCGGTGATCTAAGCCTGTCCAGGATGAAGCTGTGGTAAGACACAGTGGAGGTCCTAACCCACCGCCGTTGAAAAGTTGGGGGATGAGGTAGGTTTAGGGGTGAAAAGCCAATCGAACCGGGAGATAGCTCGTTCTCTCCGAAATGCATCTAGGTGCAGCCTTGCGTGTTTAATGATGGGGGTAGAGCACTGACTGAACTAGGGGGCATATAGCTTACTGAATTCAATCAAACTCCGAATACCATTATTCAAGAGCGCAGGAGTGAGACCATGGGAGTTAACTTCCATCGTCGAAAGGGAAACAACCCAGACCACCAGCTAAGGTCCCAAATCATATCTAAGTGGGAAAGGAGGTGGAGATTCTTAAACAACTAGGAGGTTGGCTTAGAAGCAGCCATTCCTTGAAAGAGTGCGTAATAGCTCACTAGTCGAGAGTCTCTGCGCCGACAATGTAACGGGGCTAAGATATGAACCGAAGCTGTGGATGTCGTAAGACATGGTAGGAGAGCGTTCTGTAGGCCGTCGAAGGAGGACTGAAAGGAACTCTGGAGGTATCAGAAGTGAGAATGCAGGAATAAGTAGCGAGAAGGGGAGTGAGAATCTCCCCCGCTGGAAGACCAAGGTTTTCAGGGTAAAGCTTGTCTTCCCTGAGTAAGCCGGGACCTAAGCCCAGGCTAGAATGCGTAGGCGAATGGAAAACAGATGAATATTTCTGTGCCAGTTCTACTTTGTGAAGGAGGGACGCAGAAGGGTATGCGCGCAGACGAACGGAAGAGTCTGTAGAAGCATGTAGAGTGACTTGGTAGGCAAATCCGCCAGGTTAGACTTGAGGTGTGACATATACTCGCAAGAGGAATGCGCAAATCCCACGCTGCCGAGAAAAGCTTCTAGCGGTAAAGTAGAGACTGCCCGTACTGGAAACCGACACAGGTGGTCAGGATGAGAAATCTAAAGCGGACAGGCTAACTCTCGTTAAGGAACTCTGCAAAATGGCCCCGTAACTTCGGGAGAAGGGGTGCCTCTTGGTGTGAGTATACAAGCAATACAAAGCGCAGAGAGGTCGCAGTGAAGAGGCTCAAGCAACTGTTTAACAAAAACACAGGTCTATGCGAAGCTGTAAGGCGAAGTATATGGGCTGACACCTGCCCAGTGCCGGAAGGTTAAGAGGAGGAGTGAGAGCTCCGAATTGAAGCCCCGGTGAACGGCGGCCGTAACTATAACGGTCCTAAGGTAGCGAAATTCCTTGTCGGGTAAGTTCCGACCTGCACGAATGGTGTAATGATTTGAGCGCTGTCTTGACGGGAGGCCTGGTGAAATTGTATTACCGGTGAAGATACCGGTTACCTACAGTAGGACGGAAAGACCCCATGGAGCTTTACTGTAGCTTGGTATTGGGTTTTGGCATGGCATGTATAGGATAGTTGGGAGACTGGGAAGGTATGGCGCTAGCTGTACCGGAGTCATCGGTGGAATACCAACCATTCCCTGCTGAAATTCTAATCTGTACTTTGGAGGTATGGAGACAGTGCTAGGTGGGCAGTTTGACTGGGGCGGTCGCCTCCGAAAGAGTAACGGAGGCGTTCAAAGGTTCTCTCAGGTTGGATGGAAATCAACCGCAGAGTGCAATGGCAAAAGAGAGCTTGACTGCAAGACTGACGGGTCGAGCAGATGCGAAAGCAGGACATAGTGATCCGGCGATTCCGTATGGAAGGGTCGTCGCTCAACGGATAAAAGCTACCCTGGGGATAACAGGCTGATCCTACCCGAGAGTCCATATCGACGGTAGGGTTTGGCACCTCGATGTCGGCTCATCGCATCCTGGGGCTGGAGAAGGTCCCAAGGGTTGGGCTGTTCGCCCATTAAAGCGGTACGTGAGCTGGGTTCAGAACGTCGTGAGACAGTTCGGTCCCTATCCACTGTAGGCGCAAGAATATTGAGAAGATCTGTCCTTAGTACGAGAGGACCGGGATGGACAAACCTCTGATGTACCAGTTGTCACGCCAGTGGCATAGCTGGGTAGTCACGTTTGGCATAGATAACCGCTGAAAGCATCTAAGCGGGAAACTAGCTTCAAGATAAGTATTCTAAGAGGAAGCTTCGAGAACAGGAGCTAGATAGGTTGGGGGTGTACGCGCAGTAATGTGTTTAGCTGACCAATACTAATCGAACGAAATTTTAATCAGGAGTTTGTGAGACTACTATACAGTTTTGAAGGTCTATGGGAAAAAAGCGATAGACAAGAAAGAAAAAGTATGTTATAGTAACAATGCTTGGTGAGTATAGCTATGGGGGTACACCTAGACACATTCCGAACCTAGAAGTTAAGCCCATATACGCAGAAAGTACTTGGTTGGAAGCGACCCGGGAGGATATGTATTTGCCAAGCTTTTCTAAAGAGTGCTTCCTTAGCTCAGTCGGTAGAGCATGCGGCTGTTAACCGCAGTGTCAATGGTTCGAGTCCATTAGGAAGCGCCATTTTTTTTATTTTTTGGGAAAATTTAAAGAAAAAACTTTGAAAATGTTGTATTTATATTGAAATTTGTAAAAAAAAATGGTACTATAGAATGAAATAGTGTCAAAATAATAGTTTTGTAAAGGACTTTAAATTTATGAAAATAAATCGTAATAATGAAAAAAAAAGAAATCGTTTTACTTTTGCTCTTTTAGGAATGATGTGTATTTTTTTATTGTTGTTTACTAATTCTTTAAATTATCTCAAATATCGCTTAGAAAATTTTTTTCTTCCAATTCAGGCTAGAATTTATAAATCCAAAGAAAATGTTACAGATAGTTTTCAGACCTATTTAAATCGAGAAAGATTGTTTCGAGAAAATGAAATATTGAAATTAGAAAATAACAAGTTAAAGTTTATTTTGAGAGAGAATAAAATTTTGTTAGAAGAGAATAAAAGACTGACCTCTTTGTTGGAAATGAAACAAAGTTTAACAGAAAAAATTCAATTTGCAAAGGTCTATTTTAGAAAACCAGAAAATATGTATGAACAATTTTACATTGACTTGGGTTCTAAAGACGGAATAAAAAAAAATATGATTGTTTCTCAAGGTGAAAAAGTAATTGGACGAGTTGTAGAAGTGCAAGAGAACAGTTCTTTAGTTTATATGATAACTAAAGAGGGAATTGTAGTCAGTGCAAAATCAGAAAATCATATATTTGGGGTCGTTAAGGGAATAGGAGAAGATAAGCTGTATTTTGAGCCGAATGTATACGATGATTCTCTAAAAGTGGGAGATAAAATTTATACTTCAGGAATCAGTGATATTTATCCAGGAGAGATGTATATTGGATATATTTCTGAAATTGATGAAGGAGAAAATTCTTTATTTACGAGTATTGTTGTGAAGCCGAGTTTTAATATTTCGAATTTAAAAGAAGTATTAGTAATACAATCAAGGAGGAATTATGAAGATTAA